>NZ_BAJX01000007.1 GCF_000613925.1 Prevotella histicola JCM 15637 = DNF00424
GTAGTATATGAAGAAACTATTTTTTATCTTACAGCTCATGTCACTCTTCGTGTTTGCAGCCTGTAGCAGTGATGATGATGTACCTCGTCCGTATGTAGATCCTAATGGACAGATGACGGAGAATACCATTTTTGTATATATGCCATGGTCGGGTTACTCTGATAGTAACAGTGGTTTGTATAATGATTTCCAAACAAATCTCAAGGATATAAAGAAGGCTATCGTTGCACAAGGTGGACTCCATAACACGAAATTGCTTGTCTTTGTTTCTGAAAAAGTAGATAAAGGCAATCTTATCAACGTACAATATAAGAACGGTGCATGTGTAGATGACACGTTGGAAGTATTCAACAATAAACTATCTGATAAGAAATTAAACTCTCAACAATGGATAACTACCATCCTTAAGCGTGTCAAGAAAGAGGCTCCAGCACGTACTTATTCAATGATTGTGGGCTGTCATGGCAAGGGATGGATACCAGCAAGCTCTGAAAGCTCCTATGCTTCAGCCAGATCAAGAGCCGTTAATTTCGGTGAAAACAAAGGGTTTATTGGTCCTCGCACACGTTGGTTCGGTGGCAGTGCCTACATGTTAGATATCTCCGACTTTGCCAAAGGAATAGCTAATTCGGGTATTGGAAAGTTCCAATACATCATGTTTGACGACTGTAATATGACTGGTGTTGAGGTAGCTTATGAACTTCGGAACAATGCACATTATATTATTGGCAGTCCAACGGAGATCATGGCTTACGGTATGCCTTATGAATTATTGTGGCGAGAACTGTCAAAGACGCAGCCAGACTACAACCATATCTGCACAGAATTCATCAATTTCTATACTAATTATACGTATGATGGCACTCCTTATCCTTACGGAACCATCAGTGTTATTGATTGTTCACAGGCTGAAGGGATGGCAAATGTTATGAAAGAGATATACTCTACAAATTCATTAGCTACTGTTTCGGAGGATAGTATTCAGAGTATGGATGGTTATCTCCCATCGATGTTCTATGATATGGGTGACTATGTACACCGTCTTCTGCCATCTAATCCGCAGCTTCTTGCGAAGTTTGACCAGCAACTCAGCAAGCTTGTTCCTTTCAAGGGACATACGGAATCTTATTATACATCGTTGCGGAGCGCATGGACAGGTACCGTTCTGCCTATCAAAACTTACTCTGGTATCACCATTTCAGACCCATCAACAAATAGCTTGGTAACAAGCTCTTTAAACAAAGACGCCTTTTACCAAGCTACACATTAAGATTCTAAAAAAGAAAATCCTATAGATAAAGGACAGAAGCATCAAATGAACGAGTATCTTTCACGCAGGTGTACATCATCAGCTCCGAAAGTTGCTCGTTCATTTTTGTATCTTTTCCTTAACACCTGCGCTCCCTTGCTGCAGTAAAGGCTTCAGAATACCTCTTCCAACAGCCACAGCGTCAGCGCCCAATGCCAGTGCTTTGTATGCATCATAGCCAGAATCAATACCACAATCAACAAAGATTGATATGCCACTTCCCTTTAATGCTTCCTTAATCCTTGGGAGAGCCATTAGTGGAGCAATACCAAACGGGATGCGTCCATGGTGATGTGAGACGATGATGGCTTGGCATCCGGCTTCCTTACACTTAACAGCGTCCTGTACAGACAGTACTCCTTTGGCTACGAAAGGCACTGTTCCTGCAGCTTTAACAAACGCTTTCAGGTCGGAAAGCATAACGGGTCCGAGTGGAATACCATCCACAACGTCATATTTACCATCTGTTCCAGGAACGTGATCAATGTCTACGCCAACAGCTATTGCACCTTGTTCGATAGCGAAACGTATCTGATTCAGGATAATACTGTGGTCAGCAAATGGTTTTATTATCCTCACAGTCCGAGCTCCTTCGGCTGCAATTTCTGCATATTCTTCATCAGGTTCCATGCCAACCCAGTTCAAAGTATTTAGTTCTTTGGCTGCACGAGCATATTCCTGCATAGGCTTACGCCCGTCTTTCCCCACTTTATTCAAGTGTGAGAAGGCTGGCATCATGATGGGTGAAGCGAACTCCTCACCGAAAATTGTTGTCTTTAGCGATGGCTCAACAGCGTCAATGACACGCATCTCAACGTGGATAGAGTCAAGATAACTGCGGTTAAAGACATTGGCATCATCAGCTCGTCCGCTTGTTACGGGTATCAGTCCTGCCGGTCCCGGCCATGGACTCTGTACGTTATCATTCATATCTTCTCTTGTTTTAATGTATTCTTTATTGCAAGTTAAGGGAGTTGGGGAAGTTAAAGGGGATGACTTTACGCCTTTTGTTGCTTATGTTATAGGTGTAAATACCCCTGTATCTTCTTCTGTTCTCCTATGTTCTCATTACGTCCAATGTGATAAATGTGTATACTACCATTGCCAATACGATGAAGATTGAGATAAAAGCTGAAATGAAACTCTCGTCATCTTCATCTTTACAGAGTGCTCCTATCTGTAGCGGAACGGGGAAACCTGTAGGGCAAGCAAAGTAGAGTAGTACACCAGCAAGGAACACTTTCACCGCCATAAGCTCAGGGAAGAACAGGAAAAAGCCCCCAACGATGGCACCGCACAGTATGATTCTCACAAGACTCAGTGCTAAAAGTGGTTTCAGTTGTGATAAGTGCAGGTGGAAACCATAGCCTAAGGTGAAGAGAATGACACTTGCAATGGGTGTTGTTGCCATTGACATTGTATTGCTGAAGATGGTATTGAGATGCCCCAATATCAGCCAATGCTGTACGTTCAGCACGTTAGCAACAATCCCAAGGATAACGGCAACGATGAAAGGTGCTGTCACAATGCGTTTGGCAAGTGGAAAGAAAGCAACCTCACGGCTTGTCTGTTTGGTGATGAGTGCAGGTACAAGACCGAAGTTTATGAGTATTCCTGCAACGTCAAAGGTGATGATGTTCACTGCATGTTCGGCTCCCACGAGTGCAATGTATAATGGTAAGGCAACGCTGCCGCCCTCACAGGTCATCAGTAAGAAGGGGGCTAAGCGTGCATATCGCCCACTGACAGGACCTGCTATGCGCTTCCCAATCAGATAGATGATGACCCATGCAACGTCTAAGAAAATTATTTCATACAGAAAATTGGCGGAGAGTTCAGCCTCCATGAGGACATGAAAGACCAATAACGGGAACAGAATGTTAAACACCAATGACTTTGCTCCTTCGTTTTGAGCTGTTGTTATCCATCCTCTTTTCCTGCTTAGCCACCCGAGAAGCATCATAAAAAAGACTGGAAATAGTATTTCTATCGCTTTCATTGCTTGTGCTTTTTTGCTTTATATAGTACGATGTATCGTCTATATTAGTAAATATTCCAATTACAAATATAGACAAAAGGAGAGAAATGACCAAATGATGGATTGTTTTTCTTCAGGAAATGAAAGTGGGTTGAATAGTGTTTTCATGGGTACAAGTGGGTACTTTGTTTGTGGGTTAATTTCTACTTATGTAAAACTTTTTAGTCTTCTCAAAAGTAATAGGTGGCATATTGCATGGTAAAAGATGCTCTTTTGCATTGCAAAACATGCCCTTTTGATGTGTAAAAGGTGCCCTTTTACAATGCAAAAGGGCACCTTTTACGAGCTTGTTTGTAACTCTTTGATTATCTGATAGGTACAAAGCTGAAAATAAAGGGATATTCCTTATTTCGCACGTGGGGAGCGTTCTCTTTTTGTTATGTTATTTCAAAAAGCCTTCGTTGCCCTTTCCCAGTTCTTATAATCTAAGTCATCAGATTGTTATTTGGGGCGCTTTAACAATGAAAACCTTTGTTTCATGGGGCTGAAGCGTACCTTTCCAGGTTTTCTGAGGGCGTGTTGTTGTGTGCTCCCATACGTCTTTGAGGGTGTACTGTGCCTCTTTACCGATTATGGAAAGTGGGAATTGAAGGCGTTGAGGCTTATCAGAAGGATTCATAATAGCCAGTGCCTGACGGTTACCACTTAGTTTGCGCAGATAAATTCGGCATGTTCCAGGGTAATTAATCCGTCGTGCTGCATCACCAAGTGCATCTTGATTGATGGCAATAATCTCCTTGTTGAGTAGGATACGACGTGTTGCTTCGTTCTCATTCAGAATGTCATGACTCATAGCCAACGGTGAGGCGAACATGCACCACATAGACATCTGTGTCTGATATTCCGTATAAGAGCAGCCAATGCCACCCAGATCACTCGATGGACCGCCTTTCCCGTCGAGCCCGACGATCAGCATGTCCATGTCAAGCCAGTGTCCCGGACCAGCATAAGTATAGAGTGGCTCGGCGATATTGATGATGTCTAGGATTCCCATACCGCCTTGTTTGACGATGTCTTTCCACATGTCACGTACGTCATAGCTGATGCGCCAAAGCGAACCACCAGCCTGACGTGCCCATTTCTCAGGGTTCAGTTGTCCCCATTCGCAGATGCCTAAAGCCATTCTCCGTCCTGAATTTTGCAGTGCATCACCCATTTTCTTGTAGCGTTTGTGCGCAACAGCACTGTCGGAAGGAGCATGACAATAATCATATTTCAGATAGTCAATACCCCATTCTGCAAAGGTTTTGGCGTCTTGTTCTTCAAAATCATAGCTTCCAGTATAGCCTGCGCAAGTGAGTTGAGCGGCATCTGAGTAGATTCCCAATAGTAATCCTCGTGAGTGAACATAATCAGCAAGGGCTTTCATGCCGCTTGGGAATTTCTTAGGGTCAGGTATAATGTTGTTACGTTTGTCGCGTCCTCCCTGCCATGCATCGTCAATAAAGATGTATTTATATCCAGCTGCAGCATATCCATCAGTAGCCATCTTGTCTGCAATCTGTCGTATAAGTTGTTCGTTAATGTTCTCTTCATACTTGTTCCAGGTCATGAAACCCATAGGAGGAGTTGGTGCCAGAGAGTCGCGAGGGGTAGCTTTCGTATTCAATACGATAGCTAATAACACCATGATAGATAGGAATCTCTTTTGGATTTTAGGTACTTGGTAAAGCATAAATACTGTAATTTAGGTTTTCTTTCATAAACAAAAAATCCGCAGACTCAATATGAATCCGCGGATTTCTGTGTTGTCCCAGGCGGATTCGAACCACCACTGACAGAACCAAAAACTGTAGTGCTACCATTACACCATAGGACAATCGTGGGTGCAAAGGTAGTGTTTTTTCGGTTAATGCCCAAATTTTACTGTATAATTTTGCGCATCTATAGGTCTTGTGCAGCAAATATTTACTGATAATACCTGTTTTACTGTATATTTCTTGCACTCCGTTTGGTGTTGATAAGATAAAATATTATCTTTGCAACATACAATAACTCGAAACATTCTATCATTTTTTATGATACAAGCCTATGAAACCTATATCGTCAGTTATCATATTTTTGTTACTTGTTTGCTCGGCAGTATGGGCTGGCTTTGACAGCTATCACGGTGCTGAAACGGCTATTGTGCAGGATATGAATCAGGCTTTGTCGAAGACACTCGCCGGGAAACGTGAGGTGTGGATTACGCCCGATACGATACAAAGTTATCGGCAATATTTACAGATAGCTGACCTTAGACGTCGTTCGTTTGTGTCATATGCGTTGGGTGAAGATAGTCATTCGCTGTGCAGTAGACAGATGAGGTGGCAGTCGGGTGGTCATTCACTTTTATTCCAAAGTTATGCTGATTGTTCCTTCGCTACGGTGTGGGGGTTGTCAGATCAGCGTTTATCGTTTGCTTTTCTCTTGTTATCAATGGTTTGGTTGGCTGCATCTGTCATGTATTTTCGTCGTCATCGTGCAGGCAGATTGGTGCTGGGTAGGATGGTATATGCCGCTTCTGACCATAGTTTCCGTGACTGGCATGGGGAGAAAATAGCCTTTACTCCGATGCAACAGCAACTGATGGAGCTGTTTATCAATGCAACAGATAGAAAACTATCGAAGGCAGTTATCTGTGAAACGCTTTGGCCTAAGAAACCCGATGCAAGCGAAACGCTCTACACACTTATCCGTCGTTTGAAGCCTATTGTTAGTGAGCGTTGTGGATTAAATATTGTGGCTGACAGGGGTGATGGCTACCGATTGGAATAATATAAACTTCTTTCTATCCTGTTAATATTCCTTCAAGAGGAAAGCCATATATACGGGAAGCGTGAGAATTCCATCCTTCTCTCCTATATTATAATCTCCTAACTTTATAGCTTGATATACATGGTACTTGTCAGGATGCTGTAAAATGGTCTTGGTACTCTTTGTGTTTCCAGTAGATGCTTTTACTTCAACGAGAACACATTCATTTTACTTTTGTTTGTGATAGATGGTTTATTCCCAGCAAGTCTATTGATATTTTTATTCCAGTTTGGTTTTACTTATATAATAAATCTATAAAGTTCTCACTTTTTTGGACGACCTTTTGTCGGATTTTTACACTTTTTCAAACGACTTTTTGTAAGTAATATACATTTTTACTAACGACTTGTGCTGCAAATATAAATGATTATTTTGAAAAATACAAATATCCTTCTCTAATTTAATACTACATTTATACGCGTATAAGAGCTTAATGAACTTTCTCGAATTATGCGGAAGTTTATCGCTTAAAGAATATGGTTATTTAGAGGTTAAAGCTATTGTCAGGTAATTGTCAGTGTCTATTTTTGCCCTAATAGTAGGTGGATTCTATCTTTGTAGCAAAAAACAAAGACTATGGAAAAAGGTTTATGGATGCTGTTGTTGTGCTTTCTTGCACTTCCTGTTGGTGCCCAGAATGAGAAAGGAAACAGTGAGACGGCAAAGAGTGTAGAGATGAAAGAGGTGACAGTTGAGGCTGCACGAGTGACGAAAAAGCTTGATGGCATGCTGATTGTACCGTCTGATGCACAACGAGAAGCGGCAACGGACGGTTATAGTCTGCTTGGAAAGCTGTCTCTTCCACGTGTCAGAGTAGACGAGGTGATGCGTACCATTGTGCCTTTGACGAATAATGGAAGTGTCCAACTTAGGCTGAATGGAGCTTTGGCAAGTAAAGAAGACTTGCTCGCTTTGGACCCCAAACTTGTGAAAAACATTGATTTCATCGATAATCCGGGAGTTCGATATGGTGACGGAATAGGTTATGTCATTGATATTCGGACAAAGCGTAACACCACTGGTTACGTGCTTGGGGCTGACTTATCGAATGCTGTCACAACGTTGAATGGTGATAATACGGTCTATGCAAAGCTCAATCATAAGAATTCAGAACTGGCTTTAACCTTCAATTCTTCTTATAAAGACCATCGTGGTTTTCGGTCTTCAGAAATGGCTGACTATACCTTGAACAACGGTAGTCATTATCTGGTTTCACGCAATCAGACCGATGGCAGGAGTCGTCGTTTTGGTAATCAGTTTGAGATAAAGTATAGTCTTGCCGACTCGGCTACGTATGTTTTCCAAGCGAGTTTATCAACAGAGGGAAACAATACGCCCGGTAATTATGCTGATTTTGTGTATCGGGACGGAACGATAGAAAAGTCTTTTCGGACGATTGATGTGGCAAGTAGTTTCGCCCCGACGCTTGATCTTTACTTCTTTCATCAGCTTGGTAAACATCAAAGTATCACGGCAAATGTCGTTGGTTCGGGTATTTATACGGACAAGCAAGGATATAATGGGGAAGAAGGAGATTATGCCTATGAGGTAAATGGGCGTACTTGGTCGCTGGAGAGTGAAGCTATTTATGAGAATAAACTCAAGCCTTTCACCCTTTCTGCTGGTTTAAACCACTCAATGACGTTTACCAATAATGAATATACTGGTGATGTGTCTGCTCTCAATAAGGTGCGAAGAAGAGAATTATATTTTTTCTCAGAGGTGAAAGGAAGGTGGAAGCAATTTGGCTATTCGGCAGGTGTTGGGGTTGCTAATAAGACCTATTCGCAAGAAAACTATAGCTTTGACTACTGGACCTTCCGTCCAAAACTTACGTTGAGCTACGAAATTTTGGCAGGATTAAATGCAAGTTACAGCTTTGAAACCTATCGTCGTGTGTCTTCATACGCTATGGTGAGCGATGCAAGAATCAGAGAAAATAGCCGTGAATGGAAGGTTGGAAATCCTAACTTGCAGCCTTCAAGAGTCATTAAGAATATTATAGATATAAGTTATAATGGTAAGCGTGTGAGCAGTGGTATGAATATGGAGTACCGACGTAATATTGGGACGAATATGAGTGTGTATGAACGTACGGCAACAGATGAGTTTCTTTATTCACAACAGAACATTGGTAATATCATGATGTTTGTTGTTCAGAACTATCTTAAGTATGATGTAGTGCCAGAGCATCTGTCTGTAACACTTTTCGGAGGTATCAATCGCTTTTTTAATAACAGCAGTCTGTACCGTCATCATCTTACAAGTTACAACTATGGTGGTAATATTCAGGCTTATCTTGGACGCTGGACACTCACGGGATATGCCGATAATGGTTGGAAATTTGTTGAAGGAGAGCATGAGGGAAGGAATGGTCCAGCAATCTATTTGGGCGTTAGTTACAGGTGGGAAACGTGTAATCTGTCACTCTTTATGCAGCATCCTTTCCAGCAACATCCTGCTATTCAGAGCGGTAGGGTGCTGAACGAAAACCTCTACAAAGAGTCTATTTATCGTAGCAGAGACTTGGGCAATATGATAACACTTAGGTTTAGTTGGAGGTTGTCAAAGGGTAAAAGCTATAAAGAAATAGACAAGAAAGTACAGCATGAGGGGAATAAACAGACGAGTATTTTATAGTGGATAGCTGCAGGGGTGTACCCTTAGGGTATTGAAAATACAATCTAACTCGTTATTGGAAAAGGTCTTTCTATTCTATTATCATATTTCTGACGTAGAAGGCTTTTTCCTTTTTAACTCTTCGAAGAAGTAGATAAGGTTTTGAAAAATCGTTATACAAATTCAAATAAAACATCTATAAATAAGGATAAAAATACGTGTAAAAAGCAGGTTTGTGACCATCAGGAAATCAGTTGGTTATAAAAAGGTGTGAGAAAAGGTGCTTAATTGGACTTCAAAAGGGCGTTAGTAAGGGTCTTAAAGGATACCTTTTGCAAGTCAATTAGGCATCTTTTAGAAGCCAAAAGAGCATGTATTGGTTTTGAGTTGAGTGAAAATAGTTTATAAAAATCAAAGATGTAGGGATGAGATGTTTATGGAAGACGAATAGACATAGTATCAATTTGCATTTTATCCTATAGTTTATGTCCGCTTGTAAGACCATCTAAATTGGGATAATTATACCATACAAGTAGATAAGTCTTTATCTATTTCCAATCAATGCTATTAACGGAAGGGCTTTTTAAGCCTATGGTAAGATGCTCTTTAGACTTTCATAAAACAAGAAGGAAAGCCTATAAAACAAAGAAAGTAAGCCAATAAAACAAAAAAGGCAAGCCTTTCGGCCTGCCTTCTATGCTTTATAAAATCTTGACTGATTACTTGTTCACTGCGTCAGCGAGCTCTGCACCAGCCTTGAACTTAGCAACCTTCTTAGCAGCAATCTTAATCTTCTGCTTTGTTGCAGGGTTAATACCCTCGTGAGCAGGACGCTCGTTGGTAGAGAATGTACCAAAACCTACAAGCTGAACCTTATCACCTGCAACCAATGCACCCTTAATAGCCTCTGTTGTTGCGTCTAATGCCTTCTTAGCGTCTGCCTTACTCAAACCTGCACCGGCAGCAATCTTCTCAATTAACTCTGTTTTGTTCATAATTCTGATTTATTGATGATTAATTTATTGATCGATATTCTAGATTACGCTGCAAATATAGTAGATTCCTTTTATAAAACAAATAAAATCTAGAGAAAAGTGTAGAAAATCATAAAAAAAAGCCTTTGTCACGCTGATTTTATGCCTTAAAAGTGGATTTTTTTGTATTTTTGTGTCGTTTATATGATATTTTAGAACTAATTGAAATAGTTAAATGCAAAATATACCAACAGTAACAAAGAATCTACTCATTATTAATATTCTGGTCTTCATTGCAACATATGTGTTGAATGGACTGAATATTGATCTCAATAATATCTTTAGTTTGCACTTTTTCCTAGCATCCGACTTCCGTATTTGGCAGTTGGTAACTTACATGTTTATGCATGGTGGAGTTATGCACATACTGATGAATATGTTCATGTTGTGGATGTTTGGTATGGTTGTGGAGAATGTATGGGGTCCGAAAAAGTTCCTTTTTTATTACATGGTTTGTGGTATTGGAGCTGGCTTGTGTCAGGAATTGGCACAATATGGAGCTTATGTATATGATGGATTGGCTCAGTATAATTCTATTAGGATATCCACTGACCTTGTTGTTCCAATGGAAACATATCTTAATATGATGACAACCGTGGGTGCATCTGGGGCTATTTATGCTGTGTTGTTAGCCTTTGGAATGTTATTTCCAGAGGAACGAATGTTCATTATTCCTATTCCTATTCCCATTAAGGCTAAGTGGATTGTACTCGGTTCGGTAGGTGTTGAGTTGTTTTTAGCTTTGGGAACAAGTAACGATGGCGTAGCTCATTTAGCCCATTTAGGTGGTATGCTCTTTGGTTTCTTGCTGATTCGTTATTGGAAAAAGCATCCATATTCAGGTTATGGAGACTTCGGGATGAATAAAGGACAACAGTTCTTTGATAAGATGCGTAATAGTTGGGAGCAGCGTTCGGGGCATTCTAGCAATGCATCTACAGAGCATAAGAAGAGTAATTGGTCAGATTTTTCACATCAGAATAGTACCCAGAAAGATACGGATTGGGATTATAATGCCCGTAAACATGCTGAGCAAGCAGAGATAGACCGTATCTTAGACAAGATTCGTAAGAGTGGTTATGATAGCTTAACAAAGGAAGAAAAGCAGAAACTCTTTGATAGTAGTAAGCATAACTGATATTAACAGCCGAATGTAAGGGCTGATTTTTTGTAGTAGTAATAGCCTGTGAAGGCTGAAAGAAAGGAGATAACGATGTATAAGACACTTAAGAAGTTTGTATTCAGAGCGCTCATCGTGGGCAACCTTCTCATCGTATTGTTGATGATTTTAGTGGGTAATGTTGAT
This sequence comes from Prevotella histicola JCM 15637 = DNF00424, assembly GCF_000613925.1. Lineage (GTDB taxonomy): Bacteria > Bacteroidota > Bacteroidia > Bacteroidales > Bacteroidaceae > Prevotella > Prevotella histicola. Next base: position 11,103 of record NZ_BAJX01000007.1, read on the forward strand.
AAGTTACACCCTGCGGACTACCCTTTATTAGCTAATTTAGGACTGGGATTCCCTGTTATTCTTTTTGCTAACTTGGTGTTTCTGGTTGTATGGGCATTTGTCCGGTGGCGCATGATATGGTTGCCTGTTCTGGGCTTCCTGATTTGTTACGGTCCAATACGTACCTATATGCCTTTTAATATCCCAAAAGAAAAACCGCATGGAGCCATTAAAGTTATGTCGTTTAATGTCTACATGTTTGATCCATGGGATGTAAAAAAGGGCGAAACGAACCCTATTGTTGATTATGTAGTTAACAGTAAGGCTGATATCGTGTGTCTACAGGAGGCGACAGTGGACGCTAGTGGAAGTGACCACATACTGGATACATTGAAGAAACATTATCCTTATTACAAGCTTATGGTAAAGAAAAAACCAGCAGCTGACCATATCCTCTTGCTGAGCCGTTATCCAATTCTTTGGCAAGACAGTATTCCCTATAAGTCAAATAGCAACATGAGCGTTGCTTATATGTTGGATATAAAGGGTACAAAGACTCTCTTGGTGAACAATCACTTCGAGAGTTTCGGACTGACTAATGATGATAAGGAGGGATTTAAGACACTTGTGAAGGGCAGTATGAAGACAAATGATATGAAGAGTGAGTCCTCTCACCTGCTACATAAGCTTGGAACAGTTGCAGAACGTCGTGCTCCAGAGGTTGAAATGGTTGCAAAATATGTAAAAAAGTATCTTGATAAGAAGGTTCCTGTAATCCTTTGCGGTGATTTCAACGATAATCCGCTTAGCTATGCACACAGAACTATCGCCAATATTCTGACAGATTGCTATGTAAGTAGTGGTAACGGCCCTGGAATAAGCTACCATAAAAGTGGAATGTACTTCCGTATTGACCACATATTCTGCTCGGATGACTTCGAACCTTATGGTGCTAAGGTTGATAATAGTGTTACTAATTCGGACCATTACCCTGTGTATTGCTGGTTAAAATACCGTCCAAAACCTTAAAAAGGGCACATTTATGGTGCATAAATTTTTCGAAGTGTGAAAAAATACGTATCTTTGCACGTCTATCGAAAGTAGCGAAACAATAATTAAAAACAATCAAATAAAATGCAAAACAAAGGATTAGTGATTTGCGTAGCCGTTCTTTTGACGCTCGCAAGTATCTTCTACCTGTCTTTCTCAGTAGCAACAAGCTACTATGATAGTCAGGCTGCGAAGATCAAAGACCCTATTGAACGACAGGATTACTTAGACTCTGTCAAGTATTTGGGTATCTATTCTTACCAGAAATGCCTTGAGACACAGATTGGTCTTGGTCTTGACTTGAAGGGTGGTATGAACGTTGTACTTGAGATTTCAGTACCAGATGTTGTGGAAACATTGGCTGATCACAAGCAGGATGCCGCTTTCCAAAAGGCTATGGCTGAGGCAAAACAGGAAGAGATGAGTAGTCAGAAAGACTTCATAACACTCTTCGTTGATGCTTATCACAAGGTTGCTCCAGGTCATAAACTTGCTGAAGTGTTCGCTACACAGCAACTTAAAGGCAAGGTGAGCACACAGAGTTCCGATGCAGAAGTGGAGAAAGCTCTTCGTGATGAGGTCGCTTCAGCTATCGATAACTCTTACAATGTTGTGACAAACCGTATCGACCAGTATGGTGTTGTACAGCCAAACATTCAGAAACTCGAAGGTCAGGAAGGTCGATTAATGGTTGAAATGCCTGGTATTCGTGAGCCTGAGCGTATGCGTAAGTTGCTCCAAGGTTCTGCAAACCTTGAGTTCTGGGAGACTTATAACAACCAAGAGATTACTCCTTATCTTGCTCAGCTTGACCAACGTTTGGCTAATGGCGAGACAAAAACAGAAGCTTCTGACTCTACAAAGACTGAAGCTACAGGTGCAAAAGCCGAACCATCTGCAAAGAACGCTAAGCTTACTCTTACAGCAAACAAGAAGAATGCTGCGCCAGGAAAGGATGCACAGACAGCAGCAATGAAGAAGATGCATCCATTATTCTCAATGTTACAGACTATCCCTGGTGATGGATTGAGTCTTGTTGGATATGCAAGTGTACGTGATACAGCTGCTATCAATAAGCTGATTCATGGTCAGGTGGCTAAGCAAGTACTACCAAGTGACTTGAAACTCCTGTGGGGTGCTAAGCCAGCTGAGGGTCTTAGCAAGAAGAATGTATATGAACTCTATGCTCTGAAGGTCACTTCTGCTGATGGACGTGCACGAATGGAGGGTGACGTTATCACATATGCGAAGGATCAGTTCGATCAATTCGGTCGCCCAGAGGTTAGTATGACGATGAATTCAGAGGGTGCTCGCGAGTGGGCAGCCCTTACTAAGGCTAACGTTGGTAAGGCTATAGCCATCGTTTTGGATGGCGTTGTTTACTCTGCTCCACGTGTTAATGGTGAGATTGATGGTGGTCAGTCATCTATTTCAGGTAACTTTACGATTGAAGATACCAAAGATTTGGCTAACACATTGGAGTCTGGACGTATGCCAGCACCTGCAAAGATTGTGCAGGAAGAGGTTGTTGGACCAACACTTGGTGCTCAATCAATCCAACAAGGACTTGTTTCGTTCGCTATTGCATTTGTACTTTTGATGCTTTACATGATTGTCATGTATAATGTTATCCCAGGTATGATGGCTAACTTGGCATTGCTTGCCAACCTCTTCTTTACCTTGGGTGTATTAGCATCCTTCCAATCAGCATTGACAATGCCAGGTATTGCCGGTATCGTATTGACCTTGGGTACTGCTGTGGATGCCAATGTGCTTATCTATGAACGTATCAAAGAGGAGCTGAGGTTGGGTAAAGGCATGAAGCAAGCGTTGCATGAAGGTTATAGCAACGCGTTCTCTGCTATCTTCGACTCTAACTTAACGTCCCTGATCACTGGTGTTATCCTGCTTGTAACAGGTACAGGTCCTATCCGCGGTTTCGCTACTACATGGATCATTGGTCTTGTAATCTCATTCTTTACAGCAGTATTCCTCACTCGTATAGTATTTGAGAACCGTGTAAGTAAGGATAAGTGGATGAACCTTAGCTTTACAACTAACTTCTCAAAGAACTTCATGAAGGATAAGAGCTATCACTTCATGAGCATGTATAAGAAGAGTTTCACAGTATGGGGTGTGGCAGTTCTTATCTGTATTGTCAGCTTTGCTGTACGTGGTTTGAGCCGTAGTATTGACTTCACTGGTGGTCGTAACTATGTTGTTACACTGAACAAACCAACTCAGGTTGAGGATGTTCGTAAGGTAATGAATGGTGCTTTTGTAAACACTGTAGGTGAGAATGCTGGTAAGCCAGCTACTACTAATGTTATTGCTTTGGGTACAGACGGTAAGACTGTTCGTATCTCAACCAACTATAACATTGATTCTAACGATCCAATGGAGGACGATAAGGCAGAGACAATTCTCTACAATGCGTTGAAGAAAGGTGGATTTGTTAGTCAAGTAAGCGTAGCTAACTTCAAGAACCCAGACATTCGTGAGGGTGGTTCAATCATTCAGAGTGCTAAGGTAGGTCCTTCTATTGCTAAGAACATTACTTACAATGCATTTATGAGCGTTCTGTTAGCTATCTTCTTTATCTTCCTTTACATCCTCTTACGCTTCCGTAACATCGGTTTCTCTGTTGGTTCTATCGTAGGACTTGTTCTCGATACAACTATTGTTATCGGTTGTTTCTCATTGTGTTATGGATGGATTGGATTCTCTCTTGAGATAGATCAGACCTTCATTGGTGCTATCCTGACCGTTATTGGTTACGATATCAACGATACGGTGGTTGTATATGACCGTATCCGTGAGAACCTTCGCAAACAGCAACACAACCTTGCAAAGGCTGATATACAGAAGATCTTTAATGATTCTATCAACCAGACGCTCTCACGTACTATCAATACGTCAGTCTCTACGTTGATTGTGCTCGTGTCAATCTTCATCCTTGGCGGTGACAGTATCCGTAGTTTCTCATTCGCAATGATTATCGGTATCATCATCGGTACCTTGAGTTCTGTCTTCATTGCGTCTCCAGTAGCTTATCTTGTATTGGGTAAGAAGATTGAGAAACGTTCACATGAGCTTGCTGAAGCAGCTGCTGAGGCTAAGTAAGAAGCAACGACATAAGTAGGGTTTACACCTTATTATATATATAAGCAGCCCGTTACCATTTGGTAGCGGGCTGCTTTTTGTTTTCTGTGCTTTTGTTTTCTGAGGTGTAGTTTATCATTATTGATAGGGCAGAACATAAAGGTTAGAGTCTTCTTCTCCCTACTCCTAAACGTTTTTACTACATCTTTATAACTGTTTTGCGGTTGGTCTATTCTCTTATCATATCATCGTCTGATCCCCATTTGTGTCATCGTCTGCCCCCATAAGATCATTGTTTTGTTCCCGTTACATCACTGGATTGTATTTGTTTGGATAGAGGTTGAAACAGAAGGCTCGACTTTCTTTGTATTATTCGTATGCATACAATTATAAAATGTTATAAGGTTGGAATAAAACCCATTATGGGTTTGAGATTCTTGATACTTGCAGGACTTTCTATAAACGTGGCTGAAGGTAGAGCCTCATACGCAATTCAACTTTTGAGGGAGTTATGGCTGTTTACCAATCAACGCTGATCTTGCTATTACAAAAGTAGTATAAACACTCCGTTATACCTAGTACAGAAAATTACAAGGCGTCTGTAATCTTTCTACAAGCCGCTTGTAATCTTTCTACAAGGCGTCTGTAATACTTCTACAAGGCCTTTGTAATTTCTGTAATGCCCTATAAGTTTATACAAAAGCAATGAAATCTGCAAGAGAAATGCATCTTGTTTGATGATACAAGGGGCTGAATGTATGAGTGATTACCCGAAGTCTCCATTCGGAGAAGCCGAAAAGGGCGATCTGAAACGATTAATAAGTCTTTGTGAACAGCTATAGATTAAGATATAACTGTTGTGGAATTAAGGTTTATTCCTTATGTTTCAAAGAAGTAAAGCCTTGTTTCTTAGGGGATAAACCCAATATCTCCAAGGAGACCAAACTCTATGTTCTTGAGTTCCGAGTCTTATTGTTTCGTTTTGTAATTCTTATGTCTTCACGTCCTAATTCCCATACTTTTACATTCGTATCTGCTTGCTTCCAATATCTTTATTATTTACTTATGCTCTTCAGTCTGTGTGCTTTATACATTGCGACCCTATACACAAAAGGATACATCGATAGCTCTTTGCTTCGTCGACAAAATGTGTTAAAGAGCAGATAATATGTGATTTATCGTTTTTTATTTTGCCGTTCATACGGTTTACACTACCTTTGCAGTCGATAAATTAAAGCATAATGAGTAAGAAACAGATACTCCTTATTAACGACATGGCAGGATACGGAAAGGTAGCGACGGCTGCCATGCTTCCTATTCTGTCCTATTTGGGGCATCCCGTGTATAACTTGCCAACGGCATTAGTCTCCAATACACTTGATTATGGCAAGTTCAAGATTCTTGAAACAACTAATTATATCAAGGATGTCTTTCCCGTTTGGAAAGAGTTAGGCTTCCATTTTGATGCTATAGCAACTGGTTTTATTGTCTCGGAGAGGCAGGCTAAGATCGTGGCAGACTATTGTCGGGAGCAGGCTTCATTGGGAACAGCCATCTTTGTTGACCCGATAATGGGCGATGAAGGTAAGCTTTATAATGGTGTGACAGCTGCTACTATCAACTCAATGCGTGAGATGATCAGTGTTGCCGACCTCATTTTCCCTAATTATACAGAGGCTTGTTACCTCACATCAGGGAAGTATAATGCAGAGGGAGTTAGCTTTGAAGAAGCCAAGAGACTGTTGGATGATTTGCGTTTGATAGGTACTAAGTCAGCATTAATAACCTCTATCGTCGTAGATGGTACTCCTTCGGTAGCAGGATATAACCATGTGACTGACAAATACTTCTCTTTACCCTACACAGAGATACCCGTTCACTTCCCAGGTACTGGAGATATCTTCTCAGCAATACTCATTGGACATCTACTTGATGGTGAATTGCTGATTCCAAGTACGCAGAAGGCGATGGATGGGGTGTACAAACTGATAGATCTCAATAAAGATAACAAGGACAAGAACCGTGGTATACCTCTGGAGAAGTACCTTGGAATACTCTAACTTGCTAATAAAGAAAATACGACATGGATTGGATAAACGGACTATTCTCTATCCCTTCAGCTCTTCAGGCTGTGGTTGTCATCTCTCTTATCTGTACCATCGGACTGGGATTAGGTAAGATTAAGGTGGCTGGCATCTCCCTTGGCATTGCCTTTGTCTTCTTCTTCGGTATTGCCGTGGGTAGCTTTGGCTTGGAGGTTGATGCACAGATGCTCAACTATTGTGAGACTTTCGGCTTGGTAATCTTCGTGTATACCCTTGGATTACACGTCGGTCCAACCTTCTTTGGGTCCTTCCGTCATGAAGGAACGGCATTCAACCTGTGGTCTCTGGGTGTCATTTTGGTAGGTACACTCATGTCCATTGCGTTGACTTATGCTATGAAGATTCCTATGTCAGATATGGTTGGAATCCTCTGTGGAGCCACTACTAACACCCCAGCACTTGGTGCTGCACAGCAGGCTTTACAGCATGTTGGCAACAATGGAGCACGTGCTGCATTGGCAACGGCTGTCACTTATCCTCTTGGTGTTGTAGGTGTAATCTTCGCAATGATCTTTATTCGCAAGTTCTTCACCAAGCCTTCGGATATGGAAGTGCGTTCCGATTCAGATGATGATCATACTTATATAGGGCAGTTCACAGTCGTCAACCCAGCTATTAACGGCAAGACTATCGCCGATATAGCACAGGGTACGCATCGGAAGTTTATCATTTCACGTATCTGGCGTGGTAATGAAGTCATCGTTCCTAAAGGAGCTACGACGTTACAGACCAATGATAATATCCTTGTAGCAACCAAAAAAGAAGAAGTATCAGCCATGGAGATACTCTTTGGGAAGCAGGTTAACCGCGATTTGAACGAAGGAAAAGTGGACTGGAACCACCTTGATTCAGAGGTGGAGAGCCGTGTTATCATCCTTTCAAACAGTATGTTGAATGGCAAAAGACTTGGTCAGCTCCACTTATGTGATATCTATAATGTCAATGTGAGCCGTGTTATCCGTAGTGATATCAAGCTCTTGGCAACAGGTGACCTCGTCCTTCGTTATGGTGACCGACTGACTTTGGTGGGGCAACCAGAGGCCATTGACCATGCAGAGAAGTTCCTTGGCAACTCTGTAAAGACGCTCAATGAACCAAACCTTGCCATCATCTTCTTCGGAATGTTACTGGGTTTGGCATTGGGAACCATTCCTTTCTCATTGCCAGGTATGGATGCTCCCGTCAGACTGGGTATCGCTGGTGGTCCAATCATCATGGGAATCCTCGTCGGGGCCTTTGGTCCTCGTTTGCATTTCATAGCCTATACCACCCGCAGTGCATCCCTTATGCTTCGTAAGTTAGGACTTTCTCTCTATCTTGCTTGCCTTGGTTTGGATGCAGGTAAGGACTTTCTTGCCACGATTGTACGCCCTGAAGGCTTGTTATGGATAGGATTAGGATTCGTGTTGACAGTCGTTCCTGTGATTATAGTAGGTATCTTTGCCTTGCGAACAAAGAAGTTTGACTTCGGAACAATCTGTGGAATCCTTTGTGGATCAATGGCAAATCCAATGGCATTGGGCTATGCTAACGACACCGTAAACGGCGAAACAAGTAACATTAGTTACGCTACGGTTTATCCGTTAGGCATGTTTATCCGAGTCATCATAGCCCAGATACTGGTGATGTTCTTTGTCTGAAGCCCCCGATAGTTGCTATGCAGATAACGCTTTCACACCTTTCGGTGGGCTATAAGGTCGGACATACTGTCGTCTCTGACATCAATCTAACATTGCAAAGTGGGCAGTTAGCTTGTCTGATTGGTGAGAATGGAGTGGGGAAGTCTACACTTTTGAAGACGCTGACGGGCTTTCTTCCCAAGTTGGAGGGTAGTCTTCTCCTTGATGGAAAGGACATCAGCGAGTTCTCACAGCGGGCTTTGGCGCGACAGATCAGCATCGTTCTTACACAGAAACCGGACGTTCAGAACCTTACAGTAGAGGAAATTATTGGATTAGGACGCTCCCCTTACACGGGATTCTTTGGTAAACTGCATGCTAACGATCAGCAAATAGTGGATGAATCCATTACAGCTGTAGGCATAGAGAAGCTGAAGAACCGTATGATACAGACCCTTTCTGACGGTGAACGACAAAAAGTGATGATTGCAAAGGCCCTTGCTCAGCAAACACCTGTTATCTTTCTTGATGAGCCAACGGCGTTTCTCGACTTCTCTTCTAAGGTCGAGACCTTTCAGCTTTTGCAACGTATGGCACATGAAATGGGTAAACTCGTATTGCTTTCTACCCATGATTTAGAATTAGCAGTGCGTTTCTCAGATACCTTGTTACAAGTAAATGGAGATGGTTTGCGCATTGTCAGCAGTGAAGAGGTAACCCATCAGATGCAAATGATAATTAATAAACAAAACAAATAAACGTATGAAGAAGATTGTATGGATAGCACTTGCCACCCTTGTGATGGTCATGACGTTCTATAGTTGTGGTACACAACAGACTACAACACAACCTACACCCACTCCTGCTGCATCTGATTCAGTTGTAGCAGTCACTCCAATGGCTGACGTAGTGAGTGTGGTTGAAGCACTCGATATGTTCAATCATCCAGAAAAGGTTGCCCCAATCACGAAGAAGTATGGCTATAAGTTGAAGAATAACTACGAGGTTTACCGCTTAGATAAGTTCTCAAAGATGTATTACAAGAACTGTTCTTTGGCAAAACTTCTTACTGCTGATAAGTATGAAGACTATCCTAAGCCTCTGCGTAAAGGCGTATCAAGTTATATAGCCTTTAAGGATGGCGCTCTGATCATTGCCGTATTCAATCAGTCAGCATATGATAATCTCGTTGCACAAGTAAAGGCTGCGGGCTTCAAACTTGACATGCCGGGTAGTGAAGACATCTATACCAATGGTACTCGTACCATTGCTTGCTATAAAGATGGGAAGAGTATAAGGATTCAATAAGCCTCTTTACTTTTCATATTTATTGGATATTCTCCTCTTGAGAGAATACAAAAGAGACCTGTAATCAGTCGGATTACAGGTCTCTTTTTGCTTTTCTTAATGTTTCGTTTGCCTATTTCGTGAACAAAAGCTACCTTTGTTCTCTCAATACTTTGAAACATTTACGACATGAAACACCTAATACTAACTTGTCTGATGGCTTTAATAAGCCTCTCTGCAATAGCACAGAAGACAGTTGAATGGGAAAAATACTTTGATGAATTATATGCATCGAATGATGAGAACGCTGAAGCGAAGGAAGAAATCTTTGATGTTCTCTCCGACCTTTCAGAGCATCCTATTAATCTGAATACTGCACAACGGGAAGACTTAGAGCGTATCCCTTTCCTTACAGAAGCACAGATTGAGGAATTGCAGGCTTATATTTACCAGTATCATGGTATGCAGACACTGGGTGAACTATCAATGATTGAGTCCTTGGATGCCACACGTAGGGCTTTACTTCCTTACTTTGTTTATGTTGCTCCGATAGCAGAAAGTAAGTCATTTCCTTCTCTTCCAACGATCTTACAGAAGGGAAAACACGCTCTGATGTTCACCGCTCACATCCCTTTCTATCAACGGGAGGGCGACCGTAAAGCCTATTTGGGCTATCCTTATGCCCACTCTTTCCGTTATACTTTCCGTTATGGCGATTATGTTCAGGCTGGATTAGTAGGCGCGCAGGATGCTGGTGAGCCTTTCTTTGCCCATGGAAACAATTGGGGATACGACCATTATAGCTTTTATCTGCTTCTTCGTAGACTCGGAATATTGAAGACTTTGGTTGTAGGACGATACAAGGTGAATTTCGGACAGGGGCTTGTCATCAATAATTCCTTTGGCTTTGGAAAACTGGCTATGCTCTCAACACTGGGTAGACAGGCTGTCGGCATTCATGCACATGCCTCCCGTTCATCAGCCAATTACTTGCAAGGAGTAGCTGCAACGGTTGCTATTGCAAAGCATCTTGACCTCACAGCCTTTCTTTCTTATCGTGCGATTGATGCCACACTTACTGATAATGGATCAATAAAGACCATTCTCAAGACGGGCTATCACCGTACTGAGCGTGAACTTTTACGTAAGAATAGTGCTACACAGTTTGTCAGTGGAGCAAATCTGTCGTGGAACTACAATGGCTTTCATATTGGTTTAACGGGTGTCTTCTCTCGTTTTAATCGACCATTAACACCTGATACAGCTTTATATTACCGACGATATGCTCCCACAGGGAATGGTTTTGGGAACATAGGGATTGATTATGGCTATCAGCATCATCGTTTCTCGATTGCAGGAGAGACGGCAATCGACTCTAAAGGTAGTCTGGCTACAACGAATAACCTTTCCTTTCAGCTATCCCCCTCCATTGCTTTATTCTCCGTTCAGCGTTATTATGCTTATCAGTACCAAGCACTTCTTGCACGTAGCTTTGCTGATGGAGGAGACGTTCAGAACGAAAGTGGCATTCTTTTGGGAACGAACTGGACAGTAACACGTGGTCTTTTGGTCATGGCTTATACTGATTTTGCTTACTTTTCCCATCCTCGTTACGGTGTACATCAGGCAAGTCAGGCATGGGATAACGTCCTGATGACAACGTATAAGTATCATCATTGGGAAGTCTTGGCACGTTACCGTTTTAAGATTAGAGGTAAGGACAATGCCGACAAAACAGGGATAACGAATGAAACGATGCAACGTGGCAGGTTGTCTCTGGGCTATACATCGCATGGATGGAGTCTGTGTACACAATTAGATGTAGCCCTAAGCGATTATCTGAAGCGTAGTTTTGGTTATATGGCAACGGAGAGTGTGACCTGCAATGCACTCTCTTGGCTTGCGTTTACCGTCACTGCAGGTTATTTCCATACGGATGATTTCGCCTCACGTCTTTATGTTTACGAGCGTGGACCACTCTATTCTTTTAGCTTTCCTGCCTATTACGGTCGAGGACTACACGGCAGTCTCTTTGCTCGTACCGACCTTTCTCGTCGGCTTATGTTGATTCTTCGTACCTCCTTCACCCATTACTCTGACCGTGATCATATCTCTTCTGGTCATCAGCAAATCAATTCTTCCACTATGAGTAGCCTTGATTTGCAAGTGCGTTGGCAGTTCTGAAGTAATGACAAGCCCTACAGTTGCCTCCTGCTTCCTTATCTTTCTTATCTGAAAAGGTGCTGTTCTGTGTGTAAAAAGTGCCTTGAAGGTGTTGTTTATATGAATGTCTTTTCTTATTATCTAAGCGTGATAATTAATTATCACGCTTAGATAATTATTTATCAGACTTAGATAATAATGGAAAACACGCATATAAACACAACTATAACCGCTGATTAGAATCATAGGAAGTGCATAAATCGACTCAAATATCCATAGAGTCAGTTCTCTTTTTTGGTCCATGATGAGCTGATAATTGGCTTATCTTTACTATATTTGCACTGATTAGCGTTTGTGGAGTATGAATAGCCCAAGCGATGTATTATGAAATTTGCATTGTCATCTGCTCTCTTTTTGAGGATAATTGGCTGAAGAAATAGCTTTCAAAGGGACGTTTATCGTTAGTACTCCGTGTGCTGTTTAAATTGATTTATACATGAAGATATTCAGAATGAGACCTTTTAATAGTAAGGATTGCTTGTGTTTCAGGTTGGTTCTTATGTTTGTTCTGTTTGTCAGTTTTGATGTACTTGCTCATTCACAGACTGACATTGGTAAGCAGGATATAACCCATTTTATTCCCAAGGGATACAAACTCTTTGACAAAATATATGGTGATCTGAACCAAGATGGCACTACGGATTGTGTGTTAATCATAAAAGCAATGCATAAAGATGGCTTTGTGAAAGGTGATGATAGCAATGTTATAGACCGTAATCGGCGTGGGATTATCATCTTGTTCAGTAAGCAAGACGGATATGAAGTAGCCTTAAAGAACTATGATTGTTTCTCTTCTGAGAATGAGGATGGCGGTGTATATGACCCTCCAGAGCTATCAATTAATATAAGGAACGGTAAGCTATATGTGGATTATAATTATGGGAGATATGGCTTTTGGAGCTATTGTTTCCGTTATCAGGACTCAGATTTTGCTTTGATAGGTTTTGATAGGTCTGAGAATTGGGGTGCAACAGTCTTTACAAAGAAAAGCATCAATTTCCTTACAGGTACTGAATATATCGATAAAAATATCAATAGTAAGAATCCTGATGGGAAGAAAGTGTTCAGAAGAAAGGTCGTAAAGGTGGCGAGAAAGCCGTTGTATAAACTATCAAAGATAAAAGACTTTGATGACCTTGGTGTGGTTCTCTACTGGGGAAAGGCTTATTTAAAAAACTAAAAAGGCAATTATAAAGTGCGGTTTGCTGCACATTATAATTGCCTTTTGATGTATTTGGGGAAAGCTTAGTATGCTTTCTTTATCCTACTTGGCTACCTGGCTTCACCTTATCCAGTGTTGTTGTGACTGCGAGAGAGCCGTCAAAGTTGACTGCAGAGAGGATCATTCCCTGGCTTTCAATGCCCATCATCTTTCGAGGAGCAAAGTTTGCAACGAAGAGAACATCCTTACCTATGAGCTGTTCTGGCTCATAGTAGGCTGCAATACCACTGAGGATGGTGCGTTCAACACCTGATCCATCGTCGATAGTGAACTGCAATAGCTTCTTACTCTTCTTCACTTTCTCACACTTAATGATATGTCCTACACGGATATCCAGCTTCTCGAAGTCGTCGAAAGGAATCTCTTTCTTTATCGGTTCAGCCTTGTAAGTAGCTTCCTCGTTGGCTTTCTTGGTCTCTTCCAACTTACGAAGTTGTGCCTCAATGGCCTCATCTTCAATCTTTTCAAACAGCAGTTCAGGTTCTGCAAGTTGCTTCCCTGCAGGAAGAAGATTGGTTGAACCAAGCTCACTCCAGTCGTATTCCGTCATGTTTATCAGCTCACGAAGCTTCTTACTTGAGAATGGAAGGAATGGCTCGAAGGCTATACTGAGGTTCGCAACAAGCTGAAGTGAGATATTCAGAATCGTCTCTACACGCTTAGGATCAGTCTTCCAAACCTTCCATGGCTCACATTCTGTGATGTATTTATTACCAATGCGGGCAAGATTCATCGCCTCTTTCTGTGCCTCACGGAACTTAAAGGCATCAAGATAAGCCTCCATCTTCTCCTTGACATCCTTGAATTCCTGGATAGCCTGGCGGTCAATATCCTGCAGTTCACCACATGCTGGAACAACACCGTCCCAGTATTTCTTTGTCAACTGCAATGCACGGTTCACGAAGTTACCATACACAGCAACGAGTTCGGAGTTGTTACGCTCCTGAAAATCCTTCCATGTGAAGTTGTTGTCCTTGGTCTCTGGCGCATTGGCTGTGAGCACATAGCGTAGCACATCCTGCTTTCCTTTGAAGTCATGGAGGTACTCATGGAGCCATACAGCCCAGTTCTTACTTGTTGAAATCTTGTTGTTTTCAAGGTTCAAGAACTCATTTGCAGGAACGTTATCAGGTAGAATGTAATCGCCATGAGCCTTTAACATCGTTGGGAAGATAAGACAGTGGAAGACAATATTGTCCTTACCGATGAAGTGAACAAGCCGAGTTTCAGGGTCTTGCCACCACTTCTGCCAGTTACCGAAGTGCTCTGGGTCACTGTCACACAGTTCTTTGGTGTTTGAAATGTACCCAATTGGGGCGTCAAACCAAACATATAGCACTTTACCTTCAGCCCCTTTGACAGGAACAGGGATACCCCAATCAAGGTCACGGGTCATTGCACGAGGCTGTAAGTCCATGTCTAACCAGCTCTTACACTGTCCATAGACATTCGGACGCCACTCTTTATGATCCTCAAGAATCCATTGTTTCAACCATTCTTGGTAGTTGTTTAATGGCAAATACCAGTTTTTCGTCTTCTTAACGACTGGTTTTGACCCAGAGATAGTAGAGTGTGGGTTCTTCAATTCCATAGGACTGAGGTCGCTACCACACTTCTCACACTGGTCACCGTAGGCATTTGGGTTGCCACAATGTGGACATTCACCCATGATGTAACGGTCAGCAAGGAACTGATGAGCCTCTTCATCGTAGTATTGTTCGCTCTCTTGCTCAACGAGTTTGCCGTCATCATAAAGCTTACGGAAGAAGTCTGAGGCAAATTTCTCATGTGTTTTACTCGTTGTACGACTATAGATATCAAACGAAATACCGAAATCTTTGAAAGAGTCTTTTATCAATTTGTTATATCTATCGCATACATCTTGTGGTGTAATGCCCTCTTTCTTAGCGCGAATAGTGATTGGTACGCCGTGTTCATCGCTTCCACAGATGAAGATTACCTCCCTTTTCTTCAGTCGAAGATAGCGAACATAAATGTCAGCAGGAACATATACACCTGCAAGATGCCCTATATGAACACCACCATTAGCGTATGGCAGTGCTGCCGTAACGGTGGTTCGTTTGAATTTCTTTTCTTCCATAAATGTCTGTTCGTTGTTTCTTTGCTAATATCTGCACGTTGTTTCTTTGCTGCAAAGTTACTGTAAATAAGGTAAACGACAAAGGATTTATAGATAAAACCCAGCTGTATCCTATGCCGTTACCTTGTTTTTGTTTACCTTTGCATCTGTTTTAAGAAAAGATAGTAATGAGTAAGGATAACATTAGTCACACTTCTGTGCGTCATAAGCTTAGTTTAATAGGTGTCATAGTAACCTTAGGTATTGTCTTTGGGGATATAGGTACGTCACCACTTTACGTGATGAAAGCTATTGTAAGGGCTGGTGATACGGTCAATGCAGAGTATATTATTGGTGCAGTATCATGTATTATCTGGACCTTAACACTGCAGACAACAGTTAAATATGTACTGATTGCGCTTCGGGCAGACAATAAAGGGGAAGGTGGAATACTTGCTCTTTATGCCTTGATACGTAGACATAGCAAGAAATGGTATTATCTTTTGGCCATCATAGGAGCAAGTACGTTGATTGCAGATGGCGTCATTACGCCGTCCATTACGGTCCTTTCAGCTATTGAAGGATTGCGTGCTTACGAGCCAGAGACACCAGTTGTGCCCATAGCACTTTGTATTGTGACGGTATTATTCTTCATTCAACAGTTCGGAACGAATGCTATTGGAAAACTGTTTGGCCCATTGATGCTCATATGGTTTACGTTGCTTGGGGTGCTTGGAGCAATGAATATCGGGGAATATTTCCCTATTCTTCAGGCTTTTAATCCGTTGCATGCTGTCCGTTTGCTTGCCAGTAGTCCTGAATGGTTCCTTATTTTGGGTGCCGTTTTCCTGTGTACTACAGGTGCTGAAGCCTTATATTCCGACTTAGGGCACTGTGGAATCAATAACATTCGTATGAGTTGGGCGTTCGTAAAGATAATGCTTATTCTCAATTATCTTGGTCAAGGAGCATGGATTATCTCACATGTTGGCAATCTGACACCAGGAGTTAACCCCTTCTATGCTATCATGCCACGTGGCATTCTCTTCTTTGGTATAACCATGGCAACCATTGCTGCCATTATAGCCAGCCAGGCTTTGATAAGCGGTTCGTTCACAATCTTCAGTGAAGCGATGAACTTGAAGTTCTGGCCAAGGCAGAAAATCAAGTATCCAACAGATGTGAAAGGACAGCTCTACATCCCGTTTGTCAATATCTCTTTGTATGTTCTCTGTGTCATTGTGATACTTTTCTTCCAGAATTCAGAGAACATGGAGGCTGCTTATGGGCTGTCAATCACAGTCACAATGTTGATGACAACCCTGCTACTCAGTGCTTATCTCACCATAAAACGTACTCATCGTTGGGCTGTTACATTGTTCCTTATAGCCTTTGTTGGGCTTGAAAGCATCTTCTTCGTAGCCAATATGGCGAAGTTTATGCATGGTGGTTGGGTTACAATGTTGCTTGCCAGTGTGATGATCGGGATAATGTATATATGGTATAACGCCACTACGATTCGTAATGCACAGATTATTGTGCGTGACATAAGGGATTCGTACGGTATCATTTCCGATATCAAGGCTGATGAATCCATACCAAAGTATGCAACGAACATTGTCTATCTTAGCAAATTGGGTGGTACATATGAGATTGAACAGAAGATACTTTATTCGATAATCAATAAGCATCCGATGCGTGCTGACCACTATATTCTCCTTCATATAGACTATCAGGACACTCCATCAACGTTGGAATATGATACCGTAACATTGATTCCTGACACGCTTTATCGTATTAATCTGCGTCTGGGATTCCGCGTTCATCCGTTGGTTAACCGTTATTTCCGTCAGATAATAGAGGATATGGTTGCACAAAAGGAGTTCTCTTTGGCTTCTGCTTACCCTTCTTTGGCAAAGCATAAGGTGATGGGTAACTTTGTTTTCGTGCTGATTAATCGTCTTTATGCAGCCTATAATTACTTCTCTTTCCGTGATCGTATGATCATGAATGCCTATGAATGGATTGATAAGTTGAAGTTAAGTATAACACGTTCTTTGGGTTTGGATACGAGTAACGTGTTGATAGAGAATGTTCCTTTGGTTGTTCGATCACGTACAAGCAACCATTCAAACGCTATTCCACGGGTAGAAAGAGTGGAAAATGAGGAGGAAGAGAATGTGAAATAGACGAGCTTACATCGTTATACATATTCTTCTTTTGTAAGATAATTTCTTTTTCATTTTTTAGAAGGGCATCTATTGCGTTCTAAAAGGGCACCTTTTGCATTGTAAAAGGTGCCCTTTTAGCATGTAAAAGACGCCCTTTTGCAATGTAAAAGATGCCCTTTTACAAGCCTGTTTGTAACTAATTGATAGTGTTGATGTTATGAAACGGGGAAAAGTTGTTTTTCTTTTGTTTCCTCTTTCTTTGTTGATCGTAAGTTGTAAGATTATTTCTAAGCCTCTCAACTCATCCCTTCAGCTTTCTCTTTCTTGCTTTATAGTTCTTTGCGTTACTATGTAAAGCTCACTTAACGGGTGCTGATTTGTAGAGAACAGCTATACCAGTATTATCTGTCTTACCACTGATTGTTGTTGCTGTAACAGTCCATTGGTTACCGCTCACTTGGTCTGTGTATGTTCCTGGGACGGCATAACTGCCTCCATTTGCTACTGTTACTGTTCCGCTACCATTGAAGTTGACGATAATAGCGCCGCCCCCTTTGCGGGTGATAGAGGCTACACTACCGTCTGCAGAGTAGTAATCTGGTTTACCATTCATGACATTATGGAACTTATTTACCTCAGCAACGCACTTGGAAGTGAAGTGCATTGAGCCTTTTTGTGGCACTTTTGCCCCCACGCCACGCCCTATAGGACGAGAGAAATAGAGTGCTGGAATGCGGTTATGGGATGCTGCTACAGCGTAAGCACGGTCTATAATGTCTTGGCTAACACCAACACTTTCACCTCCTTGGTTGCAATATGTATCGTGACTTTCTCCCCAATAAACCACCTTATCAGTATTAAAACGTTTCGTATAGTTGCCTGTTCCATACGGAGTTGCCTGATGATTCTTAGCAGAACCTAACACGTTGTTGGTCCCATAAGGGCTGTCTGTGATGCTCATGTAGGTCATGTATTCAGGAATAAGCTTACTATCATCCCCTCCGGTATCGTTAAGTATCTCTCCGTAGTTGTACATTGTCTTGTCAATGACCATCGGCCAGAACGGATCTCCTTCTGATGGCAAGCCAATATGCTTGGCTGCGTCCCATCTACAACCATCTACTCCGAGTGCTTTCAGCTTCTGTACGTAGGCTTTAAACTTCGAATAGACACGTTTATCTTCGGTCTTTAGGTCTTTCATGCCTATCTCTCCGTGTGTAACTTGGTATCGATCGTTCCAGTTACTTACCTTTCCAAGGGTGTGATAGAGGTCTATATTTTTCCAATAGTCGGCTACTATGTCTAAAGAACCTTCTGTATGATTTGCTATAATGTCAACAATTACCTTGAGACCTTTGGCATGTGCGGCATCACAAAGGGCTTTTAGCTCCTCTTTAGTACCAAGAGGGTTGGGTCCAACCTCTGTGTTATGGGGGCGATAGAGGTCATACCACATCAATGTATCCGTATTATTGGTTTGTGCAGGAGATGTTTGTACGGCTGTGAAGCCAGCCTTTTTGATGTTATCCAACTCTGCTTTAATGTCCGTATACTTCCAGTCAAAGCAGTGAAGGATGGTTCCTTCCTGAATAGAAGGGGCTTGTGCCCATGCACTTGTCAGCCATGTGAGAAGAAAAAGGAGGCTAAGCAGTCTGGTTTTGTTGGTCTTTTGCATCATCATATATAATAGGTTTTTAACTGTTTTGTTGTGAATTCTTTGCCATTGAGGTGTATATCTCTGCCGAAAGCGTGTGCAAAGTGCTCTTAATAAGGGTGTTTAGGTTTTTAAAATACGGATACAAAGATAGCTTCAATTCATATTATTATATTGCTTTTGTGGGGGAAATGGATGGTAACCATTGTGAAAACGATTGCGCAAGGTGATTCTTTCTAATAGTAAAAGGGTGTCTTTTACGTTCGTGTTGATGGTGAATACATATGGAGTTGACGGTAAATGCATATGGGATTGATGGTGAATATGAATGGAGTTGACGGTAAACACGAGTGGACTTTTCTGTCTTCTGTCAGTCTCTTTATAGTAAAGTGCTGTCGAAAGACATGTTTTTTGCTGTTATGGGGTGCGTGAAATCTAAGTGTTCTGCATGTAGCCAAAGTCGCTCATCACGCTTACCATAGAGTGTATCACCGATGATAGGCGTATCCAAACCCTCTTTATGAGCACAGTGAACACGTAATTGATGGGTGCGACCTGTCTGTGGATGGAGTTGAATCTTTATGGCTTCTTGGTTGTCTTTCCCATATTTTGTCTTTCCCACAACGTGATATTCTGTAATGGCAGACTTCCCATTGATGTGGTCAACCATCTGTCTGGGACGGTCATCTACGTCAGGTGTGAGTGGAAGAGTAATCCTTCCGTCTGTGGGTTTGTGCTTTTCAAGAAAGGAGAAGGGCAACAATGCAACGTATCTTTTACTGACTTCATGGTGTAAGAATTGCTTTTGCAGTGCTTTATAAACAGACAAATTGCGAGCAATGACTAATAGTCCACTGGTCGACATGTCCAATCTGTGCACCATAAAGGGCTCATTCTCTCCCTTCCATCGTTCTTTCAGTATACTGTAAACAGATGGTTTCCCACTCTTTCCAGGCACAGACAGTAAGCCGGATGGCTTGTTGATAACAGCCAAATAACTGTCTTCATAAATGATTTTAATGGTCTGTTCGGTGTTGTTGCTTGCCGTATCACAGTTGGTTTCCAATCCTTCCAGCATCCACATAAGGATAGGTTTACACTTCCCATTGCATGCTGGATAGTAAGAACCATGTTGTCTTACTTCATTTTTGGGTGCAGGTCCCCACCAGAACATCGCCATTGAGATGGGTTTATAGCCCTGTAGAAAGGCGTATTGAAGCAACTTTGGCTCACAACATTCCCCTGCTCCAGAGGGCGGAAGTAATGATGTTGAGATGTTTTTGTCCTCTGTTTTGTCTGCTGAGGCTGATAGTTTCTGTGCCATACGGGTACGTGCGGTACTGTTAAGCAGATAATAATCCCGAAAGATATCAAGCAGATTCTTGCGTTCTCCACGTGCATTGAGGAGTGAGAACTGCGAGAATAGCCAGTATTGTAGCCTGTCCGACTTCAGTTTTCGTTCACGTTTCCATGCCGTTATCTTGTCCTGTAACAGTTGCAAATGGCGTTTTGCAGCATCAATCTGTTCGTTGTAAGTAAGTTTAGTGCGGTGCAATTCAGCTTTGAGAAACTGACTTTGACGGATCATTTCATTGTGTTCCTGTTCAGAAATGAAAGCCTCTTTCCGCCGTTTGTCACGTAAAGCCTTGGCTGCTTGCATGATGTTTCGCTTCTCGTCAAGCACCTTTTGCGCCTCCTGTTGAATGTCTTTCAGATGTTGTTGTGCCTCTTTGTACTCCTCAGATGCCTGTAACTGTGCTATCATATGGTTCAAAGAAGATATCTCAGCCTCATGAATCTTGAAGTATCCGTTGGGTTGTAGATAGTCGAATACTGCGGGAACGAAGCCTTCAGGCTCGTTTTCTATCTGTCCAGAGTAGGCTTGTAGATAACCCAAACGTCCTTTATTCATTACTATCAGTACACCATACATCTTTCCTTCTATGGGGTTGACGGGTAATTTTGACCGTAATTCCTTTACTGCAGCACGGCAAAGTGCGTCCGGTTCATAATCAAAAGGGTTATTAAACCGTACGGGTATAGGTGTATTTATGTCTAAAGGATGAAACATCATGATGCAAAGTTACGAAAAAGTTACTGGCTTAGCAAGTGAAAGAATCATGTGATTTGTTCGGTAAATGGGTGTAACAGAGGAATTATTATCGTATGGATAATCAGGTGAAAGATGCTTTTGTTAGGATAAAAAGCTGTACATTTGCCTTCATGAAACGTACATTTCTTATATTTCTTATCCTTATCTGTTGTTGTTTTTCCGTACAGGGACAACAGAAAACGGTACAGAAGCCCCGCCTGAAGGTGGGACTTGTACTGGGTGGAGGCGGTGCCAAAGGGGCTGCAGCAGTAGGAGTTCTGAAAGAAATAGAACGTTCTGGGATTCCTATTGACTATATTGCAGGTACGAGTATAGGTGCAATCATTGGTGGATTGTATGCTCAAGGCTATCGTACCAATGCCCTTGACACCCTGTTTCGTTCACAACATTGGCTCTCATTGTTGTCAGATAGAGACACAACTCTTACTGGAAAGATATTGAAAGAGGTGGATGGAGTGACTTATCTTTTTGGCTTTCCCGTACGTCGTAAGGCTGTTGTAGAGCGTAAGAAAGGGTGGGGACTTTCACATGGTGACCATATTTACGACTTTCTCGACTCACTTGTGTCTCATTCTCCAGCGGAGAAAGGGGTGGTGAAGTGTACTATTCCCTTCTCTTGTGTGGCTTTTGACATTCGCCGTCGGCAAGAGATTGTACTTGACACGGGGAACTTAGCACGTAATATGCGCGCCAGTATGGCTATTCCAGGTATGTTTAAACCTGTTGCAATGGACACCTTGATGCTGGTGGATGGTGGTATGATAAATAATCTTCCAGTAGATGTGATGCGGAGAATGGGGGCAGATATAGTGATAGCTATAGACCTTCAGCAGCGTAAACATGATGATTATCATTCGCCTTTTGCCTTCCTTAGAGGACTTGGTGGGGTCTTTAGCTGGTTGGCGGAACGCCTGATATAAAAAAGTATAATATAAACCGTACACAAGCCGACCTCTATATCAATCCTAATTTAGGCTCTTATGGGGTGACAGACTTTAAGCCTGGAGCCATAAAAGACATGATTCGGATAGGAGAAGAGACGGGAAAGGCATATAGAAATGAACTGAAACGAATGAAAGAAAAGCTTGGTAAGGGACGATAAATATACTTCTTTATAGTGTTTGAAAGAACTTTACAGTTGAGAGAACGTCATGAGGAACAAAACAGAAGGAAATGAACTTTTTCCGGTTTAGTAATCTTCAGAATCCCAGATAGTTACGGATGGGCTTGTAAAAGGGCATGTTTTGCGATGTAAAAGGGCGTCTTTTACATGCCAAAAGGGCATCTTTTACAATGCAAAAGGGCATCTTTTAGAATGCAAAAGACGCCCTTTTAAAATTCAATAAGAAAGTTATTTTACAAAAATAGGATTTGTTCCGTTCTTGAATCAAGTTTGTTTCAGGTGAAATAAAGTGCCTGAAACAAAAAAGAAGTAACCTTTTGGGGTTACTTCTTTTGTCTACATCCAGACTGAATGGTCTCATAAAACTGGCTGAGAATGCCTAACATGTCATCTGGAAGATAGCTGATAGCCTTTTCAATCATGGTTTCTGGCACTTGGTAATATGCTTCCGCAATAGCTCCGGCAATGCATGCTTTCGTGTCAGTATCACCATCGCAGAGGACAGCAAGGCGTATTGTCTCTTCAAAATCATTAGCATCCATGAAGCAACGCAGTGCCATTGGTACCGTCTCTTGGCATGTTCCGTCGAAGTGTCCTTCTGCTCCTATCTTCAAAATGTCCCTCATTGACGGTATCTCATAGCCGAAAAACTTATGTACTTTACGCTCCACATCGGTCTTGGAGAAGCGCATTAGCCGCAGCCAGCAGATGGTTTCAGCCACACATTGTGCTCCTTTGATACCTTCAGGATGGTTATGACTGACCTCAGCGCTCTTCTTTGCCTCATCAATAACTTGCTCCCAATCATCAAATAACCAGCCAATAGGACTGACACGCATGGCTGATCCGTTGCCATAAGAGTTCATAGGATGGGGCTGATCCGCCTGAATCCATTCATAAAACCTGCTCCCGTAGCCTCCCATTGGGTCCGGATAACGTCGGCACCAGTCGTGTAAAGCCTCCTGATAGTTGCGATGATTCATCACAGCATCAGCTATAGCAATGGTACAAATGGTATCATCCGTGTATGAACAGTCGGGGGTAAAGAGTTCAAAACCTTCCTCTGGCGTTGCTCCGAACTCGAAACGTGAGCCTATAATGTCTCCTATAATGGCACCAATCATAATGAATTAAATTTAAAGGATTGGAAGATGAAGTGTGATATGCTTATTGGATAATGGTTCTTATCTCGTTATTTGTTAGGTAGTATAGAGTGATTTTCTTCTTTAAGAAGAGGATAATAAAGAGTAATTTATAGTACTCCGACCGGGAATCGAACCCGGATCAAAGGTTTAGGAAACCTCCGTTCTATCCATTGAACTATCAGAGCAAACCTTATATAAGCCGTGTCTGCCAGTCGTAGAGTGGCTTATTCTACGTGCAAAGGTAAGGAAAAAAACTTATATTCACAGTGAATGATTATAATTTTTATCGGACATGAGTTTCCACTTAGGTAACTTGAAGATGAAATATAAAGGTTTGGTAGTTATAAATGGTTCGTCTGTATAATATTATTATACCAACACTTTTAATCCTAAATATTATCTTTAACTTTGTAAACAGAATTCTTACAACTGGTTCTATTTGACTTTTCAATAACGCTAAAGCAATATTTCACTTGCAAAACGGGTTAAAAATGGGGAATAAACTTTGTGTTTGTTCGACGGTTTTATAGGCTTGTTGTGTCTTATTTGTTTGTATGTTTGATAGTAAAACATAAATAGGCAAAGAGGGGATGACGGTTTTCGCCATTCCCTCTTTATTGTTTATACCTTCTGTTTAAGCACCGTGGAAGAGATATTCCTGCTGGATATCCTTTGTCATCAGTGTGAAAAGCTTCTCCTGAAGACGGTCAGCAACCTCGAGAGCATCGGTTAGAACCTTGTCGGAGAAGGCCTGTAACAGGTCTTTTGCATGCAGAGGTTGTGTCTTATAGATGCGTAAGTACTCCTCTTCCATCTCCCTTTGACGCTGGTCAGTCTCTGCTTCGAACTTCGCATAAGTCTCCTTTATGATAGGAGCATACTTGTTATAGTTCGTCATACCGAGTACCATTATCTTGCGGAACTTCCAATATGCAGAGTCAGCACTTGACTCATCCGTACCCTTTGTGTAGGCTTCTGGATAAGAAGTAATGCCTTGATAGAGTGGAAGGAACACACCAAGATCAGCCATTCCCATGGCAACATAGTTGACACAACCGATAGCTTGTGGTAGTTCTGGGCGTACTTGCAGCAGGTGAGTCTGTGTAGTACGGAAGATAGAGACCGGTCTGTAAGGCTCCTTAGGGTTACTATGGAGGTATGGATCATGGTCAGTATTGTCGTAATGGAAGCGGAATGCTGTGCGAAGCTTGGTCAATGTGATCTTCTCTTCGGGTTTTGCAAACACAGGGAAGGTGTTCTTTGTAACGTCATTCTTGATAGATGGGGAGAAGAACTGCTGCAATCCCCATACTCGAGGATAGTTATAAGTAGTGTCAAGTTTCACATCTCGGGCATAAGCTTCATGGAAATCAAACGCTCCCTGTGCTGGATTGTAGAGTCCATGCTTCTCTGCAAACTCAATCAAGTCGGCTGATGCAAGATAATTCTCCTTGTCTTTAGGGTCGTAAGTACGGAAGCGACTCTGGTTACCAGTAACGAAATACTGATCCTTTGGCATGCGACAAGCCAACCAACGATGGCCACAGGCTGTCTCAAAGTACCATATCTCTTTGTTATCTACGAACCCAATGCCGAATCCTTCAGCAATACCATGCTTCTCAACAAGCATACCTAAGCGTTCAACACCTTCTCTTGCAGTACGGATATAAGGGAGTGTGATGTTGAAAACAGAGTTTTCTGCAACACCGTTTTCTACCAATGGATCATATTTCAACACCTCATCGCTGCTGAAAATACTCTCTGTTGCACTCATTCCGACACCTGCCGTATTGAAACCAGCACTTCCCCAGTGACCGTGAAGGCTATATGGAGAAAGGGCAGAATAGCCTAAAGCCTTCTCAGGAAGCTCACAACGGAAGGGACTATCCTTTGCAATGAACTCGCGTGGACCGTTGTCTGTATCTTCAAATATCTCGTAGTTCTTAGCTTCCATTGCGTCCCAGTCCTCTGAACGGGAAACTATCATAGAACCATCAGCGGTCTGTTCTTTCCCGATGATGATGGTTGTACACTCGGATGGTAGGGTGTGCAGCTGTTGCACGTTAGTCTTTTTCATAAGCTATAAGTATAGTTTAATTTGTTATTTGATGTTGGCAAATATAAGAAATATTTGGGAAAGCAGGTAAGAATGGGGCTGAAAAAAGCACAAACAGGCATGTCTTATAGTGCAGAATACCTACTTATGGGGAATTACAAAGGCCTTGTAGAAGAATTACAAGCCGCTTGTAGAAGTATTACAGACGCCTTGTAGAATTAGTACAAAGGGCTTGTAATTTTCTGTAATGTGGCTTTTAGTCTGTCAGAAGATTGTAGAATACGGAGGAAAATGTTACTTTTGCAGGTGTTATAAGCTAATGAATCACTTATATAGAAGCATTAAAAACATTGTTGTTTATGAGAATCAAGATATATTTTTTCCTATTAGGTGTTTGCTTTCTTCTCTTATCCTGTACAGAAAAGAGGCCTGTTGAGGTGGCTGGAGAAAGATCTGTTCTGAGCAAAGATACTGTGTCTGAGGTGCAGAAAACGGGAAAGGACACGATAAAAGGTATGTCGGAGAAGGTCTTGGAGATGGATAATCATCCATATAAAATACTTATTCCTTTCAGTTATCGTCAATGTAAGGTTGATACATTGATTGATGATACTTGGGTGGAACTGTATAGGAAAGGACAGAAATACTATCTTTCTAAGGCAGAATATACAATCGGTAAAGAGTGGGATGAGATTATAGGAGACTCTGTGTCAACGCTGACAAGCAAGAGAAAGGTTCTTCTATATATTAATCATTTGCCTTCTAAAATGGGCGAAGTGAATAGTATTGACCTGCATATTGCTCCTAATTCTTTCTTGAATTCCTTTTATTTAAAGCCAGGAACTACGTTACGTTTTACTTTTGAGGGTAAGCATTATGAATTGAAAACTAAGGAAAAGGTTTTCACGAAACATGGTACTCAATCTTATGAAGGGATCATTCTCTTAAATGGAAAGCAGATTGTCAGAAGGACAAATTTGGATAAAGTTGACTTCACTCTTATGTTTGCAGGTGATATTGATGGTGATGGAAAGTTAGATTTAGTCTTTAATTTGTCGGGTGAGTTTGGTGAAGTTTATGTTGCTTTATATTTATCCTCCTGTGCTTTACCTGGTCAACTGGTAAGAAAGGTAGCGGAAGTGGTTGATTATTATGGGTGTTAACACCTTCTGAAGCTTGTTCTTTGCAGTGTTATGAAGTCTGTATTCACACATAGGAATTAATATTAAAGTTATAAATGAGAATTACGTTACTTATCTTTCCTTTGATATTTTTCTCGTTATTGTTCTCTTGTTCGGACAAGAAATATTGATGGTAATGGCAAGTTAAATTTGGTGATTGACTTTAGAAGTGATACTGGTGAGTTCAAAGTTGTCTTGTTCTTATCGTCCTGTGCGTTGCCTGGTCAGCCGGTTCGACAGGTCGGAGAGATAGATGATCTATACGATTCTTAGCTCACTTTGATACTTGTGTTAAACAGAGGACAGGCTGATATTCGAACATAAACTTAAAATAATTCATTTAAAAACAAGATGTCTCAGGAAACTCCACAACAGCTTTTACAACGTCAACGGCTATTACTCCAGATGGAGTATTATGCTGAGAAAGATGCCTTCCGCAAACAAACCGAGTCAACAGGTATGCAGAGGAAGGTTAAAAGAGGCGATGCTTGGTTCCCATTACGTGTGGGTAAACGTTTCTATAATGGGATGAATCAGCTGTGTGTGGAGGTGTTTCGCACACAGGATCAGGATATAGAGCATAACTTTGAGTTTGGTAGACCATTGTTATTCTTTAAGTATAATGATGTGGAAGGTAAGGGAAAGCTGAAGTATTATGGCTTTACGGGAACGGTATCTTACGTTGATGGCGACAGAATGGTTGTATCTGTGCCTGACTCTGCACCCTTATTGGAATTGCAATCAACTACAGAACAGATAGGTTGTCAGCTGGGTTTCGACGAAACAAGCTATCGAATGATGTTTGATGCATTGGATCGTACGATGAAAGCAAGGGGCAATCGACTTGCTTATCTGCGTGATTTGTTCTATTCCCGACAAAAAGTTGAGAAGTTTTCTTTCGCTCCTATTCGTCTGCCTTGGCTGAATCCAACACAGGAAAAGGCTGTTAACGAGGTTTTGTGGGCAAAGGATGTGGCTGTAGTTCATGGTCCTCCAGGTACAGGAAAGACCACAACGCTGGTTGAAGCCATCAACGAAGCACTGATGAGAGAGAGCCAGGTGATGGTCTGTGCACAAAGTAATATGGCTGTAGACTGGATATGTGAGAAGCTTGTTGACCGTGGAATCAATGTGTTGCGCATAGGTAATCCAACACGTGTAAACGATAAAATGCTCGGATTTACTTATGAACGGAAGTTCGAAGCACATCCTGATTACCCGCAGTTGTGGTCCATACGGAAAGCAATTCGCGAATTAAGGAACAACCGGAAACGCGGTTCTGAGAGCTATCATCAGAAGATGGACCGCCTAAAAAGTCGTGCTACGGAGTTAGAGATACGTATTAATACAGAGCTATTTGACGAAGCTCGTGTTGTAGCCTCTACGTTGGTAGGTGCTAACAGTAGGGTGATGGAAGGGCAGAAGTTCACTACTTTGTTCATTGATGAGGCTGCACAGGCTTTGGAAGCAGCCTGTTGGATAGCTATTCGTAGGGCTTCAAGGGTTATTTTTGCAGGAGATCACTGTCAGTTACCTCCCACGGTGAAGAGCATAGCAGCCCTGCGAGGTGGGTTAGGGAAGACTTTAATGGAACGAATCGTGGAGAATAAGCCCGAAGTAGTGACGCTTCTGAAGGTGCAATATCGAATGAATGAAGAGATTATGTGCTTCTCTTCCGTTTGGTTTTACCATGGTCAAATCATCAGTGCACCACAGATTAAATATCGTGGTATCCTTGATTATGATAATCCTATGGTCTGGATGGACACTTCAGATGAGCTTTCTAAGGAGCAGTTTGTTGGTGAGAGCTTTGGAAGAATCAATAAAGGGGAGGCTGAACTGACGCTGAAAACATTGCAGGAGTACTTTATGAAGATTGGTAAGCAGCGTATTTTAGATGAGAGAATAGACGTTGGCGTCATCTCACCCTACCGTGCTCAGGTGCAATATCTTCGTAGTTTGATCAAGAAACGAGAGTTTTTCAAGCCTTATCGTAGCCTGATTAGTGTGAATACAGTGGATGGTTTCCAAGGACAAGAGCGTGATGTGATTCTGATTTCCCTTGTTCGGTCGAATGAAGAAGGCAGATTGGCTTCCTGAATGACCTCCGTCGTATGAATGTAGCCATCACTCGTGCTCGTATGAAGCTCATTATTCTGGGTAATGTGGCTACTTTGACCCGTCATCCGTTCTATAAGAAACTTTGGGAAAGCCTGCCTCATCCTCTCGAAAAAGAAGATCATGAGTAATGAAAGGATACAGGAGAGGGGCTTTTTTTCATGTAATAAATATGGAAAACAGTTCTATTCTCCTTTTTTTTATTTACTTTTGTAGCATAAAAACAGAATAATAATGTTACAACGAGATTATTTCCTGAGGATGATAGAGGAGTTTTGTGCAGCAATCTCACGTTTCTTAGTAAAGAAAGAAGATGATTTAGAGCGTGACAAAGACCTGAAAGACCTCTACCATCAGTATGTTGGAGATTATAATGATCTACGTAATCTATCGCTATCCGAGGCTATAGCTTATGCCAATGAGCAATGGAAGGAAGGCGAAAGGATGGACAAACTGAATATGTTGGCTGAACTTCTTTATGCAGAAGCATGCTTTAAGGCAAACCCTTTGCGACAGATGCTGTTGGAAAAGGCTTACAGTCTCTTTGATTATATAGAGGAAAACGGCTCAACCTTCTCTATAAACCGTCGGCAAAGGATGGAGAAGATACGCCAGAAACTAATAAAAAGAACCTAAAACAATCAATATGCTTGAAACTAATATTAGAGAACAGATTATCCAATTGATACACTGTCAGGTGGTACCGGCTGTGGGTTGTACTGAACCTATGGCTGTTGCGTTGTGTACAGCACGTGCTGCTGAGTTGTTAAATCAGCGTCCCGAACATATATATGTGCGTCTTTCAGCTAATATTCTGAAGAATGCTATGGGCGTGGGGATACCCGGAACAGGGATGATAGGACTGCCTATAGCTATTGCTTTAGGTGCTTTGATAGGCAAATCAGAGTATCAGTTGGAGGTTATTAAGGACCTTACTCCTGCTACTTTAGAGCAAGGGAAGACCTATATCAGCGAGAATAGGATTGATATCAGCCTGAAAGAAGGTATCACAGAGAAGCTTTATATAGAGGTGACATGCGTGTCTGGCGAGCATAATGCAACTGTTATCATTGCTGGAAGTCATACACATATAGTCTTTGAGCAGGTTGATGACAACGTACTTGTTGACAAACGCAATCCAGAAGCAGCCGTTTCAGAAGCCACTCCACTCTGTTTGAATCTGCAAACAGTGTGGGATTTTGCCATGACGACGCCTATTGAGGAGATAGATTTCATCCTTGAGGCAAAGCGTTATAACCTTCGTGCAGCTGCAGAAGCCGTGAAAGGTAACTACGGACACTGTCTTGGAAAGATTATGGACCGTCCTTTGAGTCGTGGAATCTTTGGAAATAGCATCTTCTCGCATATCATTGCAAAGACAGCATCAGCCTGTGATGCTCGTATGGGAGGGGCTTTGATACCTGTTATGAGCAATAGTGGATCAGGAAACCAAGGCATTTGTGCGACAAATCCTGTAGTTGTCTTTGCCAAAGAGAATGAGAATACGAGGGAAGAGTTGGTCCGTGCACTTATATTAAGTCATCTTACAGCCATCTATATCAAGCAAAGTCTTGGTGCATTGTCAGCACTTTGCGGCTGTGTTGTGGCTAGTATCGGGTCAAGTTGTGGCATTACGTATCTTATGGGAGGTAATTATGCAAACGTATGTAACTCTGTTAAGAACATGATTGCTAACCTTACAGGTATGATTTGTGATGGTGCAAAGCCCAGTTGTTCGTTGAAGATATCCTCAGGTGTGTCAACAGCAATCCTTTCAGCTACCCTTTCAATGGAAGGGAAGTGCGTTACTGCGGCTGAAGGAATCATTGACAATGACGTGGATAAGTCTATCCGGAACCTGACAAGCATAGGAAAAGAAGCCATGTGTAACACTGATGACATGGTATTAAACATCATGACCAATAAGTGTAACTAACCTTTTACGGTTGTGTTAGCTTGCAATTCCATAAGAATTAGGCGTCAGCACGATGTGAGTTAGGCGTCAGCACCATATGTGTTGGGGGTTAGCACGATGTGAGTTGGGCGTCAGCACCATATGTGCTGAGCGTTAGCACGAAATAAGAAGAGGGCATCTCCGATACCTATATAGCAACAGTTCTATAGGGGG
Organism: Prevotella histicola JCM 15637 = DNF00424; assembly: GCF_000613925.1. GTDB lineage: Bacteria > Bacteroidota > Bacteroidia > Bacteroidales > Bacteroidaceae > Prevotella > Prevotella histicola. Next base: position 41,459 of record NZ_BAJX01000007.1, read on the forward strand.
AGATGCCCTCTTCTTTTTGCAATGTAGCTTGTTTACAAGTCAGAAGAGGCTGTCTGTGCTTGTTTTTGCATGTTTGAATCACTCACGAGAAGGCTCAATTCCTTTCGTAAGTGATAATCTTATTGCCGTATTCTTCTGCACTTACAATATGGATATCATGAGGAAGTTGCGGTGCTCTTACGCCATCTTCAATGGTGAAAGGAGCCGTTTCCACACGTATCTCATCCCATAATCCTGCTTTCAGGAAGCTTTCTAACGTCTTGTTTCCCCCTTCAACGATAAGACTTTGCTTCTTTTCCGTATATAAATGGGAAAGCACTTCTGAAAGAGTTGCGTATTCTTTGTCCTTTGTAGGATGGCTTGTAAGCACTAATTTCTCTGGGTTTGGACCACTCCACTCCCGTGTTGTGAGTTGTGGATGCTCCTGTTCTTCAGTTTTTTTCCCCACGAGAATGGCATCGTTTTCAGCTCTTAGCTTATGTACAAGCATCTTGGTAAAGGGGGAAGATATGCTTAAAACCTGATTATCTTTCAGTCCAATGAATCCGTTTTCAGTCTGTGCCCATTTCAAAATGATATAGGGTCTATGGTGTGTATTGTAGGTTATGAAGCGCTTGTTAAGCTCCAAGCACTCCTTTTCCAATACTCCAACAGTTACTTCGATGCCTGCTTCACGAATCTTCTTCACGCCTCTTCCTTGTACTTTAGCAAAGGGATCGATGCATCCACAGACAACTCTTTTTACCCCTTTGCGTATGATGAGGTCAGAACAAGGTGGTGTCTTACCGTAATGAGAACATGGTTCCAGACTAACGTAGATGGTAGATTCGTGTAGCAAAGGCTCGTCTTCTTTCTTCACAGAGGCGAAGGCATTGACCTCAGCGTGACCCTCTCCGCAACGAACATGATACCCTTCACCAATGATTCGTCCTTCTTTGCTCACAATAACAGCTCCAACCATTGGATTAGGTTTGGCTAATTGTTGTCCATTACGTGCCAGTTGGAGGCATCGACGCATGTATATTTCATCAAGTTCTTCTTGTTTCATCTCTTTTTATTTCCTATCTTTGCAGTTATGACATACCAAGAATTATGGCAAAGACTCATCCCTTTGTATGAAGAACGTGAGGCGCAAGCCATCATACGGATGGTGCTTGATGCACAGTTTGGCATCACACTGACTGATATTTATACAGGCAAAGTTAATGAATTATCGCGAGAAGACGTTGCTGAATTAGATAAAATCATGCTCCGTTTAGAGCGTTCTGAGCCTGTACAGTATGTTCTTGGACGTGAGTTTTTCTGTGGTAGGGCTTTCCATGTAGCCCCAGGTGTGTTGATACCTCGCCCGGAAACTGAAGAATTGTGCCGTTGGATAGAAGCAGACTACAATCATCCTTATTGCGCTTTGCAACCTCCTGTCCCACTACGGGTGCTGGATGTGGGGACGGGTAGTGGTTGTATAGCTGTTACACTGGCCTTGGACTTGTATAATTCTGCCGTTACAGCGTGGGACATATCAGCTGATGCGTTGCTCATTGCACGTGAGAATATGCATCAATGGGGTGCACATGTGGAGTTGATGATGGAGGATGTGCTTCATCTTTCGGCTACTGCAGAACAACTGAAGTTTGATATTATCGTCAGCAATCCTCCTTATATATGTGATAAAGAACGTACGGATATGGCAGAAAACGTGCTGAAGTACGAGCCGGAAACGGCACTTTTCGTACCAGATGATGACCCTTTGCGCTTCTATAGGGTTATTGCAGAGTATGGAGAAAAGGCTTTATACAGTGGAGGAACACTTTATATTGAGGCCAACCCACTCTATATTAATAATGTGAAAGCTATGCTTGAGGCATTAAATTATACACATGTAGAACTTAGAACCGACCAGTTTGGTAAGCAACGGTTCGTAAAAGCCACCCGATCATGATACAAAAACGACCCATGTTAGAGCCACAAGCTTTGAAGAAACTTGCCGATCTGTGTGCTAAAGGTGAGCATTGCTCTGGTGAAATGTTAGAGAAAATGCGTAAATGGGGGCTGTCTGAAGATGCTCAAGCACGTATTATGGAGAAGCTCACCACGATGAAGTACATTGATGATGCACGTTATACGGAGTTCTTTGTACATGATAAGATACGCTATAATAGGTGGGGTAGAAGGAAGATAGAGCAGGCTTTATGGCAGAAACGGGTAGACAATAGTATCTCAACCCCCGTGCTTGACGCTGTAGAAGATGAAGAATACTTGGAAGTTCTGCGCCCTTTGTTAGCGAGTAAGTATCCAACTATAAAAGCAGAGAGCGACTATGAACGTTCCATGAAGCTCATAAAGTTTGCTATGGGACGTGGGTTTACGATAGATTTGATACGGAAATGTATTGACGAAGGGGTCGTTGAGGCTGATGACAGTATAGACTTTGTTGATGATGGAGAGGACGATTAGTTTTCTTTCTCGTATCCTTGACACCTTAGCACCACGTTCTTGTGTGATGTGTGGTAAGCGTCTGGCTGTGTCGGAGGAGGTTATCTGTGGACATTGTAACCTCTTTTTGCCCCGTACAGGGTATGCTTCGTCAGCTTATGATAACGACCTTGCACGTCTTTTCTGGGGTAGAATACCCATCGAACGGGCTGCATCTTTCTTCTTTTATAAGCCACATTCCGATACAAGTAGGCTTATTTATCGGTTGAAATACGGTGGACACGCTGAGATTGGGGAACAACTTGGGCAGATGATTGCCGAAGAGTTTGCCATAGAAGGATTCTTCGAAGGTATCACAACCTTACTTCCTGTACCATTGACAACGCAACGTCAGCGACAAAGAGGGTATAATCAGAGTGTTGAAATAGCCCGTGGTATACGCTCTGTGACAGGTCTTCCATTGTTGGAAAGAGCCTTGGAACGTGTTACTTTCTATGGTAGTCAGACAAAGAAAGACCGTTGGCAGCGTAATGAAAACGTAGAGAAAGCCTTTCGACTTGTTGATGCTGGGGCTGTCAGTCACCAGCATATCCTACTCATTGATGATATTATTACCTCTGGTGCAACGCTCACTGCTGCAGCCAAGGAAGTCCTACGAGGGGATAATGTGAAGGTTAGTGTACTCTCATTGGGCTTTGCCAAGAATATGTAACGAAGTGTTATACATGACGATATCCAACTAAAATAATCCTAAATGATTATATCCTAAACAGAACTTAACAGCCTTTTTTCATGTATCATACCAATAAATCTCAGAAAAAATGCTTAAGTTTGCACTTATATTATAATAAAATACTGTCAAAATGGAAGATTTAAAGAAGGTCTTTGCGGGCAAATTGCTCGGTATCAAAGCTATCAAGTTGCAGCCAAACGATCCCTTTACGTGGGCAAGTGGCTGGAAATCACCTTTCTATTGTGATAACCGTAAGACGCTATCGTTCCATGATGTGCGTTCATTTGTTAAGTTAGAGCTTGTTCATGCAGTACTGAAGAACTTCCCAGAGGCTACAGCTGTGGCTGGTGTTGCTACAGGAGCAATAGCTCAAGGTATGTTGGTGGCTGACGAACTGGCACTTCCTTATGCTTATGTTCGCCCAAAACCAAAGGATCATGGTATGAAAAATCAGATTGAAGGTGAGCTTCCTCAGGGTGCAAAAGTGGTTGTTGTGGAAGACCTTATATCAACAGGTGGTTCTTCATTAAAGGCAGTAGCAGCCCTTCGTGAAGCAGGTTTTGAAGTCGTAGGTATGGTTGCTTCTTACACTTACGGCTTCCCTGTAGCTGAAGAAGCATTCCGTGAAGCAGGTGTGAAGTTGGTTACTTTGACAGATTATGAGCATGTCGTAGAGAAAGCTCTTGAGACAGGTTACATCAAAGAGACCGATGTTCCGATGCTACATGAGTGGCGTAAGGACCTGCGAACTGGAAGAAAGACATGTAATTTGAAGGGATTTACAGGAGCTAAAGGAGTTATAGGAATTAAAGACAATACTCTTTCAGGAGGAGTTTTATGCTGAATATCGTGGCAATCTCCTTCCGTCAATATGCTGAAAGAGCTGTTGGCTGTAACTCCTATGGCTCCTTTTTTGTGTAAACTCCTCTCGTTTCTTTAACTTTTCTAAATATAAAGCGATATGACTAAGTTTGAAAGTAGTGTAAAACAGATACCCCATTCACAACAAAGCGTCTATAATACTTTAAGCGATATGAGCAATGTACAACGCTTAAAGGACCGTTTGCCTGATGGAGATACGGGGAATGCAGATATGGATAAGGTGAAAGACAAACTGAAAAACCTTACCTTTGATCAGGATTCTCTTTCTATCAGCGTTGATCCTGTGGGACAAATCTCTATGCGTATCATTGAGCGTGATGAGCCAAAAACCATAAAATTTGAGAGTGAGAACTCTCCGTTGTCATTCAACTTTTGGATTCAGATACTGCCAGTTAGCGACAATTCATCGAAAATGAAGCTGACAATAGATGCTGATATCCCGTTCTTTGCAAAAGGAATGGTATCAAAACCTTTGCAAGAAGGTATCGAAAAGATAGCTGATGCACTGGCAATGATTCCGTTTGAGTAGACAAAAAGAACCGTCTCGGAACCTCAGAACCGCCCTTCAGGGACGCCTATGCGCAGGTAGGTATGGAGGTATAGTTAGGTTTATTTAAGGTAAATGGTCATCGAAGTCATACGTATAAAGGGACTATAGAACTCCTTTGGGGTGACAGTATACGGACTTTGATGACGCTAATGTTAGCCATCTTGGCTTTTAACAAGGTGAGAAAAGCAGTGTAAAGACTGCCAAAGAAAGAATGATCAGTATGAAAAGATTGTTTTATTTCCTGTTCTTTATAGCTACACTGTTGGTAACATCCTGCGGTGATAGCTTTGATTACGAGTATAGTGATTATCATCCATACTTCAATTTCCACAATGATACACATCAGGATGCTGTATTGTCAACAGCACTGAACCCACAAGCTCCAGGTGTGTTCTGTATTATTAAGTATGCTTATGTCAGTGGTCGATATAGTTTTTCATTTGAAAATAACCAGGGATTGAAGTCCTCTTCACCAGTATGGTTTGATGCTATAGACCTCAAATTAGAAAGTTGGAGACATGTGGGGATGAACAATGGGCTTATTGTTGGTTATGGAAATCTTGATAATCCAGCAGTGTTCTTTGCTTACGACCTGCAATGTCCGAATTGTTATCATCCCGATGCGATACCCCAACGTCCGTATGAACTAAAGATAAACGGTACTGGTATTGCAACATGTTCCAACTGTAAACGAAGCTATAATCTGAATACTGGAGGGAATATTGTGACAGGTCAGCCAGGTAGAAAGCTGATACGCTATCGCGGAACAAGTACAGGTCCGTTTGGAATATTGGTGGTCAATTAGTTCCTTCAGGATGGATGCTATCCTTCTTCGTCCGTAAGTACATAACGTTATAGGGTGGGTTGAACAGTATGAAATAGCTTTACATATTTCGAATCTACTGTTATTGAAATATGATAGGATTACTATTTTTTAGAGTTTGTAATCTATTGTTCTTCAAAGAGTTACAAAACGAGTTTTAAAAGGTGCCCTTTTACGTTCTAAAAGGGCACCTTTTGCATGTCAAAAGGGCATCTTTTACATTGCAAAAGGGCGTCTTTTACAATGCAAAAGAGCATCTATTAAAAAGCACTCTGACTTTTATTGTACATTATCAGTCCTTTCCTTCATTCTCATTCTCCCCACTTTTATCCCTTACCACACCTTGTTTTATCCTATGTTCTTCACCCTTTTATTGATGAGATTATAGTAAAATAAGCCTTGTAAGAATCAAAAAACTTTGTAAAACCTTTGCCAGTTTGGAGATTTAGCCTTATCTTTGCAGACGGTTTGCCGCAATGGTGGAATTGGTAGACACGAGGGACTTAAAATCCTTGGCCAGTAATGGCTGTGCGGGTTCGAGTCCCGCTCGCGGCACTTTCTTCTTAAATCTCTATGCGCATGAAGCGAATAGTACTCTTCCTGTTACTCGTTTTGATATTAATCTCTTGTGGTACACGTAGTGGTCACTTCAAGATGGAAGGACGTTTCTTGCACATGAACCAAGGCGAACTGTATGTTTATAGTCCTGACGGTGGTATAGATGGATTGGATACCATTAAGATTGAGGCTGGTCGCTTTGCATATGAGATTCCTTGTAGCAAACCTGCTACACTTGTTATCATCTTCCCAAACTATTCTGTACAGCCCATCTTCGCTGAGTCGGGTGGCTCTGTAGAAGTGAAAGCAGATGCTTCTCACTTGAAAGAGATGGAGGTGAAGGGTACGGATGATAACGAACTCATGACAAAATTCAGAAAACAAATAGCCAATTCGTCACCTCCTGATGAATTGAAGTATGCTATACAATTTATTAAAGATCATCCAGAGTCGACTGTTAGTGTCTATTTGCTGAATCGTTATCTCATTCAGACGGAGACACCAGACTATAAACAGGCGGCTAATTTACTGAAGATTCTTCTTAAAGAACAACCTGGAAACGTGACCTTGGGTCGCTTGCAACGACAAATAAGTGGGTTGGGCACATTGAGAGTAGGTGATAAATTACCTAATTTCACAGCTAAGGATGTCAATGGAAAGCTGATAAACAATGCTACATTGGCTAATCAAACCATTATCATCAGCACGTGGGCAGCATGGAGTTATGAGAGCCTTGACTTCCAACGTGCACTCAATGATGCGGTAAAAGCTGGCAAGATAGCAGCCTTGGGGATAAGTGTGGATGCTAATCCTAAGGAAGTTCGGCAGGCATTGAAGAACGATGACATTACGTTCCCTAATGTTTGCGATGGTAAAATGCTTAGTACTCCACTTTTGAAGACCTTTGGACTCACAACAGTACCCGATAATATCGTTGTTCGTAATGGCAAGATTATTGAGCGGGGCATTACTGCTAATACTGTTCGTCAGCGTTATAGCATAGACTAAAAACCAATAACGTGCTTGTAAAAACATTCTGTGCGGCTGTTAATGGCATGGAGGTTACCACCGTAACAGTCGAAGTAAGTATCACACGTGGCGTGTTGTTTCATCTTACCGGCCTTGCTGATGGTGCGGTAAAGGAAAGTCATGACCGTATCGCTGCTGCTCTTTTGAACAATGGATATAAGTTTCCTGTTGCGGATATTACAGCTAATCTCGCACCTGCAGACCTGAAAAAGGAAGGCTCAAGCTTTGATCTTCCGTTGGCAATAGCATCTTGGCAGCTAATGAAAAGATGAGTAACGACCTTCTTCGAGACTATATGCTTGTTGGGGAGTTGAGTCTTGACGGTACATTACAGCCAGTAAAAGGAATCTTACCAATAGCTATTAAGGCGCGAGCAGAGAAGTTTAAGGGTATCATTGTCCCGAAAGCAAATGAGCATGAGGCTGCTGTTGTGGATACGTTGGAAGTTTATGGAATGGAGAATATCCTACAAGTGATAGACTTTCTGAATGGCTCTGCAAGCGTAGAACCTTGTTTTGTAGATACGCGTAAGGAGTTTTATGAACATCAGTATGCCTTTGATCTTGACTTTGCAGACGTACGTGGGCAAGAGAATGTCAAGCGTGCACTTGAGGTAGCAGCGGCAGGTGGACATAATCTTATTATGGTTGGACCACCTGGAAGTGGAAAGAGTATGATGGCAAAACGCCTTCCTTCTATCCTTCCTCCTCTGTCTTTATCAGAAAGTCTGGAGACAACACAGATTCATTCCATAGCAGGAAAGCTAAGCAGAGATACTGGATTGATAACCCAAAGACCGTTCCGTAGTCCACACCATACAATCTCTGAGGTAGCTCTTGTTGGTGGAGGAGCTAATCCCATGCCTGGTGAGATAACGCTTGCACATAATGGTGTGCTCTTCTGTGATGAGCTTCCCGAATTTAATAAGCACACTTTGGAGGTTCTGCGTCAGCCCTTAGAGGACAGACAGATTACTATTTCGCGTGCAAAATACACCGTGACTTATCCCTGTAGCTTCATGTTTGTGGCAAGTATGAACCCTTGTCCATGTGGTTATTTCGCTGATCCAACACATCATTGTGTCTGTACTCCTGGACAGATTCAGAAGTATTTGGCAAAGATTTCGGGACCTCTTATGGACCGTATAGACATACAATGTGAGATAGCACCACTTCCTTTTAAGGATATATCACAGGCAACACCCGGTGAAACAAGTGAGAAAATACGCGAAAGGGTCATCAGTGCACGTGCAATACAAACAGAACGTTTCCGCAACTATCGTAATGTGCATTGTAATGCGCAGATGTCTGAACGGATGATTCATGAATTTGCCGAACCTGATGCAGCCTCTGTGCAACTGTTACGTGACGCTATGGAACGGTTGAAACTGTCTGCTCGAGCATACAATAGAATCTTAAAAGTTGCCCGTTCCATCGCAGATTTGGATGGTTCTGAGACGGTTCTCGTACAACATATAGCAGAGGCTATTGGTTACAGAAACCTTGATAGAAGTGATTGGGCAGAGAGATGATGATTTGATGGAGAGTTTTTCACAGTGTTTGTACCCCTTTCTCTCGATTTATATAGCGTAATTAGCAAGTGAGGAATGATTACATTTGCTTTGTGATTTTATAAAAAGTCGTATTTATAGGATAGTTGTTTTTAACATTTGAGGTTCTTTTGGGTTATCTGAAAAGGATGAGAATACCATGTTATAGGTCTTATATTAACTTGTATAAATAAATAGATAACCCACTGAAAATCAACGATAAGTGTTTATACTTTCATGAGATTTTATATATTCTTTAATGTTTAAGCGATTTTTTCGTTATCTTTGCAGATACTTTTTTAATAAAGTGCCTTCTTAAAAGGCGGCGACAAGAAATATTAAAAACATAAATCAATTAAAACAACAATCATGAAACCATTGCAAACTGAGAACAGTTCATGGCGTAAGGTGCTTGCCATCTTGGTGGGACTTATCTGTGCTTTGAACGTAGCTGCTCAAAATTTCAATGTCAAAGGTTCAGTAACTGATCAGAATGGTGAGCCCGTAATTGGCGCAACAGTCATGGAACAGGGAACCAAAAATGGTGTGGTGACAGATATCGACGGTAATTTCTCACTGTCTGTATCAAGTCCTAAATCTCGAATCCGTGTGACTTACGTTGGTTACAAGACACAGGATTTACCAGTAAACGGTCAGTCTGATTTCAAGATTAAGATGCAGGAAGATGCTGCAAACCTTGATGAGGTTGTCGTTGTAGGTTACGGTACGATGGATAAGAAGGAATTGACTTCTGCCATTTCACACGTTTCTGCAAGGAATTTCACCCAGGTCGCAAGTGTTGACCCATCTATGATGATTCAGGGTAAAGTGCCAAGTGTTAGTATTACCAATACCGGTGCAGGTGATCCTAACAACCAAGCAAGTATTCAGATACGTGGTGTGTCTTCTCGTGCAGCTGATTTAGGTCCATTGATCGTTATTGATGGTGTACCAGGTGGTAACCTCACTAACATCAATCCAAATGATATCGAGAGCTATGATGTCCTCAAGGACGGTGCAGCTTCTGCTATCTATGGTACACGTGGCTCTAATGGCGTTATCCTTGTGACAACGAAGAAAGGTGCACGTGATGGTAATCTCCATACTACTTATAATGGAACAGTTGCATTCGATGTTATTAAGAAAGAACTCGATATGCTAAATGCTGCAGAGTATCGTGCTAATCGTTTGGCATCAGGTACAGGTTATGATCTTGGTAGTTCTACTGATTGGATGAAGGAAGTGAGCCGAGTTGGCGTACGTACTGTACATACTTTAACCCTTAGTGGTGGTAATATCAAATCAAACTATCGTGCTTCTGTTGATTATCGTGATGCAAAGGGTATTGATAAATACTCTGGTCGTGAAGAATATGGTGCACGTGCTTCTTTGAATCACACGACAAAAAGTGGTCTTATTACTTTCGGTTTGAATATTGCTCCACGTATCGCTTATCGTAAGAATGCAAGCTGGGATGTATTCCGTAATGCAGTAGAAGCGAATCCAACAACTCCTGTTTGGGATCCACAGAACCCAACACAATATTATAATTTCAAGGGTCAGGCTGCAGCTTATAACCCTGTTGAAATGGAAAAGCGTGAAAAGAGTACAGGTACTACTAAGTTGATTGACTGGGATGGTACTGTTAAGTTGAATCTTTTCCCACTCTTGTTGAAGAATCCTGGTAAGCAAGTTTTGACTACACAGTTGACTTATGCTGACCATCAGTATGATAATTATAACCAGTGGTTCCGTCCATCTACTAATACTTTGGCTATCAATGCTGGTCGTACAGGTGAGGCAAGTCAGAGTTATAGCAAGGAATCAATGATGAGTATGGAGTGGATTACCAATTATGCTAACTCTTTTGGTGATCACAACTTTAAGGTAATGTTGGGTTATTCTTATCAGTATAATAAGTTTTCTGGCTTTAATGCGGAGAACAAGGACTTCCCTAATGATGCACTTGAGGATAACAACCTTGGTACAGGTTCTTTCATGAAGAAGAAAGATGAGCTTGGTTTAGGCTCATATATGAATGATAACAAGCTGATTTCTTTCTTTGGACGTGTAAGTTATGACTGGAAGGGACGTTATATGTTCACAGCTTCTCTTCGTCATGAGGGTTCTTCTAAGTTCGGTGCAAACCATAAGTGGGGTAATTTCCCTGCTGTTTCTGCTGGTTGGCGTATCTCTGATGAGCCTTTCATGCAGGGGACAAAGAGTTGGTTGACAGACTTGAAGCTCCGTGCTGACTATGGTGTAACGGGTAATCAGGGCTTTGGTTCATATCAGTCGCTAGCAACAATGACAGGCTTTGGCTACTATATGTATAATGGTAAGTCTTATCAAGTGTGGGGACCAGCCAGAAACGACAATAGTTTTTTGCATTGGGAGAAAGGTAAGAACTGGAATATAGGTTTAGACTGGGCTCTGTTTAATGGTAATCTTTATGGTTCATTCAACTATTACAATCGTACCCAACAGGATCTATTGGGAGACTATCCAGTACCAATGCCACCATACTTGTTCCCTACAAGATTTGAGAATGTTGGTACCATGCGTAACTCTGGTTTCGAGTTTGATATTACTTGGAATGCTGTTAAGACGAAGGACTTCTCTTATACATTGAACATTGTTGGTGCAACAATGAGTAATAAATTTGTGCACTTCTCAAATGGAGAATATGCAAAAGCTACTTATGTTGATCGTGTGTCAACACAGGATCCTTACCCATTCCATACCTTACAACGTCTTGAAGAAGGTAGACGTGTTGGTAGCTTCTATATGTGGAAGTATGCAGGCATTGACCCACAAGGTCGTTGGATAGTATATGATAAGAATGGCGATATGGTCTTGGCAGACAATGCTACTGATGATGACCGCCAGTATGTTGGTAATGGTCTGCCTCAGTTCACGGGTTCTATGACACATAGTTTCCGTTACAAGAACTTTGATGCATCTCTGTTCTTCCAGACAGCTCTTGGTTTTGATATCTTCAATATCCATGACTTCTATTATGGAACAAAGAACTTCCAGGGTAATGTAATGGATAAGGCATATAGTAAGAACCTTGCTATTAGCCAGAATCCTATCGTGTCTGACTACTTCCTTGAGCCTGGTGACTACTTGAAGTTATCTTCTGTAAGTCTTGGTTATACATTGAATCTTAATAAGAAATACATTGATTCTATAAGAATCTATGCAACAGCAGGCAACCTCTTTACGATTACTAAGTTCTCAGGTATTGACCCTTCTAACTATCAGTTGAATGGCCTTGATCCAGGAGCTACTGGTTCTCGTACTTACTACCCATCAGTACGCCAGTTCTTGTTGGGCTTACAGGTTGACTTCTAAAGAATTGTTCAATCATTAGATATTGAAATACAATGAATAAGTTATATAAATATGCCGCACTGTTGGCAGTGCCTGCGGCTCTTATGACAGCCTCAAGCTGTACAGATCTTAGTGAGACACTGTACGACCAAGTGGCATCAAACAACTATTATAATACAAAAAATGATGTTATTCGTGCGGTACTTCGTCCGTTTGAGCATGGTTTCTGGAGTATCCAGAATCGTCATGTGTTGAACGAAGAGTCTGCGGATCAACTTATTACTCCTACTCGTGGAGACTGGTGGGATGATGGTGGACGTTGGGCACGTCTGCATCGTCACAAGTGGCTTGTGACAAATGGTGAGGCACAGTCAGAGTTTAATGGATGCTATCAAGGTATCGGTCAGGCTAACAAGGTTATTGAAGACCTTGATAAGCTGTCTGCTTCCAAGTTCGGTTTCTCAGAGGATGAGTTCAAAAATTTGAGAGCTCAGAACCATGTCTTACGTGCTTGGTTCTATATAAGACTTTTAGATGCTTTCCGCAACATTTATTTGTCACAGAGCTTCTATGATCAATCAAAGAACTCTAAAGAACAAGTCCCACCAAAAGAGATATTTGACTTTATTGAGAAAGACCTGAAAGAAGCTCTCCCAGAGTTGGCCAAGAAGACATCTCTTGGTGGTAATGGTAAACTTGAAGGACAGTGGACACAGGCAGGTGCAGCTGCTTTGTTGGTACGTCTTTATATGAATGCTAAGGTCTATATTGGCGAAGATCACTTTGCTGATGCTGAACAGTATGCACAGGATATCGTAGACGGAAAGTATGGTACTTATGCTGTTGCTGACCGTTGGGATGCTGCTTTTGATTGGGATAATGAGAATTGTGATGAGGTAATCTTTGCCTTCCCAAGTTCAGGAGAGACCCACTGGCACTACAAAGGTGACATGTATTGGTGGTCAGTTCCTTCAAAGGCTAATGACTGGTTACACGATACTAAGAGCAGAGAAGGTTCTCATAACATTAAATATTCTGCTTCTCCAAGTTATAATCCTAAGGGTGAGAAGTATAATTATGAGCTCGGTATGCCTATAGCACAGTTCAAGAAGTATCCTTCTGATGTACGTCTGAAGATGTATAAGAACCTTGGTAACGGTCGTCGTGAGGGTATGTTTATCTTTGGTAAGATTCAGTATACTGATGATAATGGCAATACACAGTATCTGAAAGACCACCACGACCAGTACACTCTGGACTTACGTGACGCTGTTGGTAAGTTCGGTGGAACCGATGGAAGTAAGTGGCTCGATAAGGCAGCTAGCCGTCTTGAGGATGGAGACGACAACTCTGGTTGGATGTTTGCTAAGTATCCTCTGTACTCAGACAATGAGGAGAATCAGCAGTTCGAGGCTGATTACTGTGAGGTTCGTCTTCCTGAGATCATCTATAGCCTTGCTGAATGCAAGCTCCGCAAGGGAGATACGTCCGGTGCAGCTAAGTTGTTAAACTCAGTTCGTAAGCGTAACTATCCTTCTTCTGACTGGTCAACAGTTCTGTATGCACCAGAAGGTGCTGCTACTCTTGATATGAAAGAGATGTTAGCAGAGTGGGGACGTGAGTTCTTTGCAGAGGGTCGCCGTCGTATTGACCTGATTCGTTTTGGCAAGTTTGGCAATGCTTGGTGGGATAAGGATGCTGATGCTGACAATCACACGGAGATATTCCCATTCCATACAGAGATTTTGAACACTCATACTGGTATGAAGCAGAACCCAGGTTACAATTAATGTTTAACGACTAAAACCCTATTGTAGAAATGAAGAAATTAATGAAATATGGAATGTTTGCATTGTTGGCGCTTCTTGCGTCAACAACATTCCAGTCATGTAATGATGATAAGGATATCGTTGTGATTACAGAGGAGTTACCTCTGAAGCTCGGCCATCTTTATATGGTAGGTGATGCAACACCTGCTGGATGGAATATCGATAATCCTTTTGAGATGACGAAGGATGCTAACGACAACTTCATATTCACTTATCATGGTAAGTTGAATGTGGGTGAGTTGAAGTTCCCTATTGCCAAAGGTGATTGGGGTGCTACCTTTATTTATGCTCCTGAAGCCAATACAGAGATCAATGCTAATGGTGTTGCAAGTAGTGGCTTCGATGTTCGTAAGGGAGGTGCTGACAATAAGTGGAAGATTACACAGGCAGGTTATTATAACTTGACAATTGATCTTCGTACCCGTAAGATCTCTGCTGCTTATGAAGGCGAAGGCCCTGTTGAGCCTATTGCTGCAGAATGGTTGTCATTCATAGGAGATGCTACTCCTTATGGATGGGATAACAACGGTTTGAACACAAAGCTGCAGGCTGGTACAGAGCGTTTCACAAAGACATCTGATAACCCATTGCAGTTCACTTATGAGGGACATCTGAATGTTGGTGAGTTCAAACTCGTTACTAACAATTCTGATCTTCCTGCTTGGTCAAACCTTATCCAGGCTCCAGAGCCTAATTGTGAGGTGAACCATGAGGGTGTTGCAAAGAACGGAATGACAGTAGGTGGTGTTGACAATAAGTGGAAAGTAACTGAGGCAGGTACTTACAAGATTGTCTTCGACCTTACGAACCATACTATAAAGGTTGAGAGCTTCACTGCAGATGCTGCTCCAACTCCAGCTGCTACACCTTGGGATACAGAGACTGTTTATATGATAGGTAGTGCAACACCAGCAGGATGGGTTACCGATAACGGAGTAGAAGTAACAAAGACGGGTGATCATCTGTTCTCTGTTGAGGTACAACTTAGTGAAGGTGAGATGAAGTTCATGCTTGATAAGTCAGGCTTCTCTAGCGATAAGCCTTACTTCTTCGCCCCTGAAGCTGATACTGAAATCAATGAGAATGGTGTTGCTAACGATGCACTTGCTTATGGTACAGAGGCTTCTTATGGTGATAAAAAGTGGAAGGTTACCAAGGCTGGTAAGTACAAGCTGACACTCGATTTGAATAATAAGAAGCTTAAAGCAGAATACCTGGGTGCATAACAGAATCCGATAATATTATCAACTGGCAATCATTTGATAGATATGCTTTGTGATTTTGACTCATATGAGTCACGCTCGTAGAACATATGTGTCACACATGTAGAACATAGGAGTCAGAAAGATGAATCATATGGTTGCCAGTTATTAACTACTTATGATAGATTAAAACAATGAAGAAATATATTTTTGCAAGCTTGGCATTTGCTGCTTTACTTACGAGTTGTAATAGCAACGAGTGGGATGTTACCAGCGATCTGAGTGTTGATAAGACTGACCCAACCATAGGTCTTACTCCTCTTGCTGAGTCAGAGGGTATGGATTATGCTCCATTATACTGGAGTGTGTACGGCGAACTGCGTGCACAGGAGAAGGCAGGAACGTTCCCAAACATCTTTACAGAAGACATGTGGGATCAAGCCATTGATTATGTAGCAACCAATCTTAAGGCACATGGCTATGATATGCTTGTTACTGATGGCTTTGCTTCAATGAGTGGTGATAATGGATACATGACTCGATACAGCCATACACAGAGAAGTGACTCTT
Organism: Prevotella histicola JCM 15637 = DNF00424; assembly: GCF_000613925.1. Taxonomy (GTDB): domain Bacteria; phylum Bacteroidota; class Bacteroidia; order Bacteroidales; family Bacteroidaceae; genus Prevotella; species Prevotella histicola. Next base: position 56,953 of record NZ_BAJX01000007.1, read on the forward strand.
CTCCAGAGGTGGAATTGTCTACTATTGTATCAAAGTTAGCTGCCAAAGGATTAAAGCTTGGTGTTTATGATAATCCATTCTGGTATCATTATACTAACCCTGACGCTGTTATTCCTGGAACAGATGGTATTAAAGTAAGCAGTCTGGCTTATGATCCTACCAAGGATAAGGATATCAAACATCCAGAAGGTAAGGACCAGTTTGGATGGGTTATGACAGATCATCCAGGTGCTGAACAGTTCTTTGAAGGTTTCTTCAAACATTATTCTGACCTTGGGGTAAAGTTCATTCGTATGGATTTCCTTTCATGGTATGAGGATGGAATGAACTATAACGACATCATCGGAAAGGGATTCGGTCGCGAACGTTACGTGAAAGGTATGCAGTGGGTGAATAAGTATGCACAGAAATATGGCATTTATGTCTCACTCGTTATGCCTCACTTACGTAATGATGCTATCATTGAGAAGTATGCAGGTAACATGGTACGTATTGATGCTGACGCACTCGAGGGTACTTGGTATCGTTTCTCTGATAACGGACGTGGTAGTTTGCGTGGTGGTTGGCCAAATTCTGAGAACGCTTTCGACGGTTTCATTAACTGGTCAAAGATCTCAGGGCACAAGAAGATCCGTCTTGATGGCGACTTTATCCGTATCGGAAGCTATGCTGATGACAATGAGAAGATGTCTGTTATCTCTCTTCCGTTGATGGCTGGTGGTCCTATCTCTGTAACTGATATGCCTACAGGAACCGATTTGAAGTTCTTCCAGAATGATGAAATGCTTGCATTGAATAAGGAAGGCTTCGTTGGTAAGCCTTTGGAACGTAACCTTTGGAATACTGATGGTGAGATTTGGTACGGTCAGATGAAGGATGGCTCATGGGTTATTGGACTCTTCAATCGTGACCAGGCTGCAGCAACTCGTTCTTTGGAGCTCTCTAAGATTGGTCTTACAGGCACTTGGATGGCTCATGATATGTGGAAGCATGTAGACGAAGGTCCTGTGACGGATAAGGTTGAAGCACTCATCCCAATGCATGGTTGCAAGATTATTAAGCTGACAAAAGCAAACTAACTCTCTACTGTCTCTTAGTAGGACAGAACGATTTATAAAAAAGGAACCAACTGGAAATACCCAGCTGGTTCCTTTTTTTGTATCCTTCTTTTGCGTGAATAGACTGAGTCCGTACAACTAATGGACCATATTCACAGCTTTATTACCTCGTTAGTATGTGAGCTTGGGTTAAGTTGCAGGGTAGAGAGTGAAGTTATCCACTTCGTGGAGCTTTAGTGTAAACCAACACAAAAGAGCTTGCTGATTTAGTCTTGGTGCAGTCTGAAGTCGACAATTGTTAATCTAAATGCGATTTCATGGTTAATAACGTTATGTAGAACTTACTTCCTTATGTAAGGTTTACTTATTCCTGCAGGCGCCCAGTGTTATGTGTTTTGTCGTGACTATGCTGTCAAGGTTATTCTCTTTTTGAAAAGAATAGATAATCCGAGCATACCACTTTCAAAAGCAAATATACAACTTTCTTTTGTAAATGAGTCTTTAGAACATGGGAAAACGGAGAAGGATAGGGTGCGTTGTGTGTGTAAATGTAACCAAGTGAGAAGCATCAAAACCCCTAATTTAGTTTTATTTTTAGTTGCTGTCACTTTTAACACTTCGTGTAATAGGTTTATATTCAGATGATTAAAGACGATAACGGAGTGACAGAAATGACAGCAAACTCAGGAATAGTATTTAATCGGCTTTTGTCCTCGGGTGGAAAAGGGGAAACTCATAGTTATTGGATACAGCAGTTAATGATAAAACTATCCAGAGCAGTTTCACGTAAACTTATCTGTCTCTCCATCTACCACAGAACAATTACGAACTAATCGAAAATATGTTTACAGTGAATTGAAGCTGCGTGTCAACAAAATCAGGAAGTATGCAAAGTATTCATACTTGTATACCATTTTCTATCAAGGACTTACAAAAGCTCTTCTAAAAGGTGCCCTTTTACCGTGCAAAAGGGCATCTTTCACACCTCAAAAGAGCACCTTTTACCATGCAAAAGGGCATCTTTTACCGTATCAAAGACCACCTGCTATCCCCAATTTATGAATCTTTATTACAACTCTTCGAATGTCCTTTTTCTTTTCATAATAAGCAAGTATCTCACCCTCTGTATTATTAGGGCAATACCATAAGAACTGCTGTTTTTAATTTTCCTGTCACTCCTGTCACTCTTTCTTATGTTACAACGCATTGATAACAAGCCGATTATGCGAAATGTTAAAAGTGACAGCAACTTAAAACAAAAACTAACTTGGGCTTTTAGAGCAGCTATAAACCGTGTGATACTTAAGAGAATAAGCTATGGATTATACCGAAATCATATCCTTATTATGTTTATAAAAAAAATAAAAACCTATTGCCATCACTGGCAATACGGTTTGAAGAGAAATGTTATATGATTAGTTACATTGGTTATAGTTTTACGCTTAGTCCTACATACCATGTTGCACCATAAACAGGAGCATACATAAAGGCTGCATCGTCAGTATGTTTTTCATCCTGAATGTAGCCAAAGATATTCTTAGCACCAGCATAAACGGTACACATGCCGAATCGTTTAGCTGCCCGACAGTTGAATATCATGAAGGTATTTGTCTTCTTTATCTTTGATGTCTTACCATCATCGTCAGAGTTATAATCGATATACATCTTACCTTGTAGAGAACTTGTCACAGAGAATGACCACGTGCCTGGAGTGTAATCAAGGTCAATATCACCTGTCATAGCAGGGAAACGTGAGATATAGCGACTGTCTTTAGCATACTGTAAGCGTTGTGGGAACTCTTGTACAGATGGGTCGTTAGGATCTGACCATTCAGCACGTTCATGTTTGAATTTACCTTTATTGAATGTCCAATTCAGTCCGGCAGTGAAGTTGCGGAATAGCGATGCTTTAGCTCCTAACTCCACTCCTTGTACATAAGCATCGTCAACGTTCTCCCATTGGTAGGAATAACCGAATTTCTTAACCTCATCGTCAGCAGGTGAGAACTGGATTTTATCCTTGAGATTAGTGCGGAAGAGGTTTATACTTAGTTGATACCACTTGCCGTAATAGTCGGCAGAGAAGTTATAACTGATGGCACGTTCTCCCTTCAGGTTTGACGATTTCCATACACGTGGAGAACCACTACACAGGTGTAAGTCCTCTGAGAATCCATAAGGTGCACGGAAACCTGTACCAATATTTGCACGGAGAATCAGCGATGGAGTTACCTCGTACTTAACGGCAAGACGTGGATTGATGGTAGTCTTGCGGAACTTTGTTGTTGGAAAGGCACTGTCTGATACCTTTACACTCGTCGTATATTCTTCTCCCGAACTATGTGAATCAATTCTGATTCCTGGTACTACTGTCAGCTTTGGTGTTATATTCCACTCGTCTTGAATGAAGAAACCAATCTCGTTAGCATGCTTTTTACCGATTGAAGTGTATGGTACACCGTAATAGGGACTTGTTTTTTCATCTTCGGCTGATATGACATAGAGTCCAGTCTCACGCAAACGGGTGAAGTAACCTTGTACACCTGTAAGCAAAGTGTGCTTACCAAGGATGGATGTAAAGGTGAGTGAAGGGGTTACGGTGTTCTCCTTAGCAATGTAAGGGCGCATGATAGAGACATCAGGTTCAGCCCCATCCTCATCGGGATGTGCAGGATCTTTGTGAGAATCCATGTAGTCGTGCAGGAAGGTATCGTTGGTTGCCTGTCGCTTATGATAGACATAAGCTGTAGCAAAGTTCAATTCAGAGTGTGCACCGATGGGTAGTGTGTAAGCTAGATCACCCGATAGGCGGTTAGTCTTGATATTCTCTGTCCCATCCGTATAAGGGTTCAGATATTGGTCGTTTGTCATTACTCCACCGAAACGTTGCTCATCAATAGCTTTTCCACGGATGACAAGTTTATCGTTCTTGGTGAATGGCTGATAGAAGTACAGGCTGAAACCGAGGTTGTTCATAGTTTCATTCACACGATCGGAAATACCATCTTTGTGTTTTACCTCATTACGTGTCAGTCCATCTTGTGTCTCATCAATAGCTTTCATCTCTGTTCGTTGAGCGAAAACACTCAGTCCTATATTGTTGTAACGCATAGATCCTGACCCCTTATAGCTCTTGAATCCATAGTTACCAAATTGTACATCACCAGTGACACTGGGTTCATAAGTAGGCTCTTTAGAAATGATATTGATGGCTCCTGCTACTGCACTGCTACCATAGAGTGCTGAGCCAGCACCCTTCACAACCTCTAATCGGTCAATATCATTGGTGCCGATCTGTTGAAGACCATAAACGCCAGCAAGCCCAGAGTAGACGGGTTCACCGTCAATAAGTACCTGTGTGTGTTCTGCTCCTAGCCCTTGCATGCGTACTTCCGAGAAGTTGCAGAACTGACATTGCTGTTCAACACGTATTCCTGGTACTCCTTCAAGTGCTTCGTAAAGATTCTGGGCATTCTTTTTTGTAATCGCTTGTGATGTCAGAACCTCTGTGCGGATAGGCACATCTTTAACAAAGTGACTCGTTCGTGTACCTGTTACTACTACTTGACTTAGTTCTAAAGGATCTTTCTCTAACTCGAAATAAGCCTCAGTACCTTTCCCTGCAACCATCTCCACTTCTAATTCCTGTGGTTGATAGCCACTAAGTGTAGCAACAACGGTCTGCTTTCCTACCGGAAGGTTACCTATTTTGTAATGTCCCGTACCATCACATTGAGTCTTGAGATTTGTTCCTTTGATACTGATGACTGCGTGTGCAAGGTGTCGTCCACCTTCTTTTGCTTTCACATCGCCAAAGAGCATAGCGTCAGTACTTTGTGCCATGGAGGTAATTGAACACAACATTACCACTAATAATAGTAAGATCTTGTTCATAAATTATAGTTGGTTTGTAAAATCTTTGCAAAGATATATATTGCCATTTATTGTGACAATACCTACTAGTAGGTATTTAGTGGTTTCTAAAACTTTATAGAATAGATATATTATATAGGTGTAAAACGGAAACAGAGGCTTACCTTATCTTGGTAATCCTCTGTCTTTATCTTGTTGGTAATGTATTTCTAATTTGCTGTATAGCCTTGTAGGTGAAGCTTATCTATTATATCTTTTTGAATCGTTACCTTACCTTTATAGCTTCCTTCCTTGGTCTTGATTCCCGATTTATCTTTCCATACATACTTAAAGCGGAATTCAATCTCGTGGTCACCAGTTTTACGAAGGTAGACATAGCTACCATTTTGGAAGAAATGCTCATCATATTCATAAGGTCCACCACCTACGAATGATCCACCAGCAGACCAGTCACCTGGCTTGGTTAAGTCTATTTGCTGTCCAGCTAAAGTCTCTGAGATGTTCACAAAGACAGATTCGTTGGTCAGTCCCAATGGGTAGAGAACTGAATAGTGTCCATCAAATTCACTGAAAAGAACGGGGACAATACCATCTGTTCCATTGTTGTCATCATCACTGCTACAAGCACTAAAGCTAACACATAGTGCCAGTGCAAAGGCACAAGTCACAAGGGCATACGCCCATTTCTGAATACTTTTACGCATAATGTTTACCTTTTAAATATTTATATCACTAGCAAAGATAGTATATATATCTTAAAAGAAGTAACAAATACTATAGAAAATAAAACATGTATATCAATTGTGCTGATGCTTTTTCATAACCCTCCTGCCATTATTCGACTGATTTTCCGTAACTTTGCAGTCAGATAAAAAGAAAATATAAGATGAAGATAGAAGACCAAATTACCAGTGCTGCACTTGCAGCTGTCAAGGATTTATATGGAGTAGAGGTTCCTGAGAAGATGATTCAGTTGCAGAAAACACGTAGTGACTTTGAGGGTAACCTTACACTTGTGACCTTTCCATTACTGAAAACATCACATAAGAAACCAGAAGATACTGCTCAGGATTTGGGTGAATACCTGAAGAAGAACTGTAAGGCAGTGGCTGACTTCAACGTTGTAAAGGGCTTCCTCAACCTTGTTATAGCACAGTCTGCATGGGTCGGACTACTAAATGACATCAATGGTGACGAGAAGTTCGGTGAGAAGCGCGTTACAGATGATAGTCCATTGGTAATGATAGAATACTCTTCACCTAATACTAATAAGCCTCTTCACTTAGGTCATGTACGTAACAACCTGCTTGGTTGGTCATTGGCACAGATCATGGAAGCTAATGGAAACAAGGTTGTTAAGACGAATATCGTCAATGATCGTGGTATCCACATCTGCAAGTCAATGCTTGCTTGGCTCAAATGGGGAAATGGGATTACACCTGAGAAGGCTGGTAAGAAGGGTGATCACTTGATAGGTGATTTCTATGTTCTCTTTGATAAGCACTTCAAAGAGGAGTGTAAGCAGCTGCAGGAGCAGTATGAGAAGGAGGGAATGACAACTGATGAAGCTAAGGCTAAGGCTGAACAAGAGGCTCCACTCATAAAGGAAGCACACGAGATGCTCGTTAAATGGGAAAATAATGACCCAGAGATACGTGCTTTGTGGGAGAAGATGAACAGTTGGGTATATGCTGGCTTTGATGAGACCTACAAAGCGTTGGGTGTTGGTTTTGATAAGATTTACTATGAGTCAAATACCTATCTTGTTGGTAAGAAGAAGGTGGAAGAGGGCTTGAAGAAGGGTCTTTTCATCCGTAAGGACGATAATTCTGTATGGGCTGACCTGACCAATGAGGGATTAGACCAGAAACTTCTGCTGCGTAAAGATGGCACATCGGTCTATATGACACAGGATATCGGTACGGCAGAGATGCGTTTTAATGATTTCCCTATCGACAAGATGATCTATGTTGTAGGTAACGAGCAGAACTATCACTTCCAGGTTCTTTCTATTCTCTTAGACCGTTTAGGCTTCAAATGGGGTAAAGACCTTGTACATTTCTCTTATGGTATGGTTGAATTGCCAAACGGAAAAATGAAAAGCCGTGAGGGAACGGTAGTTGATGCCGATGATCTTGTTGCATCAATGATTGAGAATGCCAAGACACTTAGTGAGGATAAGGTGAATAAATTGGAAGGTATCACCGAAGAAGAGAAGAACGAAATAGCTCGCATTGTAGGTATGGGAGCTCTGAAATACTTCATCCTGAAGGTTGATGCACGTAAGAATATGCTCTTCAATCCTGAAGAGTCAATTGACTTTAATGGTAATACGGGTCCATTTATTCAATATACTTATGCTCGTATCCGTAGTATTCTCCGTAAGGCTGAGGCTCAGAACATCACCTTGCCAGACACCTTGAATGATGATGCACCATTGAATGAGAAGGAAATAGCACTCATCCAGAAGCTGAATGATTTCAGTGTAGCAGTAGCTCAAGCTGGTGTTGACTATAGTCCAAGTGGTATTGCAAACTACTGTTATGAGTTAACAAAGGAGTTCAATCAGTTCTATCATGACTATAGTATCCTCAATGCTGATTCTGATGCAGAGAAGATAACCCGTCTTGTTCTTGCTAAGAACGTGGCTAAGGTTATCAAGAACGGTATGGCTCTGTTGGGTATTGAAGTGCCTGAGAGGATGTAAGCCCCACCCCGACCCTCCCCGAAGGGGGAGGGAGACTAATTGGGTGAGGTGGATAAAAATAAACCTTGCTCTTGATTAAGACTATGTATATCTACGAAACGGCTGATGAGATAGAGTATGAACTGCTGAAAGCGAATGCTATCAAGAACAGACAATACGCGACACAAGCAGAAAATCTACTTTGGTTATACCTAAAAGGAAAACAAAGTGGGTACAAGTTTCGTAGACAACATGTCATCAAACAATATATTGTCGACTTCATTAACCTTAAGTATAAACTTATTGTTGAAATTGATGGTAAGTATCATTTTAGAGATGAACAGATTATAAAGGATGAAGAACGAACTCGTGACCTTGAGCAATGGGGTTATAGGGTCATCCGATTCACTAATGAAGAAATCTTTAACCATCGAGAAGAAGTTATCAAGAAGATTAAAAAGACCATAATGGCAATAGAATCATATAATACGGATCAAATTGGTGGTGGTCAGCTAAACACACAGACGAGTTCTCAAACAAACACTCAGTCAGGTGTCCAACCACAGCAGACTGGGGCTTCCCCTTCGGGGGATTGAGGGGGGCTGTTGTAAACCCACCTTCATATCGCAATGATACTGTACTCCCTCTACCAAAGGAGGTTCGTTGTCCTTCATGGGCTGTCGATGCTGCTTGCTCCGGCAACCCAGGACCAATGGAATATCAATGTGTTGACCTACAGACTGGGGCTCAAGTGTTCCATTTCGGACCAGTTCAGGGGACGAATAATATTGGTGAATTCCTTGCTATTGTCCATGCTTTAGCTTTGATGGAGAAGCAAGGAATAACAGATAAGGTTATTTACAGTGACTCTTATAATGCTATTTTGTGGGTAAATAAGAAACATTGCAAGACGACACTTGAACGTAATTCCAAAACCGAACAGCTTTATCAGGTCATCGCACGTGCAGAACAGTGGCTTCGAACGCATAAGGTTACCACACCCATTATTAAGTGGGAGACAAAACAGTGGGGAGAAATTCCTGCCGATTTTGGAAGGAAATAGAAGCTCCATCCCGACCCTCCCCGAACCAACGGTCACTGACCGAAGGGAAGTAATGGGGGAAGGGAGACAAATTCGCGTATGGTTTGGTATGATTCATAAATGGATTGGGGTAAGAAGTAATATCAACTATATACTACAAAAGTTTATTCTTCATTTGCTGTCACTTTTAACACTCTGTGCTAATATGTTTATTACCAATATGTTATATGGATTTGTGGGGTGACGGTAGTGACAGGAAAATGGGATTATGGCGAATCAAATAAAAGCAGATTTGTAATGGATAAGAGTCTATTGGGTTCGAATAAGGGATAATAGTCTCAGTAGAAATAGCGTTCAACAGTAACAACATACCAAATAAAGGAATCTAAAACGCTCCAGTAAGTCAGAACTTACTGGAGCGTTTATTATTTCTCTTATAACCTTCCTCAACAAGCTTATAAAGAGGAGTTACATTAGATGGAAGTAGAGAATTACATCTATAAAGACAATCCCCTTTATTCTACTCATCCTCTATTTGTCTCCCTTCCCCCATTACTTCCCTTCGGTCAGTGACCGTTGGTTCGGGGAGGGGCTATTTTATCCGTAGATAATATTACCGTTCTCGTCCTTGTACTCATCAAGTCCCTTCTCGTATGTAGCCATAGCACGCAGACTCATACCTACATTTGAGAAGCCACCATCGTGGTAAAGGTTTTGCATTGTCACCTTACGAGTGAGGTCTGAGAACATCACGATGCAATAGTCTGCACACTCATCAGCACTGGCATTGCCCAGAGGTGACATACGGTCGGCGAAGTCGAAGAGCTTATCCATACCCTTTACACCAGATCCTGCAGTCGTCATGGTTGGTGATTGAGAAATGGTATTGATTCTAACATGGTGCTCACGACCATAGATGTAGCCGAAGCTACGAGCAATACTCTCCAGCAAAGCCTTGGCGTCAGCCATGTCATTGTAACCGTAGAAGGTACGCTGGGCAGCGACATAAGACAGAGCGAGGATTGAACCATACTCATTAATAGCGTCGAGCTTCTTGGCACTCTGAATCATCTTGTGGAATGAAACAGCAGATATATCGAGTGTAGTGTCAAGCAACTTGTAGTCCAAGTCATCATATGTGCGGTGCTTACGAACGTTTGGGGACATACCGATAGAGTGCAGAACGAAGTCGATCTTGCCACCCAGAATTTCCATTGAACGTTTGAAAACATTCTCTAAGTCCTCAACATTAGTAGCATCAGCAGGGATAACCTCGCAGTGAAGCTTTTCTGACAGCGCACTGACAGTACCCATACGTACTGCAACAGGAGTGTTAGACAAGGTGATTGTTGCACCTTCTTCTACTGCTTTCTCAGCAACTTTCCAAGCAATTGATTTCTCGTTAAGAGCCCCGAAAATAATACCTCTTTTACCTTTTAATAAGTTGTAACTCATAATCTTCGTTGTTGTAATTTGGTGTAAAGGTAAGAAAAAAAGGTTGATTTGCCAAGAGTTTATGGATAAATAACATCACGGATGCTATCCGTATGTGCCGATACGTGACCTTTATCTCGGGTAATATCTTGGTGTACGAACCTTCTTTTGTAAATAAATGAATAGACTTTGGGAGGGTTCTGCTTTATCTTTTATGTGTGATGAAACAACGCAACATATAGACAATAAACATTCCTGTAGAACCCACTAGTGCCATAGCCATATCTTTCTGCGCATCCCACATGTCCCCTTGTTGACCGTTATAATTGTCAGCTGCATCTGGCGTCATAACGATTGTTAGTAACCATTCGAATAATTCGTAAATCATACTACCCGTTTGAATCATCAGCCAAGCCATAAAAATAGCAACAAATGATGGTTGTTTTACCCACTTCCTACAAATATAAACGAAATAAGGGAATAGGAATACACCGAAAGAAAAGTGTACTAACCGATCGTAATGATTGCGTGGGTCGTGGAAAAAGTGAGCATCTATTATGCCTAATGAAACTGCCCACTCTTTGTAAGGAACGTATGAATAAATATATCGGGCACCTATTACATGGAGGATTGTAAAACAAGTGATCCCTATAAAGGCTGACATGGGTAGCCTTTTTCTGAACACATCAATAGTCAGAGGTATCAATAACAATACTGTGCCAATATGCTGAAGTACCTGTTCGTTCGGATAAATCGGATGAATACACGTAATGATCGTTATTGCCACTACCAACAGAACAAGTGTTAATCTTATCTTATCCATTGACCTGCTTTTTGATTATACAACATAACAAAGATAGTTCTTTTTTATAAATTAACGTTAGTTCGACGAATTACAAGTGTCTATAAATCTGGTGATTAACGAACTTCTGTTACAACTTGAAGGAACTGATATACAAACAGTTATAAACAAAAATCGTTATAATGACCGAGAACAAAGTTACTGAAATCTTTTATATGGCAGATGACTTCTGCAAGTTTTTTGATGCAATGACAGCAAAATATACGCTAAAACCTAACGGAAAAAGAAAATATCATTGGGATTCTACAATGTCAAAGGCAGAAGTTATGCTGATAATGATCCTTTTCCACGATTCTGGTTGTTGCTGCTTTATAGAGAAGGTGAATGATGAACTAAAGAACATTGCACAGGTGGAATGCTCCAGGCATAGATGCTTTGGCAATTTCATCGTCAACTCATTAGGGACAATTGCTGCCTATTGTCTGTCTCCAAAGAAGTTGCGCATCAATATACAAAGGACCATTTACACACAGCTTACATTGTCCTGAATTCGTCGAATTCACGTTAAATTAATGCCTAAAAATATGTGCTTTTGTACTTATTAATATATGTTATTAGCAAATTAAATCGTACCTTTGCAGCCGACAAAATGTAAATTGAATATAAATTTTGGTAATTTGTATGTACATCTTACCTGTATTATCACTAAGAATGAATAAGAAAAATACAACTTTCTGGCTACTGCCATTACTCTTTTCTTTGGCAGTTACCGTGTTTTCAGGCTGTAATAACACCGAAAACTCTGTTATTAACGATGATGATGCACCTGCTGACGCAAAGGGTAGTCTGGTGTCGTTTGGGTTGAGTACAAGCCAATATTCAGAAGGAAGTCCTGTCTCACGTGCTGCTGGTAATAATGAAGGACGTGTCGTTTCATCGTCAACAGACGACCTCGGTAATGGACTTGAAGCGCTTGTAGAAGTAGTAGAAAACCCTGTTGAAGCTAAGACACGTGCAGCAAGCAATGCTCCTGCTGGCAAATATACTATACTTGCATATCAAGGAACAGATTTAAAACAGAAGTGGGAAATCAACTATAATGGATCTACTTACACAATGGTTGATGGTTCAAATCCCGAAAAATATTTGGCCCCCGGTACGTATCAATTTTATGTGTTCAATGATAAGCTCTCGTTGGAGAATGGAAAAGTTATAACCTCATTTACGAATAGTGAGAAAGAAGGATTATATGTGAAGCAAGATGTTACGATACCAAATCAGAAGAAGTATAAAATAAGTTTTGTATTAAAGCCATCTCTTGCTCAAGTATATTTTAAAATAAAAGCTTTTAGCAATGCAGCTTTCAATGGTGCAATGTCTGGTAAGCTGACTTATGATGCAAATACGATTCCCTCAACTTTAGCACTTGATCCAACGACAGGAGTAACTACAACGACAAACAATACGTCTGCTGGACAGGTTGCTGTTGGTAGTTTCACTGCTAACCAAAGCAATGATGTTAAATCGTCTTACATAGTAATGACAAGCCCACGTTATTTCCTTCCAGGCACAGATGTGTCTAAGCTAAAGTTCACTTTCAATAGTACGGCAGAAGGAACCGATGGAAAAATATATGATAAAGCTGTTGCAGGTAAAGTGCTAAATATAACTAATGCAATTCCAGGTAACCTTGTTGCAGGTACAAGTTATACAGTTTATGCAACCGTTTATTATAAAGCTAATTATTTATTCACTGATGGTACAGTGGGTTCTTTACTTGAGAATAAGAGTAAAACTCCTATTGGCTTGGTAGTTAATGAAGACAAGCGTATTGCAGTTTCATTAAGAAATGTGGGAAATTATCAATGGACGACTCTTGGTAGAAATGGAAATAGTAAGACCGTTTATAGCTATAATGTATCAGGCTTGCAACAAGCAAGAGATAAATATGATGGATTTGAAGAGACTTGGGTTGGAGCTTATACGATAAAACCAAGTGGACTAATCAAAGCAAATAGTACTTCTTTCCCAGCTTTCTATTATGCTGCACGATATGCAAATGATATTAATGGAAAGAAATGGTATTTGCCAGGTGTTGGTGATTGGTATTTAGCTTTGAAATATTTTGGAATAAATGATGCGACAAACGGATATGTTAAAGGTGGGGGTATAAAACATTCTTGGGGAGGTAGTTTGGGTTATCAACTCGCCGAAATATTGTTCTATCAAGTAAATGGTGATGCTTTTGATGATTGGTACTGGACAGCAAATGCTTGGAACTCTGCTAATGCTGCTGCTATTTCGGTTTTAATTTACAAGTCAAATGAGATGGTGCATTTTGGAGGAGCTGATAAAGGAGCTGGAGCAAATGTAAGGGCTTTCATAAAGTATTAAGCGATAAGAGAATACTTAGCATCTTAGATTATAAAGAAAAAGAGGATTGATTAATCAATCCTCTTTTTTCTTTATAATGAGTATATCTCTCTACCACTCCTCAGAACCTCCGTTGTGTTCTGTTCCTCCATTAGGGGTATTGTAATCTTCTCGTTTCAATCCGCCATTCTCTTGTGGTTCAACACTAGCTCCGGCAAGGATACTTTCTGCTTCAACATAGAGCACTGTAGTGTTTGGTTGCAAATATGTTTTCTTGTTGACCTTCATGCCTACTTTGTTAATTAATATTTAAATTACATGTGATTGTCGGTGTAATTCCGCTACAAAGTTAATAAAAATAAACGGGATAATCCTGTAATCTATCCAATATTTTTATATCGTTTGATTAAGATTACGCTCTGGTTCAACTCATGGTCTGTCCTCTTGTTGTTATGTGCGGACGCCCCGCACATGTGGAGTGTACGCCCCGCACATGTGGTGCGGATGGCTGACACGTGTGGTGCGGAGCATTCGCAAAAGTCCTTTCTTTGTGAGAATCTTTTTCTGTTGGTCCTTTCTTCGGTTGTTAGTGAGGGCTATTGGCTGATGGAATTAGATATTTTTTTATGAGGAATTACGGATGATAAGGAAAATAAAGAGTAACTTTGTTGGGTGATAATACCTAAACGGGCATGATGCGCTCTCAGCGGTGCGTTGATGTAACGTGGGATTTTATAACCGTAAAAACGATAAAACAGAGATGAGTTTACAGGATATTTTAGACCATAGGCATGCTGTTCGGCATTACGATCCGGCTCAGCCTATTGATGCAGGAGTGGTGAAGAAATGTATTGAACTGGCAAGTTTAGCACCAACAAGTTCAAACATGCAGTTGTGGGAAGCCTTTCACGTGACTGACAAAACAGTGTTGGACAAACTGGCTCACGCTTGTTTGGATCAGCGTTCGGCACGTACGGCACAGCAAATCGTGGTATTCGTGACACGGCAGAGTCTTTATAAGCAACATGCGAAGGCTATTCTTGATGCTGCTATAGACGATATCAACCGTAACAGTCCCGAAGAAAAGAAGGAAAAACACATGAAGCTACAGACAGCATACTATGCCAAGCTGATACCGTTTATTTATTCCCGCTGCTTCGGATTGTGGGGACTCGTGCGCAAGGTGTTGGCACAATGTATAGGACTTTCTCGTCCTATCATGCGGCAGGTGAGCGAGGGCGATGTGCGAGTCTGCATACATAAGAGTTGTGCCCTGGTTGCCCAGACCTTCATGTTGGCAATGAGTGAGGCAGGATATGACACCTGTCCACTTGAAGGCTTTGACAGTCGGTTAGTGAAAAAGGCACTGAATCTCCCTTATGATACGGAGATCAATATGGTGATTACCTGTGGTATTCGTATGCCTGATGGTGTCAGAGGTCGTTATCGTCTTCCTTTCAGCGAGATGTATCGTCGCGTCTGACACGTATATGCGCTGAATCATATATGGATTAAACAACAAGAGGATGTGACTCGAGCCAACATAATGGCTCCCCACATCCCCTTCCTGTATTTGATAGGTATAAAGAAACCTTACAAACTTATCCAAACTGCACCCACACCCTTTGTTTGAATCATCAGAATCTACCCGTCCCTCTCATCCCCTGCCTATACTGTCCATTCTCTTTTCCTGTCACTTCTGTCACTCCCTTGTCACCTCTAACCCCTTTATTATAAGCACTTTGTGAGTTATGTTAAAAGTGACAGCAACTAAAAACAAAACTAATATAGGGGAATTTGAGTATTTTGATCTTAAAGTTACCAATGCACAATGAGGTTGATATCCATAGATAAAAACAAGCTAAACATCTCAATTGTCCCCAAATAGAATTACATTTTTGGCAATACAAGCACATTAGAAAAAAATAATGATTAACTTTATAACGTGAATAATTAAAAAATCAATATAAAGGTTAAAGCTAATAATGATCAAGTCATTTGATAATAACTCTCTCCGGAACTTCTCCGATGTTTTGGCTGTCATATTGAGCTATAAAGAAATTAGTATAATACTCGCAGAATGTAGTATACCTGAAGCTGGTGGATTCAACAAATCGGATAGACTTTATTATGCATTCCTGGAAAAGCAAAGGGTAGATAATTGTGGCAATAATATAGCAGCATTTATTAAGCATGTATTCACAATAAATTAGATAATACGTTTAAAACTGGATTCTAATAATCATAATTATGGGAAAAACTGTAACAACATATTTGATAGATGCAGATCCTAAAGGAACACAATATGTCTTTATCAGTAACAAGATTTGCCAGATGTATGTGATCCCACGGTCTAATCTTTCAGTACTGAACGAACGCCTTGAATTACAAACACCATCTTTTTACATCCTATTGGGTGAAGATGAGGCGACAAAACCGAAAGCATATATAGGAGAAACGGAAAACTTTCGTGAACGAGTGAGAGATCACGATAGTAAGAAAACGTTCTGGCAAAAGGCATTACTGTTTATATCTAAAGATGCTGCAATGACAAAAGCGGACGTACAATATCTAGAGCATAAAGCAATAGCAGCCGCAAAAAGCTCATGCACTTTTGTTCTGAATGAAAACAAGCAGACTCCTAAAGCACCTAATCTCCCAGAATATCGTAAGGATGATATGGATGAGTTCTTTGAGGATGTAAAGTTTCTCACATCTTTCATTGGTTGTAACATTTTTGACATTGCCAAACCAAAGGATGAACATCTTTTTTATACAAAAGGGCGTGGGTGTGATGCAAAGGGGTTCTATCATAGTAAGGGCTTTACTGTTCTGAAAGATAGTATTATAACGAAGTCGTCTGTTCCGTCCTTTACTTGGAAGGATAAACGTGATAAAATGTTGAAAGAGTACACACATTCACATAATGGAAAACAAGAATTGGCTTCAGATATAACTTTCAACAGCCCAAGCACAGCTGCCGATTTCTGTATTGGCAGTAGCAATAATGGGTGGATTATATGGAAGGATAAAGATGGAAACACCCTAGACTCCGTATATAGAAAACAATTGGAGTAGTACAAAACTATCGGAATGGACGTGAATGCTATTTAACGTGAGTTCGACGAATTCAGAACAATGCAAGCTGTGTATCAATGGTCCTTTGCACATTGATGCACGGCTTCTTTGGAAATAGGCAATAGGCAGCAATTGCCCCTAATGAGTTGACTATGAAATTGCCAAAGCATCTATGTTTGGGTGTTCCACCTGCGCAATGTTCTTAAGTTCATCATTCACAGTCTCTATAAAGCATAGACAACCAGAATCGTGGAAAAGGATCATTATCAGTATAACTTCTGCCTTTGACATTGTAGAATCCCGATGATATTTTCTTTTTCCGTTAGGTTTTAGCGTATATTTTGCTGTCATTGCATCAAAAAACTTGCAGAAATCATATGTCATATAAAATATTTCAGTAACTTTGTCCTCGGTGATCATAGCGATTTTTGTTTGTAACTGTTTGTATATTAGTTCTTTAAAGTTACAACAAATTTCGCTAATCACCAAATTTATAGACACTTATAATTCGTCGAACTCACGTTAAATATATTATTACCATTCATTCTAATATGTATTTACACTCAATAATATTTTGCAGTTGCAGATTGATTCAATATGTTTGAGCGAATGAACTATTAGCTGTTATTTTAAAAAGAATTGTTTGCTTTTTTTATATAAAAACATTACCTTTGTAACAAGTTGTTATGAGCTCTACAAGCATAGTGGGTTATGTAGAGGATAAACCTCTAAATCATCTACCTATTTTGTAACTCATTATACAACTTATGCCTAACCTTTTGCACCTAAACAATAGTTTTTATAAAAATGATATTAAAAGAACACGAGATTAAATACATATTCAATCCTTCCGTTCTTCTTCCTGGAGATATCCTACTGATGAATACTTACGAAGAGAGACTAAGGAAGATGATGAAATGTAAGTATGAGCATGCAGCCATATACCTTGGTGATGCTTATATGATGGAAGCTAATGGTTTATATGTAAAGATGACTCACTTATATTCCTATGCCTTTAAAGAGTTAGAACATGCTATTGTGTTGCGCCTAAAGGATCTATCACCGATAAAAATGGATAGGATTACACGGGCTTCTCACTATCAAATGGGCAAGCAGTATGTACACACAAGCATGTTTAGGCATGTAAGAGAGTTTAAAAATACAAAAGAGCAAGATACCTCCAAACGTTCTTTTTGTTCTAGATTAGTAGCACAGTCGTATGCACTAGAGGGAGTAAAGATTGTGCCAAATGCTGATTATTGCGAACCTGACGATTTTCTCGAATCATCTTTGTTAGAATGTGTAAAGGATGCAATAATTCCATTCTCCTCAGAAATGACCAAAGTTGTTATGTGTCAACAAAAAGCTCGAGAAGAGTATGAGGCAGATAGTCCCAATGCTGAGTTGTTTACTGAACTCAGTAAACTTTATGGTACAGATATACAAGAGTTAGGACAAGTTTTTTTAGCATCCTTTTCACAAAAAGAAAAAAACAAACATGCGATTGATATTATCAGAGCATCTCGAATGTTTAAACATTTAGAGGATGTGAATAAAAGTATGCCTTGGTTTTGGAAAAATGAGGACTTTTTTGCTCATTATAAGAATACAGAGGAGGAATTGCATTTTTTATATAGCCAAATGAATCATTATGATAATACTTTTATTCCAAGATATAAAGAATTATTTCTGCAAATGTTAGTGCTAGCCTACTATTTTCCAAAAAATGGTTTGCTTAACTTTATGCGAGAACATATAAAAAAAATGGTAGATGATGCCATTAAATGTAGAAAAAGGATGGCCGAATTATTTTTTGCTACTTTTCAACATGATAAAGAAGGATTTTGTATGTTTGTAGATAAATATGGCTTTTATATAGGTGTTGAATATGTAGAAACCCCTATTGATATTGGATTTCTTTTTGACGATGTAATGAAAGCACTATCTGAACTTGAGAATAAATGAAAAAAAAATGAAAGATAATTTGATAAAAGTATATTAAGTAGACTCTAATCCTGTACAAAGCCAAATTAAAGTTCGCAACCACAGATTTGGTCGAATTATTTGATATTTTTTCATTATTAAATTCTACTTAATTCCTATCAGATTGTCATTAATAATATTCTAATGACCTTTATCAATGATAGATTCTCTGTGTCAGACAGATAGAAAGTCTTGTAGCAAATAAACATATAAAATGATACAAAAGATTATTATAAAAAATGCAGCAACCTTTGATGAAAGAGGCGTAGAAATTGATAATCTCAAAAAAATCAATTTTATCTACGGGGCAAATGGCTGTGGAAAAACAACTATATCTAATGTAATAGCTTCTCCTGAATTATATACGGATAGCTCAATTGTGTGGTCTTCAGATAATAATGAAGATGTTTTTGTATATAATAAAACATTCCGTGAAAAAAATTTTGGTGAGAATATCCCAGGAGTATTCACTTTGGGCGAAGCAACTAAAGAACAAATAGAGGAATTAGAACGAAAAAAAGAAAAACTACGTGAACTGAAACAACAAGGTCAACAGAAGAAAACAACGTTAGACAAGAAGAAACAAGAACTTAAAGAGGCTCAAGAACAATTTAATAAAAGTTGTTGGAATAGCATTAAAAGTAAATATAGCTCTTTATTTAAGGATGCCTTTGCTGGTTTCTTAAATAGCAAAGCAAGTTTTGCCCAGAAAGTTATAGATTCTTGGGAGAATTCAAGTTCTAGTAATAGTATAGACTATGAGGAATTGGTATCTCGTGCAGAAACTCTATTTGGCAAAGTACCATCTCCTATGCACCCCTTGCCACAATTAATTGGCGTCGAAGAGATAAATAAGTTGGAGAAGGAAGTAATCTGGACTAAAAAAATCGTTGGTAAAGCAGATGTAGCTATTGCTTCTCTAATTGAACATTTAGGAATCAGCGATTGGGTAAATCAGGGTAGGTCGATTTTAACAATAGATTCTGATATTTGTCCATTCTGTCAGAAGAAAACAATTGATCAGCATTTTCGTGAAGATATCGAGGCATATTTTGACAAAACTTTTACTTTAGATTCTCAAAAACTAAAGGATGTATCAAATTCATATTTGGGATTAAAGGAAGAACTATTAAATCAATTAGTTAGTATTATTGAAAGGGAAAAAATATCACCAACCATGCTTGATTTGGAACTTTTTGATGCTAAAAGGACTTCATTAATTCAACTGTTTTCGCATAATAAAGAAATAATTGAAAATAAATTAAAGGAACCTAGTCGTAGCTTAACTTTGCAAAGCTCTAAGGAATTAATAGCATGGTTTAATGATACAATATTACGAGTTAATCAGAAAATTAATTCACATAATGCCATTGTAAATAACTTCACAAAAGAGAAGCATCAGTTAATAATAGACGTCTGGAGCTACATTATAGCAGAGAAAAAAGACTTAATTGCCCCTTTCGTGAGAACGAAAACTGGATGTGAACGTGGTATATTAAATATGGAGCAAGAGTTAAACAGCTTGCGACAACAATATTCTGTTTTAGACAACGAAATTAAAGAGGGAAATAAAAATATTACAAGTGTTCAGGCATCTGTTGATGAAATAAATAGGAGTCTGTCTGCATATGGTTTTACTACTTTTTCGATAGTTCCTATGGAGGGAGAACACTATTATCAAATAAAAAGAGAAAATGGTGAGATTGCCAATAGTACATTAAGTGAAGGCGAAATAACTTTCATCACTTTCTTGTATTTTATGCAATTAGTTAAGGGAGGGAATACTCCTGAAACAACTAATAGCGACAGGATTATAGTTATTGACGACCCTATTTCTAGTTTAGATAGTACAATTTTATTTGTTGTTAGCTCTCTAATCAAGGAAGAAATCAAGAAGATAAAGAAGGGAGAGACCAATGTCCTTCAATTGATATTATTGACACATAATGTATATTTTCATAAAGAAGTATCTTTTATTGATAGTAGAACAAGGCCTAAAAATGACACATGCTTTTGGATTTTAAGGAAGAATAATAATAGAACAACTATTCAATGCTTCGAGCAGGAAAACCCAATTCAAGGGTCTTATGAGCTTTTGTGGAATGAGCTAAGGAATAAGGACAAGATTTCAATTATAACACTACAAAATACAATGCGAAGAGTTTATGAAACTTATTTTAAGGTATTAGGGAAATATGATGATAATGACATTCTGCAGAAATTTCCCAGCTTACAAGAAAAAGAAATATGTCGCTCTTTGTTATGCTGGGTAAATGATGGCTCTCATTGTGTTCCCGATGATTATAGTGTAATTCCAGACCAAGAACAAGCTGAAAGATATCTAAAAGTGTTCAAACAAGTTTTTGAAGTTACTGGGCATGTACAACATTATAACATGATGATGGGTGTTGAAGAAGCTAGTTAATAAATGTTGGTTGGGAACAATTTGGGAACATTTATAAAACAAGAAAAAGCTAAGTATTGAGTAATCAATACTTAGCTTTTTACTTTGTACCCAGACCCGGGCTCGAACCGGGATGGGTTGCCCCACTGGTGTTTGAGACCAGCGCGTCTACCTATTCCGCCATCTGGGCTTGGCTGTTGTTTTGAACAACGTGTGCAAAGGTATGGAGAAAATCTGAATGTGGCAAATTTTTAGCTGACAAAATGTTTGTATACCTATCATAGCTTATCTTTTTTAGTATTTTGACTTTAAATATTTGCAGGGATGCAATATAAAGGTTATCTTTGGGAAAAAGAAAAAACTGGTTAGCTTAAAGAGAATAATGACTAATACAAGAAATAACTATTGTGTAATTCTTGCTGGAGGTAAGGGTAGAAGGCTCTGGCCAAGTAGCAGAGACAGACTCCCAAAGCAGTTTATTGATTTCTTTGGAGTGGGACGTACACAACTCCAACAGACATTCGATCGTTTCGCAAAGTTCATAGATAAGGAGAATATTTATGTGAATACGAGTTGTGAATATCTTGATTTTGTCCGTGAACAGTTATCTGAAGTAGCTCCTGACCATATCATGGCAGAGCCTATCCACCGCAATACGGCACCGAGTGTAGCCTGGGCTGTGCATCGGATTATGATTACTAATCCTAATGCTAACCTTATTATCACCCCTTCTGATCAAAACATCTTTAATGATACTGCTTTCCAAAGTAACGTATTAGAGGGATTGCAGTTTGTTGAACAGCATGATGCTCTGCTCACGATGGGTATCAGTCCTACTCGTCCTGAGCCTGGATATGGTTATATTCAGAAAGGAGAACGATCTGAACAGGGCGATATATATAAGGTGAAAGCATTCACAGAGAAGCCTGATAGAGAGTTTGCTCAGATGTTTATGGAGAGTAAGGAGTGGTATTGGAATACTGGACTGTTCCTTTCTAATGCCCGTTATTTGCGTCAATGCCTTTATAGTTTCCTTCCTTATGTACTACGTAGTATAGAGTCAACCAAAGTTATTACAACGATAGAAGAGGAGGATGCATTCATGAAAGAGAACTTCCCACGTTATCCTAACATCTCTTTAGATTACGGTGTGTTGGAGAAATCTGATAATGTTTATGTGATGAAATGTAACTTTGGCTGGGCAGATTTTGGTACTTGGCATGGTATCTACGAAGCAGCAAGTAGGGGTGAAGGAGACAATGTAGTGATTGATTCTGATGTGATTTTGGAAGATTGCTCCAATAATATCATAAAACTTCCGAAGGACAGATTGGCTGTTATAAATGGATTGGATGGTTATATTGTAGCTGAAGAGGATAATGTGCTGTTCATTTGTAAGAAAGAAGACTCCTCGGCATTGGTTAGAAGATATGTCAATGAGGTACAGATGAAGAAAGGTGATACGTATGTATAACTCTTTTTTGTACCTAAAAACATACTGATCTGATAATGTTAAAGGTACATTTGGATCCTTACATGCGTAATGAAACAGTCCTTTTCTATACTTTTTGTTGCTCAAGTAATCGGTCTAATAGCTGCCTTTCTCTTTTATATCAGTACTTTTTTAAAAAGAACGAGGGTATATACATTGCGGTATATACCCTCGTTTGATATTATTCTGGTTTATGTGAACCCTGTTTCGATAAGATAAATGAGGCTTAATCTAACTCTTGAAAAGCCTTAAAAATCTTTGCTGCAATCTCTTTCTGCTCCTCAGGACTAACCTGAACATGGTGTTTGAAGTCAACATCTGCCTCGCTATTCATTGGAAGAAGATGTATGTGTGCGTGGTTAACCTCTAAACCCAGTACAACCTGAGCCACCTTTCGGCATGGGAAAACCGCTTTAATAGCCCGTGCTACCTTCTTAGCAAAAAGCTCAAAGGCTGCAAGTTCTTGGTCATCCATGTCAAAAATGTAATCTACTTCCTTGCGGGGAATGACAAGAGTATGGCCCTTTGTTACAGGGTCAATATCAAGAAATGCGTAAAAATGTTCGTCTTCCGCACACTTATAGCTGGGGATTTCACCAGCAGCAATCTTACTGAATATAGTCATGTTAACCTCCTCTTTTTATAAGATTAAGCTTCAATAGAGATCTTATCAATACGCAGTTTAATGGTACCACGTGGTATTGTTATCTCAACTTCATCACCAACTTTCTTGTTTAACAAGCCTTGTGCGATAGGAGTCTTGATAGAAATCTTGTTCTGTTTGAGGTTTGCTTCTGTCTCACTGACGATGGTATACTTCATTTTTGCCTTTGTTTTAACGTTCGTCATCTCAACAGTAGACATTATCTGTACTGCATCTGCGCTCAATCTTGACATGTCAACGATTTTAGCTTGTGCTACAGTCATCTTCATTTCGGCGATACGAGCTCAAGATGACGCTGTGCTTCTTTGGCTGCATCGTATTCTGAGTTTTCACTTAGGTCACCTTTGTCAGCTGCCTCGGCAATGGCTGCAGAAGCTTTTGGGCGTTCAACAGACTCTAAATACTGTAAATCAGCTACGAGCTTATCGTAACCTTCCTGTGACATATATGCCATAATGATTTTGTCCTTTTATTAATTAATACGTTTTTCAATAGACAAAAACGACAGAATTCCAACATCTTCTCTATAATGTCGGAATCCTTATCCTTAATGTCCAAATCTCTTTATTCGGTGCAAAGGTAGCCCTAAAAAATGAAATGGCAAAGTTTTAGGGGTTAAAATTCCTTTTGTTCTAAATTCGATAGATGGTAAGTAGCTATCTTAACCGGCTACTTTTACTAAATAGGTTTCAATCTGTTATTTTATAAGAAATAAGTCTTGATATATATCAAGAAACGCATTTTATCTATAAAAACAACTTGAAATGTTTGCAAGTATGAAGTATTTACTCTATCTTTGCATCGTGTTTTTCATAGTATTAGATTTAAGGTTAACAAAGGTTGGACTACAGCGGTAGTCCTTTTTTTGTGTCTTTACGTTTATAAACAGTGCAGACCATCATAATTGCTTATTGCATTTTATGATGGTCTGCATTTGCTTTTATCAGAGTTTATCTTGCTTTTACGATCTTCAAAAAGTATTCATGTACTCGTGTGTCCATGTCTAATTCTGGATGGAAGGAGGTAACAAGCTGGTTATTTTGCCTTGCAGCAACACTCCGACCATCTACGGTTGCAAGTATTTCTACATCCTCAGAGGCATGAGCAATATATGGTGCACGAATGAAAGTCATGGGAATTTTGCCTTCAATGCCTTTGAAAGACGCTTCTGTATGGAAACTTCCCAACTGTCTTCCGTATGCATTTCGTGCTGCGGTCATGCTCATTGTGCCAATCCTTGGTGGTTCTGGTGCTGCAGGACTGTTACCTTCTACCTTTTGAGATAGAAGGATTAGCCCTGCACAAGTACCAAAGACAGGTAGTCCACCTTCAATAGCTTCACGAATAGGAGTTAACAATCCAAGTTCTCGGAGGAGCTTTCCCTGAGTCGTACTTTCGCCACCAGGAATAATCAATCCATCCTTTTCCTGTTGCCAGTCCTTTAGTTGTCGCACTTCAAAGCAGTCTACTCCCAGCTTGTTGAGCAACATCTCATGTTCGAGAAAAGCCCCTTGAAGGGCGAGTACGGCAATTCTCATTGTCCGCGCTCAGCCATGAGCAGCTGTATCTCCTGCTCGTTGATACCTACCATAGCCTCACCTAAGTCTTCTGATAGTTTAGCCAATTCCTTAGGATCGTTGTAGTTTGTTACGGCTTTTACGATGGCTGCTGCTCGTTTCTCCGGATCACCACTCTTGAAAATACCAGATCCTACGAAGACTCCTTCAGCACCTAACTGCATCATCAACGCAGCATCAGCTGGTGTAGCGACACCTCCTGCAGCGAAATTCACTACTGGTAACTTTCCATTGTCATGTACATACTTCACCAAATCATATGGAGCTTGCAGCTGTTTGGCTGCTTCAAAGAGTTCATCTTCGCGCTTTCCTACCAATTCACGTATCTGAGCCTGCATCAAACGCATGTGACTGACAGCCTGAACAACGTCTCCTGTTCCTGGTTCTCCCTTTGTACGGATCATTGTTGCACCTTCAGCGATACGGCGTAAAGCCTCATTCAGGTTGCGAGCACCGCATACGAAAGGAACATCAAACTGTGTCTTGTCAATGTGATAGATGTTATCAGCTGGTGAAAGTACCTCACTTTCGTCGATATAATCAATCTCAATTGCTTGCAGAATCTGTGCTTCTGCAATGTGACCGATACGGCATTTTGCCATTACAGGTATAGTAACAGCCTCTTGGATGCCCTTGATCATCTTTGGGTCACTCATTCTTGACACGCCACCTGCTGCACGAATGTCAGCTGGGATACGCTCTAAAGCCATTACAGCACATGCACCTGCAGCCTCAGCAATGCGAGCCTGCTCTGGTGTTGTTACGTCCATGATCACACCGCCCTTCAACATCTGGGCAAGATTCCGGTTTAATTCTTGTCGGTTTGTCATATCTTTAATTATTTAATAAGGTATCTTTATTGATTTAATAATATCTCTTTTTTTATTTAATTTGTTTTCTCCATTCACTTGGTGTCTGCCCTGTTTGCTTTCTAAAGAACTTTGCAAACTGTGCCTGAGACGTAAAACCATGCTCATAGGCAATCTCTTGAATGGGGTGTTGGGTTGTCCGAAGCTGACAGGCAAGTGCTTCTGTGAGCGTATGGTCTATGATGTTTTTAGGTGACTTTCCTGATATTCGGTGCGCTACCTGGGACAGATAACGGGCTGAAACGTTCAGACAGTCAGCATAAAAAGCCACGTCACGATTCGTACGATAGTGTTGTTGCACAGCCTCAAGGAACTCATTATACAGCTGACTACTACGTCCATTGAGGTCACTCTTGCGTGCTACGAGTGTGCGAATATACTCTTTTGCATGCTGAATGGCTTGCTCCATCGGCTCATCCTTGCTCAAATAGACGGCAAGGGCAGAAGAGAAACTGTTTGATAAACCATGTTGTACGAGGTCATTGAGAACAAGTGAACGTGTTTTCTGCCTTTCCCAGTTGATAGAAGGGTGAGTAAAGATGCGTTCAGCATCTCCTTCTCTTAAAATTACAATGTCACATAACGGTAATAATTTACTGCGTATTTGCATGATGACATCATCTGTCAGCAGTCGGTCACCGTTACTTGTTGTTACGATAGGGTCATAGATGACATGGTGGGGATGGTATTTCAGCAAGGCGTCAACCACCACAGAGAGTGTCTCTATGGTCCGAATCATTCCCACTTTCACTGTGTCGGGCTGCACATCATTGATGATTGCTTCTATCTGTCCTTTCACAATGTCAGCCGGAAGATCATGGAAAGCCTGAATACCCAAAGTGTTCTGCACTGTAATAGAGGTAACAGCCGATACGGCATAGCCACCTAAAGCAGCTATCGTCCTGATGTCTGCTTGTACACCAGAGCCTCCTGTACTGTCTGAACCTGTAATAGTGAGAATCGTCTTCATCAGCTTTCGATTATATTTTACGGTCTACAAAGTAAAGAGAAAATATTGAAACTGGCAAGAAAAGTTCCTAAATTGACAAGAAAAACGAAAGTTCTGACAGTTCACTATGTATAAAAAAGGCTTGTCCTCTGCGTTTATTCTCGGGTTCGGAGCAGGACATAGGAGGGATAAAGTGTCAAGGAGAATGTTTCCTTTTGTACTGTTATAGGAGAATATGGACATATAAACTCTTTGCTCAAATCGGTTGATGAGCGTATTAGAAACATTAAACTTACGGTGAGAACCTATATATAATTAAGGTGTAAAAGGGCGGGGAAGAGTCTGAAGAGGTTGCTGTTATGAGTAGTAAAATAAGATTACAGTGTTGAGGTTGTGGTGATGAGCAGGATGATGCGATATGTCTTTTCTCCGACTTTGTAACCTTCATAAAATCAGATGGTTACAAAGAGGCTTGTAAAAGAGCATCTTTTGTACTTCAAAAGGGCGTCTTTTACAACGCAAAAGGGCACCTTTTACAATGCAAAAGATGCCCTTTTAGAAGGTGAAAGATGGTCTTTTAAAAACCAAAGAGGAGTTTATTTTACAAAATAGGTCGTTCCTTATCCTCCAATCACATGTTTATTGCGTTTGATAACCACCCTTTTCCTTTATGTAATCAATAAGTTCTGCAAAGAGTTTGTTCTGTCTTAACGTTGCTTCATTGCCTGTAAGTATCAGTTGCTTGCGGGCTCTTGTGATGGCAACATTCAGCTTTCTGTCAATGGGCTGACCGTCTTCATAGAAGGTATTAGCAGTGAGGAAGTCAAGCTGATACCTACTTTGAACTGTGAATGAGTAAAGAATGACGTCACGTTGACTACCCTGATAACGTTCAACGGTATCTATACTGATGTCTTCTAAGGCTGGGATTCCAAGCTTTTCTATCTCCTTTCGGATCATAGCAATTTGATTGCGATAGGGTACAATGATGCCAACAGACTTCTGTGCGTTGAAGGTTTCACTTAATTGTCGGTACAGACGGCGAAGCATATCAGCAATAATCTTTGCCTCTTCAGTGTTTACTTTCTCCGAAATATTTAGTTTTCTGCATGGTTTTGACGGGATGAATAGCATGCGATGAGCCTTCAATAACTCGTCAGTTGCATCTTCACTGGTTTCTTTATAAGGCAGATTCTCCTCTACTTGATGCGCCAATGGCACACATTCTAACTGTTCCTGCGCATAAAATTTACGGTTGGCAAAGTCGGCAATGTCGGGGTGCATGCGCCCTTGTTTGTGTAATGTACCAATGAAATCAGTTCTTTCTGCAGCCCGTTCAGTAAGGATGAGCCGTTCGAAGAGGGAATTGGCACACGACAAAAGATGGATGTCTTGGAGCAGAGGACTATCTATTGCAGTCTCAATATCCCCCTGTTGCACCACGGCAGGTAGCTGTTTGTGGTCGCCAATCAATATAAATCGTTCAATAGACCGTTCTTCACCATGTCCAGCTGATAGTATTCCAACGATGTTTGGTTCTAATATCTGGCTTGCTTCATCAATGATTGCAAGGTCGAAGTGCTTGATATTGAAAAGTGCAGAACGGGAGTTCATGGTTGAAGTGGTGGCAACAATGATCTGAGCGCTTGATATTTTCTCCCTGATAGAAGCCAAATTTGGATTCTCACCAAGGAGAGATGACAACAGATGGTCACTGTATTTCGGGTCACAACTGAACTCATTCCCTATGCGAACGTAGTCGAGCTGATTGGCAGTAAGCATTCCGCATATCTCATCTACAGCCCTGTTCGTATAAGCAAGGAGGAGGATAGACGATTGACTCTTGGGTGTTGATGATTGAGAGGTGGGGTTTGTTGCAAGCTGTTCACGTACCAAGAACTGTAGGGCTTGCGATGTTTTTCCTGTTCCGGGAGGACCAATGAGTAGGAAGTAGTCCTGTGCCTGCTTGGCTTTAAGGATGATATCGTCATAATCAGGATGGTAACTCTTCGACAATTTCAGGCTTTTGTCGACACGTGGTGCACGCTGACCGAGAAGCAGCTGACGCCGATCTTCATCAGATGTGATAAACGTATAAAGGCTTCGGATACCTGCTGTTCCACCAATATCACTGCTCGCATGCTCAATGGCAAACTGTTCTCCGTTGATAATGTCAGGGTTCTGCTGACCATCATTGAGATGCACGGTGATGCTGTCTACATGTATTTCCTGTAGTGATCCTTTGTAGAGAATACTCTGTCTGACGTCAGGTTGCTCTCCTTTCTTGTATGCATAGAGGTAAACCATGTCGCCTCTTCGGAAGTTCGGGAGGAAGTCTTCGCCTTGTTGTGGGATGCTTAGCGTGACGGTATCGTAGCCGTTGAACGAGCTACTGCACTGCTTTGACGTGATAGTCAGCCCTGTATAGATGTTTCCTGTCTCCTTCTTTTCAGCCAAAGGCATGTTCCATAAGTCGGCATTACTGCTACCTACACCTTCCTGTGCACCAACTTTCGACACGAGTTGTTCCTTTATCACGAAGGTCATCATGCGTGAGAAGTAAGCCTTTTCCAGTTCGTTGAGCTGGTGAAGTGGGGCTAATGTCCCTGTGAGTTGCGGCAAAAGATAGTTGTGATAGAACGAGTCGTTCTGCTTTTCCACGTTCAATGTCTGTGGTGTCAGAAGTGGAATCATCCTTCCGAAGCCGTTCTCTGCCATCCAAAACTCCGTTGCTACAGCTTGATTACGGAAGCGAATTGCCTCACGAATCAGTGTCTGTAGAGGTTCAACCTCAAGCAGTCCGTCAGGTAGGGGATACTTTGAGTAAAGCAATTGGATGTGTGCTTTCTTGGCACTGAGCTGGAAGTTATATTGCAGAATACCGTAGTAGAGTAGCAACTGAACGTAATGTTTCTCTACATGCAACGACCCATGTGGGTTTCGGAACTTACGTTCTATAAAGATATTCTTGCCTGATTTCTGCTCAATAAGTAACTGAAGATCAGTTGTCATAAGGTCAACTCGTCCTTGAAGTCCCAGCCGTTCACACACAAAAGATGGCTCAAGGATAGCTTTATCACGGTCGAATGTATGGAAAATCTCGTCCACTATCTCTTGCATATGTTCCACTTGCCGTTCAGCTTCCTGCTTGAAATCGGTTGCATTGAAGTCGGGGCAGGTGGCAAAGTCTAATGCTTTCTCTCTGAAATTCGACCGAAATGTGTCTTTTATGTCGTAGTCTGCAGGGTGATTGATGATATCATCCAGTGCTGAACCAGCGAAGTTACCCAGTACGATGTACTTGTTTACAGGTCGATTCTGCAATCTGTTGACCGTAAAAAGCAGAGGATGATGTCCATAACTCTCAAAACAGTTGGCTATTGTAGATATGTCTATGAGGTAATCAGGCTCTACGACGATCATGCGAGGGATGACTTTCTTACGTGTGACATTACAGTCAAGCAGGTTCAGCTGCATCCCTTCACGCAGTAAAGGGCGTAGATAGGTGAAGTCAACATACTCTGGTGTATTCGTATAGTCCACTGTCAACAACTCTTCACTGCTGTCTTGGTTGGTCACAGAGACCCGAATCGTCTTTTCATCCCACTCTTTGACAATACAACGGATGTATCTATAGTTCGTCAGTTGTATGTTTTCCGTCATCCTTCCATGTGTTGGAATCTTGCCAACGAGGAACGATGGTACGGCTTCTTGGAATATAGCAGAGACAAATATGGCAAGTGCCCGACAGTCATACGCCACGTCTTCGGGTAGAATCGGCGCAATGGAATTGCTGTGTCGGCGCATCTTTTGTATGGCAACAATGTCTTGTGGAGCAATGTTATGTTGTCTGCAAAGCACCTCAACCTGTGATGATAGGTTGCCAAAACCATGTCGGGTATTCTTCAATCCCTCATGGCAAGCAATGACAAGTGTCTCATGCATGATGAGTGCCTGTGCCTCGGAAGGTGCCGAAAGGATGTCGGCGATGCGTGTAAAGAGTTCGTGTGCCATCGTTAAAAAGCCATCTTTGTAGTTTCGGTCCTGATGTCTTGCTTCTGGTTATATTATGGAAAGAAGGGTGGAGACGGGCGTTAGGGATTTTTCTTACTAATGTTTCAAGATTGAATAGGTCATGCTTCATGCCATGTCATCATAATGAAACGGGTGTCTCATCGTGATTAATTTTGCATCTCGTCATGATGAAAATAAGATAAAACACACAAGAAACAAATCCCCAACGTATGTGCTATTGCTGTCTTAAACGTATGTTTTATGAAGTTTAATCACTGTCCTCCCAACCGTTCAAAGTAAGTAATGATTTCCTCCCATGTCTTGAATTCATCACTACCGAAGCGTAAGACAGTACCGAGAAAGTCTGGTTGTTCGGTGCTACTGATGAAGTAATCGCCGTAAAGAAGTTGTGGTTGATTGGTGAAGATGGCATGATTCCAGGCTGGAGCACTGAATGTTTCTTCAATCCAAGCTTGTTGTTCGGTGATAACCGATGGGTTATTGGTAGGTGCAGGACTTACAAAATAGACGTTATAGTTATCGAGTAAGAGCTCATAAGCCTTGTGTAGGCTCGACTTTGGCTTACCATATCCATCGGCAAGGGTATCCTGACTGATAAGAACAGTGCGCCGTTCGCGCCCTTCTTGTCGGTCGTCAATCCATCGAATGACAGGCATGAGATAGTGGAAGATAGCCTTTTCAATGAGTCGGTGCTCCCCGTGGAAGTGGATGGCTTGGGTATAATGCTCGCTAAAGAGGTCGAATGTGTGCACAATCGGGTCTTCATCGCCGAAGAGTCCGAATACTTTTAGTTGCTCTTCCTCGGTCACTTGCGCAAAACATTGCTCTGTCATTTCCTTGTATTCCTTAACCAATGCCTTGGTGACAATGACTTCCTTTTCTCCATCCTGTCGTTCATTCTGATACACCTGCTTACCCATCATGTTGCTTTCGGTGATGGTTGATCCCATCTGAAAGGCTGGATTGACAAAGATACGGTCTACACCGTAGAGCATCTCTGTGTACATTCCACCCATTGAAGTACCAATGATAAGGTCTGGATTCTCTGTCTTTACAAGGTTACGCAACAGCTCCATCGCCTCTTCGGGATGTATTGGGAGGTCGGGAGCAATGACTGTTGCCTGTGGCATATAGTCACGAAGAATCTGTGCAGTGTGGGTTGATCCGGCTGACATGAAGCCGTGTACATAGATGATTTTCTTCCCTACCATGAGGTTGGGGAAGGTCTTTTTATATTGATTTTCCATTTAAAACTCCTTAAATGATGGGCAAACTGATGCCGTTTATCTTCTGATAGATGTCCAAAGCGTAGATGTCTGTCATGCCACTTATATAATCGATGACAGCCATGATACGTGTTTCAAGATCAGGACTCTGTATGTCGTACTGACTTGAGAAGCGTCGAATGAGCTGTTGACTATGGAAGTGTTCTGGGTTAACGGCAGCTCCGATGAGGTCATTCATGAGCGTTTCCATGATCTTATAACCCGATAATTCCACGTCAAGGACCGTCTTACTGCGATAAATCTCCCTTACAGAAACTTCTGCACAATGCTTGTAAGCCTTGCA
Source organism: Prevotella histicola JCM 15637 = DNF00424 (assembly GCF_000613925.1). Lineage (GTDB taxonomy): Bacteria > Bacteroidota > Bacteroidia > Bacteroidales > Bacteroidaceae > Prevotella > Prevotella histicola. Next base: position 88,841 of record NZ_BAJX01000007.1, read on the forward strand.
AGGAAGCTCGGAGATATGCTTGATAAGCGATCCTTCGAAGGTTCCTTGTAGTATTTCTTGTTCATGTTCGACGAAAGCATTGACGCATTCTGCCTCCAATAATCCTACTGCACATGCTCGGAAGTAAACCACCTGTTCGTTCTTGTCGGTCACACCTTCGTCTTCTATGCGTTGACGGATGCTCCTTTTGGTCTCTTCATCGAAGAATCCCAGTAGCAATTCTGCCGTTTCTTCGAAAGAAAGAAGCTTCAGTTTATGAGCATCTTCAATATCCATTATCTCGTAACAGATATCATCTGCAGCTTCCATAAGATATACTAATGGGTGGCGAACATAGCGTATTCCTTCCTCTGTGTGCTCCTTTTCGATGATACCCAGCTCGTCGGCAATCTTCTTATAGGTGTCTTCCTCCGTCGAGAAGAAGCCAAATTTACCATGTTTCCCCGCAAAAGCAGAGCTGAAAGGGTACTTCACGATGCTTGCCAATGTGGTATAGGTCATAACAAAACCACCCTCACGACGCCCTAAGAAGCGATGTGTTAGCAAACGAAAGGCATTGGCATTTCCCTCGAAATGGGTTATATCATCCCAGAATCGTTTGCTGACTTTTTCCTTTAAGCAGGCTCCTGGACCTTCGGTAAAGAAAGATTGGATAGCTTTCTCACCACTATGTCCGAAGGGAGGGTTGCCCATGTCATGTGCATAGCATGCCGTTTGTACGATGGTTCCAATCTCTTCAAAGAGCGTACCACGCAGTTCTGGATGTTTTTTCATCAGCTTACGTGCCACGTCATCACCCAAAGACTTACCCAGTGAAGCTACTTCAAGGGAGTGAGTCAGGCGATTATGCACGAAGATACTACCTGGAAGTGGGAAGACTTGAGTCTTGTTCTGTAGTCTTCGGAAGGGTGCTGAATAGATAAGACGGTCACTGTCACGCTTAAATTCAGAGCGATCATCGTGTCGAAGAGCATGCCGGTCTTCCTGTCCGAGCCGTTTATTGGATATGAGTTGTTGCCAGTTCATTGTCTTTGAATGCTGTTTGAGGGGGATTAAAGAATTGATATCAGCCTTGGAAAGCCGCTCGCAAAAGTAATTAAAATTGGCTAAAAACGGGCTTTTTACAATGAAAAATTCAGCAATGTGGCATTAATTGTTTAATTTTGCACCTTATTAAATAGCGATGATAAAGATAAAAGTAATCAATAAAGGGCATCAGCAACTTCCTGCTTATGCCACTTCACAGAGCGCAGGAATGGACCTTCGCGCTAATATTGACGAGAAGATCGTGTTGCATCCCATGGAACGTAGGCTTATACCGACAGGATTATACATAGCACTTCCTGCTGGTTATGAGGCTCAAGTACGCCCTCGTAGCGGTTTAGCATTGAAACATGGGCTCACAGTATTGAACTCTCCAGGTACGATAGATGCTGATTACCGGGGTGAAATCATGGTATTACTTATCAATTTCTCGGATGAAGACTTCATTATTAATGATGGTGAACGCATTGCACAGATGGTCATTGCACGTCATGAGCAAGGAGAATTCATAGAAGTAGAGGAACTTGATGAGACTGAACGTGGTACTGGTGGATACGGACATACGGGCGTAAAATAACAAAAGAAGGGTAAAAGGAATATTTGTTAAGGTCATACATTTGATGAAAGTACGAACTAATTTAAGCAAAGTCGTCCTGACGATCGTGTTGTTAGGAGGCTCTTTAGGACTGCATGCAGAAGACTATGATAGCTTGCAGAGCTATAACTATTTCTTCTTAGAAGGCGTTCGACAGCAAGAGATGGGTAATCTTACGGCTGCGTTCGACCTGCTTCGTCATGCTCGTGACCTTAATCCTAACGCCCCAGAGGTGTATTATCTGTTGGCACCTTACTATGTTGACCTGAAAGATGACACCCGTTCACGCGCTTATTATGAACGTGCTGCTACATTAGACCCAGAGAACTCCAGTTATATTGAGAAGCTTGGACAGCTTTATGTCTCACAGAAAGACTATCCAAATGCTATCAATGCTTACGAAAAACTCTATGCTTTGAACAAAGCTCGTGTGGATGTTCTGCAGATTCTCTACCAACTTTATGGCTCACAGAACGAGTTTCAACAGATGATTAACGTCCTCAACCGTATAGAAGTACTTGAAGGTAGCAGTGAACAGATATCCCTTAGCAAGATGCAAATCTATGAACAGATGGGCGAAAAGCGTAAGGAGTATGATGAGTTGAAGTCACTTGTTGATTCACATCCGCTGGATTTGAATTATAAAGTCATGTTCGGCAACTGGCTTTTACAGAACGGTAAGAAGAAAGAAGCAGTCAAGTTGTACCGCAATGTACTGAAGGAAGAACCGACGAATGCCCTGGCTAAGTTGTCATTATTGGATTATTATCGTACGATAGGAGACCAAGCTACTGTGGATGTCATCACACAAGAGCTGCTACAATCACCTAAAACGGAGAAAGAAACAAAGATAGCTTTGCTCCGACAGGTTATCTCTTCGAATCAACAAGCAAATGTTTCGGACAGTGCAGAGGTGATGAAACTCTTCTCACAAGCGCTGTCTGTGCCACAGACAGATGCTGACATCCTGATGATGAAAGCTGCTTATATGTCATTAAAGAAGATGCCGAAGGCTGAAATCAACCGTGTTTATGAACAAGCTATAGATGTTGAACCTGATAATTCACGTGCTCGTATAGCGTTGATACAGAACATTTGGGATACAGGAGACTATGATAAGGTCATTGCTATCTGCCGACCTGCACAGGAATATAACCCTGAAGAGATGGTTTTCTATTACTTTCAGGGTATGGCACAGTATCAGAAGCATGAAAATGATGCAGCATTGCAGACCTTCAGGAAGGGTGTTAGTCAGATAAAAGCAGACAGTAATCCTGATGTTGTTTCGGACTTTTATGCCTTGATGGGCGAGATTCTTCATGAAAAAGGTCGTCTTGCAGAGTCTTTTCAGGCTTACGACAGCTGTCTACAATGGAAACCTGACAACATAGCTGCGATGAATAACTATGCTTATTACCTCAGTGAGGCAAACAAAGACTTGCCAAAAGCTGAGCAATTGAGCTACAAAACGATAAAAGCAGAGCCGAATAACAGTACATTCCTTGATACTTATGCTTGGATTCTCTTCCAACAGAAGCGTTATGAGGAAGCTAAAATTTATATAGATCAAGCTATTCGCAGTGATTCAACACTTACAGGAGTAGTAAAAGAGCATGCTGGTGACATCTATGCCATGACTGGAGACATTGATAAAGCACTTGAGTTCTGGCAGCAATCTCTCAAAGGTGGCAATCAAAGTGCAGTACTAAAGAAGAAGATACAACTAAAGAAATACGTAGCAAAATGAAAACAAATAAGATATTAATAACAGGAATGACAGTCCTTTTACTGGCTTCCTGTGGCACTCATAAGACTGTTGTCAAACAAAAAGATGTGAAGGTTGAACAGGGTAATGCAACTCTTCCAAGTACCAAAAGCAGTACCAATCAGAAGCTAATCTTTGTTCAGCGTGTGGCAGATCAGGCTCTTTATCAGAAGAACTTGGTGTCAAACCTTACCTTTACACTCAATGATGGGCATAAAGACATCACAGTTCCAGGTATTCTTCACATGCGTAAGGATGAGGTAATACGGCTTCAGCTGCTCATACCTATCATCCGTAGTGAGGTAGGACGTATGGAATTCACGAAAGATTATGTGCTTTTCATTGACCGAATACACAAGCAATACGTCAAGGCAAACTATAATGAGGTGGCTTTCTTACGTGATAATGGAATCAACTTCTACTCCCTTCAATCTCTATTCTGGAACCAATTGTTCATTCCAGGACAGCAACGTGTGAACGAAAGCAGCCTGTCTGCGTTTGACGTAGACCTTGCTACGTTGGCAAATAGTAGTAATTCAACAACTGCAGTGACGTTAAAAGACGGCAAAATGACCTATCGCTGGATGGCACAGACGCTTTCAGGGCTAATCAGTGAGGCTCGGGCACAGTATGTTAGTCCGTCTCACGGCGTGTCAACACTTACGTGGAAGTATGGAAATTTCCAACCATTTGGATCAAAGAAGTTCCCTGCACGCCATGAACTGACTATAGAAACGGATGCAACTAAGCAGAAGAAAACGTTCAAAGCAACCTTTGAAATGGATGGCTTCAGCGATGCAAGTGATTGGGAAACCATCACTACACCATCAGATAAGTACACAAAAGTGAGTGTAGAAGAAATCCTTCGCAAATTAACGAACATGTAAATGAAACGACTTTTTTTATCTTTTCTATTATTGATAACGTGCTTGCTGACGACATTTGGGCAGCATTCAAAGCGAAATAAGGGCTCAAAGAAGAGTCTAACAGTACAATCTGTGCAGCAAAAGCAGACGAAAAACGGGACGAAGACTGCTGTTGCTGCTGTAAAGGACACCAAGAATCAACCTGTAAAAGGCAATGGAAAGGCTGATAAGAATCAACCTGTCACCAACCGTAAGGGGCATTCTGCAACTGCAACGAAAGCCCAGCAGCCGACGAATGATACCCATCAGCAGGTTAATAAGAAAGGACAAGCTGTTAATGGGAAGGTAAATGGGAAGAATGTGCGTGGTGGAAAGCATGGCACAAAGGCTCCCAGATATGTTACAACAGAGGAAATCAAAGGTCTACAGAGGCAGAATCAACAGATTCAGAAGGAGATTTCTGAGCACGAAGAAGAGATGAAAGTCAAGCAGAAGGACGTAGAAACCCGTCTGCAGAAGATTGTTCGTCTTGACACAGAGATTGGTCAGCATCAGAGAACGATTGATACAATTGCCACAGATATTAAAGGATTGGATAATAATATTGGTATATTGAAAAGTCAATTGGTGTCTTTAGAGGCTCAACTTGGTGAGCGTCGTTCTCGTTTTATCCGTTCCATGCGTTATATGGCACGCCATCGAAGTATCCAAGACAAGCTGATGTTCGTGTTTTCTGCAAAGAGTCTGACGCAGATGTATCGTCGTTTGCGTTTCGTTCGTGAGTATGCTGCTTATCAACGGGCACAAGGAGAGCAGTTACAAGCTAAACAACGTCAGGTGGATGAGAAGCATAATCAGCTGCAACAGGTACGTGGTCACAAGAGTAACCTGCTTTATAAAGACCGTATAGTACATGCTCAGATGGAGCATAAGCGTGTAGAACAGCAGAATGTTGTTGCTACTTTGCAACAGGATCAGAAGGTCCTTCAGGGTGTGATAGCACAACGCAGACAACAGCAGCAAGCGTTGAATGCACAGATTGACCGACTCATTCAGATTGAAATACAGAAGGCTCGTGCCCGTGCAATAGCTGAAGCTCGTGCGCAAGCTGCCGCCCGTGCTGCTGCAGCAAAGAAGCGTGCGGAGGAGATTGCACGCAAGAAAGCGGCTGCAGAGGCGGCTGCTCGGGAGAATGCACGTCGTATTGCAGAGGCTAAAGCACGTGAGGAGAAGGCTAAAGCTGAGGCTCGTGCTGCTGCAGCAGCAGCCGAACGTGCGCGTCAAGAGGCTGCTGCTCGTGCTGCTGCAGCCCGTGCTGCCGCTGAGAAAACCCGTCAGGAAGCAGCCCAGAAGGAACGTGCTGCAGCCCGTGAGCGTGCCATTCGCAAGGCAGAACAGCAGGAAGCAGCTGCTAAGGATGCTATGGCAAAGGCGGAAGCAAAGGCAAATGCAGCTCAGGCACGTGCCGATCAAGTTGCTCGTGAGGCTGAATCGAATCGTATTGCAGCTGAACGTAAGGCGGCAGCTGACCGTGAACGTGCAGCCAGAGAGACTGCTGCTGCACAGGCTTCGTCTGCTAATGATGACATGCTGACCTCTGCTGACCGTGCTTTGACGGGTAGTTTCGCTAATAATCGTGGTCGTTTGCCAATGCCAATGTCTGGTCATATCGTAAGCCATTTTGGGCAATATGATGTTGCAGGTATGTCGAATGTGCGTTTGAGCAATGACGGTATCAATATCAAGGGAGCACCGGGCAGTGCTGTTCGCAGCGTCTTTATGGGAGAAGTGAGCGGTGTGTTTATGGCAGGAGGTGTAAGTGTGGTTATGATTCGTCATGGTATCTACATCACTGTTTATGCTAATCTCGGTTCAGTCAGTGTGGGTCGAGGACAGAAAGTGGGTACTGGTCAGACCATCGGAACCGTTGGTAAGGGTGGAATCCTGCAGTTCCAGCTGAGAAAAGAGACTGCTAAACTGAACCCAGAACAGTGGTTGCGGTAATTCTTCCAGCCTTTTTTGCGGAATAAATAATAAGGTTATTCTCACGAAAACAGCTCATTTGTTTTCGTGAGAATATTTTTTTGCTCTTTACGAAATAGCTTTACACATTTCTTTTGGTATCGAACGGTGTAATGCATGAGATTCTCTTATTTTTGGCTTTGTAACTATTGGATAATCAGAAGGTTACAGATGGGCTTGTAAAAGACGCCCTTTTACCCTTCAAAAGATGCCCTTTTGCACGTCAAAAGGGCACCTTTTACAATGCAAAAGGTGCCCTTTTAGAATGTAAAAGAGCCTCTATTGAAATGCTTATGTGTATTTATTATTACAAAATAGGTTTTCTATCTCCTTGTTATATGGTAACGTTGAGAATCTAAAAACGTGTTAGGAGCTTTGCCGATGGGCAACTATTCTTGGTTACATTGCAATTATCGCCAAGGTGAATAAACTCTTTTTTTTTCTTTATTTGTGGATGATGCGGCTATCAGTACTTCATAAAAGACTGATCGTTTCATGACTAAAAGCTTCGGATTTCATTGTGCGACAAATATCAGAAATCATGATTTAATATCCAAATAATTTCCTTCTTTGCAGAGAAATGTTTATATTTGCAGGTAATAAAAATACATATTATCATGCAGACAATCTGTCATCTCTCAGTTCTTATTCATGAACAAGCAAAGAAATATGGTGCCAAACCAGTGTTGACATTTCGTAATTTTGGTAGTCTGACATGGAAGACAGTATCATGGAATCAGTTTTCCATGCGTGTGAAAGAGGTCTCTAATGCCCTTCTGAACCTCGGTGTAAAACCACAGGAAACCATTGGTGTCTTTTCACAGAACTGTATTCAGTACCTCTATACAGATTTTGGAGCCTATGGAGTACGTGCCATTAGTATTCCATTCTATGCTACAAGCTCTGAGCAACAGATACAATACATGATTCAGGATGCGGGGATTAGGTTCCTTTTCGTTGGTGAACAGGAGCAATATGACAAGGCTCATCGTGTCTTTGCATTGTGCCCTACGTTGGAACGTATCATCATATTTGATCCGAGTGTACGTATTAGTACACATGACCCACACGCCCTTTACTTTGAAGATTTCCTGAAATTGGGTGAAGGATTCCCACGTCAGTCAGAGGTAGAGAAGTGCTGGAAAGAAGCAAAAGAGGATGAAATCTGTAATATTCTCTACACAAGTGGAACGACAGGAGAAGGCAAAGGCGTTGTACTTACCCATAAAATGTACATCGCAGCCATGGAAGCTAATGGCAAATGTGTGCCTGTCGGTGAGGATGATCGCGTCATAAACTTCCTTCCTTTTACGCATGTCTTTGAGCGAGGGTGGGCATATCTGTCGCTCAGTGAGGGTGCACAGATGATCATTAATACCTATCCTAAGGAGATACAACAAAGCATGCGCGAGACACATCCAACGTGTATGTCAGCCGTTCCACGCTTCTGGGAGAAAGTTTATATCGCAGTGAAGGAACGAATGGACAACTCAAGCGTTGTTCAACGTAAGCTGTTTTATCATGCATTGAGTGTCGGTAAGAAGCGTAATATCACTTATCGTTCTCGCGGAAAGCGTGTTCCGTTGCCTTTGGAGATGGAATATCAGGTTGTAAATAAGACAATACTGAGTCTTGTTCGTAAGCAATTAGGACTGGAAAATGCCAATATCTTCCCAACGGCAGGTGCTTATGTGTCACCCGAAGTTGAGGAGTTCGTGCATAGCATAGGTATCTGTATGATCGTTGGTTATGGTCTTACGGAGAGCTTGGCAACGGTAAGTTGTGATCATAAGGACGAACCTTATACTGTTGGCTCGGTGGGTAGACCTATTGATAGCATACAGATTAAGATAGGAGAGAATGAAGAAATTCTCCTGAAAGGTCCTACCATCACACCGGGTTATTACCATCGCGATTTGGCAAATGCTGAGGCTTTTGATGCTGATGGCTTCTTCCATACTGGTGATGCAGGCTATCTGAAAGATGGAGAGCTCTTCCTTAAGGAACGTATAAAGGACCTTTTCAAGACTTCAAATGGTAAGTATGTTGCTCCACAGATGGTAGAAGGGATGCTGTTGGTAGACAAATTCATAGATCAGGCAGTAGTAATTGCTGATCAACGTAAGTTCGTTACGGCACTTATCGTACCAGAATTCCGCGTGTTAGAGGAGTGGGCGGCAGAACATAGCATTGCTTTTGCAGACCGTGAGGACCTCTGTCGGAACGAAGAAGTTCATAAAATGATGATGGAACGTATAGAGACGCTGCAGCAACGCTTGGCTCCTTATGAGCAGATAAAGCGCTTTACGCTCCTTGCGCATCACTTCTCTATGGAGAGTGGGGAGCTTACAAACACACTGAAACTGAAACGTTCTGTTATCAATAAGAACTTCCAGGAAGTGATTGACAGGATGTATGAGGAGTAAAAGTCAACGAGTTGACGAGTTTGTTGGTCGACAAGTTTATAATGATAATTGATAAAAAGTAAAGCCCTATATCCTCTTTTATTAGGGAATATAGGGTGAATAAGATATGATAACAGCAGATCAGCTAAAGGATATACAGGAACGTACGGAGGCATTACACCGTTATTTGGGTATTGACCAGAAACGAATTGAGTTTGAAGAGGAACAGCTTCGGACGCAAGCACCTGACTTTTGGGATGACCCAAAGCGTGCTCAGGAACAGATGAAGAAGGTCAAAGACATCGAAAAATGGATAAAAGGATATGATGAGGCACGCGCTTTGACGGATGAAGTGCAGCTGGCTTTCGACTTTTATAAGGATGAACTCGTTACGGAAGAAGAGGTAGATGCTGCTTATGATAAGGCCTTAAAGAAGGTAGAAGACTTAGAACTCAAGAACATGCTCCGCCAAGAAGAGGATCCAATGGAGTGTGTTATGAAGATAAACTCAGGTGCTGGCGGTACAGAAAGCCAAGATTGGGCATCTATGCTCATGCGTATGTACATGCGATGGGGTGAGTCTCACGGCTATAAAGTTACCATTTCTGATATTCAGGAGGGTGATGAAGCTGGCATAAAGAGTGTTACTATGAAGTTCGAGGGCGGAGAATACGCTTATGGATACCTGAAAAGCGAGAATGGAGTGCACCGTTTGGTACGTGTAAGTCCGTTTAATGCACAGGGAAAGCGCATGACAAGCTTCGCAAGTGTCTTCGTTACGCCACTGGTAGACGATACTATAGAGGTCTATGTAGACCCAGCTCGTGTTAGTTGGGATACCTTCCGTTCCAGTGGAGCTGGTGGTCAGAATGTCAATAAGGTTGAATCTGGTGTCCGATTGAGGTACCAATACGAAGATCCAGATACTGGTGAACAGGAAGAAATACTTATTGAGAACACCGAAACTCGCGACCAACCGAAGAATAGAGCTAAGGCAATGCAGCTCTTGAAGTCGCAACTTTATGACCGTGCGATGAAGAAACGCATGGAAGAACAGGCTAAAATAGAAGCTGGAAAGAAGAAGATTGAGTGGGGAAGTCAGATCCGTAGCTATGTATTTGACGACCGTCGTGTGAAAGATCATCGTACAAATTATCAGACATCGGACGTAGATGGTGTGATGGATGGTAAGATTGACGACTTCATCAAAGCGTATCTGATGGAGTTCCCAGAGGATGAATAGACCTTGGGAAATAACTAAATAATCAACCTTTTAATAGTAAAACTATGAGTGAAAGAAGTAAATTGAACCGTAAAAGACGGGAAGAGAAAGAGGAGAAGCAAGGTAATCGTGTCATAATGTGGATTGCTGTAGTACTGATTTTATTGGCAGTACTGTGCATGATATGGTCAATGACACTTTAAAGGCAATCCTTTCATGAGTGGATTAGAGATAGAACGGAAGTTTCTTGTGCATAAACGGATGGACTGGAAGCGTCTTGCAAGTAGCTGTAGTCACATACAACAGGGCTATTTTGCGGCTGTTAACACTGTCAGAGTACGTATTCGAGATGACAAAGGCTACCTAACTATCAAGGGACCATCACGCAATGGCGGTCTGTCACGTTATGAATTCGAGAAAGAAATCACCCTTCAAGAAGCCCAACAGCTCATGCTTTTGTGCGAATCGGGCGTGATAGACAAGCACAGATACCTTGTTCCGTATGCTGGACATACGTTTGAAGTGGATGAATTCCATGGAGATAACGATGGACTTGTCATGGCTGAAGTGGAGTTAAAGAGTGAGAATGAACCGTTTGAAAGCCCTGATTTCATAGGAAAAGAAGTCACTGGAGACCGTAGATTCTATAATTCTCACATGCGAAAGAATCCCTTTAAGCTCTGGCGCGACACCTTACCAGAAGAATACCGATAAGGAAAGCTATCGTAGAACCAATGCTATCAGCTAGGAAATCGAGCCAGTCTCCACTGCGTCTGCCGCTTGTACAGTACTCCTGAAGTATCTCTATGAGTCCTCCCATAGCAACAGGTAAGAGCCAAACCCAAAGCATAAACGCTTTGAGTTTGGCTTTTTTATTTGCTCTAAGATACTCAAAAATAAGCGAAAAGCCTAATACCAGATACATAACAGCATGTGTCCACTTGTCAATCAGCCTGATATTACTTAGTGGAGTATCGGGGATATTCATGAAACAAAGCACCCATATTCCTGCAATTATTATACATGAGAAAGGGAACTTAGCTAATATATACTGAAATTTTTGCATCTTTTACTTCTAATCTGATACAAAAGTAGATAATTTTTTGTAATTTTGCGCATCTAAAACGATAATTATTCATGTCACAAAAAGAAAGAGCTAAGTTCGGAAGTAAGCTGGGAATGATCCTTGCAACAGCTGGTGGTGCTGTTGGATTGGGTAACGTTTGGCGCTTCCCTTACATGACTGGACAGAACGGAGGGGCTGCCTTTATCCTTATTTATATTGGTTGTATATTGCTATTGGGGCTCCCCTGCATGATAAGTGAGTTCATTATCGGGCGTCATGCAGCCTCAAATACAGCGCGAGCATACACGAAATTATCCAACGGAACGGCTTGGAAATGGGTAGGATACCTCGGTGTGCTGACCGGTTTCCTCATTACGGGTTACTATGCAGTGGTCTCTGGCTGGTGTTTACAGTATGGAATGGCGTCAGTTGTGAATCATTTACATGGTAGTCCTGAGTATTTCAAGACTTATTTTACTGATTTCTCAACCAATCCATGGAAGCCTATCGTCTGGGCATCAATCATCTTATTGATTACCCACTACATTATTATACATGGTGTAAGGAACGGTATTGAGCGTGCATCAAAGGTCATGATGCCTGCTTTATTCATCCTTTTGCTTGTCTTGGTGGTTGCTTCTTGCTTGTTACCAGGGGCTGAAAGGGGCATAGAGTTCCTCTTAAAGCCTGATTTTAGTAAGGTAACAAAGGATGTTTTCCTAGGTGCTTTGGGGCAATCGTTCTACTCTTTGAGTATTGCGATGGGTTGTATCTGTACCTATGCATCGTATTATAGTAGACATACGAAGCTGGTGAACTCTGCTGTTCAGATAGGATTGATAGATACTTTTGTAGCTGTCTTGGCAGGATTGATTATCTTTCCAGCGGCATTCTCCGTCGGAGTGAATCCTGACAGTGGTCCTTCTTTGATATTCATAACCCTTCCTAATGTCTTTGAACAAGCCTTTGCGGGTATGCCAATCCTTGGTTATGTCATTTCTTTGGCGTTCTATCTGCTTCTTTCTATGGCAGCTTTAACCTCATTGATATCTCTTCATGAAGTGAGTACAGCCTTTTTCCAGGAGGAATTGCATATCAGTCGGAATCGTGCAGCTATGATCGTAACCAGCTGTTGCATATTGATAGGAGCCGTTTGTTCACTGTCTTTGATTGGTTGGGACGCACTTACAATTGCGGGGATGTCACTGTTTGATGTGTTCGACTTCGTGACAGGACAGATATTCCTGCCTGTTGGAGGTATGCTTACCTGCATCTTCATTGGCTGGTATGTACCCAAGAAGATTGTCAAGGATGAGTTTACGAACTGGGGAACACTGAAGGGAAGTGTCTTTGGAATCTACTATTTCTTGATACGTTTCGTCTGTCCACTGGCTATTTTGGCTATCTTCCTTCATCAATTGGGGGTTGTTTAAACCGTATTATGACGTAGAAAGAATCTGTACCTGATATGGAAAACAATCATAATGTGTGCTTGATGGCACTTACGTCTACTATCTTTGCGCATGGTGTTGGCAGTTTCTTCTTCCCCAGAGAACTACCTATGGCATGGCAGAGCGTGGACAGTATTGCGACAAAATCCGTACAAGTTTCTTTTTCTGGTAGGCTTATTCCGTTCTGTTTCGTGCGGAATGGGTTTACGAATTGGGAATCAATTCGTAGGCAGTTTTACAGTGTTTGGCTGGTCTTGCTCCGTTTTATAGTACCTGGCAGGCTCCTTTTTTCGTTCCTAAATCAGCTGAGAATCCTCTGAATAATAATCAAATCCTTAATTCTATGAACCTTAAATCCTTCTTTTACTTGCAACGTTCAGATCGTAGAGTCCTTCTTTTCTTCGTTCTTTTTATTGTGATTTGCCTTGGAACATTGGTTTTCCTGGGAATCATATGACAGAAACAGAATTGGCTAATGAGGACTCTCTTGTACAAAAATCCAATCTCCCACATTTCAATAAGTCGACAAAAGTGGGAGAATATGAATCCTATGAGAATGGCAAACAGCTCTTTTCCTTTGACCCGAACACTGCAACTCCACAGCAGTTGACACAGTTAGGATTGGCTCCTTACCAGGTTCGGAACATCATGAAGTATCGTTCTAAGGGTGGAGTCTTTCGTTCTCCAATGGATTTTGCACGCCTTTATGGCCTTACTCGTAAGCAGTTTCGTGAACTCGAGCCATATATCAGCATCGGCGATGACTATGCTCCCGCGTCAACACTTGCTTCTGTACAGGCGTATATAGCACGGAAAGCAGCCGAAAAGGAAGCTGCACACGAGGCATATGAGGCTTTTCGGGCAAGCAATACGTACAAGGCATATAAAGAATACGACCGAGATACGGTGCGTTATCCGCTGAAACTAAAGGTAGGAGAGCATGTAAACCTCACCATAGCAGACACAACGATGCTCAAGAAGATACCCGGTATCGGCTCAGGGTGGGCACGTGCCATTGTCAACTATGGTAAACGTCTTGGTGGGTATGTAGCAGTCGGGCAACTCTTAGAGCTTGATGGCTTCCCCGAAGAGGCTTTGCCTTATTTCTCAGTAGTGCATCCACACACGGAAAAGCTGAACCTCAACACATTGACACTTGCCCAACTAAGACGTCATCCCTATATTAATTTCTATCAAGCACGTGCTATATGCGATTACCGTAGGCTGAAAGGGAAGATAACAAGTCTGTCACAACTTCACTTGTTAAAGGACTTTCCTGCAGAAGCTATTGAACGTCTGCGTCCGTATATAGAATTGTAAGCATGCTGCATTGCGGGTGCTGATAGTCTGTTTTCTTGTGTTTGTTCTCCTAATGTACATGGGTTAGCAACTTAAGAAAAGTCCTTACATAAAATCAATAGGCATTGGGTGAAAAAGAGAAGAATGTTGATTATTTTGTGGTTTGTAACCATCAGATAATCAATTGATTATAAAATGGTTTTTAAAAGATGCCCTTTTGCAATGTAAAAGGGCGTCTTTTACACCTCAAAAGGGCATCTTTTACCATGCAAAAGGTGCCCTTTTACATTGCAAAAGGGCGTCTTCTGAAATGCTAATGTGAAATTATCGGACAATACATGGAATAAGAAAAGGGGAGAAACCATGAAAGTTTCTCCCCTTTTGTCGGGATGACCGGATTCGAACTGGCGACCCCTACGTCCCGAACGTAGTGCGCTACCAACTGCGCTACATCCCGATTGCCTCTTAGACGGGTGCAAAGATAGCTAATTTTTCGGAACTAACGTAAGGAAATTATCTTTTTTCTCGGCTTATAAAAGGTCGGGTAATTCGAAGAGACGGATGCCATTACTTCCTTTTATGAGGATGTAATGATTCTCTGGACGCTGTTGTCTGATGGCTTCCTTCACCTCTTCAACGTCATGAAATTTACGATAATCAGTGTTGGTTCTGCCGAATTCTTCTCCTACAAGCCATACGTTTGCTAATCCAACTGCCTTTAGCTGGTCAACAACCTTCTGATGTTCCTCTGCTGAAGCATCTCCCAGTTCACGCATGTCGCCCAATATTGCCATCTTATTGTCAACATCCATGACGTGGAAATTCTCTATCGCAGCAGCCATACTGGATGGGTTGGCATTGTACGCATCCACAATGAGTTTGTTATGTGCAGTCTCTGTCAACTGTGAACGGTTGTTATGTGGAACGTAATTTTCCAAAGCATGACAAATCTGTTGTGGTGTTACGCCGAAGTGCAGGCCAATGGTTATGGCTGCTAACATATTGTCGAGGTTGTAAGAACCAATGAGATGTGTCAGTACTTCATAGATAGTTGTTGCAGGTTGTTGTATGTTCAGGCGTGATTGCCATGTGAATTTCAGGAATGGAGCACAACTAATTACATGTCCTTCAACGTCAGCTGTGTCGTCTTGTCCGTATGTTATGACACGTTCAAACTCCCTTTGGGCAGCCATTTCGGTAAGGTCTGCATTGCTTTCGTTGAGGAAAAGTAATCCGTCATGTGCCTTCAGGAAGTCGTAGAGCTCACCTTTCGTACGCTTAACTCCTTCGAAACTGCCGAAACCTTGTAGGTGTGCACGTCCTACATTGGTGATAAGTCCACAAGTAGGCTCTACATATTTAACCAGTTTTTCTATGTCGCCAGGGTGAGAAGCACCCATTTCAATGACTGCAATCTCGTGTTCTGGGTGCAAAGCAAGCAGCGTTCGTGGTACACCAACGTCATTGTTATAGTTCGCTTCAGTATGATGTACATTGAACTTTTCAGCTAATACGGCAGAGATAAGCTCCTTACTTGTAGTCTTACCATTCGTACCTGTTATGCCAATGACTGGGATAGAGAACTGACGACGGTGCTCACGCGCGAGTTCCTTATATGTGATAAGGGCGTCATCAACGAGTATGAAGCGGTTGTCATCAGGCTTTGCGTATTCTTTTTCGTCAACGATAGCATAGCTGCAACCCTTCTCCAAAGCTGCTTCTGCAAACTTATTACCATCGAAGGATGCCCCTTTCAGTGCAACGAAGATGCTACCCTCCGGACAGTTTCGGCTGTCGGTGGTCACGATAGGGTGCTGTTGGTAAATCTTATAAATCTCTTGTATGTTCATGATCTGTACTTTATTCTTAAGTGCAAAGGTAACTTAAATGGCAGACAATGCAAAGTAATGGTACCCTTTTTTGTACTCTATGATATTCCACTTATTATATATAAGGTGGAGATATTAACTTTTTATATTAAAAAAGTGTGATATATTGTATCTTTTATGCAGGCAATTTAAGATACAAAGTGTTATTAACACACTAATAATAATTACAGTTTGAAAGAATAAAACGACATAAATTAAAAAATTAATTACTATTTAACTTGACTTGTTAAATAATTATTTATATCTTTGTAGCGGTTTTTATAGAGAATTTTACACTAATACTTTAAATTTATGGGAAAAAGACTTACGATGTTACTAGCGAACTTATTCCTTTTTATAGGGGTATGTTTTGCACAGACTCAAGTACGTGGTACGGTGACAAGTTCAGAAGATGGTGAGCCTATTGTGGGTGCATCAGTCCTCATTATTGGCACTAAGACGGGTACGGTATCTGATGTTGACGGTAATTTTACGTTGACCTTACCTGAGGGAAAAACACTGTTGGAAGTCTCTTATTTAGGTATGACACCTAAGAAAGTGAAGGCTTCACCGAACATGAAGGTTGTTCTTGACCCTGACCATCGTGCTTTGGATGAGGTGATGGTTGTTGCTTATGGTACTCAGAAGCGCTCTACTATCACGGGTTCTGCCGTAGAAGTGAAGGCTGAAGATATCAGTAAGCATGTTGCTTCCACAGCTACGAATGCCCTTGGAGGTAAGGTTGCAGGTGTTCAGATGGTTACTTCTTCTGGCGAACCGGGCAGTGCTCCGGAGCTTCGCATTCGTGGTATAGGCTCTTATGCAGCAAGTTCTGAACCGTTGTATGTTGTTGACGGCGCACCTTTCGATGGCGATATCGCAAGTTTGAATCCATCGGATATCGAGAGTATGTCCGTCTTGAAGGATGCAGCATCTGCTGCTATCTATGGTGCACGTGGTGCAAACGGTGTGGTCATCATTACTACTAAGAAATCACGCGGTGCGCATGGTGCTAAGATAACATTAGATGCCAAGTGGGGAAGTAACTCACGTGAGATACCTCGTTACGACCTAATCCTTGATCCAGCTACGTATTATGAAGCATTCTACAAGGCAATGTACAACTCGAAACTCTATCATGGCGCTTCAGATGCAGATGCTCGTGCCTTTGCAGATGCTAACCTCTTAGGAAATAAGAATGGCGGATTGGGCTATCAAGTATTCACGATTCCAACAGGAGAGAAGTTCATTGGAAATGATTTTAAATTGAATCCTAATGCTAAACTTGGCTATTCTGATGGCAAATACACCTACATGCCTGACAATTACTACGATGAAATCTTCCACAGTTCATTCCGTCAGGAGTACAATGTGAACATCAATGGTGCGACAGACAAGCTTAGTTACTATTCAAACCTTGGTTTCCTGGGTGATGGAGGTACTGTGAATAACTCTTCTTTCAAGCGTTATACAGCACGAACAAACGTGGATTATCAGGCAAAAGACTGGTTGCGGTTCGGTGTTAGTTTGTCTTATTCACACACAGACAGCTCAAGTCCATCCTTTAATGCTGATACGTACGGAAGCAGTGGTAACCTTTTCTATATCGCTAATCAGTTAGGTCCTATCTATCCTTTGTATGTTCGTGATGCCAATGGTAATATAATGAAAGATCATGGACGCACAGTTTATGATGCAAACCAAACAGGTTTTAAGCGTCCAGCCATCATTGGAAATGCAGTTCGTGATAATGAATACAACAGACAGAGTATTGCTACGGATCAATTCCAAGGAAACTGGGTAGCAACAGTTACTCCTATCGAGGGCTTGAACTTAGTTGCTAACTTGTCAGTATGGAACAGAAACAGGAATTATCATTACCTTGACAGTCGTTTTGGGTCTGCTTCAACAACAGATGGTGCCGTAGAAGTTGGTAACGACCGTTACTTCTCAACTAACCAGATATACACTGCTAACTATGATAAGACCTTTGGTAAGCATGCCATCAACCTCCTTGCAGGTTATGAACATTACTTCCTGAAGGTGTCAGACTTGTCTGGTTACAATGATCATCTGTATGATCCGACCATTGCTGAGCTCAATAACGCACTGGCACGTGCCAACCTTAAGGCAGGATCCAGCACGAATACCTTGGTACGTGATGGTTATTTTTTCCGTGGAGACTATAACTATGCTGATAAATACTTCGCAGAAGCATCTCTGCGTCACGATGGATCGTCTATCTTTGCACCCGGTCATAGATGGGGAACGTTCTGGTCTGTGTCTGTAGGATGGGCTATTAATAAGGAGAAATGGTTTACAGCTGATTGGGTAGACCTGCTGAAATTGAAACTCAGTTATGGTGAGCAAGGTAATGATGGATTGCTCGACAGGTCTGGATATCGCATGTATTATCCATATACGGATACCTATAAGACGAGCTACAATGAGGCAACTAAAGAGTTCACAAACCAGATTGCGTATAAGGGAAATGCTAATCTGACATGGGAAAAGTCGGGTGAATTGAACTTAGGTGTGGACTTCTCGCTCTTCAAACACCGCCTGAATGGAACATTAGAGGTGTTCAATAAGAAGACGACTGACCTCCTGTTCTGGAAGACATTACCGCTTTCTTCTGGTATTTCAGTGACCAGCTATCCTGCAAACATTGGTGCTATGAGCAACAAAGGATTTGAGTTAAGCCTGGATGGTGACGTGGTTCGGAGTAAAACTCTCACATGGAACGTGAACCTTAACATGACTTATTTCAAGAATAAGATAACTGAACTCGATCCAACCATTGCTAAAGATGGTTTGAAAGCAGGTTCTTCCATCATCCGAATTGGTGGCTCTCGCTATGAAGCTTACATGTATAAGTATGCTGGAACAGACAAGTCTAATGGTCATGCAACCTATTATAAGGATGTAATAGATGCTAATGGGAATGTTACAGGACAGACCACTACGACTGATCTTACGCAGGCTACTAGGTACGATTTGGGCGACATTAACCCTAAAGTTTATGGTGGATTTGGTACTACTTTGAATGCTTATGGCTTCGACTTCAGTATGCAATTCTCTTATCAATTGGGTGGAAAGGTCTATGATGGACAGTATCAGCAGTACATGCACTTGGGTCAAAGCACTGGTGTTGCCTTACATAAAGATGCTCTGGGGGCATGGAGTGCCGACAATACAAGCAGTAATATCCCTCGTTTGAGTACTGCAAAGGCTGATGATGGCTTTGCTGTTGGTTCACAGTCTGCAGTGGATTACTTCCTGACAAGCAGTGATTACCTTTCTTTGAACAATGTAACACTGGGCTATTCTTTCCCTAAACGTATCATCAATCACCTCGCTTTGAATAGTCTCCGCGTATATGTGGCAGGAGAAAACCTGTTCGTTGTCACAGCACGTAAGGGTCTCGATCCACGTACAACACTTGAAGTTGGTGGCTTCACATCAGGCTCAGCTTTGATAAGTGGCGGTGGTTATGCTGCCCTACGGTCTATTACTGCCGGTATCACTCTGACATTCTAATTGGTAATGATGGTAAAACGAAACAATATAAGACAATATAACATGAAACGATATAGCTTATCTTTATTAGTATTATGTGGTGCTTTGCTGGCTACATCATGCAATGACCTGAATGAACAGGAGCCTGCTGGAAACAAATTGTCAACCAATCAGATGCTGGCAACAAATGAAATGATTCCCGAACGGCTGCTGCTACGTTCTCAGGTATGTTTAATTACTTAGGTACACCAGGTATATACGGTACAGCAAGGGCTGATGATTTCGGTGCAATATCGGCTGCTTTGTCATGTGATGCAGAGGGTGCCGACCTCATTTTAGGTGATAATGGATATAATTGGTTCTCTGCTGCCTGTACATTACAGTCACGTGACGTCCATTATGCCAACCCTTTGATGCGTTATACTATCCCATATCGGCAGATAGGTGTGGCTAATCAGATTATCAATTCTATAGATGAGAGCACTGCAACAGGTACTCCTTTGAACCAGTTAGCACAAGCTCATGCTATCCGTGCGTTCGACTATATGCAGCTAGCACCTTACTTTCAGTTCAGTTATGCGACGTCAGCAGACAAGCCATGTGTCCCTATCTTAACAGGAACAGAGGATTATTTCAATAATCCACGGGCTACAGTTAAGCAGGTTTATGAGTTGATTCTTAAGGATTTGGACTTTGCTATTGCACATTTACAGGGTTATACGCGTCCTTCCAAGCAGTATATCGACCTCAACGTAGCTTATGGCTTACGTGCTCGTGCCAATCTTTTGATGGGTAATTGGGCTGCTGCTGCAGCTGACGCAGACAAGGCTATGGATGGATATACACCTGCTTCGATAGCTGAAGTAAGTGTTCCTGCCTTTGATAATATTGCTGATCATAACTGGATATGGGGTGTAGATATTACAGAGGCACAGCTGAAATCGAATTCTAATGCTGGTTATCAGAATGCATCTTCATGCTATCAGCCTTCTCTGGTGAGGCTTATGCTGCAGCAACGGGTAACGTTCCAGTCATCAACAAGCTCCTTTTTGATAAGATTCCATCTACTGATGTGCGCAAAGGATGGTGGTTAGATGCTAACAAGCACTCCACGAACTGGGCAAACATCACATGGACTGATCCTTCAAAGGGTACTTCTGCTACGGGGGATGCCATTGCCGACTTTGAGATTGAGAATGTTAAAACTCCATTTGATGCCTATACAAACATCAAGTTTGGTCAGCAATCAGGTATAGGAAATACGCTTAATAACAACGATTTCCCACTGATGCGTGTGGAGGAGATGATTCTTATTAAGGCAGAAGGTCTGGCAAAGAGTGGTCAGGAGGCTACAGCAAAGCAGGTATTGGAGGACTTTGTCCGCACTTATCGTGACCCTTCTTACACTGTTCCATCAACCCGTACGCTGGTAGATGAGATATGGTTCCAGCGCAGAGTTGAACTTTGGGGTGAAGGTTTCTTCACTATGGATGCCAAACGGTTGGGCAAGAACATTGTTCGTATCCATGCTGGAGAGTCCAGTAATTACCCTGATGCTTACCAATTCAATATCAAGTCGGATGATGGATGGTTGAATCTACGCTTCCCACAACGTGAGATGGATAACAACGAAGGGCTTAAAGGTAATGATAATACTGGTGGTGCACTGCCTGTATCAGGGCAGAATGGTGACCTCAGGGATGGGGTTACAGATTAATAGAGTTGTCCGGTTGCCAAACTGAACACCATAGATTCTCGCTCTGGGGGACTGTCTGTGTGAACAGATAGTCCCCTTTTTCTTGTCTTCATGTGTCTGGTTTGCATCCTTGAGAAAGCCTTTCACCATTTAAGAAGTAGGGATCTGTGTCTCTTTTTCCTATACTTTTTCAAAGCCTCATCATGATAAGACATGCATTTCATCATGGTGAAAAAAGTATGGAACAGATGTTAAAGCAACATGGAACATCAGTTTACTGGAAACGAAGTATATGTATAATACTTCCCATCTCTGCGTGTTCTCATTGTGAAGAATATCAATACTTTTCTTAAAAATAGGGTGTTTGTTTGCGAGTGTGATGGATTTACATTACCTTTGCGGATATGGAAAATATGACAAATTCGGCTGTATGTAAGCCGATTAGCTACACAATCAATGTGCGGGGACGCCTTGTTGACCTGGGACAACCAATGGTAATGGGTATCATGAACGTTACGCCTGATTCCTTTTTTGCCGATAGTAGAGTGCAGACAGAGGAGGCTATACGCAATCGTGCCAACCAGATTATTGCCGAAGGGGCAAAGATTATTGATGTTGGAGCTTGCTCTACACGCCCTGGAGGAGAGGTTGTCAGTGAGGAAGAGGAGATGCAACGCTTGGCATTTGCCTTGCCAATCATTCGTGAGGCACAACCTGATGCTATTATTTCCATTGATACTTTCCATGCTTCCATAGCCCGACGCACTGTGGAAGAGTTTGGAGCTGATATCATAAACGACGTTGAAGAAGGTAAAGATCCTGATATGTTCCGTACCGTTGCAGAGTTAGGTACACCTTATATATTAATGTCTGTTGCAGCAAACCTCCATGATATGCTCATCAACTTCTCACGCGAGGTGCAGGAATTGCGGGCTTTGGGACAGAAAGATATCATCCTTGACCCTGGCTTTGGCTTTGGTAAGGGTGCTGTAGAAGGTAACTATGAGCTGCTCAACGTGATGGAACGACTGCAAGTAATGGAGCTTCCTCTACTCGTTGGGATTAGCCGTAAGCGCATGATTCATCAGTTATTGGGCATTACGACAGCTGAAAGTCTGAATGGAACGACTGTGTTGAACACTATAGCCCTACTGAAAGGTGCCAACATTCTGCGCGTTCATGACGTGCGTGAAGCTGTTGAGGCTGTCAAGATTGTTGATGCTATGCGTCATAATACTGCGGAATAAAAAGTTTGAAGTGTAAGTTTTAACCCCATAAGAGTTCCTCTTTACGCATCTTGTTTCTTGCTTGATGGGAGAGAGGTGTGGGCAGAATAGCATTTAATATGTTTTTTGAGTTTGGACTAAAGGATATTATAGACATCGTACTAGTAGCACTAATGCTCTATTACGTCTACCGATTGATGAAGGAGTCGCGTTCGTTGAACGTCTTCATTGGCATCCTTGTGTTTGTCATCATGTGGCTCATTGTTAGTCAGGTGTTGGAGATGCGGCTCTTGGGAAGCATCATGGACAAACTGGTATCAGTGGGTGTGATAGGTCTGATAGTCCTCTTTCAGGAGGATATTCGCCACTTCCTCTACAGTCTCGGAGCACACCGGAAGGTGAACAACCTGGTGAAACTCTTTACGAAGTCCAATAAAGGAGAAGTTGATAAAGAGACAATTATGCCACTTGTCATGGCTTGTATGAGTATGAGTCGTGGTAAGGTGGGAGCTCTGATAGTCGTTGAACGTGGCGTAATATTGGATGATATTTGTGAGACGGGTGATATTATAGATGCTCGTATAGACCAGCGCCTGATTGAAAACATCTTCTTTAAGAACTCACCTTTGCATGATGGAGCAATGATTATATCCAAACAACGCATCAAAGCAGCGGGCTGTATCCTCCCCGTGAGCCATAAACAGGATATTCCGAAGGAGCTTGGACTGCGGCATCGTGCGGCAATGGGTATCTCACAAGACTCTGATGCATTGGCAATTATAGTGTCAGAAGAGACGGGACGTATCAGCGTTGCCCTTCATGGTGAGTTCCAGTTGCGACTCTCTGCAGAGCAATTGGAGAGTATTCTTACGAAGGAAATGCTGCTACAATAGCCTAATTGAAGATGTAATACGCCGTTGTTCAGTTTGGAGAAGATATCCTTCGTCATTTGTGGGGATGGTCAGCACCACTCGTGCGGATGCTTAACTCCACATGTGCGGATGGTCAGCTCCACATGTGCGGATGCTTAGCTCCACATGTGCGGATGACAAACAGAGAAGTGAACTCGTGCATCTCTCAAGGATATGGTACGTTATTTGTAGTGAATAAAGTATATTCGGAAGTTGCAATCTTGCGACAAACGATAGTTGATAAACCCAGTTAAAGACAATAGAAAGTACTAAAAAAAGAAAAGAATATGAATTACGACAATTTCTCAAAAGTAGCAAATAATCAGGAACGTGACCTGGAAATGTCACGTGCATTCCCTGCTTTGATGCGTAAAGTGTATACATGGATGGCAATGGCACTTGTCATTACAGGTGTAGTAGCTTATGGTGCAGGTAACTCACCAGCCGTTCTCCAACTCCTTTATACCAGCCGTGGTCCGTTGTTGATAGCTGGTTTGGCTGAACTTGGTATCGTTTGGTATGTTTCAGCACGCATCAATAAACTGTCACTTGTTGCTGCCACGATGTGGTTTATCGTGTTCTCAGCCCTTAATGGTCTGACATTAGGATGGATATTTGCTGTTTATCAGATTGCTTCCATCGCTAAGACATTCTTCATTACGGCTGGAACGTTTGGTGCAATGGCACTGGTTGGTGCGACAACAAAGAAGGACCTGACAAAGATGGGTGGTATTCTGCTGATGGCTTTGATAGGACTTATCATTGCTTCATTGGTAAATATCTTCTTAAAGAGCACAATGATGGACCTTATTGTCAGTGGTATTGGTGTCCTTATCTTTACTGGTCTTACTGCATGGGACGCACAAGCCATCAAGCGTAACCTGCTTATGGCACCTGATGCAGGAGAGGTTGCGCAGAAGATTGCCCTACTTGGATCATTAAGTCTTTATCTTGACTTCATCAATCTCTTCCTCTATCTTCTCCGTTTCTTTGGAAACAACAGAAACTAAGGTCGTAACGAGAGATTAGAAACATAAAGAGAGAATGCCCTCATCTGTCCACTTCCTTTAATGAAGTGAGCAGGTGAGGGCATCTTCTGTTCATACCTTTCCTTGTTTATCTGTGTGGTGTATTAGTCCTTTTGATTATACCTGATGATAATTTTGAGGGTGTTGCCGGTTGTTTAAGTAAGGTAAAAGACATGTGGGATAATGTTTTTGCAGACCGATAAGAATTACTATAGAGTTGTTATAGGATACAGAAGTCAGAGTGCTGAGACGGCTTTGTGAGATAGTAAAAAGGGCTAAAGACTTCCTATTTTCTGCTTGAATAACTGTGTAAGGATGGTGGATGGGAGGATGAATAGTTTCCTCTTAGAGCTTCCCTTCATCCCGATAGGAGAAGTAACCACCGTCAGTAAGAATGACATGGTCTGCCAAATAAATGCTCAAAAGGTTACACGCCTTCTGTATACGGGATGTGAGTGAGTCGTCCTCTCTGCTTGGTTGGGTATTTCCACTGGGATGATTGTGGCAGAAAACCAGTACTGTTGTATTTTTCATGAGTGCTTCTTTCATCATAAGACGGATGTCAACGGGTGCCATCGTTAGTCCTCCAACAGATATTCTCTTCGCTTCTATGAGCCGAAAGTTCTGCTTCATCATCAGCATCCAGCCTTCTTCAACGTCTAAATCCTGTATGGTGGTGCGCATATAGTTGTATATTCCCTCAGAAGAGTTAAGGATTGGCGACTCTTCTATAGCTGCTCTTTGTCGGCGTTTGCCTAGTTCGCAGGCAGCAAGGATGGTAATGGCTTTGGCAGGACCAATCCCTTTATATTGTTTCAGGTCGGATAATGAGAGTTTCCCCAGCGTGTTTAGATTGTTATTACACCCGTTGAGAATACGTTTCATAAGCCCGACAGCACTTTCTTTTGGTGTACCCGAGCCAATGAGAATAGCCAGTAATTCTGCGTCACTGAGGGCACTCGCCCCCAGTTTCTCGAGTTTTTCACGTGGGCGTCAGCCTCAGCCCAATGGTTGATAGATAAGTTTTGCATCGTAAAAGAATGGGCCTCATCCCGTCTTCTATCTTCTATCGGTAGGGAATTTCAGCTCTATCGTTATGTCTTAGGATATTGATTATATACTGTGTGTGCGTTCAGACGGACGCAGTCTTGCGTTACTTATAGAATGTTTTGTTATAAGCACTGAACTCATCCTTGCCACATACACAACGTTTCCACCATGCATTAATGAATCCACAGCCGTAACCCGTGAGCTGGGTGAAGGCGGCACGAATGCTAAGAATGCCTATTTTCAGGCTGTTATTCTGCCGTGTTGAGTCAATGCAGATGACTGTGCTGTATAGCAATAGGGGTATCAGACCTGTCAGAAGGGTGCAACATCCGATGTTCTTTGTTGAAGGGATGCACAGGAAAATGATACCAAGTAGGATGAGTAAGAGCAGAAGTCCTGTTCCAACAGTAAATACCATTGGTAGCAAATGGACAAGTTTTAAGGAATCAGGGTACTTCTTGTAAAGATTAATACGTGCTATTCCCGAGTTATAAACCTGTCTCCAGAACTTACGGAAGTCGGTGCGTCGCTTGTGCCATACCCATGCTTTGGGGAATAATCTACAGCGTTTCCCAGCTTTGAAGATACGGATAGAGAAGTCGATATCTTCACCAAAACGCATCTTTGAGAAGCCTCCTAACTGCTGATAAACATCCCTCCGTATGCCCATATTAAATGATCGAGGATAGAATTTATCTAATTTCTTCTTTCCACCACGTATACCTCCGGTGGTAAAGAAAGATGTCATAGAATATGATATGGCTTTCTGGGTATCGGAAAACGAGTCATGTGCACAGTCAGGACCGCCGAAAGCATCAGCTGGTTCACGGTCTAATTCCTCGTCAATGGCTTGTAGATACCCTTTAGGAAGTACGACATCAGAGTCAAGTATTAGTAGATACTCACCCTCGGCACGCTCTGCTCCGTAGTTACGGCTCTGCCCTGGACCCGAATTCTCCTTATTATAGTAATGTAAGTTAAGGCGGTCAACATACTTGTCGCACACCTCTTTACATGGAATCTGTGAGCCATCCTCAACTATAATGACTTCAAAATCTTTCTTTTCCTGGTGAATCAGACTCTCTAAGAGCTCATCTACTTCATCAGGACGATTGAAAACGGGAACGATAATGCTATACTTCATATGCTGCAAAGATAGTGTTTTGTTTGTGAATGACAACGTTTTTAATTAATTATTACGGCTGAAAGAGGTATAATCTGCACTTTATTGGTAGATTTTTATTATCTTTGTGCCATTGTTTACATTTCGTATTATCTAATAGTTCAATGAAAACCTATGAGTAAAATTAAGAAGTCGTTGCCCTTAGCCATACGGGTTGACGTCATTGTTTGTTTGTTGATGGCAGTGTTACAAGATGATTTGTCGTTCGCAATACTTGCGAGTTTGTTTATTCTCTTGACCTCTCTTTGCATCTGGGAGATGTCCAAAGAGGATCCGGATAACCTGGTAAAGGCACTGTTAGGGTCTAATAAATACCTGATTTTTGACTGTTTTGTTTCTGTATTGATGATCTCTCTTGCTGTTTGTGGTCATCATTCAATGGTAGTAATCTCTGGTATTCTTTGGTTATTCTTTGCTATCAGTAGCATATACGCTTCTGATAAATTACTCAGTTCGGAGTAAGTTGAGACTGCATCAGCATTCATCCAAACACATAAAAAAGCCAGAATAAACTCTCAAAGAGTTCGTTCTGGCTTTTTGTTATTGTTATTTGAAGTGTATATAAGACTTCTTTCTGCTGCTAATTAAGCATTTACACGACCTAAATAGCTACCGTCACGGGTGTCAATCTGGATAACTTCGCCTTCATTGATGAACAAAGGAACACGTACGACGGCACCAGTCTCAAGTGTAGCAGGCTTTGTTGCGTTGGTAGCAGTGTTACCCTTAACACCTGGTTCGCTGTGAGTAATGGTCAAAGTTGTCTTCACTGGCATCTCAGCAAGGAGGATAGTACCGTCTGAAGTATCAGTTACAACCTCAACAACGTCACCTTCTTTCATGTACTCAGAGCCTGTAATCTGATGCTTAGGGATAGGAATCTGCTCGAAAGTTTCCTGATTCATGAAGATAAAACCTGTTGAATCCTCATAAAGATATTGGTATGGACGACGCTCAACACGAACATCTTCAAGCTTGAAACCAACCTGGAAAGTGCGCTCAAGGACACGTCCGTCAGCTACGTTCTTCAGCTTTGTGATCATAACAGTGTTACCTTTACCTGGTTTACGGTGCTGGAAGTCGATGCAAGTCCAAATCTTACCATCAAGACGGATACATGTTCCAATCTTGATTTCCTGTGAATTAATCATAATTTCCTAATATATAATTTGTTACTTTATTTGCTGCTTGATAGCGAAAAGTGCGGTGCAAAGGTACTGAATTTATGGAAAAAACATAAATTATCATCGTAAAAATTATCGTTTCCTTGCTCAATTCAAAAAGATTAAGTAATTTTGCAGCCCGTAACGGGCATGTTTCGGCGTGTCAATTTATAATTTGCACAATAACAATAAATAATAGGATAAGAAAATGAAAAGAACATTTCAGCCACACAACCGTCGTCGTGTGAACAAGCATGGATTCCGCGAGAGAATGGCAACAAAGGATGGTCGCCGTGTATTGGCTGCCC
Source organism: Prevotella histicola JCM 15637 = DNF00424 (assembly GCF_000613925.1). Taxonomy (GTDB): domain Bacteria; phylum Bacteroidota; class Bacteroidia; order Bacteroidales; family Bacteroidaceae; genus Prevotella; species Prevotella histicola. The sequence continues at coordinate 116,528 of NZ_BAJX01000007.1, forward strand.
GTCGAGCTAAGGGTCGTAAGAAGTTAACAGTATCAGACGAGCACCACGGAAAGTAAAAAGTACGTCTATTCCTGTTAAGGATTAGAACGAAAACGGAAAGAAGTAGAGTTTATTCTTTGCTTCTTTCCGTTTTTTTGTCTACCTTTGCCACATATATATAAAGAAAAGAAGAGAGATTTACTGGTTAACAAGTTGACGATTTGCAGGCTGAAAGGTTACGAGTAAGTATGCAAACGAGTAGACAAGTAGGAGTTTAATGACATCAAAAGAGTTCTTCCATAAGTTCAATAGCACGTATATCTGGGGTAATATCCTAGCCATTGTGATACTGTTGTTGTTGCTGGCGATAGGAGTTAGGTTCGGACTTGACTACTATACACATCACGGTGAGTCCATTGTGGTGCCGAATATCATCCACAAACAGTATGACGAAGCTGTTGATATCATGGATAAAGTAGGCCTGACGATTGAGGTAACGGACACAGGTTATGTGAAAGAATTGCCTCCTGACTGTATTCTCGAACAGTCTCCTGCAGGTGGAAAGCGTATAAAATCAACTCATGTTATTTATGTTACAATCAACGCAGCAAGTGCTCCTTCACTCGTAGTTCCTGACATTATTGATAATAACTCCCTACGTGAAGCTACAGCACAGTTGCTTTCTATGGGCTTCAAGGTAGGAGAACCAGAGTATATCCCAGGTGAAAAAGACTGGATATATGGTATTCTCGTGAACGGAAAACATGTTCAAGCAGGGGATAGAGTCCCTTCTGACGCTGTAATTATACTGCAAGTAGGTGATGGAACACGTGAGATTACTGACACGGCAGGCCTGAATGAACCGGAATATGAGGATATAGAGGTTGAAGAAAAGATGCCAAAGTACGACGAAGTAGAGGAATATGTAGAAGTACCAGTCGATGAAAACGGCAACGAAATAAAGGATGAACGAGGGAAATCGGGCTCTGGTGGCTCTGGATCATCATCACAATCGGGCTTACCTGCTGACCCTTCATCAACAAAACCAACTGATTAGGCCCTGAACATGGTAGACGAAGAGACTATATTTGATGAAGAGTTGAGCGACGATTTACTGCCTACAGACACGTCAGAAGGTGGTAATGACGAGCTTTATGAGCACTTTCGTGTAACAGTTGACAAGGGTCAGGTGCCTGCAAGGATAGATAAATTCCTCTTTGAACGTATGCAGCACTCAAGTCGTAACCGTATTCAGAAAGCTGCAGAGGCAGGTTTTATCCATGTAAACGGCTCTCCTGTGAAGAGCAACTATAAGGTTCGGCCAGATGATGTCATCACGTTGATGCTCGATCGACCAAAACATGACAATACTATTGAGGCAGAAGACATTCCATTAGACATTGTTTATGAGGATGAAGTACTAATGGTTATCAACAAACCAGCAGGCCTTGTGGTTCATCCGGGTGCTGGTAACTTTCACGGAACACTTATTAACGCTATCGCCTGGCACTTGAAAGACATGCCAGAGTTTGATGCTAACGACCCAGAAGTGGGTCTAGTACATCGTATAGATAAAGATACAAGTGGGTTGTTGGTGATTGCAAAGACCCCAGATGCTAAGACTTCATTGGGGAAACAGTTCTTTAATAAGACGACACATCGCAGCTATAATGCCCTTGTCTGGGGGAATTTCACGGAAGAAGAAGGGCGTATTGAAGGTAATATTGCCCGTGATCCGAAGGACAGACTTCGTATGACGGTGTTCCCACCAGGCTCTGAAACAGGTAAACCAGCCGTAACTCACTATCGTGTTATTGAACGATTCGGTTATACAACACTGATAGAATGTATCTTGGAGACGGGACGTACTCATCAGATTCGTGCACACATGAAGCATATCGGACACCCTCTTTTCGGTGACGAACGCTATGGTGGAAGGGAGATTCTACGTGGTCAGAGGTCGAGTACATACAAGGCTTTTATCCATAACTGTCTCACTCTGTGTGACCGGCAGGCGTTACATGCGCGTACATTGGGCTTCGTTCATCCGGTAACAGGTGAACAAATGGATTTCACGAGCGACCTTCCTGCCGATCTTTCTGCACTTATTGAGAAGTGGAGGGGCTTTATCAAAGGGCAAAGTGGTGTTGAAAAATGAGTAATTTCATACTGAATGGAATAACCTTAAATGGATGATTCCAATAGCATAGATAAACAAAATAAGAATATACAATGAGAGATTTGAAGCGGACTATAGCCATCGTCTGTGGTGGTGACTCATCAGAGCATGATGTTTCGATGCGCTCTGCGCAGGGATTATATTCCTTCTTTGACAAGGAACGGTACGATATTTATATCGTAGATGTAAAAGGAATGGACTGGCATGTTGAACTTCCAGGTGGCATTACAGCACCAATTGACAAGAATGACTTCTCTTTCTTGAAGGATGGAAAGGTTGTTGCCTTCGATTATGCATACATAACCATCCATGGACAGCCAGGAGAAAATGGTGTGATGCAAGGTTATTTCGAGCTGATTCATTTGCCTTATTCTACGAGTAACGTACTGGTTGAGGCTATGACCTTTGATAAGTATGTGCTCAATAACTATCTTCGTGGCTTTGGAGTGAATGTTGCTGACAGCATTCTGTTACGTCGTGGAGAGGAATATGATGCAGAAGCGATTGAGAAACGTCTGGGTATGCCTTGCTTTGTGAAGCCTTCTGCAGATGGAAGTAGCTTCGGTGTGTCAAAGGTTAAGAATCACGACCAGCTTGCTCCGGCACTTCGTGTTGCTTTCATGGAGAGTAATGAGGTGATGATTGAGGGCTTCATGGATGGTATGGAGATATCACAAGGTGTGTACAAGACAAAGGATAAGAGTGTTGTTTTCCCTGCTACTGAGGTTGTAACAAGCAACGAATTCTTCGATTATAACGCTAAATACAATGGTCAGGTACAGGAAATTACTCCTGCACGTATGTCTCCTGAGACGGCAGCACGTGTAGCTGAAGAGACAAGTCGTATCTATGATATCCTGCATGCCAATGGTATTATCCGTATTGATTACATCATTTCGAAGGATAAGGACGGTAATGATGTTATCAATATGCTTGAAATCAATACTACACCGGGTATGACTACAACAAGCTTTATCCCTCAACAGGTGCGTGCTGCAGGGCTTGATATCAAGGAGGTGTTGAGTGATATCGTTGAAAATCAGTTTGATTAATGTTCTGAAGAAGTAGGAGGAAAGGAACAGTTGTCGTATATGTTCCTTTGAAAAGATTATATAAGAAGAAGTCCCTGACGGTCATTTGACGGTCGGGGACTTCTTTTTTGAATGAAGATTTTGCATACCAATGCAGAGCAGGACATGGTCTTTCAGCTGATAATAACAAACGATAGAATACTGAAAGTACAACTGCCGTTGTCCTAAAATTTCTCATTCCATAAATAAAAGGTGCTCTTTTGCATTCTAAAAGGTGCCCTTTTGCATGATAAAAGGGCACCTTTTGATGTGTAAAAGATGCCCTTTTGCGATGTAAAAGACGCCCTTTTACGACCTTGTTTGTAACTGTTTGTAGCTCTGATGGTTATGAAGCCGAAAATAATTGGATTTTCCTTCGAAAACAATCGTTGGGATTGTCTTTCGTGTAAGGATATTTCGTGCTAACCATTAGAGACTCCAAGTGTTTCTTAAAAAAGATATTAGTAGATAACAACGGCTGGTGTTGAAACGTCAGTTGCTGCGTTCTGCTTTACTTTATATTCGTCACATGCCCAGTTATAGTTGCCTTCTGTCACGTCACGAGTGTACTCTGTGATACAGTTAGGGTCAGCAGCCCAGTACTCTTTTACGGTCTTTCCGCCCATAACCTTCTGTGGAGTCTTTGCATCAGGGTTGAGGATGAGCTTCAAACCTACGGATGTATTCATCATCTCCATGTCTCCACGACTATTGCCGGCAGCGAAGAGTGGACGTGTCTTGATGAAGGTTCTGATGACTTCAGCCTTACCTTCGTCTTGTGGAGAAGGGAAGACAATCTGGTCAGTAACGACACCACCCATTGTGACAAGTGACTTTACACCGATTACACGGTCCTCTTGGAAGCCGAGTTCTTCAACACAGAAGCGCTGATAAAGCAACTCTGGAGAAGCTGATATAACCCATGTCTCGAAGCCATAGTTGCGAAGATTGGCAAGAAGGGCTTTCATTTGAGGATAGAACTTGTTCTGATATTTCTCGTGGAAGCAGTCATCGCCAATGCGTTGTATCTCCTCTGGCGTCATACCACTGAGGAATTTGATGCGGTCACGTTCGCGACTGATAGCGTCTTCGTGTATCATCTTGTCGACTAACTTGAACTTCTCAACTGATTTTGCATCTTTCTTGCCTGCATAATTCCTGCGGGCATACTCGTAAAGAGCTTCCTCTGCCAGGTAATAAGGTACCTGTCCGAAGAGTGTTCCGTCACAGTCGAAGACGGCAACCTTCCTGATGTTCATTGAAATAGTTGACTGCAGGAAAGCTTCAAGTTTAGCATTGGTCTCGTCAGAGAAGCCTACAATCTTCTGATACTTGTAGGTTTGAGCAGACAGCTGTACTACACTTACAAAGAGGAAAACAGCTACTAACTGGAATGTTTTCTTAAAGTTACTCATAATAAAATTGTTTTTAGTTTAGATTGTTATTGATAAAGTTGTTATTTAAGCATCATACAAGCAGAAGGGCTGCACCACAGAATCCAGCGATAATAGCACCAATGATTGGTCCAAGAACTGGTATCCAGGAGTATGCCCAGTCGTTGTCTCCCTTCATACAAACGGCATGTGCCAGTCTCGGAGACAGGTCACGGGCAGGGTTCATGGCGTATCCCGTAGTTCCTCCGAGCGACATTCCGAGTGCAATGATCAGTAATGTGACAGGGATAGGACCGAGTGCTGCAAGTCCGAACTTGAAGTGTTCGGCATCTCCAGTATTACCATCAACACTGAAACTGATGATGATAAACACGAGAACCAATGTTGCAATGACCTCGGAAAGGAAGTTCATTCTGTAGTTGCGGATGGCTGGTGCGGTGCAGAATGTACCGAGTTTTGCAGCTTCGTCATCAGTTGCATCATAGTGATCTTTATAGAAAAACCATACGAGCAGACCACCAAGAAAACCGCCAATCATTTGTGCCACGATGTAATAAGGTACTGAACTCCATGGAAACATCCCTGCTACTGCAAGTCCAATGGATACAGCTGGGTTGAGATGAGCACCCGTGTAAGGACCTGCAACAAGTACTCCCATGCACACAGCAAGACCCCATGCAATGGTGATGACTACCCATCCTGCTTTCTGTCCCTTGCTTTTGTTTAGCGTAACACAGGCACAAACGCCGTCTCCAAACAGTACTAAGATGAGCGTTCCTATTAATTCCATTAGGAACTGAGTCGTCATTGAATATTCCATAATAAGATGATTTAGGTAAATTATTAATGAAATAGGTATTGATAAGACGATGTTTTTAATCATCATCTTATCAATACCTATTTGTTGTTTATTTCTTAGTTAGTGTTCTGCCGATGGCATCTGCCCACCCAGCCTTTGCTGCTTCAATCTTCTCACTGTCTGCTACAGGCTCGAAAGTACGCTCAACTTGCCACTGATTCTTTATCTCATCAATGTTATTCCAGAACCCTACAGCAAGTCCAGCAAGGTAAGCTGCACCCAAAGCGGTGGTCTCTGTGATCTTTGGACGTACCACGGTGATGCCCAAAAGGTCTGCCTGATGCTGCATCAAGAGGTTGTTTCGTGATGCTCCACCATCCACTTTCAGTTCCTTAAGTGGTGCATCCATATCCTTTGCCATGGCTTGTGCAATGTCATAAGTCTGGAAAGCAATTCCGTCAAGAGCTGCTCGTGCTATGTGTGCACGGGTTGTTCCTCGGGTAATACCAATGATTGTACCACGTGCATATTGGTCCCAATAAGGTGCAGCAAGACCTGTTAGCGCTGGAACAAAGTATACTCCGCCACTGTCAGGGACTGTTGATGCAAGGTCTTCTATCTCTGATGATGAAGTGATGAAGCCCAATCCGTCACGCAGCCACTGTACAACAGAGCCGCCAACGTAGATAGATCCTTCCAGCGCATAGGTGATTTTATCTCCTATTTTCCATGCTATGGTTGTCAGAAGGTTATTCTTTGACAGGACAGGTTTGCTTCCTGTGTTCAGCATAACGAAGCATCCTGTGCCGTAAGTGTTCTTGATAGAGCCTGGTTCAATACACATCTGACCGAACAAAGCAGCTTGTTGGTCACCTGCAATACCAGAGATTGGCACCTCATGTGCAAAGATAGTAGTCTTTGTATGACCATATATCTCGGAGCTAGACTTCACCTCTGGCATCATTGACATTGGGATGTCAAGTAGCTTCAGTAGCTCTTCGTCCCACTTCAAGTCTTTTATGTTGAATAGCATAGTACGTGAAGCGTTGGTTACATCAGTGACATGTATCTCGCCACGTGTCAACCTCCACACCAGCCATGAGTCCACATTACCGAAGCGAAGCTTACCCATCTCGGCACGTTTGCGTGCTCCTGGTACGTTATCAAGTATCCATTTGATCTTTGTTCCACTGAAATAAGCGTCTATGATAAGACCTGTTTTCTTGTGAATCTTCTCTGTTAAGCCTTGTGCTTTCAGCTCGTCACAATACTCGGAGGTACGTCTGTCCTGCCAGACAATGGCATTATAGATAGGCTCTTCAGTATCAATGTCCCACACAATGGTTGTCTCTCGCTGGTTTGTTATACCTATTCCAGCAATGTCAAGACCATTGATGTCAATGGCAGATATGGCCTCGGCGATAACAGAAGCCTGTGATGACCATATCTCATTAGGGTTATGTTCCACCCAACCTGGCTGTGGAAAGTACTGAGTAAACTCCTTCTGAGCCACTGACTTGATGTGTCCGTTGTGGTCAAAAACGATTGCTCTGGAGCTTGTTGTCCCTTGATCAAGGGCTAGAATGAATTTCTTTTCCATATCGGTAAGTCTTTAGATTTATCTTGTTTTATGCTTTTAGGTTCTTTATTGATTGAGTTTTATGGTCTCTTCTACATCCAATGCGTCGGCAAGAATGGATATCGGATTCTTTACTTCATAACCTGTTGACATCTCTATCTGCCATTTGCAGGTCTCGCAGTCAGTGCTTACGCAGTCTGGATTTAACTCTTTTATCTGCTTGAAGAGCCTTGACCCGATCTCTTGTGAGCGTTGGTAGTTCTCTTTCTTGAACCCATAAGTACCTGCAATACCACAACATTGTGAGTCAAGCATGATGAGTTCGAGACCAGGTATCATCTTTAAGAGTTCAGTACTGTATATAATCCATCCCATTTTCTCCATGTGACAGGCTGAATGGTAGGCTGTTCGCATCTTAAAGTCTTTGCGAAAGGCGAGTTTTATGTCCCCTTTTTCAATCAGACGATAGAGGAAACGTGTTGCCAGAGTGATGTTTTCACGTACGTCATCAGTCTTGATGTCGAGTAAATGTTCGTACTCATCACGCATGGTAAACGTGCATGTAGAGCTTGTTGTCAGTACGATTCTGTTTTGTTCTGCTGCCTTTCGGATAGAACGAATGTTCACTTTACCCTGTCGGCGAGCCTGTCCACTAAGTCCATTGGCTATCAATGCTACACCACAACACTTTTCTTTCTCTAACAGATGCACGCCATATCCCACTGCATTCATGATCTTTACGAGATCTTTTCCTAACTGTGGAAAGTTATAATTGACGTAACATCCGTGGAAATAGCTTACATGTTTGCTATAAGAATCCTGCTTTTTTGCTGCCATTCGTTTGTACCATGTCTCGAATTTCTGGCTGCTGTATGCAGGAAAAGTACGGTGTTTATCAATTCCCATGACCCCATGTAAGACGGCTTTCACGGGCTTCAGCCCCAATGTTGCATTGACAATAGGTGCTACCATGTTTGCCATTGTCCCCACAAAGTCGGTGTTTGCGAGCATGATATCACGTGGAATGGGGCGGTGAGTACTGTATGTAATGCGTGAAGCTTGTATGATATCAGCGATACGGACGCCGGATGGACATGCAACCTCACATCGTTTACAGTTCAAACACATCTTGAGAGCTTCGTCAAAGAACTTCGAATCCTTCAGTCTATAGCGTTCCTGGTCTGGTCCAGAGTGCTTGGGTCCAGGGTATTTGGGCTCAACCGCCGATACAGGACAGTATGCTGTACAGATTGAACACTTGAGACATTGCTCCAAGTTGTTGCCACTTATGTTTTTAAGTTGTATCCCTTCTGCCATGACTTATCCCTTTCCTGTAATCTTTTTTGCCACATAAAGTGCCGTTAATAGTGACACTCCTGTTCCGTCAGCATGCTTAATACTGTTGTGACCACTCAATACTGAACCTATTGCATATAGGTTTTCAATGTTCTTTCCATCCTTTGTTGCATGGAAATCTTTGTCAGTATGCACACCAAACTCCATGTAAGGTTGTGTTTCAAAGGCATTCGTTACGCTCCAATCGTCACGTTTTTTTGCAGCATCAACGTCCAGTTTGAACACAGGTTCATAAACTCCAGCATAGTTACTTCTTATCCCATGGCTCATGAAAGAGCCTGATGCAAGGATGAAATGATCTGCATAGAGTTTCTCATCAGGCAGATGATCGGTTGTGATAGAAACGAGATGATTGCCTGAAAATTGTCCTGTTGTAGCAGAATCACCAACGAGAAGTGTTCCACCTGCCTGTGCAAAGAGTCGTTTTAACAGGATAGTGGTGCGTACACCAGATACTGATGGAGGCAAAGTTGCGATGTATTGAACTGGTTTCTTTATCCATTGCTTCATTTCATCAAGGCTTTCGGCATTGCTAAAGCCCAGAACTGCTGGCAGAAGGAGGGCATCTGGGTCGCCACTGATGGCATTGATACGTTCTGATACCTTACTGAGAGCATCTTTATTAGCAAGTACCTTCGCTATATTTGTAGCTCTCATCTCTGTCGGACTCTGCCTTGCAGTACTTAATTTGTCTGTTGTAAAGGTCTTAATCTGACATTCAACGCCCATCATTCTTAGGTTTTCTGCAATGAATTGAGTGGGAAAGTCCATGAAACCTTGTATGTTCAGCAACTCAACTTTCTTCCATGGGAGTCTCTCTGGACCATCAATCATGGCGTAACCTTCCGTGGTGAGCCATGCTGGTTTCAGTGTTCCTAAGGGTGTAACACGGTAGTGGTTCTGCTCATAGTTCCCCATTACGCTTATACCAGCTTCAGAAAGTAATGTCTTTGCTTGGCTTGCAAGATGCTCTATGTTGCTGATTCCAATCTTTGAATATGGGTGTTCAGCCTTCAAATCAGCAATGGCTTGCAGCGGATGGGTAACAACTTCGCCGTCAGCATCGTACCCCAGGAGGTCGAATGAGCCTGAATGGAAGTGCAGACTGCTCTGTCCTGCTGACACGATGCAGACCTTCTGTCCTGCTTTTGCCAGTGTAATGCCTGCTGTCAGTCCACTGAGTCCACCGCCTATTATGATAGTATCGTATCTCATAATCTCTTGTTTTTTCTGTCCAACCAACTGGATTAGTTTGATTTATCAGGTCGTTCTGCAATTATTATATACCTAATCCACAGAGCCCTTGGTAGATAATGGTTGTGAGTTGGGCTTCATCCAACGTACTTCCCCATGCCACAGGGCGCATACCTTTCCATCTTTCGTTGATGAATTTGGTGAGATCAGTCATTGCTTTGTCGACTTTTACACCATTCTCACACATCACTCCAGCTGCTCTGCAAGCACAAAGTTCACCTTGACAGGTACCCATTCCTACACGAGTACGGCGTCGCAGGTTGAGCAAATCATGTACATGTAGCTCTTCAATGGCGTATTTTGCTTCGCCAACGCTTACCTCTTCGCACTCACAAATGAGTGCGCGGTCATCTTCTGTACGCTCATCAATCTCCTTTACACGGTTTCCTTGTCTGCCTTTAGCTGCTTTGTGTGCTGTTGAATACGTATGATGAGGGTTGTCAGGGTCCTTTCCTGCTGTGCCAGGGAGCGGAGTTGTGGCAGTCTCACAAGCCTTATCAATGCCTAACTTCTTGCATGCAAGGTCGGTTGCTTGCTCTGCCATGAGGCGATAGGTCATCATTTTACCTCCAGTGATGGTAATCATACCAGCCAGTCCGTCACGTTTTTCATGGTCTAAGCATACAATCCCACGGCTGATACTGCGTCCTGTAGGGTCATTATCGGCTGCAACGAGCGGACGAACACCTGCATAGGCACGGAGGATACGTGTTGTTGCAAGACTTGGAGCGAGCTTTTCACCTTCTCTTATAAGCGTGTCTACTTCTTCAGATGTTATCTTCAGGTTGTCAACAGTATCATAAGAAACACGGTCACTGGTTGTTCCGATGACGCAAACAGCATCGTCTGGTACGAGGATATCCGCATTAGCAGGCTTGCGACAGCGGTTGATAACCATCTTGTTGACACGGTGTCCGAAGACCAGAAGGGTTCCTTTGGCAGGGAACATATTGATCTTTATGTCTGCCATCTTTGCAATGTCATGTCCCCATATGCCAGCAGCATTGATGACCAATGCGGCATGTTTCTCAATTTCTTCCCCCGTATGATTATTGCGAAGGCGTACACCTTCAACCCTACCATTGCTGGTCAGAATGGCAACAACCTCATGGTAAGTAAGTACATCAGCACCATGTTGGCGAGCATCAAGTACGTTAGCAGTAGTCAAATGGAAAGGGTCAATAGATGCATCTGGCACACGTACCGCACCGAGAAGGTTGGGATTTACCGATGGATCCAAGCGTAGTGCCTCTTCGGGAGAGATGATGTTTGCTGAAATACCAGCCCTTGTACATGCCTCAACAAAGGTCTTCTGGTAATTAATGTCGTCTTCTGGCAAGGTAATGAACAGTCCGTCGGTCTCTTCGATACAATGTTTGGCAATCCGACGGAGCACCATATTCTCCTTAATACACTCTGTTGCCGATTCAGGATCGGTCACAGCGTATCTTGCACCACTATGTAACAGACCGTGATTGCGGCCTGTGGCGCCGTTGGTGAAGTCGAATTTCTCAACCAGCAACACCTTTAAACCACGTAAAGCACAGTCACGTGCTGTGCCAGCACCGGTGATTCCTCCTCCGATGATGATTACATCATAGTTATCGTTCTGTTTGCTGTTCATTGTTATAGGTCCTTGTCAACTGCAATAGCAGCTTGTTTTATTTCATAATGAAAGTCGAAAGACGGCTTAGATTTTATAAATCGAAAGGTTGTTTATTTCTTTACGAAGCAAAGATAATGATTATTTCTAAAAAGAAACATTAGATTAACGTTTTTTATATATTTTCTTTCGTTCAGAAATAGATATGCTTTCGTTTTGCTTTCGTTTGTCTTCTGCTATGTGTTTTACTTCTTATAGTAACCCTTCTATTTGTTTTTACTTATATGAAAGGTTGTCTCTGTTTAGTAGATCTTTATCGTTTCGGTTGTTAATGAGTGCTTTCTGGTATCTTCTATAACGATAAAGAATGATGCACCTTTCAGCTTTTTACTTGTGTGCGATAGCCTCGCACCATTGGTGCGGCAGCCCAACACCACTGGAGCTGATGGCTAGCACCATTGGAGCTGATGGTTAGCACCAGTGGTGCTGATGGCTAAACACCATGCAGAAGATTGTTGAAAGCGTCTTTTATTGTCCTTTAGTCAGTGATATATACGATCCTTTGTGTGTTGTTTTTTGTATCAGGAAATTGTTAATCTTCTGTTAAACATTTGCAGTAGAGATATATCTTTGATATATTTTACCTATTTTTGTACAAGACTGTACTAAGCAGTAACCCGCGGCGACTATATACTATAAATGCCGAAAACCTACGTTGATTATGACAAAAGAAGATAGGCAAGGTGCCATTCTTGAGCAGCTTCTTTCGCAGGAGTCTGTACTTGTATCCGACCTGGCAGCGTCATTGGATGTGTCATTAGTGACTATTCGTAAGGATTTAACAGAGTTGGAGAAGGCTGGTAAGTTGTATCGTAGCCACGGAAAAGCCATTCTTATCAATCCTTTTACGAACAATCGCTCTGTAAATGAGAAGGAAAAGCTCAATACAGAGGAGAAACAGCTGATCGGTTCTGAGGCAGTAAAGATGCTTGTGAAGAATGATTCCATCATCCTTGCTTCGGGAACTACCATTCATGCGTTGGCATGTAACATACAACCTGAGGGTAAACTGACCGTTGTTTCTGCTTCCTTGCAAGCCACAATGTCTCTCTCGGGTAATGAAAACATTGATATTATTCAGTTAGGAGGAATGCTTCGTCATAGTAGTGCATCGGTAGTTGGCCAGTATAGTATGGAGTTTTTACGTGGTTGTTCGTTCAGTAAACTCTTCTTAGGAGTGGATGGTATTGATGTTGATTTTGGTATTTCCACAACTGATATCCGTGAGGCTGAACTGAACAGGGCTATGATGCAGGCTGCACAGAAGACGATAGTGTTGGCTGATTCAAGTAAGTTTGGCAGACGAGGGTTTGCTAAAATCAGTGGGATGGAGGATATTGACACCATCATTACAGATGCAAAAATACCGCATGCCGTAGCAAAGCGTATAGAAGAAATGGGTATAGACCTTATCATAGCTGGTTAGAACAGCATCAAATAAACAAAGAAAAGAAATTCAATTAACATTTAAGATTATGAATATACCATCAGAGTTTGACCCTATTCGTCCGTTTGAGCCGGAAGAATTGCCGGCAGTCTATGATCGAATCCTTGCTGATAAGCAGTTTCAACAGGTTCTGGCATATCTTTACCCTGATGTTCCAAAGGAGGCTATAGCACAGAAAATGCATGGCTGCAAGACGAATCTTGAGTTCCAAAAGGCTTTCTGCTATCCTTTTCTTCAGCGTCTTGTAACGACTCTGAGCTTAGGTTGTAGCATGGATGCAGTGAACATTGACATTCGCAACAGATATACTTTCGTGAGCAATCATCGTGATATTGTTCTTGATTCGGCGTTTCTTGATAAGCTGTTGATTGATGTTGGCTTTGCAACAACATGTGAAATAGCTATTGGAGACAACTTGTTGTCACAGGATTGGGTGCGTGATTTGGTACGTATCAATAAGTCTTTCACTGTTGAACGTGCGTTGCATTCCGTTGAAATGTTACGTGCCAGCAAGCGAATGTCTGAATATATACACTTCGCAGTGGCTGAGAAAAATGAGAATATATGGATAGCTCAGCGTCAAGGTCGTGCTAAAAATTCTAATGATCTCACGCAACCTGCCATTCTGAAAATGATGGCTATGGGTGGCGAAGGTAGTATCATCGATCGCCTGAAGCAGTTGCATATCGTTCCGCTTACCATCTCTTATGAGTATGATCCATGTGATTATTTGAAGGCAAGGGAGTATCAGCTGCGCCGAGATGTCCCATATTGGAAGAAAACTGCCGAAGATGACATGGAGAGTATGCTTGTTGGTATCAAGGGATTCAAGGGACATATCTTCTATCGTTGTGCTCCTTGCATTGATGAATGGCTTGATACTGTGGACGCAGAGCAGCCCAAGAACAAGCTATTTGATGAGATAGCAGCGCATATTGATCGTGAGATTCATAGCAATTATGAACTTTATCCTTGCAATTATGTAGCACTTGACATGATTCAGGATACTAAGGTGTATGAGGAATATTACACATCTGAGGACTATCAGAAGTTTGATGAGTATATCAATGAGCAGATAGAGAAGATCGATATAGAGAATCGTGATGATCATTTCCTGCGCACTTGTCTGCTGACACAGTATGCTTATCCAGCTAAGAACTATATCGCAGCATCGTCAGAGAACGGACGTTTCAAATCATTATTGAACCGTCTCACATTTAAGAAGTAGTCTTGTGGGGCGTAATAGTAAAACGATGAAATCAGCAACTACCATTGCAGTGACGATTATAGCATTGCTAATGGTAGTTGCTTGTACACGTGATTTCTACGAAACGGGTGACTCTTCCCTGTCTTATCTGAACACTTCTTTCGCCGAAGTGTCCACAAATGCATCATCAGCCTTTGTGGAAGCTGTGACAGATGATGGTACAACTCTTCGTTTAACACCTGCTTATCGACCCAAATGGAAGGTCAAGGCAGATACAACTTATCGTGCTTTGCTATATTATAATAAGGTGGAAGAAGGTGCAACGGCGGTGGTTGCCATTCAGCCTGTTGCTGTTTTGAAAATGAAACGTACTACAGATGTCGCACATATGCATACTGATCCCGTCACTTTTGAGAGTGCCTGGGTCAGCAAAGGGCATCGTTACCTGAACCTTGGGTTGGTATTGAAGACAGGAAAAACTGATGATTCAACCGCTGTACAGTCGTTAGGTGTGGTCTGTGACTCGGTAAAACAGCAGTCTGGAGGGGGCAAAAAGTACTATATCCGGCTCTATCATAATCAGAATAATGTGCCAGAATATTATAGTACAAAGGTCTTTACGAGTATCCCACTGGCTGATATTACTCCTCAAGACTCGGTTATATTAGATATTAATACGTATAAAGGATGGGTCAGAAAGCGGTTTGCACCCTGATAGTTATTGATTATAAACCTGATATTTTAAGCTTATTACTTTAATTAACGATTAAGAAAATGAATCCTTTTATTGGTAGAATACTTTCAAACAGGGTACTCTCTGTTCTTGTTCTCTTGTGCTTTACAGTTGGAGTCCATGCTGAAAACATAGACTTTAAGACTGCTTTGCACATAGCGAAGGGCTATGTGAAGGTCAGTAAAGAGGATGCAGTACGGACGCGTTCAGCCGTATTGCAGCCTTATTATGTCTTCAATGACGTTAGTGGAAAAGGCTTTGTAATAGTTGCAGGCAATGATAAAATGGGACAAGTGCTGGCATATAGCAATGAAAACTCACTTGATTTGGAACATCTGAACCCAGAAGTTAGGTATTTACTTGGTGCCTATCAGCATGTTTATGATGAGTTAAGAAGCGACAAAAGACTGACAACTCGTGCTGAAACGAAGCCTATTACAACCGATTATGTGGCACCTTTGATAAAAACTCATTGGGGTCAGGACTATCCATACAGTAAGTTTACACAGTACATGACGGGTTGTGTGGCTACGGCAGTAGCCCAAATCATGCGTTATCATCAGTGGCCTGCACAGGGAAAAGGGACAGAAAGCTACACGGTAACATTCGATCATACAGTTCGATCGGCTGATTTCACAAAGTCAAACTACGACTGGAAGCACATGGTGGATGATTATTCACATGCCAAGACATCATCTCAAGAGCAAGATGCTGTTGCTAAATTGATGTATGATGTAGGTGTTGCAACCAATATGCAATACACTTCTAAGGCGAGTGGAGCACAGAGTTACATGGCAGAACGGGCTCTCCGCAATCATTTTGATTATGATGCAGCACTCGTGGAGAGGGCCAATGAAGGTGTAAGTCACTTTGTTGAACTTGTTAAAAAGGAGCTTCGTAACGGCTTCCCTCTTTACATTTCCGGTGAGGCAAAGGGTGGTTATGGTGCCCATGCATGGGTTTGTGATGGCTATGACAAGGCAGATTTGTTCCATATGAACTTTGGTTGGGATGGCCAGGCGGATGGTTTTTATTCACTCGCAGCCTGAATATCACTTCAACAGGTAAAGAGTTCGGTGGCAGTTCATTGGGATTCAACCGTAAACTCCATGTTATTGCCATCCATCCTAACAAGCCTGGAGTACCTAAGATAGATGCGGATATTGCGTACGGAGCACCAAATCTGTGTTTTAACTTTGATGGTGAGATGGCTTTTGTTGGTTCTATTCCAAGTCGATTGGCTGACAACTTACATCTGAGATACGGTCATTTCGTCAATCAAAGTAATGAAAATTTTGTTGGAGATGTCGGGATTGGAGTCTATGATGAGGCTGACCAACTGATAAAAACTTTCCCTTATGCTCATCATGGAAGGGCTATCTTTACCAAAGATTGCTTCAAGATGAACAACGGTGAGATGTTGCCGGGAAACTTAATGGATAAGGATGTCGTCATAACGCTTGACCTTTCAGCATTGCCCAATGGTACTTATACTTTGTCACCAATAGCTGTACGCCAGCTGGAAGAGGGTAGTTTAGGGTCATGGGCACGTATGAAGAAGGCACCACGCATGGTAATGCAGGTTGAGAATGGAAAGGTTTCCTTCTTGGAAATGCCGTCAAAAGAGCCAACTTATCAGCTTGTCTCTGCTCCAGTGTTCGATAAGAAGCTGCGTATAGGTGAGCAAAATAGTGTCCAATTACTTATTCGTAAATTGGATGCACAGCCCTTTGACGGTGTAGTGAAGTTGGAAATGCTCAATAGTAAGGGGGATACTGCCTATACATCACAGACAGAGACAGCTATAGACTTTGATATTTTTGCTACGACAAAGGTCAGAATTCCGTTTAATCTGCCATTAACAACAGCACCAGGAAGCTATACTTTACGTGTAACAATCGTCGAGGAAGGCAATAAAGATACTTGTTTGGTGCTCAATCGCCCCACACAGACACCCTATACAATTGATGTTGAGGCAGGGAAAGGGCTGAATATCTTTGGTCAGATAGTTACTTATGTGCAGGACGGAGACGAAGCAAGCATGCCTGGTGAGGGTATAGACGTTGGCTTAAATGCTACTTTCAGGGTGAATTGTTTTGCCTTTCTTGCAGATAAAGCACAATATAAAGGTGATTTAAGACTATACCTCATAGACCCACAGACCGATAAACGCATACCTTTAATGCGGCGACCAAAGAAGGTAAACATCACAGGGAGTGGTGCAGAATGTAATGTTACGAGTGACTGGCTCAATGCTAAGAACTTGCAAATCATCAACAATCGTCGTTATCGTGTGGCTCTGATAGGTGCTGTGGAAGGTGAAGAAGTCGACTTTACGACTACTATTCCCAACCCATTGTATGTCTCTGTTGTTAATGGTCCTTATAATTCAGACGCTGATATAGTATCAAATGGTATAAAAGGCATTATCCCTTCTGACGCAATCAAGCGGACGGGAGGTGTCTTAGAAGTACAGTTAGCCAATCTGAAGAGCGTATCTGTCTATACATTAAACGGTATATTGATAGCAAATCAGCATGTTGATGCAACCAATAGGATACAAGTGACGCTGCAGAAGGGCACATATATCGTGCGATTGGTAATGAATGATGGCTCTGTTCGTGCTGTAATCATGCGATAGTAGTAGGCTTTGTGCGCCTGGGAACAGTAAGTTGTATACCTTTCTATACACAATTATTGTTAGAATTGTATTTAATTATTATCTTTGCATGCAACATATTATAAACAAAGTATTCATTATGACACAAGAAGAGATAACAAAAATAGAAGAGAAGATAGTCGATGTACTGAAGACAGTATATGACCCTGAGATCCCCGTGAACATCTATGACCTCGGAATGATTTATAAAATAGATGTTGATGACAAGGGAAACCTTGATATGGATATGACCTTTACCGCTCCTTCTTGCCCTGCAGCAGACTTCATTCTTGAGGATGTTCGCACAAAAGTGGAGAGTGTTGAAGGTGTGAAGAGTGCCAATATCAACCTTGTTTTTGAACCCGCTTGGGACCAAAGTATGATGTCTGAAGAGGCAAGAGTTGAACTGGGGTTTGAGTAACTGACGTAGATTATTATCATGAAATAGAACTTCGGAGTATGAAAAATGTATATTTCCTTTCCGACGCACACCTTGGTTCGCTGGCAATAGCTCATCGGAGAACGCAAGAACGCAGACTTGTACGCTTCTTAGACAGTATCAAACACAAGGCATCAGCAGTGTATCTGCTGGGTGATATGTTCGATTTCTGGGATGAATACAAGTATGTTGTGCCAAAAGGCTTTACCCGTTTCTTGGGTAAGGTGTCTGAGTTGACGGATATGGGGGTGGAAGTTCATTTCTTCACAGGTAACCATGATCTTTGGACTTATGGCTATTTGGAGGAGGAATGTGGTGTCATCCTGCATCGTAAACCAGTAACGATGGAGATATACGGTAAGGTTTTCTATCTTGCACATGGTGACGGATTAGGTGATCCTGATCCGATGTTCCAATTCCTACGTAAGGTTTTTCATAATCGGGTTTGTCAGCGATTGCTCAATTTTTTTCATCCTTGGTGGGGAATGCAGTTGGGACTTAACTGGGCAAAAAAGAGCCGTCTGAAGCGCGCTGATGGTAAGGAGATGCCGTATTTGGGCGAGGATAAGGAGTATCTTGTGCGTTACACAAAAGACTATATGCGGTCTCATAAGGATATAGATTACTATATTTACGGGCACAGACATATAGAACTCGACCTCACACTGTCTGGTAAGGTACGCATGTTGATACTTGGAGACTGGATATGGCAGTTCACTTATGCTGTTTTTGACGGTGAACACATGTTCTTGGAAGAGTACATTGAGGGAGAAAGTAAGCCTTAAGAAAGATAAAATCTATAGTTTTATGGGCGAAAAAGCATGTTTTTACATACAAAAACTCATTTTAACTAAAAAGTATTTGTGGTTTAAAAAAGTACCATTATCTTTGCAACGTCTTTTGAAAACGGTCTCTTTCATTCTCTGACAAGGAGATGAATAAGGTGCAGTACAAAGGAAATCAGAGAGTAAATTTCGTTTAGAAATAAAAATAAACTCAGGTTTGTAGATTAAGTTTAGTCAAAAGAAAGGTAGTTGTCGTGAGACAACTACCTTTCGCTTTTTTGTCTTGTGTGGTCTGTAAGTGTGGATGATTGCTTGTTGGTGTGGGATGATTGCGGACTGATAGACAAGCTGTCCTTCTGTAAAACTTTATGTATTCTATTCTGCATTGATAGGATAAGGGAATGGGAAAATATTCCTTTATTGTACAATAAATTTACTCTTAGATTTCAATACATGCCTTTTTGCATTGTAAAAGACGCCCTTTTGCAATGTAAAAGGGCATCTTTTACACCTCAAAAGGGCGTCTTTTGCAACGTAAAAGGGCACCTTTTACGAGCCTATCTGTAACCATTTGATAATCTTATGGTTACAAAGTCAGTTTTAAGGGCATAGGGATTGAATTTTGATTCAGATAGTTTTCTTTTATGTAAAGTCTTTTCTTAGATAAGGAAATGTCTCCTTTCAGTCCTTCAATGTGTTCGTCGTGCTTACTTATTTCTACCACTTAGTAATCAGGGAAGGTGTCAATCGAATAAAAAAAAGGCGCAGAGCTTATTGGAAAGCCTGCGCCATTATGATTCTGTTTAGGTGTGGTTCTGTTTATATCTATACCACTTTCACCTCTTATTTCTTCAGTTCTCTGACGAGATCTTGGGTGTCGCGTGCAATAACAATCTCTTCATCAGTAGGTACAAGCACAACCTTTACCTTTGAATCGTCTGTTGAAAGGATCTGTTCTACGCCACGAGCCTTGTTGCGTTCCTTGTCAAGCTTGATGCCAAAGAACTCCATGTCCTCGCAAACATCCCAACGCAGACCAGTCTGGTTCTCACCAACACCAGCAGTCCAGACGATGATGTCAACACCATTCATGCTGCTGCATAGGCGCCAATGTACTTCTTGATGCGGTAAGCGTACATCTGTAAAGCCAGATGAGCAAGCTCATTACCCTCGAGATCAGCATTCTCAATGTCACGCATGTCCGAGCTAATACCCGTAATACCCAACACTCCGCTCTCTTTATTGAGGAAATCTGCCATCTCCTGTGGCTTCTTTCCGAGCTTTTCCATCAGATATGTAACGGCAGAAGGGTCTATATCGCCAGAGCGTGAGCCCATCATCAGACCTGCCAATGGGGTCAATCCCATAGAAGTATCAATGACCTTGCCATTCTTGATGGCTGCCATTGAAGCACCGTTACCGATATGACAGGTGATAATCTTCTGTGTTTTGATGTCTACGCCCAGCATCTCACATACGCGATGTGACACGTATCTGTGACTTGTTCCGTGGAAACCATAACGGCGAACATGATACTTCTTGTACAAATCATAAGGAACTGCATAAAGATATGCGTAGTCTGGCATTGTACTGTGGAAGGCATTGTCGAACACAACCACCTGTGGTGTGTGTGGCATCAGTGCATCTACAGCACGCAAACCACGTAGGTGACCAGCATTATGGACTGGTGCAAGGTCGATAAGGCTCTCTATTCCCTTCTCAACTTCCTCTGTTACGATGCAGCTTTTCTCAAAGAGATCACCACCTTGGACCACTCTATGGCCTACAGCATCAATCTCATCAAGGCTCTTTAACGCCCCAATCTTAGGGTCGAGGAGTACTTTGAATACCAATGCTACGCCTTCTTTGTGAGTAGGAAGGTCTTCCATGATTTGTACTTTCTCACCATTATTGAGCTTAACCTTAATGAAAGCTTCATCAAGACCAATACGTTCAACGATTCCCTGAGCCAATACTGACTCATCCTTCATGTCGTATAGCTTGTACTTAATGGAACTACTACCGCAGTTCAGAACTAATATCTTCATATAAAGAGTTATGTTATTCTTAATTATTTCTTTGCATCTTGCGCCTGGCAGGCAGTGATTGCTACCATATAATAGATGTCATCAACACAGCAACCACGTGATAAATCATTCACAGGACGTGCTATACCCTGAAGAATAGGGCCTATAGCTTTTGCTCCACCAAGACGTTCTATGAGTTTATAGCCGATGTTTCCAACTTCAAGGTTAGGTACAACAAGGACGTTAGCCTTACCTGCGATGTCAGAGTTAGGTGCTTTCTTTGCTGCAACAGCAGGAACGAGAGCAGCGTCAGACTGTAGTTCACCATCTACTTTCAGGTTAGGGAACTTTTCTTTTGCTATCTTTGTCGCCTCAATAACCTTATCGATGACGTATACACTCTTACCCGTTTCCTTGTCTATTGCGTCCTTTGCAGATCCTTTTGTTGAGTAACTCAGGATGGCAACCTTAGGATCTTGGAAGCCAGCAACACTCTTTGCAGTCTCAGCAGTGGTGTAAGCGATTTGTGCAAGTTGGTCAGCTGTAGGGTTAGGGGTCACAGCTACGTCACCCATTACTACTATACCGTTCTCTCCGTATTGTGCTTCGTGGGTGAGAATGAGCATTGCACCACTCACACAAGTGATGCCTGGAGCACACTTAATGATCTGTAATGCAGGGCGAAGGGTGTCTCCTGTTGTTGAAAGAGCACCTGAAATCTGACCGTCAGCACCATCAGTCTTGATGATCATACAGCCTAAGTACAGGTTATTCTTAGTAACAAGTTCGCGTGCTTGTTCAATGGTCATACCCTTCTTCTTGCGTAGTTCAGCCAGTTTTTCTGCATATTCTTCGCTCTTAGGGTTGTTCTCTGGGTCAACAATGGTAGCCTTGTCAATGTTCTTAAGCCCCCATTCAGTGGCGAGCTTATGTATGTTGGCGGGGTTGCCAATGAGGATCAGATTGGCGATATCATCTGCCAGAACCCTATCGGCAGCCTTAAGTGTACGCTCCTCTTCGGCCTCGGGGAGCACGATACGTTGCTTGTCGGCTTTCGCACGTGCAACGATTTGCTCTAATAAATCCATAGTTTTTATTCAAATATTATTGTTCGTTTCGGATAAGTCTTAATAAAGATTGCAAGGATTAGCTCTTGTTCGTAAAGTAACTATCACTGTTTCATGCAGTCTATCCTCTGCAAAGATATATAAATAAAGTCATAATGCCAAACTTGGTTGTCGTTTTTACCACAAAAAAGCAATGTACTTTGGTTGTCTGAATAAATCTGATTATATTTGCAATTATAACAAATTTGTATATACAATGATTAAGTTTCACGATGTAAAAACGACTGATCGTGAGTTGGTACAAAGCTATACACTGTGTAGTGACAGGCAAAATTGTGATTTAAGCTTTGCAAATATCATCTCATGGAGGTTCTTATACAATACCCAAATAGCTGAAGTTGATGGCTTTCTTGTCTTCCGTTTCTATATTGGACACCATCTTGCGTATATGGCACCAGTATGGAAAGGGGAATGGAACGAGCTGATGAGCGAGCCATTTGCTAAGGTTGTACGACAAATGCGGGATGATTCTATCACGTTGGGACACCCTTTTCTAATGTTAGGAGTGTGTACAAACATGGTGGAAATACTTGAAAGTATCTTCCCAGATACATTCTATATAAAGCCAGACCGTGACTACTTCGACTATATTTACACACGGGAGAAGCTCGCAACGTTGGCTGGAAAGAAGCTGCAAAGTAAACGAAATCATTGTAATAGGTTCCGGAAGACCTATCCAAACTATGAATATCGGCCTCTGACAAAGGATATGATACCTGAATGTTTGGCTGTGGAAGCTAACTGGAGGACCGTTACGAAGGAGGATAACAACGAGGAAGAGGAACTCTCAGAAGAGCTTCGTTCCATGACACGTGTCTTTGAATTGTGGGATGAAGTTGGTGCTTTGGGTGGTACTATATGGTAGATGGTAAGCTGATAGCCTTTACTTTTGGCTGTCCCATTACGAATCGAACCTTTGATGTGTGTGTTGAGAAGGCTGATACAGCCTATGAAGGAGCCTTCTCTATCATCAATCAAGAGTTTGCAATGCATCTTCCCGAGCAGTATGAGTACATGAATAGGGAAGAAGACCTTGGCTTAGAAGGGCTGCGTTATGCTAAACTATCTTATAAACCAGACATTCTTTTAGAGAAAAACGTTGTTATGGAGAAGCTTCCTCTTGCCCAAGAGGAGAATCAAGAACGTATAAAAGAGGAAACAATCAGCCTTTGGAGAGATACTTTTCATGACCCGGAAGCTTTTATTGAGTTGTATTTCTCACGTGTGTTCAAGCCAGAATACAACGTTACTTGTCAGTTGAATCAGCATACAGTAGCGGCTTTACAGACACTTCCTTACCAACTGAAATATTATAATAAGGAGGTAAAGACTGCCTATATCAGTGGTGTTAGCGTGCGTGAAGAGTACCGAAAGCAGAATTTAGGGGCTGGTCTTATGTCGCAGGCACACTTCCGTTTGTATCATAAAGACGTTGTTTTTGCAACGCTTATACCTGCTGAAGAGTGGTTGTATGACTGGTATGCACGTTGTGGATATACCCAACATATAACTTGTACACCACCTCCTGCGGATGTAGATGCCATGGATTTTGATACTTTTGACCGTTGGCAACGCTCAAAACCATGTATCGTGTTACATGATAAAGAAGGGTTTGATATTGTAAAGGAGGACTTTCGTATTGCACAAGCTATTGACCCAGATGCAAAACGACAGCAAAATGACATTCCTTCTATGATCCGTATCATCAATGCAGAGATGGCTTTGACACTCTATGCAGGGTGCCATCCAGAGAAAGAAGAAAACATTCGGGTTTACAATGACTCTGATATTCCGATGAATAATATCTACTTCTGCATTAAAAAAGGAAAGGTAACACGTACGAATTATCCTTTACCTGATACACGTTCTTTGACAATTCAGGAGCTGGCTGATTACATTTTTGCAGATGACACACTGTTAATGACACTGATGTTAAACTGATATGCAGTCGGTATAAGCTTCAAAGTATTAGAGTATTGACGGTTAATGACACAGATATCAAACTGATATACAGTAATAATACATAACCCAAAGAGCCATATCCTACTCTTATGAAGAGTTAAGATATGGCTCTTTTATATGTTGAAAAACAGTGTTAGAGGTTATTATAAAAGCTTCTTTTGATTGTATTCAGACTTGGAAGCCATCCTTCTCTACCCCTGTTTTTATCTTATCATGAAAGCTTTCTTACTTCAAAACACCAAGTTCTTTACCAATCTTGATGAATGCTGCGATACATTTATCAAGCTGTTCCCTTGTGTGTCCAGCTGATATCTGTACACGAATGCGGGCCTGTCCTTTTGGAACAACAGGATAATAGAATCCTGTAACATATATTCCTTCATCAAGAAGTTTGGCTGCATAAACCTGAGAAAGCTTGGCATCATAGAGCATTACTGCACAGATAGCACTCTGTGTAGGCTTGATGTCAAATCCAGCAGCTATCATCTGGTCACGGAAGTAGTTGACATTCTCAACAAGTTGGTCATGAAGT
This sequence comes from Prevotella histicola JCM 15637 = DNF00424, assembly GCF_000613925.1. GTDB lineage: Bacteria > Bacteroidota > Bacteroidia > Bacteroidales > Bacteroidaceae > Prevotella > Prevotella histicola. The sequence goes on from NZ_BAJX01000007.1 coordinate 140,719, forward strand.
TCGTTGCTTTCCTTCAGCATTTTGAATACTTCAAGACTGGCACCTATGATGCAAGGGGCAAGTGAATTGGAGAATAAATAAGGACGACTACGCTGGCGTAACATGTCGATAATCTCCTTCCGACCTGTTGTAAAGCCACCTAATGCACCACCGAATGCCTTTCCTAAGGTACCTGTATAGATGTCAACACGCCCGTAAGTGTTGCATAGTTCACTCACTCCGTGCCCTGTAGCACCAACAACTCCAGCAGAATGGGACTCGTCTACCATGACAAGAGCATCATATTTCTCTGCTAAATCACATATCTTATCAATAGGAGCAACATTACCATCCATAGAGAAAACACCATCAGTAACGATGATGCGGAAGCGTTGTTCCTGTGCTTCTTGTAGGCAATGTTCAAGCTCATTCATGTCTGCATTGGCATAACGGTACCTCTTTGCCTTGCAAAGACGTACACCATCAATGATTGATGCATGGTTCAAGGAATCAGAGATAATGGCATCCTGATCCGTGAATAAAGGTTCGAAAACACCGCCATTAGCATCAAAGCAAGCTGCATAGAGAATGGTATCCTCGGTTTTAAAGTACTCGGAGATAGCGGCTTCTAGCTCTTTGTGTGCGTCTTGTGTACCACATATAAACCGCACGGACGACATTCCGAAGCCTCGTTTATCCATCATTTTCTTCGCTCCTTCGATGAGTCGGGGATGATTGGATAGTCCTAAATAGTTGTTTGCACAGAAGTTCAGTACTTCTTTTCCCTTTACTTCAATTGCTGCACGCTGTGGACTCTCAATGATTCTTTCCTCTTTATAGAGTCCAGCTTCCTTTATCTCTGCCAATTCTTTGCAAAGATGGTCTTTCATCTTATTGTACATAACATTAGATTTTTTAATGTTTATCGGTAGCAAAGTAAGGTATAAATATTGAGATAAAGGAGTTTTTATACTTGTTTTTTGCATTATGTGCGAGTATTTTTATTATTTTTAAGATTAGTATACCATACTTAGTCAAAAAAATATGCTTACTTTGCAGTCTTGTAAACATATACTTAAAGATATTTATGAAAAATGTTTTGGTTATTGGTTCCACAGGGCAAATAGGCTCAGAACTCACTCGTGAATTGCGAAAACGTTATGGAAATGATAACATTGTAGCTGGTTTTATTAAAGGGGCTGAGCCTACTGGAGAGCTGAAAGAGACTGGTCCTGCTGCGGAAGCGGATGTGACTAACCCTGAGATGATTGCTAATGTGGTGAAAAAACACAATGTTGATACCATCTATAATCTGGCAGCTTTGCTATCAGTTGTAGCTGAAAACAAGCCTCGGTTGGCGTGGAAGATTGGCGTAGATGGTCTTTGGAACATCTTGGAAGTAGCACGAGAAAACGGCTGTGCAGTGTTCACACCGAGTTCTATCGGGTCTTTCGGACCAAGTACTCCACGTGTGCTGACTCCTCAAGATACTGTGCAACGCCCTGGAACTATCTATGGCGTATCAAAGGTAACGACAGAGTTACTCAGTGATTATTACTTCAAAAAGTATGGCGTAGATACACGTTCAGTTCGTTTCCCTGGTCTTATTTCGTATGTAACACCTCCGGGTGGCGGTACAACAGACTATGCTGTGGACATCTATTATGCAGCTGTTCGCGGTGAAGAGTTTGTCTGTCCGATTAAGAAAGGCACGTTGATGGATATGATGTATATGCCAGATGGCTTGCATGCAGCTATCTCTTTGATGGAGGCAGACCCTTCTCGACTGAAGCATCGTAATGGTTTCAACATCGCTTCTATGAGCTTTGACCCTGAAAAGATTTATCAAACCATCAAGCGTTATAAACCAGATTTCAAGATGGTTTATGATGTTGACCCTCTTAAACAAGGTATTGCTGATAGCTGGCCTGATTGCCTTGACGATAGTGCAGCACGTGAAGAGTGGGATTGGTGTCCACAGTTTGATTTGGATTCTATGACGGTTGACATGCTGAAGAACCTTGAAAAGAAGCTGAAATAAGGTTTTGTGGGATTCCTGTGTGTTTTGTTTGATGCGGGAAGAAGCATTGTAAACTGACATTATAGTACGACAAAAGATAGAAGAGAGGTTGTTGCCACATTGGTAACAACCTCTCTTTGTTTCTATCATTGTGTGTATTTCTTCTGGTATGATAGGCGAGAAATAAGGTTGATGTCTTATAGACGGGCTGTGAGTTGGCTAATATCTTTGTTCAGAGTGGTACTAAGAGAGGATTGTTTGAATACTGTTCCCATGCATACGACGTATATATATAATAAAGTGTAAAGCGATGTCGGGATGGGTGAAAAAGGAGGTGTTGTGGGTGGTAAAATAATCTTACAAGTGGCAGGGCATGATGAACTCGAAAAAGAAAGAAATGCTTCTATTTTCACTTTTGTAACTAATAGGTTCTCAATGAGTTACAGATAGGCTCGTAAAAGGGCGTCTTTTGTATTGTAAAAGGGCACCTTTTACACCTCAAAAGGGCATCTTTTACCATGCAAAAGGGCATCTTTTGGAATTCAAAAGATGCCCTTTCAGAAATCAATAGGGAATTTATCTTACAAAAGAGTAGTATTAACTGTTATACAAAGTCCCGTGAACTATTCTTTTTCTATGTATGAATTATTTCCCCGATGTGTCTCCTTATATATATAAGGTGTAGCTGTAATGTTACTCCACCCGTATCAATCATACCTGTGTTTATCTTCTTCTGCCTTTAGCTGCAGGTCTTTTGCCAGCTGGTTTCTTACCTGTTGACTTCCTTGCAGTGCTCTGTTTGCTTGTTGCTTGCTTGGTTGTCACAGGCTCTTCAGGCAGAATCTTCTCTGGCATCTTGTTCTCTGGGCGCTCAAAACCGTCTTTTGTAGCACGCTTACTCATGGTCTTGATACGCTTGTCAAGGTCTGGATGTGATGAGAACATACGCTGCCACTTGCTGTCTTTCTTGATACCTTGATCCTCTTCCAGCTTCTTCAGCTTTTCAAAAGACAGTGCTATCGCCCATGGGTTCTTACCGTTTTCCTTCAGAAAATCATATCCATAGGCATCAGCTTGACTCTCTTGTTTCTGGGAATAAGTGGCGTTGAGCAATGATTCTCCAAGCTCTCCAAGTTGTGAATCAGTAAGTGCAGCAGCTTTTCCGTTGCTTGCTGCGAGTCCATCCTTCAGTGCTGAGGTAAGTAAAGCAGTACGGAATCGCTTCTTAGAGTCCTTGTGTGCAACGTGTCCAATCTCATGTCCTATAACGCCTAAGAGCTCTTCGTCGGTCATCATATCCATCAAAGAAGAGAACACACGTACGCTACCATCAGGACAAGCGAAGGCGTTAACGTCTGTGACATAGTACACCTTGAAGTTCAAAGGTATTCCTTCAACGTTTGTTAAGCCTTGAGTTAGTTTGTTCAGACGCTTTGTATAAGGGCTTCTGGCATCACAAACCTTGTTGTTCTTGTCCATCCAAGCTATGTATTCTCTTACATAGTTTGCCATGTCTGCATCTGATAATGTGATGGCTTTGGCTGCTTTTACAGCACCGCCTGCAGCTTTACCGATATTAAACTGAGCCTTCATTGGTGTTACTCCGGCGAAGAGTAAAGTAGCTATACATACACCGTAGAGTTTCTTTTTCATAAGAATTTTTTAGTTTATGAGTGTTAATTTAGTGCAAATATACACATCTTATTTCATATAATCATATGTTAACGTGTTCTTTTTTTAAAAAGATATGCGGGAAGAAAGATGGTGGTGTAGAACTTTATGGGTACATGATTGATGGGGCTGTTGACTGTCAATCCGTTTCTTTTATTGGACTGTAAGAGTGTATTATGTCATGAGTATCGCGGCAATAGAGTATGTTTTTAATTGTTTATAAGTACTGTATAAATATACTATAGTGTATGATATAATTAAATTATTTGTGCATATTTGTTTAGTTTTGTTTGCTTTTATAATATAAAATATATAATTTTGTAGTCTATAACGTATAAAGATTCGTTTATGAAGGTAAAGAATAGTAGACTTGAAGCATTGAAAATGCTGATTTCCAGCATGGAGTTGAGTTCCCAAGAGGAAGTATTGCGGGTTTTGGAACAGGAGGGTTTCAAGCTGACACAGGCTACATTGAGCCGTGATCTGAAGCAACTGAAAGTGGCTAAGGCTGCATCTATGAATGGAAAATACGTTTATGTGTTGCCTAATGAAACCATGTATAAACGTGTGACGACCCCAAGAAAGGCCACGGAGATGCTACAAAGGAGTGGCTATATCTCTGTAAATATCTCGGGACAGCTTGCTATTGTGAAGACAAGACCGGGCTATGCCAGTGCACTTGCGTATGATATAGACAACTCGGAGGCTGATTGTGTGTTGGGAACGATAGCTGGTGACGACACAATCTTTGTGGCTGTGCGTGAAGGTTCAAGCCGAGGACAGATCTTGGAAGCCCTTTCTTATGTTATTCCAGAGCTTGGATAACAACTGATACCTTTGTATATCTGTTGGTGAAGTAGGGAAGATGGTTTAAGAAAAAGGCTGTGATTGAAATGAGAGTGGCGGTCTTTTGTTGTTCAACTGTGTGATATGTCGACAACATTCTATAGACTGTCACGGCTGCGACGAGGGTTCTAACCGTCACGTTTGGGTATAGCCTTTTTTCTGTATTTGTATCTTTTGTCGCACCGGAGGGTACAGATTGTAATATAGGGGGTATCTTTTTATTATACGAAAGGGTGCCTTTTATAATATAAAGAGGTGTCTATAGAATTGCTGAGGTAAGTTTCTTTTTACCTAATTGGATGTTGGTTACATTTTATTCTATATTGTTATGGCAATAGACAATGACTCTTATCTTGTGAGAAGGTAATGTGTTTGGAGTCAGTTTTATGCCATGTGTGATGGTAGATAACCAAAGAATGAAATGCACACATAGTGAAAGTTTGTATATAAAAAGCTCTATTTATTCGATAGAAAACTAAAAAGCTAACACTTTTTTGTGATGAATAGGAGGCAATTAAGTATTTTTGTAGGAAATAAATAATAGGTATTTGGTATGGAAGAGGCAATAAAGCAGATAGGTGAACGGCTGAAAGGATTACGTGAAGCGTTGGATATTCCAACAAAAGAGATAGCTGATCTGTGTGGAATCAGCGAAGAACAATATCTGGAAATGGAGTCAGGTGAAAGTGAATTGTCGGTCAGTAACCTGCAAAAGATATCCCGTAAGTATGGTATAGCATTAGATGTTCTGATGTTTGGAGAGGAACCTCACATGTGTTCTTACTTCCTTACACGTAGTGGAACAGGGATGAGTGTTGAGCGACAAAAGGCATATAAGTATCAGAGTCTGGCTGGTGGATTCCGTGGAAGGAAAGCTGATCCTTTCATTGTTATCGTAGAACCAAAGCCTGCTGATGCTCCATTGGAGACCAATACACACATGGGGCAGGAGTTTGACATGGTGTGGGAAGGTCGATTGGAGCTGACAATAGGTGGGAAGAAGCTGATTCTTGAACCTGGAGACAGCATCTATTTTGATGCAAACCAGCCACATGGCATGCGTGCTTTGGATGGTAAGGCTGTCCGATTCCTTGCAATTATCTTTTAAGTTGCAGGCTAACTTTATTTCAAACAACTCCCTTTAACTTCAGAATAACAATAATGATAGAACGTTTTTTAAAGCAGACTCACTTTACTTCGGAGGAAGATTATCGTGAACATCTGCACTTTATAGTACCCGAGAACTTTAATTTCGCTTATGATGTCATGGACGAATGGGCGAAAACAGCACCCGATAAGGTTGCTCTGTTGTGGACTAGTGAACGCGGTGAGGAGGTGAAAACAACCTTTCTTCAGTTCAAAGAAGAGACCGATCGCACTGCAGCTTACTTCCTAAGCCTTGGTATTGGGCGTGGAGATAAGGTCATGCTGATTCTGAAAAGACATTATCAGTGGTGGCTTTCTATGATGGCTTTGTGTAAGATTGGGGCTGTTGCCATCCCTGCAACACACATGTTGACGGCGAATGACATCGTCTATCGCAATCAGAGAGCATCTGTTAAGGCTATCATTTGCGCCAATGATGAATATATCACCACGCAGATTACAAAGGCAATGGCTGATAGTCCAACGGTTGAAGTGCGTGTTGCTGTCAATTCTTTGGCACAAAAGGACCGTGAAGTACCTGAAGGTTTCCATGATTGGTACGCTGAATGGGACAAGGCACCAGCCTTTGTGCGTCCTGAAATGGTCAATACGAATGATGATACGATGCTGATGTATTTCACCAGTGGTACCAGTGGAGAACCTAAGATGGTTGCCCATGACTATCTATATGCCCTTGGTCACCTGATAACAGGTGTCTATTGGCACAATCTTGATGAGCATAGTATTCATCTAACGGTGGCTGATACGGGCTGGGGAAAAGCCGTTTGGGGGAAATTATATGGTCAATGGTTTGCTGGAGCAACTGTATTTGTCTTTGATCATGAGAAGTTTACGGCAGAAAAGATAATGCGTGTGATGGAGAAGTATCATGTCACTTCTTTCTGTGCACCACCTACTATCTATCGTTTCATGATACAGGAGGATTTCAAGAAATATGATCTCAGTGCTTTAAGATATTGTACTACGGCTGGAGAAGCGCTTGAACCGGCTGTTTTCCAACGGTTTTACCAGCTGACAGGTATAAAGATGATGGAAGGATTCGGGCAGACTGAAACCTGTATGACGCTCGGGACGTTCCCATGGATTGAGCCTAAGCCGGGCAGTATGGGGAAGCCTAATCCGCAATACGATGTGAAACTGTTGAGACCTGATGGCTCTGAGTGTGAAGATGGAGAGAAAGGTGAGATCTGTATAGACACCTCTAAGGGTAAACCTCTTGGTCTTTTTAAGGGTTATTATCGTGATCCTGAGTTGACAGAGAAGGCTTGGCATGACAATTTGTACTATACTGGTGACCTCGCATGGCGTGATGAAGATGGCTATTACTGGTTTGTTGGACGTGCTGATGATGTCATCAAGAGTTCTGGTTACCGTATAGGGCCTTTCGAAGTAGAGAGTGCTATGATGACACACCCCGCAGTTGTGGAGTGTGCAGTGACTGGTGTACCGGATGAAGTGAGAGGTATGGTTGTGAAAGCTACGGTCGTTCTTGCCAATGAATGGAAGGAAAAGGCTGGTGACGCTTTGATAAAAGAGCTTCAGAACCACGTAAAGCGTGTGACGGCTCCTTATAAATATCCTCGTGTTATTGAGTTTGTTGATGAACTTCCGAAGACTATTTCAGGTAAGATTCGCCGTGTAGAAATTCGTGAAAGGGATAAGAAATAGGCATAAGATTTAGTCATACACAGTAGGGGAGGGTAACAAAGGCAGCTTATGTGTACCTCAATGCTTCTCTGATTTATGCTGATGTCACTGACAAATCATGGATATCCTATGTGTTATCTGGCTGCACGTCGTGAATGATTGTCCATTCTGAAACCATGGATGGGTGCTATAGCAGTCTTATTCTTGTGATTGCTAAATGAGCAATACCTGCTGAGATGGTTTCGAAGCGAGTGTTTGAAGCAGTTTGAAGTAGCTGTAGGATTGAGGTGTAGAATACTCTTTTTGATAGTAATGAAATATAATTACAATATTTCGCGACTAAAAAATGAGAATCAGAAGAAATCCTTCTTTTTTCAGTTTTGTAACTAATTGAAACGTAGTAAGTTATAAAACGTGTTTTAAAAGACGCCCTTTTACGTTGCAAAAGGGCGTCTTTTGCAACGTAAAAGGGCATCTTTTATCATGCAAAAGGGCACCTTTTACAATGCAAAAGGTGCCCTTTTAAGATTGAGATGTGATTTTTTCTTACATTATTTCATGTGTTGAGTGTAATCGTATGAGGATTTACTCAACAGTTTTATATCATTTCAAGACTGATAAACCAGTCCGTATCGGATTCCTTTCAGGCTTGAATCTTTATCTGCCATGCATGACTCCAGACTCTTTGTCAGAGTTTGTGATGCGCTTCGTGGCACTTGATTTCTGCTTGCCATAGTCCAAATTGAATGAGAATTTGAGGGCTAACACACGTCGAAAGTCTTTTGAATAAGCGTTTGCCTGGTAAGGGGCAAGATGTGAAAAGTTCTCATCACTACTCTTATATTGTTTGGTGAAGGGGAGCATCATGGTCAGTAGTAGTGCCCATCTGTCGTGTTTGTAGCCAATAGTTATAGCATGAAAGGACTCTCCTCTCTCAAGAGTCTCACCCCATAGATTATGATAGCTGGTATTCATCTCAGCCGAAAAGATCCATGATTTATACATAGCAATGACGTCACCAGTGACTCCCCAATTGGAATGGGTATGTGTATAGGTGTTTCCATTGCTGATATATCGATTGAAAAATGGGGTGATTTGTAGTGAAAACCATTCGCCAAAGGGGTGCAGACGTATGCCAAGCTGTGTGTTGAACCTGTGGAATCGCTTTTGATTTGCAGTCATACGAACAAACTTACTTCCGTTCCATGAGGTCTCTTCCATCATCGGATGATAGTCGCAACTGTAGGTTCCGTTCCATGAAACATCGAACCATCGTGTGCCCCAGTTTATCATAAGATTGTTGGAAACGAAGGTAACTGCCTTCAAATCAGGGTTTCCTTTCCTTATTTGATAGGTGTCTATGTCCTGCATGACGTCACTGATCTCTGACAAGGAGGGGGCATAGCCAGAGACATTGCCTTGATATTTAATGGTTATGTTATTGGTAGGTTGGTAGGCAAGGGCAATCTTTGGACGGAGAATAAGCTTAGAAAGATGATTGTCCCCTTGCTGATTGAAGATGCGCATAGCACCGATCCCAAGGGTATATGACAGCTTTCCGAGCTTTGAACGCCATTCTGAATAGGCATAAGTTTGGGCTGTATTCATCTTCACTGTGCTGCCAATGTTACCGTCATATATGTTCCGGGTATAGGATTGGGTGTGCTTTAACCCAAAGGTCAGTGCGCTTTTGCTGAATGTTTTCTCATAGATACCTTCTCCAATGAGCGAGTATTTGTTACCTTCTGTAAGTGAAATGATGGTTTGGTCGGGCTGACCAATGGTCGTCAATGTGTAGTTACGGTTGCTCTTGCTGCCTATATAAGTACCTATTACGTCAAGATAAAGATGCTGATTATGACCTAAATCGGATTGGAAATATAAGTCGAGTGATGGGGAATTTACGTTGTTATGGGTTTGATCGGTGATGTGATAGATGTCCGTATTGCGGTATAGTGTGCTGATTCTATCGGAGGTTGAATTTGGAGAATAGTCATATGAGTCACGGAAGATAGCGCTGAAACTACTCTTCTTGGATGTGTAATTATACCATAAAGAGACTTTCATATTACCGAATTTCACTTTGGTAGGCTCTCCTATCTCCTTGTTTTCTATCGTTCCTGTTGGATAATGATATTCTTCATAGTTCTCTCTGGTCCACGTAAGGTCTCGTCTGTTCCAGTAACCATTGGCTTTTAGCTCTGATTTTCCTTTGTGATAATTGGCTGATAGCTGGTAGTTTCCAAAGCCAGATATGGTGATACTGTTGATGAAATCGCCACTGAGGTTACCGCCATCATTCTTGTATCGAACGATAAAGTCGATAACGGCAGGTGCATCTGCATAACGACTACCAGGCATGTCATGGTACTCTACCTTGATAATGTCTTGTGGACGAATGGCTTTTACTTCATCTATTTTGCATTCAACTCCGTTGATTCGAAGCTGTACTGCTTTGCCTGAGAGGGTTGTAACGGTGTTGTTTATGGTATTAATACGGATTCCTGTGAGTTGCATATTCTGTAGTAAAGCCAGTGCATTGGTGGAGGCTTTGAGCTGAAGTTTCGATGGTAGGATGATCTTTCGGTCTATCTTATCTATCTCTCGCTTGCCAATGACTTCTACTTCTTTCATCTCTTTGGTGGAAGGAGTTAGTTGTATTTTACCTAAATCTGTGCCCTTCTGGATTCCTTCGAGATGTATCTGGTAGTCGTTATAGCCTAAATAGCTTATGGAAAGATAGCTTGTTGTGGTGTCTTCTTCTATCGTGAGAAGGAATTTACCGTCTTGATCTGTTGCCGTTTGTAGCTTTAATCCAGTGCCTGAAGTCAGTTTTACAATTGCTCCAATGATTGGGTTGGCAGTCTCATCAATGACTGTTCCTGTGATAATATTCTTAGCTTGTAAACTTAAACATAGGCATAGCATGCAGAAAATGAATGCTGTCTTTCCTATACATAATAATGTTGTTCTCCTTATATATAATAAGGTGGAAGTCGTGTTCGATAGCTTTTGCTTGTTTAATCTTTGGTTTGTCATACTTTAGATAGTGTAAATATGATATTTTTTTATTACTTACAAAAGTATAAAAAGTATTTGTAATTGAGGCAAAGGATCGTTTTTTTTGTTTCGTTTTAGTAATTAAACGTTTGTTAACCTAAGTGGTTCGCCTTTTTGTATACTTGCTACTTCGCCCAAATAGGGCTGCCAAATGAAGTGGATGTGTATTTGCTTATAGCTATTAATGCCCTGATCTCTATTTATTAGTGCCCTGATCCCAATATAATAATGCAATGCTCTCTATATATTAATATGGTGTATGCGTATTAATAGGCACTGACAAACGATCCCAAACATGGTAACACATATTTTTTTAAAAGTTTTTCTTGAAAACATTTGGTGGTAAAGGAAATTCTGTATACCTTTGCACTCGCTTTTACGAAATGAGCCTTTTGGCTTGTAAAGATGAAGCATAAAGAAAGAGTTCTTTGAAAAGATTTACATAAACAGAGAAGTAGTACAAGAAGCGTCTGTTTGATTTTATATCAGATAGATGGGTAAAAGAAACGAACCGATCAATTCATTGTCTGTGTTTTGTGGTATCGCTACAAGATGTGGAACAAAGAAAAAGGTGCTTTTTACTTGATATTATTTAGGATAAGCGTTCTGAAACAGAGATTATTCGGTGAAGTGTTTTGGTTAGTGGTATTCCTTATCACTTATCATTC
>NZ_BAJX01000006.1 GCF_000613925.1 Prevotella histicola JCM 15637 = DNF00424
TAAAAGTTATCGGATTAGACGAAAAAGCGCATCAGTGGGAGCTTTCATTAGTCATCCCTGTTTCGGCATTCTTCCGTCATGAGATTGATAATCTAAGCGGTTTAATAATACATGGAAATTTCTATAAGTGTGGAGATAAGACTACACATCCTCATTTCCTTTCATGGAATCCGATAGATATTCCGTCTCCGGACTTCCATCGTCCAGACTTCTTTGGTGAGATAAAATTCCTGTAATACGAGATAGGCAGTGATAAACATCCTCAATGTCTATCACTGCCTATATTATTTTTAGAAGTCTATACTCTTTATTTTTCTTTTACTTCTGTGTCTTGAATGTTGTCAGCAATCAGCTTGTCACCTGTGACAATCTTGGCATCCTCTGCTTTTTCAAACTTCTTTTTGACGTTATAGAGTCTGATTAGTAGTACTAATTCAATAAGCCCATAGCACATTAATGACCATCCGATGATCTGTAATGGTAATGCAGCAGCCTCTATTGGCTTACTAATGACGAGAATGGCAACAACAAGAATCGCAGTTGGGAAGAACCAATAAAGGATTGGAACCTGTGAATACTGCCGTGAACTGGCAAGTCCCATGAACTGGTTTATAGCACCAAGAATGAGCAAGGCAGCAAGGATATAAACCACCCATGTTATGAATGTATTTGGCATTACGGCAAGGATAATTCCCAGAATGATACTTCCTACTCCAGCAACAGGGAATGACGGACCTTTCACGGCATCGTTATTTTCGTCTGATTCTGAAGTCTGTTTCTTCACTCTCTCCTTCTCTATATAATATACAGCACAAGAAAATAATCCTGATAAGAAGAACAAGATGCCAACAGTTATGGTCATCCATGTCATTGTCTCCTCGCGGTACTTTACTAAAAGGAAACCTATCACTAAAACGAGAATAGCCCTAACGGCTGATATTTGTAATACTTTCATAAATGCAAAAGTACAAAATAATCTCAGAACCAATCGCTTAGTATTTAACTTTTTAGTATTTTTGCATGAAAAAATATGGATATGACAGTATTATATCTTGTCCGTCATGGTGAGACTGTTGATAATGCACGCCATATAATGCAAGGACAGACACAAGGACAATTGAACGATAACGGTATTAGGCAGGCTGAAGAAGTTGCAGAACGAATGAGGACAGAACAGATAGATGCCTTTGTTTCAAGTGACTTACGCCGTAGTATTCATACGTGCGAGATAATAGCACAACCCCATAATGCATCTGTTGTTACAACACCGTTGCTCCGTGAGCGTGATTGGGGATCGTTTACTGGCAAGTATATACCTGACCTTTCTAATCTTAATGACCCTACATTATGGCCAGATGACATAGAAAGTCTGGATGCGATGAAGGTACGCGCAAAGGAGTTCTTGGCGTGGATACGTAAAACATATCCTGGTCAGAGAGTACTTGCTGTAGGGCATGGTATTATTAATAAAGCTATACAAAGTGTTTTCTTTGATAAACCAATGAAAGAGATTCCTCCAATGACAAATGCTGAAATACGTATCTTGGATTTAGACTAATAACACAAAAGGGACGTCACTCACGTGAAGTCCCTCTTTCATTTAAATAACTCTCTGATTGTTTACATTTCTTGGTGAACCTGTTGCATCCTCGCTTTTCGGAATGAGAATGCCAATACAATCTTCAACCTTCGTTACAATAAACCTGTTTTCTTTTGATCTTTTAGTATAGTATTTAAACCTTATTGAAATTGAATCTTATAGAATTTTCGTTTTTAACGATGTCCACCGAAGGTTCCTCCTCGTGATACATTCGAAGTTGTTGAATGACTTTTGCCAAGTGATAGGTTGTTGCTTCCTAAGTTGCGACCTGTTGACGTAAACGGACGGTTAGGCATATTGTATGTATTGCCAGAGTCTCCGGACGTCTTGTTGGGCTCATAACTTTTCGAGTCGTTCCTAGATGTTCTATTCCCGAAGCCCCCATTGCTATGGTTTGGTCTGTCAACCGTTGTGCGAGTAGAACTCTCACGAGGCGTATTGTCTCTGCTTGTGTTTCGAGGACCATCAAAAGTGCTACGCTGCTGCTTGCCGAAACTACGTGTGCGATCGTTCTGTTGATAGTCGTTGTCGCTATAGTTCCTTTTGCTATCTGCATGTGTGCCACTCAGCATGAGAAATGCCACGAAGGCTAGAATGATCTTTCTCATAATAGTTCCTCTTAACTTGTTTGTGTGAGATTGCGGATGTTGGTAAAACCATGTCCCATATCTTTCACGATGCAAAGGAACAAATAATTCTATACCTACCAAAAGGATTTCCCCTAATAGGGAGGGGAATTTCCCTAAAGGTATGTCTGTTCCTTTACATAAGGAGTTTTCTGTAGATGTAAAGCATAGAAGATAAGTGAAGAGGTTGTGTTTCCTTGTAGATAGAAAGATATCCATTTAATATGGTGCTGGGCGTCAACTCAATATGTGTTGTGCGTCAGCTCCATATGAGTTTACCATCCGCACCAAATCAAGAATTAGACTCTATTGGTATAATTTGCTAACGATAGTTTCTGTAAAGCTATCAGATAATGTTATAGTTCAGAACTTCTTATCTCTCAACTTGTTAACATTAAATATTTGTCAGCTTCTTTTTTTTTTATTAACTTTGCGACTAATATCAACTTGATAAAATGAAAAAACTTCTTTTAGTCTTTGCGGCTTTGATGGCAGTAACAGTATTGAAAGCTCAATATCGTGAACCTATCCGAAAAGATACAGCAGGGATTCAATTATTGAAAGGGTTAGAGTATAAAGTAGAAATGCAGGGCAGCTTTTCTAAAGGGCATACTCCCTTGTGGTTGAATGCAAATAAATATGGGCTTAGTTCACTTGAAGCTACGAATGGATATTTGCGTGGGACGGTGGAGAGACAGCTCTCTGTGGATGCTGATCGAAACTTCGGGCTGGGTTATGGAGTTGATGTTGCCCTCCCTATTCATTACACCAGTAAGGCGATTATTCAGCAGGCTTATGTGGAAGGCCGCTGGTTGCATGGCACACTAACCATAGGTGCAAAAGAGGAACCTATGGAACTGAAGAATAATGAACTAAGTTCAGGGTCACAGACGTTAGGTATAAATGCTCGCCCTGTACCCCAAGTACGGTTGGCATTAGATGACTATTGGGCTATTCCTTTTACGCGAGGTTGGTTACGTTTGAAAGGACATATAGCCTATGGTATGCTCACTGACCAAAACTGGCAACATGATTTTACCAATCGTCAGTCACGATTTACTGATCGTGGGTTATTCCATTCAAAGGCTGGTTATCTTAAGATTGGGAATGAAGATGTGTTCAATCCTTGGTCTTTGGAGTTAGGGCTGGAGATGGTTACCTTGTTTGGTGGAACTTCTTACCTCCCTTCAAGTAATGGAAATACGACCGTAATAGAGAATGGAAAAGGCGTGAGAGACTTTTGGAATGCATTCCTTCCTGGTGGGGCAGAGAAAGTTGAGACAACTTATCAAAACGTAGAAGGAGATCAATTGGGCAGTTGGGTGATGCGTCTGAACTATGATGGCGATGTAAACAGCTTCTCTTTCTATGCTGATAAGTTCTTTGAAGATCACTCTTCCATGTTTCAGCTCGATTATGATGGTTATGGCGAAGGGAGTGAATGGATGGAAAAGAAGAAACAACGTTATCTTGTTTATGATCTTAAGGACTGGATGCTAGGCTTTGAATACAAGTATAGACCTGATAGTTGGGTCAATAACTTTGTTCTTGAATATGTTTATTCTAAGTATCAGAGCGGTCCAATCTATCATGACCACACGATAACAATACCTGATCATATCGGGGGTAAAGACAACTATTATAACCATTATATCTATCCTGGTTACCAACATTGGGGGCAAGCAATGGGCAATCCACTTTATCGTTCTCCTATTTATAATAAAGATGGTACTATCTATTTCAAGGATAATCGCTTTGTTGCTTGGCATTTAGGAGTGGGAGGCCATCCCTCTGACTACTTGAGGTGGCGCTTCTTAGGAACATGGCAAGAAGGACTCGGAACCTATGAACAGCCTTATACTAAGAAGCATCATAACGTGAGTTTGATGGCTGAAGCCTGTTATATCTTACATGGGGAGAATGTCCCAGTATGGTTGCGTGAGGTTGAAATCAAAATGGGGGCTGGCGCTGACTTTGGTGCTATTCTTAATGGGAATAACTATGGCTTGCAGCTAACTATAAGTAAACGAGGATTGTTAGGGAAATAAGAAGTCGGAAAGATACTTCCTGTGGACTAACATAATAATAATATGGATATGACTAAAATCAAGATATTTTTGCTTACGTCACTGGCTCTTTTACTGTCTGCGTGTACGTTAGAGACAGATAATGATGCTGGTGATCTGGAAGGAATGTGGCATCTGGTGAGAATAGAGAATCTGGTTACAGGGGCAAGTAGCTCAGTAAAAGATTTAAGTTCTCAAAAAGTTTTCTGGTCTTTTCAGGCACGTTTGCTAGAATTGGATGATAAAAGTGGGGGAGAAAGTAGCTATCTTTATCGGTTTCAGATTGAAAATGGGCAATTAACATTGAAGGATCCTTATCTATATGATAGAGAAAATGGTGACAGACCACTTTCTGTCTATGATAGTCATCTTGAAACTTATGGGATAAAGTCCTTGACACCCATCTTGAAGATAGAGAGTGTTAGAAAGGGAAAGTTGATACTTAGTGACAGCAATGTAAGACTTTGCTTTGATAAGTTCTGAGAGTTTCTCTTATTATGCTTTCTTTATAATCGTAAAAGGGTTACTGTGATTCTTTCTGATAAAGGAATCTAATGTGAAATTAAAGCAGACATAGATAAGAATATCTATGGCAATAATCCATGTTACTAAGATGCTGTTGAACATGCAGTAGTTGACAACTGCATAGGAAAGTGATAATCCAATGATGGTGAGTAGGGCTTGTTGTTGTGTCAGTCCTGCTCTTATTAATTTATGGTGGATATGATTTTTGTCAGCTCCGAAGATAGGTTTCTTATGTATCAGTCTGACAATGATTACTCTGAAAACATCGAAGGTTGGAACTATCAACAATGTTACCGACAGTAGGATAGAACCTTTTTGGTAAGACATAAACTGAGGATTGTACATACAGAACTTTATAAGAAGTACACCAAGGATATATCCAAGGGTGAGACTTCCCGCATCGCCCATGAAAATCTTCTGATTCTTTTCGGCATCGCCCCAGACGTTATGATAAAGAAAAGGTACGAGAACACCCATTAGTCCTGCTATGAGAATACTGTAAACCCATATATGTTCGCAGAAGAAAATGTAGAAAAGACCAGTTAAAGCAATGAGTGTGATGCTGGATGAAAGCCCGTCAATACCATCTATTAGATTGATGGCATTCATTATGAATACTAATATGGCAACTGTCAGAGGTGCACCTATAAAGAATGGAACTTCATATATTCCACAGAACCCATAAAGATTGTTGATGTAAAGATTTGATATCGGTAATAAGGTCGCTGCTATGATTTGCATGAAAAGCTTTGATCTTGCACACAATCCCAGTACATCGTCAATCACTCCAGTAGCATAGATGACGATTACACCTACAGCAAAGAAAATGCTCCAAGGGCTGATACAAATCTTCCATCCCTGACTTGTATTCATCCAAACAAGTAAGGCTGTAATGGTAGCAATGAACATACTCGGCATAAAAGAGACGCCCCCAAGCCTTGGAATATTATTCTTATGAAGTTTCCTGGCATTAGGTGTGTCATAAAGTTTCCTCTTCTCGCAAAATCTTAATATCTGTGGTATCATAATGAAACCAGACACTACACTCATAAAGAATGCAGACAGAGTTATTAAAATGTATGTCAACATAATATATGATCTTTATTCCCTTTAACTGACAAGTATAGATAATATTGTATGTTAAGTATCAAAAAATATTTTTTCTTCAAATAAACTTTCATTTCGGTCGATCTTTCGCTAGGAATAAGTCAAATATCATTTTCTTTTTGTACATTTGCGAACAAAGGACTTTAGTATGACTGGAATTTAATGTAGTCGTTGTGTAACGGTATATTTCACATTTAAACATGCTTATAGCTTATGAGAAACGTATTTTTCAAGAAGGAAATTCTCTTAGAAAATGATTTATATTTTATCTGTTCGATGGTAGGGCTAATTGCACGGAACATCAAACAGCTGAATGAATCTTTTGTAAATAAGAATGGAAATAAAGGGTTTGTTTGCAGTTATTATTCTTTCCAATTTATTTCTTATGGTCATTTTGTAAATGACTTCAATAGTATTACTCACATCTTATACTAGCCATAGGCACTATCGAAATGAAGCGAATTGAAATTTCTGTATTGATGTCCGTTTATGCAAAAGATAATCCAGTATTTCTTAATGAGAGTTTGGAGAGTATCTTTTCACAAACAGTTGAAGCTGCTGATGTTGTGTTATTAGAGGATGGTCCATTAACAGATGCCTTGTACGAGGTTATTAATGGATTCTCTAAAAAATACGATACTCTCAAGGTGATTCCCTTTCCTGTTAACAGAGGCTTAGGTAAAACTTTGAATGAAGGTTTATCATATTGTAAATATGACATTATAGCACGAATGGATGCT
This sequence comes from Prevotella histicola JCM 15637 = DNF00424, assembly GCF_000613925.1. Classification (GTDB taxonomy): domain Bacteria; phylum Bacteroidota; class Bacteroidia; order Bacteroidales; family Bacteroidaceae; genus Prevotella; species Prevotella histicola. Next base: position 6,665 of record NZ_BAJX01000006.1, read on the forward strand.
GACGATATATGTAAACCAAATCGATTCGAAGTTGAATATAATTGGCTGAAAACCCATGAGGATTATGATTTAGTTGGTGCTTGGATAGATGAGTTTATTGATGATAAGTATCATGTTAAATCTATAAGAAAAGTCCCTGCGAGTTCGAAAGAAATAAAATTATATGCTCAGCATAGATGCCCAGTTAATCATCCTACGGTTATGTTTCGTAGATCGTCGGTTCTTGCTGTTGGTGGATATCTCACAGAATATTTCCCAGAAGATTATTTCCTCTGGATTAGAATGTTAATGAATGGAAGTAAATTTTATAATATCCAAGAGTCACTCTTATGGTTTCGTTACTCAGAAGACACTGTAAGTAAAAGAGGTGGCTGGTCCTATGCTTGTGATGAAGTTTGTATCCAGTTGAGAATGTTAAAGATAGGATTTATATCTATTCCTGTTTTCTGTGAGAATGTCGTAATTCGTTTTATTACCCGTATTTTGCCATTACCTATTCGTAAAAGGCTTTATAAGCTAATAAGGAAGGTGTAATATACCAGTAAGGATCTGAAGTGACATCTTTAGTAAATTTAAATCGTAAAAGAAGATATTTACCCCTCGATGTAATAAAATCATGGGATTTACGTTTGTTATAGATAGCTAATTACAATATTTAGAGCAAAATAAAATAAAAAGGTTAAATGGAAGATAATATAAGAGAAAATATAGTAATGGTCTCTTTTTTTAAAAAGCTCAGGAGCGATTGGAAACGGTATTTGATTGTTTTTACTGTTTCCACAGTAATCGCAATATTGCTGATAATGCCAATACCTCGTTATTATAAGTGTGAATTGTCGCTTGCGCCAGAGATGGATAATGCTGATAATGGTGGCAAATTGAGTTCCATAGCATCAACTTTTGGTGTTGACCTTGGTGATGCTGCTTCTGCAAATGCCCTACAGCCAAGCCTTTACCCTGATTTGATGGAATCTAATGTATTTGTTAAAAGTTTACTTAGAATTCCTGTGATGACAAAGGATCAGAGAGTGAAAACGACATATTATGACTATCTTCAACATTATCAGAAGCTTTCTCCATATGACAAGATTTTCGGTTGGCTCGAAAAGAAAGTTAATAGTAAGGATAGTGTAGTTAATTCTACAGATTCTATTAATCCGTTTATGCTTAGTAAAGCACAAGATGAAATCTTCTCAAAAATAAAGAAAAGCATAAAATGTGATATTGATATAAAAACGGGACTGATAACAATATCTGTCGAAGATCAGGACCCTTTGATCTCTGCAGTTATTGCAGATTCAGTTAGAGCCAAATTGCAAGACTTCATTTCAAATTATAAAACAACAAAAGCACGTAATGATGTGAAGTATTATGCAAAACTCGTTGCAGAGGCTAAAGCAAAGTATGAGAAAGCTCGTCAGAAGTATGCAGCTTTCTCTGATGCAAATCAGGACGTTGTTTTACAGGAATTGCAGTCGCAACGGGATGAGATGGAGAATGATATGCAGTTAAAATTTAATGCTTATAGTGCATTAATAACACAATTGCAAAATGCTCAGGCCAAGGTTCAGGAGCATACTCCTTCTTTTACAATAGTTCAAAGTGCCTCTGTTCCAGTAAAGCCTGCTGGTCCCAAACGCATGGCATTCGTGTTTATAGTTGTTTTTATAAGTCTATTGGTGACATTTGTGGTTTGTAATTTCTCTTTGTTGTTTGGAGGAGTAAAGGCGGATAGCTAATGTTTAATATTAAGGAATTTTTAGCTCGTGTACAAACTTCGTCCATATCTCGCAGAATGGGGAATGGCCTTATGTGGTCCTTTTCTGGTACGGCAATAGCCAAGCTTCTTACCCTTATCGTTGGTATTGTATGTGCACATATTCTTCAGAAAGAGGCTTATGGAGAGTTCTCCATGGTGCGTTCTACTATTAATATGTTTATAGTTTTAGGATCAGCAGGGCTTGGTGTCACATCTACTAAATATATCGCAGAATATAAAGAAAGAAAATCCCAGAAGATCCCAGCAGTATATGCAGTGACACAAGTTTTTGGGTTTATTATGGCCTTAATCTCAGCTTTGCTGATTCTTTTGTGCGCTCCTTTTATTGCAGATAATATTCTCCATCATCCAGATATTGTGTTGTCTGTAAGAGTAGGTGCCGTATTACTATTTTTCTCAATAATAAATGGAGTGCAGAACGGGGCTCTAATCGGATTTGAAGACTTTAAATCTGTAGCTGTTAATACTTTGTTAGGAAGTCTATTAGAGTCTGCTCTTACCATTTTAGGTGCATATTATTTTGGTGTAAATGGAGCTATCCTTGGGTTCGGAATAGGATTTATTTTAATCTTTATTACAAACCATCTGGCTATTAATAAGCTGTTTGCTTTATTCCATCTACATAAGTTGAGTGTAAAGAAACTTAGATCCCATGATTTCTCAATTCTGTATACATACAGTCTTCCTGCAGCTTTGTCATCTTTGTTGATAACCCCTTCTTTCTGGCTTATTCGTTCTATCTTAGTGCGGAGTGATGGCTTTCGTGAACTTGCAGTCTTTGAAGTTGCAGACCAGTGGAAGATAATAATATTATTTATCCCTACAGCTTTTAGTCAAATTGTATTGCCAATTCTCTCAAGCCTACAAAAGTCAAAATCAACATTCATAACAACATTAAAGTATAATTTATTGATTGTTGGGATTTCTGCTTTGGTGTTATCAGCAGGAGTTTTACTTTTTAGTGGTTACATAATGAAATTGTATGGTTCAAGTTATGATAATACTTTGCCGTTACAAATATTAGCAATTTCAACCATTTTCTCTGCTTTGGCTAATGTGTTAGAAATGGCTATCTATAGTCTTGGAAAGATGTGGCAGTGTTTTATGATAAATATTGTTTGGGCAGTGCTTATGGTAGGTTGTTCGTATCTTTTATGTCAGAGAGAACAAGGTGCTAATGGGCTATCGGTAGCTGTCTTAGTCTCATACATAGTTTCATTCTTTATTTTTTTAGGATATACTGTTTTTGTTGTTAAGAAGGAGGTTGAGTGATGTCAAAAAAACAAAGATATTTTCTTTTTAGTCTGTCTTTATTTATCACTCAGATATTGGGTACAGGTATTGTCCCTATGGGACTATTTGCCCTTTCTGTCCTGTTAATTGTTTCTCCTGCCACTTTTATTTATGGCTTGAGGAATACCCCATTATTTTTGTTATTCATCTTTCTTTCTATTGGTATCGGTGCATATTTTGGATTATGTAATGGGCTTAAACCATGGAATATAGCATATTGGGGACAATTTTATTTCTTATGTATTTTTCTCTTAGGTGTCAAAGACAAAAAAGAATGTTTGAAGATGATGAGGTATTTTGTTTTTATAATATTCATCTTAGATTTTGGAACTAATCTTTTGTTTTTGATAGGTTTTAATGTTCCATGGGCAGAACTACCGCCAGTAAGACCAGGTGAATCTCTTGCACGTTTCCCAGGATTTAAGGGTAATGCCTTATATTCAGGAAGTATTACTTTTGTTAGTATGTGCTACATATTAAATCAGAAAAAGATTAATAAGATTACCTTTTATTTCGGACTTACTTGTATGGTCGGTAATTTGATATTGTCAGGTTCATATCGTTATCTTATAATTGGTGCTGTAGTGGCGACGATGTATTATTTACATTTGTATCGGAGCAAACTGATGATGCTGGGGATGTATGTTTCAAGTATCATTATTGTTTTTGTTTCAACTCTTATGACGATGTTTTCTAATCTTAGTAATTTCTATCGTGCTTTTATTTGGTTTTATTTTTTTAAAGAAATAGGTAAATCACCATGGATAGGACATGGATTCTTTAATATACATCTTGACGAAAACCAAGATTTTAGTACTCCTTCTCACTTAATAGCTAATGGAGTAACTGAATCTTGTATTCTTACAATTGGGTATAGCTTTGGCCTTATAGTTCTTTTGTTCTTTCTTACAAGTATTGTGAGAACTTTATTAAGGTACAAAGTTTATCGAAAGTATTCTGTAGAGCTAGGACTTTTCATTGGATTAACATTGGATCTGTTTTGGGGAGGAAGTTTTGATAATACTTATACATTTACACTTTTGTTGTTAAGTTGGTATTTAGTAAATGAAAGATTTTATAAGGGGCAGAAGGATGAAAACATTCTCAATAATCATACCGACATATAATAATCTTGAGCTGTTCAAAGGTGCATATCATTCTATATGCATGCAGGAATTTAAGGATTATGAAATTATAATTGTAGATGATTCTTCAGATTCGTGTATAGAAGAGTATGTTGATACCTTAATGGATAAGGATATTATTTATCATCATAATATTCCTTCTCTTGGAGCTGTAAATAATTGGAATCTAGGTTTGAATATGGCAAAGGGAAAATACATTATTGTGTTACACCATGATGAAGCTTTCGTGGAAAAGACTTACTTACGCACACTTAAAGATAATTTTGATAGTAGAACCTATGATGTTATTGTTAGCCAAGTGAAGGTATTTAATAATATGGAGGAAAAGGTCTCTTTGTTTTCCAAGAAGCAAATAGAACTATTTCTTCTTTGTCCTTCTTTTCTCTTTCTATGTAATGTTATAGGACCATGTTCTTGTGTTTCTTTCTCACGATCTAAACTTGTAGATTTTGATAGTAATTTAACATGGCTTGTAGATGTAGATTGGTATTATAGACTATTGAAGGGAAGTAAGCGTGTATTCTTAGATAATCTTCATGTTAACTCTTTCAATGATCACAATGATAAGATTACCAATCTAATAGATATCAAGGCAACTGAGATTAAAGATGTTGCTTTGCTTAAAAAAAAATACAAGTACCATGTAGGATTGAGACTTTGTCTTTTTCTTAATAAATGTATAATTCTATATAACTTGAAGGATATTATTAAAAGAATAATTCGTAAATGAAAATAGTAAAGATATTAGGTGGGTTGGGTAATCAAATGTTCCAGTATGCCCTATACCTCTCTTTGAAAGAGACTTTCCCTCAAGAAAATGTTACAGTAGATCTTTCTTGCTTCCATGGTTATCATCTACACAATGGCTTTGAGATAGCACGTATCTTTTCTTTACATCCAGATAAGGCAACTGTGATGGAAATATTACGTATAGCATATTATTATCCGAACTATTTCTTTTGGCAGATTGGTAAACGAGTATTGCCGCAAAGAAAGACAATGTGTACAGAGAGTACTAAATTACTCTTTGATAAATCTGTTTTACAAAGAGAAGGTGATAGGTATTTTGACGGGTATTGGCAAGATGAGAGATATTTCATAGATTGTAGACGAACAATACTCAATACCTTCAAGTTTCCTCCTTTTACTGATGATAATAATTTAGCATTATTAAAGAAGATGGATACTAATAGCGTCTCTATACATGTAAGAAGGGGAGATTACGTCGGAAATGAGCTTTATCAGGGTATTTGTGATCTCAATTATTATCGTGAGGCTATAATGAAGATATCTTCTTATATTTCTCCTTCAATGTTTTGTGTTTTTAGTAATGACATTGAGTGGTGTCGTGACAATTTGGAGTCGTTCATAAAAGCTCCTATTTATTATGTAGATTGGAATTCTGGGACTGAAAGTTATAGAGATATGCAGTTAATGTCGTGTTGTGGACATAACATTATTGCAAATTCTTCTTTTTCGTGGTGGGGAGCATGGCTTAATCAAAATAGTTCGAAGATTGTTATAGCGCCAAAGAGATGGATAAATTTAAAGAATTGTGGATTTATGTTGCCAAGTCGTTGGGTTAAAATTTAAGATAGCTACTTTGTATGGTTGGAAGTTTATGCTTGGACCTATTTAAACGATGTTTTAGTTTTGTATAAAGAGAGTCCCCCTCACTAACTGTTTTTTCTGCCATCGTAGTTGAAGTTATTAAGAATCTAGCTTAGAGAGAATAAACTATCCCTTCAAGACATAGCGGTGAACACATACAGATAAACTCTATTTGGTTTATTTCTCTGTTTTCCAACTTCTCTTCAACTCCTCTCTTGTATCTGTAGAGGGTTGGAATCAATCTTGGTTAGAATTTGCTTATTTCTAATGAAGGTCTTGTTGATATATATTAACTGTTGGAGTATTTAAGTGCATCTGGGGCAAACTTATTGCATAAAATGGTAGTTATCTGGATGATTACATCCTTTCAATTATTTGTAGTTATGCATATGCTAGAAAAATCCTCCAGCTCTTTTGATAAGTCTTTGTATCTGCTAAGTATACTTCAATCGTAACTTCTTATCAAATCGATGGAGTTTACTAAGGAAAAAGTAATACCCTTTCTCAAACTAGTGATATATATATCTGATCTTGTTTATATAGTTAAATCCCTCTTGCTTAATTTGCTTAAATGGTTGTATCTCAGTAAGATATTTTATTTCCCCCTTTCTTTTATTTCACAATATTTGCAATAGTAGCGATGACAGCAGCAATGCTGGCTGCACTGGATCCCACGCTAAGTGTTTCTGCCAAACTCATTTTAGCTTGTATCTTTGTTGGTACAATAATCTCACAGCCAGGGCGTACCTTGGCATTATGTCCAACCTTAGCCAGAGTCCCGTTCATGTAGAGAATGTAGGTGTGGCTCTTCTTCGCATCACTGGCAAAGCCACCAGCCTGGTCAATGTAATAAGAGACACTTTTCCCTGCAACGTAGCCTACGGAGTTTGGATACATCACGGCACCATTGATTTTAACGGTTCCGTTGTATTGTGGAATAATAATACGGTCACCTTCTCGGAGTATGATATCTGCATCGCTACCAGGTTTAGCAATAGCTTTATCAAGTTCGATACCTACAGGGTAGGTGTCAGGTACACGGAACTTATCAAGTAAAGTTGAATTCTTTTGTTGAGCAGCCTGTAACACAGAAGCATTACTTGTTCTTGTGGCTAAGGCTATCATATTCTTTTCTTGTTGTTCCTGTTGCATCTTGAATACAGCTTCCATGCGCATACGCTCTACTTGATTTGGGCGACGTTCTAAGCGAGCACCTTGGATATAGGCTAGGTCTGTTGCTCCACCTGCAACCTTGAAGATATCACTTAGGCGCATAGTGCGTGATGTGAGTGTATAATTACCAGGGAAGACAACCTCACCATCAATGCTGACATTCTGTTGTGTACTTGTTCCTGGACTCTTGCGTACATAGACTTGGTCGAATGGCTCGAGAACGAAGCCTGGAGTTCCATCAATGACGAAGCCATCTCGTAAAGAAAAACTGTATGTACGTGCAATAAGAGAATCAGGAGCCAGGGCCTTAGGGTCTGTGATTCTACGTGATACATCAACCCTGACTGTTGATGCAGTCTGTTTCAATCCTCCTGCTTGTAGTATGAAATCTTCCAGTGACTCATTGTCTGCATATTTATAGACACCAGGATATAATACCTCACCATGAATAGATATTGTCTGTTGCTCCTGAGTTTCTGTTTTTGTTGGAATAAAGAGTACATCCTCATTTTGTAATGGGATATCGGCAGTGCGCCCTGTTAAGATCCCATCAACGTCAACTGAAATTACTTCTAAAGTACGATCTGCTTTCATTCGATGGAGTACAGCATGCGGGGCAAAGGCAACTTCGGTTAAGCCGTCAGCAGCTTCTATCAAGCTACGCACACTGTTAATCTGTCCGCCAACCTCATACATACCTGGGCGGAATACGGCACCTTTTATTTCAACCATGTTCTCATAACGTGGTATGACGGAGTCTACACTAACAGAGTCTTCATCAGCCATACGGAAGCTACGCATGTCAAATTCATTGACATTGAAAATGGAGTATTGCCTACCTGTCTTTCTACGTACACGTACAGATTTTGTGTAAGCGTCACCAGAGAAGCCACCTGCATAGCTGATAAGAGTACCAAGACTTTCTCCACGTTTCAACTCATAGTACATTGGGCGTTTGACCTTTCCACTGATTTGTGCAATCATATCGTAGGGGTCAACAACGATGACGTCATTGTCAGCAAGATGTACATTACCACTTAAATGACCGCGTCGAAGGAAGTCATACACATCGACGGTACTAATAAGTCTGCCTCCTCTATATACTTTTATGTTACGTAAGGTTCCTAGATCGCCAATACCTCCAGCCATATACAAGGCATTGAAGACTGTAGCGAAAGCTGATAGAGTGTAGGTTCCTGGTGTTTTTACTTCACCTACAACATTCACCATGATGGTATGGGTCTGACCAACTGAGAGGCGGATACTCGAACTACTGTATCGCTTACCTAGTTTCTCACGAATACGGTTGTTAGCTTGAGCCACACTAAGTCCGCTTACTTGGATAGGGCCAAAGCCTTCTATCGTAATAATACCATCTGGAGCAACAGTTGTTTGATAAGATTTTTGTGATGCTCCATACACATCAATGAATACGGCATCACCTGGTCCTAAACGATAATTACGTGGAAGAGCCATGTTCATGTTTGGTTCAAATGAAAGACTCTTGTTATTGAAGATGTCACGACCCCACACCTTCTTGCGATTACGACTTAACTGTTTGAGGAGATTCTCATACATTGCCGCTGTGTCTTGTGGCATCCAATCGTTCATTTCTCCCTGCATTTTCAGGAAGTCGCCATCATTCTCATCATATGTATGTGATTGTGGACGACCATCATATACTCTTCCTTCTGTGTAGTTATCAGTCTCACGCCGACTTTGTTCGTAGTCGTTTAGTGTTGCATCTGCAATCTGTCTTTTATTTCTTCCAGGGCGCTGCTGACCATTGTTCTTGCGGCTGCGGTCAGTAGTAGAACTCTCAGTGGTAGCTCCATAGGCAGCATTCCCTTTCTTCATCTTTTCGTATGTATCTCTGACACGGCGTATCTGTGAAATGTCAACGCCGTTTTGCATGAGTTTTGTAACAATCTGTGCCTGAGAGGCTCCACGGTTATGCTCTTTTACAACGAAATCCATGACCTGAGAATCAGTCATGGATGACTGTGCAAAGCCGTTGACTGTACATATTGCGAGAAGTACGAATAGAATGTATCTTTTCATCTTTAATTTTAAAATTTCTTTCCAGTGACAATGTTTAATACTGTCTTTGTTACTATGGTTGAGTCTGTCCATAAAGAGCGATGTTCCAGATAGTGAATGTCCATCTCCATACGCCTGATCATCTTTTCCATTGTGTCGGTATAGCCATTGTAGAGAGTTGCTTCTGAAGTTAGCCCTGGACGCATCTGATATATAATCGGGTAGCGGCGGGTATGTTCCATAATCTTGTCGATGAAGAACTTTCGTTCAGGGCGTGGTCCTACAAGTGACATGTCGCCTTTTAGTACATTCCATAGTTGTGGTAATTCATCTAAATGATGCCCACGTAAGAACTGTTCTAAACGAGTTGAGTTCGTGTCATCGCATTTAGCTACAAGCTGTGGTCCTTCTTCTTCAACAACACTGCTCATTGTACGGAACTTGAAGATAGCGAAAGGCTGCCCTTTGTATCCGATACGAATCTGTTTAAAGAATACAGGACCATTACCTTGACACTTAATGAGGATACTGATAATCAGGAATAAAGGAGAGAAAAGGACAATTCCGACTAGAGCTGCAACAATGTCAATAAACCTCTTGAGGGAACGTTGTAGTTTCCCCATGGCATCATGAGTGGTGTTGTCTCTCATCCTTGTATTTTTTTCCTCGTTATTATCTAATAACTCGTTTTTCGCTAATTTGTTGCAAAGGTAACATTTTTTATTTATTTCTTGGTAAGAATTAGGCTTCTTTCATGCCTTAATAGTATCTTTGTAGATAAAAACAAGGGGTTGATGCGTAAGATAATACACATAGATATGGATGCTTTCTTTGCTTCTGTGGAGCAAAGGGACAATCCCGAATTACGTGGAAAGCCAATTGCGGTTGGTTTTGATGGGGCACGTGGTGTTGTGTCTACTGCAAGTTATGAAGCACGCCCTTATGGTGTACATTCTGCTATGTCAATTGTACAGGCGAAAAGACGCTGTCCTGATTTGGTAATTGTTTCCCCTCACTTTGAACGTTACAAGGAAGTGTCTCGGCAGATTCATGAAGTTTTTCATGAATATACTGATATTATAGAGCCAATATCTTTGGATGAAGCTTTTCTTGATGTTACAGAGAACAAGATGCGGATGACATATGCCAAAGATATTGCGAATGAAATAAAACAGAAAATCAAAGTTCGGACACATTTAACAGCTTCTGCAGGAATCAGTTATAACAAGCTGTTGGCTAAGATTGCATCTGATATGAGGAAGCCTGATGGTATGTTTACAGTACATCCTTGCCATGCTCTGGATTTTATTGGTAGCCTTCCAATAGAGAAACTGTGGGGGATTGGTCCTAAGACGGCAAAGAAAATGCATGAGATGGGAGTCTTTAAAGGCGAACAGTTACGCGAACTTTCTCGTACCCATCTTGTTCGAGTGTTTGGTAAAGCAGGTAATGTGTATTATGACTTTGCACGAGGAATAGATGAACGTCCCGTTGTAGTACATCATGACAGGAAATCTGTGGGCTGTGAGCGGACTTTCTTGGAGGATCTTCACATAGAGTCTTCGATTGTTATAGAACTGTATCATATAACGTTAGATTTGGTTGAGAGGTTGTCTAAGAGTGGTTTTGAAGGACGAACGCTAACTCTAAAACTTAAATGGGATGCTACAACGCAGATAACTCGTAGTCTGACACAAGAAAAAATCCTGCGTAAGAAGGATGATATTCTGCTGTTGGCAAAGCGCCTTCTCGCGGAAACAGACTATAAAAACCGGCCGATTCGTTTGATGGGGTTGTCTGTTTCTTCCCCAGTCTCTGAAGATGAAGCATTTAATAAGAAGCCAATATGGATAGAAGGTGATCTTCCTTTCGTAGATTTTATGTAAGTTTGAAGTTTAAAGTTTGCTATTGTATGCATGTTGCTGTATGATACCATGCTAAAAGTTAATTATAAAAAAATATCTAGATAATCCTCTCCTGATAACCCTTAGGTTAATGTCAGTCGATATAGAAGTTGTCATACTATGCGTAATAGTATTAAAATAAGATATTACGTTTGCATCCTTTTTGTATCTATCCCTATGGAATATCTATTTAGTGATAGGTGTTTTTCTCTCCGTTGTTAGTTGTTTGAAAATAGAAACAGGGTTGGTTTCAAAATTACAAAGGCCTTGTAGAAGTATTACAAGCGCCTTGTAAAAGTAATACAAGCCGTTTGTAATTTTTATGGAAGCAACATTTTCAAATCTAAAAGAAAAGTATTAAATTTGCAAAAGGTAAGCATTGTTTAGTGAAAGGGTACAACATCCTTTCCGTACGGTTGGCTTATTTCATAGAAAAATAGTGTGATGCAGTATCATGTAACTTGTACCAAATGTAAACGCATGTTTACGATTACGGCTGATGGCAGCGATCGTATGCATTGTACTTGTCCTTATTGTGGGCAGCCTTTAATGGTTAATCTTCCAACCATGGCAGAGCCTGTGATGTCTTCTGTTCAGCAACCTATACCTGAAAACAATGATAATAAAGGTCATAATGCTGGAATGAAGATTCTTATAACAGTGCTAATAGTCCTTCTTGTAGGTGGACTTGCTGCCTTTGCTTTTATAGAATGGCAGAATCAACAGGAGGCGGCGCGATTGGAAGAAAAGGCTCAGCGTGAGGCACACGCTGACTCTTTAATGCAAGTAAGAGCACAACAGGAGGCTCAAGCTGCAGACGCGCAACGTAAGGATGCCCAGCGCCAGAGCATTTGTAAGTTTGTTAAGTCATTCTATCAAAAGGCTGTTTTGGAAGCTGATGACCCTACATTTTACGAGCGTTACCTCACACCATACTGTCGGCAGATGATATTTGGCGTTGATGCAGATAATAATGATGTTGACAAATGGTCAGCATGGTGGGGAGCTTTTGGTACTACTGCTGATAGACCTGATTATGAAGCGTTACAGAGAAATCTAAATGTTACTCCAGGGGAAGGTAACTGGTATAATGTTAGGTTAACCCAAGACGGGACTACGGAGTATCGTCAGATAAAGGTGTCTACAGTAGATGGTCATGTCCTTATAGATGATGTGAGATAAAAAAGAGTTAGGAGGGAGGTGACAAGGATGCAGTTTCAGATAGCTTGTAAACATTGCCATCGTACATTTGCCATAGAGGCGGAGTCGAGTAAAACGGTAAAATGCAATTGTCCTTATTGTGGAGAGAGTATGACAGTAGCTACTCCTAGGGGTGAGACTACTACTGTCAAAGTGAATGCTCCTAATGATACTACGCCAGAGATTGTGTCGGATAGCAAACAGAATAGGCGTATACGTAGTAGCCACTTCTTAAAATATGATGGGGTGGGGAAGATGGTTACGGTTGTCTTTGTCCTTCTTCTATTGGGAATTATCTTGCTGCTTTCTTTCTTATATATGATTTTTTCTGCGATGTCGAATTAAACTATAATACTCAATTTATGAAACAAACAAAGATAGTATGTTCAATCAGTGACCGGCGTTGTGATGTCGATTTCTTGAGAAAACTGTTCTTCTCTGGTATGAATGTCGTTCGTATGAATACGGCACATGCCACACCTGATGGTATTCGAGAGATCATTCGCAATACACGTACGGTATCTCCGCATTTAGCTCTACTGATTGATACAAAGGGACCTGAGGTTAGAACAACAGGTTTGGAAGAGCCTATTCATTATAAGACTGGTGATATGGTAAAGATCTTTGGGCGTCCAGAGATGGATACAACCAAGGATATCATTAATGTTTCTTATCCAGATTTCGCCCGTGATGTGAAGCCTGGAGACCATGTTCTCTTTGATGACGGTGCACTTGATATGAAGGTTGTGGAATGTGCTGGGCCAATGTTAGTAGCTCAGTTGCAGAATGAAGGTGACCTCGGTGCCCATAAGAGTGTGAATGTTCCTGGTGAACATATTGAACTTCCAGCTCTAACGGAGAAAGATAAACGTAACATTCTGCTGGCAATAGAAGAGGATATAGACTTTATTGCTCATTCATTTGTTCGATCAGCAGCAGATGTCATGGAGGTACAGAAGATACTTGATGAACATAATTCTGATATCAAAATCATATCAAAGATAGAGAATCAGGAGGGGGTTGACAATATTGATGAGATTATAGATGCTTCTTATGGTATTATGATTGCACGAGGTGATCTTGGAATTGAAGTTCCTATAGAGCAGATCCCTGGTATTCAGCGTAGTATTATTAATAAGTGTATTAAGAAAAAGAAGCCTGTTATCGTGGCAACACAGATGTTGCATACGATGATTAATAATCCTCGTCCAACACGTGCTGAGGTAACTGATATTGCAAATGCTATCTATAGCCATACTGATGCATTGATGTTGAGTGGAGAAACAGCAAGTGGTAAATATCCTGTTGAGGCTGTACAAACTATGGCTCGTATTGCGGAACAGGCAGAGCAAGATGCTCATAAGCAAGGATTCATTACCGTTCCTATGTCTAATCGCAATGATCAGCGAGAGTTCTTGGCGAAGAGTGCCATAGAATCAACAGAAGAATTAGGTGTTAAGGGAATTATAACGGATAGTGAGACGGGGCAGACTGCACGTAACCTTGCAGCATTCCGTGGTCCAAATCCAGTTTTGGCAATCTGCTATAAGGAGAAAGTACAACGGTGGCTGAATCTTAGTTATGGTATTATTGCAATCTATCAGCAACAACATAAGTCCAGTCAGCAGATGTTTATGGCTGCTTTGCGTATGTTGAGGCAGAAAGGTTATATCGACCTTGATGATAAAATAGCTTATTTATCTGGCTCTTTTGGTGAAGGTGGTGGTACAACCTTCCTTGAAATCAATAAGGTAAGTGAGGTCTTTGATCGTAGTTATCGCTTTCACCTTCCAGAAGAAGATTCTTTTTCTAAGGAAGATTTGGATAGTATTCCTGCTAAATAAGAAGATAATTAGAAAGGATAGAAATAGAAAAAGGTGTCTGGATTGCCCAGACACCTTTTCTATTTTAGTATGTTATAAAATGTCTTATTCCTGTTGTATGGAAATCTTTTTTACGCGGCGTTCATGTCTACCACCCTCAAAACTGGCCTTAAAGAATGCATCAAGAATCTTTTCAGCAGTCTTATTATCAATGAATCTCCCTGGTAAAACAAGGACGTTCGCATCATTATGCTGACGTGTCAACTCTGCAACATCCTTATTCCAAACTAAGCCTGCGCGTACGCCTTGGTGTTTATTAAGTGTAATAGCCATTCCTTCACCGCTACCACAGATGGCAATACCTGGGTAAACTTCACCCTTTTCTATAGCTTCAGCTAAAGGGTGAGCATAGTCAGGATAGTCACAACTTAAGTCACTATTGCAGCCAAAGTCTTTGTAGGCATACTTGTGCTGTTCCAAATACTGGATTACGAACTGCTTCAATGGAAAGCCAGCGTGATCGCAGGCTACTCCTACTGTTTTAATTTCCATAAGCTGTTTAGGTTTTATGACTCATCTTTATCTTGTTCAGATTCCAAAAGAGTCAGGTTAAAATTTTATGCTAAGAAATCTTTTACTTGTTTGTATACATTCTCTGCTGTAAAGCCTAGTTTCTCGTCAAGGACCTTGTAAGGAGCAGAGAAGCCAAAGCTGTTGAGACCATACACCTTTCCGTTGGCGCCAACCAGACCTTCAAGAGTGACAGGGAGTCCAGCCGTTAATCCGAAGATCTTTGCATCTTTTGGAAGAACTTGCTCTTGATACTCTTTGCTCTGGCGGCGGAAGAGACCTTCTGAAGGTGCACTGACGACACGTACCTTTAAGCCATCCTTGCGTAGGAGACTAGCTCCATCCACGCAGGTAGAAACCTCAGAACCACTTGCGACGAGGATCACATCAAACTGTTCGTCAGACCCGGTTACGATGTATGCACCTTGCGGGTCTGCTGATAGTCTGTACCCTCAGGTAGGCTCTTCACGTTCTGACGAGAGAAGATGAGTGCAGTCGGTGTTTCCATGTTTTCCATTGCCATCTGCCAGCATACGGTTGCAGCTTCACTGTCTGCAGGGCGGAGAACTCGTACAGAGTCCTGTCCATCATGGTTTTGCAACTTCTCCATTAAGCGTATCTGTGCTTCCTGCTCTACGGCTCATGCGTAGGACCATCTTCGCCAACACGGAATGCATCGTGGCTCCATACAAATTTAACTGGGGTCTTCATTAGGGCAGCCATGCGAATGGCTGGTTTCATATAGTCTGAGAAAACGAAGAATGTGCCCATAGCTGTGATAACACCTCCGTGTAACATCATACCGATACACATGCATGCCATTGCTAGTTCGCTAACACCAGCTTGGAAGAAGGCTCCGCTGAAGTCATCACGTGTGAAGGCATGAGTCTTATTAAGGAAACCGTCTGTCTTATCAGAGTTACTAAGGTCGGCTGATGACACTATCATATTAGGTACCTGCTCTGCAATGACACCGAGACAGGCTGCTGAGCCATTACGGGTAGGGATATCACGTTTCTGTACAAGGCCGCTCCAATCAATCTTTGGAGCCTTTTCAGAGAACCACTCATGCATCTGTTCAGCCTTCTTTGGATTTTCTTTCGCCCATACTTCCTCAGCTGCATGACGCTCGGCAACAATCTTTCTTAGTTCAGTTGCACGATCATCGTAGAGTTTTTGTACCTCTGGGAAAATCTTGAATGGATCTTCTGGATCGCCACCAAGGTTCTTTACAGTATTTGTATAGGCGTCACCACCCAATGGTGCACCATGTGTCTTAATGCTGTTTTCGTAGCTACTGCCGTCTGCTTGCAGTGCTCCTTTTGCCATAATAGTCCTACCGATAATGAGTGTAGGGCGATTCTTCTCCTTATTTGCGGATACAAGTGCTTCGCGGATAGCGTCTGGATTATTGCCATCAATCTCCAATACATTCCATCCCCATGCACGATATTTCATTCCTGTATCTTCATTCATGACAGCTCCGCACTCAGTAGAAAGCTGAATGTTGTTAGCATCGTAGAACATAATAAGGTTGTTGAGTCCTAAGTTTCCTGCTAGTCGTCCTACCTCTGCACTAATACCTTCTTGAACTCCACCATCAGAGATGAAGGCATATATTTTATGTTGCATTGTAGTATGTCCTAGTCGTGCTTCTAGAAATTTCTCAGCAACGGCTGCGCCAGCAGCATATGCATGTCCTTGTCCTAATGGGCCAGAAGAATTTTCAATACCATGGGCTAAATCACGTTCGGGATGCCCTGGGGTAACAGAACCCCACTGGCGGAATTGCTTGATATCTTCAATGGTAAACTTTCTCTGAAGAGTCAGAGCCGCATAGAGCATTGGAGACATGTGCCCTGGGTCAAGATAGAATCGGTCACGTCCTGACCATTCTGGTTGATCTGGATCATAGATTAAGAATTCGGAGAATAATACGTTGATAAAGTCTGCGCCACCCATGGCACCACCAGGATGCCCGGATTTAGCTTTTTCAACCATTGCTACAGATAGAATTCTAATGTTGTCCGCTGCGCGGTTCATCAGTTTCTTGTCATTCATACTAGATAGGATTAAATTTGATATTGCAAATATATAGATAAATATGGAGAAGGCAAAATATTAAACTTACAATTTTGGGAAAAAAACTAAAACGCCAACTGCTTGATATATAAGTATAATATAATTAGCTTTGATTCTTTGTTACAGTTTGAAGGTTGGAGAGTTCTTATATGTTTTCCGGTTGAATCGGTACAAGGCTGCCCCACGTTTACTTGTGACTTTGTCTATAAGCTCTGTCCTTTCAATAAAGTCAATCAGTTTAATTTTCTTTCGGAAGTTCCGCTTATCTATTTCTACTCCTAGTATAGCCTCGTGTACATGTTGTAATTGGGTAAGTGTAAAGATATGGGGTAGAAGATTGAAGCTGATAGGTTCTGTATTTAGTAATTTCCTGAGTTGTGCTAATGCTAATTTTACCATTTCTATATGATCTCCATATAGGTCGGGTAGTTTATTTAGGTCAACCCATTTTAAATCATATTTAGCTAATAGATTCTTGTCATAGTCTGCTACATTTGTAAGTGCGCAATAGGCAATAGAAATAACTCGATCACCAGGATCACGGTCGATATCTCCGAAGGCACCAACCTGCCTGATATAATTGTCACAGATTCCTGTGCATTGATATAGAACCCGGTTTGCAGCTTCTTTAAGACTTTCATCCTGACGTACAAAGCCTCCATATAGAGATAGCTTCCCTCTTCCGGGTTCAACCTTCCTTTTTCCTACAAGTAATTTTAGCTTCTTGTCCTCGAAACCAAGAACTATGCAATCAACGGATACAAGAAGCTTCGGTTCTCCTTTATAGTATTCATTCATGTTGTAGACACTTTATAATTGATGATGTAAAAGTACTACTTTTTTTTGGATATACATAGGGTTTGGCCTTTATTTTATTATTTATAACGAAACAACGGAAGCATCGAAAGATTATATTCTTTTAATGCTCCCGTTGTAAGTGAAAAACGTTATCCTGTGTAATCTCTCACAGACGGTCTTATATCTATGTACTAATTATAGTGCAAGTCTATCTATATTATTGTACTAATGTATCCATAATATTGAACGGACTTGTTCAGCAAATGATATGGAACTACCGTTGGAAAGTTTAATGGTGTCTTTTAGCTATGAACACAGGATATACATGCTTATTTCTAGCAGATATGCTAGCAAACTTTATGAGATCCGTCACTGATTATTACTGGATACACTTCTGGAGCGTGACCATATTTTGCCTCGAATCTCTGCATAGCATCTGTGATGAACTTATCATAGATCTCATCTTTGACAAGGTTGATGGTACAACCACCGAAGCCTCCTCCCATGATACGTGAACCAGTTACTCCATTATCTTTAGCAACTTCATTGAGAAAATCGAGTTCTTCGCAGCTGACTTCATATTCCTTGCTGAGTCCTTGATGCGTCTCGTACATTTTCTTTCCGACAGTTTCATAGTCTCCCGCAATTAGTGCGTCACAAACTGCAAGTACTCTATCTTTTTCGCCTAATACAAAGTGTGCTCGTTGATAATCCTCAGCCGAGACGTTACCTTTTATTACTTCTAGTTCTTCCCAGTTTGCATCACGAAGAGTTTCAAATTTTTTGTTAGTGAAATGCTTACTCAAGGCAACAACAACATTCTCACAACTCTTTCTCCGATCGTTGTAAGGGCTACCAGCTAATTCATGCTTAACTTTTGAGTTGACAAGAACTAATTTATATCCTTGTGGGTTGAATGGAAAATATTCAAATTCACGGCTTCGGCAATCTAAGCGCATTAATTTTCCTTTTTGACCAAATACACTTGCAAATTGATCCATGATACCACAATTTACTCCGATGTATTTGTGTTCTGTAGCTTGCCCTGCAAGAGCTATATCCCATTTGGATATTTTGTTGTCTGCAAACAAATCGTTCAGAGCACAGCCGAAACAACTTTCCATCGCAGCTGAAGAACTCATACCAGCACCGAGAGGAACGTCACCTGCAAAAGCAATGTTGAATCCTTTTACGTCAACACCGAGTCCTTTGAACTCTTGGACCATTCCATAGATGAATCGTGCCCACGTAGCACGTGGGCCCTCAGGGTCGGCTACCTTGAATTCAACTCGGTCTTTCAAGTCGATAGAGTAACACATTACTGTATCTGTTCCATTAGGCCTTACCTCAGCCATAATACCTTTATCTACGGCTCCAGGGAATACGAAACCACCATTGTAGTCGGTATGCTCACCAATCAGATTTATGCGGCCAGGAGAAAAATAAATATTGCCAGTCTTTCCATCAAAATGCTTAATGAAACGACTTCTTACAAATTCTATGTCCATAATTGTTAGGTTTTAAAAAAATAATAGATACTGAAATTGACAGCCCTTCCTAGTTGTATGAGGAAGGGCTGTAATATAATGATTTTGTTTTGTTTAATCGACAGGAATGTTTTTGTTTACATTCTTGCTACCAATAACTGCGTAGAAACACATGTAGGCGACACCCAATAGAGGTACAAGATAGGAGGTAAGATATCCAGCTTGATCTGCAATGAAGTTTTGGAATAGAGGAATCAGTCCACCACCGACAACCATCATCATGAAGATACCTGATGCAGAAGCTGTATATTTACCAAGACCTTCTGTGGCGAGATTAAAGATACAAGCCACATAACACTAGTGCAAAGCCCAACGAGAACGAGTAGTAGAGCACAAATAGGGACGACTACCATATTAAAGGAGCTACCTGTAAATACAGGCATTGAAACAGTTGTGTCTTTGCCAAGAAGCATGGCAATAACAATAAGTAGCATTGCTATAGAAGTTGCGCATATCATTAGAGTGCGACTTGAGACTTTATCAGCAATGAATCCTGCACTAAATCTACCAACGAGCATCAAGAACCAGTAAGTTGCTGCTACAGAACCAGCAATGGCCGTTGCAGTCTCAGGAGGTAGACCAGCACCGTTAGCTTTGGTGTCAGAAAGGAAATAAATCAAAGTTCCTGGGATACCGACCTCAACACCAACATAAACGAAGATTGCTGCTACACCTAATACAAAGTGGCGAAAAGCCCAAGGGGAGTGCTCAAAGACGGTATTTGCATCTGTCTTTCCAATTTCTGGGTCCTGGATAGGAATGAAACTCAATATAATAAAAGCTCCTGCAAATACAGCCATGGCTATGTAAAGTACAGGGTTGACATCAACCATCGATGTACTCTTGGTAACCTGTCCTATCAATGCACCAACGAAAAGAGGTGTTAGTGTTCCTGCAAGTGAATTCAATGTTCCGCCAATCATGTTTAACTGGTTACCGCGATTGCCGCCACCGCCGAGGAGGTTGAGCATTGGATTTACAACTGTATTTAGCATACATACACAGAATCCAGAAATAAAGGCACCAAGAAGGTAAATTACAAATCCTGTAATTTTAGCATCTGCAAAAAGTCCCGAGCAGAACTGTGTTAAAACACCTAGAAACCCAATGCCTATACCAATAAGAGCAGTTTTCTTGTATCCAACTTTACTCAACATCTTACCTGCAGGGATTCCCATGAAGAGATAAGCGAGAAAGTTCATTGCGTTACCCAGCATACCAACCGTGTTTGCACTGTCACCATCGAAGGCACTCTTCCATATTACTCCAATTGGAGCTGCGAGATTGGTGACAAAAGAGATCATTGCGTAAAGGAACATCATTGTTATGATGGCAATGATGCTACCATTTTGTTTAGAGTTACTCATTTTTGTTGTTTTATTTTTATTTTATTAATCTTCTTATTTACTACTGTATACCGAATTTGTAAATAGTCTTTTGTGTATATTCTCTCCCAGGTTCTAATATAACCGATGGGAAGTATGGGTGGTTGGGGCTATCTGGGAAATGCTGAGCCTCAAAGCAGATTGCACTGCGACGTGGGAAGGTTGCTCCATGTTGTCCTTTATAGCCATCGGCCCAATTGTCGGTATATACTTGTACTCCTGGTTCTGTAGTATATACTTCCATGGTCCTACCACTTTTAGGGTCTCTTATGCGTGCTGCAAAAGAGAGTTCACCTTCCTCTTTTTTGTTCAATACGAAGCAATGGTCGTAGCCAGAACCATGTCTTATTTGTTCATGGTCAGCATCTATATCTTGTCCTATAGGTTTTGGAGTTCGGAAGTCGAAAGGTGTTTCTGCAACTTTTAAAATCTCCCTGTAGGGATAGAGGTTTCATCTATTGGGAGAAAAAAGTCAGCATTTATTTGGCATTCTAGATCATCAATAGGCGGAGTTGGATTTGCTAAACCTGCTAGAGAAAAGAAGCCATGATGTGTAAGATTAATAATGGTCTTCTTATTGGTTTTCGCAGAATATTTAATGATTAGTTCATTGTTGTCTGTGAGTGTGTAGGCCACCCAAACATCAAGCTCACCAGTAAACCCCTCTTCTCCGTAGGGAGAAGTGTATTTTAAGACGATAGCATGTTCATTGATCTGTGTGGCATCCCATACTTTAGTGTTGAAACCGTTTTTCCCACCATGTAGTGAATTTGGTCCATTATTAATAGGAAGAGAATAAACTTTTCCTTTTAATTGAAAACGCCCTTTAGCAATACGATTACCGTAGCGCCCAATAAGTGTTGAGAGATAGGGTTCTGGAGAGTCTATAACATCTTGTATGTTGTCATGGCCTTGAATAATGTTTGCTAAATTTCCTTTTCTGTCTGGGACCATGATGGCAACAATTGCTCCACCGTAATTGGTAATGGCAACTTCATTGCCCTCCTTATTCCTTAAAATATACAAATCCGTTTTTTTCCCATTGACAGTGGTCTGGAAGTCTTCTTTCTTCAGACCACAAACTCGCTGTGTCTCTTCGGCATTTACCATGATGCTCGTTTTTAGTTACTAATGCTATATGGTGCAAAGTAACTAAAAATAAACGAAAATAGCAAACTAATGTTTGAAAATAATTTAGCGAAGGATGTTAAAAACAATTAATAGAAGACTATTTGATAATCACATATTTGTTTATATTTTTTCGCTTAAGAGGTCTGCTACAATATAACTAGAGCCGCCTATAAAAATAAAATCCTCCTCTCCTGCATCTTTAAGTGCAGTCATATAAGCATCTTTAACAGTTTCATAACATTTTCCATCTAGTCCATACTCTTTTGCTTCTTCTGCTATTTTTTTTACAGGGAAGGCTCGTTTAGTGCTTGGTTGCGTCCAATAGAATGTCGCTTCTTTAGGGAGCATTCTCATAACGGTATGTAAATCTTTATCATCAACCATACCAAAGATTATTCTTCTATGTTTACATGGTTGTTGTTTTATTTGTTGGGAAAGGTATTTCCAGCCTCCAGCGTTATGTCCTGTATCACAAATAACTAATGGATGTTCTTTTAGTTTTTGCCACCTACCCATTAAACCTGTTGTCTCGCAGACATTGGATAACCCCAGGGAAATACTTGTTACATCTTTGATTATTCCTTTATTATATAGATACATTGCTGCAGTAAGAACAGTATTTGTATTTTTTTCTTGGTATGTTCCACCAAGCTCCCCTTCTATGTCTCCGAAGAAACGTGTCTGATATTTAATGCCTCCATTTGGGAGAATGTGTGATGAAAGTAGGGCTGGAATATCCTCTGCAAAGGTTATGACTGAATCCTTTTTCTGTGCCTTGGATTGAAAGACGACTCTAGTCTCAGGAACAGCTTCCCCAATGATAGTTGGTACTCCTTGTTTTATAATTCCTGCCTTTTCTCCTGCTATTTCTGCAAGAGAGTTGCCTAAGAACTGGGTATGATCGAGTGAAATGTTTGTAATAACAGATAGAATGGGGGTAATGATATTCGTGCAATCTAACCTTCCTCCTAGGCCAACTTCTATGATTGCTATATCAACCTTTTGTTCTGCAAAGTACTTAAAAGCAAGTGCAGTGGTCAGTTCAAAAAAAGAAGGGTGTAGTGGCTCAAAGAAACTGCGCTCGTTCCTAACAAAGTCAATTACATATTGTTCTGGGATCATCTTGCCATTGACCTTGATACGTTCGCGAAAATCTACGAGGTGCGGACTGGTATAAAGTCCTACTTTATAGCCTTCTGCTTGTAATATAGCAGCTAAAGAGTGAGAGCAGGATCCTTTTCCATTAGTTCCTGCTATGTGGATTGATAGAAAGTGTGTGTGAGGATGATTAAAGTGCTCATCTAAGGCTAAAGTGTTCTCTAATCCATCTTTGTACGCAGATGCTCCAATGTGTTCGAAAACGGGAGTACTGTTATATAGATATTCTATTGTTTCTTGGTAATTCATTTAGGTGTTCCAATTTGAGTGTTGTGTGCAAATAGATAATAAGCCCCATTAGCCAGATCTGACTAATGGAGCTGTATTATTTTATGCAATTAGATTTATGTAATTCATTATGTGGTGTTAGCTAAAAAGTTTCTTGAAGTTTTCAAAGATAGAGTGTTTTGTTGTTATATCACCCTGGAAGTTTTCACTTTCACGAAATTCTTCTATGGCTTTTTTCTCAGTCTTACTTAATGTCTTTGGGACAAAGACACTGATGTGTACCACTAAGTCGCCTATTCCATTTCCGTATCCTTGGACAGCAGGTAGTCCTTTGCCACGAAGGCGAAGGGTCTTTCCTGGCTGAGTTCCAGGTTCTATCTTAATCTTTACTTTGTTATTGTCTATAGTTGGAATCTCAACTTGTCCACCCAAGGTAGCGGTAGGAAAATCAAGAAGAAGATTGTAGATAACGTTTTGTCCGTCACGAATAAAAGTATCATTTGGCTCTTCCTCTATATATACCTGAATGTTACCAGTAATTCCATTATGTTTCCCTGCATTTCCTTTACCTGGAACATTTACAACCATGCCCTCTGCAACGCCTGCGGGGATCTTTATTTCAACGACTTCTTCACCCTTTACTATTCCTTCTCCATGACAATGAGTACATTTATTTTTTATAATTGTACCTTCACCGTTACATACATGGCATGCTATTTGAGTTTGCATCATACCAAAGATACTCTGTTGTGTGCGAATCTCCACACCAGAGCCATGACAATTAGGACAAGTCTCGGTATCATTTCCATTCTCAGCTCCTGTACCGTGGCAATGCTCACATACAATATCTTTGCGAACCTTGAACTTCTTTGTTACCCCAGTTGCTACTTCTTGTAATGAAAGACTTACCTTCAAGCGTAAGTCTGCACCACGATATTTAGGGGCTTGCCTACTACTTCCTCCGAAACCACTAAAGCCACCACTATGTCCACCGAATACATCGCCAAACATAGAGAAAATATCATCCATAGAGAAGCCCCCAGCACTACCAAATGGACTCTCCCCAAAGCCTCCGCCTGGAACGTCAAACCCGAACTGGTCGTATTGTTGTCGCTTCTTAGAATCATGTAAAACATCATAAGCTTCAGCCGCCTCTTTGAATTTGGCTTCAGCTTCTGTATCTCCAGGGTTACGGTCAGGATGATACTTGATAGCAAGTTTTCTATATGCTATTTTTATCTCACTATCAGTGGCAGTCTTACTGACACCTAGTACCTCATAGTAATCTCTCTTTGCCATGTTGTATATGACTATTGAAGGTTTAGTCTTTATTGTCCTACGGCTACCTTCGCATGACGGATAACCTTATCATTAAGTTTATAACCAGTTTGTACACAATCTATCACTTTGCCTTTTTTGTCATCTCCCATACCTGGAACCATTGCTATGGCTTCGTGATAATCAACATTGAAGTCTGCATCATCGGTTTCAATCTTATTAACTCCTAATGTCTCTAATGCTTTAAGGAATTTCTTGAAGATAAGGTCAAATCCTTCTTTGATAGTTTTTGGATCTTCTGTCTTGTCTGCAAGTGCGCGCTCAAAGTCATCTAGAATAGGGAGAATGGTTGAAATCGTCTTTTCGCTTCCGTTGAGGATCAGTTCCGACTTCTCTTTTAGCGTACGCTTTTTGTAATTGTCGAATTCTGCAGCTAAGCGAATATATTTATCTTTCCACTTCTCGGCCTCTTCTTGTACTATTGTTAACGGATCTGTTTCCTCTTTATCTTCTGATTCCTTGTTGGACTTCTCGGGCTGATTCTCTTTGTCGTTAAAAGCTGAGTCTTTACTATTTTGATCCAGCTCTTCCCCTTCTATATTTATTTTCTTTTCGTTCTTGCTCATTTTTTATTATCATTTATTATGGCATATAGTTACAAATTGTATGCCATATTAGTACATTCCCGCTTTTTGCTCCTTTATTTGTTCGTCGTGAATGTAGTCGTCGTAAGTCATTAGTTTATCTATTGTTCCTTTAGGAGTAAGTTCGATAATACGGTCGGCAACCGTATTAATAAACTCATGGTCGTGTGAACTGAAGAGAATATTACCTTTGAAACCAACTAAGTTATTATTGAAGGCTTGAATACTTTCGAGGTCAAGGTGGTTAGTTGGAGTATCGAGGATTAAGCAATTAGCGTTCTGCAATTGCATGCGTGCTATCATACAGCGCATCTTCTCTCCTCCCGAAAGTACGTTTACCTTCTTTTCCACTTCTTCTTGTTTGAAAAGCATTCTTCCGAGGAAGCCCTTCATAGCAACTTCATTGCCTGGTCCGTATTGTGAAAGCCAGTCCACGAGGTTCTTATCGGTATTAAAGAAATCTGTATTATCAAGTGGGAGGTAAGCTGTGGTAATAGTGATGCCCCAGTTATAGATTCCCGCATCTGCCTTACGATTACCATTGATGATCTCGAAGAGTGCCGTCATAGCCTTTGGATTGCGAGATAGGAATACTACCTTTTGCCCCTTTTCTATGTTGAAGTTTACATGATCAAACAGTACTGTACCATCAGCATCAACGGCTTTAAGATTCTCAACTTCCAGAATTTGGTTTCCTGGCTCACGTTCCATAGTGAAGATGATGCCAGGATACTTGCGGCTTGATGGTCGGATCTCTTCCACGTTTAGGCGCTCAAGCATCTTCTTGCGAGAAGTTGTTTGCTTGCTCTTAGCCACATTGGCAGAGAAACGGCGTATGAATTCTTCTAATTGCTTCTTTTTTTCTTCGGCTTTCAGTTTCTGGTTCTGTGCCTGGCGTAGTGCTAATTGAGAACTCTCATACCAGAAAGAATAATTACCTGCAAAGACTGTCACCTTGCCGAAGTCTATGTCTATAGTCTGTGTACTTACAGAGTCGAGGAAGTGACGGTCATGAGATACTACCAAGACAGTCTGATGTTCGTCAATTTCTCCGAGATATTCCTCTAACCATTCAACAGTGTCAAGGTCAAGGTCATTTGTCGGCTCATCCAAAAGGAGATTCTCAGGCTTTCCGAAGAGTGCTTTTGCCAACATGACACGTACCTTCTCTGTGTTTGACAGTTCTGACATCAGTTTGTCGTGTAGTTCTTCCTTTACACCTAAGTTCTGCAACAGCTGCGCAGCATTGCTTTCGGCTTCCCATCCATTCATTTCGGCAAACTTCAGCTCAAGGTCGGCAGCGCGGTTACCATCTTCTTCTGTCATTTCTGGCTTTGCATAAAGCTCTTCACGCTCCTTCATATTCTTCCAAAGCGTTTCGTGCCCCATAAGGACAGTATCCATTACCTTATATTCATCATATTTGAAGTGGTCCTGTTCAAGTACAGACAGACGTTCGCCTGGCCCTAATTCTACTGTACCTTTGGTAGGCTCCAAATCACCAGATATTGCACGTAGCAATGTTGATTTGCCAGCACCATTTGCACCTATGACACCATAAATATTACCCGGAGTGAACTTTAAATTAACATCCTTGTAGAGTACTCTCTTGCCGAATTGGATAGCAAGGTTCGAAAGTGTTATCATCTTCTTCTGTTACCTTATTATATAATTTGTGTGCAAAGGTACTACTTTTTATTTTATTAACCAAAAGAGAATAGCAAAGACCCTATTATCCAAACGTTACTCCTACACCCTCCTATGACTCCCTATGGGCGGAGAAAACCAGAATATATCAATAATGTTTGGTATGGGTTGGATTGATATTGTTAAACTAGGAGAGATTTTTCTTTAGAGATATAATATTAAGAAATAGATTAATCTGTTTTTCGTATAATCTGTCTTGTTTTGTCTTTTATTCTTTGTACTTTTGCAGCATGATAAGAAAGAATCCATACGCAGAAGAGAAGTATACGCACTACAGAGTAGGGGAGGATAAGCCTTTGCTTGAATGGTTGCTGGCGAACTTGAAGGAAAGTAAAAGCAAGGTGAAGGCAACACTGCAGAACCGTGGAATAAAGGTGAATGGTAAGTGTGTGACTCAGTTTGATCATCCTTTGCATCCAGGTGATAGGGTGTCGGTCAGTAAGAGTAAGAAGAATGATCAGTTTCATAATCGCTTCGTGAAGATTGTTTATGAGGATCGCTTTCTGGTTGTGATAGAGAAAAACATTGGTATATTATCCATGGCGGCTGGTCATTCAGCTCTGAATGTGAAGACCGTGCTGGATGATTATTTCCATCGTACTCGTCAGAAGTGTACGGCACATGTTGTTCATCGGCTCGATCGTGATACCTCTGGGCTTATGATCTATGCTAAGGATATGCAGACGGAGCAGCTTTTAGAGCATGACTGGCATAATATTGTTTATGACCGTCGTTATGTCGCTGTGGTCAGTGGTGAAATGGAGCATGACGAGGGAACGATTGCCAACTGGCTAAAAGATAACAAAGCCTATGTTACTTACAGTTCGCCCGTTGACAATGGCGGGAAGTATGCCGTTACGCACTTTCATGTTTTGGATCGTACTGTGTCGCACAGTCTTGTTGAATATCGTCTTGAGACAGGGCGTAAGAACCAGATTCGTGTTCATTCTGCCGATATGGGGCATCCTGTCTGCGGGGATGTCAAGTATGGTAATGGTGACGACCCACTGCATCGGCTCTGTCTTCATGCCTATGTTCTTTGTTTCTATCATCCTGTGACGCATCAGCGTATGGAGTTCGAGACTCCTATCCCTGCGGTTTTCAGACATTTGTTTAAGTAAAAAGAAAATAGTCTATGGAGAATATACAGTATTTCATGGCATTGCTTGCAGTTCTTGTGGTTGGTGTTTTTCTTATTAAGAAGATAACTGGTTGCATCTTTCGGATTGTTATTGCCGTTATTATGCTGGCAATTATAGGGTGGGCTTTGACAGTCTTACACCTCCTTTAGCTTATAAGGTTATAAAAGGATAATCCTCTCGGTTATGGTGCTGAGAGGATTATCTTTTTCCCTTCTATTGTGTATTTGAAGGAGATTGTAAATGCAAGTCCGTTTAATACAGTCCGTATATCGGAACTTTTCTTTATGACGCCGCTGTAAGTCTTTTGATTGTTCAGTGACGAGTCAACCGTAACATTCACATCATATAGTTGTTCAATAATCTGTGCTATCTGTATTATATTCAGATTCTCAAACGGAACCATGTTATCACGCCATGCGGCTTCAACTGGTGTGTATTCCTTTTTAGTCTGAATAGATTTGCTATTCTTATTGATAGTTGCCTTTTGATTAGGATGAAGGATAACTTTTCCTTCATGGTTCAGTCCTGTTACCTCTAAGCGTCCTTCAATCAAACTAATCTCTTCATTCCCATTCTTTCCATGTTCATTGAAGTTGAATGTAGTTCCTAAGACACGTGCTGTAGCCCCGTTACTGCTTACAATAAATGGCTTTTCAGGGTTCTTGGTCACTTTGAAAAGAGCTTCTCCTTTTATGTTAACCCTTCTCTCTTCGCCATCAAAGTCTTTGTTATAGCTTATGGAAGCTCCTTTGTTAAGCCAGACTACAGAATTATCAGGGAGCGTAATGTGCTGTATGTTGTCTTGTGCTGCAACGGTAATATATTCCTTTGAACGGTGAAGATAAGTAAACATTCCTCCTCCTACCATTAGGACAACAAGGAAGATTGCTGCATACTTTATTATGTTGTGTAAATTCAAATGGTGTTCCTTTGTTTCTTCCTTGGCAATTTTATTGAATAGTTTTTCTTCTGCCTTAGAGATTTTCTCCTGTGTCGCAAGTGGATTAGGCTTACCTATATGATAGATAAGCTCTTCTCCAAATACTCTTTTGGAATTTTCTTCAGAGAGTTCTAACCATTTTGCCAGTTGTTCCATTTCTTTGTCATTGGCCTTCCCAGCAAGATAGTCTTTGATAATTTTGTTATTTATTTTATTCATAGTCCAAATTCTTTTTGCACTGTGTTGTTAAAGAAGAGCATAGACAGTGTCATGAGGTACACTCACAGTAATAACAATTTTCCTAAGAGTTTTACTTAATTATAAGTAATAAAAAATGTTATAGGGCGTAAACTTTGTCTTTTAGTCTTTCACGCAATGCTTTTATGGCTTTATAGAGATGAACCTCTACCGTACGAATAGAGATGCCTAACTGTTCTGCAATCTCTTTGTTCTTCTTGTCGTGTTGGTAGCTGAGAATAAATACCTCACGGCATTTACCAGGGAGCTCGTCAATAGCATCATTGATTTGTTTGCGTAGTTCAATGCTCTCAATATAGTCCATGACATTATTCTTCTCTGGATTATAAAAGTCTAGTTTAAGGCTCTCGACCTTTTTTACACTATCGGAGTAATTGTTCACAACAGCTTGGTGCTTTAGAATATTTAAAGAGCGTGTGTAGACAATGCGATAGAGAAAAGCTTTTATATGTCCTTCATCTTCAATGTTGTCTTGGTATTTCCACAGTTCCATAAAAGCCTCCTGTACTATATCCTCTGCTTCATCGGCATTGACAAGGCGTGAAGCGTAGAAGGTAAGTGCTGGATATGTCTCTCTGAATAACTGTCTAAACCTTTGCTCTGGTAACTCCATAATCGAAAGTCTTATCGAAATCTTAGTGTTTGTTAGCAGCTGTCTTGGCTCTTATTTTAGTTCGTACACTTCTTAGAAGTGGTACAAAGATACAGTATTAAATACTTGTTAGGCATAATGTTGGGTTAATTTATGTGAAATGGTGTACTTGTCTCTATATCTAATAAGTATAAATGCTTATCTTTGTAATGTTAATTTCAAAGTTTTGGCTGAGTTCTAATCAGACAGTTATAGAAACCTAAATATGAGAGAAGCCTATAGCCTGAAACGGCTATTTACAGTTCTACTGTTCATTTTCATCTTTTGGGGGAAGGTGGGAGTGTTGTCTGTGTCTGCACAAGTGTCATTAACAACTAATCGAACAAGTCTTAAGGTTGCTATTCGAAGATTAAAATCAAAGACCAAGTATCGTTTCTTCTATAATGACGAATTAGCTAAGAAACCAGTTAATGCTGTTTCGATTCGTGATTTGCCTATCACTTTCGTGTTAAATAGGTTGTTTGACAAGACCGGAATTACTTATACTATTGTTGATGATGTCATTTATTTGAAGAAGGAACAGCAACTTCCTGTTGTGCGTCAGGAAAATGATGTAAATACCAAAGGGAATAAAGTGGCTAAAGAGCAGGCTACAGCCCCTGTTATTTATACTTTCCAAGGTCAGGTTACGGACACTGATGGGATGCCTCTTATTGGAACAACAATTACTCAAAAGGGTGGAGACAAAGTTTATGCTGTTGCGGACCTTGAAGGGAGATATGTTATTAAATCAGATAACCCACATCCTGTTTTGGTCTTTTCGTATATTGGTTTCGATACTGTAGAGAAGGTGGCAAGCACTAATCATCATATGACAGTGGTATTAAAGGAGAGTTCCTATGAATTACATGGGGTTGTAGTGACTGCTATGGGTATTGGTCGGTCTAGTAAAGCCTTAAACTACGATGTCAAGCAATTGTCAAATAGTGATATAAACACTGTTAAAACCTCGAATATTGGGAATGCACTGATAGGTAAGATAGCAGGAGCTTCAATTAATGAGTCTGCTGCGGGTATGGGAGGAGCTGCTCGTATCATAATGAGAGGCCCAAAGTCTTTAGCACAAAGTAACCAACCTTTGTATGTCATAGACGGTATTCCTGTTAATAATAGAAGTAATGATGCGATCAAAAGTGGTATTTATTCTGTGCAGCCAGGTGCAGAAGGAATATCAGATATCAATCCTGATGATGTAGAAAGTGTTTCTGTATTGAGTGGTGCAGCTGCTGCAGCATTATATGGGTCAGCAGCAGCACAAGGTGTA
Organism: Prevotella histicola JCM 15637 = DNF00424; assembly: GCF_000613925.1. Taxonomy (GTDB): domain Bacteria; phylum Bacteroidota; class Bacteroidia; order Bacteroidales; family Bacteroidaceae; genus Prevotella; species Prevotella histicola. Next base: position 37,418 of record NZ_BAJX01000006.1, read on the forward strand.
ATCATGATTACGACAAAGTCAGCTCGCACTGGAAAGTTAGCCATAGAATGGTCTTCTTCTATGCAAGTCAGTACCCCATTGGTCCTGCCGAAGTTCCAAAATGAATATATTAACCGTCCAAATGAAATGAAATCATGGGGAGAGAAGCAGAAAACCTCATATTCTCCAAGAGATTTCTTTAAGCATGGTCTTAGCTTTATAAACACTATATCATTAACAAAAGGAACCGAGCGTAATCAGTTTTATTTGTCTCTTGGTTCTACGGATATGAGTGGTATTGTTCCTAACAATGATTATCAACGGTACAATTTTACGTTTAAGAATATTACATCGATGCTTAAAGATAAGTTGAGATTTACTTTCTCTTTAAAACTTATCAGAGAAAAGGATCGTAATATGTTGGCCCAGGGACAATATTTTAATCCTCTTACATCTGTTTATCTATTCCCTAGAGGGGAAGACTTTTCGGATATTAAGAACTTTGAGAAGTTTGATGTGGTGCGTGGAATACCATTACAGAACTGGCGTTTTGGGGATGATCTGAAGATGCAGAATCCTTATTGGATAACTAATCGTATGGTAAAGACTACTCAACGGAATCGATATTTGACAGACTTAGATGTGAAGTATGATGTAAACAGTTGGCTCGGGCTGGAGGGAAGACTCCGTTGGGATCAAGCACTCAATAAGATTGATGATAAGCGTTACGCTTCAACCTTAGAAGTCTTTTCGCATTCTCCCTATGGTTACTATGGATATAGTAAGGTTGATGATCGTGCTTTTTATGGTGATGTTAGGGCTGATGTGACAAAACAATGGGGAGATCTCTCACTTGCAGCTAATGTTGGAGTGGCTTTTACTCATACTAATTATGACGTTTCTGGGTGGCAAGGCGGTTTAAAAGCACCTTCTAATATATTTACTCCTAATGCTATTGACTACGGAAAGGTTTCGAGTGACAACCGTCCAATATATGATATAACTCAGCATACGATTAGTTCTCTCTTCGGAAGTGTAGAGTTGGGCTGGAAAAAGAGGGCACATATTACGGTAACTGGGCGTAATGATTGGGACTCAGCTCTTAGTAATACGGCTCAACAATCATTCTTTTATCCTTCTCTCGGATTCTCTTATATAATTTCTGATCTTATCCATCTTCCTCGTTTTATTGATTATTTGAAGGTGCGTACATCTTGGGCTTCTGTGGGTTCTGCCATCTCCCCGAATATTTCATCTGCTTGGAGATATGAGTATGTACCGTCTACAGGAACATATAAGACAATTACTTATAAGTTCCCTAAGACTTTTTATCCTGAACGAACGAACTCTTGGGAGGCTGGATTGGTAGCCTATATGTTTAAGGGAGCATTTACTCTGAATCTTTCTTTTTATCAATCAAACACAAGAAATCAGACTTTTCTTCGTCCAATTACCGTTGGTGGTCCCTATAACCGAGAATATATTCAAGCGGGTAATGTGCGTAATCGAGGCTTAGAACTGTCTCTTAATTATAATAAGGAATGGGGAAAACTGTTGTGGCAGGTAGGATTGAACTATAGTATGAACCGTAATAAGATCATACGATTACTGGATAATCCCAAAGAAACCTTACGACAAGGAGGCTTAAATGGCTGTGAGATCATCTTAAGGCAAGGTGGAACCATGGGTGATCTATATACCTTTACAGATTTCAGACGTGATGCCGATGGTAAGATCTTGCTTAATGATACATATCAAGTGATGCAAACTGAATTGCCAACGCCTCAATACATAGGGTCTGTTCTGCCTAAAGCTAATCTTGGAATTAGTAATAAGTTTACTTGGAGGGGCTTTAACTTCGGGCTATTGCTCACTGCACGTTTTGGAGGACTATGTGTTTCTCAAACTCAAGCCCTTATGGATTCTTATGGAGTCTCACAGAAAACAGCTGTGTTACGTGATTATGGAGGTGTGAAAGTAGATGGTTTATTGATCTCTGCGGAGAAATATTATGCTGTAGTTGGGGGCGAAACTCCAATTTGGGCAGAATATATCTATAGCGCAACTAATGTTAGGATAAAGGAAGCTTATGTCAGTTATACCTTCAAACGGCTGTTTAAGAAAGCAACACTGACACTTGGTTTGACAGCAAGAAACCTATTGATGATATACAATAAGGCTCCTTTTGATCCGGAGGCAACACCTTCTACAGATGTCTATTATCAAGGATTTGATTATTTTATGCAACCAAGTCAGCGAACAGTAGCTCTGAATGTCAATGTAAAATTTTAGTGTATGGTGAAGTTAAAGACAAAGAATATTATGCTTATGTGTAGCAAGTTACATTGCAAACTGGGTTGTCTCTCGCTGCTATTAGGCTTTCTCGTTTTTTTCGTTTCATGTACAAACAACTTTAACGACATAAATAAACCTGCAGGTAAGCTGTCTATTGAGGAACTGCAAAGAGATAACTATGCAGTTGGTTCGTTTCTTATACAGATGCAGGGAGTGGCTTTTCCAGAACAGGAGAATGCTTATCAGACGATGATTGACTTTGTTGGGAATTATCTTGGACGCTACACAACTTACACAAAAGAGCTTTCGAAGAACCATACACTCTTCAATGCAAGCAATAACTGGTGTGCATGGCCAGCCTCTTATGCACCTAAGGTTGTTTCAGCTTTCAACGAAATAAAAAGACTCAGTGGTGATCAAAGTGCTGCGTATGCACTTGCTTTAATCCTTCGAAGCCAATCATTTCTACGTTTTACAGATATCTATGGTCCTTTCCCGTTAGGTCTTGATGATAATGACCCTAACGTTTACACTCCTCAACCAGATATTTATAAGATGCTGATAGCAGACCTGAATAGGGCTATTGCCATCATTAAGACAGACAATATGATAGGGGAGGAGAAAAAGATTTTTGCTCCTTATGATATGGTTTATAGGGGGGATTTCGATAAATGGATAATGTTTGCCAATTCTCTGAAGCTCCGTATGGCTATTCGTATCAGCAGTGTAGCACCTCAACTGGCACAACAGTTAGGTGAAAAAGCCGTCAGGGATGGAGTCATAGAGGATAATATAGATAATTGTACCGTCAATTATCTCAAGTCAGGCTTATGGGTTACGTCTGTCTCATGGGGAGATAGTCGTATCTGTGCTGATTTAGAGAGCTATATGACAGGCTATAAAGACCCGCGTCTTGCAAGTTATTTTAAGCCAACTGCACTCCGTGGCAATCGGATGTATATAGGTTGTAGAGCTGGGGCTCCGGTGAGTAGCAACGTATTGGCTAAACGTTTATATTCTGCGGCAAATGTTACTGAGACAACTCCTGGGGTCTGGTTGACGGCATCAGAGATGGCTTTTTGCAGAGCAGAGGGTGCTCTTAGAGGATGGAATATGGGTGGAGGTACTGCTAAGGACTTCTACGAACAAGGTGTAAGACTATCTTTTGAACAGTGGGATGTGGAAGGTGCTTCTGAATATCTGGCTGATAGTCTGTCTACTGAGGCTGATTATGTGGATAATCTCGGTGGTTTTGGAGGCGATTTCGGTAAGATGTCTGAGATAACAATCAAGTGGAAAGAATCGGCAACTATGCAAGAAAAGCTGGAAAGGATTATCACCCAGAAGTGGATAGCACTCTTCCCGAATGGTCAGGAAGCGTGGGATGACTTGCGCCGTACAGGTTATCCTCACGTTTTTCCTATACCGCAGAATACTGATGATTATAACTTATTGACCCCAAATCGTATTCCATTCGATAGAAATGAGCGAATAAATAATCGTGAGAATTACCTGAAAGCAATTGAATACTTGGGTGGAGGAGATAACTATGGTACACCAATGTGGTGGCAGTATTAGTGTTGTCTTTTCTCGTTGTATGTGATAGTAGTGTAAATTTTATTCACAATAGGGAAATGAAAGATGCCCTTTTACAATGCAAAAGACCGTCTTTTGCATTGTAAAAGGGCATCTTTTGATGTGTAAAAGGGCATGTTTTACATCGTAAAAGGGCACCTTTTAAAACTGCTTTCGTAACCTCCTGATAATAGGGAGGTTATGAAAGGCGAAAAGAACAGATTCTCATCAGAATTCACTATTATGTCCTTTTGTTTTTGTAATAGTATTTCGTGTAAATGAATAGATACTACCCAGAACGATACTCACATAATAGTCGTGGTCTTCTCAATGTACTGACCTATGTCTCTTTGCCTCCTTTATGTAGCTATCACGGCTTACAAATGGTTGGATTATATATTCCCCTTTGGTAATATCTTCCAATGAGAGACTCTTGAATTCTATGTCATAACCATCTTCTTGCCCGCGAACTTCATAGAGGAATCCTATGCGTTGGTTCTTCATAAGAAGCATGGTTGAGTAGCAAGATGACTCTTCCGTCACGCATAATCCTTTCTTCCAGTTGCTACCTAATGCCTTTGCAGTGGAATAATCAGAGTAGTTGGCAAGTTCTTTATAGAAGAATCCGACACTGTCTCGGCGTGCACTGAGTGGTACAGATTGCAGAGCAACATAGAGTTTCTTACCATCTGACTTGCGTTTGGCAGGTACAATGAGTATGCTACCGTTGCAGGCGTTGACCTCTTTTGCAGTCATATTGCTTGGCATAACCTCTTTTCCCCAAGAGCCAGTAGCGTTCAGTGCATTAGTATAGGTAAAGACATTGAATCGTCTTCCACCATTTACATCCCTGCAACTCAGCAGAACACTACCGTCGGGAAGTTCCTCTACTTTTGATTCATCTTGGGCTATAGAGGGTGCTATGGATGGTGTTCCTAATACGTGCCATGTATATCCAAAATCGTCTGAGTAGATTACGAACGTTCCACATCGTTCTACTCCTCTTTGTCTGATAGGGTGGGCTATGTATAATCTGTAGAACTTCCCTTTGCGTATGTAGTGACTTTGCATGATTCTACCAGAGGTAAGAAAGATGCCGTCAGGATGTCCTCCATTAGGTAGTTTCCCATCATATAAGGAATAAATCATCTCTGTTAAGTCAGTTCCTGTATCCCATGTACGTCCATTATCAGTGCTATGGAAGAAGATGGCATGCTGTGGATTGCTCCGTGTTGACTCTGGAAAAGCAACCTTTCCAGCCACACAATGCATGAGAACATTGTCTGATGTACGGTCAGCAACGAGACTTGGATCGCCATAAGCGGTCTGAACAGTATCTTTGGCATGCTCATTCCCCCTTGCAACGCAGACAGAATCAGACCAAGTTCGCCCATAGTCCTTACTTGTTTTCATGACAACATTTATCTGCCATAGCCCGTTTTTATGATTCCATCCTACATCTGTGTGGCTGAAACGATAATCACAAGCTGCTAATAATGTACCTTGGCGTGTCTCGGTAATAGCTGGAATACGATAAGGAATTGGGCTGTTTGCCCTGTCAAAGACGATAGTGGTTAAACCACCATCTCCCTTTCCCATTTTAATGTTGGCTGCATTCATCACAGATACTGCTGCCAAGAGTAATATGAGGGTGAAGCTTTTTTTGTTCATGAGGTTTTTAATTGGAAGGTTCTTCTTTACCATTCGGATCTATTATGATTGAATCGGTCTGGCCAAAGTTGGAGTGCATAGACGTATTTATAGAGATCATAGATCTTTGCCATATGGTCTGCACGTACCTTGAAGTTGCTAAAGTCTTTCTTTTCTGGTTGTGTCCACTGAACCTCACTAAGGGCTGCCATGCGTGGAAGTACAGCATATTCAGCTCGGTTAGGATAGGCTATGTATTCTGACCAAAGGTTGCCCTGTGTCCCAAGAATATGCTTCCTATTCTCTGCAGGCATGTTTGCTGGTGCAGGATCAAGGCTGTAAACCTTCTCAACAGTAATTAATTGATGTTGTCCTTCGGGTTCTGTGTCTTCGTTTTCATTCTGTTTGTAGTCGAAATAGCAATGGGAAGTAGGGGTCATGATCACATCATGTCCTAATTTAGCACCACGTTCACCAGGTTCAATACCCCTCCAACTCATGATAGTGGCACTTGGATTAATCTCTCCATCAAGGATTTCATCCCATCCAATAATCTCTCTCTGCTTACTGTTGATATACTTTTCGATTCGATTCGTGAAGTAAGCCTGTAGCTTATTAGCGGATAAGTGTTGTTCAGCAGCAAGCTTTTGACATTTAGGACACTCTTTCCAACGCACAGTAGGAGTTTCATCGCCACCTATATGGATGTATTTGGATGGAAAAATTGCTGCCATCTCGTCAATAACATCTTGTACAAACTTGTAAACTTGCTCATTACCGAGGCATAACACATCCTTATATACGCCCCAAGCATGGCCAACCTCGTATGGGCCACCAGTACATCCGAGTTCTGGATAAGCTGCAAGTGCAGCTTTCATGTGCCCAGGCATATCAATTTCAGGTATGACTGTGATATGGCGTTGGCGTGCATATTCAACAATATCTTTTGCCTCTTGTTGTGTGTAGAAGCCTCCGTAAGGTTGTCCATCATCAACATCAGAGTTGTGTCCCATTATTGTTCCTGATCTCTTTGAGCCGATTTCAGTTAGCTTAGGGTATTTCTTTATCTCAATACGCCAGCCCTGATCATCCGTCAGATGCCAGTGGAAGACGTTCATATTGTGTAATGCTATGAGGTCTATGAAACGTTTTACGAAGCTTATAGGGAAGAAATGGCGTGAGCAATCGAGCATCATTCCACGGTAAGGAAACCTTGGAGCATCTGCAATACTTACTGAAGGCAGTAAGACTGGCTCATGTTCTGTTGGGCGTAGAATGGGTAATGACTTACGGAGAGTCTGTATACCGTAGAATACACCTGCGGAAGTTCTGCCACTGATAACTACCTTTTGTGGCGTAACATTAATCTTATATGCTTCATCTCCTTGTATTTTAGGGTCTATAACAAGGAAGATGGATGGAACTTTCGGCTTTGGATTCTTATTTATCGTAAGCAAAAGTCCAGTTGTTTCCTTTATATAATCAGAGAGGAATTGCGCATTCTTCAGCATCAACTCGTCTGTTGAAGGACAAATAATCTGTGCATTTGGTGATAAGTTAAAAGGTTTGTCCTTTGTTAGAGTAACTTGTTGAGGTTGAGGAATCACGTTATAGTCAGCTTCTGCAGCTCCTGCTTGAAGCAGGAACATGCAGAAAGACACTATTAATAGAATCTTCTTATACATAAGTTGTTTATAGTTATGTAGTATCAGCGTGCTATACTTTGTATTCTACGAAGGCTTCCATAGCTTCATAGCAAGCTAATCCCAGTTTGTCATAGAGCTCAGCTGTACCACGATTGCGGTCTTCTGAGCGCTGCCAGAAGAGTCGTTCATCATTCCCAAGGAATGGTGCACTCTCCATTTGGCTTTGGTGTTTAAGGATAGAGTTACGCTTTGCACGAAGTTCCTCAGGACTGATTGGTACGCACATCTCAATGTTTTCAATCTCCCATTCAGCCCATGCGCCACGATACATCCATACTCTACAGTCTTTAAGCCACTCTGCTTTTGCTTCTTTCTCCATGTCGAGTGCTGCGAGAACAGCATCTGTACACTTGCGATGAGTACCATGTGGATCGGCTAAGTCGCCAGCTACATAGATTTGATGTGGCTGTATAGTACTTATAAGGTTTCTTACTATGTTCACATCAGCCTCACCCATTGGTAATTTTTCTATCTTTCCTGACTCATAGAAAGGTAGGTCAAGGAAGTGAACATGGTCGAGAGGTATCTGATTAAAGGTTGAAGCAGTGCGTGCTTCACCACGACGAATGAGTCCTTTGATGGTCCGTACATCCTGACTATCTATGTCTCCTTCCTTCTTACTTTGCAAGAATGTCTTTATTTCCTTATACTTTTCTTTGATGATTTCATCTTGTTCATTGCCGAAAAGCTGATTGAAGCCATTGATGAAGTGCATGAATCGTACAACTTCTTCATCTCCAACGGCGATATTTCCAGATGTTTCGTAGGCTACATGTACGTCATGTCCCTGCTGAACAAGCCTGCGAAGCGTACCTCCCATAGATATAACATCATCATCAGGGTGCGGAGAAAAGACGATAATCCTCTTTGGATAAGGGTTCGCACGTTCTGGTCTATAAGTGTCATCTGCATTAGGTTTACCTCCTGGCCATCCTGTAATAGTATGTTGAAGGTCATTGAAAATCTTAATATTTGCATTATAAGCAGAGCCATATAATGCAAGGAGTTCACTTAGACCATTCTCGTTGTAATCTTTGTTAGTAAGTTTCAGAATTGGTTTCCCTGTTATCTGGCATAGCATACTAGTGCTGAACGTACCAGTTTGTCTGTCCATTTGCATGAAGCAACGAGCCATGGATGCTGAATACGTGTCAATTTAGCAGCAGCAGGTAGGTCTATGACAACGTGTGCATCGTTGTGTGTCTGCAAGAAAGAAGCTGGAACAGCATCGGTAACCTTCCCTTCAACAGTTTTCTTGATAATATCTGCTTTCTCTTCACCCCATGCTGTGAGGAATATTTTACGTGCAGAGAGAATGGTTTCAATGCCCATTGTGATGGAACATGGGGGCACTGTCTCTTGTGAACCAAAACTCATTTTCATCTCTTCTCGTGCTGTTTCATCGATAAGGATGAGTCGGGAAGTAGACGTTAGACTTGATCCTGGTTCGTTGGTTGCAATGTTCCCCATACGACCTATACCCAGAAGGATAACGTCCATACCACCTAATTCCTTTATCAAGTGTTCGTATTGACGACAATATTCTTGCACTTCGTCTTGGGGAAGGGTTCCGTCAGGAGTATAGATGTTCTCTGCTTTGATGTCAATATGGTTCAGAAAGCGTCCCTTTAGCTGGTTAATGCTTCGGTTTACATTCTCTGCATTCAGTGGAAAATACTCATAAGCATTGAAAATCACCACATCCTTGAAGCTCAATTCCCCAGCTTCATAACGTTTTATAAGCTCTTGAAAAATAGGAGTAAGGGATGATCCTGAGCCTATACCCATGATAAACTTCCTGCCTTCTTGAGCTGCTTTCTTTATTCCTTCTTCAAGTTGATTGGCAATATCTATGGCACCTTCTTCGATAGTTGGGAATATATCCGTAGGTACTTTCTCAAAACGTGTAATCTCAGAGCGTTCTATTGCGGTTGCTGGATGATAGAATTCTTCTGGAATTTGGTTGAGTACTATCTTTGAACTTAGATTTAGTTTCATCACAGATTCTCCTTTTCTATATCTTTAAAGTATTTGTATGTTTCGACTGTTAACTTGTCTGTAGCAGCCTCATCACAAACGATAATGCCGTGTTCATGCATCTGCAGTGCACTGATTGTCCACTTCTGGGTAATGCCACCTTCTACTGCAGCCCGTAGAGCTTCCGCCTTATGATGTCCATTAACAAGTATAAGTACTTCCTTTGCGTCCATGACTGTACCGACACCTACCGTCAAAGCATGAGCTGGAACCTTCTCTGGATCATTGTCAAAGAAGCGTGAATTGGCTATACGTGTGTCAGAAGTCAATGTCTTGATACGCGTACGTGAACGGAGAGAAGAACCTGGTTCGTTGAAAGCGATGTGTCCATCAGGACCGATACCGCCAAGGAACAGATCGATACCACCAGCCTCGCGAATCATGTCTTCGTAGTGTTGACATTCTGCTTGTAAGTCTTTTGCATTGCCATTAAGGATATGTATATTCTCTTTAGGACAATCAATATGATTAAAGAGGTTCTCTGCCATGAAAGAATGATAGCTCTGTGGATGGCTCTCAGGTAGTCCAACGTATTCATCCATATTGAATGTAACAACATTCTTGAAGCTTACTCTTCCTTCTTTATAGGCTTTTACCAATTCGGAATACATCCCCTCTGGTGATGATCCTGTTGGTAAACCAAGCACGAAAGGCTTAGTATTGTTCTTGGCAGCATTGATGCGTTCAATAACATAATTGGCTGCCCACTTGGATAGTTGCTCGTAATTAGGTTCTATGATTAATCTCATATCATTAGTTTTTAATTATTTTCTTTGTTATTTTTAGATGTATCTGGATAGGTAAAAGGTACGAACCAGGTGATTAGTAGTGCTGGAATAGTACATACTAAAACGAAAATGAAGAAGTGACGATAGCCCAGATAGTCGCTGGCCAAGCCACTTAACATACCAGGAATCATAACTCCAAGATTCATTATCCCACTTGCGAAAGCGTAATGTGCCATTTGGTGTTTGCCTGGAGCAACCTGTTGCATCATGAATAATGACAAGCCGACAAAGCCAAAGCCATAACCGAACCACTCCATGGTTATACCTGTACCAATTAACCAAAGGCTATTGGGTTGATAAATAGCTAAAAGAGTGTAAGCTATGAAAGGAATATTGAAGACCAAAGCTAAGGAGAATAGACTCTTTTGAAGACCTCTCCAAGCTATATAATAGCCTGCAAGGATTGAGCCGATTACGAATGCTGCGGCTCCAAAGGTACCATAACAAAGTCCAATTTCTTTTTCATTCAATCCTAATCCTTGTTCTGTGCGTGGTGCTTTGAGGAAAAGAGGTACAATCTTCATAACAAAGCCTTCGGCGAAGCGATATAGAATGATGAAACATATATAATATATAATGTGGCGTTTGGTAAAGAAATCCTTGAAAACCTCTAATAACTCATGCAATGACTGACGAAGGGTTATCGGGTTCCCTGATGCAGGTTTCTGTGTACTTGGTAATATAAAGTAATGGTAAATACCAACAATTATCATTATAGCAGCTATGATAAGCATAATGAACATCCACGCTCTTGTTACTCCAAAATGTGTAATGAAGATACCAGAGAGATATACCAGCCCACCTGTTGCAGCTATTTTTGCAACGTTGTAGAAAGCTCCTTGCCATCCAATCCAGCGAGCTTGCTCTTCATTTGACAGTACAGACATGTATGTTCCGTCTGCTGCTATGTCGTGAGTTGCACCACTTAAGGCAATAACGGCAAAGATTGCGATTGTTATTGCAAAGAAAGAGGGGAGGTGAAGTGCAAATGCTACAAGTGCAAAGAGTATTCCTGTGAGTAATTGTGTGAGAACAACAAAGAACTTTTTAGTCTTGTATATCTCAAGAAAAGGACTCCATAAGGGCTTTAAAGTCCAAGGAAGCATTATGAGGGAAGTCCAGAATGCAATTTGTTTGTCGGATACGCCCATGCCTTTATACATGAGTGAACTAACCATGTTTAGTACAACGAAAGGCATGCCCATTGCAAAATAGAGGGTAGGGACCCATGCTGCAGGATTGATAGAACGCTTCTCTTTCGGGCTTTTTGTCGTTAGGTTCTTAGCGCAAAGATTCATTTGTCTATAGGGTTTTAAAAAAATAACAGTCAAAGATACACTTTTACTTATATTTATACAAGTATTTAACTTTAATTTACCTTATTAATTGCTTTCTGTATTCCCTTTCTGTATAAGCTCTGAGGGACTACAGCCCCTGAGATTTAGTTTCCTTTTGTGCTATAATAAAGGAAAAATGGAAATAGTATTTCAAGCTAGAATCAAGTGAATATAGCATTGTAGATACTAAGCTTTTGGGGAAAAACTATATTGGTGTAATATGTAGAAGAATACAGAAGAAGCTGGGTGAACTGGCATATAATGTGTGGTAAAATAAAATTACAGTGAAAAAAGAGGGATGAGAGAAAATATTTTTTCTTTAGTTTTGTAACCTGCACATTACCAGATGGTTACATGTAGGCTTGTAAAAGGGCATCTTTTGCACCTTAAAAGGGCGTCTTTTACATGTCAAAAGGGCATCTTTTACAATGCAAAAGGTGCCCTTTTGACATGTGAAAGATGGTCTTTGAAAAAGGAAGAGGACTTTTCTTTACAAAAGATGGGAAATGTATTCTTCAGAACTTATATGTTCTATAGGTATATAAGGATAGCTCTTTGGTATGATGTATATCTATGTAGTGTGCTTGGTTCGTTTATAGTATCTCGGACTCATTAGGTACCTTTTATTGTGATTACATTCGTTTTTCTCAATGAAAATGTATATTTTTGTACAGTTAAATTAGGGGAGTATTTCCCATTATTACCTAAATATTATGCAATCAAAAACTAATCTTAGATTATTCAGGTCGACTATTTTGACTTCCTGTCTGTGGTTATTCTTATTATTATCTTACTCTTCTGTCAAGGCACAAAATAAGAATTACGTCGTTATCAATCCGTCTGATTCACCATCGGAGATTGTACGGAAGGCTGCAAATGTAGTGCCTTCGAAGCGCCAGTTTGCATGGCAGAGGCAGGAGCTGACTGCATTTTTGCATTTTGGAATGAATACTTTCACAGGTAAGGAATGGGGTGAAGGGACGGACTCCCCTGCAATCTTCAATCCTTCTTCACTTGATGCTGATCAATGGATACGCGAATTGAAAGCTGCAGGGTTCAAGTGTGCTATTCTTACTTGTAAACATCACGATGGCTTTTGCCTATGGCCATCAGCTTATACGGACTATAGTGTGAAGCATTCTCCTTGGAAAGAGGGGAGAGGAGATGTGGTACGTGAAGTGAGTGATGCCTGTCGGAAGTACGGAATGTCATTTGGAATATACCTTTCTCCGTGGGATCGTAATTCAAAACTGTATGGAACAGAGGAATATAATGACTATTTCATGAAGCAATTGACTGAACTACTGACACAGTATGGTAAGGTAAGTGAGGTCTGGTTTGATGGTGCTTGTGGTGAAGGACCGAATGGAAAGAAGCAAGTTTACGACTTTCTTCGTTGGTATAGTCTTATTCGGAAGTTGCAACCTGATGCTGTAATAGCTGTCATGGGACCTGATGTCCGTTGGGTTGGAACGGAGACTGGTCGTGGAAGAGAGATGGAATGGAGTGTTGTTCCAAAGGAGAATCTTAATCAAGAGGCCATAGCAGAGAATTCACAGAAGGAGATGTTGACAGTGCCGGCAGGAGACATGATGGGGCAGGATCTTGGTAGTCGTAAGGTAATTGAGAAAGCTAAGTCGCTCATTTGGTATCCTGCAGAGATTGATGTATCTATTCGTCCAGGTTGGTTCTATCATGAAGACCAAGACAGTAAGGTGAAGACTCCAAAGGAGTTGATGGATATATACTTCACTTCCGTTGGTATGAATGGTGTTTTGTTATTGAATGTCCCACCCAATAAAGCCGGTAAGTTTGCAGATGTTGATGTAAAAAACCTTCGTGGTTTCCGTCAGTTGTATGATGCTACGTTTACGAAGAATCTTTTAGCTAATGCCAATGTCTCATGCAAACTCTTAAAAGGTAAGGCTTCTGATGTTATAGATGGTGACTATGATACATCTGTTAGACCCAATATGAGTCAGGGTAAAGCAGTGTTCTTGTTTAAGCTGAAGAATGCTATCAGCTTTGATGTACTTTCTGTTCAGGAGGATATTCGGAGTGGACAACGCGTAGAGCACTTCTTCTTAGAGGTGAAGGATGCTAATGGTAAGTGGCAGAAAGTTACGCAGGGTACGACCATAGGGCACAAACGCCTGTTGAGATTCCCTATGTGTAAGGCTAAAGAAATACGCTTAGTTATTGATCAGGTGCGTGAAATCCCTACCATTTCTGAAATTGGATTGTATCGTTTGGCTGAGTAGCCACTCGGACTTTAGTCCTGATTAGTGGCTTTGTCATGTAGCCTTATGGTATGACTAATGTTTTAAGAGGATGTGTCAAGATAGACACATCCTCTCTTCTTCTTATTTGTTTCTTTCTCTGATATCACAATAGGGGATGAGCTGTATTATCGTTTGTAGTCTGTCTGTAATTATAGGATATTGTGATATGGAGTGTGAAAAGCTTTACAGATTGTTCTTGATGTGAGTGCTTACAAGAACTTGTGCTTTATAAACAGACGGCTAAACCTTCCATATTATATCCCTTTCATACTACTCTAATACTTCTGTTCTATATATGAAGCATTATCTTTACGTCTGTTATATAGATTTATCTGACGGTTTAATGTTCTATATGATGAGGGATTTACTGGGAAGTACCGTACCTTCTATATATTTAGTTTTAGTCATATAGCAATTGGAGAAATAATTATTGATGAAGGTTTATGCATACAATAATAGAATAGTTTATGCAAATTACAACAGAAGAAGGTGTACCAGCCTGAAGCACATGCTTATAGTAAAAACTAAAAACGACATTGTCCCAGAACGCAGCAAGGCATATAAAACAAAACTCCTGAGCCTATGAGAAGGCTCAGGAGTTATATGTAATGCAAGTAACTACCCGCAGGTTGCTTAATACTTACACGTTGTTTCTTATTTGAAGACTTTGACTTCTGTCAGTGAACCAAAGGCATCTGATACGTGGAACTCTATCTTCAGGTAACGTACGTTGACTGTTTTCGTAGCGTTGATGTTGTTCCATGTAACTTGATTGAGATTGAGTTTATCTGACATTGGAGTCCAGTTGGTACCGTCAGTACTACCATATACCTTGACATACTCTGGGTAATAGTTGTACATACTGCTGATAAACATTCCCAGTTTAATACCCTTTACATTCTCCGTTTGTTTGAGATCAATAGTAAGATCTGAAACACCTTGGGCTAAATAGTCATAATCTTCAGTGTTTCCATCAGTCAAGTCTTCTATTGAACCATATCTTAATTGTGGAGAAAGGGTAAGGGTGAAGTCTGAACTGCTAATCTCCGTACCGCTCGGCTCTGAAGATGAGAGTGCGAAACGAGCATCTATAACATTGATAGGGATGAGTACCTTTCCGTTTGCGATGTAGTGTTTGTTACCATCTTTATCGTAGTAGACGGCACGCATAGGAAGAACATACTCACCAGAAGCAGTGAACTTCTCTGGATGTTGTAGCTGAACAGTTGTCTGAATCTCTTGTTGGTTCTTTGCATTCACCTTAGAGGTTACTTCTATACCTTCTGGTGCGAGCTTCTTGTTACCCTCATTTTGGAACAGAGAGTTATCACGCTCTAAACCAACTTCACAGTCTGCAGTCATCAGACTATCTGTTGTGAACAAAACAGTTACACTTGGAGTTCCAACGTATGTCGTGTTGCTTCCATCAAGTTTTACAGAGAGATCTGCCTCGTCAAGATATACTTCCCACACATCTTTGGGAGTAATGACAATGTAAGCGTAGTCTTCCTTAACCGTCTGAGGGCTTCCCAGTTCTCCGTCTGCAGGAGTAATTCGGATAGGGACAACTGTTGGCTTATTCATCTTAGTGAGCCCATTTACGGTCACAGGGATGTCAATTTGGGTTGTCTCGGTGTTGAATTCGAAAGCCCCATTGTTAGGTAATACAACCTGATTAGCTGAGATTACCTGATAATCGTTATAGGTTGTAGAGAGCAAAGGAGCATCAGCTGCAAGAGCAATCTGAACCTTAGCTGCCTTAGTAAGAGTACGACTAATGTTCGCTTTCAGGGTGAAAGCATGACTATCCTCACCTAAAGGAATGTCTGCAGAGAATGGATTGTCATATTTTACAACATTAGTTGAGAAATGAACCAGGTTATTACGTGGGTCTGAACCATGGAAATAGCCAGGTATGTCATACTCACCATCATAGTTGTAATCGTGGCTACAACTGGTGAAAGTTGTAGCTGCGAAAGCAAGTGCGATAATATATATATATCTTTTCATCTTAATTTACGTCTTAGTAAAAGTTATTCTGGGAACTTCTCATCCTGCCATGTAATCAGGCTTTGGTTATACTCAGTAGCATCGTCAGAGCCTGCTGTGTATACCTTGATAGCATGATGATTCTTAGATACATCCTTTATGCCAGTATTTTTGTCTAATGGCGCATAGAAAAGTAAGTTCGGATTCTCAGGAGTCTCTATGTAAAGGTTATCCATAACTTGGAAAGCTGAGAGTGCTTTGTCATAGAGACGGATCTCACGTACGTAACCAACGAAAGCTCCCCAACTCATATTCAGCTTGGTGAAAGTCTCAACCTTTGGTACATCAAACTCTGTATCAAGTGTACCATTGATGTAGCATTTTACGTGTTGACGGTTGTAAACCCATGCTATGTAGTACCATTTACCAGGCTGTAACTTAGTCTTAGCGAAGGCTTTAGGGTCATCAGTTTCACCTACCTTCATCTGTAAACCACCGTCAGCAGTAACACGTGAGTAGAAGTCTGGTGACAGAACAGCTTGGTTATCTTTGTTTTGATCGAGCTTAATAGCGTATGACAGAGTCCACTCCTGTAAGTTAGTATAAGGTGGATTGAAGGTTGTCTTAAGGTAGAAACCATTCTGTCTTAAAGATGATGTATAGAGAACACGGTCTATAGCGAATATCTTTGTCACGCTTGAGTTTAGTAAACTACCACCTTCTGCAGAAGCAATACTTACTGGGATAGCATACTTTGTTGAGGCATCCAGTTCGTTATCTAATGGTTTTACGTTTACATCAATAGATCCATTAGAGATGTTGTTAGCACTGATTGTTAAGTTCTCTGCAGAGAGACTATAATATTTAGCAGGTAAGAGCTTGTAATGTGTACCGTTCAGTTCGTTGTATTTTTCTAATGCTTTTTCGTTGATAGCGAACTTCAAAGTAACATTTGAACCTAACTTATTAGCTGCTCGTGCTGTGAAGGAACTCTTACCACCAGTAGCATCAACTGTAAGTTTGGTAACAGGATTTACGTCTGCGCCTTCAATATAAACTGCATTTGGCAGTTTACTTTCATCACCTACCTCGTCTTTATCGATGTCTGCACATGACCAAGTAAGACATGCTAAGGTAGCGATTCCTAAGAATTTAAATATATGTTTCATCTTATTTCTGTTTTATTATTTGATAGCTGGATTCATTAGCTGTACACCTTGACGTAGGTATTTATAGACAGGGCTTGCTGCATAATCTTTCTCCATGTGGTAGCTACCGATACCGCCCTTACGTCCTTTTTTAGGTTGCCACATTGCCATACCTATGTATGAAGGAACCTGCTTGCCGTCACGTGTGGTATAAGTTACACCGCCTGCGGCAGAATAAGCTTCGAAGTTCTCTGTTACAATGAGCTTCTTTGCAATTTCCTCTTCTGTCTGTTTTGAAGAGAATTGCGTAATAAGAGCTCCAAGACGATTGTCCAGATCTTCATAGGAACGACAACTGTAAGCCTGAAGGATATAGTAGTTGAAGTACAAAGCCATGTCTGCAGAGAACCAATAAGGCTCGCCATCAACAACCAATAGCTTCTTTCTTCCTTCTTCTGTTTCTGCTTTTGGCCCTATGCGTTTACCCATTGTACGGATAAAGAGATTCATGCGGTCATTCTTCCACATCTCTTTAGTTGTATGGAATGGTTGTGCATAGTTTGGTTCTGCGTCTAAGTCGAAGCCGTCGAGGTCGTACTTGTCAATAGTATCACATATTGCATTTGCATACTTAACAATGGCCTCATTGATCTTAGTTTCATCACCATCAACCCATCCCCAATAGTTGTGGTTGTATTGTTCCCATGTCTCACCCTTGTCCTTTGACTCTTTAGGCTGTGCAGGTGTAACACCTTTTCCTATGTCAAAGAGTAGAGCACATGCCAAAGCACGAATGCCTTTTACTTCCTTAGCGCGCTTCAAATCTGCCTGTTGTGCAGGTGTAAGGTTTGAGAAACCATCCCACAGTGATACGAAATCGGTACTGTCTGGGAGGTTATATAGGCAACGTGATGCAGGACTTTCACCTGTCCAGCCACCAAACCACCCGAAGGTGACTTGGTGATCTGTCTTTTTATAGGCACGTAAATTAGCGAGATACGCCTCGTGTGCCTTTGCTTGGGCAGCATCAGCATCAGCTAAAAGCTCATCAATGTTCTTTGCAGAGGGTTCTGTCCAGTCACTACAACTTACAGCAGAGAAGAGCAATATGAATAGGCTGAATATATAATATTTCTTCATTTGAATAATCTTTTAAGGGTTATTTTACTTTCTTATCCCACCAAACACGTGTGGCACCATTGTCTGGACCATTGAGTAATGAGACAGCTTTCTTCACATTTTCCAAGTTTTTAGTGTACTCATCATTTGAATATGGTATACGAGTTGGACGCAGATTGCCATCTACATCACAGTCTGTAGCTGTTAGAACTGCAGGGAAAATACGTGGATATCCCGTGCGACGATATTCAGACCAAGCCTCTTGACCATCAGGGTAGATAGCGAGATACTTCTGTGTGATAATTCTTTCTAAGTTCTTTTCGAAGCTATCACTGCTCTGCCATTTGATAGTTATGGTAGAAGTAGCTGCAGCATTGTACTCAGCATGGAGTGCATCAACGAAGTTTGCAGGAACAGATGTGCTGTTTGCAGCATATGCTGTTGCCTGTGCAGAACTCAATCCGTTCTCTTCAAATGATGTTGCAATACCTTTCTCATAATAAGATTGTGCTGTTTCTCCACCCATATTCCATCCGCGAAGTGCTCCTTCTGCACGCAAGAAGTAGACTTCAGATGCTTTTATAATGTATACAGGAGTACCATCCTGTACGTTAAGAGATGATGACTTTGTCTTATCTAAGTAATCTGTTGTACTTGGAATGTTCGTACGAACAGCATAATAGCCTTCTATTCCGTTATTCTTTGCCTTCACGAAGTAGTTGCTAATACGTGGGTCATCGTACCCTTTAAGGTAAGAAGAGATTTCTGCACCCATACGTACGTCATTATAACTACCATTGATAATAACCAAAGGATTCTTCAATGTAACACCAGCTCCCTTTGAAAGTTGAGCAGCATCCTTCATATTATCGATCACTCCATAAGGGTTGTTAATTGCTTTCTCTGCATATTGCTGTGCCAACGTTGGGTTTGCATAGACAATACGCATAGCCAAACGAAGCATCAGAGAGTTTGCAAACTTACACCATTTAGTATAATTACCTTCGTAAATGATATCATATTTAGGGAATACATCGTGTCCACCATTGTTAAGAGTCTGTACAGCATCATCCAAGTCTTTTAACATTGCCTTATAGACATCTTCTTGTGAGTCGTATTCTGCTGTTGTTGCACCAGCGATACCTGCCTTAGTATAAGGAATAGGACCAAAAGTGTCTGTTGCTTTGTGAACTGCTGCGACCTTGATAATCTGTGCTATTGCTAATCCTTCTGGATCATTAGCCGTGCGCTTCTTAACGTCTAGGAAGTTACGGAAGGCATTACCAGCCATTACATTATAAGTATACTGGCTCCAAGGTTTCAAAGCAAAGCTTGGGAAACCACGACCAACCCACTTGTTTTGAGCAGGTGCCATATAGCCAATCCAGCATGCACCTGCTAGTGTGTAAGGAATCTGATAATCGTTAACATAACCTGTTCCCGAAGATCCTACAGGGAAGATACTCTCTTCAAAGGAAGTAACAAAACCACCAACATTGAGGTTATCTTGCTCCAATTGGGCTTCTGTAGGCTGCAGAGCATCACGGTTGATATACTCAAAGTCAGCCTGGCATGATGTGAAGAGTGTTGCAGCGAGGGCTGAAACACATATAATAGATTTGATATTTCGTTTCATATATTTTATAATTTAGAAGTTTAGTTTCAAGCTAAAGCCGATATTTCTTAAGCTTGGTGCACTAAAATAATCACTACCTTGACCATAAGTACCAGTAGATGCTGCAATTTCAGGATCGAATGGAGCCTTGTTGTAAATCATCCATAGGTTGTTTGCAATAAATCCTACAGTAATACCAGGCCAACCTTGTCCAAGTAATGTCTTTGGTAATGTATATGTAAGACTAACATTCTGAAGACGTACGTTGGTTGCACTATAGTAGTAATAGCCTAATAGCTGTTGGTTAGCAACTACTTCATAATACTTCTGTGGGTCTACACGCTGTCCACCTGCTACCTCTACATAGCCACGGTCACGTGCATCTGCCGTTGCTTTGGATACACCAAACTGGTCAAGCACTGCTTGTGTCTCTGATGTTACAATGCCACCGACACGTGCGTTGATGAGGAATGAGAGGTTCAAACCCTTCCATGAGATATTATTTCTCCATCCAAGGGTAAAGTCTGGGTTCGTATTACCGATTCTCAAACGTTCTCCATTTGGAAGATCCATAGATGAAAGACTGCCGTCTGCTGCCACAGCAATAGCACCTGTTGCATCACGCTTCAGCACCTTAGTAATATAAACATCACCCATGCTGTCTCCTTCACGGATGTATCCGCCACCTGCTGACGTCTCTGTGAAGTTGATAACTTGATTATCAATGCCTGTGTTGTAATTATGTACAAGTTTCTTCACCTTGTTTACGTTACGGCTATAAACCAAACGTGACTCAAAGTCAACAGCTCCGATCTTATCATTGTAAGCTAATGACATTTCAACTCCTGAGTTAGCAATATCACCTGCCTGGATATAAAGACCTGAATAAGGTGAGGTTGCTGAAAGCTCAGCCAAGAAAGTCTGGTTGTAAGTATTAGAATGATACCATGTGAAGTCAAAGTTCAAACGGTTATTAAACATTCTTAAGTCCAAACCTAATTCATAAGATTTTGTTCTTTCTGCCTTGAAATCATAGAAAGGCATAATCGTACGTGTAGATGGGATACCATTAACGATAGGGTAGGTGATAGTACCACGTGTAATACCACGATAACGATCTGGAATAGGAGAACCTACTTCTGTGTAAGAGCCTCTAACTTTCATGAAAGAAATGAACTCTGGTAATTTAGCCATCTTAGTTACGATTGCAGATAAACCAACAGAAGGATAGAAGAATGAAGGCTCCTTTGCATTAACCAATAGTGAACTCCAGTCGTTGCGTCCTGTCATAGAAAGGAATAACATGTCTTTCCAAGAAAGTTCTGCACTGGCAAAGATGGCAGTATTGCGTTTGCGGAATTCAGTCTCGTTTGGGATAGCATTGACTGGGTCAAGTGCTGCAGCTGAGAATAGATTAGGAACTTTTAAGATAGGACCACCAAAGCCAACACCACTTGAGCGATAGTCTTCCAAGCTTGTTCCAAGGTTAGCTGTCAAACGATAGTCTGTTCCAAAGGCTTTATCAATGTTGAACATTAAGTCCAAATATGTCTGTTGGTCAATGCTCTGTGAATGGTTATAGATACCATTTCCATAAGTTCCCGCATAGAGAAGACCCTGTCCACTTGCATGGAAACGACTCTCTGACTCTGTATTTGTGTTATCAACACGTACACGACCAGCTACGTTTAACCATGGGAGGATATCGTATTTCAGACTACTCATGAACATGTAACGCTTACGATCGGTTGGTGTCATCATGTCATTCACAATGAAATAAGGGTTCTGTAACTGCATACCCTGATCGCCATAAGGCCAGTATTGTGTCGCAAACTTGCGAGATGCATCATAGCGTTTGTATAGTTGTACCGCTGACCAGTCCTCTCCTCGTGGGAAAAGATATACTGCTGGCAATGGGTTGTAGTATTCTCCTGGACGATACATGTTTTGTGTATTCTGAATAATATAACTTCCACTTACATCAAGATGTAGTTTATCATTCAAGAAATCACTGGTGTTACGAACTGAGAAGTTGTAACGGTTATATTTGTTATTTGGGAGAATACCCGTTGCATTGGTTGTTGCAACAGAGACGTAAGTCTTATTCGTCTTTGTTCCTGTGGTCAAAGTTACAGAATTGATGTAGCTATGTCCAGTCTTGAAAAAGTCCTTAGGGTTATAAGAAGAAGGCGTTGCCAGACGATCACCCCAACTCTCGAAGGAACCAGCTTTGTTCCCATAAGTGTTCTGGAACTCAGGCATAACGAATGGATTAGAGAACTCCATGCTGCTAGATACAGCAAGTCTTACCTTTCCTTCAGCACCACGTTTAGTGTTAATCATAATAACACCATTTGCAGCAGCTGATCCATAGAGGGCTGCAGAAGAAGGACCTGTAAGAACGTTGATGCTCTCAATGTCGTCAGGGTTAATATCTGCAATACCTTCACCGCTTGGTTGGCTTGAGTATCTACCACCACCGATGTCACCACCACTCTTATTTAGCATTGGCACACCATCGATAACGTAAAGTACATTGTTACCACCAGTGATTGATTTAGTACCACGCATAACAACACGTGTAGGACCACCAACACCTGTGGTAGATGCATTTATGTTCACACCAGCTACTGCACCGTTCAGACTATTTACGAAGTTAACATTCTTAACAGCGCTTAGTTGGTCACCTCCGACTTTCTGTACATTATAGCTCAAAGCTTTCTCAGAGCGCTTGATACCCAAGGCTGTTACTACAACCTCATCAATCTTATGCGCTTCATCTTTCATTGAGATCTTCAAATCAGCAGCACCTGTGACTTGGACCTCTTGAGTTAGCATTCCGATGTAGCTAATAATAAGTGTAGAACCCTTAGGGACACTTAGTGTGAATTTACCATCAAGATCGGTAGCAGTACCACTTTGTGAGTTTTTTACTCGTACTGTTGCACCAATGATTGGTTCACCAGTATTGTCAACGACGGTACCGGTAACTTTCACATTGTCACTTGATTGTTGTGTTCCTAAGTCTTTTAAGGCCGCAGCCTTAACGATGCTTGCAGTTTGTTTACCAATATTATCAGACATACTGATATTATAGGCAAAGGAATTCAAACAACAGCAAGATAAGAAAACACTTACTTGTAAAATTTTTCCTTTTCTCATTCGTGTTTAAGTATTTGTTAATATTATACGATTCAGGAATAACTGCAATATTATTGCAGTGTAATTGTCTTTATTATTTGGGTGTTATTTGTTCTATTTAGGTTTTGTGCCTACAAATATAACATTTCATTTTCTAATATCACATACTTGACATAGATTAATTAACATATATAAACATTATTAATACAGCTTTTAACCAATTATGGAAGAGTATGAGTTAATTTTGGCATCAGCTTACTTTATTAGGTACATATTGTAACCTTGCATAAACAAAGTGATACCATTAAAGAGTTTGCACAACTATATTATCTTTGTGCAGGTATTTTGATTATTCAAATTTAACAAATGAATCTGAAACAGAAGTAGGTTTTATCCTAAACATTTATGGTTATTTATCCTTGCTATATTTACTCTTAGCCCCCTTTCTTTTTTGCCTTTTGAGATCCGGTTTTATCTTCTGAGTTTTTTTCTTTTTTACTATCTGCCATCGGGGTAAGGTTTATGTTTGTAAAATAAAATAACTATTAGAGTTTGAATAGAGTATCTTTTACTTTCTAAAAGGGCATCTTTTGCAATGTAAAACATGCCCTTTTGAGGTATAAAAGACGCCCTTTTGCATGGTAAAAGGTGCCCTTTTAGAAGCCTGCTTGTAACTGTTTGATAATCTTTTGATTACAAAGTTATAAAAAGATGATTTTCTCTTACCTCCTACATTCTTATGTGTTTCAATGTGTAAGTTTGTTTTACTCCTTACAATTTTTATTTTCTTATTCTCCCTTGAATACTTTTACACCTTATTATATATATAGGCTGTTTCGCTAAATTCACTTTATACTGAATGTGTGTAATATGTAGGTGATGTCTTATAAGAAGGCTTCTTGGCTTCAGGTGTATACATAAAAATGGTATGAAAGTCGGATATAGTCCTTCTCTCATACCATTTGTTACCTTATGAAAATGTCCCTTTTATTTTCTAGGGGAGTATTATTTTCCGCAATCGCAACCTGTCCAAGGTTTCAATTCCTTGAAGAAGTCATGTCCTTTATCATCTACAAGGATGAAAGCAGGGAAGTCTTCTACTTTAATTTTCCAGATTGCTTCCATGCCTAATTCTGGATATTCAACACATTCAATGCTCTTGATACTGCTCTGTGAGAGTACAGCTGCAACGCCACCGATTGTACCAAGATAGAATCCACCATGCTTTTTGCACGCATCAGTGACAACCTGAGTACGGTTACCCTTTGCAAGCATTACAAGAGATCCACCGTGATCTTGGAATTCATCAACGTATGGGTCCATACGATTTGCCGTTGTTGGACCCATTGAACCACATGGATATCCTTCTGGAGTCTTTGCTGGTCCGGCATAGAAAATAGGGTGATCCTTGAAGTATTGTGGTAAGTCTTCGCCTGCATCCAAGCGTGCCTTGAGTTTTGCATGGGCGATATCACGGGCAACAATAATGGTTCCATTCAAGTTTACACGTGTTGAAACTGGATACTTTGTCAGTTCAGCGCGCACAGCATCAATACCTTTATCGAGGTCGATCTCTATACCCTTGGTACCTTCTCCTGGCTTACGATATTCCTCAGGGATAAGTTCTCCAGGATTTGTATCCATCTTCTCAAGCCAAATACCATCTTTATTGATCTTTGCTTTGATGTTACGGTCAGCAGAACAGCTTACTCCCATACCGATAGGACAGCTTGCTCCGTGGCGTGGCAGACGAATAACACGGATGTCATGTGCCAAGTATTTACCACCGAATTGTGCACCAAGTCCAATCTTGTGTGCTTCTTTAAGAAGTTTTTCTTCAAGGTCTATATCACGGAAAGCACGTCCAGTTTCATCTCCTGTAGTAGGTAGATTATCATAGTACTTGATACTACCGAGCTTTACGGTTAGTAGATTCTTTTCAGCTGATGTTCCTCCAATGACAAAACAAATGTGGTAAGGAGGACATGCTGCAGTACCAAGACTCTTCATCTTTTCAACGAGGAAAGGAATCAATGTACCTTCATTTTGGATTGTAGCCTTGGTCATTGGGTAGAAATAAGTCTTGTTTGCAGAGCCGCCACCCTTTGCCACCATGACAAAACGATACTCTTCACCTTCAACAGCTTCGATATCAATCTGTGCAGGAAGGTTACATTTGGTATTCACCTCATCATACATTGTTAAAGGAGCATTCTGCGAATAACGGAGATTTTCTTCAGTAAAAGTGTTATAGACACCACGTGAAAGAGCCTCTTCGTCCTCGAATCCTGTCCAAACCTGTTGTCCTTTTTCACCATGAATGATGGCAGTTCCCGTGTCTTGACAGAAGGGTAGTACGCCTTTTACTGCTGTTTCCGCATTGCGGAGGAACTGCAGAGCAACATACTTGTCATTTTCTGAAGCTTCTGGGTCCGTCAGAATCTTTGCTACTTGCTCGTTGTGAGCGCGGCGGAGCATAAACTCACAGTCGTGGAAAGCTTCTTGTGCCAGCAGGGTTAGTGCTTCTTTACTGACTTTCAGAATCTCTTTACCTTCAAACTCACCGACACTGACACCTTCTTTAGATATCAATCTGTACTCGGTGTCATCCTTGCCCAATTGGAACATTGGGGCATATTTGAATTCAGCCATAATGTTTTAATTTCCCGTCTGCTCTGTGTTTGCAGAGTGTTGCGGAGTTGTTCTATATGTTTTTACTATGTTTTTGTATTTTGTTCTTTGTCGTAAATGGAGTTAAAGCAGTTAGAAGGGAGCTTAGGAATAAGTACCTGTACAGCTTAGGAGTCTGTCCTTACCCTTTACTCCCTTTGTCTTTGCTTTGCTAATTATTCTTTTTCTATCTTCTTTTGTCTTTTAATATCCAAATATCTCCTCTGTTGTAACCCTCTTGATAGGAGCTATCTTCTCTAAAGCCTTCATGTTTAATTCCTTCTCGTCACCAAGAATGATATATTTAAAAGGCTTGTTTGCAATATACTTCTTTTCGAAGTCAACAACATCTTTCAGTCGTAGGGCTGGAAGAGCTTTGTATATCTTCTCACTCAAGGAGTAGTCTATACCTAAACGTTGTGCTGCAAGATAAGATGTAAGAATAGCATACTTTGTTGTACGTTGAGATGCTAAACTCTTCATTAGACTTTGTTTTGCGAGGTCAAAGTTTGCTTGTCGAACTGGCATGTTGTCCAAAAGTTTGTTGAATTCATGTACACAATCCATCATCTTGTCGTTCTGTGTGATGATGTATGTGTAGAAGTCTTCCTTGTCAGACAGACGATAAGGCTCGTTATATTTGGCAAAGGCAGAATAAGCTAACCCTCTTGCTTCACGAAGTTCTTGGAAGACAATAGCATTCATGCTACCTCCAAAATACTCATTGAAGAGTGCTATGATAGGTGCACGGTCTGCTGACCACTCTTGATTCTCGTTATGAAGTTGTACCATATAGATGTTTTTTGCATCGTATGGAGCAATTATAACTTCATTCTTTGGCGTTGTCAGTTCTGTATAACGTTTTGCTGTCGGGGGTGAAACGAATTTCTTTGGCGACTGGATAGTCTTACTGATAAGCTGATCTATGGTACTTAGGCTTGAGGGACCATAGTAAAGTACAGTCTGCTTATAGTTCTTTAGATTCTTCAGAAGCGTTAATAGCTCCAGAGGATTCATAGTTTTTAAAGCTTGTTCACTGAGTATGTTGCGTGTAGGGTTGTATTCCCCGTATGAAGCATAGTCCCTTAGAGCATAGAAGTTTGCACTTTGATTGGCCTTATTATCGCTACGTGATTTCAGAATCTGTTCGACATAAAGGTTATAAGCCTGTTTATCCACCTTCGCATTATTGAGTAAATTGTTGAGTAAGGTAAGTGCTTGTGGAAGATTTGAGTTCAGACCGTTTAGCGTAATATAGGAACAATCACTCCTTTCTGTTATACTATAGTCGCAAGCAAGCTTATAAAATTGTTGCTTGATTTGTTCATTGGAGAGCTTGTCTGTACCTAAATAATCAAGATATCCAACTGCATAGCTGAGTTTTGGAGTGTTCTCTGAACCGAATGGGAGAACAAAACACAACGTAAAGAGGTCATTTGACGTATCTTGTTTGTAGAGTACAGGTAGTCCTTTTCGGGTAGTTGACTTAGTAAGATCACGCTTGTAATCAACAAAATGCGGCTGAATAGGAGTTGTCTTTGCATTCACGATCTCTTCCAAGAATGCACTATGCTTGTCATTATTGGTTGGAATTGGAGTGATAGAAGGTTTCTCTACTTTTTTGATAGTAGTATCATTACCTTGCTCTTTGTATACACAAGCGAAGTTATTACCAAAGAATTTATTGGCAAATTTTACTATTTCGGCTTTTGTTATCTTTGATATTCGATTGATTTTACCAACTTCCAGCCTCCAATCCTTGTGGTTGATGAAGGCATCAACATATTGTTTGGCACGGAACTGATTCTTATCAAGTTCTGTATAGTAATAACGTTTGTAGTTGTTGATGATAGATGGTAATAAATCATCAGAGAAATTACCTCTCTTGAGTTTATCAACTTCTGCTAGCGCAAGGCTACGTGCTTCTTGTAATGTTTGTCCTTTCTTAGATTGTCCGTATATATAGAAGACGGAATAGTCATTTAAATCAGATACTCCCGCTCCTACATTCTGTACTTTAAGCTTTTGGTTGAGGTCAAGATCAAAGAGACCTGCCTGTCCATTAGATAATAGTTGTGCAACTACTTCAAGTGTATCAATCTGTTGAGAGTTAGCTGCTTCCGCACGCCATCCCATGAAAAACATGGGTGCTTCCTTGCCTATTACGGTAGTATCTATCGGTGCAGTAATAGCAGGTTGAGCTGGAAATTGTGGTACATCGATGTGTGTACTTGGCTTCCAACTTCCAAAGTATTTCTCAATTGTTGCAATTGTCTTGTCAGGATCAAGGTCTCCTGAGAGGCAGATTGCAACATTATTAGGAACATAATATTTATGGAAATAGTTCTTGATGTTTACTATTGAAGGATTTTTCAGGTGCTCACCGACCCCGATAGTAGTTTGGGTCCCATAAGGATGAGTCGGGAATAATTTTGCAAACAGGGCAGCATACATCTTACGCCAGTCACTCGAGAGACCAATATTATACTCCTCATAGACAGCTTCAAGCTCCGTGTGGAATCCACGAATTACCATATTCTGGAAGCGATCTCCCTGAACTTTAGCCCATGTGTCAATCTCATTAGATGGGATATTCTCTACATAGCATGTTACATCATTGGACGTGTAAGCATTTGTCCCTTCACTTCCAATGGCAGTCATCATCTTATCATACTCATTAGGGATATTGTAGCGGGCTGCAAGTTGTGAGATTGAATCAATCTGATGATACCATCTCTTGCGTGCTTTAGGATCGGTAATGTGTCGATACTGCTCGAAACGTGCTTCTATTGAATCAAGATAGGGGCGTTCAGCTCAATATTTGATGATCCAAAATGAGTAGTTCCCTTGAACATTAGGTGCTCTAAATAATGTGCCAGACCCGTAGTCTCCTTCGGATCATTACGTGAACCAGTGCGTACAGCTATATAAGTCTGTACCCGTGGCTTCTCTTTGTTAACAGACAAGTAGACCTTTAGGCCGTTTTTTAGTGTGTAGATACGTGTCTGCATAGGGTCATTGGGCACACTTTCGTATTGATAGTGTTGTGCTAAACCTGGCAGAGTCGCCAATAGAAGCAGTGCTCCTATGCAGAATCCCTTGATGAGGGAATAGTTAAAAAAATGTTTTTTCATATCAGTTCTTTATATTATAAATAAGGTAAGAAATGCTAATTCTCAAAATCTACTTCGTGATCAAGGCTGTTAACGAATGACTCGAAGACCTCTCTCTCTACATCACCCATTTCAAATTCCTTCTCTGCATCCTTGCGAATCTCGGCAATCCATGCGCGTCGAGCCTCTATATAATCTTTCTTGATACGTGCATCATCTTCTGCTGTGATTTCTTTTATCCCATAATATTCTAATATCATGCGATAGGTCCAAGCCCATTGATAGACGCGATAGTTGTCATTTATCTCGTGGAAGCGGTCAATAACCTCTTGAATAGTCTCTAAGGTGCCGTCTTTAATCTCATCAATAAGCCGTTGTTCTTCACTAGCAGGGAGTAGTAAACCTGATAAATCATCCCATTTCCCAAGGCCAATCTCTGTCTCTGGCTTACCAAAAAAGCCCCATTTGTGTGCACGTTTCAAGACTGCACCCATATAGATGCGTAATGCAATATCGTAATATTTAATACCTTTTCGCAGGCTAGAAGCATTGATGACATACTCATGATAGTTGTAGGATGATACATTATCACCACTTGCTTGCCGTAGATTCTCCAGGATTTTCTTTCCTCTAAGTATCTCTCCAACCGTAAAAGGTGATAGCCAATCAAAGTTTACTATACTCTTTTGAGAGTGTTGTGGTCTCATATCACGTCGTGGCCATTTACGTATATCGCGATAGAGTCCTACAGTAGTTATGTTACGTCCAGGGACCAGAAACATCTTGTCTGCCTCCGCAATGAGGTAAGAGAAGGGGAGTGCTGTCGTGTTCGGATGGTGCATTAACTTACCAAAGCAGACAGAGAAGGCTCCAATTGTTGCCGGCATAAGTAGGTAACTTCCACTTGCTGTTTTGGTTCCTCTCTCAAGAATACCCCAATGCATAGGCCCCATCTTATATGCGTGGTTTGAAAAGTTAGTTCCTGAACCAGCATTATAGAAAGAGAACATACCTCCAATGATGAGTGAACTCTTGTGGTGAGAGGCACAGAATGGTCCACAAAAAGCAGCACATGCCTCGCCGTTTGCCATGAAAGAGTTAGCGAAGAATACACTTTGTGATGCCGTAAACCCATTTGCTATCTGGCAAGCCTCACCAACAAAGCAGTCTTGCATCTTTACACTGTTGATGATACTTGACCCATCGGAGATGATAGAGTTCTCACAGATGACTCCAGTTCCAATGAAGACACTGGCATTTTCGGAACTGAGAATGGTACAATCACTCAGTTTGCTGGCTCCGGATATCTCACAATCATCCTGTATGATAGTATTGGTAATCTCTCTTGTATTGATGATTTTAACGTTATTGCCAATTGTTCCACGTTCTGGATTGGTTCGTGCAATCTCCTCGGAGACGAGTCTACGGATAGCATTTTTGAGATCTTTGTTGTTAAAATGCTTCACCATAAAGGCTGCAAACTGACTGTTAAGATCATGAAAGAGTATGACATTACCGTCACCAACCTCATTTAGAACCGAAATCAGATTCCCTTCTCCATAGCTTGCTCCCTCTGTTGTCTCCATAACAGAGATGTTGGAGATAAGACAGTCATTACCGATGGTGTAATTATTTATGTAGTTCCCGACTTTTTCAATCAGACAATCGTCACCCACAGTGACATTACGGAGCGTAGCATCATTGATTCCAGAGTGCTTGACGAAGTCTTTTGCGATCTCTATATTCTTTTGGAAGCTACCTAAACGGATATCTCCATAAAACATAACTCGGTGGAAATATTTTGCTTGAAAGCCCTCTTCTGCAACCTCAACTCGGCTCCAGTCTTCAGCCCAGCAGCTATTTCTTTCCAGTGTATCTATTTCTTCGAAAGTCAGGGAACGGTATTGCATAATCTTTCTATGTTTTTATTTGACTAATCAATCTAGAGTCTCTTGTTCTTCAATGTTATAGAGAAAATCATTATAAGGGTACTTTTGGACGTGGAGTTCACGTACTTTCTTGTAAAGTACCTCTCTGAATTCTTCAATATTCTCTTTTTGTTTGGCTGAAATAAAGAGACAATTATCATGCTCTTTAGCCATCCATGTCTTCTTTAATTCATCAAGAGTTATGTTTTCTTTCGTTGCAGGAGTGAGATCATCCTCTTCTTTCTCTACCCAATGATAGTTGTCTATTTTATTGAAGATAATCATGGAAGGCTTGTCAGCACAGCCTAATTCTGCCAACGTTTGGTTGACAACTTGTATCTGTTCTTCAAAATCTGGATGGGAGATGTCAACGACATGTACAAGAAGGTCAGCCTCACGAACCTCGTCAAGAGTTGATTTGAAGGATTCAACCAAGTCCGTTGGGAGTTTGCGGATGAATCCTACTGTGTCTGCTAATAGGAATGGAAGGTTCTCTACAACGACTTTACGTACCGTGGTGTCTAATGTTGCAAAGAGCTTATTTTCGGCAAACACTTCACTTTTTGCTAAAAGATTCATAATAGTTGACTTACCAACATTCGTGTATCCAACTAATGCAACACGAATCAAACGACCACGATTTTTGCGTTGAGTGGCCTTTTGTTTGTCAATTTCTGTTAGGCGTTGCTTCAGAAGTGACATGCGTTGGAGAATGATTCGACGGTCCATTTCAAGCTGAGTCTCACCTGGTCCACGTAAACCTACGGATCCTTTGCCTCCGCCCGAGCCTGAACCACCACCCTGACGTTCCAAGTGTGTCCACAAACGTTGCAAGCGTGGAAGCATATATCGGTACTGTGCCAGTTCTACTTGTGTCTTTGCATTGGCTGTCTGAGCACGCATAGCAAAGATATCGAGGATGAGAGAAGTTCTATCTAATATCTTTACGCCAAGTTCTTGCTCGATATTACGCATCTGTTTTGCAGATAGTTCATCATCGAAGATGACCATCCCTATAGGGTCTTCTTCGTCCTCTTTGAGTTTGATATATTCTCTTATTTCTTCGAGTTTTCCTTTCCCAACATAGGTGACAGCACTCGGCCCATTCACTCTTTGTGTGAATCGTTTAACAGTGGTGGCACCTGCTGTATCAGCAAGAAACTCTAATTCGTCAAGGTATTCCTTGGTCTTAGCCTCATCTTGTTCCTTGGTTATAAGGCCAACGAGGATAGCTGTCTCTGTCTTGACTTCGGATATGATAAATTCTTTCATTCAGTATTCTTCTCTTATTGACTGATAGCGTGTATGATAGTATCTCTTTTGTCATTATCTAAATACACATATTGCTACATGGCAAAGGTACTTATAAATTCTGAAAAATACTAATCAAAATCTTCGTTTTTACGTCCTTTAAGAATGCTCATAGTGATATTTTTGATCTTAAAAGGGTATATATAAAAAATTACAAGGCCTTTGTAATGTTATTACAGACGCCTTGTAATAGTTCTACAAGGCCTTTGTAATAGTTCTACAAGGCCTTTGTAATTTCTTGTAATGTGCTTTTAAAAGAAGTTGCTTATTGTATATTCCAGATTAATTCCAACTGTTCTGGTGTCTTATTCTCTACATTGTTCTCGATGTTGTCTGGTAGATTGCAGAAGAAATCTATACCAGTAAGCTGTTCTAATTTAGCTATGCTAACCACATATGGTTTAAGTGATTGCTTCTGATTATTTTCGTGTTTGAACCAGAACCCTATGGCTTTGTACTGCCAATCTCCTTGTCCTTTGACTTTATACTTTAATAATGCTGCAGAAAAAAAGTATCCTGGAATGATGAAACGATCTCTTCTGTATTCTTTTATGAGTGCGGGT
The DNA here is from genome assembly GCF_000613925.1 of Prevotella histicola JCM 15637 = DNF00424. Classification (GTDB taxonomy): domain Bacteria; phylum Bacteroidota; class Bacteroidia; order Bacteroidales; family Bacteroidaceae; genus Prevotella; species Prevotella histicola. The sequence continues at coordinate 69,664 of NZ_BAJX01000006.1, forward strand.
GAATCAATGGTACCGCCACGACAGATGAAAAGAGTATCTGTTGTACCATTCGTAATGTAGGATCTCATCTTATTCTCCATAGTCAACCATATTCCTCCTCGCTTATCACTTCCATTGAACTTAGATAGTTGAGGTTGCATATTGCTGATGTAAAAAGTCTGTTTGTTGGCCTCATCCGTATTCAATCGATCGGCTGAAGGACAAAGATGACCATGATCATAACCAGATCCCCAAAAGTGATCGGATACGAAATAGCTATCCATGGGCAATAAAGGGTCAAAGGGGTATTGAAGTTCTCCGTCTTTTGCTTTCCACCTTGATGCACCGCCTTTACGGTTACTGCTGTATAATTCATAACAAGTCCATCGGTTTGATTTTAGTTCAGCGTCCCATTCTACACTATAGTTCACCTCCCCATTCTTCAGCTTGTGAGTGATAATAATACTCTTTCCACCTTTTGTTTTTGGAAATTCCAAACGATGTGTGTCATAATTGGGTATCAGTATGTTTGAATTAGTATTGTTCGCTTGCCCATTTTGTTGTCCATAAGTGCCGTTGTCTGTATCATTTTCGTTGCAGGAAATAAACATAATTGAGGCAATAAAGGATACAAAGAGTGTAGTGAAGACTGATATTCTTATTTTCATTGTTTGTATTGTAAAATTCTATGTTTTGTAGAATAAATAAAAAATGCGGGCAAACGTATATGCAACTACGTCTGTCCGCACTTTGTATGTCTTAAATCGAAAGATATTTACCGATTACTTCTTCAACTTACCGTAACGGCTCATGAAGCGGTCAACACGACCTGCTGTATCGACAAGCTTACTCTTACCGGTATAGAATGGGTGAGAGGTACTTGAGATTTCGACTTTTACCACTGGGTAAGTTTCGCCTTCAAACTCCACTGTCTCTGAAGTCTTGCATGTAGACTTTGAAAGGAACATATCGCCGTTGGACATATCTTTAAATACGACGGGGCGATAGTTTTCTGGATGAATACCTTGTTTCATTTTGTTATTATCTATTTGTTAATAATGTACTTGTCTCTGTTTTCCCCCTAAATGTAAAAGGTATATACTCAACAGGGTGCAAAATTACGAATAATTCTGCACCCTGCCAAATATTTCATATTGTTTTTTACTTTACTTCTATGTTCTTAATTTCCCATGTACCAGCGGCATTTGTTCCATCACAAGTGTAGAGGAAACCTATACGGACATTGCTTTGTCCAGCATAAGCAGACAGGTCACATGTTGTAGTAACAAACTTCCAGTCCTTTGCAGGATATGTAGAGACAGGCACATCATGCCATGTTGTACCGTTAGTTGATACTTGTACTTTAAAGTTGTCTGCTGCTGTTGTGAAGTAGTTTGCTGCAACTTGGAATGTTAAAGTGGCTGATGTCCTTCCGGTAAGACTAAATGTTGGTGATTCTAAACGACTTTGTGCTGCATAGTTTACGTTACTCTTAAATGATGATGCCTTCATATATTTTTTATTGGCATCATGTTTCCACACAAAGGTGAGGTCAGATGGAATGGTAATGTTATTGATAGTAAAGTTGTCCATACCTGTATCAAACTTTGCTTCAAGTGCAGATGTTGTTGGCTGTGGAGTTGGAGTAACGGAGTTGTTGATAGTGATAATCTTGCTACCCTTATCCATTTCCATGATAGTTTGGCCCTGTTTGTTTGTGAAAGACTTTAGATTACCTTTCACAACAACAGTCTGACCTACTTGTAAATCTGTCTTTGCAGTGAAATCAGCACCATCTACTCCTTTACCAGAGAATACCTGTAAGGTTTTGTCTGTACCATTGTCTGAGAGATAATATGTAATGCTCTTGTGATTTGCATCATAGAATGTTACAGCAGAGATGACACCTTTTACGTATGCTTCACCATTAGACGTCTGTCCTGCCTGTATCTTTTGGACAGCTTCTGTAGTAGTCCATGCGGTGGCTTCTGTGTTCAAGTCTGTTGTTGGCTGTGGAGTAGGGCTAACGGAATTGTTGATAGTAATGATCTTACTGCTTCTATCTATTTCCATGATAGTCTGTCCCTGTTTGTTCGTGAAAGACTTGAGGTTACCTTTCACAACAACAGTCTGACCAACTTGTAGATCTGTCCTTGCAACAAAGTCAGCACCATCTAGTCCTTTGCCTGAGTATACCTGTAAAGTCTGATCTGTACCATTGTCTGAGAGGTAATATGTAATACTCTTGTGATTTGCATCATAGAATGTTACAGCAGAGATGACACCTTTTACGTATGCTTCACCATTAGACGTCTGTCCTGCCTGTATCTTTTGGACAGCCTCAGCAACTGTCCATGCAGTTGCTTCTGTGTTTAAGTCTGTTGTTGGTTGTGGCGTAGGAGTGACGTTACTGTCTTCAAATGTCATATGGTATGGTGCAGGAACATCCTCGCAACTGGTGAAGACTGCGGCAGAGAAAGCCAATGCCATCATCGAATAAATAATCTTTTTCATATTTTGTTTAGTTATTTGTCTTATTAATTAATAGAGATGATCTTACTGTTGCGTCCAACCTGTGGGTTTGAGGTAGGTTCGTAGTAATCTAAAGTGCCGAGGATGAGGACTTTCTTGCCTACACTAATCTGTGAAGGGTTAGTGAACTTATCACCATTCAAGTACAAGCCACGGAACACCTGTAGCTGGTCAGTAGTTGAACCATCGTTAGACAAGTAGTAACGAGCATTACCATATTGAGTCGAAACCTCATCAATCTGTGAGATAACCCCCTTGATATAGTAAGTGTTGGGGTCTTTCTTGTTCAACTTAGCGTAAGCCAATGCACGTGTAATGTCCAAAGGATTAGCTTGTGTACCATCACCCTTGCCAGGGAGTCCCTTGAATGGGTCAACCTTCTCAACTGCCTTGATGTCGTCTAGAGAACGAATAATGATTTCCCATTGGTTGTTGAATCGCTTGATAATCCCCGTAATGTCAACCTTCCCTGTTGGGACTTTAGCGTTAGCAAAGTCTGCAAAGTTACTGTTATATACGATAACTTTTCTTCCATCTTGTTCATTTAAAGTCCAACTTACACTACCTGCGCCACCGTTTGGATCTGCAAATGTGTCAGTAGCCTTAGAGTTGTTACTACTTTTAAAACTTACATTACGAATAATGCCGAGCTTTCCACCATCTGTGTCAAGATTCCATGTTGTAGGATTCGTACCTGTTGCAAATAATGTTGGTTCTACTATATGCCCTGTAGACAATATCTTATAATGTTGATCCCATGTGGCACGCTGATACGCCCTATAACATCTGCCCCAGTGGCATTCTTTGACGGCATTCCGATCTGGGCCTGTTTCCCATAGTTACCTACGTAAAGATCCTTTAAGCTAACTAATATTTCAGTACCAACAGGTAATGGACCATAAAGTCCGCCTTGTGCTACACTCACGATGATAGCACCAGTTGCATCCTGCAAAGCTAGCTCTTGATAAATATTACCTTGAGCATCTGAACTTGTCACGATAGCCTTTATTTTCACATCATCAGTTACTTTGGCGAAACTTTGACCATCACGATAGTCGGTAGCAATGTATGTCGCGTAGTCGCTTTTCAGTTGTGCAATCGTTATAACATTGGTCTCTGTTAACTCATTATTGCCATAAGGAACTGGCGCATTTTCGTCAATCCCAGCGTAACTGTCCCCCATACATGAAGCAAAAAGTACACAGACAGCTGTTATTATTAAATATTTAATTTTCTTCATAATCTATTTTTATTCTTTAGTTTTAGAACTTGTATGCAACATTCAACATACCATTGATACCGTTGACGTAGTATTTCTTAGGGTTACGATAGAAGTCATAAGCACGTGTTGTTGCTGCACCTGTAGTTCTGTTGACGGTATAATTGCTACGACTTTGCTCATATCCTCCACTTACAATCTTCTGATTATTAAGTAAGTTGGTAATCATTAAGTTGATAGAAAGGCTACCATGGCGCAAATAAAGGCTCTTGCCAATAGAGGCATCAAGCATGAATCCGCCTTTTCCTTCGCTTTGTGCATATGGAGTATAGTTGCCATCGGCATCCATTCCGCCCAGTGCTGTACCCATTGTACGCAGTGTGTTACCGTAACGAAGACTTGGTGCGTATGAAAGATATATCCGATCGTAATAGTTCCCGCTAAGATCTACAAACCAGCCTGCCTTGTGGAAGCTCAGAATACCACTATAAACACTTAGAGGAGTACTTGCTTCGTGCATACCTTTGTTGTAAACCACATCCTTATTATATGTACTCTTTGTTGAGTTCATATAGATAACATCTGCATTATTTGTGTTCTTAGCCTCACTCCAAGTCCCTAAAGCTTTGAAGTTGAGGAAGCTATTGATCTTGAAATCAAGTCCTAACTCTACTCCATAGTAGTTCTTGTTCATGTTTGTCATGCTGACATAAGTAAAGGAGTTTGCATCATCGAAGTAGAAGTTCTGCCATTCTGTTACATGTGTCATGTGGTTGTAATAGCCACTTAGGTTAGCATGTAGCCAACTACCAGAGTATTGATAGCTGAGTTCGCTTGAGAATATACGTTCGTTGTGAAGGTTTAGTACAAAGTCATTGTTCATTTCTGGTGAAGCGAAGGCATTGCTTGCGTTTGGTGCGCGATGTTCATACCCTAATCCAATAGAGAGAACATTTCCCCCACCAATTGTCCAGGTCGTACTTGCTTTCAATCCACCTGATAAGAAATTAGCATGCTTGCTCTTTCCTGCAGAGTTGTCTGCGAACATTCCATTGCGCATGTGCCCAATACGGTATATGTCATCATAGCCTATTTTCCCAGCTACCATGTAGTATATCTTACTAAATGTCTGTGAAAAATTTGTCCATAGTTGCCCACGACGAACGTTAATATTATAGTCGTAGCCGAACCTATCCCCTTCGTATACAAGATTGCCTAAACCTTTTGTTCCCATAGTATTTAGATCGTATTGTATGCGTGGGTCATTAGCAGCATAGGTTCCAATAGCGTAAGTATTTACATTGTGGAAACTTTTCGCACCTAGTAGGTCTTCCATTGTTTGATAATGATGAGCGAAGTTCTGACCAAGGGTGATACCAATGTTGAAAACCTTATTCTTGCCGATATGATTGGTAAGTGTTGATGATAAGGTTGTTGTTAGATTATCAATATGCTTAGCCTGGAGATAATAGAGCGCATCTTGTCCATTTGCTGCAGCTTGCCGGTTAGCATAATAAAGGCGATCCCACTGAATCTGACGATTCTCCTTGTTGCCCCACCACGCAACAGCTGTCTTCCAATCAGAGTATGCCTGTGATGTGCGATAGCGTGTATCGTTCTCGTTCCATACATCGAAGTAACTACTTGGAAGGTTCTTCCAATAGTCTGGTTGTGGATTATCGCTATTATTATAATTCAGCTTCGTACTCTTGTACATTGAGTATTTAGTGAAGAGACTCGTTGTGAGATTCATCTTCTTATTGATATCCCAGTCCCATGTTAGTATAGCAGATGGGGCATAATCATTTACCACTCGGCTATTACGCTTGTGCCCATTTTGGTATCCCCAATAGGGATTGTATTGGTAATTATTGGCGAGCCAATAGACTTCATCTGTACTTGCACCTTGTGAAGCACGTTCTGTAGGGTTACCCCATGTTGATAAAGCTAATGAATGCCCATTATTCCATTTCTTTTGAACACCAAAGTAGTAAGATAATGAATTGTAAAAAGTACCTTCAACATAACCGCGGTTAGCCCAGCGATAAGCTACACTAGCAGCAATAGCCCATCCTTTGGCATTAAATCCTGTAGCATAGTTGTACATACCGCGAAGCGTGTAATTACGGTTAGCAGCAGAAAGAGTGATACGGTGCCCAGCAGCCATTGATCCTGCACGGAAATCATAGTTGTTGCTCCCAGCTAATCCTGTCATAGAGAAATTATTATTCTCAAAAGGCAAAGAAAAGTCTACATTACGTGTTTGTTGGTTGATACCACCCACCATAGAGTAGCGGAACTGACCACTTTCCATGTCATTCATTGCTGCTCCATTGATGTAAATATCATTGTACTTCTGGTTTAGTGCACGATAGCGGAAGCGCATTGGAGAATACAAGAATCCTACTTGTGAAGCATAGACGTTACTATTAGAGTTAAGAATCGTGACATTATCATTCATATCATTGTCTTCACCCAGCTGCGCTTCAGTGAAGGTGAATGCCGATTCATCCATAGTGTTGGCAGTCTGTTCTTGCTGGCTCATCTTTGTATTTGTGTTCTGTGCAAATAGCATTGATGAACTGCATAGCGCCAAGACGGCAAGTGTCAGCTTTTTCTGCATAATTAGTTATATTAATATATGTTATACTTTGAGTGCAAAGTAACGAAATAAATTTTAAAAAAGAAAGGCTTTTTGATTAATTTTTTGAGAAAGATGCCTAAATGTCGGATTAATTACCGATATTTGCAAAGCCAATTCTCTCTCCTTAAAATGGAAGAGGTTGCTCAGGATTTTAGATTACAAACAATTACATTTGATAAAGTAATGAAGAAACAACTATTTGTTCTTGCGTGCGTTTTCATCCTTAGTGCATCTGCATTTGCGCAAAAAAGTTCTCTGTTTATGCAATAGGTTTCTACAATCAGGAGAACCTTTTTGACTGTGTACATGATGAAGGGAAGAATGATTATGACTTTACTCCTAATGGAAGTTACCATTGGAATGAGATGAAATATTCCCACAAATTACGTAATATGTCAACAGTGTTGGCAGAAATGGGGACAGATGTTTTGCCGAATGTTGGTTGTGCTGTAATTGGATTGGCTGAGGTTGAGAATGATCATGTAATGCATGACCTTATCTCCCAACCCGCTTTGGCAGCTCGTGGGTATAAGTATGTACATATAGAGGGTCCTGATCATCGTGGAATTGATTGTGCTTTGATTTACAATCCAAAGCTCTTTACAGTTCGTGATTCGAAGCTGGTACCTTATGTCTACGATCTTCCGCAAGACAGTACGCGAGCAACACGTGGCTTTCTCACAGTAAGTGGCACGTTAGCCGGTGAACATGTTACTGTAATTGTTTGTCATTTGCCAAGTCGTGGAGCTGGCTCTTACTATAGGGAGTTGGGTGGTAAGCAGATAAAAGTTCTGAAAGATTCTCTTCTGCGTCAAGACCCTAAAGTAAAGGTTCTTGTGATGGGTGATATGAATGATGATCCAACGAACAAGAGTATGTATGAGTGCTTGTCTGCTAAGCCTGAGATTAGTGAGGTTGGTCCTGATGATATGTATAATCCTTGGTATAATATTTTGGTGAAAGAGGGCACTGGTACTCTTCAGTATCAGGGTAAGTGGAATCTCTTTGATCAAATTATTATGACTCCGAACCTTCTTAATAAGAATGGTGAGAAGGATTATTCTGAATTGAAGTTCTGGAAGAATCAGATCTTCCGACGTGATTATTTGTTCCAGGAGGCTGGTAAATATAAAGGGAATACGAAACGTACTACGGCTGGAGGAGTTTGGCTGGATGGCTACTCTGACCACCTCCCTGTTGTTGCTTACTTCATTAAGGAACGGTAATGACTAACTATAGAATAGTCAGAACAAATAATTAAACTCCTTGAAGTTTTGGAATTCTAATTAAAACTCTCTCAAAAGATAATGGATATAGAGACTCATCCTTTTGAACCTTGGTTGCCGTCCAATGCAAAGCTGCTGCTTTTAGGTACTTTTCCACCGGCACCGAAACGCTGGTGTATGGAATGGTATTATCCAAACTATACCAATGATATGTGGCGAATATTTGGTTATGTGTTCTTCGAGGATAAGAAGTATTTTGTGGATGAGGCTAATAAAACCTATAAACTTGATTTGCTTAGAGCCTTTTTAAAAGATAAGGGCATTGCAATCTTTGACACTGCATTGCGTATTCGGCGTACAACGGGTACAGCTTCAGATAAGGATTTGGAGATAGTAGAGCCCGCTGATCTTGATCATATGCTTCGTGTTCTGCCTCAATGTAAGGCAGTTTTGGCTGCAGGACAGCTGGCAACGAAGGTGTTTACAGACCATTATCAGATTGATGCTCGTAAGATGCAGATGGGAGATTATAAGGAATTTACATTCGAAGGACGAACGATTCGACTTTATCGAGAGCCCAGTAGCAGTCGTGCCTATCCTATGAAAGTGGAGAAAAAAGCAGAATATTACAAACAGATGTTGAGTGAAGTTGGATTATTGGATGACTAGGATAGGATAGTTATGTATGTTTAGTAACTTTGTTTTAGTTCACGTAGTAATCCTTTTCAACTCCTTAAACTCATAAAAATATGGAAGATAAGATAACTATTATAGGTATTGCCGGTGGTACAGGATCTGGTAAGACCACTGTAGTGAAGAAAATTGTTGAGAGCCTTCCTCCCCATTATGTAGCTGTAGTCCCTCAAGATTCTTATTATAATGATACGACTCATTTAACAGTAGAGGAGCGTAAAGCAATCAATTTTGACCATCCTGATGCATTTGATTGGAAGCTATTAATTAAACAAGTAAATGAGTTACGTAATGGTCATGCCATAGAGCAACCGACCTATAGTTATATTCTCAATAATCGTTTGCCTGAGACTATCCATGTAGAACCGAAGCCTGTCATTATTGTGGAGGGTATTATGGCATTAAGTAATAAGCGCTTGCGTGACATGATGGACCTTAAGATTTTCGTAGATTGTGATCCTGACGAGCGTCTGATACGTAATATTCAGCGTGATACGATTGATCGTGGTCGTACAGTTTCTATGGTTGTTGAGCGTTATCTTGAGGTTCTCAAACCCATGCACGAACAGTTTATTGAGCCTACGAAGCGGTATGCAGACCTTATCATACCGCAGGGTGGAGAGAATGTGAAGGGCATCAGTATCCTATGTAAATATATTGAGGGCTTGGTTCCAGAGCTCGAAGGAGTATAATATAATAAGGTGTACGTGTCAAACGATAGCTTTTAGCGAACTAGCTCTTCAGAGTATATTTTCATTTATTAAGGCTTTTACAACAAAAGGGTCGACAGTTCTTCAAAAACTGTCGACCCTTTTGTTAGTATAGGTTTTCTACGACCTTATTCCACATGACTCCTTACGACTAAAAGGGTATGCTGTCATCCTTATAATGTCTGAGAATCATGGTCAAATATATTGTGGAATGTCACAAATTAAGACATTTTGTCTACCTGAACTGTCATATTGTCGCAAGGCGTTGATGGGTATATAGTTTGATAGAGAGTGGTAAGAAAACAAAATAAGAACAATAAAAGAATAGGAGATTAATATATATGACATTTGATAAGTTTACAATAAAAGCCCAGGAAGCAGTTCAAAGCGCAGTGAATATAGCGCAGCGAAATGGTCAGCAGACTATTGAACCGTTGCACTTATTAGCTGGTGTAATGGACAAAGGTAAGGATGTTGTCTCTTACGTCTTCCAGAAATTAGGCGTCAATATACAGACTATAGAGAGTACTATTGGGAATGAAATAGCGCATTTACCAAAGGTTTCAGGTGGCGGAGAGCCATATTTCTCGTCAGAAAGTAACCAGGTGATGCAGCGTACAATGGATATCTCACAGAAGTTTGGTGACGAATTCGTTAGCATAGAGCCTATGTTGCTTGCTTTATTGGCAGTCAATTCAACTGCAAGTCGTATTTTAAAGGATGCGGGTTGCTCAGAGCAAGAGATGACAGCGGCCATCAATGACTTGCGCCAAGGTCAGAAAGTTCAGACGCAAAGCGGTGATGAGAACTATCAATCATTGGAGAAGTTTGCACGTAACCTGATAGAAGATGCACGTGCAGGAAAGCTTGATCCTGTGATTGGGCGTGATGAAGAGGTTCGTCGTGTGCTGCAGATTCTATCTCGTCGTACGAAGAACAACCCAATTCTTATTGGTGAACCAGGAACTGGTAAGACCGCAATCGTTGAGGGATTGGCTGAGCGTATTGTACGAGGTGATGTTCCAGAGAATCTAAAAGATAAGCAACTCTATTCGCTTGATATGGGTGCACTTTTGGCAGGTGCTAAGTATAAGGGTGAATTTGAGGAACGTTTGAAGAGCGTTATTAATGAAGTGATGAAGTCGGAGGGCAATATTATTCTCTTTATAGACGAGATTCACACACTGGTTGGCGCTGGTGGAGGCGAAGGAGCATGGATGCTGCTAACATTCTGAAGCCAGCCTTGGCTCGTGGAGAGCTAAGAGCCATTGGTGCAACAACCTTGAACGAGTATCAGAAGTACTTTGAGAAGGATAAAGCATTGGAGCGTCGTTTCCAAACAGTAATGGTTGATGAGCCTGATGAGCTTGATGCTATATCTATTCTGCGTGGATTGAAGGAGCGTTATGAGAACCATCACAAAGTACGTATACAAGATGATGCTTGTATTGCAGCCGTAAAACTCTCTGAACGTTACATATCTGACCGTTTCCTTCCTGATAAAGCCATCGACTTAATGGATGAGGCTGCAGCGAAACTGCGTATGGAGCGTGATTCTGTACCAGAGGAACTGGATGAGATAACACGTCGTTTGAAACAACTTGAGATTGAGCGGGAGGCTATCAAACGCGAGAATGATACAGAGAAAATCAAACAGCTTGACAAGGATATTGCCGACCTCAAGGAACAGGAACATAGCTTCCGAGCAAAGTGGGAAGGCGAACGTGGACTGGTTAACAAGATTCAGCAGGACAAGCAAGAGATTGAAAATCTGAAGTATGAGGCTGACAGAGCTGAGCGTGAAGGTAACTATGAGCGTGTTGCAGAGATTCGGTATTCAAAGCTGAAAGAGTTGCAGGACGATATAAAGAACATTCAGAAGCAATTGCAAGCAACACAGGGTGGAGATGCCATGGTACGTGAGGAAGTTACTGCTGATGACATTGCTGAGGTTGTAAGTCGTTGGACTGGTATCCCTGTTACACGTATGTTGCAAAGTGAAAAGGATAAATTGCTCCATTTGGAGGACGAACTTCATAAACGTGTCATTGGACAGGATGAGGCAATCACTGCTGTAGCTGATGCCGTACGTCGTTCTCGTGCAGGTCTTCAAGATCCAAAGAAACCTATTGCATCATTCATCTTCCTTGGTACAACTGGTACGGGTAAGACGGAGCTTGCTAAGGCTTTGGCTGATTATCTCTTCAATGATGAGTCTATGTTGACGCGTATTGATATGAGTGAATATCAAGAGAAGTTCAGTGTTTCCCGCCTTATCGGTGCACCTCCGGGGTATGTTGGCTATGATGAGGGTGGTCAGTTGACAGAAGCGGTACGCCGTAAACCTTACTCTGTTGTGCTCTTTGATGAGATAGAGAAAGCACATCCTGATGTGTTCAATATCCTTTTACAGGTATTGGATGACGGTAGATTGACAGATAATAAGGGGCGTACGGTGAACTTTAAGAACACAATCATTATCATGACTTCAAACCTTGGTTCACAGTTTATCCAACAGGAGTTCGAGAAACTCAATGATACGAACCGTGAAGAGGTTATCAGTAAGGCTAAGACAACAGTCATGGATATGCTGAAGAAGACTATCCGCCCAGAGTTCCTCAACCGTATTGATGAGACAATTATGTTCTTGCCATTGACGAAGGAGCAGATAGGTGGTGTTGTTCGTTTACAACTTGAGCGTGTGAAAGAGATCTTAAGAGCACAAGGTGTCGACCTTCAGTGGACAGATCCTGCTATTGATTATCTTGCGGAAGTTGGTTATGACCCAGAGTTTGGTGCGCGTCCTGTGAAGAGAGCTATCCAACGTTACGTACTGAATGACCTCAGTAAGTCACTCCTCTCTGGTTCTGTCAACAGCGAGAACCCTGTTATCATTGACTGCTTTGGTGACGGATTGGTATTCAGAAATAAATAAGCTGACAGATTGATAATTCTAAAGCAAACGTAATTTTACGTTAATATAAATGGTAGAAGCCACATCTTTTCTCTGACAAGGGAACTGATGTGGCTTCTTTGTGTAAGCCATGTATGTTACGGTTAAGGATAGATTCTATATGTGTTGCAGCCTAGCACCATTGGAGTTGATGCTCAGCACCTATGGAGTTGTTGGTAAACACCAGTAGTGCGGAAGGCTTAACACTTTGTAAAGGGTTGCGTCTCCTTCACATGAATAGTATACTCTGCCTCTCTTTTGATAGTTATAGGCATATAAAAAAGGTTGAACTCCTGTTTCAGAGTTTAACCTTTACTGTTTCAGAAGGGCTGCCTTTTAATCAGATAACCATATCTCTTCGTTTGCTTATAGATTACTCTTGTCTATTTATTTCTTATATCCCAGTGTCTCTAACCACGCTTTAACCTTACTCATATCTGTACGAACCTCATGTCCATAGAAAGCCTCTGGACTGAGGATATTAGCATCTGGGTAAATCTTCTTTATATCCTGGACAGCGTAACCCAAGCCACTTCCTTCATGTGTTAGGAATGGTATAAGTGTCTTTTTACTGAGGTCATACTGCTTCATGAAAGTAAACATCACCTGGGGATAGCTATGAATCCATACTGGACCACCAAGGAATACAACATCATAATCATCAATATTGTTGACCTTTCCTTTGAACGGAGGATATTCTTTGCCGTATCTTTCCTTTTTCGCAACCTCTACTACTTCCTTGTAAGTCTTAGGATAAGGAGTTTCTCTTACCACTTCAAACTCATCACCACCGGTCACATCTCGAATGTAGTCAGCTACCATCTTTGTGTTGCCAACCTCAATGTTGCCTACGGCATAGTTCTCTCCTGTGTGTGAGAAGAAGACAATGAGGATCTTACTGTGTCCCTTCTTCTCTGCGTTTTTACTGTTCCCATTCGTCTTCTCCTGTGCATAGCCGATGATAGGGTGCATGAAAAGGCAGAGGACTGCCGTAATCATAGTTAGGATTCTTTTTGTTTGTCTCATGATTCTGTATGTTTGATTATTTAAATTCGACGGGTTATGGCTGTTTTTAGAAGAGTGAAGGCTCATTGTTCTCCTCTTTTTTATCTTTGTTTTCAGTATTAGAGAGTGTAAAGCGAGCAATGAATTCATCTTCAGAGATGATAGGAATAGAAAGTTCTTTTGCCTTCTGGTTCTTACCCGAGGTACTTTCCACATCATTATTAATAAGGAAATTAGTGGATTTTGACACAGAGCCAGTGACCTTACCACCCTGACTTTCAATGTAAGCTTTTAGTTCGTTGCGGTTCTTATAGTGGTGTACATCACCTGTAACGACAAACGTCAATCCTTGACAACTGCTACCTGTTGGGGTTGATGATTGTTGACTGATATTTAGTTCGGGCAACAGATTATGTAGCATGGCGTGGTTATCTTCATCCTTCATCCAGCGAACGAAGCTTGTACTTTTCTCTGGTCCAATACCAGCAATGGTAGAGAAGACGTCATCAGAGATACTTTCTGTTGCAGTTTTGATAAGTTCCTCCAACGGATAAGCTGATAACAAACGATTACAAACGTCTTGTCCTATGAGTGGAATGTTGAGAGCAAACAGTAGTCGACGTGCTTCCACATTGCGTGCTTTCTCAATAGCTGTTAGTAGATTGCTGACACTCTTATTCCCAAATCCCTCCATAGTACGCAGTTCAGGAGCATGTTCCTTGAGGTGGAAGAAGTCTGCATATTCACAAACCCATCCTAGGTTTATAAATTTTTGTACAGTTTGTTCAGATAGTCCATCTATATTCACACCTTCCTTTGATACGAAACGACCGAATTTCTTCAGCTGCTTGGCAGGGCAGTGGCTGTTTGTGCAATGTAAAGTACGTGTTCCGCTAACCTCACTTTCAACTACTTCTGTTGCAGAATGGCATACTGGGCATGTTTCAGGAATGTGGAATATTCCTATTCGTTCTATTACATTGATAACCTTTGGGATGATTTTATTAGCTTTGATAACGGCAATCTTTGTTCCCTTATCACCAATGCCCAATCGTTCACACTCGGAGATATTACAGAGAGAAGCACGCTTGACAGTAGTTCCTTCCAGTTCTACAGGACGAAATACGGCGACAGGTGAGATTGTTGATGCTGCACATGACCATTCAACATGGTCTAATTCTGTTTCAGCACTCTCATCTCGCCACTTAAAAGCATAGCCAGCGCGTGTAGCATGATGCCCCGTAACAGAGCCTGTTGCTGCATATGCAGTGTCGTCGTATGTGATGACTAATCCGTCAACAGGGTAGGGGAATCTGACTATTTTATGGTTTGAGTCCGATGAATGGGAAGTTTGTTCGCCTGTAACACGTTCTGTCCAGAGGTTGATTACAGATTGTATGTTTGCCGCATTAGGTTGTTCTATACATTCTCTGTCAACAGGTTTAAAGCCTTGATGTTCGAGCCATGCCATCCGCTCTCCCCATGAAATAATCTCTTCCTCAACATAAACAAGTGTGAAAGGTATCCAACGTAGATGACGTTCTTTAACCTCATTGATATCCTTCAGTGTCAAAGAACCTGATGCAAGGTTACGAGGATTGGCATACTCTTCTTCTGACTCCATGTTGAATTGCTCGAAATCAGGATAGCTAATGACCGCTTCCCCACGGATAACGAGATGTCCCTTATATTTAATGGTGGGGAGAATGCCGTCAATGGCAGGAGCTAAGCGAGTGATATTCGTACCTATATGCCCGTTGCCACGTGTGACAACCTTGGTCAGCTTACCATTATCATATGTGGCGACCAGTGTCAATCCATCTAATTTCCATGAAAGCCAGATAGGCCTTCCTTCTGCCCATTTAGCCAGATCAGCTACTTTCTTGGTCTTAGCCAGTGACAGAGCGGGGAACTCATGTTCCTCTTTCTGACCAGCAACATCATCGGCAGAGACATTCTGCGTTGGTGAATCTGCCAGTACAATGCCCGTTTCTTCTTCTAATTTCTTAAGCTTGTCAAAGGCAGCATCCCATTCGTAATCAGTCATGAGTTCTTCACGACCATTATAATACGCATCTGACGCAGCATTGAGCTGGTTGACTAAATTCTGTATTTCTTCGTTCATTGTTTCAGAAAAGGGAAAATCATGGCTCTTATAAAGAGCTGAGATATTATATTATATAATGGATGTTTGTAATCCAGGATGGTGTGAACTACCATATTAGCTTGATGAGTTCTGCATCAGCGGCAGCCCAGTTAAGTTGTGGAAAATCATCAGGTTTCAGCCAACAGACATCAATGTGTGCAAAAAGTTTGAAGTTCTTATCGTGTGCAGTACAACTATATGCTGTAAGATGGATAAAGAAGTCAGGGTATTCATACTCCATTTCTGCAAGCTGAGGACCAACTTGTATCTTCCAATCCATTTCCTCAAGAATCTCACGTTGCAGAGCTTTTTGTTTGCTTTCGTCAGCTTCAACCTTTCCACCGGGGAACTCCCAATGCTCTGAAATGTAGTCTGGTCCTTTGCGAAGTCTTTGTGTGCATAGGACTTTCTCACCATCTTTGATGATTGCACATACAACCTTTATGTGTGGCTTGTTCATGTTTAAACTCTTAGTTTTGGCACAAATGTACTACAAATTTGCTGAATGTAAGCTTTTTATCCCAATTAATTCTTATTCTATCTATGTTAACTCATATCTTTTGTTTACCTTTGTGCACTATAAAATAAATCGAAACTATAAAATAATGTCTACACTAACAATTGGAATTATCGTCGTCTTCGTCTTGGGCTATGCTTTTATAGCTATGGAGAGTTTGATAAAAATCAATAAGGCTGCAATAGCTTTGTTGATGTTTGTGTTCTGCTGGGTTCTTTATATGGTAGACCCCGCACCGTTTGTACAACTTATGCACCCCGATTTTAAGGGGACAGGTGAGCAAGTATTATCGTTTGTGAACTCGTTAATCACCGAGCATCTCGGCGATACAGCAACGACACTCTTCTTCCTTATGGGAGCTATGACTATCGTGGAGATTGTTGATCAAAATGGTGGTTTCAACTGGGTAAAGAACGTAATGCATTCTAAGACAAAGCGAAGTCTACTGTGGAAGATTGCATTTATGACTTTCTTCTTGTCAGCTATCTTGGATAATCTAACAACAAGTATAGTGATGGTAATGATTCTTCGTAAGCTTGTCCATGATAAGAAAGACCGAATGATATATGCTTCGTTGGTAATCATTGCAGCAAACTCTGGTGGTGCATTCTCTCCAATAGGTGATGTTACAACCATTATGCTGTGGAATGCTGGTATGATAACAGCAGGTGGTGTCATCAGCGAGATCTTCATACCGTCTTTGTTGTCCATGATTATCCCTGCTCTTCTGCTTCAGACAGTTTTGAAAGGGAATATTGAGTATGATGATATGGGGACCGACTTAATGGGTGATACGGTTGTTCTAGAATTCACAGCCCTACAGCGTAAGCTTATATTTGCTATTGGTGTTGGTGGTCTGTGCTTTGTTCCGCTCTTCCATTATCTGACGGAACTTCCTCCATTTGTAGGAATCTTGTTGGTATTAGGAATCTTATGGTCAGTTACCGAACTATTCTATCGCCATATGCATAGGAGGAGAGGAGATAATATTCAGTTCTCAAAGCGTGTTTCTAACTTACTGAGTCGTATCGACATGTCAACGATTCTCTTCTTCCTTGGTATTCTTATGGCTGTTGCCTGCCTTGAGGAAGTTGGAGTATTACATGAACTTGGTGGCGGACTGAACAGTTTCTTTAAAGGTAATCATTATGCTGTAACAGGAATAATCGGAGTGCTTTCCTCTATAGTAGACAATGTTCCTCTTGTTGCAGGTAGCATGGGTATGTATCCGGTTCAGGCAACAGGCGACATGGCAGTAGATGGTATCTTCTGGCAGCTCTTGGCTTATTGCGCTGGTGTAGGTGGTTCCATCCTTATCATTGGTTCCGCAGCTGGAGTTGTCGTAATGGGACTGGAGAAGATAACCTTTGGTTGGTATATGAAGAAGATTTCGTGGTTAGCTTTCTTGGGTTACCTCTGCGGTATCCTTTTTTATTGGGTTATCCGTACGTTTATCTTCACAACTCCGTTGTAACATTTAGCAGTATAAAAAGGCTTATACGAGTTTTACATAATATAAGAACCGGGTGACTCCAATATTTGGAATCACCCGGTTTTGTTATTGTACTTGTTTAGTTGGCAAAGCGTACATTCTGTGCACTCATTCCAACGATGATGTTACCCTGGATAAGCTTGCCCTCTGGTGAATAGTAGAAGACCTCGCTTGGAGAATTATAATCTGGAGTGTCTATAACATAGATGTTACCCCACTTGTCAACATTAACTTGTTGAGGACTGTGAAGCCCTGTCGTATCGAGATTAGTCTTCTGACCTGTAGCTAAGTCATAGAAGAAGAAACTCTTATCATCGCTTCCGTAAGGAGCATAGAGGCAGACAAGCGCATTCTTCTTAGCACTGTATGCAATGGCAGTAGCATTAAAGAGTTGTGTCACTTTGTTGGTCTTTGTGTCAATCTTCTGTACTAATGGCTTCTCTGTATAATCAAACATAGACACGATAAACACGTCATTACCGGCAGCAATGTTCTGATTGTAAGGATTAAGCCCAACCTCAATATTCTTTGGATTACGGAATGTGTTGAGGTCTACTACTGCTAAGTACTTACCAGTGTTTGCTATACTACGGTTTGAAAGGTTTGCATATAGCTTACCATTCGTAATTGATATTGCCTCTGGGTGGTCACCCACAACAACAGAGTCGACCAGTGGCTTCACTTTGTCGTTAGGATTCATCTTATATACTTTACCGCTATAGGCAGAGAAGTAAACATACTTGCCATCTGTAGCCAAGTAACGTGGCTCAACGTTGTGGAGCTTAATGGTCTGTTCAACTTTCCCTTGTCGGTTCAAAACTTCTATTTTTGATGATGTCGTACAAGCAACAACTACTTTATCATGGAATACGATTAAGTCTTGTGCATCACCGATACCAATACCATTCTGTGCCTTATAAGCATCTTGGAATACGAAAGGTGCTGTTGGACGAGCTTGAATATTGTAATCAAGAATACCAACAGTACCATTGTTTGCGCCCCAGTTACCGGCACAAGAAACATAGACGTCTGTGGTTGATACCTCTGGTTGTTTACCAACATTAATGTCGTCATCATCGCTACAAGCGGTGAAAGTGAGCGCAGACATGAGGATAATGCCTAACGCAAGTAGATTCTTTTTCATTGTCTTCATTGTTTTGTTTATAATTAATTTTGGTTTAATCCTTTTATTGTGGTTATGTTTCTTGCTTAAAGTTCCCAGCTTACAGACAGTCGCCAGTTGGTGCCTGGCATTGGATAGAAACGTACGACCTCATAGTTCTTATTGCCAAGATTGCGCGCATCAAACTGTACTCGTAATTGCTGCTTATTGAGTTTGAACTCCCGCGAGAGCGTTATGCTATGGTCAGTAAATGGTTTCATACGATTGTCTGGAATGTTATAACTCAGCGTATATCGTTCGCCCATGAACAAAACATTATAACTGAAATCGAGCCAAGGAGTATGTAGTAAGACGCTTGCTGAACCCGAATGGCGTGGGGTATAAGCTATCTGATTACAATAATAGACGGCTGTTGGGTTGCTGATATCAGTTGCCTTCATCAGACTATAGCTACCTGTCGCACTCACGGACCAATCATTACCCCATTTCTTCTCAATGTTTGCTGATACATCCAGCCCTAATTGGCGCACCTTCCCAGCGTTCATCATCTGCCAATAGAACATCTTTGGTACCGCAATAATCTTATCGGTGACGTTGCCGAAATACCCATCAGCGGTCAAGGAAAGCTGGAGTGTACGATTAAAGGTGTGCGAGTAAGTGGCACCAAGGTTCCACATGCGTGACTTCTCTGGGTTCAGATGGCGGTTACCAATACCCGTATAATAAAGTTCATTGAGTGTTGGAGTACGGAAAATGTCCTTATATCCAAAGCGGAGGCGGAAGTCTTGCAGGCAACGCCACTGCATACTGAAGGCAGGCGACAGTCTGTGAAATCCGTTCGAAGCGTTCCCTTGTTTTACACGTTCGTAGATATTCGTTGCGAGAAGAGATGCATTGATACTGAAAGAACCTATCTGATAGTTGGCTGCTAAGGCTGTCCACAGTGAGTTGCGGGTTGGGTTAGCAGCTTTCGGCAGCGTCATGGATAGATGGTTATGCGCATAATCCTGTGCGAAAGAAAGGTTTAATCCCTGCAACGGATTTGTCCACAGCGTCGCTGTTAGGTAAGTCTCGTTCTGTCGGTAGGTGTCTTCTTTATATCCACTGGCAGGTATATCAGAGTAGCGTGACCAAACGTAATTCCATTTAGCAGCCGCTTTCATCTTGATACGATTGCTAAATAGGTTCTCATAGAGCATTTGTGTAAAGACATTCTTATCTTTCAGACGTTCTGCAGAGTAAGTGTTGTCATAGATGACAGCCCCTGGCAATCCTCTGTTTGACGTGAAGCCGTAAGCCTTCCACTGCAATGTCTGCTTATCCGTGAGCTGATAGCTCATGTTCAGTTCGCCTCGCCATGTTTTTATGTCACTGTTGTTTCTACGCTCATGGATGGTCTTGATACCATTCTTTAGCGTGAACCAGTAAACTCCGTCAGCCCTTTCGTAGCTTGTGTATGCGCCAATCCCCAAACGTGAGAGCTGTTGATGATAAAGTAGGAGGGTGCAAAGAGACCATAGCTACCCGTGCGCAGCGACGTTGTGAGGTGTGGCTTGCGGTCGGATACGCCTTGTAACGTACTGATATTGATGAGTCCTGCCGAGGTATAAGCCTTTGCACTCTGATAGATATTGTCTTCTTGTCCAATCTGCAAACTGACGAGTGAGACGTTGTCAAGCGTGAAGCGGGAGAGATCTACCTGTCCACTCTGGCAGTCGCCCACCTGTACTCCATCATACGTGACGCCCGTGTGTCCAGCCCCTAAGCCTCGAATATTAACCGTCTTCATACCGCCTACACCGCCATAGTCCTTCACCTGTACACCAGCAAACCGTTTCAGCGCATCGCCCATGTCGTGGATGCCGAGACGCTCCATATCCGTGTGTGACAGTGTCTGTATCGGTGTACTTGCCAATACATTCCTAGGAATACGGAAGCCTTTAACCACAACCTCGTCTATTGTCTGTGTGGAATCATTGGTTATGGTTTGTGCTGCCATACTCAAAGGACATAACAACAGTAAGAAAGAAGCCAGTTGCCTCATCTTCTTATAATGTATCATAATGGTTCTATGCAGTGCCTTTCCTCGAGGGATGCAATGACTTGCAATGGCAGGTCTTCTGACTTGTTATCCAAAAGAAGGTAAACGCCTTCCCAATCATTCGCTATCAGTGGCTTATGTTTACCTGTGACAGACAACTTACAGCTGCGGGACAGTAGCGGAATCTCACCGTTTTCCCTTTTTAATCATGTAATGTTAATGAACCTATTGCGCGTGCAAAGATACTATAAAGGGGAGAGATAGGCAAATAAATAAGGTGATTTCATGGTTGTTCTGATATTTGTGACAGGCTCGTCCAGTCTTTCTCACCTGTTTGCGAATCGTGTTCCACCTGTTCCAGCATTCTTTATCACCCGTTCTCCATTCCTTTCTCACGTGTTGCGCATCATTGACACACGTATATAAAGTTAGTCTCATCATGATGAGACACAAGTTTCACCATGGTGACACAATAGTTTCACCATGGTGAAAATAAGAAAAGATACGGAACTCAAAGATGTAAGACGCATGAGAAAGGAATGGAGAACGGGTGAGAAAGAATTCGGAAACCTATTAGACAAAAAGCGCAAACAGGGTTCTAAACATATAGTCTCAAGGTTTGAAACAAAGAGGGACGCTTATGAGTTATGTTTCTGTAGATGTCGCATTGGGTGTCCGCCCCATGTGTTCTCACCTACAAACGTGAAGCCTATGCGCTTGTAGAGGCGCTCGGCTTGCGGGTTGCCAGTGTCTACTAATAGTCCTGTTGGTAGGTTCATGCGTTGTCCCTTCTCGATAGTAGCACGGAGAAGTTGTGTTGCAATGCCTCGACCTCTATGGTTGTTGCTGACGCAGAGAGAGTCGATATAAAGTTCACCAGCGGTCGTCTCGTCTTCCATGTTAGAAAAGTCTCTACCGAAAGTCTGCTTTGCCCCGTCTATAAATTCTTGGCGTAATTCGTGGAGCTTAGCCCCATCATAGCTTACGCATACGCCCGCTATTTCGTTGTTCTCCGTCATAGCTACCAGTGTGTTACGATAGGAATATTGCGAATCCTCTCGTTCAACTAATAGAGTCATCAACTGATGGAACTCATCTAACGTATGTTCTGGTCCTGCAAACCACTGGCAGCACTCGTGGTTCATTGCCTCCATAATCATTCGTGCTATCACTGCCGCCTGTTCTTTTCGTGCTTCTGTAATTTTAATCATGGTGCAAAGATACGGAGAGAATATGGTATTTTATGGTTCTACTTGTATTATTCTTTGGCATTTATCATCGTTTCTCATAGTCATTCCTAACGTGTATAAACGCAATTACCCTCTCTAATCATGTGATTAGAGAGGGTAATATGTTTAGCTTTTACCTTGCTTTATAGTGCTGTGAATGCTGCTACGAAACCAAAGATGATACCAGGTGTGTTGGCAATAGCCAATGGCCAATCGCGTTTCTCCTTGAATAGTCCGTATGCAACCCACAAGGTGCAGTTGATACCTGCCATGAATGGCTGAATGAAGGTGCCCTTGTGTCCTGCGAGGTTATTCTCTATTTGTGGGAAATAGAAGATATACATTAATACTGATGTTATCATACCAACCCATCCCATTGAGGTGAAGAACTTTTCTTTTGTCATAATCGTAAGTCTATAAATGTAATATACCTATTGTTTGTTATCTCTGTGCGTTATTAATTGTTATATCTGTCGTAAGCGGATTCGTCTTTACCAATGCAGAGGAGGATTAGCATCATCAACAATGGTGTACCTAGTATGCTGAAGAAAATCCATAGTGCTACGCTTCTGTTTCTCTTGCGTGCCATGATTGCAACGAAGAAGTACCAGATAAAATAAAGTACTGCAAATATGATGAACGTAATGAGGGAGATAGTTCCTCCTAAAAGGCTTGACACTGCGTCTTGTGCGCCTGCGTTGTTAGTAGCAAAGACTGACATTACCGTTAGCATTGCCAAGCCCGTTGTGATTAATCTCTTTGATTTCATTATCCTAATAATATAATTGTTATTGGTGGCAAAGGTAATGCTTTTTAATTAAAACATATCTAAAGGCGCGATAGAAAAGACATTCTTTAATAGTGATAGATAGTACAATAACTTATTATAAGGTTGCAAGTTTACAATGATTTTAGTATGTTTGCAACCGATAATGTACTTTGCTTATGCGTACCATCTTTTATATACATAACATAAGGAGACTTATAGCGATCCTCGCTGTGACGATGATCATTCATATTGTATTGCTGTTCTTGCGAGCCTGTAACGAAGGAAGTAACTTTCATTTGGATGTTGATAAGCAAGCTTTCATAGTAGATAATGGTGGTGTATGTGGGTTAGGGCTGTATGTAGAAGGTGATAGCGTAGAGGATAATTTCATTGTTATTGATAAACAATCTTATGTGGGCTGGGCTCGTGGTGAAGCTTCTATACTTTATATAAACCATCTTCCATCTAGTTGTAGGATAGTCCGAGATGATGATACTCTCAGAATGCAACGGCTTCCTTTGCGCCCCAATACTACTTATTATATCAGCCGTAGTGGTGGCTGTCAGCGATTATGCCCAATATGTATAAGGGTTGATAAGAATGGAAAAGTGTATGAATCTGCGATCAACTCTAACAATTGGTGACTAATTAAACCTCTTCTGTATCGCATCCATAAATGGTGTCAATTCACGGTTATGTACGCGACCATAGCGGTCAATCATTTGTAGAGAATAGGCAATGTAGAGACGGCGCTTGGCACGTGACATAGCTACATAGAATTTGCGAGCATCTTCTTCGTCTTGCTTTTTACTCTTGTTGAAGGCGTTGGGATAACGTCCGTCGGCTGCATCAAAGACAATAACGTTGTCAAACTCTAGTCCCTTTGCTTTATGCACTGTCGTTACATAAACACGCTCACGGATACTCTTACTATTGCAGAAATCAGCTTCTTTCAGTGTGTTGATATCCATAATATATTGGGAGAGTTGCTGAACAAGTGCATTTTCTATTGCATTGTCCGTCAGCATATCTATGCGCAGATAACGCAAAACGTAATCTAACCGAGGAATCTCATTGATTAATCCATCTGCATGCAAGGCGTTGTAAGCAGACGATAACTCCTGAACGAGGGCGAGTTCTTCGTTCGTAGCTAATACATAAAGATGTTGGACACCATTCAAATAAAGTTCTCCATAGTTGTTGCGAAGGGTATTTATGAATGGTCTTACCTTTGGATGTTGGAGAAAAGACAGTTGCTGTGGTTGCTTCTCACGTGCCTTTTCGGCACAAAGACGGACGAGGCTCACCGTTGCTCCCACGTCATCAATAGCCTGATGACTATTCTTTCCTGTCAGTTGAAACTTCTCTAAGAGTGATTCTAACTTATAAGAATGAAGGCTTGGTGAGAGAAGTCGTATCAGTTTTAGCGAGTCGAAACATGGGTTCTTGTGGGCTTTCAGTGTGTCGTTGCAATATCTTTGCAGACAATTATCAATGATATTGTAATCGTAATTGGCGTTATGTCCGAGGATAGGACGTGTTCCAATGTAGGCAAGAAAGCGTTGCAAAGCTTCTTGCGGAGTGATTAGTTCCTCTGCAGAGAGCTTCTCATGATAGATAGCATACATAGGATTGTCTTTGTCTCCCAGCTTTGGTAAGATAGGCTTGTCAGTCTTTATATAAAGGTCGAGCGGCTCCCCAACTATTTCCCCACCTTTAATCTTCATGGCTGCAATCTCTATAATGTCATCAGCAAATACGTTTAAGCCTGTTGTTTCAGTATCGAATACAACCATTTCTTCTTCATCGTAAGCTTTAAGAAATTCTGCTGTGTAGCATGTATCAGGATAAAGAAGGAAGTCGGAAGGCGAAAGAGCGAGTTGCTTCAGTTTCCAATTGAAGCGTCGTGCCAAAGCATGTGAAGGAAAAGCACGCACACCTTTCATTATACGTGTCCATGCAATAGAGTTATGTTCGTTGGCAAGAATACTGAGATGAGACAGTAAGAGCTTAACATCGGGTGTATCAAAGAGGTCGCGGCCAGATACCTTAAAGTGTGTCAGTCCTACTTTGTCCATTGTCTCGCTAATATGATCTGCATCTGAATTAGAACTGACTATCACTGCCGTTCGTTCTTCTTTGTTTTGTTCATAAAGGTTACGAGCTACATCTGTAACCTCTTGTCGTTCCGAGTCAATCGTACTACTATGGATAATTCGTAAATCTTCGGGCTTAGCTTTCACATCATTGTCAGATGCAGGAAGCAACTCACGGTCTATCTTCAGTTGTTTTTCTGCGTAATCGTTAAAGACATCAAGCAGGTACTTTGGTGAACGATGGTTTCGTTGCAGGTGATGAATATTGCCCTTACACCGCATCTTGAGCAGTGTGAGAGTCTCCACTTTGGCACCCATAAAAGAGAATATTGCTTGTTGTTCGTCTCCCAGATACATCACCATAGGATTATCTTTGGCAGTGAGCAGGTCAATGATAGCAAGCTGCATACCATTGAGGTCTTGCACTTCATCTACCTGAATCCACTTATAACGCTTACATGTATCATCGGTACTGTAGATGTCATAAGTCTTTAGTAACAAGTCTTCGAAGTCGAGCAGATGGTTCTCTTCTTTGTATTGAGCATAACATCCAGCATAATACATCTTCCAAAGCAACACACGAATCCTATCGGCAGTCTTTGCATCAAGTCCTGGCACATTGGCTTCGTCCATGTATTGCTGTGCATGATGATAGATGTCAATCACAGCTTGTTCGTTATATTCTCTCTTCTGCGACTTACATATCTGCTTGATAGCCTCTCGGTCATCGTCCGTGAAACTCTCTGGGTGGAGGTAATACTTCCACGGATGCTGGTGTTCCATCTGATAAATGAAGTGCTGGAAGAAGATAATCGTCTGATAACCCTTATATCTATTGAAGTCTCTTGTTACTCCTTCCTCATCTTCGTTACGATAGTCAGCAATGATACTCACGGCTTCCTCATCGTCAATAATAGCGGAGTCTGCTGGAATCTTGTCTTCCTCGAAAAGGAACTTAGAGCAGAACCGATGTACATTACCCACCATCAGCTCAGTGCTATCGCCTCCAACAACCTTCTGAATACGATTCGTCATCTCCCTTGCGGCACGGTTTGTGAACGTAAGACAGAGCATATCCTCGTATCTCACACCCTTTTCTCTCGCATATCTTATTCTCTCTGCCAGTATATGTGTCTTACCACATCCTGGTGAAGCCAGTACAAGATGGTACCCGTGGCTTGCCTCTACTACGGGTATTTGATACTTATCTAATAACGTAAACGAATTGTTGGGTTCCATAGGTTCTTATCTTTATGGGCGTTAGAAGCCCTTTGCAAAAGTAAGAAAAAGATTGGAAATAGCATGCAGGCAGCTTATGGAATAAGAATAAAATGGTATCTTTGCAGGCGAACTTAAGGATTAGATGCTTTGCTTAAGTGCTTAATGAATGATGGAAAAGAACAGATGTGCATGGGCAGACACAGACCCATTGCTGCAGAAGTATCACGATGAAGAGTGGGGCAGACCCGTTCATGATGATCGCAAACACTATATGTATTTGCTGATGGAGGCGATGTCATGTGGTTTGTCATGGCTATTAATGTTGAAGAAGCAGGAAGTCTTTCGGGTGTGCTTTGCTGACTTTGATTACAACAAGGTAGCAACCTTCACAGATGAAGATGCCTGTTGTATAGCGGCGGAGGATGGAATGATACATAGCGAGCGGAAAGTAAAGGCAATGATAGCGAATGCTCGTGCGTTCTGTAAGGTGCGTGAAGAGTTTGGAACATTCGATAAATATATCTGGAGCTTTACCAATGGTCAGACAATGGTCTATCCTGAACATCAGAAAGAACCGTGTGTACGCAATGAACTGAGTGATTGTGTGGCTAAAGATATGAAGCGGCGAGGCTTTAAGTATGTTGGTTCGGTGATAGTCTATAGCCATCTGCAAGGAATCGGTGTCATCAACGACCATCAGCACAACTGCTTCCTTTATAACCCTAATTTAAAATAGGAGACAATGCAGGACTTTGCAGCAATTGATTTCGAGACAGCCAACTTCGAACGGAGTAGTGTCTGTTCCGTGGGCATTGTGATTGTAAGAGGTGGTGAGATTGTGGATAGTTTCTATTCTCTCATACAGCCCGAACCGAATTATTACCAATGGCGTTGTACGCAGGTTCATGGTCTTACGCGTGAAGATACGGATGAAGCACCAGTGTTTAGTGAGGTATGGAAGCAGATAGAGCCATTGGTTGAAGGCTTACCATTGGTGGCACATAACGCCCCATTCGATAAAGGATGCCTGCGAGCATGCCTTATGACTTATCAAATGGATTACCTCGACTATGAGTTCTTCGATACGTTGAAAGCGGCACGACGTATTCTTCCTCATCTCCCGAATCACCAACTACAGACCGTTGCAGCTGCATGTGGTTACGATTTAACCAATCATCATCACGCCCTTGCTGATGCGGAGGCATGCGCTTGGATAGCCAAGGAAATATTGTAAGATATTGGCCGTCGCTCGTTGAAACTCATACCTTATAAAAACGAAACACACACATTGCTTATCTTAGAATATAGACAGGGAAAACGAAATGTATATGTGTTGCATTTCATTTTCCCTGCTTTTCTTTTGCTTTTATACGGACTTTGTATTATCTTTGTGCGTATCTAATCGTATTATCTAAGTGTGATAATTAATTATCTAAGCGTGATAATACTTTATCTAAGTCTGATAATACTTTATCACGCTTAGATAATATGAAAAGATACGTGTTCCAGGAATACGAAATACGCAGAGAAATACAACAAGAACCATATAAACTTAAAACATAAACCGTATATGAGTGTAAAGTATAAGCTTCTAAAGTATCATGGACACTTCTCTACTCGTTCAGATTTCAGAGCAGTTACCATTGAAAATCAAGTCGTAGGAATTGACCGCATCGGTAAGAATATCCAAAGTGCATCGTCACTTACACAGTCTGATGTCATAGCTGTTGTAGCAGCATTGAAGGAAGAAATATCCTTTCAACTGATGTCGGGTAATGCCGTACATCTACCAGGAATAGGTTATTTCACGCTTTCTGTGAAGGGTAAACTATACCAAGATCCGCGTTCTGGCCATTATCGATTGCGAGATCCTGAGGCACGGACTGTTAAGTTTCGCCCTGATACAGAGATGATGGAGGCAATCCTTCATACCGAGTTCGAGAATGTTACTTATCGGCAGGGCGTTTCCTCTATCCCAACCTATAAGGAGATTGATGAGGCTATCGAAAGGTTAGGAACGGATAGACCTTTCTTCTCTGTGGACGACTTGCGTCTCAGCCTTAACCTTTCGCAAGCAAATGCTTATCGCATTGCGGCACGATTGGTGGAAGAAGGAAAGATAAAGAATATTGGAAAAGGGAGGAGTAAGCTATATGTCTTGGGGGGACATGATGCTAAATAGCCATAAATAAAAAAGAGGATGTGCTGACACATCCTCTTATATCCGTTTTATTGTATTCTGATAGGTTGCTGCCTATGCTCCTTCGAACTCTCTTAGGAATCGTGTATCATTCTCAGAGAAGAGGCGGAGATCGCTGACACGATATTTCAAGTTGGCTATACGCTCAACGCCCATACCGAAGGCATAACCTGTATATACGCTTGAATCAATACCGCAAGCCTCAAGGTCGTGTGGGTCAACCATACCGCAACCGAGGATTTCAACCCATCCTGTGTGCTTACAGAAACCACAACCTTCACCGCCACAGATGTTACAGCTGATATCCATCTCTGCACTTGGCTCAGTGAATGGGAAGTAGCTTGGTCGAAGACGAATCTTCGTATCTGCACCAAACATCTCACGTGCAAAGGTAAGAAGAATCTGCTTTAGGTCGGTGAAGCTGACATTCTTATCAACATATAAGCCCTCTACCTGATGGAAGAAACAGTGTGCACGGCTGATATGGCTTCATTACGATATACACGACCTGGGCAAAGCACACGAATTGGAGGCTCATGAGTAGACATGTAATGTGCCTCGTCATTGGATGTATGGCTACGGAGAAGAACGTTCTTAGTAACATCCATGGTGTTGCTACGCTCAACGAAGAAGGTATCTTGCATGTCACGTGCAGGGTGATCAGCAGCAAAGTTCAACATAGTAAACACGTGCTGGTCGTCATCTATCTCTGGTCCTTGGTAGAGCGTGAAGCCCATTCGAGCAAAGATGTCAATGATTTCATTCTTTACCAGCGTCAGTGGATGACGTGTACCAAGGCTGATAGGGTAGGCGGTACGTGTCAAATCAATATCGTCACTCTGTGCCTCACTTGTCTCAAGTTGCTCTTTGAGGTCATTAATCTTGTTCTGTGTGAGTTGCTTGAGTTCGTTGATTTTCATGCCAACTGCCTTCTTTTGGTCAGCTGCTACATTGCGAAACTCGCCCATCAACGCATTGATTTCACCTTTCTTACTTAGATATTTCAAGCGTAGTTGCTCTACATCATCTGCGCTTTTGGCCGTGAGTGTGCTTACTTCATTAAGAAGTTCTTGTATCTTGTCTAATAACATACTGCTTGATTATTTTCCTGCAAAGGTACGATTTATAATCGGAACGGAGAAATTACCATAATATAATTTTATACTTTTGCTACCTTATTAGAAATAAATGTCGTACTTTTGCAAGAAATTTGAGACGAATAAGAGTGAGTATGAGAAAAGTTTTTTTACTTGTTGTATGCGCCTGTACGGCGATGATAGCTATAACCACTGGTTGCACTAACAAAAAAGTAGAAGGAGCTGATAGCACAACGGCTGATTCTTCAGAGGTTGGCGATACAGCAATAGATTCCGTAGATTCTGCTGCAGAGGTCATCGCATCAACACCAATGCCTAAGGCTGCCGATCAGTTGTTTGATGATTTCTTCTTTAATTTTATTGCAAATAAAAAGCTACAAAGGAACCGTATAAAGTTTCCTTTACCTGTAGTGAGAAACAATGGGACTCAGAAGTTGCAGAAGGGTCAATGGAAGATGGACCCTTTCTTCCGTCCACAAGGTTATTATACACTGATATTTGATAAGGAAGCACAGATGAAATATTCTAAGTCAACAGACTTAGACAGTGTTATCGTGGAGAAGATCTATTTGAGAAAAGGTATCGTTGAACAATATTGGTTTGATCACCAAGACGGGATTTGGGAGTTGAATAAGATACGTGATATCTCATTTAAGGAGAGTTATAATGCATCTTTCTTCTCTTTCCTTTCTCGTTTCTTTGCTAACAGAGGTAAAGGTTTCGTGAAAAACCCTTTGGCGTACACGGGTCCAGACCCCAATGGTGAAGAAGTTGCCACTATAAATACGACAATCCCAGCTGATGAATGGTCCTCGTTCTTACCAGAGATTCCTGGTGAAATGATTTATAATATTCTCTATGGACAGAAATATACGGAGACTGATCGTAAGATACTGACTTTCCGAGGACTTGCAAATGGAGCAGAAACACAGCTTATCTTTAAACGTCATGGGAAAGATTGGCGCTTAGAAAAGATAGTTGCATATTAATAGGAATTTATGAATCAATTTAAGTTATATAGCTTACTTTCTCATAATACCTTTGGTATTGACGTGCAGTGTCGTCGTTTTGTTGAATATGAAACGCTTGAAGAAGCGCAGCTTGTAGTGCGCTCTTTGACAGCTGATGATTATCCTTTGTTGATACTTGGAAGTGGAAGTAATCTCTTACTAACAGGTGATTACAATGGGACTGTACTTCATTCAGGAATCTCTTTCATAGAACAACTTGATGATGTGCATGTGCGTTGTGGTTCTGGATATGTATGGGATGATTTTGTAGATTACTGTGTTAAGCATGAACTTTATGGAGCAGAGAACCTTTCTATCATCCCTGGTGAATGTGGGGCAAGCGCTGTTCAGAATATAGGTGCTTATGGTGCCGAAGCAAAAGACTTGATAGAAGAGGTTGAAGCTGTTGAAATTGCAACGGGAGTTGTTTGTCATTTTAAGAATGAAGAATGCCAGTATAGTTACCGGCAAAGTAGGTTCAAGCATGATTGGCATAACAAGTATCTAATCACGTCGGTGACTTATCGTCTCTCAAAACAGTATCGTCCTAAACTTGATTATGGAAATATAAGATTTGCTTTAGCAGAGCGTGGCATAAAGAATCCTACTGCAGCAGAACTTCGTCAGACTATTATAGATATTCGTAACGCAAAACTCCCAGATCCAAAGGAGATTGGCAATGCGGGAAGTTTCTTTATGAATCCTATCTTACCTAAGGAAAAGTACGAGTCTTTGGCTTCGCTTTATGAAGGTATGCCACACTATACTATCGATGAAAACTATGAGAAAGTTCCTGCAGGATGGATGATAGAGCAATGTGGCTGGAAGGGGAAATCACTCGGTAACGTTGGTGTCTATGATAAACAAGCCTTGGTTTTAGTAAATCATGGTGGAGCTACAGGTGCTGACGTCGTCCATCTGGTTGAGGCTATTCAACATGATGTAAAAGAGAAGTTTGGCGTAGAGATTCATCCAGAAGTGAACGTTATATAGTCTTTCTTGGCTTTGTTAGACTTCTAGAAGAGGTAGTTGGGAAGGTCTGGAAATGAATCTTTTTTATAAATAGTATCGTATTCTTGAAACAGGGAGAATATATAAGTGGCAAAGAATCAGTGAGATCTGATTCTCTGACAACTAAGATAAAAGAATCATTAGTGCCAAAGATGACCTTAACTTTTCTTGGTACAGGTACATCTAATGGTGTACCTGTCATTGGTTGTAATTGTAAGGTATGTAAAAGTAAAGACCCTAGAGATAACCGTTTACGTACTTCTGCCTTATTAGAAACAGAACATACGCGTGTTTTAATAGACTGTGGACCTGATTTCCGGCAGCAGATTCTCCCTTTACCATTCCGTAAGATAGATGCTCTATTGGTGACACACATACACTATGATCATGTTGGGGGAATTGATGATCTACGGCCTTATTGCGCATTGGGTGATATAGATATTTATGCAAATGAGGATACTTGTGCTGGCCTTCGGCATAATTTCCCTTATTGTTTTACTGAGAAACTTTACCCAGGTGTTCCTAAGTTGAACCTCCATGCGGTTCTTCCACATTCGCATTTCCAGATAGGAGAACTAGATGTTGTTCCCATTGTTGTTGTGCATGATAAGTTACCAATACTTGGTTTTCGTATAGGGAAGTTGGCTTATATTACAGATATGAAGACTATAGGTGATGCTGAGTTAACTTATTTAAAAGGTGTTGAAACATTAGTGGTAAATGGATTGCGCTGGGAACGGTCACATCATTCACATCAATTAATACCTGAAGCTATAAAATTTAGTAAGCGTATAGGTGCACAAAGAACCTATTTAACACACCTTACACATCAAGTTGGTTTGCATAAAGAAGCACAACAGAGATTACCTGAAGGTGTTTTTCTTGCCTGTGATGGTCTAAAAATAGTTATATAGTGTAGCTTTTCTATTTTCTGGGTAGTAGAATTTCATTCGTGTTTATCAACAACTCCATTGGTGTTTATCAATAACTCTGCTCATGTTTGTCATTAACACCATTGGTGCTTACTTACAACATAGTTCTAATACAATTGTTCTTGTACGTTGTTCTCTCTTCATCTCATAGCTCTATAATTGCATATTTGACTTGAATAACGTATAAAAACAAAAAACCATAGGACTGAGTCCTATGGTCATTTTCTCTCTTTTTTTCTGTTCGTTTGCTTACTTAGCAACTGAGTCAGCAGCAACTGAATCTGTAGCAGCAGAATGAGCGTTAGCGCTATCGTTCTGAACTGAGTCAGCAGATGTAGAGTCAGCGTTAGCAGCTGGCTTAGAGTTGTTGTGACAAGATGCTAAAGAGATAGCTGCAATAGCTACGAACATTAAAACTAATTTCTTCATTTTCTTTTGCTTTTTAAATCTGTAAAACAATCATTTGTTTGTTAAAACGATGCAAAGGTAAGTAACTTTTTTCATTTGGCAATCATTTTTTAAGTACTTTTTTGAACTCATTTTGTAACTAATTCGTAATGTATTGATTATCAATTAGATACAAATATTAAATAAATGTTAATTATTTAATGTGTCCCTACACAGTCTTCTTTTGAACTTCATATTCTTTTCTTTCTTATGATAAATGGTGGTAAAGTTTTCTTTTCATCTTGTTGTATGTTGTAGTAAGTAAAGAAGTAAAAGATGCGTTTTTTTGGTTTTATCTTCATTTTACAGTAACTTTGCAAGCCATATGATAGATACAGCAGCTTTTCAAGGCAAAAAGGCCAGATTCTATACGTTAGGTTGTAAGCTCAACTTTTCGGAGACGAGTACTTTCGCGCGTACCTTATATAATATGGGAGTTCGTGAAGCGAAGAAGAATGAGCAGGCAGATATTTGTCTGATCAATACTTGTTCAGTTACTGAAGTGGCTGATCATAAATGCCGGCAGATTATCCATCGTATGGTTCGTCAAAATCCTGGTGCTTTTGTTATAGTTACAGGTTGCTATGCTCAGTTAGAGAGTGCGACAGTTGCAAAGATTGAAGGTGTGGACTTAGTGTTGGGTAGTAATGAGAAAGCTGACCTAGTCCAGTATTTGAGTGATGCGTGGAATAAAGTAGGAACTGATCCCCATGGTACAGAACCTCAGGGTGAGTACCATTCTGTTAAGACTAAAGATATCAAAAGTTTCCAGGCAAGTTGCTCACGTGGTAATCGTACACGTTATTTCCTGAAGGTGCAGGATGGATGTAATTATTTCTGTACCTATTGTACGATACCTTATGCTCGTGGCTTTTCACGTAACCCTTCTATAGCATCACTTGTCCAGCAAGCGAAGGATGCAGCACAGGAAGGCGGTAAGGAAATTGTGCTAACTGGTGTGAATATTGGTGATTTTGGAGAAACAACAGGGGAGAGTTTCCTTGATTTGGTAAAGGCTCTTGATAAAGTAGAGGGTATTCAACGTTACCGTATTAGCTCATTAGAACCAGATTTGATAGACGATGAGCTTATAGAGTACTGTGCACATTCACGTGCTTTTATGCCTCATTTTCATATCCCATTACAGAGTGGTTCAGATGAAGTCTTGAAGCTTATGCATCGTCGTTATGATACTTCACTTTTCACACATAAGATAAATCTTATCAAAGAAAAGATGCCAGATGCCTTCATCGGAGTGGATGTTATGGTAGGCTCACGTGGTGAAAAGCCTGAATATTTTGAGGAATGTTATAACTTCTTAGATGCTCTTCCTGTTACTCAACTTCACGTCTTCCCTTATTCTGAACGTCCTGGCACATCGGCCTTGTCTATCCCTTACGTTGTCGAAGATCGTGAGAAAAAACATCGGGCACACCGACTTCTGAAGCTATCTGATGAGAAGACACGTGCATTTTATGCTGCCCATATCGGTCAGGAAGCAGATGTTCTCTTTGAGAAAGCTGCGCGTGGAAAGGCAATGCATGGTTTTACTGATAATTACATTCGTGTTGAGTTATCACCAACTCAGGCAAAAGAGGAATATGATAATCAGATACTACGTGTTCGTTTAGGAGGTTTTAACTTCGACCAGAGCTCTTTAAAAGCTGAAATCTTATGAATGTAGCTATTGTTATCTTGAACTGGAATGGTCGGAAAATGATGGAGAAGTATCTCCCGTCAGTATTGAATTTTTCCTGTCGTGAAGCAGAGGTAATTGTAGCAGACAATGCCTCAACAGACGATTCTGTGTCTTGGCTTAGAGAATCCTACCCACATGTGCGTGTAATTCAATTAGATCAGAACTATGGTTTTGCAGAAGGTTATAACCAAGCTCTTAGACAAATTGATAGTAAGTATTATCTTTTGCTCAACAGTGATGTTGAGGTTACCTATCATTGGCTTACCACTTTGATTGAAGAGATGGATGCGCATGATGATGTAGCAGCTTGTCAGCCTAAGATTCTTTCAGTTGTTAACCGTGATTCTTTTGAATATGCGGGTGCCTCTGGCGGATTTATTGATCGTTATGGTTATCCTTTTTGCCGTGGACGAATTTTTGATACAGTAGAAGAAGACAATGGGCAATATGACAATACACAGGAGATTCTTTGGGCAACAGGTGCTTGTCTGATGATACGATCGTGTGATTACTGGGCTGCAGGAGGGCTTGATGGACGTTTTTTTGCACATAATGAAGAGATAGATCTATGCTGGCGCCTGCACAGAATGGGTAAAAGGATCTTCTGTTTCCCCGAAAGTGTTGTGTATCATCTGGGAGGTGGCACACTGCCAAAGTCAAATCCTCGGAAAACATTCCTTAATTTCCGCAATAATTTGACGATGCTTTGGAAGAATCTTCCTGAGGATGACTTACGCCATGTTATGCGTGTTCGTTGGTTCTTGGACTATCTTGCAGCCTTTCAGACTCTTGTTCTTAATCGAAATTGGGGCGATTTTAAGGCAATAGTTTCCGCAAGACGAGCGTTTAAACAATGGAAGAAAGACTTTCCACGTGATATTAACGTGAATAAAACAGTGCATGATACCCCAGCAATGTTAGCTAATTGTACGGTAGATGGTCGTAAACGCTATTCCGTTTTGTGGGAGTATTATGTGCATGGACGTAAACTATTCTCGTCTTTGCCAGAGCGTGATGTTAAATAAAGGTTTGTATTTTAACTTTTTTAGCAAAACGTTTGCGCACAGAAATGTTTTTTATTAATTTTGCAAACAATATCCAAATATTGTAAAAAGAGTTAGTGAAGCAACCGTATTATATATTGTTACTGGTTCTGTTTACCTGTGTTGGGTGTCAGTTCAAGTTATCCTCTGATAGTGAGAATGATAATTCTCTGCTGTTAGAGCTTGAACGTTATGACCGGTTAGAGTATCGTTATCTTACGACGGGCGACTTTTCTGCACTCCAACAAATGAATACGGAGTATCCAATAGAGACCCGAACCTTAATAGAAGATGTCGTAAAAATTGGTGATACAACGGATCCTGATATCAATAGTAAGTTCTTGAAGTTTTATCAAGATACGACTTTACAGACGTTGATAGCTGCAGTTGAATCTGAGTATGCAAATACAGAAGATATAGATCAACAGTTAAGCACAGCTTTTAGTCGGTTAAAGCAAGCGTTACCAAGGATTGAGGTTCCTAAGGTATATGCTCAAATTTCGGCTTTGGATCAGAGTATTATTGTTGGTAATGGTGCGATAGGTGTTTCACTTGATAAATATTTAGGCGCGAATTATCCATTGTATATAAAATATTATTCGCCATCTCAACGTAAGCAGATGACACGAGAGTATATACTTCCAGATTGTCTTACGTTTTATCTCATGAGCATATATCCATTGGATCACTTTGATTCCAGACCTCAACTGGAACGTGATTTGCAGATAGGGAAGATTCAGTGGATAGTAAATCAAGTGATATCAAAGCGTATTTATCGCAATAAATACGAAGATGCCGTAGATGTTTATATGAAGCGAAACCCTAATATTAGTTATGAGACTTTATTAAGAATGACGGATTTCGCAGCGTTTAAGGTAGTAGAAAATTAAAGTAAAGATATAATCTTATAAGAAAAATACGTATATAAGGTTTGTACTTGAGGAGTGATTTATTTTTATTTATGTTTAAAAGAGGCAGTCTCAGACTCAAGTGTATGAGGGCTTGCTGATATTTTATAAACTTCTCTCAAATCCCGTGGAACAAAATTAATATCATAGTGAGGCATCATATGCTTGACAATCTACTCGTCTATCAAGAGAAAGGCTGAATTCCAAATAAGGAGTTCAGCCTTTTTTTGTTCTGTTTTTTCAGCCTGTGGGTTTCTATACATGGTCTTTTGTGTTGTAAAAGGGCATGTTTTACACTTCAAAAGGTGCTCTTTTATACCTCAAAAGGGCGTCTTTTGCATTGCAAAAGGGCGTCTTTTAAAAGCCTCTTTTTAATCTATTGGTTTTCAGTCTGTTATAAACTTGTTTTTTCGAGTATTCCACTAAGGTAAGAGAAGGATTAATGTGTACTTTTGTAAAGTCCTTTTGATGGATTGTTTTTTGCAGTGAGTATAATGTCTATGATGTAGTGAGGCTGTATATCCTTTTGTTGGATTTAAAGCAATTGGGCTGATAGATCTTTATATTAAAGATAAATTTATAGCCATATAGGGATAAAAAATCACCTTAAAGCTATCATTTAAATATTTTTTTTATACTTTT
Organism: Prevotella histicola JCM 15637 = DNF00424; assembly: GCF_000613925.1. Lineage (GTDB taxonomy): Bacteria > Bacteroidota > Bacteroidia > Bacteroidales > Bacteroidaceae > Prevotella > Prevotella histicola. The sequence continues at coordinate 106,248 of NZ_BAJX01000006.1, forward strand.
GTAAAAGTGGCATAAGTTAAACCTAATATTGCGGTAGTAACGATGGGAACAGGAAAAGAGGTATGTTTAATTCTAAAAGGTATCCGACAAAAGATAGCAGATGCCAATGGTATTAGTTATCAACCCAAAGAATGTCACCACAAGGGGGATTGTACGGGTACTTGTCCTGCTTGTGAGGAGGAGATACGTTACCTTGAACGGGAGTTGAAAGCACGTAAGGGTAATGGCTTCGGTATGAAGGTGGCTGGTATAGCAGCAGGTATCTGCGCTACGGTAATACCGATGACCGCTGCTGCGCAAAGTGTTAAGCCCGATAGTACGGCTAACCTTCCTGTGCAAACAACCAAGAAAGGCGATGTAAAGGTAGTAGACCTTTCTGATGGTTGTGCATCACCTGTGGTTGTACGTGGAATGGTGATGGATAGTGAAGATAATAAACCCTTGGTTGGAGCTTCGATCTTAATAGACGGAACAACCAAGGAAACGGTCACAAACGTAGATGGACAATTTGCTTTGAAAGTACCATCAGATACGTTGTTGGTTATTTCATATATAGGTTGTAAGGAAAAGAAGGTTCGTGTAAGTTCTCTTTTAAGTTCAGATAATAATGTTATTATGCTTGAGGAGGATGAAGCCATTGATTTTTCGGGAATAGCTGGAGGAGTCGTAACTGTTTTGGCAAACTACGATGACGTGTATGGTCATAGGACTTATAAACCGAAGTCGCATAAGGAGAAAACTAAGAAGAAGTGTAAGTAAAGATTAGTATTATGGCAAAAGGGAAGAGTACTTGTAAGCTACTAAAGAGTATTCGGCAGCAGATAGCAGATGCCAATGGTATAAGTTATCAACCCAAAGAGTGTCACCACAAGGGGGATTGTGCGGGTATTTGCCCTGCTTGTGAGGAGGAGATACGTTACCTTGAACGGGAGCTGAAAGCACGTAAGGGTAATGGCTTCGGTATGAAGGTAGCTGGTATAGCAGCAGGTATCTGCGCTACGGTAATGCCGATGACTGCTGCTGCGCAAGCTGTTAAGTCTGATAGTACGGCTAACCCTCCTGTACAAACTACCAAGAAAGCCCCTATAAAGGTAGTAGACCTTTCTGATAGTTGTGCATCACCTGTGGTTGTACGTGGAATGGTCATAGACAGTGAAGATAATAAACCATTGGTTGGAGCTTCTATTTTAATAGACGGAACAACCAAGGAAATAGTCACAAATGTAGATGGACAGTTTGCTTTGAAAGTCCCATCAGACACGTCGTTGGTTATATCATCTATAGGATACTATAAGAAAAAGGTTCGTGTAAGTTCTCTTTTACGTTCTGACAATAATGTTATTATGCTTGAAAAGCATGTGATGACAGGTTTTGTTGCAGTAGCAACAGTAAATGCAACAAGTGATACTGGCAGAGATGGGAGCGCAAGTAATATTGATGATGTGTATGGTCATAAGACTTATAGACCTAAGTCACATAAGGAGAAGAATAAGAAGAAGTGTAAGTAAAGATTAGTATTATGGCAAAAGGAAAGAGTACTTGTAAGTTGCTGAAGAGTATTCGGCAACAGATAGCGGATGCGAACGGTATCAGTTATCAGCCTAAAGAGTGTCACCACAAGGGGGATTGTGCCGGTACTTGTCCTGCTTGTGAGGAAGAAATACGCTATCTTGAACGTGAGTTAAAGGCGCGTAAGGGTAATGGCTTCGGTATGAAGGTGGCTGGTATTGCTGCAGGTATCTGCGCTACGGTAATGCCGATGACTGCTGCTGCGCAAGCTGTTAAGTCTGATAGTACGGCTAATCCTCCTGTACAAACAACCAAGAAAGCCCCTATAAAGGTAGTACACCTTTCTGATAGTTGTGCATCACCTGTGGTTGTACGTGGAATGGTCATTGGCAGTGATAATAAAGAACCAGTGATAGGTGCTTCTGTTGTAATAGACGGAACAAAAAAGGGCGTTGTAACAAATATTGATGGACAGTTTGCTTTGAAGTTACCACCAGACACTTCGTTGGTTATTTCATATATCGGATACAAGACAAAGAAGGTTCATGTAAGCTCTCTTTTGCATTCTGATAATAATGTTATAGTGCTTGAGGAAGATAGAGAGGCAATGTTAGATGGCATTGTAGCAATAGCTACACAACCTACCTGCAAAGATGACGTATATGGTCATAGGACTTACAAACCGAAATCGCATAAGGAGAAGAATAAAAAGAAGTGTAAGTAAGGATTAGTATTATGGTAAAAGGAAAGAGTACTTGTAAGCTATTGAAGGATATTCGGCAGCAGATAGCGGATGCGAATGGTATCAGCTATCAGCCTAAGGAGTGTCATTACGAAGGGGATTGTGCAGGTACTTGCCCTGCTTGTGAGGAGGAGATACGTTATCTTGAACGTGAGTTAAAGGCACGTAAGGTAATGGCTTCGGTATGAAGGTGGCTGGTATTGCTGCTGGTATCTGCGCTACGGTAATGCCGATGACCGCTGCTGCGCAAGCTGTTAAGTCTGATAGTACGGCTAACCCTCCTGTACAAACTACCAAGAAAGCCCCTATAAAGGTAGTAGACCTTTCTGATGGATGTGCATCACCTGTGGTTGTACGTGGAATGGTCATAGACGAAGAAAATAAAGAACCAGTGATAGGGGCAGGTGTTTTTATAGACGGAACAAACAAGGGCATTGCAACAGATATCGATGGACAGTTTGCTTTGAAAGTTCCATCAGACACGTCGTTGGTTATTTCATATATCGGTTATGAGAAGCAAAAGGTTCATGTAAGTTCTCTTTTACGTCCAGAGAATAATGTTATTATTCTTAAATCCGATGGACGTCAGTTAACTGGAGAAGTTGTTACAGTTGTGAAGACAGTATATAACGATGATGTATATGATCGTAGGACTTATAAGGTGAAGTCGCATAAGGAGAAGACGAAGAAGTGTAAGTAAGGATTAGAGTTATGACAAAGGGAAGGAGTACTTGTAAGCTACTAAAGGATATTCGGCAGCAGATAGCTGATGCGAATGGTATCAGTTATCAGCCTAAGGAGTGTCATTACGAAGGGGATTGTGCAGGAACTTGCCCTGCTTGTGAAGCAGAGATACGCTATTTAGAGACGCAATTAAGAGAACGGAAACGCAAGGGGTGGGGCATGAAAGTGGCTGGTTTGGCTGCTGGTCTTTGTGTTGCTACGGTTCCTCTTACATCATGTCAGAACACTCCCAAAGCTTGCAACGTTGAGAATAAAGCTCAGGATTCTACTGATATGCCAGTTATGGGCGAGAAAGTAGTGATACCAAAAGCACTCACTGCAGATTTGAAGAATGCTATTGTTATTATTGGACGAGTGCTCGACTCTTCTACTGGTAAGGCTGCTCCAGAAGTTAATGTTATGATATTAGGAGGTAAGAAGAGACTATCTTTGGGCGAAGATGGAAGATTTGCATTGCAGGTTAATCGTAATGACTCCCTCGTGTTCTCATCTTATGGGTTTGAGGATAAGGTGATAGCAGTGAAGTCTATTCGTAATCCTAATGATATGGTTGTCCGTTTAGAACCTTCTCTTGACAAAGTAGGGGAGATAGATAGGGAGTATTTAGAGAAAGAATTAGCCGACAGCAGTGCTCCTCAATCACATAAAGAGAAATGCAATCAGAAATAACAGCACCGTTTATTGCCATTAATCGGCACAGACTCACCACGGATGGAGAAGGCGTAACGACATTGGTAGGGTTCCATGGTTGTCCCCTTCATTGCGAGTACTGCTTAAATCCTCAGTGCTTACAAGCGGATGGTGTATGGCGTAGGATGACGCCTGGTGAGTTATATAGTGAGGTGGAGATAGACGACCTTTACTTTATGGCAACGGGCGGTGGCATCTGCTTTGGAGGTGGTGAACCCCTCTTACATTCAGACTTCATTAAGGCCTTTGCAGAGATAATGAATCCTGAATGGAAGTTGACGATAGAGACATCGCTCAATGTTCCACTTAAGAATGTCAAGGCTATCGCTTCGTTGGTGGAGATGTGGTATGTTGATATTAAAGATGTTAATCCAATAATTTATAAAGCTTATACAGGAGAAAGTAATGAGCGAGTCATGCGTAATCTTCAGTGGTTAGCAGACAATGATTACTCTGATAAGATCATCATACGACTGCCTTTAATACCTAAATATAATACAGAGGAGAATCGTGAGCATAGTCAGCAGTTATTGAAGAACATAGGGTTTAATTATTTTGATACGTTTACATATATTGTACGATAATAAGATTATTGATACATAATATGCATAGTGCATTCTTCATTTTCTGTTTTAAAAACATTATCTTTGCAGACACTAAAGAATAAAATATGAAACATTTCCTTATATTATCGGTATTATATATGATGTTACCATTGTCTCTTTTTGCACAGAGCTATGACGATTTATGGAAGCGAGTAGATGCTGCTGGGTCAAAGGATCTACCTAAGACACAGATAGACTTGCTGACAAAGATAGCGAAGAAAGCACAACGGGAAAAAGCTTATGGGCAGCTTTTGGCTGCAGACCTTTTAGCTTCAAGTCTCCAAACACAAATCTCACCTGATTCTATGGACGTAGAAGTTGAAAGATTAAAGGCAAAAGCGCAGGAAGCTGAACGCAAGGATGAGGTCTTGGCTGCTATCTATAATTGTGTTTTAGGAAGGATAGAACAAGGTAAAGAAAAAGGTAATAGTGCTGAATATTTTAAGAAAGCATTATCTAACCCATCGTTGTTGGCACGGCAGAAGGCTGCTAATTATACTCCGTTAGTGAAAATAGGCAAAGATGATAATATCTTTGGAGGAGACTTGCTTCACGTTATAGGTTTACAGGCAAGGGATTTTGACAAACTTAGTCACTATTATGCTGAGCATGGAAATAGAGAGGCAGCTTGCTATGCAGCTTTGCTTGCGGCTGATGAAAGGAAAAATAAAGGTGAGTTTCTCGATTCTTTGATGCGTGTTTATGGCGACTTACCAATATGTGGTGAAGTGGCAATAAGCAAGTATAATTATATGAGAGAGAGGGAGGAGTCTGTAGATAAACGTATTGCTTTAATTGATAACGCACTCTCCCGTTGGGCTTCATGGCCAGCTATGGAAGAACTTCGTTATGCTCGTAAAGAATTGACAGTTCCATTATCTACGGCGGTTGCTGATAAGCTAAGGGTAACAAGTAAGGATCAGAACAATACTGTTAAAGTCGAAGTCCGCAATTTATCAGGCTTAACACTTAACATTACGCGCACGTCTCTAAAAGGCAATCACCAATATAATGTTGATGATAAAAACGATCTGAAAGCTATCAAAGCATCCTTAATACCAACTTCTAAGCAGGTAATTCAGCGTACATATAAGGATTATAAGGACTATGAAGTACTGAAAGATTCTTTTAATCTACCAGCACTTCCTATAGGTGTTTACTTGTTAGAGTTTGTTCCTTCAGATGATCGTTTGGCTAAAGATTACTCTCTTTATTATGTCAGCGACCTATTTGTTATGACGGAAGAGCAGCCTGGAAAGCGCAATCGTTATGTTGTGGTTGACGCTATTGAGGGACAGCCTGTGCCAGGAGCAACCATCCGTATAGATTATAAGAAAGATTATTGGAGTAATAAATTGTTAACTAAATTACTCACAGTGGATAGTAAAGGAGAGGCTTTTATGGCCGATACTGGTAATGAACCTGATGTATTTGTTTACACAAGCAAGGATCAGGCTTTCCCTAGTACTGGGCTTAAAAGCAATTATGACTACTATGAAGTTAATAAGACTAGTAATGTAACGAACCTTTATACTGACCGCTCTCTTTATCGTCCTGGACAGACAGTCCATGCCTCTGCGATTGTATATCTAATGATGCAAAAAGGCTTTAAGATGAAAGCTGAAGCTGGAGTCTCATTTGATATGATATTACGTGATGCGAATGGAAAAGAGCTGAGTCGTAAGCCTGTAACTACTGATCGCTTTGGTACAGCATCTGCTGACTTTGAGTTGCCAAGTAGTGGACTTACAGGTGATTTCACGATTACTACTAATAGTAAAGGGAGTGGGCAAGTTAGTTTCAAAGTAGAGGAATACAAGCGTCCTACCTTTGAAGTAAGTTTTGATGACTACAAGGAGAAGTACACAATAGGTGATACTATCCAACTGAAAGGACATGCTAAGAGTTTTGCAGGTGTCCCTGTACAGAATGCGAAAGTGGCTTACTGGGTTAAGCGACGTCCTATGCGTTGGTGGTGGGATAGCTATGAGAATGATGAGAACGTTCAGGTTGGTAATGTTGTAACAGATGAGAACGGTAATTTCACGGTCTCTGTACCTTTTGTTCTATCGAAAGAAGTAGAGAAGGATATGACTTCTAATCGTTCTTTCCGCCCTCGTTTCTATCGCTTCGAGGTAGAGGCTAAGGTGACAGATGCTGGTGGTGAGAGTCGAGAAGGCTCTGTCTCGCTTCCTCTTGGTACTAATCCGACCACGTTGGCATGTGATATTCCAGATAAGAACTTGCGTGATAGCTTGAAAACAATCAAGTTCGATTACCTCAATATGGCTGGTCAACCCATTGACGGGACGGTGAAGTATGTGATTGTTCCACAGCAGAAAGATGAAAAACTATATGTTTATAACAATTATGTAACAGCTAAAGCCAATGAAAAAGTTGCTTTAAAGCCAATGCCCTCAGGTGCTTATCGCTTGCATGCAATCTGTGGGGCAGACACTGTCAATACTGACTTTGTTGTTTTCTCAATGGATGATAAGCAACCAGTAATTACTACACATGATTGGTTCTACTTGAGTGATAACTTCTTCCCACGTGATGGTTCACCTGTCTATCTACAAGTTGGCTCGAGTGATAAAAACCAACATGTAGTTTATTCTATCTATGCTGGTAATAAGATGATAGAAACGGGTTCATTTGATCAAAGTAATAGTATTAAGACAAGAAAACTCTTCTATAAGGAAGAATATGGCGATGGTATTACCTTGAATTATGCGTGGGTGAAGGATGGGGTATTATATTCTCACATGCAGAGTATCGCTCGACCATTGCCTGATAAACGATTAATTACGGAGTGGTCTACTTTCCGTGACAAGCTAATACCAGGTCAGAAGGAAGAATGGATAGTAAGTATTAAACGTCCAGATGGCAAGGCGGCAGATGCTCAGCTGATGGCTACTCTCTATGATAAAAGCTTGATGCAATTATTGCACACTCTTGGATGCTGAGTCCTTACTTCTCTGTTAGTCAGCCAAGTGTGCTATGGGTGGGTCCAACTATGAATGCTTTGGACTTGGAATCTTATGCTAGTGTAAAGAGAAAAAATGTGCCAGAACTCTCGTTATCAATGTTTGATAATCGTTATCTTGGCTTTTGGGACTCTCCATTTAGTTTCAATTATGGGAAAAGGGCGCGTAATTATGTTCTAATGTCACGTGCAGCAGAGATGAGAGCAATGCCTATGTCTGATTCAGCAGAGAGTCGTGTGTTTAGTGTTGCAGAGCAGATGCCATCGATGAGAACCGATAGGGCAGCTGTGAAATACACTGCTCCTGTCATTAAGAAAGATGAAGAGATAAAGACAGACGAGAAGAAAGGAGACAAGAAGGTGACACCTTCTATGCGTGAAAATCTCAATGAGACCGCTTTCTTCTATCCACAGTTACAGACGGATGGAAAGGGTAATGTAAGTATTAAGTTCACGCTTCCAGAAGGTTTGACAACATGGCGTTTTATTGGTATCTCTCATGATGAAGAAATGAATCATGGCTATTTGACAGATGAGGTAGTTGCAAAGAAGAGTTTAATGATTCAACCAAATATGCCTCGTTTCGTGCGTATCGGTGACGAGGCAATGGCTTCTGCACGATTATTCAATCAATCGGACAAGGATATAGATGCCAATACGAAGATTGAAATTATTGATCCCGCAACTGAAAAGGTGTTGTTTACAGATAGTAAAGAGGTTGTTTTAAAGAAGCAAAGTAATGGTTTAGTAATTTATAATCTATCTTCTTTGTTATCAGAGAAAGCTAATCAGTTATCGGCTGATCAGTCTTTGTTGATTGCTCGCTTCTCGGTAGAGGGCGATGGATTCTCTGATGGTGAGCAACATTATCTACCTGTTCTTCAAAACAAGGAGTATGTTACCAACACCTTACCATTCACTCAGAATGGGGCAGGGGAGAAGGTCGTTGATGTTAATAAGCTATTCCCAAAGAATAGTACAGCACAACGATTGACTATTGAATATACGAATAATCCAAATTGGTTGATGGTTCAGGCATTGCCTTATGTAGCAGAGACAAATGAGAAGAACGCTATTAGTCTTGTTTCAGCTTATTATGCTAATCGTCTGGCAAAGAAGATTATCTCTACTTCACCAAAGATAGAACAGACAATTAATCAGTGGCGTTTAGAAACTGGAAAAGAAACCTCTATGATGTCTGCATTAGAGAAGAACCAAGACTTGAAGACGTTGGCTTTGGAAGAAACTCCATGGTTGAGAGATGCTAATAACGAACGTGAACAGAAGCAAATGTTAGTTCGTCTCTTTGATGGAAACCAATTGCAAAATCGCTTGTCTACGACATTAACCAGTCTGAAGAAGCTACAGAATCCTGATGGTTCTTTTTCTTGGTGGCCTGGAATGAAGGGTAGTTTGTATATGACAGTATCAGTAATAAAAACCCTTGTTCGGTTACAAACACTGACTGATAAGATGGAGACTTCTGCTATTGTTGATGCAGCCTTTCGTTATTTGGATAAGCGAGTTGGAGAGGAAGTCGCCAATATGAAGAAGTATGAGAAGAAGTATAAGACGTTGCTCTTCCCTATGGATGACCTCTGTGATTATCTATATTCAAATGCCTTGGCAGGGCGTAAGGCAACGCCAGATGTCAACTATCTCTTGGATAGACTGTCTAAGAAACCTACTGACTTAACTATTTATGGTAAAGCCCGTACGGCAGTTATTCTTCAACAATATAATAAGGTAGAGAAAGCAAAAGAGTATTTGCAAAGTATTAAGGAATATTTGGTATGTACGGATGAGAGGGGTTGTTACTTTGATACGAAACGTGCACAATATAGCTGGTTTGACTATAAGATACCAACTGAAGTAGCAGCAATTGAAGCTGTGAAACATGTTACGCCAAATGACGAACAGACGCTAATGAATATGCAACGCTGGCTTTTACAGGAGAAGAGAACGCAGAGTTGGGACACTCCTTTGAATACAGTAGATGCTATTTGGGCGTTTATGAATGATGGTAAATGGGTGATGGATAATGGCGAAAGTGCCAAACTTACGTTAGACAACCATCCTTTGAGCACATCACAACCTACAGCAGGACTTGGATATATTAAGGTGACGCAACCAATAGTCGTGCAGTCTACTTCAGAAAAGCAGGAGTTAAAGATTCAAAAGACTAGTACGGGGACCAGTTGGGGAGCTGTTTATGCGCAATTCTTCCAACCTTCTAGTGAGGTTTCAGATGCTACGTCTGGTTTGAAAATTAAACGAGAAATATTAGTTGATAGCACTCAGACAAAGAATATTAATAGTCTGAAAGTGGGAGACAAGGTACGTATTCGTTTGACGATCATTGCTGATCGTGATTATGACTTTGTGCAGGTTGTTGATAGACGCGCAGCTTGTTTGGAACCTGTTAATCAATTAAGTGGTTATTATGGGGGATATTATATCGCGCCGAAAGACTATACAACCGCATATTATTTCGACGTGATGGCTAAAGGTAAACATGTAATTGAAACGGAATATTACATTGACCGTGCTGGCCTATATCATACAGGAACAAGTACTGCTCAATGTGCTTATGCACCAGAATATAATGGTCGTACAGGGGCAATAGTTGTGAAAGTTGAAGAGTAGATAAGTTGATGAGTGGGAAAGTGAATGGAGGAGATGGGTTATTAGATATTGCCGACCAGAAAGTATTACTTTAATTCGCTTTCATCCCTTTATCCTTTCTCCCACTTATATAGACAAACTTCTTTTAAAAAGATGCTTCAAATAGAAATAGATAACGGCAGTGGATTTTGTTTTGGTGTGACCACTGCCATCAAGAAAGCTGAAGAAGAATTGGCTAAAGGTACTAAACTTTATTGCTTAGGTGATATAGTACATAATAGTATGGAGGTAGAACGGCTTACTAAAAAAGGGCTTATTACTATCAATCATGATCAATTACGTGAATTACATGATGTCAAAGTCTTGCTTCGTGCACATGGTGAACCCCCCGAAACATACGAGCTTGCTAAGCGAAATAATATCGAGATTATAGATGCAACATGTCCTGTTGTACTTGCTCTTCAACGCCGTATCAAATCACAGTATGAGAAAGGACATCAGGTTGCTGATATCTCTTTGGAAAATAAGGGTGAGCCTGTTGTTGTGCTTCCCACAAGAAGTCAAACCGAAAATAAATGTGACGAAATCTGTAGTTCATCTCCTGTTTCAACTCCTCTCTCCTCGGGAAGAGACAAAGAGTACAGGATCTATCGTCATCTTTGGTAAAAATGGCCATGCAGAAGTCCTTGGACTAGTTGGGCAGACTCATAGTCATGCCATTGTGATTGAGAAGTTTGAGGATGTAAAGGCGTTAGACTTTGAGCACGATATCTACCTTTATTCTCAAACGACAAAGAGCTTGGACGAGTTTCATAAGATAATTGATTATATACAAAGTCATATCTCATCAACAGCAAAGTTCCAAAGCTTCGATACTATCTGCCGGCAAGTTGCTAACCGCATGCCTAATATTTCATTATTTGCAGCTCGACACGATTTGATTCTCTTTGTGGCAGGACGTAAGAGTTCGAATGGTAAGGTTCTATTCCATGAGTGTTTGAGTGTAAATCCTAACTCTTATCAGGTAGAGAGTGCTGATGAAATAGATATGAAGTGGTTTGATGGTGTGCAAACTGTTGGTATTTGTGGTGCAACAAGTACTCCGAAATGGTTGATGGAAGAATGTCGTGATGAGATACTTCGTCATACGAAATAAGCTCTTTAAGTTTGTCTTTTAAATAGCCTTAAAGGCAAGACCGATATGAAAAACAGACGTTTTAAAAAGTAAATGTTAGCTTTTAAAACGTCTGTTTTTGTTGTTACTTATTGGCTTTTTAACTTGTCAACAAAACAAATCAGCCTTTCTTTCGGAAGATTTTAAGTCCCTTCAAGGGTGATGGTTGTTTTCCTCCTAGCTTCCTGTATAATTTCCATCCTAAGATAGCACCATCTAATACTCCTGCTCCAGTTGTGATCATGCCTGAAAAGCGTTTCGTTGGAGTGCTGTTGTCTTTTGGTTTGTGTACAAGTTCATTCCATAATCCAGCAATCTTGTTGCTGTCTTTTATTATGTCGCTGCGTAATTGTGCCTTGCGTAGCCGTATGTCGTTTAATGACTTGTATCTAGTTGTCTGCTCAATCATAATCTCTATTTTGACATTAAAAGACTCCCTAAGAATCTGACTAGGGGGCGTTCTATCAGACAATGTCGTAGTAAAATGACAATAACCAATAGTAGTAAGTAGAAACCACTGACTATAAGGAAAGCCAAAGCTAGTGAACCTACCAAAGGTTGCAATGCATAAACTGCTGCGAAGGATAGGTAAATGAATGAAATAAGAAGTATGATACAGAATACTACTACCAAGGTAATCACAGTCAATAGCCGTACTACCTTTTCAATTACATCGAGCTTCACATATTCTGACTGAAGCCCGATGTAATGTTTTAGCACCTCTATAAGTTGTGCTATTGTTTCTACATTCTTATCGTTTGAGAACATCTTTATCTGTTAGATAACTTCTGATGCAGCGTCCTTGATATCCTCTACAAATTCGTCGGTTTCCTTACGGCTCAGTTTGATGTCATGCTTCTTACAGAAGTCATCAACAGCATCAGAAATTTTTGAACGTGTGTCTGTTCCTTTTTCTGGAGCAAGTAAGAGACCGAGAGCGGCGCCAGTTATACTACCACAAAGAAAAGCTCCAATGTAACCTAATGTCTTCATATCCTTTATTTCTTTTATTGTTAGTGAAAACTTAATTTTATCATTGGCAAATATAGACAAACTTTCTCAAATGAGCAATGTTATAAGCCTATTTTGTGTTAAAAGACTTACAAATCCTTTATTTAACAAACTTTAGAGGCACAATTCTTTACCTTTTGCTTCTTATTTCGTAACTTCGCACGATAAAAAGCAAAGATAATAATAGTATAACCAGATAAATAAAGGATTATGAAGAAATTTATGGTTTTGGGTGCAGCCATGTGTATAGCTATGGCATTCACAGGTTGTAAATCAAGTGAGAGTGCATATAAGAAAGCTTATGAGAAAGCAAAGTCTCAGGAGCAGACTTCTACCGATAATGACGATAGCTCTACGCAGCAGGATGCTCCTGTTGTTGCTCCTGTCGAGACACAGACACAAACTCAACCCGTAACAGAGACTCGTACTGTAGATAATTACGACAATGAGCCAGTCCGCCGTGAGAATGTCTCAGTCGTTAATGGTGCTGGCTTGAAGGCTTATAGTGTTGTTGTTGGATCTTTTGGTGTAAAGGCTAACGCAGAAGGACTACAGCAGCGTTTGAAAAATGCAGGCTATGATGCTCAAGTAGCTTACAATGCAGGTAATAACATGTACCGTGTCGTTGCTACAACTTATGATAGCAAGGCTTCTGCTGTGCAGAGTCGTAATCAGCTCCGTGCTACTTATACTGATGCATGGTTGCTCTCTAAATAAATGAGCAGAATCTTAGCAATAGATTACGGAAAGAAACGTACAGGAATAGCAGTCACTGATCCATTGTGTATTATTGCCAATGGATTAGCGACTGTTTCTACGTCTGAACTGTTTGAGTTTCTTTCTCAATATATTACTAAAGAGTCAGTTGGGCAGATCGTTATTGGTAAGCCTATTCAGCCGAATGGACAGCCCAGTGAGAACCTTGCTCGTGTAGAACAGTTTGTCAACCGTTGGCGTAAGATTCATCCAGAATTGCCGATAGATTATTATGATGAGCGTTTTACATCTGTTATAGCCCACCAAGCTATGATTACAGGTGGGGTGAAGAAAAAGACTCGTCGTGAAGATAAAGGTCTTGTTGATGAGATCTCTGCGACTATAATTCTTCAGGATTACATGAAGTCAAAAGGATTATAGGTCGGCTTAATGAGTACTTGAATTCTTTTGAAAACCTTTTGGAGTACTCAGATAAAATTTAAAGAGAAAATATGGTATTACCCGTTTATACATATGGTCAGCCTGTGCTACGTAAAGTTGCAGAGGATATTCCTACTGATTATCCAGGACTTCAAGAGCTGATACAAAATATGTTTGAAACCAATACTGCAAGTGACGGTGTTGGGTTAGCTGCACCGCAGATAGGTAAATCTATACGTGTGGTTGTGATTGATTTAGATGTGCTTTCAGATTCTTTCCCAGAATATAAGGGCTTTCGTCATGCGTTTATTAATGGTCATATCTTGGAATTTGATGATTCTGAGACAGAGACATTAGAAGAAGGTTGTTTGTCTTTACCTGGTATTCATGAGGGAGTAACTCGTGCTAAGCGTATCCATGTGAAATATCTGGATGAGAATCTGGTAGAACATGATGAGTGGATTGATGGTTATTTAGCTCGTGTTATTCAGCATGAGTTTGATCATCTTGAAGGTCGTATGTTCATTGATCACCTCTCTGCATTCCGTAAACAGATGATTAATGGAAAGCTGAAGGCACTATTGCAGGGACGTATTCATTGTAATTATCGTGTGAAGGCTCCACGTAAGTAATACAATGTTGCGTGGTATCGTAGTATTCTTACTATGTTTGTTGACATTACCGTCGGCAGCCCAATATAATATCAAAAAGATGATGGGAGAGGGCAGGCGGACGCTTGATGAAGGATACTACGTTACTTCCATGCAAATTTTTTCGCGTGTGGTGGCTTTAAAACCGAATCTTTATGAAGCTTGGTATCTCATGGCATTGTCAAAGTATCATCTTGAGGATTATAAAGGAGCAGCTAATGATTGTCGGCAAGCTTTAGTTTTACAGCCTTATATTGCTGATATCTATGAACTCTATGGGATGACTAATATCCGTTTGGAGCGATATGACAGTGCTGTTGTAGCCTATACACATGCAATAGATATTAATACTGATAATCGTGATTATTGGTTTAACCGTGCTTATTGTTTATATCAGGTCGGTGATAAGAACACTTCACTTTCTCAGTTAGATTATATTCTGAAACGTTGGCCATCCTTTGATGCTGCACTGCAACTTCGTTCAGATGTTATTGCTGGTCGGAAACCAAGACAACAGGCAAGTAATACGAAGAATCCACAGTTCTATAAGCTCCCAAGTCTACAAGATGATAATCGTAATAAGCCTACTTTGATGAGGAATCGTATGCTTACTGATTTGTCTAAGTAATTACGTTTCTACAGTAAGTGTTTATCCTTTTACACTTACTATCCTTATTCTTTATAACTTCCGCTTCTCCTTTTGTGTTTGTGTTAACCATCAACACCAGTTGAGTTGATACCTAACTCCTGATGTGCTGATGTGCAACACGACAGGAGCTTATGGAGCTTATTTCTTAGGGAGGTATGTTTTAATTTTTAGAAGGAGAATACAAGGCATCATAAAGGGTTACACACAGACATATCATCCTTAGGAGTATCTCTCTAAAAAAATGCCTTTTCTTCCTCATTTTCATAATTAAGTAGTACCTTTGCTGCAACTTTGATTTATAAAACTAATTTGTAGTATGGTTAAAATCACTTTCCCAGACGGATCTGTACGTGAGTACGAACAGGGCGTAACTGGTTATCAAATCGCCGAGAGCATTTCGCCGGCTCTCGCCCGTGACGTTGTATCTTGCGGTGTAAATGGCGAAACAGTAGAGCTCAATCGTCCTATCAATGAGGATGCAACGATAGCTCTTTATAAGTTTGACGATGAGGAAGGTAAGCATACCTTCTGGCATACTTCTGCCCACCTCCTTGCTGAGGCGTTGCAGGAACTTTATCCTGGTATACAGTTTGGCTTCGGTCCGGCTATTGAAAATGGCTTCTTCTATGATGTAATGCTGCCAAACTGTCAGGCAATCTCTGAGAATGATTTCCCAAAGATTGAGGAGAAAATGCGTGAGCTCGCTAAGAAGAATGAGCAAGTTGTTCGTCGTGATGTTTCTAAAGCTGATGCTGTTAAGGAGTTTACTGCAGACGGACAGGAATATAAGGTTGAGCACATTGTGCAGGATCTTGAGGATGGTACTATCTCAACATATAGCCAAGGTAGTTTTACCGACCTCTGTCGTGGTCCACACTTGATGTCAACCGGTGCTATTAAGGCTATCAAGATTACGAGTGTTGCTGGTGCTTTCTGGCGTGGAGATGCTAAGCGTGAGCAGATGACACGTATCTATGGTATCTCTTTCCCAAAGAAAAAGATGCTTGATGAGTATCTCGTTATGCTTGAAGAGGCTAAGAAGCGCGACCACCGCAAGATTGGAAAGGAGATGGAACTCTTCATGTTCTCTGATCGTGTAGGTAAGGGCCTGCCTATTTGGTTGCCAAAGGGTACACAGCTTCGTCTGCGTTTGCAGGAGTTATTACGTCGTCTTCTCCGCCCTTACAACTATCAGGAGGTTATCACTCCAGGTATCGGCGGTAAGAACCTTTACGTAACTTCTGGTCACTATGCTCACTATGGTAAGGATTCTTTCCAGCCAATTCACACTCCTGAGGAGGATGAAGAGTATATGCTTAAGCCAATGAACTGTCCTCATCACTGTGAGGTTTATGCTTATAAGCCACGTTCTTACAAAGATCTGCCTTTGCGTATTGCTGAGTTTGGTACGGTCTTCCGCTATGAGAAGAGTGGTGAGTTGCATGGATTGACACGTGTTCGTACGTTTACACAGGATGATGCGCATATCTTTGTTCGCCCAGATCAGGTGAAGGGAGAGTTCGAAAACAATATCGACATTATTCTTAAGGTGTTCAAGACCTTTGGTTTTGATAATTACGAAGCACAGATTTCACTGCGTGATCCTAATGATAAGGAGAAGTATATTGGCTCTGATGAGGTTTGGGAGGAGAGTGAAGCTGCTATTAAGGCTGCCTGTGAGGAGAAAGGTCTCAAGGCTCGTGTAGAACTTGGTGAGGCTGCTTTCTATGGTCCTAAGCTCGATTTCATGGTAAAGGATGCTATTGGTCGTCGTTGGCAGCTGGGAACTATCCAGGTTGATTATAACCTTCCGAACCGTTTCAAGCTTGAATATACGGCTGAGGATAATACGAAGAAGACGCCTGTGATGATTCACCGTGCGCCATTTGGCTCTCTCGAACGCTTCACAGCTGTACTCATTGAGCACACAGCGGGTCACTTCCCACTCTGGTTGACGCCTGATCAGGTGGCAATCCTTCCAATTTCTGAGAAGTATAATGATTATGCTCGCAAGGTAAAGGCTTACTTCGATGCGCATGAAGTCCGTTCAATCATGGATGATCGTAATGAGAAGATTGGTCGTAAGATTCGTGATAATGAGCTGAAGCGTGTTCCTTACATGGTGATTGTTGGTGAGAAAGAGGCTGCTGAAGGTCTTGTTTCTATGCGCCAGCAGGGTGGTGGCGAGCAGGCTACCATGACGATGGAGGAGTTTGCTAAGCGCATTAACGATGAAGTTGCTGAACAGCTGAAGACATTGGATTAATTAAAAGTTGATAGTTTTCCCTTCTGCGGTTAACAAAGGAGGGTTTGGAATAAGTAAGGAGGATATGCTCAAGACGGCATATCCTCCTTTTTTGTGATGTAAAGTTTGAGGATTTCGCCTGAAAGTTATTTACATTTTGTTTTCTCATTATAGCTTTTTCCTGGTGTTCTTTATACTTTAAAATCGGTTAGATATGAGCTTCTGGGGAAAAAGTATATACCTTTTGGGAAAAAAGTATATACTTTTCAGTCAAAACGATGGTACTTTTCAGTTGAAACGATAGTACTTTTTACTGAAAACGATAGTACTTTTTGGGCAAAACGATAGTACTTTTTGGACAAAACGATAGTACTTTTTGCCTAAAACGATAGTACTTTTTGTCTGAAATGATAGTTCTTTTTGATAACATGCTGTGTATTAATGAGTTATGAAAAGTGGAGAAAAGTTGCTTGTATTTCCCGTATTTGAAGCTGATTGTCTGCATCTATGATAGGAACGCAGAAATGGGTATCAAAAATAACAATATTCCTTTACATGGAATAGGCTGGTGTTTATTCTTAAGAAGGAATAGGAAAAGCAATGGAAAGGTCTTTGTTCCGCCTGTATATCCTTTCTTTTCTGCTATTTTCTTGTAAGCAATCATTATAAATCGTATCTTTGCGGATATTAACACCTAACACCAATTTAAATGAAACAGAACCTTAGAAATGCAGTGATCGCTGCAAGTATTGCCTGCACTGCACTTACAGTACAGGCGCAGACGTCGAAGGGACGGACTGCACAGATTGTTAGTAACTCGCTTATGAAACAGAGTACATTACCTTTTAATGCTCCTGATTTCAGTCGAATCAAGGAGAATGATTACCTTCCTGCTATTCGTGCTGCTATAGCCGAACAGAGGGCAGAGATAAAGAAGATTACAGATAATAAGCAGAAGCCTACCTTCGTCAATACGATTCTTGCTTACGAGCGGAGTGGGAAGAACCTGGAACGTGTATCAAATATCTATTATGCACTGGTATCTGCTGATAAGACGCCAGCGATAGAGAAGGCTCAAGGGGAGATTGTTCCGCTGATGACCGACTTTGAGAATGAGATAAAATTCAATCAGAAGTTCTTCCAGCGTGTGAAATACGTCTACGATCATGAGTATACAAAACTCACGGGCGAAGATAAAAAACTGTTGGAAGTGGTTTACAAGAGCTTCACTCATGCCGGTGCATTGCTTCCAAAAGAGAAGATGGCTCGCATGCAGGAGATCAATAAGGAGCTGGCTAAGCTTCAACAGGAGTTCGGTGATATGCTTCCTAAGGCAGGAAACGAGGCTACTGTATGGGTCAATGACGTAAAAGAACTATCTGGACTGAGCGAGGCAGGTATTGCACAATGCAAGAAAGACGCCGAGAGCCGCGGTGGTAAAGCGCCTTATTGTATCGTAATTACCAATACAACTCAGCAGCCTATCCTTGCAAGTCTTGACAACCGACAGTTGCGTGAGCGTGTTTATAATGCTTCAATCCATCGTACGGATGGCACTGGCGCATACAATACCTTCCCAATCATTGTGAAGATAGCCCGATTGCGCGCAGAGAAGGCGCAGCTGATGGGTAAAAAGAACTACGCTTCTTACTCTCTTGAGAATACAATGGCAAAGAACACAGATAATGTTTATGCCTTCCTTCGCCAGCTTATTGCTGCTTATAAACCCAAGGCTGAAGCACAAACAAAGTCAATCGAAGAATATGCACGGAAGACAGAAGGCAATGACTTCCATCTTCAGCCTTACGATCGCTTCTATTATTCGGCAAAGATGAAGAAGGATCAGTATAGCTTCTCGGACGATGAAGTGAAACCTTACTTCAATCTTGACTCTGTTCTTGTGAACGGTATCTTCTATGCTGCCCATCGTGTCTATGGATTGAACTTCCGCGAGCGCAAGGATATCCCAACCTATAACAAGGATATGAAGGTGTTTGACGTGCTCGATGCCGATGGAAAGCAGTTAGCCCTCTTCTATTGTGATTACTTCCGTCGCCCGACAAAGCGCGGTGGTGCTTGGATGAGTGCCTTCCTCAAGCAGAGTTTGGACAGAAATCAAAAGCCATTAATATACAATGTCTGTAACTTCGCAAAAGCTCCAGAGGGTCAACCTACGCTTCTGACATGGGACGAAACACAAACAATGTTCCATGAGTTCGGACACGCTCTGCATGGTATGCTCTCTCATTGTAAGTATAATACGTTGAGCGGTACGGCAGTATCTCGTGATTTTGTTGAGATGCCATCACAGTTCAATGAGTCGTTTGCCAGCATTCCGGAAGTATTCAATCACTATGCACGCCATTATAAAACCAATGAACCAATGCCTGATGCCTTGAGGGAGAAGATGCTCGGATCATTGAACTTCCTTTCAGCTTATGCATTGGGTGAGAACCTTGCTGCAACATGCCTTGATATGGCTTGGCATTGCCTTTCATCTTCAGAAGTCCCAACTGCTGAACAAGCTTCTGCTTTTGAAAAGAAGGTTTTATCAGAGATAGGACTCCTCGATTCACAGATTCCTCCTCGTTATTCAACCTCTTACTTCAATCATATCTGGGGTGGTGGATATGCTGCTGGATATTATAGTTATCTTTGGAGTGAAGTACTTGCTGTGAATATTGCTGACTATTTTGAAACTCATGGTGCACTGACACGTAAAGTGGGTGATGACTTCCGCCAAAAGATTCTCTCACGTGGAAATACCCGCGACCTTATGGAGATCTTCTCAGACTTTACCGGTCTTAAGGCTCCTGATACAAAGGCTTTATTGAAGGCTAGAGGTATGTAAAGAAATCCCTCTCCCACATTCTCCCTAAAGAGAAGGGTGGGGGAGGTGTTTCTTTTTAGAAGAACTGAAAGGATTATGACGAGAATAAATCTAAAAAGAGTACTTTTTTGGCTGAGTCTGGTATTATTATCAACTCTAACTGCTCATTCCCAGACCTTGTGTGTTATTGACGGTACACCCATTCCTGATTCCCTCCTGCACGTCACCATCGACGAGATGCGCACGGATTCGGCTAAACAGATTGTGGCAAAAAGACTGGGCTTTATTCCATCTCAAGCCATTGAGTCTATACAGATATTCTCGGCTGAAGAGCAGATAGAACAAGGTAAGTATATCATATTTTGTAAGACACCCAAAGATATTATCTTCATACGAACTAACTCCCTTGCAGAACTACAATGGGTAATAAACGGAAAACTAAGGAAACCACGAAAGAAGCTGACTATCATTGATTACAAACTCTCACCCCAACGTATAACGGAGGCTTTGCCAAGGGGTATCAAACCCACCGACATCCTCACTGCCTACATCCTTACTTATATAAACGATCCACGACTGGAAAAACATCCAACCATAGTGATTAAGACAAAAACTTCTAATCGCCTTCTAAACCAACGGTCACAGCCCGAAGGAAAGTAGATAGACTTCCTAAGGAATAGAAATAAACCAGTATCTGAAAATGAACAAACAAACACCATACAGCAAAGAAAACGAGTATAAGAACAATAGCGAACCCTCAGCAAATAGGACTCTCCCCCTTTCGGGGGAGCCGGAGGGGCTAACGCTTCCTTCATCTCCCACTCGCTTTCCCTTCCCCTCCAAAGTGTATCGGCAGTTCTCACCTTACTAAACGAGGGCTGTACGATTCCTTTCATATCACGTTATCGAAAAGAGCGAACGGGGAATCTTGACGAAGTTCAGATTACCAATATTAGCGACCTTTACAACCGTCTGAAAGAACTCGGTAAGCGCAAGGAAACCATCCTCAAGACCATCCGAGAGCAAGAGAAACTCACAGCGGAGTTAGAAGCGAAGATCTGGTCTTGTATGGATTCCACAGAACTAGAGGATATCTACCTTCCTTATAAACCTAAGCGACGCACACGAGCACAGATTGCACGTGAGCAGGGATTAGAGCCGTTGGCGTTGGCGATAATGAGAGAAGCCTCCCCCAACCCCTCCGAAAGGAGGGGAGAAGCGCCACCCGAGCTCCCCGAAGGGGGAGGAGTGCCTATGCGCACACGAGAGGATAAGGGCACTTTAAATCTTCCCCAACACTTCAGCAAAGTATTTGCGAATTTGTCTCTCCCCCTTCGGGGAGTCGGAGGGGGCTTTGGATATCATTGCCGAGATTGTTTCCGAGAACCAGCAAGCACGCAATACTGTCCGTACAGCTTATCAGCGTGGGGCTATCATCACGTCGAAGGTCATCAAGAAGATGAGGGATACCGATGAGGCACAGAAGTTCTCTGATTACTTTGATTTCTCTGAACCTCTCCGGAGATGCAATAGCCACAGACTACTCGCTATGCGTCGTGGTGAGGCACAGGGTATCCTGCGTGTGAGCATCTCAATTGACAGTGGGGAGTGTGTCACACGCCTCACTCGTCAGTTTGTACGTGGACACGGAGTCTGTCAAACTCTCGTCAACCAAGCTGTTGAAGACTCCTTCAAACGTCTTATCAATCCTAGCATTGAGAAAGAGTTTGCCACTTTGAGTAAGGAGCGTGCCGATGATGAAGCTATCAAGGTCTTTACCGAAAATCTTCGTCAGCTTCTCCTCTCTGCACCACTTGGCCAGAAACGTGTTCTCGCTCTCGATCCCGGTTTCGCCAACGGATGTAAGATAGCTTGCCTTGACGCACAAGGTAATCTTCTGCACCATGAGGTTATCTATCCTCATCCACCACGTAATCAAGTTAGGCAAGCTACAGAAGCCCTACAACGGATGATAAACGCCTATAAGATTGAAGCTATAGCTATTGGTAATGGTACGGCAAGCAGAGAGTCTGAAACTTTCATTAGTAATATTCTCCAAAACTCGGCAAATAACTTTGGAAACATCTTAAAATATGTGGTAAGTGAGGATGGAGCCTCCATCTATTCCGCCTCTCCAGTGGCACGTGAGGAGTTTCCCGATGAAGATGTAACTACACGTGGAGCTGTATCCATTGGCAGACGATTGATGGACCCACTCGCTGAACTCGTGAAGATTGATCCGAAGAGTATCGGTGTCGGGCAATACCAGCATGATGTTGACCAGTCAAAGCTTAAGCATTCACTCGACCAGACGGTGATGAGCTGTGTCAATCAGGTGGGAGTCAACCTCAATACGGCATCCCGCCATCTGCTCACATATGTCAGTGGACTTGGGCCTGCCCTCGCCCAGAACATTATTGATTACCGACGTGAGCATGGTGCCTTCACCTCACGTGCCCAGCTCAAGAAGGTGAAGCGTCTGGGTGCTACTGCCTACCAGCAGTGCGCAGGCTTCCTCCGCATTCCCGATGCCAAGAACCCACTCGATAACTCTGCCGTTCATCCTGAGAGCTATCACATCGTTGAGCAGATGGTGAAGGATTTGAAATGTACGATAAAGGATCTCATTGGCAATAAAAAACTCTTGGCAGAAATTGATTTCAAAAGGTACCTCACCCAAAACAACCAGCCTCACCCCCCAGTCAGCCTCACCCCCCTTACCCCCTCTCCTTCAGAGAGGGGGAGAGAAGCCTCCCCCAACCCCTCCGAAGAGAGGGGAGTACCTATGCGCACACGAGAGGATAAGAGCGCTTTAAATCTTTCCCAACACCTCAGCGAAGTATCCGCAAGCTTGTCTCCCCTCCCTTCGGAGGGGTCGGGTGGGGCTCCTACCCTCCACGACATCCTCACCGAACTTGAGAAACCAGGGCGTGACCCACGTGGGGAGGTTGAAGTCTTTGAATTCGACAAGAATGTCCATACCCTCAACGACCTCATCGTAGGAATGGAACTCTCTGGTATCGTGACGAACATCACGAACTTCGGAGCCTTCGTCGACATCGGTGTTCATCAAGACGGACTCGTCCACATCTCTCAGCTCTCCGACCGCTTCGTCACCGACCCCACACAAGTCATCCGTCTCCATCAGTACGTCCGTGTTCGTGTCGTCGAAGTCGATATGCACCGCAAACGTATCGGGTTGAGTATGAAGAATATCAAACAATAAAATATATGAATCAGACAAAGAAAATCCTTGCCTACTTAGGTTGTATCGCGTTTACCGTCTTGGGCGTATGGCTCCTTACCGTAGAAGACCCCACCACAAGTTATCCACTATGGACAATAAGAGTTGCTGGCATCCTCTCCATCATCTTCTTTGGTGGTGGCGGTTTGTTTATGGCTTATAAAAAGGTAAAACTTCTCATAAACCATAAGAAAGATATAGAATTTACCGATAGAGGTATCTCTATCTGCGGAGCTGAGGAAATATTATGGAACGAGATAACCGACTTCTCCCTAATACGTTTTAAAGGCAACAGGTTGATAACCATTCAGATGAAAGACCCTGAAAAGGTTATCGCAAACGAATCTTCATGGATAAAACGCAAGACTATGGAGTATAACCTCAAGACTATCAACGCCCTTTACTCCTTCCCTGCCTATATGATGGATGGGCGAGCTGAAGAAGCACTTACGCTGTGCAAGCTGAACTTGGCAAAACATAAATAATATAACGAATAACCCTATTCAAGCCCTCCTCCTTTGGGAGGAGTTGGAGGAGGGTATTGGAGGAGAATACTCTCTTCTCCCTTTAAAATAATCAATAAAACCTATGGGAATGCTTTTTGTTCTTATTTTCTGGGCAATCGTTTTTGTAGTTCTATCCCTTATATTAGGACTGATAACGTTACCTTTCTCTTACTTCCTTTGCAAAAGGCAAAGGAAGAGAAAGATGGTTCTATCATTCCTCACACCAGGAGTATTTATTGGGATATACGCTGTAAGTAGTTTTGTGTGTATGATTATCATTGCTATCATTCTTGGTTCTGACATTGGTATCGGTGATAGCTGGTCTATCCCACTAAAGAATGGTTATGAACTTACCTCCGTTGATACACCCGAGTATGCTAACATCAATAGTAGAAACGATCCGTTGAAAGAAAACCTCATTGATGAGATTACACATATACAAGTGGTTGGAGACTCTGTCATAGGAAAAGAGGCTGATGGGAACTACTTCATCTTTAACCTACAAAATGGTGACAAAGAAGATAATCTAAACTATCAAAATTTCACAACAAAAATGAAATCAAGATCCATTACACTCGTTAATAATAATACCTACTATTGGGAACAACGCAAAGTACCCTATATAATTGCGGGCATCTTTTGCCTTCTTATAACCATTTTAGCAATAAAAACTTTTTGGCGAATAGCTCTAATTTACTAAGCTTTTATTTCACATATGTAACTTACCATTATTCCAACCAATACCCTAAGATACATCAAAAACTACACAAAACATATCTATCAAGCCCTTCTCCCTTTGTAAGGGGCTAAAGGTGAGTATATTAGCTATGCATGACATTATCAGAGGCTTTATAGGCTTAACATTGGTTCATATAGGTGCTGCACTTCGCTTCGTCTATCATCGCTTTATTATCAGAGATAATTATAGTTATCATTCCCTGATAACTGAATCACCAGTATTTGATTGCTCCAAAGAACCATATAAGGAACAATTCAAGAAATGGAAACAGAGGCAAACTCAACGTAATCAAGCATACGATATAGAACTGAATGAGGACCAACAACAAATACTCGAAATGTTTCTCAAAGAGGGTAGAAGTAAGAAAGAGATAATACAAGATATGATTGAAACTGGCGAATTAAAGCTAATAGATGTTGACATTTACCCTCGTAATCCCGAATACTTTTCCAATCGTGTCCTTGATGGTATCATAGGTTTATGTTTTCTTATTATATTAGTCTTCATTATTTATTATTTAAGTCAGAAGAATATGAGTGAGAACCTATTATTTTAAGCTTCTTTCTATATTATCATTGGGTAATCTCGATCTGCGTAGCCTTATATTTTCCTTTTGGAATCCTATCTATCACCGCCTCTTTATATCCCGTAGGTAGAAGTCCACCTGGAAGCCATAGCGCATTCGCTCCGATTTCGTTACCCGACGGCATCCTCAACCTGAGTTTCTTTGGCTTGGGGATGTCAATCCTTACTAATACCCGATGTTTCCACGCACCCGCAGGGATTCCCAATTCATGTTCGATACGCGACAAGTCGCCATGACTTCTCATCAATACGCTATCCATCTCCGATTTCATCATGATAAACTGACTATTATCAGCCTTTCCGATGGAGTCGCCATGATGCCGTTCTAACAATTCTTTTGAAACAATACATGATGCGCCTGCCTTAAAATTCTTCAGATGCCGCCTTATATATCTTCGTCTCAAATAGGTTTCGGGTGCTGGTCGTTTACCTTTAGGAATACTCAGTATGACTTTTCTCGACATTCCCTTGCGAAAGTATTTATCAATAAGGCTTATAGTATCAGCATAATAAGAAGCTTTAATCTGCTTATCAACCTTTTTCCCAAAATTATCTGATAGCAAAGAATCGCACACCCTCAGACACTTTGTGGTGTCATTTATCGGTGCATATTGTGCATGTACAGCTTGCCCTATTCCCACAAAGAACAGTAGAATTGGCAAAATGCACCTGAACAGCCTTTTATTATTCATGCTTACACAATTAATTTTAATTCTACAAGTTGGTATCATTACTTACCTTTTTGCATATACTCCTGCAAATTTAATGGATTATTCTGGTAATACAAAAGATAAAAAGACAAGAAAGTCATCAATAATTGGCTTCACCTCACACTCTCTCCACTTGGGGGCACCGTGAGATATCCCTATGGGATAGGGGGGCTTTCATTCATTCCTAAAAATGTTTCGCCACTTATTCTCTATTGTAGAGTAGTAGAGTGAGGTAAAGGTGGCTGCTAAAAAAAGCTGCCACCCTTTCAGGCGACAGCTTCCATTCCGTTATAACGAGTGCCCACGTACGTGAGCGTCATTAATTTACTTTACCTTGTCAACAATAGCCTTGAAAGCTTCCTGATTGTTAACAGCGAGGTCAGCGAGCACCTTACGGTTGATCTCGATACCAGCTTTGTGCAACGCACCCATCAATTGGCTGTAGCTCATATCATAAAGACGAGCAGCAGCGTTGATACGCTGAATCCACAATGCGCGGAAGTTACGCTTCTTGTTACGGCGGTCACGATAAGCATAAGTCAAACCCTTCTCGTAGGTATTCTTTGCTACCGTCCAAACATTTTTACGGGCACCATAGTAACCCTTAGTCTGCTTCAGAATTCTTGTTCTCTTTGCTTTTGAAGCAACATGATTGACTGATCTTGGCATAGTTTTTCTTTCCTTTTAATTTGTTTGACTAATGAATTAACGGAGATTGAGCAAGTCGCGTACCTGCTTCAAGTTTGTACCATCCACGAGCGTCTGGTGAACAAGATTTCTCTTCTGTTTCTTTGTCTTCTTAGTCAGAATGTGACTGTGGTAAGCGTGATGACGTTTGATCTTACCAGTACCGGTGAACGTGAATCTCTTCTTTGCGCCGGAATTTGTCTTCTGTTTTGGCATTTTTGTAAAATTTAAAATTGTTATTTATATTCATCTGTGGCAACGTATATACCAGGACGTTACGCACAGGTTGCCCATATTGTGTCCTTTCAGACAATCAATGGACGTTAGTCAATATTCAACTTCTTTAATGCATCAGCACCATTCTTAGCATTAGCAAACAAGCCACCGTCAGACTTTGTTTCTTCTGCTGCAGCATCAGCGGCTACTTTTGCGCCAGCCTCAGCCTCCTCTCGATCACGCTTCTGCTGACTTTTCTTTGCAACGCCAGCCTTCTTTGGTGCAAGATAGAGGAACATCTTTTTCCCTTCAAGCTTTGGTAGTTGTTCAACCTTAGCAAGCTCTTCGAGGTCGTTGGCAAAACGAAGTAATAATACTTCTCCCTGTTCTTTGAAGAGGATAGAACGACCGCGGAAGAATACGTATGCACGAACCTTATTGCCAGCATTAAGGAATTCCTGAGCATGTTTGAGCTTGAAATTGTAGTCGTGTTCATCAGTCTGAGGCCCAAAGCGAATCTCCTTCACTTCTTGCTTCACCTGCTTCTGTTTCATCTCCTTTTGATGCTTCTTTTGCTGGTAGAGGAATTTAGAATAGTCGATGATACGACAAACTGGTGGTTGTGCATTCGGAGAAATCTCCACAAGATCAACTCCTTCTTGATGGGCTAAGTCCAATGCCTTACGTGTAGGCATCACCTCTGCTCCATTGTCACTTACCACTCGAACTTCCCGAACGCGAATTTGCTCATTCACGCGGTACTTCATTTTCATTTTGTCATTCTTCATTCAACTATTTTAATTGTCTAATTTTGCTAAACGGGTGCAAAGTTACTATTTTTCAAGTGATTAACCAAACATTTCGTGTATTTTTTTATAATATAATGACATGCTCTTTTAGTAGCTTTACCGATGATTAAATTAATATTGTCTCTGATAGTTTAGCAGGCATTTATATGCTTGGATTTTGAGTTTAGACCTTTTTTGTTAAAGTTTGTTATAGTTATAGTAGGTAAAGAGGCAAGGCAACTTTAAAGAAAGTTGCCTTGCCTCTTTAGTGTGTAGTTTCTTTAAGATATCTTCTACAATGTCTCTAACTCTTTTAGTGAGTGTATCGTTGCTTTAGGGTCAGCTGCTTTGAAAACATAACTACCACTTACCAGAATATTTACTCCTGCTTTGACAAGTCTTGGAGCTGTATCTGCCTGTACACCTCCATCAACTTCGATGAGTGCTTTACTATTTTCTCTATTGATCAGCTGCCGTAGCCGTTCAACCTTTTTAATTGTACTTTCAATAAACTTCTGTCCTCCAAATCCAGGATTAACGCTCATTAATTGTACGATATCAATGTCGCCTATTATATCTTCAAGCACATTAACCGGGGTTGATGGGTTTAGGGTTACTCCAGCTTTCATCCCTGCACTGCGAATAGCTTGTAATGTACGATGAAGATGAATACATGCTTCGTAGTGTACATTCATGATTGCTGCACCAGAATCAGCTGTCTGTTGGATATAATTCTCTGGGTGCACAATCATGAAGTGTACATCCATAGGTTTTTTGCATACTTTTCCTACAGCGTTTAGGATAGGGAATCCAAATGAAATGTTCGGTACGAAGACACCGTCCATAACATCCATATGAAGCCAGTCTGCTTCACTTTCATTAATCATTTCAATCTCTTTGTCTAGGTGTAGGAAGTTTGCAGAGAGTAGGGAAGGGGATATTATTGTTTTCATATTTTAATTTAAGCAAAACGATTCTACCTTCCCGTTTATTTTTATAGCACGGTAAGTATAAGCTATCTGCCGAATGATATTTAGAGTTTTCTCAGACGGCTTCAATTCTTCTGAAGTAAATAATTTGACCATAAGCTCCATGTTAATGTTAATTTGAGGGTTTATATGTCTTTTAACGTATTGGTAACATATATTATTATATTTTCTTAGAATATTATTTTTTCAGTATCTTTGCATCATGAAAGTAATCTGATAGATGATAAAGTTATGATAATAAAGGTTTGTGGTATGCGTGATGCTGTGAATATCCAGAAGGTTTCACAGTTAGGAGTTGATTGGATTGGATTAAATTTCTGTCCAGGTAGTCCGCAATATGTGCGTCAGATCTCCTCTAATGCAGGGATTATTCCTGATTATGGTAGTCTTGATAATGTATATACAAAGGATAACACTTCACAAATATCGCATCAAAAGCCGTTGTTATGTGGTATCTTTGCAGATGATATGCCTCAGAATATCGTGACACGTGTAGTTAATTTCCATTTAGATATCGTACAGTTGGATGGTGAAGAGAGTCCTGTAATGATAGATAATCTTCGAAAAACTTTAGATCCCGATATCCATGCAGGAATAAAGATTATGAAGTCCTTCACAGTTTCTTCCCAAGATGATTTGAAGATATGTAAGGAGTATGTGGAACATACTGATTACTTTCTTTTCAAGCTGGAGACCCTGTTTGATAAATCTTTATTCAGTGAATATAAGGAGGATGTACCCTTTTTGCTTTCTGACAATGCGATTACAACTGAAGCAGAAAGCATTAAGTCTTTATCTTGTCCACAGTTTCTTGGTGTTAGCATTGATTGTGGTTTTGATACAGAGTCAGGCTTAAAGGATGTTGAGTCTTTAAAGCGTTTCTTAGAGAAACTACATTAATAGGTAAGGATAAGAATGATTTTAAAGAATAAATGTGTCCTCATAGATAACTATGACTCATTCACTTATAATTTGGTGCATCTTCTGAAGGAACTGGGAGCGGAAGTCACAGTTCTTCACAATGACCAGTTTACACTTGATGAGATAGAAGAGTATGACAAAATCATTTTAAGCCCAGGTCCCGGCTTACCTTCTGATGCAGGCTTACTATTAGATGTTATTCGTTATTATGCGGGGAAGAAACTGATCTTGGGTGTTTGCTTGGGACATCAAGCTATTGCTGAAGTGTTTGGTGGACAGTTGGAAAACCTTTCTGATGTTTTTCATGGTATTGCTACCGAAGGGATACAACTCGTTCCGACACCCTTGTTTACAGGTTTACCAGACTCTTTTCCTGTGGGAAGATATCACAGTTGGGTTGTGTCCAAGGAGTCTTTCCCTTCCTGTCTTGAGATAATAGTTGAGAATCGAGACGGCTTAATAATGGCTCTTCGTCATCGTACTTATAATATATATGGTATACAATTCCACCCAGAGAGTATATTAACTCCTGATGGAAAAAAGATTCTGTTAAACTGGTTAAAGCTTTGAGGTATATAAAAGACATTGAGAGGAGAGGGCTTATCAGTTAGATTATGTAGTCTTCTCAAACAAAATTCATTACTTTGCAAACACTATGGCTGAAGCTACACGATACGCAGATGAGATTGTTGATGACGGATTCCCTTGGTATGCTATCCGTCTCTTCACTACCCGGCAAGGTGAGGTGAAGAGTTATTTCGAAGAGCAGGGGTTCGAGTGCTTTATCCCTATGCAATATGTTGGGGCAGAGGGGCATGACGGTAGGACTCATCGTACCTTACGACCTGTTGTTAATAATCTTATATTTGTTAAGCAGTCGGACGAAGAAACAACCTTCCGGCGTGTTGTTCAGCAAGCCGATTATAAGATTAGTGTTCTTCGAAAGGCTAAAGATTCCCGGGAATATAGCCTTATCCCTCATCGTCAGATGTATGAATTTCGGTTGATGTGTAACCCTGAGGTCACCATGAGAAAGTTCTTGTCAATAGAGCAGGCGCAACTGAAAGCTGGGGAAGAGGTTTATGTGAAGTTTGGTCCATTTAAAGGATTATCCGGCCGTTTGGTTCGTTCGAGTAAGAAGTATTATCTCCTTAAAGAGGTCCAGGCCTGGGTATTATGCTGAAAGTCTCTCGTTGGTGTTGTGTCCCTATTGAAAAGAAAGAATGATAATTGCCTAAAGTCATCAGAAACATTTCATCCTTTGGGAATATGTTTACGAGCTGTTTGTAAAAAGCTTAAGAGCTTTTAGCGGAATGGTTTATTGTTTTTTCGTGGTTTATTAAACACTCGTTGAGTAAGGCTAGACTTCTTCTCCAAAATATTTTGTTTGTTGTGTTCTTAAGTACCTGATGTTGGAAGATAAGAAAATAGCAACTGGTGCCTTCATTCTCTTGGAGTTTTAACTATACAGAGAGATGTGGAAGCACCAGTTGCTATTATTTTCTGTTTAAAATTCGCTTGTAAAGTGGAAACGAATGTGCTCAAAGTCTTGTTGTGCCATACTTAGAACATAACTTGAATCAGCAAGGAATACGTCACGTCCTTCGTTATCTTTTGCCATGTACTGGTATTTGCGCTTCTTGAAATTCTCTAATTCAGCCTCATCATCGGCTTCAATCCAGCAAGCTTTATAGAGGTGTACTGGCTCCCAACGACATTTAGCATTGTATTCATGCTCCAGTCGATACTGTATAACCTCAAACTGAAGCTGTCCAACGGTTCCAACGATACGGCGATTATTGAATTGATTGACAAATGACTGTGCCACACCTTCGTTCATTAACTGCTCAATACCCTTGAGGAACTGTTTAGACTTCATTGGGTCATCGTTCTCAATATACTTGAAAAGCTCTGGCGAGAAACTTGGCAGACCACGGAAATGAATTTTCTCACCTTCAGTGAGTGTATCACCGATCTTGAATACTCCACCGCTATCTGGTAGACCTACGATGTCCCCAGGGTAAGCCTCTTCAACGGTACTCTTGCGTTGAGCCATAAACTGAGTAGGAGAGGAGAAACGCATGGTCTTGTCATTACGCACGTGAAGATAAGGCTGGTTACGTTGGAATTTTCCTGAACATACCTTACAGAAAGCAATACAACTGCGGTGGTTCGGGTCAATATTAGCTGTGATTTTGAAGATAAATCCGGTGAACTTTGGTTCTGTTGGGTCAACAATCCTTTCTTCAGCCTTGGTTGGGCGTGGACTAGGAGCAATCTCAACGAAACAGTTTAACAGTTCTTGTACTCCAAAATTGTTCAGTGCTGAACCAAAGAATACTGGTGCAACCTCTGCATGGCGATAGGTTTCAACATCAAATTCAGGATATACTCCATTGACAAGTTCAAGATCATTGCGCAGATGTTCAGCAAAGTCAACTCCAACATGTTCGTCTAACTCATTAGAGTTGATGTCAACTTCCATCTTTTCAGTAACACGTTGTTTGTTTGGAGTGAAAAGGTTCAGTTGTTGTTCGTAAATGTTGTATACACCTTTGAATCTCTGTCCTTGCCCAATAGGCCAAGACAATGGGCGTACCTTGATTTTCAGTTCTTCTTCCAACTCATCCAGAACATCAAACGGATCACGGCCTTCACGGTCCATCTTGTTGATAAAGATGATTACAGGAGTATTGCGCATACGGCAGACTTCCATCAGTTTGCGTGTCTGCGCCTCTACACCTTTGGCTGAATCGACGACAATAATAGCGGAGTCAACTGCTGTCAGCGTGCGGTAAGTGTCTTCGGCAAAGTCTTGGTGACCAGGAGTATCGAGGATATTTACCTTGTAGTCCTTATAATCGAACTCCATCACAGATGTTGACACAGAGATTCCACGTTGTTTCTCTATATCCATCCAGTCTGATGTCGCCGTTTTGCGTATTTTGTTGCTTTTCACTGCCCCCGCAACCTGTATCTGTCCACCGAAGAGGAGGAACTTCTCTGTCAGTGTTGTCTTACCAGCATCAGGGTGAGATATAATGGCGAACGTTCGCCTGCGTTCTATTTCGTTCATTTATTTTGTGTGTTATTAATCTTGTTCCTGTAGGTTCTTCATGCACTTTTTCAATGAATCTACCCAATAAGGAATCTTTATCCCGAAGGTCTCCTTTATCTTAGTTTTGTCAAGAACAGAGTATGCTGGGCGCTTTACTGGTGAAGGAAACTCGTTACTGTGACAAGGTTGAATGTCACAAGTAGTGTTACCTGCTAACTCGGCAATCTTTATTGTAAAATCATACCAGCTGCAGACACCTTCGTTGGAGAAATGATAAATGCCGGTCTTGCCTTCATACTGGCGTTCTTCGATGATTGTAAAGATGGTTTCAGCAAGATCCCCTGCGTAAGTCGGTGTGCCACACTGGTCAAATACAACCTTTAGTTGGGGCTTGGTAGCAGTAAGGTTCATCATTGTCTTGACAAAGTTATGGCCGAATTCACTGTAAAGCCAAGCAGTACGGAGTATAATGTGGTTGACACCTGTTGCCTGAATTTTCTCTTCTCCGTGTAATTTTGTTAAACCATAAACCCCTGTTGGTGTACCTTTCATATCTTCCTTGCAAGGTGTATTGTATGGATCACCTCCAAAAACATAGTCCGTGCTGATATGTACGAGTAGTCCGTCAACCTCTTTCATTACTTTTGCAAGATTCTCAGGAGCAACAGCATTGAGTGTTTCAACGATGTTTCCAGCAGTCTCTGCTTTGTCGACATTGGTCCATGCTGCACAGTTGATGATACATCTAACATCATTTTTCTGTACCATGTTGCGAATATCTTCTATATTCGTGATATCTAATTTTGTATATCCATCACAAACATCTGTGAAGATATAATGGTCTTTGCTGTTTTTGGAAACAAGTTGCATCTCATTGCCAAGTTGGCCGTTTGCTCCTGTTACTAAAATGTTCATTCTTTCTTCTTTTAAGTTTGTTTCTGTTAATTATCACCAAAGTCCAAACCTTCTGTCTTGTCTTTGATATAATAGTCGGATAGCATTCCGATGAAGGTGGTGATTTCTTTTAATGCTCTTGCAGTCTCAGGAGTAATCTCTTTCTTCTGTAGGCGGAGCATCATTACACCATATAAGAAATCAAAGCAAGTTTCTATTTCACTTTCTCCTAATTGTGAAGCAACACCTTTCAGACGTTCATCATTGGTTCTTGCCATCTTGTCTGCTGTCCGCTTAGCCTTTCCTCGTAGCTCAACAATGAAAGGTAAAACACGATAATATTCAGCGGAGTAGAATGGGAACTTAGAAGACTGTAGCAACTCTGCGTGCAACTCTGTTAGATCTTGCATCACGACTTTATTAATCTGAAGATGTCCGCCGTCTCTACATCCTTCTTGATTCATCATTCGGACTAAATCTCCAAACCAATCTTCTTCTTCCCCTTTCTGTTCATCGGTATATTGAAACTGGTCAATATATTCTTTGCGGATTCTGGTTAGTGAACAGTCGTATGCGCGGATTGTATCCTCAATCTGCCACATATATAATAAATATTCAGCTATACTCTTCTTTCTGAGCTCCTTTGCAACAAACATAAATTAAATCTTGTTATTTACTCTTTATTTCATTAAGCCATCTACTGTTGGCAAATGATAAAGATTGAAAATAGTGCCTAAAAGTACAATAATGGAAAACAATATTACAACAGACCCTATTACCTTATTTATTATAAGGACACCATTAACATCAAACTTACCTCTGATTTTGTCTACTAACCATGTCAGACCGTACCACCAAAGCAACGCTCCTGCTGGGATGCATGCAAAGCCAACAATCATTTCAAAAGGACGATCCGGCTGTACAAGTGCAAATTGTGCAAAGGTTGCCATGAATAAAAAGATAATGAGAGGATTGGAGATCGTGACCAAGAAAGCTGTCAGACCGTTATGGAAGATAGATCCTTTTGTGTTACTGCTTTGATGCATCTTCTTCATAGGGTTCGATTTAAAACAATAGATGCCGAATAAAAGAAGAAGGACACTACCAGAAATCTGCAGGATAAGCTGATAAGTAGGGTTCTGTAACGGTTTCATTATAAAGCTCATACCCAATCCCACAATGAGTGCGTAGATAGTGTCGCTGATAGCGGCACCAATACCTGTGACAAAGCCATACCAACGTCCTTTGTTCAGGGTACGTTGAATGCATAATATACCCACTGGGCCCATCGGGGCAGAAGATATTATACCTATTAATAAACCCTTAAAAATGAAATCCAGTATATCTATTTGTATAGGGAATTGCATACCTGTTATTTTGGGTGCAAAATTGCAAAAATTATATGAGATAAACAAATTTAGTTAAACAAAACTTTGTGGTATTCCACTTTTTTCATAACTTTGCCAATCAAAAAGTTAAACTAAAAACTTATAAAGTCATGGACGTAGTAGAAGATTTGAAGCCAGTTGTAACAGGTTTGGAAAAGCCATTTGTGATTGGTTTGGATTTAGGAGGTACCAATTCCGTTTTTGGAATAGTAGATCAGCGTGGACAGGTTCTTGCCACCAACTCTATAAAGACACAAAACTATAAAACAGTAGACGATTTTGTCGATGCTGGTGTGGAGGCTTTGAAGCCTATCGTAGCAAAGGTTGGCGGTATTAGTCAGATTCGTGCTATGGGTATCGGCGCTCCTAATGGTAATTTCTATCGTGGTACGATTGAGTTTGCACCTAACTTGGCTTGGGGCCACGACGGGGTTGTACCATTGGCAGATATGTTCTCTAAGAAGCTGAACATTCCTGTAGGTCTTACCAACGATGCAAATGCTGCAGCGGTGGGTGAAATGCAGTATGGTGTGGCGCGTGGTATGAAGGATTTCATCATGATAACCCTTGGTACAGGTGTCGGTTCTGGTATTGTTATCAATGGCCAGATGGTTTATGGCTCAGATGGTTTTGCTGGTGAGTTAGGTCACGTTACAATGGTTCGTGGAAAAGATGGACGTAGTTGTGGTTGCGGACGTACTGGTTGTCTGGAGGCATATTGCTCTGCAACAGGTGTGGCTCGTTCTGCTCGTGAGTTCCTGAAAGAGTCTGATGAACCTTCTTTGTTACGTGATATGAAGCCTGAGAAGATTACTTCTTTGGATGTTTCTATTGCAGCTGGACGTGGCGATAAGTTAGCTAAGCGTGTATATGAATTTACTGGTGAAATGCTGGGTAAAGCTTGTGCTGACTTCGCTGCTTTCTCTTCACCAGAGGCATTTATCTTCTTTGGTGGATTGACAAAGGCTGGTGATTTGTTAATGGAACCTATCATACGTTCTTACAAGGAGAATGCCTTGGAGATCTTTAAGGACAAGCCAAAGTTCTTGGTAAGTTCGCTCGATGATGCTGCGGCTGCTGTCCTTGGTGCATCAGCTATAGGTTGGGAACTATAAAGGCAGAGTTTTTAAGGCTTTGACAGAGATGCTTGCTTATGTTTATGGTATTTGCGAGCATACTCCCATAAAAAGCTTAAAACTTATAATTAGAAAGTGAATATAGGGCTGACGGATTTCCGCAGCCCTTTTTGTTTGTTTTGTTTTGTATTCTCGTTTTTTTACTCTATCTTTGCGTTTCAGAATAACGTAAATAGAATTTCTATTAAAAAACAAAGATGAAACAGGAAGACGATATCAAGAAGGCAATTGAGGTGATGAGAGAAGGAGGAATAATTCTTTATCCTACTGACACGGTGTGGGGGATAGGTTGTGATGCAACAAATCCTGATGCTGTAGCAAAGGTGTATGCTCTAAAGCGTCGTGATGACTCAAAGGCGCTTATTTGTTTAGTTGATTCTGATAATCGTCTTCAGCGTTATGTACGTCATGTCCCTGATGTGGCTTGGCAGTTAATAGATGCTGTTGAGAAACCGACGACTTTGATTCTTGAAGGTGCTGTAAATCTTGCTCCAAATCTGATAGCTGAAGACGGTTCTATCGGTATGCGTATTACGAAGGAGCCTTTCTCTCATGAACTTTGTTATCGTTTCCAGAAGGCTATTGTGAGTACTTCTGCCAATATCAGTGGCGAACCAGCAGCACAGAATTACTGTGATATTTCTCAGGAGATCCTTGATGGCGTGGACTATGTTTGTATGTCACGACGTCAGGAACATAAGCCACATACCCCGTCAAGTATTATAAGGCTGGGCGTTGATGGTGAGGTGAAGATTATCAGAAAGTAGGAGTAACGACGCAGATGACTGGATCAACAAATGTGAGCTTTGTTTCTCGGTTGGACGCATGGCGACAACGACATGTATCTGATCGGGAACTTGTTTTGGTGTTGGCATTTATGGTAGGCTTCCTTGCCTCACTGGCTGCTTATGTTTTACACTTTATCATTCATGAGATAAAGGATCTTATCACGTCAGGTTTCCAAGTAGCTACCATCAACTGGTTGTATCTTCTTTATCCAGTTATCGGTATTTGGCTGACAAGTTTGTTCGTTAAATATGTAGTGCGTGATAATATATCACATGGCATTACCCGTGTTCTTTATGCGATATCTACAAAACAGTCACGGTTGAAAGGACATAATACTTGGTCTTCAATCGTTGCTTCTGCCATAACGATTGGCTTTGGTGGGTCTGTAGGTGCTGAGGCTCCTATTGTCTTGACGGGTTCTGCTATAGGTAGTAACTTAGGTAAGATATTCCATTTAGATAATCGTACACTGATGTTGCTTGTTGGTTGTGGTGCCACAGCTGCGGTGTCGGGTATCTTTAAAGCACCAATAGCAGGTCTTGTTTTCACTCTTGAGATTCTGATGGTCGATCTGACAATGGCTTCTCTCTTGCCAATTCTTTTGTCATCTGTTACGGCAACGTGTTTCTCTTACTTCTTTACGGGTGGTTCAGCAATGTATGATTTCAAGATGGACTATTTGTGGAGTCTCGAACGTGTGCCGGCAACAATTCTGTTGGGTATAGCTTGTGGCTTCCTGTCTTTGTACTTCATGCGACTGATGTCATGGTGTGAAAATGGTTATGGAAAGCTCTCTAAATATCCTTATTTAAAGCTTCTTACCGGTGGAGTGGTGTTGTCTTCACTCATTTTTCTTTTTCCTTCCCTCTATGGAGAAGGATATGATAGCTTAGGACTTTTTATTGAAGGGAAGACATTGACCGACTGGATGCAGGTGATGAGTGGGTCTATGTTTGCCGGACAAACTAAGTATCTGGTGCTCTATGTAGGGCTTGTCATGATGACAAAGGTATTTGCTACCAGTGCGACAAATGGTGCTGGTGGTTGTGGTGGAACCTTTGCACCATCTTTGTTTATTGGAGGATTTGGAGGATTCTTCTTTGCCCGACTTTGGAATATAGAACAGTTGGGTGTTTATATTCCAGAGAAAAACTTCACTCTTTATGGGATGGCTGCTGTGATGGCTGCTGTGATGCATGCCCACTGACGGGTATATTCTTGATAGCAGAGTTGACAGGAGGTTATCAACTCTTTATTCCTCTTATTATTGTTACGATAAGTTCTTATCTGACCATCAATATCTTTGAGCATCATAGTATCTATGCTGTGCGTCTAGCAAAGCAAGGGAAGCTCCTTACTCATCATACAGATAAGTCTATTCTGACACTGATGAGTATGGATAAGATCATAGATCGTGATTTTAAATCAGTCGGTCCTGACATGGAGATGGGACAACTTGTGCATGCTCTCAGTTCCAGTCGTAATGACTATATGCCTGTTCTTAATGAGAATGGTGATCTGCTTGGTGAAATTGATATCACAAAACTTCGTTATATCATTTTCCGAACAGAGCTTTATCATCGCTTTCATGTCAGTCAGTTGATGACACCTCCAGCGGCGATATTAGGGGCGAATGATCCTATGGAGGATGTAATGAAGACTTTCGACAGGACAGGAGCGCAATATCTCCCAGTTGTTAATGTGGATAATCATTTAGTTGGTTATATCTCCCGTGCCCGTTTATACAGTATGTATAGACAGTTAGTAGCAGATTTTAGTGCAGAGTAAGGCGGAAACCTATGCAACTGTATCATAGGAAGAGATGATGAAAGGGGATAATCATTATTATTAGTTATGAATTGTTTAGCATGAAGAAAGAAAACATACGTATTGTTTTTATGGGAACTCCAGAGTTTGCTGTGGAATCTCTGAAGAGTCTGGTAGAGAATGGATATAATGTCGTAGCTGTTGTTACCCAACCTGATAAACCCGTGGGACGTCATCAAGATAAACTACAGCCATCAGCAGTCAAGCAATATGCTTTGGAACATGATCTACCTGTTTTACAACCCGAAAAGATGAAGGACGCGAATTTTATAGAAGAGCTTCGCGCTTATCATGCCGACCTTCAGGTTGTAGTTGCCTTTCGTATGTTACCGGAGGTTGTCTGGGCTATGCCACGTTTAGGAACATTCAATGTACATGCTGCTCTTCTTCCTCAGTATCGTGGTGCTGCACCTATTAACTGGGCTGTAATCAATGGGGAGACAGAGACGGGAGTAACTACCTTCTTCCTGGATAAAGATATTGATACTGGACGTATTATCCTGCAAAAGCCATTTGCTATACCTGATACTGCAGATGTGGAATATGTATATGATGGTTTGATGCATTTAGGGGCTGAGATAGCAAGGCAGACAATAGATCTCATTGCTTCTAAACTACCAGAGGAAGATTTGGAAAATGTTGATTTCCCGCACATACTGGAAGAAATAAGTGTTCCACAGGGGTATGAGGATAAAGTGCTTCATGCTGCTCCGAAGATATTCAAAGAGACTTGTGTAATAAACTGGAATCAGTCAGCCAAGAGAGTTTATGATTTTGTGCGAGGGTTAAGTCCTTATCCTGGTACGTGGAGTGAATTGTACAACGAGAGTAGCAACTCCAAGCCCATTGTCATTAAGATTTTTAAGACAGCTAAGACTGAACAGCCTGCTGTGGATGCTGTAGGAACTCTGGTCGTACGTAAGAACCATCTTTATGTAAATACGGCAGACTACCTTTTGGAACTTCTTGAATTACAGGTTTCTGGGAAAAAGCGAATGGATGCAAGAGCTTTCTTAAATGGCTTTAAAGATATTGATAGTTATAGGTTTAAGGCTATTGATATAAAGTAAAGCATTATATTCTCTTTTTATTAGTATCCACTATTTTTTAGTTAGATATG
Organism: Prevotella histicola JCM 15637 = DNF00424; assembly: GCF_000613925.1. GTDB lineage: Bacteria > Bacteroidota > Bacteroidia > Bacteroidales > Bacteroidaceae > Prevotella > Prevotella histicola. The sequence continues at coordinate 145,442 of NZ_BAJX01000006.1, forward strand.
AGTTAAGACTGGATCCTCATTTGGTATTCAGTCTTCTTTAGTTGTTTTTGCTTCTCGCACCAAAAGGCTTATAATTATGGGTATAGATGCTTGTTCTTTCGGGTATAATGGCTTTGGTTTTCCAAGGTTATAGTTACCTTAAAACCCCTAATCCTTTTTTATTTTTATTTGCTGTCATTTTTAACATTTCGCATAAAGTGTTGTTATCCAATGCATTGTGATGCATAAAATTGTGATAGGAATGACAGGAAATTTAAATGTGCTCCCATCTTCTGCTAAGGATACTGTGTTGACCGAAACTTGAGTAGACTTATATCATACTTCCAAATAGTATTTTTGAGAGGTATAGTATTAGGTTCTAATACTTTTTTGAAGGGTCACAATTAGTGCTCTTTTGCTTTTGTGCGACAGCCCAGCACCGGTGGTGCTGCACGCTAACTCCACTGGTGCTAGAGTACAGCACCAGTAAGAAAGTAATAGTGTAAAAAAGTGAAAGGGTAAAAGTACGTTTGTTTCTAAAAGTCAAAGAGGGCAGAGCGAGAAACTTTCATCCCTTAAAAGACTTTTATTCTATATCCTAATGTGATCTCAGCCATACTGTTACGAGCGTTACCCATCATAAGTTTTGCTTTATCACTTGTAGCTAACTTTCTGAATGATAAATTGTAACGAGCCTCTAACTGCCATTGCTTCCATTCGTAACTTACACCGAAAGGAATGGCTACATCACCACTATGGATATCATCTTTGATATTAAGGTCCTCCCCATGTCTTAGTTTACTGTGAGCACTGACCAATCGTGCCATGTGTAAACCTGTGGTAAAACTCCATGTGAGGTCTGCCCAAGGGTACCAGCGGACAAGGTAGTCTATATTGATATAATCCAATCGGTAGTCGTAAGGTCCAACTCTTGAGGTGGTAACATTCCCTAACGCATCTGTAGTGTAAGCGGTATTGTAAACTCCAGATGATCCTTGTCGACTATATCCCATTTCAACGTCAATACCAATATTCTTGGCCACGAATACTTCTACATACGCTCCAGCTACAACTCCTAATTTCATTTTTCCGTCAATACCTGGTAAGTCTGACAGGTTAAGACCAACTTTTGGTGCAGCATAGATGTCCCATATCGTATGCTCACCAGAAGGCTTGGTGTTCTGTACAATAGCTTTTTTGACATCGTCATATCCTTCTTTTACAGTCTGACCAATGTGATTAGCCTTGCTTTTCGTGAAGATCTGGGCGTGACAGCTTGTTATTACGCCCATTAGGATAGTGGTAATCAGGATAAATCTTTTCATTATAGTCTTATTATTTTGTTGCAAAGATAGTGATTTTTCTTCAAACCATGGAAATCTTATTTTTTTTCTTCGTTTAGGATATAATCCCTCTTTCTCTTCCTTTTTAAGAAATTGCTCGGTAATTATTCTATTAATATTTTCCTTTTCTCAATTTTTTTATTTAATTTTGTACCATTAATAAAGGGATATTAGAACTATTAACAAAAAGATTCTGCGAGCGAAACCATCTACTGAATTGACCAACACAGTTTTGATAGTTTTAACTAACGATAGTTACTGTACCACGTCTATTTGTTTTTGTGTTTTGTTCTTATGTGGAGGAACCGTAATAGTTGTCAGCCTGCATACTATTTGTTGTTTGCAGGGAGGAGATTATATTTTCTCTTTTAACTAAACCGGTTACTTTACGTATCTTTTGTTTTTTCTAATTTAATCTAAAATACAACCATAAAGCATGCTATAAATTATATATTAGAATTATTTTGGACTTTGGGAAGACTATCTTTATTTATCTTTTATATAGAGGAATAAAGCTTTTAAAGTGGATTAGTAAGTTTTTGCAATGGTCTGGTGTTAATTCTTTAAGATTTTTGTGGGTACATAGGTTAAAGAAATATATTCCAAGATGGTCAATGCTTCATATAAATAAATATTTTTGTTGTTGGTATGCAAAGTATGTTTATGTAGTATTGCAATATTACTTTCTTATTGTTTCAAAATAATGAAATATGTTTTAAGCTCAGATATAAGTGCAGAAGAGCATTGTAGTACTGTTTATTTCATAATTGTAATATTTAATATAGCATTATTTAGATATTAGAAAAATTCTCATATATGTCTGAAGTTATTTCTTCAAATAAAACGATAGCAAAAAATACACTACTTACATATGTAAGAATGCTATTTAATCTTGTCGTATCTCTTTATACGTCACGTGTAATCCTTCAAGTACTGGGGGTTGATGATCTCGGTACTTATCAGGTTGTTGGTGGTATAGTTTCTATTTTTACCTTTATCGGAGGTGCTATGGCTGGTGCGACTTCTCGTTTTCTTGCCTACGAAATACCTTTAGGAAATTTAGAACGTTTAAAGAAGACTTTTTCAGCTTCTCTGAATGTTAATCTGATAGCTGCAGTCTTGTTTGCTATTTTGGCAGAGACAGTTGGCGTTTGGTTAGTATTAAATGTATTGTCAATTCCACCTGGTCGGGAGACTGCTGCAATGATTGTTTATCAGTTTTCTATCCTTTCTACTGTCTTGACTTTTATACAGACTCCGTATAATGCTGCACTTATTGCGCATGAGAGAATATCTGTTTTCGCCTATATAGGAATACTTGATACACTATTAAAGTTATTACTTTGTTATCTTGTTGTTGTTTTACCAATGGACAAATTGGTTGCTTATGCTATATTGATATCGTTAACAGGAGCTACAATACAGTTTATATATTGGATATATTGTAAACGTCATTTTGAGGAGTGTGTCTTCTCTTGGAAATTCGACAAAGAGGTGATGAAGCCATTATTGACTTTCTCAGGATGGGATTTATTTAATAACTTTTGTTTTGGCATAAAACAACAAGGATTAAATATTTTATTGAACACTTTCTTTACTGTTGCAATAAATGCAGCTTGTGGCTTCTCAAATACAATATATGCAACAGTACGTGGCTTTGCTAATAACTTTATGATTTCAGTACGACCTGTTATTACAAAATGCTATTCCATTAAGGATTATGGAAGAATGCAAGAATTAATTATAGATAGTTCTAACTTTTCTTTTTCATTAATGCTTTTGTTATCTTTGCCTTTCTTTTTTGAAGGTAATTTTATAGTTACATTATGGTTAAAAAATCCTCCTGAATGGACCGTTATTTTTTGTCAGCTACAGTTGGCAACCTGTATTATAGCGGTTTTGTTTTCACCCATATATTATGGGATTGTTGCCACTGGTAAGAATAAACTTTATGCAATACAAGACAGTTTCTTGATGTTATTGTCGCTACCTGTTACTTATCTTTTTCTAAAAGCAGGGTATAGTCCATTAGTGCCATTTATTGTTCTGATAGTTATTGAATTAATAAAATCGAATCTATACGTTTATATCTTGAAGAAGAATATTCCGGAATACAAAACATCTAAATTTTATAGGAAAAGTGTTTTACCTTGCCTTTTGATGGCTTTATTGTGTATATCCTTAATTTTGCTCTGCACCATGTTGTTTAAACAAGATGGTTGGTTAAGATTTATAGTTGTTAGCATAGCATCAACTCTTTCTACAAGTATTCTTTCTTATTATTTTTTATTGAATGCATGCTATAAATTAAAGATTCGTCAAAAAATAAGTTCTGTCTTCAATTCTAAGTAGATGGAGTTTGCATGAAATACAATAAAATCTAAAATTATAAGAATGAATGAGAATTTACTTTCAGTGATAGTTCCAGTGTTTAATGGTGGGCATTATCTATCTAAACTTATTGAAAGTTTAATAGATAAAAACAAGGATATTGTTGATGCGATGGAAATTATTCTTGTCAATGATGGTTCAACTGATGATAGTAGTGTCTATTGCGAAAAACTCGCACTTGAGATAAAGCAGATTAAATATTTTTCAAAACAAAATGGAGGAATAGCTTCTGCACGAAATTATGGGTTAAAGTATGCTACAGGACATTTTATAACATTCTGTGATCAAGATGATATGGTTCAGAAGGCATATATGCCATTTATAGAAGTAATGCAAAGAAACCATTGTGAAACATTGATTAGTGACGTTACAGTAAGTCAAGATGGCATTTTGAGAAAACAGAACCGTATTGTATTAGATGAGGTCTGCGATTTAAATGGTATCAATAGTTTAGTTAGATTTTATATAGGAGGTCGGAAGTTTCCTTTGAAATATCGTTTAGAACAAGAAATTAATGTTCCTAATTCTATTTGGAATTGTATTTTTTCTTCTTGTGTTATAAAAGAAAATAACATTTCTTTTGAAGCATTTGTTGATTATGATGATGATTGGAAGTTTTGTTTAGAAAATGTATTATATTCAAAAAAAAGTATATTTAGCAAAAGAATCCTTTTACATTTGGAGGATTAATAATACTTCAGAATCACATACACCAAAATATATTTCTAACCTATTTGAAAGAAGACAACGTTCTATAGAATGGCAGACAAAGATTCTGAGGAAAATTGGTGTGTGCGAAGAAGAAATCCAAATTAATACAATTCTTCAAACAAAACGTTCTATTATATGGGGATTTTATAATGCTTCAAGGATATCTTATTTTAGATGCAGGAAAGAAACTATGAATGTCATAAAGTGTAGTAATATTAAAGGAATCTATAGTCAATGTGAGTCTTTAGTTGATGTCCTATATATTTTTTTGTTAACAAATCATTTGTTTCCTCTCGCTTATTTTATAAATAAACATTTTCTTCATAGGGTATATCATTGATAAACATTTTTCTTTAATTTTTTGTAAACCAATCTGACTTTTAATAATACAGCGAATTAAAGATGAAAATTGATTTTATAATTTTTTGGGTAGATGGTTCTGACATTGAATGGCAGAAGAAGAAAGCGCTTTACAAAGGTACACCTTTCCAGAATGCTGACGTAAGATATAGGGATTGGGATATTCTTAAATATTGGTTTAGATCTGTGGAAGAATTTGCTCCATGGGTGAATCATATATATTTTGTAGCTGACAATCAAAAGCCCGAATGGATAGACTGGAATAATCCAAAGTTGACTTATGTAGATCATAAGGATTTTATTCCACATGAGTTTCTTCCCACTTTTCAAGCTAACACAATAGAGAATAATCTCCATCGAATTCCAGGATTAAGTGAACATTTTGTGGTTTTCAATGATGATATGTTCATTAACGCACCTGTAGAACCTGAATATTATTTTAAAAATGGTCTGCCCTGCGACGCTCCGTTTGAACATATCTTTACAGGACGTTCTTATTTTCCTGAAATAGATGGGTGGGGAATACATATTATGGAGTTTTGTGATACACAGGTGGTAAATGCACATTTTAATAGGCGAGAGGTGACAAAAGCTAATTCTAAGCTGGTATGGAAGTTATTTAGGTTGGAAATATCGATTACAAGCTTATCTTATACGTTTCTTTAGGCGCACAGAATTTCAGCATTTCTATACTCCTCATAACGAAAAACCTTTCTTAAAATCAATATATGAGGAGGTTTGGAGCAAAGAAGGGGATATGTTGGCGAAGAGTTGTACAAAGTTTCGAGAAGAAGTAAGTTTAAATAATTATTTTTTTCGTTATTGGCAACTTGCTTCAAATAAGTTTTATCCTGAGAATAGTATTATGCAGAAGCAGGTAGTGCAGTTGGCAACTTCTGCTTTATCTACCTTAGGAAGTAAGTTGTTTGATGCTAATATAAAATCACTCTGCGTAAATGACTCCTCCCTTTGTGATTATGATGATTATATACAGGCGAAACCATTAGTTGTCAAGCTGTTTGAAAAAAAACACCCATGTAAGTCATCATTTGAGTTATAATATGAATGGACGTTTTCTCAAAAGAAAGATTGTGCATACTTATTTCTGTTATTATCTCTTTTAAAGTTTTATATATAGCTTTAAATACTCAATTATTATTTTTTTAGTACTTGTGGCTATAAGTTGGACGTGTGCTATTGTCATAGATAAAATAAACTATGTTATTCAAAATCTGTTAAGAAAGTGAAGAAGAAAGTTCTTTTTATTATAGGAAGTCTGCAGTCTGGAGGTGTATCGAAAAGTATGGTAAGCCTACTAAATACATGGGATAGAAACAAGTATGATACTTCTCTATTACTATGTTGCAAGGAAGAAGATGTTTTCTCAAAATATCTACCCGATAATGTAAAAATTATATATAGTCCAATTATCGAACATGTTATGGGAGGTTTTTCTTCTGCAAGATGGTTGTTATTGCATGGACATATATTACTTTCTTTAGGCGTTTTTTTACGACTTATTCTTTCGCATGTATCTAAATCATTATCAGCTGAGTTAATTGCTAAGATGATGCCTGTTGTATCACACGAGTATTATGATTTAATTGTTGATTATGGTGGCCAACAATTGCTTTATTATATGGTTAACAAGTTGTCTGCAACAAAGAAAGTTTCTTTTTTTCATAGTGATTACTCTAAATGGTCTTTCTATTATAGTGCTGACAAAAAATATTATCCATTAGTTGAGCATATATTCACTATCTCCCAGACTTGTGTAGATTCTTTGAAAGAGTTTTTCCCAGATTGTTTAGAGAAGATCTCTATTATGGAGAATATTTCATCGCCTACTACGATTAGGCAACAATCTTTAGAATCTTTGGGAGATTTCAGCCAGAAGATTAATGAAATGAAAGCTAAGGGATATACTATTTTATGTACCATTGGACATATCTGTTATGGGAAAGGCTTTGATTTTGCACTTGAAGCTTCCGAGATCCTTAAGCGTGAAGGTATTAAATTTAAATGGATTTTTATAGGTAAAGTTTTAGAGGATAACTTCTTAAAAGAAATAACAGAAACGGGACTTGTCGATGATATAATTCTTGTTGGAATTCAGAGTAATCCTTACCCATATATTGGGATATCTGATATTGTGGTTCATCCATCCAGATTTGAAGGTAAATCAATATCCTTAGATGAAGCGAAGATTTTATGTAAGCCTATTGTCGTTACAAACTTTTCAACAGTTGGTGATCAGTTTGAAAATCGAAAGAACGCAACGATATGTGAAATGAATGGAAAAGGTTTAGCGAATGCAATTATAGAGTTGATAAAGGATTCGACTTTGCAAGATTCTTATAGAGAGTATCTTGAAACACACCTAATTGATAATTCAAGTGAAGTAAATAAATTATATAGATTTTTATAATGGCATATTATATTATTTTATTTGTTATAACTGCTGTACTTGCATGGTCATACGATGGTAATACGAAGGTACCTAAAATTACGTTCTTTTCTTTTTGCCTAAGTATTGGTTTGTTTGTTGGTTTAGCGGATATGTTAGGCGGATATGATAGATATATTTATTGTGAGGTATTCCAAGATATGCATGAAAATGTTACTAAAGGAGCATTCTTCAGTGAAGAGTTTTTGCGTTTCTTTGGAAAAGAACCGGTTTATGGGTTGATTAATGATTTTATAGCTTTGTTTACTCCTAACCGATATATCTTTATTTTAGTTTACACTTTGGCTTTATATGTGGTGTATGCTATTAATTTTTATAGATATACTAAAAATCCATTTTTTGCTCTACTTATATTCGAGGGGTTGATGTTCTTCTTTACCTTTACTTATCTTCGACAAGTATTAGCAGCAGGTGTAATATGGCTGTCAATTCCTTATGTTACGCAAAGGAAATTTAAGAAATATATTTTGTTTGTGATACTGGCAACACTCATTCACAATTCTGCGGCATATATGATTCTTTTGTATTTTATTCCAAGGCGGAAGTTTGAAAAAAGTAATATTATTTTATTCATGTTAATATTGTTACTTATTGGAATTAGTGGTGTAACGAAGTTTATTTTTTCAATTTCAGGAGAGGTTATTGATGATACTAAAATTGCTGGATATGCAAATACAGCTGAGTTTAGATTTAGAATCGAGTATGTAATTGAATCTGCGTTATTTCTTTTCATTCTATTGACAAATTATAAAAAGATTGGCGAAGATGAATATTCATTGACTATGGTTAATGTATATTTGATGTTTTGTGGGCTTCTACTTTTCTTTTGTAAGTCGTCTGATGGTGGGCGAATAGCATGGTATTGTCTGTTAGGAATTATTGTTGTATTAGAAAGGCTTTGTAGACCAAAATCTGCAGTTCCATTAAAAGGGTTCATAACAATAATGTGTTTTGTACTTTTCTATCGAATACTTGTTGCTTGGGGTGTTTTGCTTTATCCTTACAAAACGTTCCTAACTCCAGGTGTTAGACAAGGGGATTTCATAGAAGAAGGGTATGAATACGATCATTCGTATGATAATGATAAATTTTATAATTTATGATAACCATATTTACTCCTACGTACAATAGAGGGAATTTGTTAAACAGGCTATATCAAAGTCTTTGTAAACAAATATACAAAGAATTTGAATGGGTGATAGTTGATGATGGTAGTACAGATGATACTGCTTCTATTGTCGAATTGATACAGAAAAAGCATTTAAGGAATGAGTTCCCAATCCGTTATTTTAAGAAAGAGAATGGGGGGAAGCATACGGCAATTAACTTAGGAGTAAAGAAGGCACAGGGGGAGTTATTCTTTATCGCTGATAGTGATGATTTCTTACCAACAGATTCTTTACTGATTGTTCAAGAAGAATGGGACAAGATAAAATATGATGATTCTTTTCTCGGCTTGACTGGTGTTGATGCAGATACAAAAGGAAATATAATAGGTAGTGGTTTACCAAAAGAATACATTGATTGCCATGCTTGGGAGATATCACCAGTTTATAAAGTTACAGGTGACTTAAAAGAGGTTTTCCGAACGGAAGTGTTACGCCAATTTCCTTTCCCTGAGATTAAAGGAGAAAGATTTTGTCCAGAGGTTTTAGTATGGTTTCGGATGGCACGGCATTACAAAATGAGATTTTTGAATCGTATTATTTATATCGCGGATTATCAACCAAATGGTATCACGTCAGCAATATCACGCTTACGGATGAATAGTCCTATAGGTAGTATGTTAACATACTCAGAATTGCTTAATTATCCCATTCCGATAAAGGATAAATTTAGAAATGCGATAAACTATTGGCGTTTCCGTTTTTGTTTAAGACATACGAATAAGAAAAAAGCGATATCACAAAAAATGGAAATACCTGAAATCAGCACGAGGTGGTACTTTTTAGCACCAATAGGTTTTGTAATGCATATTAAAGACATAACATTATATAAATAAAAACAGATGGTATCAGATAGTCTTCACATTGCAGTGTCTTCAGACTCTAATTATTCAAAATTGGTTTCTATATTACTTGTATCGCTTTTTGAAAATAATCAGTGGGCGGATTACATAACCATACATCTTTTGTCTAACAACATAGATGAAGAGAATATAAAACATATAAAAGAGCATATTCCTCGTGATAAAGGAGAGCTAAAAATATATGATATTAGTGATATTGCATGTAGATTAAAAATAGATGTTCCTGAAACGATTGCTATTTCATCATATTCTCGATTATTTCTGTCATCACTTTTAAATGAAGATATTGATAAAGTCATCTATATGGATGTAGATGCAATCGTTTGGGGAAGTTTAAGAGATCTTTGGTGTTTGGATTTAGATGATAATCATATTGCAGGAGTATTAGATGACGTAGCACTTTATGCAAAAAAAGCTATAGGTTTAAAAAATAATGATGCATATGTCAATGCTGGTTTCTTGCTAATAAATCTGAAACAATGGCGGAAAGAAAATGTTGAATCTAAAATATTAGATTATCTTATAGCGCATAATGGTAATGTCTTTCATCATGACCAAGGGTTGATAAATGCTGTGTGCAATCGTAAAATGATTTTACCAGTCAATTATAATATGGTAACTAATTTCTTTGTTTTTCCATATAAAAGTTTTAAGCAAAAACCATTCTATTCTGAAAAAGAAATGATAGATGGCAAGGAGCATCCTATATTTATTCATTTTACAGCAGGGGTTGCTAATCGACCATGGATGACTAACTGTAAACATCCTTTGAAAGATAGTTTTCTAATGTACAAAGCAAAATCTTTGTATAGAGATGCTCCATTAGAAAAGGACTCGCGTTCGAAAAAACTTAAGATACTTGCAAGTCTGTACTATCATTTCAAACCACTATATTACTTTAGTCTCAAGCTTCGTTCTCTAATAGAGAGTAAAAAATAGATTCTTATCAATGTAAACGATTGATTCGTTTTACAGGGAAAAAGCAACTTACATCTTGATAGATAGTAATGAAGATTTCTATCGATATTTGATTTGTTAAATTAAAGATTCTTTTATGAAAGTATACATAGATCCGAGAACAGAATACAGATATACCTCATTTTATAGGTTAGGGTTATATAAATTATTTGGAAAAAATAATATAATTTATACGGCCAAACCTTTTGAAGATTTAAAGATTACAAATGCAAATCAACATGGTTGTGGCATGGAAGTTATATTTGATGATGAGTGTGGTAAAATAACAAAGGTATATTTTGATATAAAAGATGTTGCTGAAATTGAAAAAGACAAATATGATTGGTGTGACATCTATTCTAAAGTCAATATAAAGTTTGGAGATTTAGAAAAGTATGAAAAATTATTTGTTCCTGGGCCTAACTTTGCCATAAGGAATCGTTCTCTTGTAAGTTTATTAACATTTGGCTTGTTAAATTATTATCGTGGAAAATCTTCATCTTTTCAATCATTAAGACGATATATGCATGATTATTTCTATATTTATGTGCGTCGTCGCCCCATGAAATATTATGAAGATTTTGTAAAAGTAAAACCTAATTATGTTTTTCACGCATCAACATTATGGTATAATCAATTTGCGAAAGATTGCACCAATCTTTATCGAGGGGAATTTTTGAAATCTTGTCAACGTGCGGGTATGGAAATCGAAGGTGGGTTGTACTATTTAAAAGATGATCCAGATGTTTTGTCGGAGATGCCCGACTATCCTTATTATGAAGAAATATATAAGGACTTTCTATATGATAAACGTCTTTCAATGGATGATTATATCCGAAAGACAAAAGAAAGTGTAGTCGTTTTCAATACCCCAAGTGTTTGCGGTTGTCATGGTTGGAAGTTAGGTGAATATCTATGTATGGGAAAGGCTATTATCTCTACACCATTGACACGAGAGATGCCTGCACCATTGGAACATGGTAAGCATGTACATTTTGTAAATTCTGTAGATGAAATTTATGATGCAGTAGTAAAGATTAATACTGATGAAGATTACCGAAAACATTTAGAGGAAGGAGCAAGGCGTTATTACGAAGAATGGATTGCTCCAGAGGTTGTTATAAAACGGTTGTTGGAAGGGATAGGTGAAAAGAACTAAGATAGAAAAGAATTTCTTGGTTCTCGGTCACTTTTTACATTTTCAGCTTTGCTGTCATATTTGTCACTAAAGATCGTAGCATAAAGTTCATTATATCATGTAGTTATATTCTAATGTTAAAATGACAGGAAACTTGTATAAACTTTATTTTGATACTTTATACAGATACGATAAAAAAGAAGAGTTGGATGATATAGCATAAAAGATATAAGAGAATGAGAATTTTACAAGTCATAACATCTTTGGATATGGGCGGAGCTGAAACCTTGGTTGTAAATCTTATACCAAGGTTGCAGGACTTAGGACATACAGTAGATCTATGTGTCTTTGATTGTACGGAAACACCACTGACTAAACGATTAAGATTTGAAAGTCCACAGACGAAGATTTACGCATTAGGGCATGGGGTTTATAATCCTCTCTATATATGTAAATTGGCAAAGATTATGAAAAACTATGATGTTGTTCATACGCACAATTCTTCACCACAACTTTTTGTTGCAATCGCCAATATGTTTGTTCGCACGAAACTTGTATCTACGGAACATAACACCTCAAATCGGAAACGGAACTGGAAATGGTACCGTCCTATAGAAAGCTGGATGTATGGAAGATACAATCATGTGATTTGTATCAGTAAGATCGCAGAAGAGAAATTAAGGGAATATATGGGAGGTGAATGGCTTGTCAAATCATCAAATAAGTACAAATCAATTACCACAATAAACAATGGGATAGATGTCAATGCTATTTCAAAAGCTGAACCATGTAAAGAATTATTAAACTTAAAAAAAAGGCGTAAGTCTATCTTGATGGTGGCTGGATTCCGAAAGCAAAAGAACCAAGATACTATTATTAGGGCTTTAACCTTATTAGATAAAGAAAAATACGAGATCTGGTTTGCTGGTATAGGTGAACGGATGGAGGAAATAAAACAATTAGCTCTTTCTTTAGGTATTAGTGAGCGAGTTAGATTCTTAGGCTTACGTACTGATATTCCAAATGTTCTGAGAGCTGCAGATGTTATTGTAATGTCTTCTCATTGGGAAGGATTGAGTCTTAGTAATGTAGAAGGAATGAGTGCACATAAGCCTTTTATAGCTTCTGATGTTAATGGTTTGAAAGAGGTTACTAAGGGGTATGGTATTCTTTTTCCACATGAGGACGCAAAGGCATTGGCAGAAGAAATCAACCGATTAGCAAATGACGAAGATTATTATAATGAAATAGCTGAGCGCTGTTATAATAGAGCTTTAGAGTTTGATATCAGCAATACTGTAAGTGGTTATGCTGATGTGTATAAAAATATCTTAAATTAATATCATCAAGTTTTCGTCTTGATAAATAGGTTTCTATAAGTTGAAAGATATTCAAAGAAAAAAGTTAATTCGCATAACAACTGCAGATATATCCTTAGATGGATTGCTAAAGGGGCAGTTGAAATACTTGAACCAATACTTTGAGGTTATTGGTGTTGCAAAGGATACGGGTGTTCTGAAGGAGGTTAGCGAACGAGAGGGGATCCGTGTAGTAGATGCTCCGTTAGAACGTCCTATTAGTTTAGTAAAAGACATCAAGGGCTTATGGTTCTTATATCGTCTGTTCCGTAAGGAGAAACCATGGTGTGTACATGCTAATACTCCTAAGGGAAGTTTGTTAGCAATGATTGCTGCATGGTTTGCATGTGTCCCGCATAGGGTATATACCGTTACTGGTTTACGTTATCAGGGTGCTCATGGGCTTTTCAGAAAAATTCTAAAAGGAATGGAAATCTGTACCTGTTTCTTTGCAAACAAGGTAATTCCAGAAGGAAATGGAGTAAAGAAAATTTTACAGGAGGACCATATTACCAAAAAGGAGTTGAATGTTATTCTGAATGGAAATATAAATGGAGTTGATATCGACTATTTCTCTCCTGACCACTTTACTGCAGAAAAAAGAATAAAAGGAAAAACATATACAGGAAATAAAGAAGAAATTCGTCAAGACTTAAATCTTAGTAAAGATGATTTTGTTTTTATATTCATCGGGCGAATCGTTGGTGATAAGGGCATGAATGAATTATCTGATTCTATGAAACGTTTTCAAGAAGAAGGTAAAAACGTAAAGTTACTTCTTGTTGGGCGATTTGAATCAGAACTCGATCCTTTGAAGAGTGGTAATGAGGATTTCCTTAGAAATAATCCAGATGTACGCTTTGTTGGCTATCAAACAGATGTGCGTCCATTCTTTATTGCAGCAGATGTTTTAGTTTTTCCAAGCTATAGAGAGGGCTTCCCTAATGTAGTTTTGCAAGCTGGTGCGATGGGTCTTCCATCTATTGTAACTAATATCAATGGATGTAATGAGATTATCAAGGAAGGTCAGAATGGTAAAATTTTTCCTTCAAAAGATGCTGATGCATTATTTAGGGAAATGAGTTGGTGTATTGAAAATAAGGATCTTATAAAGGTGATGGCTTCACAATCTCGTAAAATGATAGTTGATAGATATCGACAAGAAGAGGTTTGGAAGGCAACACTCAAAGAATACGAAAAACTTGAAAAGTAGTTGACTATGAAGTGTGATGTTATTGTAACATATTGTTGGAACCGAGTTGGGTATAATATTATTCGTAGTCTTTACGAAAAAGGCCTAAAGGTTGTAGTAGGAGATACATCATCATATAATATTTGCAGTATCTCTAAATTTAGTGTTGGTAATTTTTTTTATAGAGATTTCAAAAAAGATGAGCAAGGTTTTATAGAGGATTTGAAGAAAGCTATCAAAGAATTCTCTCCCAAAGTCCTTATGCCCACGCATGACGAAGCCTTGATTATTGCGAAACACATAGACAAGCTTCCTAAGGATGTTATATATACAATGGAATCTTATGAGAAACAAGTTTTGTTGTCCGATAAGTATCAAGCAACTGTCTTATCAGATTCTGTTGGTGTACCAGTGCCTCGCTTTATAGATGATATAAAACAAGCTACATACCCAATAGTAATTAAAACAAAATTCGGTAACTCCGCAAAGGGAGTATTCTTTCCTAAGAATTATGAGGAGGCAAAAAATATCTTACTCCAATATGATACGAGAGATATCTTAATAGAAGAGTTCTTTGCAGGTATAGATTACAGTGTAGACTGTGTTAGGTATGATGGCTTCTTCCAAGCATGTACATATAGATCTTTAGTAACAAAGACAGATGGTGGAGGTACAACAACACAAAGAATTTTGGTTGAAATGCCAGAATTAGAAAGATATTCTAAGCTAATTTTAGATAAAGTTGATTATAAAGGAGTTTGTGGTATAGATTTTAAGGTTAATGAAAAAACGAAAGAGGCTGTGTTTATTGAGGTTAATGCTCGATTTACTGGTGGTTTAGCAACACCAATGGCTGGTGGTTTTGATATTCCTTATATTGTGTATTCCCTTTTTACATCAGGAAAGTATGAGCATAAGATTCAACCACGTATGGGAACAAAGACCAAGTGGATTCTTGGTGATATTATTACTCTTGTAGGTAAGATTCTTCGTTGCTCTCTGACAATGAAAGAGTTTAAGCAAATTATGAGTTGGAACTTTGATGCTTTTGATGATTATAGAAAGGAAGACAAGAAAGCTATATTGGGTGAGTTCCTTTATTACTTTATAAAATTGGTAAAGAATAGAAATCTGAATCCATAAGTTAATATTATGTTTTTAAAATGGTTATTTGATAAACTTGCTTCATTGTTTGGGTTGCTCTTCCTTAGTCCTGTATTATTGGTAGTAGCAATTCTAATCAAGGTGAAGATGCCTGGTCCTGTATTGTTTTGTCAGAAGCGAGTAGGGCAGTATGGTAAGCTGTTTACTGTATATAAATTCAGATCTATGACGGTTAAAGCTGAAGCTTCTGTGGCAAGTAGGGATTCAGATGCGACATCTATTGCTTCGACCGAACAGAATCGTATTACACCTCTTGGGGAGAAACTTAGACGCTATAAGCTAGATGAGCTACCAGAACTCTGGAATGTACTGAAAGGAGATATGAGTTTTGTCGGTCCACGTCCAGATGTCCCCGGTTATGCAGATCAGTTGCAAGGAGAAGAAAGAGATATTTTAAAGTTAAAGCCTGGAATAACAGGTCCAGCCAGTTTGAAATATAGGAATGAGGAGGAACTCTTAGCGTCTGTAGATAATCCTGCTCAATATAATGATGAGGTTATCTTTCCAGATAAAGTTAAGTTAAACCTCTATTATCTAAAGCATTACTCATTTATAAAGGATATTCAAATGATTATCTG
This sequence comes from Prevotella histicola JCM 15637 = DNF00424, assembly GCF_000613925.1. Lineage (GTDB taxonomy): Bacteria > Bacteroidota > Bacteroidia > Bacteroidales > Bacteroidaceae > Prevotella > Prevotella histicola. The sequence goes on from NZ_BAJX01000006.1 coordinate 161,109, forward strand.
TACAGTTCTTGGTAAGAAGATGGACTATGCAGATGAAATAATATAATTAGTAAAATGGAAAGAAAACGTGTTTTACTTTGTCTCGCTCACATGAGTGGTAACGAGATGAGATACATCCAAGAGGCGTTTGATACCAACTGGGTTGTACCATTGGGACCTAATGTTAATGGTTTTGAGGATGACTTGAAGAGATTTGTAACCTCCTCCTCATCCTCTAACAAAGATGTGGTATCCCATAGAAATGAGGAATATCCACAGACAATTCTCCCTCATGAAAATAATCCAGAAAGTTTGTGGAGAGATCCTATTAAAGGGTTAGAAGACAAGCATGTCGTAGCTCTTTGCTCTGGAACAGCTGCTGTTCATTTAGCTTTAATAGCTTTGGGGGTAGAAGCTGGTGATGAGGTTATTTGTCAAAGCTTCACCTTTTGTGCCAGTTCTCATCCCGTAACTTATCAAGGGGCAAAGCCTGTCTTTGTTGATTCTGAGAAAGAGACATGGAATATGGATCCAGTGTTATTGGAAGAAGCTATCAAGGATAGAATTGCTAAGACTGGTAAGAAGCCAAAGGCTATTATAGTTGTTTATCTTTATGGTATGCCTGCAAAGATAAAAGAAATTCTTGCAATAGCAGATAAGTATGATATCCCTGTTGTAGAGGATGCTGCCGAGGGTTTAGGTTCAAGATATGATGGGCAGGTATGTGGTACCTTTGGTGAGTATGGTGTACTGTCATTCAATGGTAATAAGATGATTACCACATCAGGTGGTGGTGCACTTATCTGCCCTAATGAGGCTGCTCGTAATGATGTGATGTTCTATGCAACACAAGCTCGTGAGGGTTATCCTTATTATCAACATGAAAAGATTGGCTATAACTATCGTATGAGTAATGTTTGTGCAGGTATTGGTCGTGGGCAGATGACGGTCCTTGATGAACACATTGCGCATCATCGGCATATAGCACATTTATACGAAGAGGCGTTCAAGAAGATTGAGGGTATTGATTTTCATGCTAATCCTTCTTCTGAATATGATTCTAATTATTGGTTGAATACAATAACAATTAATCCTTCAATTAAGGTAAGAGGTCAAGAGAATGCCTATAAAACAACAGTAAAAGGAGCTGTTGGAGGAGCTGCTGGTGTGATTCATGCAGTTGATAGTGCACATACTGATTGTGAGCCAAATACCAATGTTGAGGCTATGCGTGTCTTCCTCGATAAAGCTAACATCGAGAGTCGTCCCCTATGGAAACCTATGCACAAGCAACCTTGTTATAAGGATTGTCCTGCATACTTAAACGGTGTAAGTGAGAGTTTGTTTAGTACAGGAATGTGTTTGCCAAGTGGTCCATTGGTGACAGATGACGATGTGCGTTATATTGTAGAGACAATACAAGCAGCTATCGAATAAGAGTAAATAAATTAGGAGAATATAAGTAGGGCTGACGTCGTGGATTCCATCTTCCGCGGTGCCAGCCCTTAGCGTGTCTCCCCATAGATACTAGATTATCGATATATCTTTATATTGTCTATAATCTGTCTTCTATGTTGTATCCGTCTAACAATTGGGTAATATCCTGCGTGTAATGAATTCCGACTTGGTTTGTCAATCTTTACGGCGATATTTGTGTTTAAAGTTGCTTGCCGTTTCCTACGTTTAAACTTTATTATCTGATGCAAAAGTACGAAAATAAATTGAATGAACGCAAGAAAATATTAGAAAAAGTCATTAATTTTCGTCTTTTACTTCAAGTTTATTCATAAAAAGTTTGTCAAGATTGATAGGTGAAATAGGTAAATTTGGCTTAGATGGAATTATAATATTATCATCTGTCGATGTACTATCAGTGTATATCGAAATCTTGATTGGCAGCTGTTTTGTCTTAAGATTCGCCCTAATTTTTTCTAAATTAATTGTATCTTTTGGTAATGATGCTGCGAATTTAGTCCAACATGCTTCTGCCATTCTTTCTATTTGAGCCAATCTACTTTGTGTGTTTTCATCATTTTTATATACTTTATACGCCTCTTGTGACTTCTCATATTGTAAGAAAGCATGTTTCCAGTCTTGCATAAACATATAACATAACCCTAAACGATAATATACATTAGGCTTCTCACGATTGTAACATACCGTAAGTGTCTTATTATAATAAGGTATAGCCTCCTTGTATTGTTTTAGATTGAAGTGGCTTTCTCCTGCTGCATAATAATAAACTGAACGCTCACGAGGAGCGAAAGCTTCTAATTGTGGGATGGCTTTATCTAAGTATTTTGCTGCAGTCTCATAGTCCCATTCATAGTAATAACACAACCCGATATAGGCTTTAAAGCGATTGTTGAGTTTATATGTTTTGTCAAGTCGTTGGAAGATGAGCAGTGCTTCATGATATTTTGCAGCTGTGAAATATTCCAAGGCTTTGCCTAACTCCTCAGAATCAGGGTTACTTTGGGCTATTGTCAGTGTGCATGATATGAAGAGGAGAAGTAGAGTCGCTACTTTCCTTCTTATATTTGTTATCTTCATTTCTGCCATATAACCTCCTTGAATTTCTTATCTCCATAACAGATGAGGTCTAAGTCGATTAGGACTATACCTTGCTGATGGTTCTCGTGGGAGTCTCCTAGCTCTATTTCAATCTCTTTTAAGCATGTTTGGATGTACTCGAGAGGATATGATGTCTCAAATGACCCCATACAGTTTAGGAATCTATCAGATACAATACCGATAGGTTCCGTCCATTCTTCTTTCGTGAAATTTATGCCCGGAAATATTTGTCTGAGGCGTATTTGCGCTTTATGAATGTTTTGCTCCTGCTGGCAATTTGAGCCAAGTGTTATGATAGTCTTCATTGTTTATCTACTACAAAGTTACGCATAAGTTTTGATATGTTTGTGAGAATTTAAGAGAATTAGTTTTGAAATCTATCAAAAATCGTGTATTTTTGCATCTGTATAAATTTAAAATCCTTTTTATGAAGCGATATATTTTTCTGTTACTTTCATTTTTGTATATGTTAGCAGCTACGGCTGGTACACCCCTGAAGTGGAATCAAGTGTATCAGACGTATATCAATCAATATAAAGATATGGCAATTGAAGGGATGCTCAAATATGGAGTTCCTGCCAGTATTACATTGGCCCAGGGACTTTTAGAAAGTAATGCAGGCCGTGGACGTCTTGTCTTATTGGGCAATAATCACTTCGGTATAAAGTGTCATGGATGGACTGGTCGTACGATTACACATGATGATGATGAACTGGGAGAGTGTTTTCGTGCTTATGGTAATGCTTTGGAAAGCTTTGAAGATCATTGTAGATTCCTTCGAGACAGACCTCGTTATCAAAGTCTTTTTAGCTTAAATAGAAGCGATTACCGAGGTTGGGCATATGGACTGAAGCGTGCTGGCTATGCAACTAACCCTGTTTATGCACAAAGCCTTATCAATATTATTGAGACTTATCAGCTTTATCAATATGACAAAGCTAAGGATTATGATCGGTTCATGGTTCATCACAGTGGCGAGAATTCCTCTGTAGTCTTAGATAAATCAGCACCAAATGTAACTACTGCTAATGGGCTACATACAATTCATAAATATAATGATAATTATTATATTATTGTGAGAAATGGTGATACATTTAAGTCACTTGGAAAGGAATTGGATCTCAGTTATAGAAAGCTAGCGAAGTATAATGAACGTGACAAGCATGACAGACTCGTTCCAGGAGAATTTATTTGGTTGAAGAAAAAGCGTAAGAAAGCTCCGAAGAACTTCAAGGATCGCCTGTATTATGTGCGTAAGTCAGAGAGTCTCTATGATATTGCGCAGAAGTATGGTATCCGTTTGAAGAGTCTTGTAGAAAAGAATGAGAAGATAGCTGAGCGTGGATTGCGTATTGGAGATGAAGTTAGACTGTATTAAAAGATAGATCATCCACTGGTATAAGATATAGTTGGGGTAGTGACAGTTTAAACCTTTCTCTTTCCCTGAAAATATTTTACGGTTACCGTTCTTCTTTCTGTTACATAATGAGAGGTTAATGTGAATTTGTCGGTCTGTAATATATTGTTAATCAATATATTGTGGTTGGTAAAATAAAAGGGCATCTTTTGTATTGCAAAAGATGCCCTTTTGAGTCTTAAAAGATACCCTTTTATTGATCAAAAGATGCCCTTCTACAATGTGAAAGAGTATCTCTTAGCCAGCATTCTCTGTATTTTCTTTACATTACCATTGTAGAAACATTGTTTGGACATATATCATGATACTGTAGATAATGAGAAAGCGGGCACTGTATTATTAAAGACAGTACCCGCTTTTATTATTCTTCAGTCTGTTTAAAACTCCGTCAGACACTTATCAAGTGCCTTGGTTATACCTTCTTTATCAAGATCTTGCCCAATAAAGACTAATTTCTGCATACGATCACCATAAGGCTCTTCCCAATCTGCCTTTACCTTTGGATTATTCTCTAAGAATTCTCGAAGTTGGAACTGAGGCATTGTTGCATACCATTGCCCTGCATTGCGAATACTTACTTGCTTACCAGCCTGCTCGAAGACATAACAGATGTCCTTTTCATTCTTGAAGTAACACAGTCCTTTACAACGAATTATTTGCTTTGGCCATTGGCGCGCAACAAAGTCATCGAAGAAGTTTATGTCAAATGGTTTACGTGCATAATAAACGAAAGTCTGTATATTGTATTCTAATGCTTCACCACTTTCTTCATTTTCCAATCCATGATGATGATGATGGTGGTGATGATGTCCGTGATGGTGCTCGTCTTCTTCATGCCCATGATGTTCGTCCTCCTCCTCATCTTCTTCGTCCTCATGATGTCCTTCAATTTCGGCAATCCATGATGCAGATGTGGCAACTTCATCAAAGTTAAAGGAGCCAGTATTGATAATTTTATCCAAATCAACATCACCATAGTTGCATTCTATGATCTCGGCCTTAGGCTGAAGAGAACGTATAATACTGCGTACCATATTTTTCTCTTCTGTTGTAACATCATCAACTTTGTTTAATAAGATGATGTTACAGAACTCAATTTGCTGTATCAGTAGGTTTTCTATATCATCTTCTTGTAAGTCTTTCTTAAGTAGATCATTACCTTCAGAGAACTCATCACACATTCGGCGTGCATCTACTACAGTTACAATTGAATCAAGTACAGCTTTGCCATTCTTTGCGAGGTCTGGATACATCTGTGGATATGCACAGATAGTTTGTGCTATAGGAGCTGGTTCACATATGCCACTGGCCTCAATAACAATATAATCAAACTTGTTCTGTGATACAATTTCATTTAATTGCTGAACAAGGTCCATCTTCAGAGTACAACAGATACAACCGTTTTGCAATGCAACGAGCGAGTCGTCTTTCTGGTCAACAACTCCTCCAGCCTCTATGAGATTTGCATCTATGTTCACTTCGCCAATATCGTTGACAATAACAGCGAACTTTATGCCTTTTTTGTTAGCGAGAATCTTGTTTACTAATGTTGTTTTCCCACTACCTAAGTAGCCTGTAAGTAATAAGACTGGTGTTTCTTTTATCTTCATTTTGTAATCCTTGTTTATATTATCTTATGTCTACAAAATTACAAAAAATATGCCAAGTGCAGGCATAAATAAAAACAAAAGAGTTGTAATCAATCTGATTACAACTCTTTTGTGGGTAGTGATGGATTCGAACCACCGAAGCTAGAAGCAGCAGATTTACAGTCTGCCCCATTTGGCCACTCTGGAAACTACCCATTGTAGTGGGCGTTGACGGATTCGAACCGCCGACCCTCTGCTTGTAAGGCAGATGCTCTAAACCAGCTGAGCTAAACGCCCTTACTTTTCGTAAGCGAGTGCAAAAGTAGTGATTTTCTCTGATTCGTGCAAGTTTCTGTTGTGTTTTTTATCAAGGATGAATGAAAAAAGGCGCATCTTGTGCGCCTTCTTTCAATATATAGGATATGGTATTATCCAATAATAAAGTTTAGAACGAAGAGTACTGCAAGAATGCAGAGAGTCCAGTTCAGGTCCTTCCACTGTCTTGTACAAAGCTTCATGATAACGAATGACAAGATTCCTAAGCATATACCGTCTGCAATAGAGTAGCATAGAACCATAGTAATCATTGTTATAAAAGCAGGGAATGACTCACTGATATCTTGTAGATTAATCTTCTTTACAGAGTCGAGCATTAAGACACCAACCATGACCAGTGCGCCACTGGTTGCAGCACTTGGGATAAGAAGGAAGATAGGGGAGAGAAGGAGTGATAAGATAAAGAGGAGTCCAACGGTAAATGAGGTGACTCCAGAGCGTCCTCCTTCAGCAATACCACTGGCACTCTCCACGTAAGTTGTTAATGTAGAGCTTCCGAGCATTGCACCACACGTTGTGCCTATGGCATCACTCATCATGGCTTCTTTCACATGAGGGATGTTTCCGTTTGCTTCAACAATACCCGTTTTATCAGCCAGACCCATTAATGTACCAATGGTATCGAAGATGTTAACCAAGAGTAAAGAGAATACAACTAAGGCTGTCTTGAGGTTAAACATCCCAGCAAAATCAAACTTACAGAAGAGTGGGCTGATATCCTGAGGTGCAGAAACAGGAAGCCAATGGTCAGGGAATACGGTTACTCCCATAGGTATTCCAATGATCGTAGTTGCAATAATACTCCAGAAAAGTGAGCCTTTTACGTTCTTTGCCATAAGAATCCCACTGAGTAAGATGGCAATAATACCAAGAATACAGCTATTGGTAAATGCTCCAAGACCAACAAACGTAGCTTCTTTTGCAACGATAATACCTGCATTCTTGAGTCCAATAAATGCAATGAACATACCAATACCTGCAGAAATAGCATAGCGAAGGTTATGAGGGATAGAGTCCAGTATCATTTCACGAACATTAAAGAAAGTGATAATAATAAAGACTATACCTTCAATCAGCATGATAGCTAATGATTGTTGCCAAGTGTAACCCATTGTCTGGCAAAGGGTATAAGCGAAGAAGGCATTTAGTCCCATTGAAGGGGCTTGGGCAAATGGTAACTTTGCCATGAATGCTAAGAGCAATGTTGCTATAGCTGCAGCAAGGGCTGTTGCCGTAAATAAAGCCCCCTTATCCATTCCTGTAGATGACAGGATGGCGGGGTTTACTGCTAAGATATAGCTCATTGTTAAGAACGTGGTGGCTCCCGCAATAAGTTCTGTGCGGAGCTTCATGGATTTAGGATCAAATCCTAAGGCCTTTTCTAATAAAGTCATCATTGTTTTTAAGGTTTAAAACTCATTATTTATTTAGATGTTTTTTCTAACCAATCATCAAGAATCATACGTGCGATTGATAATTTCTCTGGAATAGTAGGGAGGTTTTCTTTTGTAAACCAGGCTCCTTTTGATAGCTCACTCTGTTGTAAGTGAATGTCGCCACCATTATAATCAGCGTTGAATCCTACCATTAGCCCACAAGGATAAGGCCAAGGTTGGGAACCAAAATATCGAAGATTCTTAATTTGTATGCCAGTCTCCTCTGCAACTTCTCTATGTACAGCTTCTTCCAATGTCTCACCTGTTTCAACAAAGCCAGCTACTAATCCATAGAATTCTGTCTTGAAATTACGTGCATGCACCAATAGGACTTCGTCACCACGATGCACAAGGACTATGATAGCTGTTGCTAACTGTGGCCAAACTTCTTTTCCACAGTTCGTACAGCGTTTGGAGATATCTGTATGCATCTTCATAGGCGCTCCACATACACCACAGAATCTCGTATTATTATCCCAGTAAAGTAACTCATGACATTTACCTGCTTTAAGATAAAATTCATTGGGGAGACGATAGAAGGAAGGGCGTAAACCACACATCTCGTATTGTGGATAATCCGTGACAGGCTGGTCTATCATTATAGCTTTGACCTCAGTCCCATCCTCCATTGGGGTGATATTTAGAACATGTGTCCATGGGTGTAATGGGATGGGGCAATCTTCTGATAATGGGATGGAGAAAGAATCTTCTGCTTTCTCCAACATGATATCAGTCTTGCAGAATATAAACCAATACTTCTTCATTATCTTTGTTTTTATTCTCCAAATAAAATTTTCCGATCGCGTGCAGCTGCTGGCACTGTCCATGCTTCGGGGATGAACTTCCAGTTATTGTGTGGTTGTGGATTCATAATGCCAGCTTTTTTTATCTCTTCCATTAGATAATGTCTCTGGTCCTTTTCACTTTCCCAGATAATACGGTTCTTTAAGGAGTCGCGTGCTATACCAGCTCCTTTAGTTAAGAGCTCTCCACCTCCATTAGCACGATAACTGTTTACTGCAACAGTGTACCATTTATGTTCATCGAACGGCTCTCCATTGCTCATTCGTAAGATATGAACTTTCTCTCCATCGGGTTTTGTGACATCAACAACATAGTCTATTCCTGCTGCAGAGTCGAAATTGAAAGAGAAGTTTTTGAAACCTAAGCGTTGTGTATCATCGCGTGTGTTTGCAAGGAGTAATAAGTGGTCATCTGGACTCTTCATTGTATTTACCCAGAGGTCATAGCTCATCTCGAGATGCTTACGAACTTCTTCGCCAGTAAGGCGCATGACGCATAGTTGGTTCTCATATTTATAGAGACTGAACATGTCTGCAACTGTTACATTACCTGCTTTTATAGCAGAGTTAAATTGTAGTGGTGCATTGAAAGCAATGTCGGCATGTGTGATCTTCAATTCTAAGTCAAGAATGAGGTCATTGAAGGCAGAATTACCAAAGAAGCAATCCTTTGTGTAGATTGTGTTTGCAAATTTCCCGATTACTTGCTCACTCCAAGCCTTTACAGAATCTATTTCTGGTTGGAAGTGTTGCATGAAATCCTTGTCTGGAATGATATTTCTTACATCAACTAACTCACCTGATGCATGTGTAAGAACATAGCTTCTTTTCCCCTTGATGGTTTTAGGTTTTAAAGTGAGTGTTGTTAATGCCACTTTTTGCGCATTGTTGGCAGGATCGAGGCAGATGACATCTTTGCCGTTTATATTCTTTTCTATAGTATTATGGGGAGTGTGGTCATGCCCGAAGAAGATAACATCGAAGCCGGGAACCTCCTGTGCCACCTTTTGAGAAGCATCCTCATCATATTGGGGAGTCTTGATACCTCCATTCCAACCAGAATGAAACAAACCAACTATAACATCAGGATTTTCTTTCTTTTTCACCTCCTCCATGGTACGTTTAGCGCATGAAACCATCTCATCGAAACGAAGGCCACTCCATATTGTTTCCTTCAACCAGTTGGGTATTGCAGGTGTCAGCATACCGATAACACATACTTTCAGTCCGTTCTTCTTTTTAATGACCGTGTAAGGAAGTATGTAAGGTTTGTTAGTTCTAGCATTGATGATATTTGCACCAAGAATAGGGAAGTGTAATTCTTTAAACCACTTGTCATAGACACTATGCCCTGTCTCAATATCGTGATTGCCAACAGTTGCAGCATCATATCCCATGTAGTTGAGAACACTGGCTGCAATGTTTTCCTTTTGTGGTACTATATAATTATAGTAGTATGATATGGGTTGTCCTTGCAGAATGTCTCCGTTGTCTAGAAGGTAGATATTATCCTTACCATATTCTTTCCGCAAACCTTGAACAAAAGTATATACCCTTGCCATGGAACCACTTTTAGGTGAGCGGTTGATGAAATCGTAAGGGAAAAAAGACCCATGTACATCAGAAGTTTCTACTAGTTTGATTGTTATGTCTTTATTCTGTGCCATAGCGTGAGAACAGAGTCCTAACATGATAGTGAGTACGATCGTTGATAGTTTCATATGTGTTTATTAAAATCAGGTACAAAAGTAATAAATTAAACGCAAATAAAGGCAACTGTTTTCTTATGTTTTATCGTTTGTATGCCGTGTTGTACTCCATTCTTCTTAGAAAAAGAAAAGGAGGCATACCTATTAATTGTGGTATGTCTCCTTTGTTCTGATTTATATGTTCTCAAGTTTAGATTAAACAATTCCCTGCGCCATAATAGCTTTAGCTACTTTGATGAAACCAGCGATGTTGGCACCTTTCACGTAGTTTACATAGCCATCAGGCTCTGTTCCATATCTGACACAATTCTCATGGATGTCATCCATGATGTTATGTAGCTTTTGGTCAACTTCTTCACGATCCCATTTCAGTCGTTCTGAATTCTGGGTCATTTCGAGTCCTGACACGGCTACACCGCCAGCATTACTCGCTTTGCCTGGACAATAAAGAACTTTTGCTTCTTGAAAGATTCTTACGGCTTCTGGGGTGGATGGCATGTTTGCACCCTCTGTTACAGCGATAATACCGTTATTGATTAATGCTGTCGCAGCCTCGGCATTGATCTCATTCTGTGTGGCACAAGGAGTTGCAATATCAGCCTTCTCGAACCATGGCTTTGCTCCTGGAACGTATTTCACTCCATATTTCTCTGCATATTCCCGGATGCGTCCACGTTCTATGTTCTTTAGCTCCATAATATATGCTAACTTCTCTTCATTTATTCCATCTGGGTCGTAGATATATCCATCAGAATCGGAGCATGTAACAGGTTTTGCTCCAAGATGTAGGAGCTTTTTAATCGTGTATTGTGCGACATTACCTGATCCCGAAACTAAAACGGTTTTTCCTTTTAGGTCAATATTTCTTGTCTTGAGCATATTCTGCAGGAAGTACACGTTACCATAGCCTGTTGCTTCTGGCCGAATAAGCGATCCTCCGAACTCTTGTCCTTTGCCTGTAAGTATCCCTACAAACTGATGAGTAAGTTTCTTATATTGTCCGAACATGTAGCCTACTTCGCGTCCACCGACGCCAATGTCTCCTGCAGGGACGTCACAGTCGGGACCTATGTAATGCCATAGCTCACTCATGAAGGCTTGGCAGAAACGCATCACTTCAGCATTTGATTTACCTCGTGGAGAAAAATCTGATCCACCTTTGCCACCACCCATTGGCAGTGTTGTCAAAGAGTTTTTGAATGTCTGTTCAAAGGCAAGGAACTTTAAGATGGACTCGTTGACAGAAGTGTGGAAACGTAAACCACCTTTATAAGGACCGATGACATTGCTATGCTGGACGCGATATCCCATGTTTGTCTGAATATTACCTTTGTCATCAACCCAATTTACTCGAAATTTGATAATTCTGTCTGGTATGCAGAGGCGTTCAATAAGGTTTACACGCTCAAATTCGGGATGTTTGTTGTACTCTTCTTCAATGGTTTCCAACACTTGTGATACTGCTTGAATGTACTCTGGCTCATTGGGGAAACGCCGTTGTAAACTCTCTACAACTTCTACTGCTTTCATAATTGATTCTGTTTTAAATGGTTGTTTATTCCTATCCTGGAAACTCTTAACCTTTCTCTTCAAGGTTTTTGATGTTGCAAAGATAATCATTTATTTCTTAATAAAGAGCATTTTGTTATAAAATATGCCGATTTGTTTTAAAATAGTCATTATTTATGGTGTTTTTAGAATAAAACCTAATGGTAAGCTAAGTGTTGGCTATCCATTGTTGTTAGTTTTCTAGTATTGGAAGTCTAGATCATCTAAAAGGCTGGAATCCAAGTGGGGAAGTCCAGCCTTAAATTATGTTAGTAGAGAATGTCTAGTAGGCAGTAATATCTTGTTATATAGATTCTTTACATTGAATGTAAGGTGTTGTTTATATTGGTTGGGATATGGCTATAAGTTCTTTATCTTTCTTCTTAACGCAATTCTATACACTAAATTAAAGTAACTTTGACTTCTAACTTAAAACTCATTTGTACTTTAAGTTAAAGTCCACTCGTACTTTAAGTTAAAGGTCGCTTGCACTTTAAGTTAAAGTCCAATCGCACTTCAAGTTTGGGTGTTTTCTAAAGTGAACTTATACTAAAAAGAAAGCCTGTAGCTTACTTACATGTAGCTACAGGCACTATCATAATCAGATGTTATTTATTCCCAAGATTACGAAGCCATTTGAGTGGTTTCTTTATTAATGCTTTCAATCCGCTATCACTCTTAGAACTTGTCGGTAGCTCTTCTCGAATATCATACTTGGTACTTCTTCTTGCGCCCTTCTCGTTCGTGTTATGCAGACGATTGTTATTCTTCTTCTTTTTGTTGTTAGGCTTTTTGTTTTGTTGAGCGTTCGTCTTCTGACCAGCATCCTTATTATTTGCAGCCTCCTTGTCGTTTCGTCTGTTGTTGTTAGGCTTCGCCTGCTTGTCAGTTTGTCTGTTCTTATCTTGACGGTTATTCCGCTTGTTTGTTACTTTTGCATCTACAGCGTTGTTATTATTGTTCTGCTGTTCTTGCCCTTTGTTCTTCTGCTTGTTGTTAGATTTACGTTCTGACGTATTTTGTATTTTATTGTCAGAGGAACTTTGGCTCTGTTGTTCGGGACGCCTTGACCTTTGCTTGTAATTGCCTTGTTTCTTGTCTTTGTGGCTTTGCTGGTCTCGGTCCTTCCTCCTTCGGCTCTTTGCAGTGTTGCCTTTCTTAGGCTTTCCGACATCCTTGTATTCTGGTCCGTCTCCTAAATCATCTGGCAAGGCAACTTTCTCAACATCTTTCTCTAGGAAAGATTCTATCTGCTTGAAGTAGTAGATATCGTCAGCGCTAACAAAAGTGATAGCCTTTCCGTCACGGTCAGCACGAGCTGTTCTACCAATGCGATGCACATAATCTTCTGCATCATGTGGGACATCATAATTGATAACCATTGTAATGTCGTCAATATCAATACCGCGAGAAACAATGTCTGTAGCAACTAATACATCAATTTGCCCACTCTTGAATTTGAACATAACGTCATCACGTTGTGCCTGGTCAAGGTCGGAATGCATCTCTCCGCAGTTAATGTGCTTCCGGTTTAAAGAGGCTGTAATTTGCTTTACCTTTTGTTTGGAACCAGAGAAGATGATTACACGTTTTAAATCACCCGCTTTAAAGATATCCTTTATGATACCCATCTTCTGTGTCTCGTAGCAGACGTATGCCATTTGATGAATCTTCTCTGCAGGTTTACTAACTGCTAGCTTGATCTCTACGGGATTCTTGAGCAGTGTCTTCGCAAGCTCTTCAATCTTCTTTGGCATTGTGGCAGAGAACATGATGGTCTGACATGATGACGGTAATTTCTTCGCAATAGTCATAATGTCATCGGAGAAGCCCATGTCAAGCATACGGTCGGCTTCATCAAGAATAAAGAAACTTACCTTGGAAAGGTCAACATTGCCTAAAGAGAGATGAGAGATAAAACGGCCTGGAGTCGCAATAACGACATCAGCTCCCAACGAAAGGCTTTTAAGCTCTTGGTCATAACGGTTACCATCATTGCCACCATAGACTGCAACGCAGGATACACCATCAAGATAGTAAGCAAAGCCTTGCATAGCTTGGTCAATTTGTTGTGCTAACTCACGTGTTGGCGACATGATGACGCAGTTAATAGCAGCTTCAGGATATCCTCCATCTGCTAACTTTGAGAGAATAGGGAGGAGGTAAGCCGCCGTCTTTCCTGTACCAGTCTGCGCAACACCCAGTACGTCACGTCCCTTTAAAATCTCTGGTATGCACTTCTCCTGAACTGGTGTGCATTCGTCAAAACGCATGTCATATAGTGCGTCAAGTACGTTATCGTTTAAATCTAAATCTTCAAAATACATATCTTTTTATTTTTCCCTTCGTCTCAAAGGGTTATTTCTTGTTTCTTATTTATTTAATAGTCTTTTTAACTTGGAGCATGCCTATAGCAGAAATAGGCAATAACTGCAAAGATAATATTCGGAATCCATGCAGCCAGTATTGGTGGCGTGTCAGCCTGTATGGCAAAGGTTGCTGATACTGTCTGCAACATAATATAGCTGAAACTCAGCCCTAAACCTATACCTAAGTATAATCCCATTCCACCTTTTCGTTTTCTAGAAGATAGAGACAAACCTATAATGGTCAGGATAAAAGATGAGAATGACATAGCTATTCGTTTGTGGAACTCAACTTCATATTGAACAACGTTGCCAGAACCACGGCTGGTTTGTTTAGAGATATAATCAAGGAGCTCTGGTGACGTGAATGTTTCTTGCTGGCCTTTAGAATAAACCAGATCCGTAGGCTCCATCAATAAAACCGTATCCTTTAATGCACCACTTTGTATATGCTCTTTCAATCCCCTAAGCGTTCGTATTTTCCAGTTGCTTACCTTCCAATGATACTTGGTGTCAGCAACAGTATCATACTGAATCTCCATAGCAGTCATGTGGCTTACAATCTTTTTATCCTTGAATTTAACAAGTGAGAAGCCATAACCGCGTTTGTATTGATCGTCGTAGTGCTGGATGTAAGCTATAGTGTTTTTTGCCACTTGTAGTTGAACGTTTTCGGCTGATGTATTCTTCTTTGAGTTACGATATAGCGATTCGAAGTTCTGACGGATGACAGTTCCGTGTGGAATGACGAAACTATTTAAATAGAATGTCAATCCTGCTATCAGAATACATGAAATCATGTAAGGTCGCATTAGGCGTTTGATAGAGACACCTGCTGCCAACATTGCAATGACTTCGGAGTTACTTGCTAATTTCGAAGTAAAGAAGATTACGGCAATGAAAACGAAGAGGGGAGAGAAGAGATTAGAGTAATATGGGATAAAGTTTGCATAGTAATCAAAGATAATGGCTCTCCACGGAGCATGATATTGTGTAAACTTAGATAGATTTTCATTGAAGTCAAACACAATAGCAATAGATATGATTAACAGAATGGCATATATATACGTACCAATAAACTTACGTATAATATACCAATCTAGAATCTTTATGTATCGAGTAGGAGAGAGCATCATTAGTAGATGCCCTATTTTATTGATGAAGGGAAGCTTCCTGGAAGTCTTTAATCCAAGATGCTTCAGCCGTTTCTTTATTGTGTCAAGAATTACTTTGACTTTACTCATTTTGTTTCTCTTAAATTCTTCTTCCCAATTGCTCTATGATGGAAGCCTTCCACTGTACAAAGTCTCCTTGCTCAATATGAGAGCGTGCATCTGTAACAAGCCTAAGATAGAATGATAAGTTGTGAATGCTTGCTATCTGCATAGCAAGTAACTCTCCTGCTTTAAAGAGATGGTGGAGGTACGCTTTACTTGTAATTTGGTCAATTTCGCATCCCTCTGAATCTACAGGAGAGAAGTCCATTTCCCATTTTTTGTTGCGCATATTCATTGTACCTTGATAGGTGAATAACATTGCATTACGCCCATTGCGTGTTGGCATAACACAATCAAACATATCAACTCCACGTTCTATGGCTTCTAAGAGATTCTGTGGAGTCCCAACTCCCATTAAATAACGTGGTTTATCCTTAGGTAATATGTCATTGACAACCTCAATCATTTCATACATGATTTCTGTAGGTTCACCAACAGCCAATCCACCGATAGCATTTCCATCGGCTCCTTTATCTGCTACAAACTTTGCAGCTTCTCTTCTTAGGTCTTTATAAGTACAACCTTGAACAATAGGGAATAAGCTCTGTGAATATCCATAAAGAGGCTCTGTTTCATTGAAACGTTTTATACAACGATTTAGCCAACGTTGTGTCATGCCTAAGCTCTTTTTAGCGTATTCATAATCACTTTTCCCCGGAGGACATTCGTCAAGCGCCATCATAATATCTGCCCCAATAATACGCTCTGTGTCCATAACGCTTTCTGGTGTGAATATATGCTTTGAACCGTCTATGTGGCTTCTGAACTCACAACCTTCTTCTGAAAGTTTACGAATCCCAGTTAAAGAGAAAACTTGAAAACCTCCAGAATCGGTAAGGATGGGACGTTTCCATCCGTTAAAGCCATGTAAGCCACCAGCAGCCTTTAGGACCTCTAGGCCTGGGCGTAAATATAAGTGGTATGTGTTGCCCAGAATAATCTGAGCTTTAACCTGTTTGTATAGCTCATCGAAGTGAACTCCTTTGACAGATCCGACAGTACCAACAGGCATAAAAATTGGAGTTTTTATTTGTCCATGCGCTGTCGTGATTATGCCTGTGCGAGCATCACTTGCATTGTCAGTGTGTTGAAGTTCAAATGTCATTTCTTTGTTTCTACTTTATTCTCCTCAGTAATAGTAAATTCAATAGGATGATCTACCTTCTCTTTAGTGAGTGCAAAATCCCAAACCTGTTTGATGTTCTCTACATAATGAAATTCTAATCCTTTTCGATAAATCTCAGGAATCTCTTCAATATCTTTTTGGTTTTCTGTGCACATTACTATGTCCGTTATTCCTGCTCGTTTTGCAGCGAGAATCTTTTCCTTTATACCTCCTACGGGTAACACCTTTCCTCGGAGTGTTATCTCTCCTGTCATAGCTGTGTTTTTACGAACCTTGCGTTGAGTTAGGGCAGAGGCTATACTTGTAGCAATGGTTATTCCGGCTGATGGACCATCTTTTGGTGTAGCGCCTCTGGCACATGGATGTGTATATTCCATTGCTCGAAAATACGAGGATCTATATTTAGTGATTCTACATGTGCCTTAACATACTCTAAAGCTATAATTGCAGATTCTTTCATTACGTCACCAAGATTACCTGTGAGTGTAAGTTTCCCTGCTTTACCTTTTGAGAGCGATGTTTCTATAAAAAGAATCTCTCCCCCAACACTGGTCCATGCTAAACCTGTGACAACTCCTGCATATTTGTTGCCTTGGTATATGTCACGTGTAAAAGGTGGCTTGCCAAGCAGATCTTCTAATGACTCGGGGCTAATCTTGGTATATGGTAATTGTTTGTCCATTGCTTGACGTAAAGCCAATTTACGCATAGCTTTATTTATTTGTTTTTCAAGCTGTCGGACACCACTTTCTCTTGTATAATTCTCTATGATTCGTTCTAACGCAGCCTTCGTAAACCTAGGCTTATCTTCCAACTTATCTAATCCTGTATTTTCTAGCTCTTTGGGAACAAGGTGGCGCTTTGCTATTTCAATCTTCTCTTCAGTGATATAACCAGAGACCTCTATTAACTCCATACGATCCAATAATGGACGAGGAATTGTATTTAAATCATTGGCTGTAGCTATAAATAGAACTTTTGAAAGATCATAGTCTAAGTCAAGATAATTGTCGTGAAAAGCATTATTTTGCTCTGGGTCTAAGACTTCTAATAGAGCCGATGATGGATCCCCATTGATAGTGTTTTGTGTAACCTTATCTATTTCATCAAGAATGAACACTGGATTAGAAGAGCCAGCCTTTTGTATATTCTTTATAATACGACCAGGCATAGCACCAATATAGGTCTTACGATGTCCTCTGATCTCAGACTCATCATGTAATCCTCCTAAGGAAACACGTACGTATTTCCGTTTCATAGCTTCAGCAATACTTTTCCCAAGACTTGTTTTACCTACTCCCGGAGGTCCATAGAGGCAAAGAATAGGAGATTTCAAACTTCCTCTTAATTGTAGTACAGCAATATATTCTAAAATACGGTCCTTAACCTTTTCCATTCCATAATGATCCTTGTCAAGTATACGTTTGGCACGTTTTAAATCAAGATCATCTTTAGTGTATTCATTCCATGGTAATGCAACCATGGTCTGCAGATAATTTACCTGTACACTATAGTCAGGACTCTGTGGATTAAGAGTATCTAATCTATCTAATTCCTTTTGGAAAGTCTTAGCTACTTCACTAGACCATTTTTTGGTTTTTGCTTTTTCCTGTAACTCTTTCTTCTCTGGGGTTGAGTCACCATCTCCTAATTCTTCCTTAATATTTTTAATTTGCTGATGAAGGAAATATTCCCGCTGTTGTTCATCTAGGTCTTCTCGTGTTTTTGAGCGGATGTCTTGCCTCAGCTGTTGGAATTGAATCTCTCGGTTGAGAATCTTCATCAACCTAAATAATCTGTCTTTTATGGAATTCTCCTGTAAGAGTAATATTTTGTCTTTTACAGGAAAAGGCACGGTAGAACATATGTAATTGACAGAAATGATGGGATTCTTGAGGTTGTCAATTGCAAACTGTGTGTCATCAGGAATATCATCGCTTTCTTGTATATATTCCTTTGCCACCAATTTCATGTCTTCAACGGCAGTTGTAAATTCTGGGTCTTTATCAGTATCGATTTCTTCTGGCAAGGATTCTGTAATACCTGACATGAATGGAGTTGTACTTGTGACTTTCTTTATTTTACACCTTCCAAGTCCTTGTAGAATAGCAGTCCGATTGTTATTCTCATATCCAGGCATATCAAAGGAACGTACAAAGCGTGCATATACTCCTATGTTATAGATATCTCCCTCGTTCGGATCGTTTACATTGCTATCCTTCTGACTAACAACAGCAATGATAGCATTAGGATTCTCCTCGAGATATTTTACTAGTGCTAAAGTTGGCTTCCTTCCTACGAGAATAGGTGAGAGGATTCCTGGAAACATAACAAGGTTACGTGTTACGAAGATAGGGATGTTACCTTCTACCTGTATATTCATATCTGGTATACCTCCTTCGTAATCAGTAAACATTTGTATTGAACTATTTTGTTTCATAAAAGTCTATTTATTCCAATTTAGCTTGCAAAGATACAAAATAAAAACGAAAGGCTGAAGAGTTGTAGATGCTTTAATTATTTAATATATATTATTGTTATATTTCGCCTTATTTGATATAAAAATCTTTAGTTAAATGCGAATACCATTCGGAACGTTCTCCTTTAGAGTTTAATAAAGTCTCTTTTACCACATTATATGTTGATCTTAATTGTTTCTTAAACATTATTAGGCAACGCTTGATATTCTTGGATTCTTTCGTCTTAATATTTATTACATAAGAGATTGATAAACCACTCATTATAGCTTCAGACTCAACAATTCCTCTATTTTCAAAAGGTATTATGATAGAGAATGTTCCATTGTCTTTTAGAAGTCGGGATGCATGGCGGCAAAGATCGCTGAAAGATAGTGTGTCAGTATGTCTGGAAAAACTCCTGTTTTGTACCTTATTTTTTAAGGAGTTGATAAAGAAGGGAGGGTTACTAACAATTGCATCGTATAATAGAGACTGTTTTTCATTGTCAGTTTGGAGACGAAAACTCTGAAGAGAGCTCTGGATAATATTTATACGCTCTGAGAATGGTGAATTTGCTACATTAGATGTAGCATCTTTCAGCGCACCTTTGTCTATGTCAATGGCATCGATAATAGAGTGTGGGTATCTTTGTGCCATCATTAAGGCAATTAATCCAGTTCCAGTACCAATGTCAAGAATCTTATTTCCGCCTTCTGCCCATGCGCCAAGGAGGACTCCATCAGTACCTACTTTCATTGCTGTATGAGACTGATTTATGTGAAATTCTTTAAACGTGAAACCCATTTGTTTTCGTAAAGGAACTTTTTATATATTAAGTTTCCGCAGTAAGTTCTTATTGATGGCTTGTACTTTCCGACTTTGTTTTATAAAGTCCTGCTTCATTAGGTCTATATTAAAAAATATTTCAGAAAAAGCAGTCTGAAGAATATTGGGCTGTCTGTCACCCCTGTCACCATTAGGATTTACTAGAATATGAATACCTTTTGGAACTATAGATATATCAACGTCAGCATCTGAGATTACAGGATCACCATCAAAGTGTATTAATCCAGCTTGTTTCCGATGAATGTGTAAGTGCTTTGCCTTGAAAGTTTTTATCTTTAGATTCTTATCAAGCGTTTTATTAAATAGTTCTATAGCTACCTGTGGAGCATCAATAATGTCAAAAGGTTCCATAATTATAATGTCAAGTAAACCGTCGCTCATTGAGGCTTGAGGGGCTATGTAAGCGTTATTGCCATATTGTGAAGCATTGGCTGCTGAGACTAGAAAAGCTTTGTAGTGCTGAATCCCATCTTCGTCCTCTATCTCGTAAGTCTCAGGAACATATTTGACTCCTTCTTCCAAAACCTGTTGTACGTAGGTAATCGGTCCACGTTTTCCTGCATTCGCAAATTTCATGGAGATAAATGCATCAAAGCCCATTCCACATGTACAAAAGAATGGGTGCTGGTTGATTATCCCATAATCTAAAGAGTGGATATCACACATATTAATTATGTCTATACATTTCTTTAGGTTCATGGGTAATCTTAAATGCCGTGCAAGTCCATTCCCTGAGCCACAAGGAAGTATAGCCATTGCAGTTTCAGTGTTGATTAGAGCTCTTCCTACCTCATTTACTGTTCCATCACCTCCAATAGCAACGACAATGTCTACTCCTTTTTCTGCAGCTTTTTTAGCAAGCTCTGTTGCATGACCAGCATATTCTGTTTCTGCTATGTCGTAATCAAACGTCTCTTTATCAAGTCGTTCTTCTATCAGCTTGGGGATTCCAGCCTTGCTGACAGTACCTGATATCGGGTTGAGAATGAAAATAATTTTCTTTTTCATTGTGCCTATGATAGTAAGCATATGCTTTATCAGGCAAAGATACATATTAATCATTATATTAAGCGTTTTTCAAAGGCTAAAAAACGTCTGGTGGACACTTTTCTATCTATTCTCTGCATTTTGTCGTTCTAAATTAGTATCTTTGCAACCTAAAATAATTTTACGTAGTCATTGACTACACCTTTTATTAATAATAATGGGACAGTTACAAGATAAGTACAAGAGCTATCGCGATCCTCAGAAGTTTATGGATGCCGGTGTGTATCCATATTTTCGAGAGATTACAAGTAAGCAAGGAACAGAGGTTACAGACATTGATGGCAATAAGATTCTAATGTTTGGCTCTAATGCCTATACTGGCTTGCCAAATGATCAACGTGTTATTGATGCAGCCCATCGTGCTCTTGATAAGTATGGATCAGGATGTGCCGGAAGTCGTTTCCTGAATGGTACGCTGGATTTGCATGTTCAATTGGAGAAAGAGCTAGCAGCCTTTGAAGGGAAAGACGAAGCACTTGTTTTTTCAACAGGATTCTCTGTAAATGCAGGTGTGATTGCTGTTGTTGTTGGTCGTGGAGATTATATCATCTGTGATGATCGTGACCACGCTAGTATCGTAGATGGCAGACGTTTGAGTTTTGCAACTCAGCTTCATTATAAGCACAATGATATGGAGGATTTGGAGCGTGTTCTTCAAAAACTTCCAAAGGAAGCTGTAAAATTAATCGTCGTTGATGGAGTCTTCTCAATGGAGGGTGATTTAGCTAATCTTCCTGAAATTGTGAGGTTAAAGCGTAAATACAACTGTTCTATAATGGTTGATGAGGCTCACGGTTTAGGTGTCTTTGGCCGCCAAGGAAGAGGTGTCTGTGACCACTTTCATTTAACAGATGAAGTTGATTTGATCATGGGAACATTCTCAAAGAGTCTTGCCTCTATTGGAGGTTTTATAGCTGGTGATAAAGATACTATTAATTATCTACGTCATACTTGCCGAACATATATTTTCTCAGCAAGTAATACTCCTTCTGCTACAGCTGCAGCTTTAGAAGCTTTACACATACTGGAAAAAGAGCCGGAGCGTATGGAGAATCTGTGGAAAGTTACAAATTACGCATTAAAGCGCTTTAAGGAAGAAGGTTTTGAGATTGGTGACACTGAAAGTCCAATCATCCCACTTTATGTTCGCGATATAGAAAAGACTTTCATTGTTACGAAGTTGGCTTATGAAGCTGGTGTGTTTATTAATCCCGTAATTCCACCAGCCTGTGCACCTCAGGACACACTTGTCCGTTTCGCCTTGATGGCCACTCATACGGAAGAACAGGTCGAGAGAGGAGTTCAGGCTCTGAAGAAGATCTTTAAAGAACAAGGTATTATAAAATAAAGAATATACTCTTGTATAATTTAATGTATAACAAAGAGGAAATACACATAACGGGTATTTCCTCTTTTCTATTTGTTTTGGGGCTCTATTTGATCTTATATGTCGGTGTTATATTCTTTTACAAATTAGAAGTGCATACTAGGTGAAAAGTGAAGTTGACTAGTTGTATCCTACTTTTGTAATATGCAGATGTCCAATGAGTTAGGAATCGTATTTTAAAAGAGCCTCTTTTGCAATGTAAAAGAGGCTCTTTTACTTCTCAAAAGGGCATCTTTTATCATGTAAAAGGATATGTTTTGCATAATAAAAGGGTATCTGTTATTTTATGAATATGAATACTTCTTACAAAAAAGAGCCTATTGTATAACTAGGCATGCTTGTAGTTTGGTATAATTCATTATTCAAAATTTAATTAAATTCAAATATAAAGAAAGGTTAATAACATAATATAGCGTATAAAATATATGTCTATATGCTAAGGAAAGGATTTTTCTTATTTAGGAAAAGTCCCAAAGCGAAACGATTCCGCTAGATATATAACAATGTGCTTGTAGATAGGGAAATTTTATTTGGTTGTTGTTTTAGGTTTGACACTCAAATGTTTACGCAGATAATCCATTGTTTTGTCTTATTGTTAGTCTTGTCTTCTCGATAAAAAAGTATCGCATTTTAGAAAAAAAACTATGAAAAACTTTGCAGAGTAAAAAAGAAATAGTACCTTTGCACTCGCAATTCGGAAATGACTTCTTTCATTTAAGAATAGCAACGGGGTGTAGCGCAGCCCGGTAGCGCTCCTGGTTTGGGACCAGGCGGCCGCAGGTTCGAATCCTGTCGCCCCGACAAAGTCTAGCCCTTTGGTGAAAGGAAGACGTTAAA
>NZ_BAJX01000005.1 GCF_000613925.1 Prevotella histicola JCM 15637 = DNF00424
GTACTTATAATTGATGAGATAAGTATGGTAAGGGCTGATGTTTTGGATGCAATGGATTCTGTCTTACGCCGATATCGAGACCACAATAAGCCCTTTGGAGGTGTACAGTTGCTGATGATCGGTGATTTACAGCAGCTTACTCCCGTAGTAACTGCTGAAGAAGAGGCTCTATTACAACGCTATTATGACACTCCCTACTTCTTTGCTTCAAAGGCATTACAGGCCATCAACTATGTAACCATAGAACTCACACATGTCTACAGACAACAGGATAGTGGGTTCATTACTCTCCTTAATAATATAAGAGAAGGTAAAGCATCAAGTGCTGACCTACAGAAACTCAACGAAAGATACGATCCTTCATTCCAACCTGAGGCTGGAAGTGACTATATACGACTGACAACGCACAACCGAACAGCCGAGAGTTACAATGAAGAACAGTTACGCAGCCTACCTAACAAAGCGTTTTCTTTCCGTGCACAGACCGAGGGGACATTCCCAGAATATAACTACCCCGCTGATTATACACTCACTTTGAAGGTTGGAGCACAGGTAATGTTTATTAGGAATGATAATAATGGACGTTATTATAATGGGCGGATTGGACATGTCACATACGTTGATGAACATAAGATATTGGTACTATGCCCAGGTGATAACAAGGCTATTGAGGTTGAAATAGAAACCTGGGAGAATACTAAATACACTCTAAATGAACAGACAAAACAAATAGAAGCTGAGGTACAGGGGACATTCAAGCAATATCCTCTACGTCTTGCATGGGCTATTACCATACATAAAAGTCAAGGATTGACCTTCGAACATGCTATTATTGACGCACAAGCAGCATTTGCTTCGGGACAAGTATATGTCGCTTTGAGCCGTTGCAAGACATTAGAGGGGCTAGTTCTTGCTTCTCCTATTGGTAACCAAGCCATTATAAATGATAAAAATGTAAATGAATACATCTGTCATCAGACAGAACAAGCAGAGAAAAGCATAGCTGCTCTACCCACATTAAAAGAGGAATATTACCGAGATTTACTCTTAGAACTATTCGATTTCGAGGAACTAAGGAAGGAAGAAGCTGCCCTTTTTAGGGTTTTAATGGAGTATTTCTACAAATATTCAAAGATTATAGGCTTACATAAAATGACGCAAACAGACCTTGATGACAAGGTTATAAGCATCTCCTACAAGTGGAAAGACCAAATCTGCCAGTTGAATAGCAACCAATTAAAAGAAGAAATGTTCCTTGAGAGAATCAAAAAGGGTGCGTTATACTTTCATAGTCAGCTCACAGAACTATTCAATCACACGTTAGAAATAACTAAAGATGTGCAGACGAACAATAAAGTAGCAGCCAAAAGATTCGAAAATACCTACTCTGATTTACAACAAACTCTTATTATCAAACAAGAATTACTCAGCACGATGATAGCTGAGACATTCACTATTACCAACTACTTGGAGGCAAAGCAGAATGCAATACTTAACAGTTTAGACGATGAAAAGGAGAAAAAAGGTAGAAAGAAAGAGAAAAACAAAGCACCCAAAGGGGCTTCAGCAGAGATAAGCTATAACCTATTTAAAGAAGGTAAAAGCATAAAACAAATTGCTAAAGAGCGTGGATTAACCCCTGTAACCATTGAAGGTCACCTCGCAACATACGTCGCCAACGGACAAATAAAGATAGAAGAAATCGTAGAACCAGCCAAAGTGAGTCTAATAAGGCGGATTGCTAAAGCCGTAGGACAGGCAAAAGGACTAAAAGTTATCAAAGAATTATGTCCTTCAGACATAACTTACGAAGAAATTCTTCTTGTCTTAAAGGCTCCAATGCCTTAATAAAAACAAAAAAAATAGGCTGTTTCAGTTTATTTCCTTACCTTTGTTTATCAACTCAAACACAAACACATGAATATAACATTGATATCTACATCAGTGACATTGACTGTCACCTTGATATGCTTCGCAATAATAATAAAGACTTATTGGAATGCAAGTGTTGGTCCACTTACCATCAAACGGAGGGCCATCATTGCCGCTTATAGTGCACTTTCAATATATCTTTGTAGTTATTTCGTACGTGATTGCAACGATGAAACCGAGATTTTCTGCGTTACATCTATGCTAATGCTTTACATATTATGGGAGAGTTACCTCTTTGCATGTAACATTTTTAGCAATGGAAGTCTGTATCGCAACCGCTATGTATGGCTATTTTACAATCTGTTCCCGCTTGCATTAGCTATTCCCCATTTGCTTTTTGTATTTACAGACGAAGACTATCACTTCAGAAATTACACTGAATTAATTGATGCTTTCCTGCATCCAGCCCCTATTCAGGCATATACGCGTATTCTTTTCGTAGCTGGTTTACTTGTCTGTAAGGTCTTTATCCTTATAGAAGTAACCAACCAACAACTAAAATATAGGCAACAAATCATAGAAGAAGACGGTGATTTGCGTGGCTGTAGGAATCGATCACGCTCGTATTTGGCGTGGGCAATCATTCTTTTATTGGCTAGTTTCGGGCAAATAATACCTTCTTTATCCTACCATATAGGCTTAAAACTTGGAATTATCTTTGCAGTTATCTATACAACAAGATTCTATCTACAGTTCCACAAACGACTAATGATATTAGAAGAGCAAGAGAACCATAAAGGAGAAAGCATCAAAGAGAAAGTCAGCACATGGCTAAAACAAGATCCATTTCCCTTATCTGAGACCGATCTTACCATGGAAAAAATTGCTGAATCCATCGGAGTTGATGCATCATCTCTCTCCTATTACATATATGAATTTGAAGGAAGCACATTCCTTTCATGGCAAAGTGAATGCCGAATGAATCGTTGTAAGGAGCTTTTAGAGGACAAAGACATGAACATTTCAGAGATTGCTTACGAATGTGGGTACAGTGATCTCGCTGCAATGAGCAAAGCTTTTAAGAAAAAATTTGGATTACCTCCCACTCTTTATCGCCGAAGGAAGCTTGCAATCCCAGATGCATAACAAAGTACATGGGGGTCGATAATTATCGATGAAAAGGTGAAAAAATGAAGATTTTTTCAAGCCTTTCAGGGTACTAACAAGCATATTTTATGCTATTAACAAATAAAAATAATTTGTATTGTCGTGCATTTAACAAGAATAATCTACCTTTGCAGAGTCAATTAAAGACTGTTATTAAGTAGCAATCAAATTACGTTTAAATAGTTATTAGTAAGTTAATAGTCAAATTAAAGTAGTTAGTTAGTCTTCGTGATGAAGACGAAACTAATGTTTTTGAGTCAAATAATTTTTTGAGTTATTTAGTTAAGTGGCTGAGTGTATGTCTGCGTGAGCAGCCATACACTTTTTTATTTATCTTCCTTTTTACATTCTTTTATTTAGTATTTCAACGAGAAAGAAATAAAATTCCACATCCAAAAAAAAAGCACTTTGTTATTAACCACCAAATAATCTAATTTGAAACAATTCATAACACACATTATTTATATATATAGAAATACTTTGTGAGTTAATCGGAAAATGATTAAATTTGCAGTAATAAGTTTAACTTAAGGTAAGAAGAAATGGCTAATTTAAGATTTGGAGCAGTAGAAGAGGCTTTCAAGAAACGCCCTCTTGAAGTTGCAGCACCCACAGAACGTCCAGGAGAGTTCTATGGAAAGTATGTTTTCAACCGCACAAAGATGTACAAGTATCTACCAGTTGACATCTACAACAAGCTGGTTGATGTTATGGATAACGGTATTCGCTTGGACCGTTCTATAGCTGACGCAGTGGCTGAAGGCATGAAACGATGGGCAGAAGAACATGGTGCGACCCACTACACCCATTGGTTTCAACCCCTAACAGAGGGTACTGCAGAGAAGCATGATGCCTTTATAGAACACGATGGTAAAGGGGGAATGCTCGAAGAGTTCTCTGGTAAATTGCTCGTACAGCAAGAACCTGATGCAAGTTCATTCCCTAATGGCGGCATTCGTAACACCTTTGAAGCAAGAGGATACTCTGCATGGGACCCAACAAGTCCTGTATTCATCATTGACGATACACTCTGTATCCCTACTATCTTTATATCCTATACAGGTGAAGCACTTGATTATAAAGCCCCACTTCTTAAGTCTCTTCGTGCAGTTAACACTGCTGCAACAAGAGTTTGCCATTACTTTAACCCTGAAGTCAAGCAGGTTCACACCAACTTAGGATGGGAACAAGAGTATTTCTTAGTTGATGAAGACCTCTATTTTGCACGTCCTGACCTCATGCTTACAGGCAGAACACTCATGGGACATGACTCTGCTAAGAATCAACAAATGGATGACCACTACTTCGGAACAATCCCTGAGCGCGTACAAGCATTCATGAAAGACTTGGAGATCCAGGCCCTTGAACTTGGAATTCCATGCAAGACACGTCACAATGAGGTTGCTCCTGGACAGTTTGAGTTAGCTCCTATCTTCGAAGAATGTAACCTTGCCGTTGACCATAACATGCTTTTGATGTCACTCATGAAGAAGGTTGCCCACAAACATAGCTTCAGAGTACTTCTCCATGAGAAGCCTTTCGGGGGTATTAATGGCTCAGGAAAACACAACAACTGGAGCTTAAGCACTGATAACGGCATACTTTTACACAAGAGTGGCAAGACTCCAGAAGACAATCTTCGCTTTGTTGTCTTCATCGTTGAGACATTAATGGCTGTTTACAAGCATAATGGATTGCTTAAAGCATCTGTGATGAGTGCTACCAACGACCACCGACTCGGTGCTAATGAAGCACCACCAGCTATCATTTCTTCCTTCCTCGGCAAGCAACTTACGGATCTCATCAACCATATAGAGAAAGCTGACAAGGACGATCTCTTTACTTTCAGTGGTAAAAAGGGCATGCGTCTGGATATTCCAGAGATACCTGAGCTACTGATAGACAACACAGACCGTAACCGTACGTCCCCATTTGCCTTCACTGGCAACCGCTTTGAGTTCCGCGCCGTTGGTTCTGAAGCCAACTGTGCATCAGCAATGATTGTTCTCAACACCTCAGTTGCCGAAGCACTGACAAACTTTGCAGCCCGTGTTGACGCACTTGTTGCAAAAGGAGAGGAACAGACTTCAGCTATCATTGATATAATTCGTGAGGATATTAAGACATGTAAGCCCATCAGATTCGATGGAAACGGGTATTCTGACGCCTGGAAAGAAGAAGCTGCTAAGCGTGGACTCGACTGCGAATCAAGCTGTCCTGTTTGCTTTGATCGTTACCTTGACAAGGATTCCATAACCATGTTCGAGGACATGAACGTCATGAAACGTAACGAACTAGAAGCTCGAAATGAGGTAAAATGGGAGACTTACACTAAGAAAATCCAGATAGAGGCGCGCGTTATGGGCGACCTAGCGATGAACCATATCATTCCTGTTGCAACACATTACCAAAGTCAGCTTGCCAAAAACGTACAGAATATGGTCAATATCTTTGGTGATGTTGAAGGAAAACAACTCAGTGAACGCAACATAAAGATTATTCGTGAGATTGCAGAGCGCACCAACATCATTGAAACAGGTGTAGAAGAACTCATAAATGCACGTAAGGTAGCCAATAAGATAGAAGATCAGAGAGAAAGAGCCATCAGCTATCACGATTCAATTGCTCCTAAAATGGAAAAGATTCGCTACCAGATTGACAAACTTGAGCTCATTGTAAGCGATGAGCTATGGACACTTCCTAAGTATCGCGAGCTACTGTTTATTCGATAAAAACGGAGATTTTTACAATAAAAAAAGCACTTCATCAGTAAAAACTAATGAAGTGCTTTATTTTTTTATAGTACGGGACACCGCATACTGTACAGTATAATGACCGACAAAAAGGAAACTTTCATAACACATAAAATAACCTTACAACTAAGAACAGGACACAAGCCATTTCTCAAACTAAGATGAGCAAAAAGCCGTTTCATAAGAAACAGATAATCAAACAGTTATAAAACCAAATGTAAAAGGTGCCCTTTTACATTCCAAAAGACGCCCTTTTGCATGGTAAAAGATGCCCTTTTGCAATGCAATATATGCCCTTTTAGAACACGAAAGAGCATAGATTAAAATACTATTGTGAATTAATATTACAATATAAGCATAGAACCAACTATGCTTATAAACATTAAAGACCGACTCTTACATTAAGCCAAACGTCCCAAGAGAGACATAAAAGACTTATTTTTCTTTGTAAATAACGTTATTTGCACCGCTTGTAAACGAGAGCGCTTCAGGATGTTCGTTAACAAAACTCTCAATATGACGAACTCTTTTCTCCTCGAAAATCTCATCAACAGCAATCAGTATTCCCGTTTCTTCAACATCACCGAAACCATAGTTGATAGCCGTTCCAAACAATTTCATTGTAGGTGAGAGATTCATATAAGCATTTACCAATGGCGGAATATTATAACCTAAGTCACGAATCTCACGATTTAGAGTCTTATAATCCTCTTTAAAGTCCTTGCCTTGGAAAAGACTTTGCAGCTCAGACACAGGAGTTTCAATAATCAACGGTTTTATCGGGATAATCAAGTCATCCTTATCATCAAAGTATTTCTTCAGAAAGTACAAAATCATGTCTCGTCCTCTACGTATGTAAGACGGATACATCGTCATCTTACCAAAGAAGTACTTACACTTAGGATTGAGGACCGTCAAAGCCCCAAGACCATCCCAAAGGTTATCAAGAGCAAAAATACTCTTCGAGTTCTTCCTGACATTTTGGTATTCTAAAGAGACGAAAGAACGACCTAACTCCACTGTATAGGCGCATAGTCCCGCATAAACTCCTCTGAGAAATGAAACATGTGACTGGTAGCCACCATAGGTTGCCCGTTCTTTCCCACTTGCCAGTCACTTCCAAAAATATATCTGTATCCTCCAATGATCTCCTCAGCTTCAGGATTCCACACAATAAGTTGGCGGCAACAATTATCCATTGTGTCGAATTCATCTATATCCATCGACTTACCTGTACCTCCTCCTGCCGTCCGGAAAGCAATTTCGCGCAAACGACCAATCTCTTTCATCACATTCGGAGCATCCTTCGCCGTCACCACATAAATCTCATTATGACTCTTATTCGTCATACGAAGCATCTTTTCTGGCGTCAACTCACTCCTAAGCAAGTCCTTACTGATAGGTTGGATGATTTCTTCTTCCATATATTTTTAAAATCTTTTCTTTCTTTAATCCTCTCAATTCTTTTTCAAACCGACTTCTATCAGCCAGTCCTACATCATGGCATCACAGTTCGTAAACCTTATCTTCTACGAATTTAGCCCATTCCATCGGTGTTTTACTTTTATCAAAAGTCTGCCAAGGTATTGGCTTACCAATAGCAACACGGAATGTCTTTCCAACGTTTTTATACATTTCATCTACAAGAAACAACATCGCAATATTCACTTTTTTCAGGTAAGTATCACTAAAATGTGCGATGCGATAAAAGCGATTTGAATTCCTTCCACCAAAGAAGATAGGCACTACATCTCGATGATACTCTACACTCTTGGTGATAAAAGTCTTCTTCCACTCCAAATCATGTATCTTTCCATGAATCTTTCTACTATTCAGTCCGGCTGGAAACATCAACATGTGATTATCGCTTTGGAAGCCAGCCTCAACCATTCGAGGGAAATCTCGACTTTGTTTTCCAGTCTTATTGATTCCAATACTCACTGGTTTCAACCCCGGAAGATTTAACAATAAGTCATTTACAAGATAGCGAAACTTTCCATCATAGTGCTGTCCAATAATCGAACCCAATGCTACGCCGTCTTGACCACCCAAAGGATGATTCGAAACAAAGGTGTAAAGCTTTCCGTCATCCTTTGCGGGAAGGTTCTCAAGTCCCTCTATCTGGAGAGTCATTTGAAGATAGCGAACACATTCCGTCAACCATTCTGTTCCAGAAACACCGCGAGATTCCCAAAGAAACTGGTTTACTTCATCTTCATGGATGATGTGTTTCAACCATTTTACGAGGAAACTTGGCACAAACTTAACCTTCGCACCCATCTTATCAGACAGTATCTTGTCTATGTTTATCGTTTTCTCTATTTCACTATCCATTGTCTCAAAAATCCCCAAACATCCTGCAAAAGTAACGAAAGGAATTGAAATATACCCATTTTTTACTAAGAAATATGAGAAAAAGCATAAAATCATATCACAAAAAGATTCATGAACAAACATGTACACAGCAGTATTTAGGGCGTTAATTTTCACAAAAATGACATCAAAAAGGAAATAAAGTGGAGCAAGGTGGGGATATGTGGGGAAAAATATGTAACTTTGAACCCAAATTTAATTATATATAAGTACACATGCGATTCTTTGGGAATATAGAAGCTAAAACTGACGCTAAAGGAAGAGCTTTCTTACCGGCAGTATTCCGCAAGGTTCTCAGTATGTCTGGCGAAGATTCACTAATCCTACGCAAAGACATATTTGAACCATGCCTTGTCCTTTACCCACAATCCGTATGGAACGAACGCATGGATACTCTACGTCAACGATTAAGCCGATGGAACCGCCGCGATCAAATGATTTATCGTCAATTTGTTACTGATGTTGAAACGATAACATTAGATGGCAATGGACGCTTTTTGATACCCAAGCGCTACATGAAGATGGCTAACATCGAGCAACAAATCAGATTTACAGGAATGGATGACTGCATTGAGATTTGGGCAACAGAAAGCGAAGAGCAGCCATTCATGTCTGCAGAAGAATTCAGCAAGGCAATGGAAGAAACTATGGGGACAGAAGACTTCTTATTCCCAAACGATCAGTCTTCTGCTACAGAAACATCGAAAAGTAAAGTCGAAAGAGTATGATCAAGACTGCAGAGACATATCATGTACCAGTACTTCTGAATGAAAGTATAGAGGGGCTTAACCTACACGCTGAGGGAATTTATGTTGACGTAACCTTTGGAGGAGGTGGACACAGTCGTGAAATACTCTCTCGACTCAAAGAAAACAGCCACCTATACAGCTTTGACCAAGATGTAGATGCCGAAGAGAACATCAACAAAATGGGATTAGAGCCAGATCAGATTGAGCGATTTACCTTCATTCGTTCAAACTTCCGTTACCTAAAAAACTGGATGAGGTATTACGGAATAGAACAAATTGACGGTCTTCTTGCAGACCTTGGTGTAAGCAGCCACCATTTCGACGATGAGAGCCGTGGATTCTCTTTCAGATTTGAAGCGCCTCTCGACATGCGGATGAACAAAAGTGCAAGAATGACTGCAGCTGACATCCTCAATGAATATGAAGAGGGCCAACTGGCAGACATCTTCTATCTATATGGAGAATTAAAGCAATCACGCGTATAGCTTCCGCCATTGTAAAGACAAGAAGTCAACACCCTCTCCTAACGACAAAGGATCTACTCAGCGCTACGGAGCCGCTCTTCCAACGTGTAAGAGAGAAGAAAGACATCACAAAAATGTTCCAAGCGCTCCGGATAGAAGTAAATCACGAGATGGATGCCCTACGTGAAATGCTCCTATCAGCAACAGAACTACTCCGCCCTGGCGGACGCCTATCCGTTATAACCTATCACTCTCTTGAAGATCGCATGGTAAAGAACATCATGAAATCAGGGAATGTAGAAGGTACGATAAAGCAAGATTTCTTTGGAAGGATTGAGACTCCTTTCCTCATAATAAATAAGAAAGTAATCACTGCAGCAACAGAAGAACAAGAAAGAAATCCACGCAGCCGAAGTGCAAAACTAAGAATAGCAGAGAAAAAAACAAATGAATGACGAGAACGACAAGAAGATTTCAGAGGTGACAGTCCAGCCCATTACAGATGAGCAAACAGCCACAAACGAGAGCGTGCACGTCATAGAGCCACTCAAACAAACTGAAACTAAAGAAGAAGAGGTGACAGCTTCTATCACGGAAGAAAATACTGTTACTGTGACAAGCGAGCAAACACTTGCTGAAGAAGCCAAAAGAACTAAAGAAGAGGAGAAAAGAAAAAAAGAAGAAGAAAGATGGGAAGAGGAAGAAGCTGAGGTTAAAATTCTGAAAGCAGCCATAGCAGAGCAAGCTCGTGAGGATGAACAGCCACAGTCTTCAAACTTTACTTTAAGGAAAATCCTTGGAGGAGACATTCTCTCAGCCCATATCCTACGCAATAACATCTGGTTAATTATTGTCATAGTCGGCTTTATCATTGTATATATATCTAATCGATATAGTGTACAGAAATACCTTCTGGAAATAGATAAGCTGAACACAGAACTAGAGGATGCCAAATATCGTGCTTTATCAAGTAGCAGTCAGCTTACGGAGAAGTCGAGAGAGAGCCACATCTTAGAACTCTTAAAGAATCGTAAGGATAGCGTTCTGAAGATGTCAGACCGCCCACCTTATATAATAAATGTACCCGAGAAGTAAAAAATGAGCAAATTTAATAACAACAAAATAATCCCACGTTATAGTGTCATCGCCATTGTGATGTCACTTATTGCTCTTGCAGTACTGGGTAAGACCATATATACAATGACTGCTAAGAGATCCTACTGGATGGAAGTAGCCTCATTGCAGAAGAAAGACAGCGTTAAGGTTAAACCAACACGAGGAAACATCCTCAGTTGTGATGGGCAACTCATGGCAAGTTCCTTACCAGAGTTTAAGGTCTACATGGATTTTAATGCCTTGAAAGAAGCAGGAAATGACACAGCTTTTGTTGATAGCATTGCATATATTAGCAAAGGTTTAAACAATATATTCCCAGAAAAATCAGCATCAGAATTCAAGAAACATCTTATGGAAGGTTTCCATAAGATGAGTAAACATTGGCCCATATGGGATGAACGTATTGACTATAATACATTCAAGGAAATACAAAGTCTACCTATATTCCATCTATCGAAATTTAAAAGTGGCTTTCACTGGGATGAATTTAACGCACGCCGACGCCCGTTTGGCTCTCTTGCGCAACGTACTGTTGGCGATATGTTCGGAGCAAAAGACACAGCTCGGTGCGGCTTAGAATTGTCTTATGATTCCATTCTAAGAGGAACTGATGGTATTATTCACCGTCGTAAGGTACGCAATAAGTTCCTGAACATTACTGATACTCCTCCTATAGACGGTGCTGACATCGTTACAACAATAGACGTTAGCATGCAAGACTTAGCAGAACGAGCTCTGATTGACGAACTTAAAGAAGTTAATGGCAACGTTGGTGTAGCCATTGTCATGGAAGTTGCGACAGGAGACGTAAAAGCTATAGTCAACATGGACAAGTGTGAGGACGGAGAATACAGGGAAGTTAAGAATCATGCCGTCAGCGATCTGCTAGAACCTGGATCAGTTTTCAAAACAGCTTCCATAATGACAATTCTCGATGACGGTCTTGTAGATACCACTTATACAGTTGAAACAGGTGGAGGTGTATGGAATATGTATGGTCGTGACATGAAAGACCACAACTGGCGTCGTGGAGGTTATGGAACATTAACTTTACCATGGACATTGAAATACAGTTCCAACGTTGGTGTAAGTCGTATCATTGACCTACATTATCATAAAAATCCAGAAAAGTTCATAGAAGGAATCTATAGATTAGGACTTGCAACAGACTTCCACATCCCAATCGCAGGATATTCTCCTGCAAAAATCCGCATGCCACACAAGAACAGTCATGGTCAATATGACAACTGGAATGCAACAGCTCTTCCGTGGATGAGTATTGGCTACGAGACACAGGTTCCACCAATATCTACACTTACATTTTACAATGCCATTGCAAACGGCGGCAAGATGATGAAGCCAAGATTTGTTAAGCAAATCATCAAAAACGGTGAAGTAGTATATAACAATCCTCCACAGGTTATAAAAGAACATATTGCCAAAGAAAGCACTATCAAAGAGATCACTCGTATTTTAACAGAGGTTGTTT
The DNA here is from genome assembly GCF_000613925.1 of Prevotella histicola JCM 15637 = DNF00424. GTDB lineage: Bacteria > Bacteroidota > Bacteroidia > Bacteroidales > Bacteroidaceae > Prevotella > Prevotella histicola. The sequence goes on from NZ_BAJX01000005.1 coordinate 11,984, forward strand.
CCGAGGGATTGGGTAAGAAAGCTGGCTCTGACAAGTTCCTTGTAGCAGGAAAAACTGGTACTGCGCAAATGTCAAAAGGAGCTTTAGGATACAAGGCTGGAGGAACAAACTACCTACTCAGCTTTGCTGGATTTTTCCCAGCTGATAAGCCAAGGTATAGCTGCATTGTATGTATACAAAAGACAGGACTTCCGGCTTCAGGAGGTGGTATGAGTGGTGTTGTATTCCATCATATAGCAGAAGGTATCATGGCACAAGACCTGAAGCTAAATGTACAAGATGCAAGAGACAAAGAATCTATTTTGATTCCATCAGCTAAGACTGGCAACTTACTTGCCACAGACTATGTTCTTAACATGCTTGGTTTTAATGTCATTAATGGATGGGGAGGTGCTTATCCTTTTGGAAATCCAATATGGGGGACCATCAACCAAGATGGCAATAAGCTCATTTTTAAAGAAGAAAAAATCAATAGAGTTAACTTAGTCCCAGATGTCAAAGGGATGGGTGCTCGTGATGCTGTTTATCTATTGGAGAAACATGGTATTAAAACAATCGTTGTAGGTAGAGGACGTGTGATAGAACAGAGTATTGCCCCAAATGACAAGGTTCAAAAGGGGATGAAATGTACACTTAGATTAGGGTAAATACTCCTAAATATAGAAAAACTAACAAGACGAAATAGAAAAAAATAAGAATATGAAGTTAAGTGAATTACTTAAAAATGTCAAACCTATTGCCGTTCATGGTGATATTGACATTGATATTAAGGGTGTAAACATTGATAGCCGCAAGATTGAGAATGGACACTTGTTCATTGCAATGAAAGGAACACAAGTTGACGGGCACAAGTTTATCGACAAGGCTATTGCCCTTGGTGCTACAGCTATCTTGTTAGAAGATATGCCTGAAACTTTAGAAGACAAAGTCACCTATGTGCAAGTAAAGTCTACAGAAGAAGATGCTGGAAAAGTAGCAACATTGTTTTATGGAGATCCATCAAAGAAACTTAAACTCGTTGGAGTCACAGGGACAAATGGAAAAACAACCATTGCCACCTTATTATATGAGATGTTTCGTGAATTTGGATATAAGGTAGGACTACTTTCCACCGTCTGCAACTACATTGATGACAAGGCTATTCCTGCAGACCATACGACACCAGACCCTATAGAACTTAACCGCCTATTGGGAGACATGGTTGCTGAAGGATGTGAATATGCCTTTATGGAATGCTCAAGCCATGCTATCCATCAACGTCGAATAAGTGGCTTAGACTTCACTGGAGCAATCTTTACCAATCTCACACGCGACCATCTAGACTACCACAAGACATTCGAAAACTATCGTAATGCCAAGAAGATGTTTTTCGATGATTTATCGAAGAATGCATTTGCCATCACCAACGCTGATGATAAGAATGGAATGATAATGGTTCAAAACACCAAAGCGACGATTAAAACATATTCCATCAAACGTATGGCAGATTTCCGTGCAAAGATATTGGAATGCCATTTCGAAGGCATGTATCTTGAGATAGATGGGAAAGAAGTTGGGGTACAATTTATTGGTAAATTTAATGTTAGCAATCTCTTAGCTGTATATGGTGCAGCTGTAATGTTAGGGAAAAAACCAGAAGACATCCTTGTTGCACTCAGTACTCTGAAAAGTGTTAACGGGCGATTAGAACCAATTCAATCTCCTGAAGGTTATACTGCAATTGTAGATTATGCACATACTCCTGATGCACTTGAGAATGTTCTGGCCGCAATTCACGAAGTACTTGATACTAAGGGTGGGCACATCATTACGGTATGTGGTGCTGGTGGGCATCGAGATAAAGGAAAACGTCCATTAATGGCACAGGAAGCTGTTAAACAGAGTGACACTGTAATTCTAACAAGTGATAACCCACGAGACGAAGATCCACAAGCTATCATTAATGATATGCTTGCTGGACTTGATACTAAACAGAAGAAAAAAAGTCCTAAATATTGTCGACCGTAAGGAAGCTATCCGTACTGCTGCAATGATGGCTAAAAAGGGAGATGTCATCTTAGTTGCAGGGAAAGGACACGAGAATTATCAAGAAATAAACGGTGTAAAGCACCACTTTGATGACCATGAGGTTATTCGAGAGATCTTTGGAATTAAGTAGATAGACTATATTACAGTACCTACTATTAAATAGGAATAAAGGATTTGTATTTATAATTAGTAAGGTATGATAATTCCAGAATAAGAAAGTAAAAACTAAAGATAAAGAATAAATGCTATATTATATTTTCCGTTGGCTTGACCAGTTTGGCATTAGCGGTTCTCACCTCTGGGGATATATCAGTTTCCGTGCAATCTTAGCAATGATCTTAGCATTGGTTATTTCTGCATGGTTTGGTGAACGATTTATCAAATACCTCAAGAGTAAGCAAATAACTGAGACGCAACGTGATGCAAATATTGATCCTTTTGGTGTAAAAAAGATTGGAGTACCTTCAATGGGAGGTATTATCATTATAGTAGCATTGCTTGTTCCAGTCATGCTACTTGGAAGATTACGTAATGTATACCTTTTACTTATGATTGTTACAACGATTTGGTTAGGATTTCTTGGAGGGATGGATGACTTTATCAAAATCTTTAAACATGACAAGGAAGGGCTAAAGGGGAAATACAAAATTATTGGACAAGTAACAATAGGTCTCATCGTTGGGCTTGTCTTATGGGCTTCACCAGATGTCAAATCCAATTTGAATCTTGAAGTTGCAAACCAGAACGGAAAAGAAATTGTCATTAAACATGAGGCAAAGGCTGAAAAAACACTCAAGACTACAATCCCATTTGTAAAGAATCACAACTTAGATTATTCTGAGATAGTAGGCTTCTTAGGAAAATATAAAACTGCAGGAGGTTGGATACTATTCGTAATCATGACGATCTTTGTTGTAACTGCAGTCTCAAACGGAGCCAATTTAAATGATGGCATGGACGGTATGTGTGCAGGAAACTCTGCCGTTATTGGAGTTGTGCTTGGCATTTTAGCATATGTTAGTAGCCACATTCAATTCGCAGCTTATCTAAATATAATGTATATTCCTGGCTCGGAAGAGTTAGTAGTATTCTTCATGGCTTTTATTGGTGCTCTAATAGGTTTCCTTTGGTACAATGCGTATCCTGCACAGGTATTCATGGGAGATACTGGAAGCCTCACAATCGGTGGAATCATTGCTGTCGGTGCTATTATTATCCATAAAGAATTATTATTACCTATCCTTTGTGGCATCTTCTTCGTAGAAAGCTTAAGTGTAATAATACAAGTATGGTACTATAAGTTAGGTAAGAGGAAAGGCATCAAACAACGTATCTTCAAACGTACGCCAATCCATGATAACTTCCGCACACAGGATAGTCAGCTAGACCCTGAGTGTAAATACTTAGTAAAAGTACCACATGGAGCTGTACATGAAAGCAAGATTACTATACGCTTTGTTATCATCACCATCATACTTGCTGCACTTACTATCATTACATTGAAAATAAGATAAAGACACGTCATAATAGAGGAAAAGGAAGAGATATGAAAAGAATCGTAATACTTGGTGCTGGGGAAAGTGGTGCAGGAGCTGCTGTACTGGCAAAGAAAGAAGGCTTTGATGTATTTGTATCAGATATGTCGAACATTAAAGAAAAATACAAGCAACTACTTGACCAGCACGGAATAGAATGGGAAGAAGGACAGCATACTGCAGAAAAGATTCTGAATGCTGATGAGATTATTAAAAGTCCAGGGATTCCTAAAGAAGCACCCATGGTACAGAAACTTATTGCACAAGGTACTCATATTATAAGTGAAATTGAATTTGCGGGTCGGTACACAAACTCTAAGATGATTTGTATTACTGGTAGTAACGGTAAGACAACCACAACCAGTCTCATCTACCACATATTCAAGAACGCAGGCTATGATGTTGGATTAGCAGGCAACATAGGCAATAGTCTTGCATTACAAGTTGCAGAATCTCCACATGCTTACTATATCATAGAGCTAAGTAGCTTCCAGCTTGATAACATGTATGACTTCCGCGCAAACATAGCAATATTGCTTAATATAACCCCAGATCATCTGGATCGTTATGATTATAAGTTCGAAAACTATGCTGATGCAAAGATGCGTATCATCCAAAACCAGACAAAAGAGGATAGCTTTATTTACTGGAACGACGATCCTGTTATCAGAAAAGAACTAGAAAAATTTGATGTCCATGCTGTCTGTTATCCATTTTCCGAGTTGAAAGAGAAGGGGAGCATCGGTTACATAGAAGAAGGCCAATACACTATTGAGCAACCTGAACCTTTTAATATGGAGCAGGAAGATCTTTCTCTTACAGGCAAGCATAATATATATAACTCCTTAGCAGCTGGTATTGCATCAGACATCAGCGGTATAAAGAAAGAGAATATCCGTAAGAGTCTTAGTGATTTCCCCGGTGTTGAACATCGATTAGAGAAAGTATGCAAGGTTGCAGGAGTACAATATATTAATGACTCTAAAGCAACTAACGTTGACGCATGTTGGTATGCATTAGAAAGTATGCGAACCCCAACTATTCTTATTCTTGGCGGAAAAGACAAGGGGAATGACTATAATGCAATAAAAGACCTCGTTAAAAAGAAATGTGTCGGACTAGTTTATCTTGGCGCAGACAACAAGAAGCTACATGAAAACTTCGATACACTAGGTATTCCTGTACGCGACACTCACTCTATGAAGGATTGTGTTGCAGCATGTGCAGAAATGGCTAAACCAGGAGATACCGTACTATTGAGTCCCTGCTGTGCCAGCTTTGATTTATTTAAGAACATGGAAGACCGAGGTGAACAATTTAAATCACTTGTCCGTGCATTATAAAACAAGGCAGACCCAACAAGGCAAATAAAGAGAAAAAGAATGAATAATAAATCTCTCAGTAACCTTTTTAAAGGGGATAAAGTCATATGGATGGTTTTCTTTCTCCTATGTATGATTAGTATAACTGAAGTTTATTCAGCTTCCAGTTCTTTGTCATACAAAGGAGGAAACTATTGGAGTCCTATCATTTATCACTGCTCTATTCTTGCAGTGGGGACTGCTATGATGGTTGTAGTCCTTAATATCAAATGTAGATATTTCAAACTTATTACCCCAGTCTTACTTGCAGTATCTTTCCTCATGCTACTATGGGTTCTTATCGCAGGGCAGACAACAAACGGAGCAAACCGCTGGATTAGCTTTGCTGGAATACAATTCCAACCTTCCGAAATAGCAAAAGGAGCTTTAGTCCTCGCTATCGCCCAAATCCTTAGTGCAATGCAAACTGATCATGGGGCAGACCGCAAGGCCTTTAAATATATATTAGCTATCTCTGGAATCTTCATTCTGCTTATTGTGTTTGAAAACCTTTCTACAGCAATGCTTATATCCTTGACTGTGGTATTAATGATGTTCGTAGGACGTGTACCACTCAATCAGATCGGACGACTATTAGGTGTAGCTGCATTAGGAATTATTTTCATTGTCTCAATGGTAATGATTGTTGGTGATGACAAAAAAGCTGAGGATGAAATATCACCCAAGCAAAATCTTACGGAACAAACTTCTGTAGAACCAAAAGAAGAAGCACCTGGACTCTTTGATAAGGTTCTACACCGCGCTGACACATGGAAAGCACGAATCAAAAAATTCCTTAGCAATGACTATGTCGCACCGAAGGACTATGATTTGGATAAAGATGCACAAGTTGCACATGCCAATATAGCAATAGCTTCTTCCAATGTTGTAGGAAAAGGACCAGGGAATTCCAATGAGCGAGACTTCCTTTCCCAAGCCTTCTCCGACTTCATCTATGCAATCATAATAGAAGAGATGGGAATAGAGGGTGCTGCTATCGTTGCTTTCCTTTATATTATACTCCTGTTCAGGACAGGAATAATAGCCAATAGATGTGAGAATTCTTTTCCTGCTTTTTTAGCTATGGGGATCGCCTTCTTACTTGTGACACAGGCTTTATTCAATATGTTAGTAGCTGTAGGACTTGCACCTGTCACAGGTCAACCTCTACCTCTTATTAGTAAAGGTGGAACTTCCACAATTATCAACTGCGTATATATCGGTGTGATATTAAGCATAAGTCGTTCTGCAAAAAAGAAAAAGACAGACAAAACATCTCCTATAGAAACTTCAGGTGTAATAGCTTAAGTCCTATATAATTATAAAAATAAACTTAAAGTAGCAAGAAGACGAAATTTTTGATTACCTTTGTAAGTTAGTAAACAAGAAACAAATGAACGAAGATTTAAGAATCATCATTAGTGGCGGTGGTACTGGTGGACATATTTTTCCTGCAGTATCAATTGCCAATGCAATAAAAGCAAAACATCCTAATGCAAAGATTCTCTTTGTAGGGGCAGAAGGACGCATGGAAATGCAACGTGTACCAGCTGCTGGCTACGAAATAAAAGGATTACCAATCAAAGGATTCGACCGTGCACACAAACTGAAAAACTTCAAAGTATTGTTCAAACTTTGGAAAAGTCTACGTATGGCACGTCAGATTATCAAAGATTTCAAACCCCAGGTTGCTGTAGGTGTTGGAGGATATGCAAGTGGAGCAACTCTTTATGAATGTGCAAAGATGGGGATTCCTTGTCTTATACAAGAGCAAAATTCTTATGCTGGCGTCACAAATAAGCTTTTATCAAAACGTGTGGCTAAGATTTGTGTTGCATATGAAGGTATGGAACGTTTCTTCCCTGCCAACAAAATCATTATGACAGGAAATCCAGTACGTCAAAATGTTCTAAAAACGAATCTCTCAATAGAAGAGGCACGAAAGAGTTTCGGATTAGATCCAAATAAGAAAACAATTCTTCTTGTAGGTGGTAGCTAGGTGCACGTACTATTAATCGTTCTGTCATAGAACACCTTAACTTAATTCATGATTCTGAAGTCCAATTTATTTGGCAAACTGGTAAATATTACTACCAAAAGATTTCAGATTCTATGAAAGGGAAAGAGCTCCCCAACCTTAAAGTAATGGATTTCATTAGTGATATGGGAGCAGCATATAAAGCTGCAGATCTTATTATCAGTCGGGCAGGAGCAAGTTCTATCAGTGAATTCCAAATCATAGGAAAACCCGTAATTTTGATTCCAAGCCCTAACGTGGCTGAAGATCATCAGACGAAGAATGCTATGGCGTTAGTCAATAAACAAGCAGCAATCTATGTTAAGGATGCAGAAGCGCCAGACACATTGCTACCACTAGCTCTCAAGGTTATTGCGGATGACAGTAAGCTTAAGAGTTTAAGTGAAAATGTAAAGAAGATGGGACTAAAGAACTCTGCCGACATCATTGCCGACGAAGTACTTAAGCTAATAAAATAAGAAGAATGGAACTCAAGGATATTAAATCTGTATATTTTATAGGGGCAGGTGGCATTGGCATGAGTGCTATTGCACGTTACTTCCTACATAAAGGATTATTTGTTGCAGGGTATGACAAGACTCCTTCTACCCTAACACGTCAGTTGGAGAAAGAAGGAATGAACATCCACTACGAAGAGAACGTTAAACTCATCCCTATAGAATGTTGCCAACCAGAGACAACATTAGTTGTATATACTCCAGCAATTCCCGCAACTCACGCAGAGCTGGTTTACTTCCAGAACAATGGATTTACAATAGAGAAACGTGCGCAAGTCCTTGGAACACTTACACGTACTCACAAAGGATTATGTTTCGCAGGAACACATGGTAAAACAACGACGTCTACAATGTGTGCACATATTTTACATCAAAGCCATTTAGATTGTAATGCCTTCTTGGGAGGAATCTCAAAGAACTATGGAACGAATTATATCCTTTCGAAAAAAAGCGACTATGTTGTCATTGAGGCAGATGAGTTCGACCGATCTTTCCATTGGTTACGTCCATGGATGAGTGTTATCACATCTACGGACCCAGACCATCTTGATATTTACGGAACGAAAGAGGCTTATCTAGAGAGTTTTCGTCACTACACAGAACTTATTCAAGAGGGTGGTACATTGATTATCCACAAGGGCCTCGAAATGAAACAACACGTAAAAGAAGGCGTAAAAGTATATGATTATAGTCGCAATACAGGAGATTTTCATGCAGAAAATATCCGAATAAAGAATGGCACAATAACATTCGACTTTATTTCTCCTGTTGAAAATGTAAAAGACATAGAACTTGGGCAACCTATTCCTATCAACATAGAAAATGGTATTGCAGCTATGGCTATGGCACAACTCAATGGTTGCACAGCAGAAGAACTACGTAAAGGTATGGGAACATATGCTGGTGTGGATCGTCGTTTCGACTTCAAAATAAAGAATAACCGCCATGTATTTCTTTCTGATTATGGCCATCACCCAAAGGAAATACTACAAAGTGCAAAGAGTTTGAAAGAGTTATACGGCAACAGAAAAGTCACTGTTATATTCCAACCACATCTCTATACACGTACAAGAGACTTCTATAAAGAATTTGCTGATGCTCTAAGTCATTTCGATGAAGTAATACTCACAGAGATCTATCCTGCACGCGAGGAACTATCCCAGGCGTAACAAGCGCTCTTATCTATGAGAATCTGCGCAAAGGTATAGAGAAGCAAATGATAAAGAAAGACGATGTACTCGACTTTGTGAGAAGTCGTGACTTTGATGTATTAGTTGTATTAGGTGCTGGTAACCTCGATAACTATGTCCCACAAATAACAGAAATTATCCAAGAAAAAGAAAAACAAGAAAGTAAAAAGTAAAGAATAGAAGAGATTAAGTATGTATATTCAGTGGAAGAAAATAATAATTACTACGCTGGACTTGGTGTTAGCATTTTATCTCATCATGGCAGTTACCTCATGGAACAACCCTGATGAGAATTCCCAATTATGCACCAAAGTAGACATAAATATCTCTGACGCTAATAATGCAGGATTTCTTACTGCTGGAGAAATAAAGCACATCTTAGAAAAAGACCATCTATACCCGCTCAACAAGAAGATGGAAAGTATCAATCCGCGCAGCATTGAGGAGGCACTTAAAGTCGGACCGTTTGTAAAGACAGCACAGTGCTTTAAGACCAAGAATGGACATGTCAAGATAAGCATAACTCAGCGAATGCCTATCATCCGCATAAAGAGTCAGCATGGCAGTGATTTCTATCTTGATGACAATGGAGGAATTCTTCCTAATTCAAAGTATACGAGTGACCTGATTATCGCAACAGGAAACATAGACAATAACTTTGCTAAGTCATACATAGCCCCATTAGCTAAAACAATCAGTGCCTCTCCGTTCTGGCTTAACCAAATAGAACAAATTAACGTATTACCAGATAGAGGTATTGAACTTGTACCACGCGTAGGAGATCACATCATCTTCATCGGGTACTTACCCTATAACCGCTACAAGAACGCTCGCGAACGAGAAATAAAGGCTTTCGTTACCAAGAAGCTTTCACGCCTTGAGAAGTTCTACCGATATGGTCTTTCACAAGCCGGATGGAACAAATACTCTTACATAGACGTAGAATTTGACAACCAGATTGTGTGCAAACGTCGTGATAGTGAGGCTGAGAAAAAAGAAGCTGAAGCACTAAAAGAAGAAGCCAAGAAGAAGGACTCCGAGGTTCAACAACGTACAGAAGAACAAGAGCGAGAGAAGGCCCGCAAGGAAGTAGACCAACAAGAACATACTTCAGACGGCCCAACCGAGTAAAAACAAACCACTTATTTAAGAACATAAAACAAGGAATATAATACTTAACGAGTATGGCAGAGTTCATAGTAGCCATTGAATTAGGCTCATCAAAGATTACAGGAATCGCCGGCAAGAAGAACCTTGACGGCAGTATATCCGTACTTGCCGTTGTAAAGGAAGATGCCTCACAATGCATTCGCAAAGGCGTTGTCTACAACATCGACAAGACTGGTCAGTGTCTCACAAGCATTATCAATAAACTAAGGAAACAACTAAAATACGAAATCTCCCAAGTTTATGTTGGCGTAGGAGGGCAATCTATACGCAGTGTACGTAATGTCATTGTAAAAGACTTGACCACTGACACCATTATCACCAGTGACATGATCAATGAGTTGATGGATGCCAACCGCAACATGACTTATCCTGACCAGGAGATTCTTGATGCTGCCACACAAGAATACAAAGTTGATAACCAGTATTCTTTAGACCCTGTTGGAATCAAAGCAACACGTTTAGAGGGTAATTTCCTGAATATTCTATGGAGAAAGTCATTCTATAACAATCTCAACAACTGCTTTGAGAAAGCAGGAATAGCCATTGCCGAAATGTACCTTGCACCATTAGCTTTAGCTGATGGCGTACTAAGCGAGGCTGAGAAACGTGGCGGTTGCGTACTTGTCGACCTCGGTGCCGACACTACTACCGTCTCTGTCTATTATAAAAACATCCTTCGACACCTTGCAGTCATACCTTTGGGAGGCAACAATATAACAAAAGATATTGCAAGCCTACAGATGGAAGAGAAAGATGCTGAAGCAATGAAGATTAAATACGGCTCAGCATACACTGAGAACAACGATATTGACAACACTCTTAAGTACTCTATTGATGCCGAGCGCACCGTAGACAGTCGAAAATTCATTGAGATTGTAGAAGCACGTGTTGAAGAAATCATAGAAAATGTATGGTATCAAGTTCCGTCAGAATACACCGATAAGCTACTAGGAGGTATCATTCTCACTGGAGGAGCTATGAACATGAGGAATATTGACCGTGCTTTCCGCAATATTACTCATATTGATAAAATCCGTAGAGCAGACTTCGTAACACATACCATCACGTCAAGCAATGCTGATATAACAGCTAAGAACGGCGACATGAACACCGTTCTCGGACTTCTTGCCAAAGGAGATATGAACTGTGCAGGTGCTGAATTCAATCCAGCACAGAATAATCTCTTTGCTAATAACGAACCTGCTGTTGCAACTCCGATAGAATCTTACACTTCAACAACTACCAGCCGACAAGGCCAGGGAATTGTTCCTACTCCGGAAGAGAAACGTAAAGCAGAAGAAGAGCGTCGTAGACGCGAAGAGGAAGAACGTAAATTACGTGAAGAAGAGGAAGAAAAACAGCGTCAATTAGAAGAAGAAAAGCGTCGCAATAGCTTCTGGCATAAGCTAGGAAGAAAGGTAAAAGAGTTTGGAGGAAAGATGCTGGAAGAAGAGGATGAATAATCTTCTACTTCAATTTTGGTCAAAAAACATAAGGAATCACATTATAGAAACATACTGTTATGGCAGACAACAATAGATTAGAAGTCCTGGACTTCGGTGATGGAGACGTTGCTGATAGCATTATAAAGGTTATTGGTGTTGGTGGCGGTGGTGGCAACGCTGTCAACCATATGTACAAAGAAGGAATCCACGATGTAACCTTCGTTCTTTGTAATACGGATGCACAGGCCCTTAATGACTCACCAGTTCCTGTCCACTTGCAATTAGGGAAAGAAGGATTGGGAGCAGGAAACCGTCCAGAACGAGCAAGACAGGCTGCAGAAGATACCATCGAAGATATCAAGCATATGCTTGATGATGGCACAAAGATGGCATTTATCACTGCTGGTATGGGTGGTGGAACAGGAACAGGAGCTGCTCCTGTGATAGCACGCGTCAGCAAAGAATTAGGTATTCTAACCGTTGGTATCGTCACGATTCCATTCCGTTTCGAAGGTGCAAAGAAGATAGATCAGGCACTGGATGGTGTGGAAGAAATGGCAAAACACGTTGATGCTTTGCTCGTTATCAACAATGAACGCCTCCGCGAAATATACCCTGAACTAAGCTTGATAGATGCTTTTCGAAAAGCAGATGACACCTTGAGCGTTGCAGCAAAGAGCATTGCAGAGATCATTACCGTACATGGTATTATGAATCTTGACTTCAATGACGTTAAGACTGTCCTCAAAGATGGTGGCGTAGCAATTATGTCTACTGGTTATGGAGAAGGTGAAGGACGCGTCAAACAGGCTATTGAAGATGCACTTAACTCACCATTGCTTAATGATAATGATGTCTATAAGTCAAAGAAGATCCTCCTTTCTATTAACTTCAACAGTGATAACAAGGAGAATGCAGGTCTAACGATGGAGGAGATGGGCGATATCACAGACTTCATGAACCACTTCAGTGCAGACTTCGAGCTCAAGTGGGGACTTGCTATTGACCCAGAACTCGACAAGAAAGTTAAGGTCACTATCCTTGCAACAGGCTTCGGTATTGAGGATGTTGATGGTATGGGAAGTCATATCAAGAAGCATACCCAAGAGGATGCAGCACGTATTGCAGAGGAAGAAGAGAAGGCTGCAGAGCGTCGTGACCGCCGTGAACGGTTCTATAAAGACAACAACAGTTCTCAATATAAGCATCGTCCACACATCTTCCGCTTTACTGCTGACGAGCTAGATAACGAGGATGTCATCCTTGCAGTTGAGAATACACCGACTTATAAACGTACGAAGCAGATGCTAAAGGATATCAAACGTATCAGTGATCCAGAGAAAGAGACGGAAGAAACGGATACGAAAGACACCGTTGAAGGTGTTATTAGCTTTGTTTGATAGACTAAAGTAAATAACAAAAGGAGAAGATTTAGAAGTACAAACACGGAAAAATAAAACTTCTTATTTGAAGATAGACCCTTCTCTACAGTATAAAAAGAAGCCATATCTGAACCCTCTTCTTGGGGTCGATATGGCTTTTTGCTTTTTAACAGTCACAGACTTTGATTTATGGTGATACTCAATTCTATTTTGAGCTATCACCTTTTTTTATGTATCATTCATCTTATTGCATAATAAGAAATATCTTTACATAACAAAACACATAATCATTTAATAATCTCCCTAAAGGCATTTAGACTCACATACGCAACAAACTAACATACAAGCAGTTACAAAAGCAAAAATAAAAGATGTCCTTTTACCATTCAAAAGGGCATCTTTTACAGTTCAAAAGGGCGTCTTTTGCAACGTAAAAGGGCGTCTTTTAGAATGCAAAAGACCATCTTTCAAATTCGATGTATGAAAGAACACGACATTATTCGTTGAAAAAGAGTCTCTGCTATAACAGCAAAAAAGAAAAAGAGCGCACGATTAGCCCCTACCCTATTTACCGTCTTTCTTTTCTGGAGCTACCACGTCATCAATGCTGACAAGCTTATAACGACAAGGTCCTAGTTCGTTCTGCCAATCCTCCAACTTAATAGATGGATCGTATTCTACACTCACCGTAAGCACGTAAGTGTTCTCTTCTTTATATTGAGTGTCAAATCCTTCTATTGAATTCAACAACAACAAGGCACCACCTGACGTACGTGCAAAGTACTTATAGTCACCTTTTCCCTTCTTATTAGGAAAGATTGACAGCTTCAACGTAAACCCCGTCTGACTTTCACTACTTATGATCTTATTCAGACTGTAAGTACTTGGTGAGACTTTACCATCACGTACTTCAAAATTTTCACGCAATTCCACTTCGTACGTCTTCCCCTCCTGATAGACTTCATCTAATCCTGGAATGGATGCAGGACCATAAGCGAAATCACCATCTCCCAGAAGAAACACATAACGTAACCCATCTTTTGATGCCTTTTTGTCTCCTGCAGCAAACTTACCCTTATAAGCTGCCACCGTCAAACGTTGGATAGCATAACCTTCATGCACATCATCTTCCTTGCTACAAGAGGAAAATAAACATGAACATACAAACATTAAGAGCAGGAGAAAAAAACCTTTCATACAAAGGAAAGACTGAAAAATCTTTTTGCTTTTCATTGTTTTGTCTCATTATTAGTTTACAATTGCACAAAAATAAAATAAATTCCGTAAACTAACAAATAAAAAATTAGAAAACGAAAGGAATCATACGAATAACTCCTTCATAACCTGAAAACTCTTCAGCTCAGGCATATCAGGAACATGAATACAATAATATCGCAAAACAGTATCAGCAATTCGATTGCGTTCGTGATGGGATAAGCGGAACAAATGCATATTCTCATAGTCCATTCGCATCAAAAGACCGATTCCAGAAGCCTCTGAAGGTAAGAGGTAATCAGGATGTAATGGTGCCCGATCACAGAAAGACGCATTGCGGAGATCGAACCATGATCCTTCATGATAAGCATCTAAATTAGGGAAGAAACCAATAAATCGACTCAGCCTCATCATGAAAACAAGATGGAAATTAGCATAATTATGTTCCACTTCATCCAACCATTGCATACTACTCAACACATAATTATATAAGTGAACATTCTGTTGCTCACCCCGCGTAACATAATAAAGGAATTCTGAAAGGAACAGAAGAATAGCTGATTTCACAGGATCGAAAGGAATAGAAGTATAAGGATGCTGAATACGAACCTCCTTTATATGCTGTAAAGAGACACGCTGCCGATAGTCAAACTCCAAATCAAGCAAAGTAAGAGGTTGGAAATATTGTTTCTTTATTTTACCTTTAGCAGTCTTAGGAATACGTACAATAAAGGATATACGCCCCTCCTGCTCAGTAAACATGTCAATAATCAATGACGATTCACCGAACTTCAAACTACGCAAAACTATAGCTTTCGATTGCAGAATCATACTAAATACAATTGCAAATGTACAAAAATACAATGTTTTAGAGAAATTATTTCTTCAAAAGTTTGGGAGATTAAAATAAATAGAGTACCTTTGCACCCGCAATTTGACCACGGTCCCTTCGTCTATCGGTTAGGACGAGAGATTTTCATTCTCTAAAGAGCAGTTCGACTCTGCTAGGGACTACAAGTAAAATAAAAGAAGAAAACAAAGATGGCAAATCACAAATCATCATTGAAAAGAATCCGTCAGGACAAAGTCAAGACGTTACACAACAGATATTATGCAAAAACTATGCGTAACGCTGTTCGCAAGTTGCGCAACATGACGGACAAGGAAGAAGCTACAAAGCTCTATCCTACCGTACAGAAGATGTTGGACAAGTTGGCTAAAACCAACATCATCCACCAGAATAAGGCAGCTAACTTGAAGTCTGCCCTCTGCAAACACGTTGCAGCTCTGGGATAAAAAAGAAATCAATTCAGTCATAGCTGAGACACATAAGAAAAGTCACAGTCCGCACGGACTGTGGCTTTTTACGTGTTATAGGTTTCACAAATAGTATTTTTTACAACTATTTATTTCTACATTTAAAGGAAAAATTGTATCTTTGCATAAAAGAAATTGCATAAGGCAAATTAAACAAGTATGCTTTACTTTGCCCTCGTTTGCACTATTTTTGCATAACAAAAGAACAATCTAACAAAGATGGCAGAAAATCAAGAAAACGAGAGTAACTACTCCGCCAGTAATATTCAGGTCCTCGAAGGCTTGGAGGCAGTGCGCAAGCGTCCTGCCATGTATATTGGCGATATTAGTGAAAAGGGACTTCATCATCTAATTAACGAGACCGTCGACAACTCTATTGACGAGGCGATGGCTGGCTATTGCAAGAATATTGAAGTAACCATCAACGAGGACAACTCTATCACTGTTGAAGATGACGGTCGTGGAATCCCTGTTGATGAACACAAGAAACTACACAAGAGTGCTCTTGAAGTCGTCATGACAGTCCTCCACGCAGGTGGTAAGTTCGACAAAGGTTCGTACAAAGTCAGCGGTGGTCTGCATGGTGTTGGTGTGAGTTGTGTGAACGCACTCTCTACACATATGAAGTCACAAGTATTCCGTGATGGAAAGATTTACCAACAGGAATACGAGAAAGGAAAGCCACTCTATCCCGTAAAGGTCATCGGAGAAACCGACAAGACGGGTACTCGCCAGCAATTCTGGCCTGATGGAGACATCTTTACCACAACGGTATTCCAGTGGGACATCGTCGCTCGACGCATGAGAGAGCTGGCTTATCTCAACGCAGGTATAAAGATTACTCTGACAGACCTACGTCCTGACCCAGAGACAGGTAAGACTCGCACGGAGGTTTTCCATGCTAAAGATGGTCTAAAAGAGTTCGTCCGTTACGTAGATCGCCATCGTCAACATCTATTTGATGATGTTATCTATCTTAAAACAGAGAAACAAGGTATCCCTATCGAGGTTGCTGTGATGTATAATACAGACTATACGGAGAACATACACTCCTATGTTAACAACATCAATACTATTGAAGGAGGTACTCACTTACAAGGTTTCCGTGCAGCATTAACCCGTACATTAAAGGCTTATGCTGACAATGACCCACAGATTTCAAAGCAGATTGAAAAGGCAAAGATAGAGATTACAGGTGAAGACTTCCGTGAGGGACTGACTGCAGTCATCTCTATTAAGGTTGCAGAGCCACAGTTTGAGGGACAGACAAAGACTAAATTAGGAAACTCAGAGGTATCTGGTGCAGTGCAACAAGCTGTAGGAGAAGCGCTGACAGACTACTTAGAAGAGCATCCTAATGAGGCTAAAATGATCTGTAACAAGGTCATTCTTGCAGCAACAGCCCGTGTTGCAGCTCGTAAAGCTCGTGAAAGCGTACAGCGTAAAAACGTCATGAGCGGTGGAGGATTACCTGGAAAGCTAGCCGATTGTTCAAATAAAGACCCGAAAGACTGTGAGATATTCCTTGTGGAGGGTGACTCTGCAGGTGGTTCAGCCAAGCAAGGTCGTGACCGTTACACACAAGCTATCCTCCCACTTCGTGGTAAAATCCTAAACGTAGAGAAGGTTCAACGCCACCGTGTGTTCGAGGCTGAGTCTGTAATGAACATTATTCAGTCCATTGGTGTACGCTTTGGTGTTGAAGAAAGTGAGGGCGAATTTGAGGCTAATATTGATAAACTGCGCTATGACAAGATTATCATCATGACCGATGCCGACGTCGATGGTTCTCACATCGACACACTTATCATGACACTTTTCTATCGTTATATGCCAAAGGTTATCGAACAAGGACACCTCTATATCGCTACCCCACCACTCTATAAGTGTACATTCAAGAAGGTAAGTGAATACTGTTACACTGAGCAACAGCGTCAAGCTTTCCTTGATAAGTATGGAAATGGAACGGAAGATGGCAAGACAATCCACACACAACGCTATAAAGGTCTTGGTGAAATGAACCCAGAACAGTTGTGGGAAACGACTATGGACTAAGACTCGCCTTCTAAAGCAGGTTACTATAGAGAATGCTGCAGATGCAGATGAGATCTTCTCTATGCTTATGGGTGATGACGTAGAGCCTCGTCGTGACTTCATTGAGAAGAATGCAACCTATGCTAACATTGATGCATAGAGCAGAATGTGGATGGAAAGCATATTTTCATAGAAACAAATAACAATAAGATATCAAAAAGAAGATCCCCTCCTCATGAAACAAGGAGGGGATTTTTTATTCCTTTTGGGGAACTTTCTACAATTAATACACTAACTTTTCTTACCTAACTAATGAAACAATTTCTACTTTTTGTCACCCTTTTAGGGCTTACATCCACCATAAACGCACAACAACAATCCATGCTTTTATGGTACGATCACCCTGCACAATTCTTCGAAGAGAGCTTACCAATGGGTAATGGGAAGCTCGGTGCTCTCGTATATGGTGGTACTAAGAATGATACTATCTACCTAAATGATATAACATACTGGACAGGAAAGCCCGTCAACCCCAATGAAGGAACAGGAAAATCAGTATGGATTCCACGAATTAGAGAGGCGCTTTTCGCAGAAAACTATCGTCTTGCAGACTCTTTACAGCATTATGTACAAGGTGAACAGTCAGCATCTTACCAGCCATTAGCCACCTTTAACCTCATAAACCTTACTCCGGGAGCTATTCAAAACTATCGTAGAGAACTTAATATAGACAGTGCTATGGCGCATGTCAGCTACCAACAAGATGGCGTAACATATAAAAAAGAGTATTTTGTCAGCCAATCAGATAGCTTGATAGCCATACGTATCACTGCAGACAAGCCCGGAAAAGTAAACTTTAAGATAAGTCTTACGGCTCAAGTACCACATAAAACAAAGGCGTCTGACGAACAATTGACAATGATTGGACATGCAACTGGCAAGGAAAACGAGACCATCCATGCCTGCACCATTGTACGTTTAACCCATAAGGAAGGTCAAGACAGCCACACAGACAGCACCCTTACAGTAGAAAATGCAGACGAAGCAACCCTCTACATAGTCAATGCTACGAGCTTCAATGGCTTCAACAAACATCCAGTCGATGATGGGGCGGATTACATGAACAATGCTATTGACGCAGCATGGCACACGAAAAACTTCACATATAACGAATTCAAACAACGCCATATCAATGCTTATCAACGGCTATACCAACGTCTGAACCTTCACTTAGGACATGATAAGTACGACAATAACATACCAACCGACGAATTACTAAAGAAGTATTCTACACCACATACACCCCTATCAGTAGCTGCACAACGCTATCTTGAGACCTTATACTTCCAATTTGGACGTTATCTTCTGCTCTCTTGCTCTCGCACACCAGGTGTTCCTGCTAACCTACAAGGGCTCTGGACACCCTATCTTTTCTCTCCTTGGCGTGGTAATTACACCATGAACATCAACTTAGAAGAGAACTATTGGCCAGCAAACAGTACCAATATCAGTGAGACTATACAACCTCTCTTCAGCTTTTTAAAAGGCTTAGCGGCAAACGGAAAGTACACTGCACACAATTTCTATGGGGTGAATGAGGGATGGTGTGCGTCCCATAACAGTGATATATGGTGCAAGACAGCCCCGGTAGGAGAAGGAAAAGAGAGCCCGGAATGGGCAAACTGGAACCTCGGTGGAGCCTGGTTAGTAAATACTCTTTGGGATTATTACCTCTACACACAGGACTTTCAGATGCTAAAAAGCACAATCTATCCACTTATGGAGGGTGCTTCTCGCTTCTGCAAGCAATGGTTAATAGAAAATCCTAAGCATCCAGGAGAACTCATTACAGCACCAAGTACGACCCCAGAAAACGAATATCTCACAGATAAAGGCTACCATGGAACTACCTGTTACGGAGGAACTGCCGACTTAGCCATCATCCGTGAGCTGTTTGAAAACACCCAACAAGCACGTAGAATACTAAACATAAAGCCTGATAAACAACTCAATAACACCTTAAAAAGACTACATCCCTACACCATTGGTGCTGAAGGAGATCTCAATGAGTGGTATTATGACTGGAAAGACTATGACCCTCAACATCGACACCAGTCTCATCTCATCGGACTTTATCCAGGAATGCACCTGCAAAGGCATGCTATTCAGACTAAAGATTCAAGTCTTTTAAAAGCTGCTAAGCAGACTTTAATACAAAAAGGAGATGAAAGTACAGGATGGAGCACAGGTTGGCGCATCAATCTTTGGGCGCGATTAGGGGAAGGAAAGCATGCTTACGAAATTTATCACAGACTTCTCAGCTATGTATCTCCAGAAGAATACCATGGACCTGACGCCGTTCACCGTGGCGGAACCTATCCGAATCTCTTCGATGCCCACCCTCCTTTCCAGATTGATGGGAACTTTGGAGGCACAGCAGGAGTATGTGAAATGCTGGTACAAAGCACCTTAGAGATCGTAAACAACAAACCTGTCTATTACATTCATCTGCTTCCAGCCTTGCCTCATGTATGGAAAGATGGCGAAATAAAGGGTTTAAAGACACGTGGAGGATTAACTATTGACATGCAATGGTACGACCATCAAGTATACGCTTTACACATCAAAGCTGATGCAGATGTAACCATAAACCTCCATTATAACGGCAAAACAGACTCTGTCAAGAGATTAAAGAAAGGACAAGAAATGCTCTTCAGAGCCATTGATGGAGCCTTATAATGTTCTTTTCTTCTACAAAATAAGGACGAAAAAAAGAAATAAATACGTATATTTGCAGGCAAAAACGAAGAAATAATGAACAAGAATATAAAGCTTGCAGAGGTAAATGTGGCACATGCAAAGCATGTTTACCCTGAAGGAAAGTACATAGATAATGACTTGATACTCTTTGAGGACATCGCCAAAGTTCCTCTTCCTTCAAGTTCTTCACGTATGAAGAGCCTCTTCCTCGCCCTTTGCACCAGTGGCAAAGCACGCTACACCGTTGACACAAAGCAACATGAAGTCAGTGAAGGAGACGTTATCATCATCAGTGAAGGACAAGTGGTAGGCGATTATCTACTATCACCTGACTGTAAGGGTATCGCCCTTATCATGTCCTATGACTTCTTTCACAACACTGTAAGCGGTATTCATGAGCTGTCAGCTCTTTTCCTTTTTGCACGTACTCATCCTGTTTTCCATCTTGATGCACAACAAAGCAAAGATCTACAGAATGATATTGCACACATCAAACAGAAGATAATAGATGTCAATCACCGCTTTCGACGGGAATTAGTGATGACAATGCTGAAGGCTCTCATCTATGATATGAGTAACATCATCTACCGTTTCCAGCAATTAGAAACCGAAGGACAGACACGTGCAGAGGTCATTTTCAGAGAATTCATACAAGCTGTTGAGAAGAATTTCCATACAGAACGACGCGTAAGCTGGTATGCTAAACAACTCTGTATCACATCAAAATACCTTTCAGAGACCATCCGCAGCATCAGCAAACGTACACCGAGCGACTGGATTGACTCCTATGTAACACGTGAATTATGCGTAATGTTGAAGAACAGTACACTAAGTATCAAGCAAATTGCTGATGAAATGCATTTCGCCAATCAAAGTTTCATGGGGAAATACTTCAAAGAACATGTGGGAATGAGTCCTACTCAATTCAGAAGAAGTTGACAGACGGATGATCAAAAGAGCTCATAACTCATAGTAGGAGTAGCATGCTGACATGCAGATAACTACTGTTCTTCAGTCTGGTCACCCATCAACTGGTCAGCGACTTCACACAATTCATCATACCATTCCTTACCAAATCGACGTGTAAGGGGTTCTTTTAGGAATTTATAAAGGGGAAGATTCAGTTCTTCTCCTTTTTTTCTTGCATCTGAACAGATGCGCCAATGGTGATAATTGATACCACATGTGCCGTTACCAAAGTCCTTTACACGAATCGGATATAAGGAACATGAGATGGGTTTAACGAACCCTGTCTTGCCATTTCGGTATGATCGTTCCAAAGCACATAGGCAACAACCATTCTCATAACACGTGAAAACACAGTCCTTACCACCAACAATACTCGTTACCAAGTCACCTTCCACATCCGTATAAGCAACACCTTGCTTATCAATAACAGCCTGAGCTGAAGCTGAAAGATCACTCCAGACGGTATCCAAGGCATTCTCTATCTCCATTGTTTCATCCATAGTCACAGGCGCGCCAGCGTCGCCTTCTATGCAACACTGCCCATGACACTTATCCAGATCACAACAGAATTTCACCGTCAGGATATCTGGTGAGACCAAAACATTCCCCACCATAAATATGTGATCATACACGTTTCCCATCTTCTTTTCGCTAAATTATTTCATAACCAACAACACATCACCTTTTTACCATTCAATAGGCTGTATACCATGCGTCGTTAAGTAAGCATTACAACGCGAGAATTGATGTTGTCCGAACCACCCACCACGATTGGCTGATAGTGGTGAAGGATGCACACTCTCAAGCACACAATGCCGTTGTTGGTCAATCAATGCCTTCTTACTACGTGCAAATCCACCCCAAAGCATAAACACTAAGTTCTCACGACCATCACTCAAAGCCTTGATAGCAGCATCTGTGAAGGTGCCCCACCCTAACCGTTGATGACTGTTTGCAGCATGTGCACGAACTGTAAGCGTAGCATTGAGCAGGAGAACTCCTTGCTCTGCCCATCGTGTAAGGTCGCCAGATCGACTTACAGGCTTACCCAAATCGTCTGCTATCTCCTTATATATGTTTACCAAAGATGGTGGAATCTGCACACCATCTGGTACGGAGAAGCTAAGTCCCATAGCCTGACCAGGCTCATGATAAGGGTCCTGACCGATAATAACAACCTTGACCTTTTCAAAAGGACATAAGTTGAAAGCATTGAATATCAACCTTCCAGGAGGATAACAAGGAAACTTTTGATATTCCTGCCTTACCTGTTCGCACAGCTGATGGAAGTAAGGTTTATCAAACTCGGCACCTAACCGTTGCTCCCATGATGGTTCAATCTTTACACTCATAGTGGAATTATTTATTGCAAAAGTACGACAAAGTTCTGATAACAACAAAAAAGTCGTGCCTTTCAGCACGACTTTATCTTATCTTAAGTTCTCAATTACTGCTCGCTTAACTTTCTTATTTTCTTCTTATACTTCATAGCTTTCTCCGCATCCTTTAGTGCCTGCCTCTTCACCTTCTCATTCTTTCGGGCATTTTGATAACTTGTTTTAGCCTGTTTATATGCCTTCTCTGCAGAGTTTAAAGAAGCTTTTGCATCCGCTGTACGTGCCTTTGCATGCTTATACTCTACCTTTGCATTGTTAATACGGTTCTGCAACTGTGCCTTTGACATTGCATTATAGTTAAAACTACGGTTATCTTGTGCTTGTGTTGCACATGCAACAAACGTAAAAACTACTGTCAATAACAATACTATCTTACTTAACTTCATAATTTTACTTATTAAAAATTAAACCTTAAAACCAACTCTATCTTACAAGTAAGAAATCTTATGAGCACAAAAATAACAAGAAAAGTACACTAAATCATAGAAATAAGGTATAAAGATATGTTTTTTTTAACTTATTAACTATCCTAATCCAAATCTCTAATAGATGCCCATGTAACTATCAAACTTACGTGTTCTCTACACCTTATGGTTCTTTTAACATGAAATTAAATAGATTCTATGAAGGTAAAACCAACATTTTAAATCATGAAGAGTACAATAAAAGGTTGATAACAACAAAAAAGTCGTGCCTTTCAGCACGACTTTATATGTCTCAAATAAAGGTTTACTTCTGATTTGCCTTGCATTGTTTCTTGCAGAGTCTTCTCTCTTTTCTGGCTTTTTCCCAAGCCTTTACCTTAGCTTTATCCTTACGATAAGTGTTTCTTACCTTCTGTTTTACATTGTCATAAGCCTTCACTACTTTCGCTTCTCCAGCATGTAGATCTTTCTTTCCAACTGCTTCCGCATGCTTAACGCCAGCTTTTACCTTCTGAGCATCCTTCTTAACTGTTGCTGCAGTTGCCTTCTCAGCATGCTTAACACCAGCTTTTACCTTTCGAGCATCCTTCTTAACCGTTGCTGCGGTTGCCTTTTCGGCATGCTTAACATCAGCTTTGGCCTTATCAACCAATGTGTCAATACGCTCTTTCAGGGTCTCATGTTTCTTCTCTGTCTTTGTTGTTTGTGCCTGTACACTAAGTGAAGTGAAGGCTGCCATTACTGCTACTGACAATGCAATCTTACGTAATACCATAATCTTTTCTTATTAAATAAATTAAACATTAAATTCTATGTCATCGAAAGAATATCATCTTTCCTAGGCACAAAGATAGCGAAAGTCAAATCTCAAAAGACACAAAAGGCACTGAATATTCGTTCCTTTTAGTTTAATTAAGATTTAAGTCACTACCAAATGAATTATCAACCATTACGTATACTCAATATAGTTACAAAGCAGATGATTCACTTAAAAGTTCAAATAACCCAACCCATAGTTCCAAACTAAGCCCATCAAAACGCACGGAAAAGGCACCCTTAGGATGCAGAAAGACACAGATAGATTACAGTAAAATAATATTACACTTCAAAGAGTGTAATAAAGAACAAGACAAGAGAAAATGGCTTTGAGTCAATTCTGTAACCTACAAATTATCAATCAGTTACAAAGCGGCTTACAAAAGGGCGTCTTTCACATTGCAAAAGGGCATCTTTTACACGGTAAAAGGGCACCTTTTGAAGTGCAAAAGGGCATCTTTTAGAACGTGAAAGACGCCCTTTTAAAAACCAACAAGGAATTTATATTACAAAAAAGGAGAATCAGTTTCTTATATAACAAAGTGAATATAGATTCTCTTCTATTATATGATTAGTTCCTTACCCACATACTGATGAAGATCAACAGAGCACTTTAAACGGATAAAAACAAAAAAAGCCGTACCTTTCGGTACGACTTCAATTGTTTTAAAACGAGGATTTACTCCTTGTTTTCCATAATACTACTTCTTGGAAACACGCTTTACTCTTCTTGTTGTTTCCCAAGTTTTTACTTTGGCTTTACCCTTACCATAGGCGTTCTGAACGGTCTGCTTTGCTTTATCAAAGCCCTTTTCGACTTTCTCAAAACCAGCATCAGCCGTTGCTTCACCAATGCTTCCTGCACGCTGAGCACCTGATTTTACAGTATTAACATCAGTGCCAACCTTGTCAACAGTGGTCTTTGCAGCTTGCTTTACATCAGATCCAACTTTATTAATCAAAGTATCTATACTCTGTTTTACTGTATCCTGAACCCTTCCAGTATTGTTTGTCTGTGCTTGTACACTAAGAGAACAGAATCCAATCATCGCTGTTAATGATAATACAATCTTACGTGTGTCCATAATCTTTTTACCTTTTAAGTTATACATTAATACTTTTCTCGCGAAAGAAATTACATCTTTGCAGAAACAAAGGTAATAAAAAAGAATCCCAAAAGCCATAAATAGCTTTTGGGATTCTATTATTTTAGTCTAAATTATACTTGATTAATCGGTAATCAAGTTCTCACCTGTCATGTCAGAAGGCTGCTCCAAGCCCATGATATGGAGGATAGAAGGAGCCACATCAGCCAGACGACCATCCTTTACAGTTGCTGAATTGTTGTCAGTAACATAGATAAATGGAACTGGATTCAGTGAGTGAGCAGTGTTAGGTGTACCATCTGGATTGATTGCATTGTCTGCATTACCATGGTCAGCGATGATGATTACTTCATAACCGTTAGCCTTTGCAGCCTCAACAACATCCTTCACACAGTGGTCAACAGCCCATACAGCCTTTGCAATAGCGTGATAAACACCTGTATGACCAACCATATCACCGTTTGCAAAGTTCACAACGATGAAGTCATATTCCTGTGTGTTGATTGCACCAACAAGCTTATCTTTCACTATGTAGGCACTCATCTCTGGCTGTAAGTCGTAGGTTGCAACCTTTGGAGAGGCTACCAAGATACGATCTTCGCCCTCATAAGGCTGTTCCCGACCGCCATTGAAGAAGAATGTCACGTGTGCATACTTCTCAGTCTCTGCTGTATGAAGCTGGCGTTTACCAAGTCGGCTGAGGTATTCACCCAACGTATCCATTACATTCTCTTTAGGGAAGAGAACGTGTACACCCTTGAAGTTAGCGTCATATGGAGTCATACAGTAGTACTGCAGGTCCTTAACGGTGTGCATACCCTCATCAGGCATATCCTGTTGGGTAAGCACCTGTGTCAATTCCTTTGCACGATCGTTACGGAAATTGATGAAGATGACAACGTCACCTTCCTGGATTGTTCCGTCAACTGATGAGTTGTTGATTGGCTTGATGAACTCATCTGTGACATCAGCAGCGTAGCTATCCTCAACAGCCTTCACCATATCAGTAGCCTGAACACCCTTACCCTCAACGAGAAGGTCATATGCTTCCTTCACACGATTCCATCGTTTGTCGCGATCCATTGCATAGAAACGACCTACAATAGAAGCGATATGTGCACCATTGGCGTCACATACCTTCTGAATGTCAGCTATAAAGCCTGCTCCACTATGTGGGTCTGTATCACGACCATCCATAAAACAGTGAACATAAACGTCCTTTAGATTATATTCCTTACCTATCTCGATGAGCTTGAAGAGGTGATCCAATGAAGAGTGAACGCCACCTGTAGAGGTAAGACCCATCAAATGAAGCTTCTTACCATTCTTCTGTGCATAGCTATATGCCTCTACAATGCCTGGATTCTTCAGTATATCACCTGTCTGACAAGCCTTATTTATCTTTACTAAGTCCTGATAAACAATACGACCAGCACCAATATTCAAGTGACCAACCTCTGAATTACCCATCTGACCATCAGGAAGACCAACGTCTTCGCCTGATGCCTGCAACTGAGAGTGTGGACTTACTGCATTCAAATAATCAAGATATGGAGTTGGAGTGTTGAAGATAACATCTCCCTTACCATGCTTTCCGTTACCCCATCCATCAAGGATCATCAATAAAGCTTTCTTTGCCATAGTTTCTTTCCTTATATATATTTACTATTATCTTCGTATCTGCAAAGATACGATAAAAGTATAAAACCATGGCATAAAGGTATTGGAATTTTGGGCTTTAAGGACAGAGGATGAAATTAGTGACTTATGTCAATATCGCAATCAAGTGCCAACAAATGCACAGAATCAACCAGTAAAATGATGCCATAATATGGAAACGATTCATCCTGTGTGGCACATAAGATTTCGAATACATTGATATCATATCGCTAAAGCACGCATTTCTGTTTTGTAATCACAGATATTCGAAGACTACAAAACAGCAAAATAAAACCTGTACCGGTGCTTAAACACAATCACACCGCCACAGGTTTATGAAATGCAGATGACAATCATTGGAACTAATCGTCAATGCAAAGATAAGTAAGAACGACAGGGAATGCAATAGGATACTTACTCTTGACACACTCTCGACTATCATATTACTGGCTATCAGCTATTTATCATTCTATCAAACACCATTTTGACACGATCACCATTTGGCTATATCGTGAATAATCTATACCTTTGCATGCATGAAGAAGAAAATATTTATAGCATTTGTCGGTCTTTTGTCGTTGCTATCCTGCAGCGAAAAAAAACTTCCGAACTATCCTGCAACGGATGATGGGATTACTCGGATGAGGCTTGACAGTGCATCTTTCTTCACACAAAGGCACGATACTCGCAATGCGATGTATCAACTGAAAGCAGCAGAAAAGCACCTTTTCAATGTCAATACGGACACGCTGAAGTTCACAACTTATTACCATATTGCCCTACTAAACGCACAGAACGGGGCTTATAAGTTGGCTCTCAACTACTTCAATCACGCTGCAAAGTATGCAAATGACAGTAAACGGAGCCACCGACTGTCAGATATTTTCCTTGGAAAAGCTTCCGTTTTCAACCAAATGGGGATGCGTGACTCTGCCTTACAGTATGTGAAGCGAGCAGAATCATTCAAACCTCGCATCCGAAAAGACCAAGAAGAGAGCATCAAAAACATACGTTCACGAATAGAAAAGCATCAGGTTTTGACGGTATCACCAGAGAAAGACATTGAGATTGTACAGATACAGGACCGTTATGAGGTGGCTATGGCACAAAGGGAAGCCCTACAACTACAGCTTTATATAGCCTATCTTCTGATTCTGTTGATACTGGTTACCGGTGGAATTATCGTATGGTTTCGGCGCAGAATGCACCAGCAACTACTGAATTACCGCAAGCAACAAGAGGAGACGGAGCAGAATATTCAGATGACCCTACAAAGGAAAGATGCCACAATTGATGAGATGAAGGCTGAGATTGACAGTAAACTCAATGAACTGGAGCAACTAGAAAAGAAGATTCCAACCCACAACAGAGAAACAGAAACGTCTGTTTCAATAGAACAAACAAAGTTAGGAATAGATGCTTTGTACACAATTCTCAAAGGTGGGAACATCTCACAGATGGGCAAACGGGAGCAACAAGCCGTTTGCATGATTATGCCTAACTTTGATTATGACCTTGCTTACATTCTTAACAACCCTCGTTATGCCTTTACTCCTAAGGAAACTTTCTATTATATCATGGAGCATAACGGTATGACGGACGAAGAGAAAGCTACTGCTTTCTGCTGTACTGGTCAGGCAATAAGGTCGATAAAGAGTAGAATGAAGAAGAAAATGGCTACCTTTGCCAACACATAAACATAAGAATCAACAACAAATTATATATTCAGGATAATGCAACCACGTAAGATTTTATTCGTTTTATTTACGCTCATAACCCTAACTCTCCATGCACAACGTTGGGTTGGAACATGGGCTTGTGCACCACAGACTGTTGACAAGAGCTTCATGCCCTACAACAATCAGATGACTAATCGTTCCGTAAGACAGGTAGTAAAGGTCAGTATCGGGGGTGATGTCATCCGACTCCGACTCAGTAATGAGATGTCATCAGAGCCTGTTGAGATTACAAGCGTATATATTGCAGAAGCACAAGAAAGTGCAGAGATACGTAAAGAGACAGCCCGTTACCTGCAATTCGGCAAGAGACATGGGGTGACGATAGCAGCAGGAAAAGCTGTATTCTCAGATGCTTTGAAGTTTAATCTCGCTCCTTTAAGCCGTATTGCCATAACCATCAACTATCGGAAAGCGCCAAAGGAACCTACGGTTCACATGGGCTCGCGTACTACATCATATATACTACGAGGTATAAGCACTCCCAATACGAACTTTTCAAAAGCCTTTAAGGAAGATCATTGGTTTAACATCTCTGGCATTGACGTGTATGACCCAACGGCTTCAAGCATAGCAATCCTTGGTAATAGCATCACAGATGGGAAGGGAAGCACAACCAATGCGCAAAACCGATGGCCTGACTTCATGTCGGAGATCATGAACGCAAACCCAGAGAAAGATCCAGCAAAGAAAGACTGGACGGGAGTATTGAACCTTGGAATAGGTAACAATCGCATACTTTCTGTCGGCCTTGGGGAGCCGGGACGCATACGTTTCGATCGTGATATCCTTGAACAACGCGGGCTACGTGCCGTGATTATCTTTGAAGCAATCAACGATATCGGTACTTCAAAGGCTCCAGACGAGACATCCCGACAGCTGATTGAAGCTTATCATGTGATGATTTCCAAAGCTAAAGCACGCGGTCTGAAGGTGTATATGGGCACCATAACACCATTCCGTGGATGTAAAAGCTACTTCACAGAGGAACGTGAAAAAGCAAGAAAAGTTGTCAATGACTGGATCAGAACTACAAAGGAGATAGACGGTTTCATTGACTTCGATGCCTTGATGCGTGACCCTTCAGAGCCTGAACAATTGCGAAAGGAATGGCAGAGTGGCGACTGGTTACATCCGAATCCTGATGGTTATAAGATGATGGGAGAGTTTGCTGCAAAACAGTTAAGCAAGCAAGCTACTCCAGGAAATGGTTTCTCAACTGTTACCGTCCGCTAAAACGCAAACAAAACACAGATTATTGGTAGTCTGCTTTCAGGTAAAGGACACTTCATTATATATCAAATTAGAACCTCTGTATCAACTAATGCAGAGTATTTGTTTGTGTTTCAGAGCTTTTCTAATTGTACATTATGCACATAACAGACATGCCTTGCGATGGTGTTGAATATGAAAAACGCTTGGTGTTTACCAACAACTCAACAGGCGATGAGTAGCGACACCAGTGGTGATGGACTACAACACAACGGTAGAAAGGAGAAAAATATGTTATTTTCCACCACCTAAAGCTTTGCAATAAGACATAGACGAATTCCTAATACAGGGAATAATTATCAGACAATAATATGTCATGACATACGGAAAAAGCACCACTGGGAATGCCAATGGTGCTTTTTCAGCTTATAAAAGAGCCACCCGAGAGGCTCTCAAGTTTACAAATCCGTATATATACTTTATACATTCTTCTCTGCCAAGCATCTATCTCCTTCCGCATATATGCCCTAAAATCATCTCCTTCCACAATGTCGATGTCCCTGAAAAGTCCCAAAACGAACCTACCAAGTCCACGATAGTCGCAGACATCTATGTCAAGTATCCACTTTCCATCCCCATCTGGCGTTATATACTTGGTCCCTTGAGGAAATTCTTCTATGAAAAGATTGCGAGATAACAGACCTAAATGCAGCCTCACGTGATGTCGTTCCTCCCCACTGAACATAAAGATATCAGTGAAGACCTGCCTGTGTTTATCTTCATGTAGCCATGAAGTATCTAGCTCTTCAATATCTTCCATGCGTGAAACCTTGAATGTTTTATTCGTATGAGTAAGTAACTCATGGCAGCGAACATCCTGATTATCATTCAAGAGTAGGAATGGTTCAACAATACGATCACGTACTGAACAGCTATTAGGACTAGAGTAGCCTATGAGACGGACCATTTTCTTACGTTCCATAGCACGCTTCAAGACTTTCAGATTACTCTCCATCTGCTTGCGAATGGGTGAATTAGCAACCACAGAAAAGTCATAAGCATTCTCCAACTTCTTCCTTAATTGATTAGCAGTATCACTATCTTTGCCTATCATCTGCAGCAGACTGTAGATTGTCTTCACCTCTGCTTCGGAGAATTGTACCGCTTGTAACAGGTCAATAAAGAATGGTGAACGCCTGTCAATATGGTAACAGCCTTCATTCTTAAAGATGATAAAGCCTGCTTGCTTGAGGAAATCAAGCAAGTAATAGAAGTTACGACGTGACAAATCCATTTTCTCACACAGCTCATTTACCGTATAACTAGACGAATCGGACAAGAGAATCAACAGTTCTAACTGCTTCTTGAGTTTATCAAATCTCATAATTAAGGCATTATATACTGTAGATATAACGGTAGAAGTGGTACTTTTATTAATTCAAGGTCAACCTTTTTGTTAATAAAACAACAAAAGACGGATAAGAGAAAGTCCCTTATCCGCCTTTTATTCATTGATCCTTACATCCTTAATGGAGTAAGAACAGTATTATCACATGGGAGATCTTGTCAAAAGAATATTACTCTTTCACAAGGTCATTGTAATCAATTTCATCCTGAGGATATACCCAAGTCCACTTGTTACCAGCATCAGCTGGGATCGTAAGTGATACTGTTGGGTGTGCATTACCACCTTCAGCAAAGGAGTGACGTACCACAGGTATGTTCCAACGCTTGTAGTCGCTCCATGCAAAACCTTCTCCCCAGAGCTCTACTTCACGATAATCCTTAATCTCATCAAAGAGATCCTGACCAGTCTTAGTACATGTATAACCTGGTGTACGGTCAGTAGAAGCATTTAAACGAACCAATGCAGCCTGTGCATCAGCAGTGTTTCCAAGGAAGTAATTAGCCTCAGCTTCTATGAGAACCATCTCGCTGGAACGTATGAAAGGAACATAACTAACACCTGGAAGGGTGGTTACCCAGAACTTCATATGCCCATCCAAATAGATAACCTTTGAAGCATAAGCAGCTGGAAGACCTGGAAGCTGATGAGCCTTAACAATAGCTTTAGCCTCTTCAAGCACGTTCTTATTACCTAAACCAATGATACCATTCTCCTGATCAACCTGTTTGTTATCAGTAATATCAATACTAGTGAACTTATCTTGAGTGATAAAGAGCTCCTTACGAGCGTCATCATTCGGAATACGATTAATCAATTCATGACCAATTGTACCTGCTCCAGTAGACTTCTTAGTTGCATTATTACCATTACAAGCATCTGATGCACCAAAAGCCCAGTACCATAACTGCTCTGTGTCACCACCATAACTACCAAAGATCCACTCCTTTGTTGGCTTATAGAAGCCGCCTGCATATTCACTTCTGTTCATAAGAGGACGATTCACTTCAGCCAATTTCGCCTGTGCTAACGCTGTTGCATAATCCTGACGGGTCAATGCTGCACGTGCATAAACGGCATGAGCCGTGTTCACATCGGCTATCCAGCAACGAGAAGCATCACGTGTCTGACCACTCTCTGTAAAGAGTTGAATAGCTTCCTCACAGTCTTTATATATCTGTTGATAGACTTCTGCAAGAGTAGAAGCTTTCAGTTCACCTGTTGATAAGTCAAGACGTATAGGTAAACCTCGCGTTGAACCATTGTTACTATCTTGCCAACGATAACAGAAATAATGAACAAGTTTCTCATAAGCATAGGCACGGAAGGTGAGCGCTGATGCCTTTAAGAACTTTTTATCAGCCTCTGGACCTTTTGCTTCATCAATGTTTAAGATAAAAGCATTGGCGTTTGTAATAATCTGATAGTAATATGCCCAGGCATAAGAGTCGTACTTTGTCGTTGCACGATCATGCCATTCCTGATTATGAAGGGGTGAGAGACCTGGTGCATAGTAGTTATAATTGTAATTCTGACTTGGTATGTTCTCATAATAACGGATGATGGCATTCTCGCCAGCGAAGCCCTGTCCATACTGTCCTTGCTGTACACTCATCACCTTTGCAATACCATTCAAGGTACTACGTGCATTGTTTGTCGTCGCATATGCAGCCTGTGGACTAATTGATTCAGATGGTGCTGTATCAAGATACCCATCCGTACAAGAGACCACCATCATTGATGCTACAGACAAAAGACCTATCGTGAGTTTGTTAATTGGATATTTCATATTATATCTTTTATTTAGGTTCATGTAAATATTAGAGATTAACTGTGACTCCAAAGTTGAATACCCGAGCAGTAACATATGTATCATTGCTACTACCACTGAAGCTATATTGTGGGTTCAATCCCTTACGTGATGTAACGGTAAAGAGGTTCTCTACACCTGCTTTCAGGGAGACGCCACCCAGTCCACACTTATCTACCCAAGCCTTAGGGAGGCGATAAGAAAGCACGATATTCTTCATAACAAGGTAAGAAGAGCTTGTTAACCAACGGTCACTAGCAGCATTATTGTCATTACTCTGAGAGTAATTAAGTGCTGGAATACCATTCGGATCAATGCGATCAGGTGATGTTGCTGTCATACCAGCAGGCACTCCCTTCCATGAAGACAGTGCATCCTTGTGCAAAGCACTGGCAGATGTAGCAGAACCAGCACTCATCAATGACTGATAAGGACCATCCATCGTCTTTCCACCAAGGCTGTAAGTCATCAAGATATTAAGACTTAAATCCTTCCAACGCAGGTTAGAACCGAATGAGCCATAGACAGATGGCAGTGCTGTACCAGCCCATACACGACGTGCATAGGTCGTTGTAGTAACATATTCCTTACCATTGATATCAACAACAGCACCTGCAGCGCGAGCCGAAGTAGCCTTATCCATATCAATATCATAGAGTGACTGACCCGTCATCTGATCTACACCAGCAAAGTGATAAGTGTACCATTCATAGGCAGAATGTCCTTCAGAATAATTCTGTTGACCATGAAGAATATCCTTTCTACCAGGTAATTTGATTACTTTATTGTTCAATGTTGTAGCATCAAATGCTAAGTTCCACGTCCAATCTTTCGAACGAACAACATCTCCGTTCACCATAAACTCGAAACCACGGTTAGAGATTGTACCAATATTCTGATACTGACTGAGGTTTGTTAGGGCATCTCCATAGAAAGAACCAGCTGACAATGGGAAGCGAACCTGGAACAACAAGTCCTTTGAACGCTTATCAAAATAACCGATACTGAAGTTCACACGATTAAAGACTGTACCTTCAACGCCGAGGTCAAAGGTCTGGGTTGTCTCCCATCTGAGGTTATCAGCCGCCAACTTCTGACGTATCAAGGCTGGTTCTCCAGCATTCTTCTTGATATAATAAAGTCCCTGATAGCCATAATAGTCTACTGCTGCATCATTTCCAACTTCACCATATGAAGCACGAGCACGCAGAGCATCAACCCATTTTACTTTCTTCATGAACTCTTCTTTCTTAATATTCCAGTTCAAACCAAAGGAGAAGAAGTTACCCCAACGCTTATCCTTATGGAACTTAGAAGAGCCATCACGACGATAAGAGAAGTCAACAAAGTACTTATCAGCATAATTATAACGAGCACGTCCGAGATAAGACTCTGTTCTATAATCCTCATTATAACCACCAGTAGTTGCATTCTGAACGAAGTTATTCAGCACTAACAGACCGTCAATTGCGGCATCTGTATTCATCAGACTTGAATATCTAACCTTCCAGCTATAGTTCTCGTGACCGAGAAGTACATCAATATGATGATCTCCAAATTCATGTTCCCATGTCAAAAGTTCCTGTCCTGTATAGGAATTGAACTGAGAAATTCTCGCCTTCAAACGTCCATTGTTACCAGCACCATCACCGATATTAGGGTTATCATAGGACTGTTTATTAGAGTTAGCATGCTTCATGCTCACCTTACCCAAGAAAGAGAAGCCGTAAGGCAATGTGATCTTTCCATAAATCAGACCATCAAGTACATTTCTACGGTTCTTGTCATTATCATGTCGTAGCTCATAAGCTATATTACGGTTCGACAGGTACTGAGAGGTAACATCAAATTGTGGATTCCCATCTGCGTCCAAGACGTAAGAACCATCTGCATTATGGAGATAATAAGGATAGATTGGTGCCATGTAACGGGTTACATAGAAAGGATTACCATACATAGAACCAGAAGCATTACTATTATAGTTCTGGATGGCAGAAGTACCAGAAAGGTTCATACCTAACTCCAGCCACTTGTTTGCATTATAAGTAGTATTAATACGACCAGTGAATCTTTCATAGCCAGAATTAATGATATAACCATGCTCATTCAGGTATCCTGCAGAAGAATAGACATTGAACTTATCGCTAGAAACAGCAGCAGAGACATTATACTCCTGTCGATGACCTGTACGTTCAATAGGTTTCTGCCAGTCAAGATCAGTATATTCAGGACGCATGTGGGCTATCAGCTTGCCATTAGCATCAAAGAGCGCATCTTCAGGACCATCATAGATATTCCATTTCTTCTTCAAAAGGTTCTTGGTTGCATATGCTGCGGCATCTGCCTCACTAGTAATACGCAAAGCTTTATTAGACAAAGCATAATTCTTATAAGCCATCCATGATGCTTCCATCCACTCATCAGGTCCTAAACGGTCATACTCGGGGATACCACGTCTATAGAATCCTTGGTCAACCTTCAATGTAATAATAGGCTTAGAAGCATACTTGGCCTTCTTAGTAGTAATAAGAACAACACCATTTGCTGCTCTGTTACCATAGAGAGCAGCAGAAGAAGCATCCTTTAAGATAGACACTGACTCTATATCGTTAGGGTTCAACTCAGCAATATTGCCAGAGTATGCCGTACCATCAACAATATACAGAGGCTGATCAGCACCACTTACCAACGTTCCTACACCACGTATGTGAATCTTTGGAGCTTGTCCAGGCTCACCATACGTATTGTTAACCTGTACACCAGGCGCTGCTCCCTCCAAAGCACCAGTCACTGACGTACTGATACGATCAGAGATTTTCTTCGAATCAACCACTGCTACAGAACCAGTAATTGACTGTCGTTTAGCTGTACCATAAGCGACAACAACGACTTCATCAAGGTTCTTGTTATCAGGGTCCAACGTAATTTTCATATGGGCAGTTGCCGTAACAGTCTTTGTGTTCATACCAACGTATGAAACAACCAACTTTGATCCTACTGATGTTGACAGTGTAAAATTACCATCGACATCAGTAACAGTACCATTCTGGGTACCAGCTACAACGATGGATGCACCAATGACTGGTTGCCCATCCTCCGAAGATACTACTATACCGTTAATACTTGTTTGTGCAAACGCCGTTCCTAAACTTAGGAACATTGCTGCCAAAAACACAATTAGTCTTTCCTTCATAAATACTCCACTTCGGTTAATAAATTATTTAATTATACTCTATTCTTTATTTATATCCCGAAATAATCTTATACCACGCCGAAAGGCTGACTAATCTATGTCCACAAATTTAATGCACTTCTGCTAAATACACAAACTCAACCTACCAAAGCACCCTAAATTTTTATATTTATTAACGTATCAAAAGAAGTAGGAAGACTAATACTACATCTGTTTCTAACGACAAAAACGCCATATTTTCAAGGGGTTTTCACAGATTTCGAGCTTGTTTATTAATCTTACTAGTCGCTAAACTCACCCTTGTTTTATCCGTCTTCTTCAGTTCTTATGAATAAAAAGCTTTGAAAAAACTAATGACAACAACACTTTGACTTAAGAGAATAGTGTGTTAACCAATATTGAATTTAAACAAATTAATTGTCAAACAGTATTTAATTTAAAAACTAAAGCTGTCAACTAAATCCAATACATAGTAGAGAAGATGAACAGGACAAATAACTTTTGCCCAACTATACCTTTATTATAAATAAGCCCATAGTTAGTTATAGCACAAAAAAGCGGCTCCCTACAAAGGGAACCGCCCATATTTACATGATAATCAGATTAATTATTCAGTTGTAAAGTCTCAGCCTTCACACCAAAAGAGCCTGCTGAAACACTAAACAGGAAGTTGAATGTGACGGTTTTAGTAGCCTCATCGTAGGTACTACCACTCTGGTCATTAGCTGAAATCATACCATATCGAGGATGTTCACGACCCGTTACGATGGTTTGAGGATAGACTGTAACCTTCGTTCCATTAATACTGAAAGCAAAACCATGGTCTACTCCCCACACATCCTTAATACGATAGCGACTGCCGACTTCGGAATATTCAACGTTAACAGTACCAAGATCACCGAACATATCGGAATGATAAACACCCGTACCATAAGGCTTGTAATCAAGTCCAGCAAACTCTATGCTTTGAGAAGTCTTCGTTCCACCTTTTACAGCTACAACTGTTACGGCATAAAGTCCGTGCAAATTAGTAACATACACATCCTTATAGTCAGATGCCTTCACGTCAACCTTCGTACCATGAGCAACAACATACTCTGCATAAGCATCTGCTGTCATGTTACGAGCTTCCTTTTCTGTCTTCAATTCTGCTAGATAATAGACCTCCCCCACAGCTGCATTGGTTGCTACACGAAAGAGACAATCATTATCAGAGTTGTATCCTGCACCTGCAGTATATTGATACACTGTAGCTATAGGAGTACCGTCATTACCTGGATCTGTACCGACCTCCTCCCTACAACCCGTGAGAGCCATAGCTGCAAGGACGAGCATCAGCAAGCTTTTAATATATTTCTTCATATTCATTTTACATTATTGATTTAACTATTATTGAAATACGAATGGGGCAGAGTCACCTGTTGGTTGCTTTGGATCAGGGTTCTGAGTCATACCACCATTGTAAGAAGACTCCGTATCAGTGAAGGTCCATACCATCCAACTAGGGATTTCTTCCACGTTCCAACGAGCATTTTCAGTATGATTCGTTCCAGCATAGCTGCGAATAATACCCTTATTGAGACGTTTGATATCAAATGTTGAGAAACCTTCTCCCCACAATTCTACACGGCGTTGCCACCATACCTCATTCTGGAAAGCAGAAGTTGAATTATTATAGTAAGCATCATTGTGCTGACCATAGGTGAAATTCGGATCACGTGTCTTAGCAAAGTCTATTAACAACTGCTTACCACGAGCCTCATCCTGCATACCTGCAGCCTCTATTTCAATGAGCTTCATCTCCTCAACACGCATCAATGGCACTGACACACACCAGGCTTCATACTTGACATCAGCCTTTCCTGCGGCATTACGGAACTTGAAACACATACCGTTTAAGCCATAACCATTTGCTTTACCACTCTCATACACACGCTCAGGATAGTTCGTATACTCTGCTAACTTCGTTACAGCATCAGCCTTTGACATACCGTCAAGATCGAAAGTCAACCAACATTTCTTACGGAAGTCGGTTACTGGGATCGTTGTATAGAGATGGTGATCGATAACATTCACACCTCCATAGTTAGAAGCATAACCACCGCCGAAGCCGTTCTCTGGCAACATCACAGAACCCCAAGAGCAGTCACCGTCGTTATCAGAGATGTTAATATCACTGGAAACAAACTTCGTTGCAAACATCCATGAGCTATTAGGAGTGTTAAATCCATTATCACGGCTCAGATAGTCAGTCTCGCTCATCATTGTATAACCTTGTTGTGCAAGCTTAGCATACTTCTCTGCATTCACCCAATCTTGCTTCTCAAGATAGGTACGTGCTTTCAAACCATAGACAACACTCAGGTCTGGCACATACTTATCAGTACGATTATAAGTAGCAAGATACTGTTCTGCAGCATCAAGATCCTTTAAGATAAACTCGAAGGCCTCATCCCATTTCATACGTTCTTGATGGATTGCTTCCTCAATAGTACGGTTTTCATCAGCTTTAATCGTAGTTAAAGCATTATGATCGACTATATAAGGCTTAGAAGCATACATGCGAACAAGGTCGAGATAGAACATAGCACGCATTGCATAAGCAATACCTGTACCCACTTTCTTGTCTGCTGGGGGCTCTGCATAATTATTAGCGCCCGCATTCTTTATAACATTATTACAGTTGGTAATCCACTTATATACTGTCCATGGGAATTGCGAAACCGCATAACCAGCTGATAGGTACTTTACATTCTGATACCAAACCTGATAATGGTTGTTACTACCCGTTGCAATAACGTCTTGTCCCTCTACATCACGTGTCAAGAAGAAACTTGTGTAACCATAATCCCAAACATTCTGGTTATTACCTGGACTATAATCTCTCTTACCACTAAGTCCTGTAGTAAGACCACTCACCATATTGTCAAAGGCATTTGGAGCTTCTGCCACTTGATCAAGGGTAGCTTCACCACCCAGTGGTTCAACTTCCTCAATACAACCTGTAAGCATCGAAGTGCCTATTGCTGCGAGGATAATTGCTGAAAATATCTTTTTCATTGTCTTTTCATTTTATTGTTATTAATAACGATGTGCGAATCATCTCATTAGAAAGACAACTGCAAACCACCCATAATCGTGCGTACAGGTGCATAAGCGTTGATACCTGCATGAGACGTTCCCTGGAAGCTATAACGTGGATCAAGACCCTTACGAGCTGACCAGAAGCAGAGGTTCTGACCTTGTACATAGATGCGAATCTTACTCAACATCAAAGCCCGAGCTATCTTTGCAGGAACGCTGTAACCAACAGTAAACGACTGGAAGTTAAGATACCTTGCACTTGTAAGGAAACGAGTAGACTGCGCTGTCATATCCTGATCAGTATACATAAAGCGTGGTATATCACTTGAAGTATTATCAGGTGTCCATGCCTTCAGGATATCTTTTGACAGATTATAGCCTTCGCTCTTCGTTGTTACGTTGCCCATCAAGCCAGCATAACCAAAGTCATAAATCTTACCACCAATCTGATAATCAAAAATCAGGTTGACATCAAAGTCATATACACGTAAAGATGTTGTGAAACCACCATTTGCTACAGGCAACATCTGGTGTGTATACTTAGTAGCCTCACGCCAATCAGTTGTTAAGAACGAATGTTTTGTACCAGGTTTACTACTAACAGACATCTTTCCTGCCTTATAATCATTATATATGTCTTCATCAACCCAATACTGTGGCAATCCCTTATCGTTCACACCAGCATAATCAGCCAACATGGCATTATACAATGGCTGTCCCTCAGCATACCACATAGGAACGTTGAATCCTGCATTTACATCAGCTTGAGAGAAGCCACCATACTGTGCGGTCTTTACAGGGTCAAGCTTCAAAGCCTTTGCTCTGTTATGTGAGATATTAGCAGATGCACTCCAAACAATATTCTTTGTACGAATGATATCACCATTTAATGTGAACTCAACACCAGTATTACGGATATCACCAAGGTTACCATAGTAACCACGAACACCCATACTCTCTGGAACACTAAGCCAGAAGAGCATATCCGTTGTCTTCTTATTATAGAAGTTGAACTCACCATTCAAACGGTTCTGGAAGAGGTTGAACTCAAGACCAAGGTTGAAGTTGGTTGTTGTTTCCCATGTAATCTTAGGGTTACCAATACCAGAGAAAGAAGGCAACATTGACTGTCCGCCACGTACAAGCGTGTACATGTCGATATAGTTGAAGTTTGGAATACCATCATTACCTTGCTGACCAATAGATGCTTTCAGCTTCAAATTATCAACCCACTTTGTATTTAGATTCTGGAAGAACTTCTCTTTACTAATAATCCATGCACCACCAATACTCCAGAAGTCACCCCAACGGTTCTTCTTAGCAAAACGGCTGGAAGCATCACGACGATAAGATGCCTGTGCAAAATATTTCTGATCGAAGTTATAAAGGAAGTTTGCAAAGTAACCTTCTACGTTGTAATTCCGCTGATATGAATAGCTATTATAACGGTCAGCGAAGGCATTGATCTCCTGAATAGCAGGAGAGAAACCACCACGTGCCAATGCTTCGAGGAAGTTTTTATTCATCTTATACCACTCATGACCAACCATCAGCTGTACATCGTGCAATCCAAATACCTTATGAGCATTCAATGTCTGTACGTAGTTCCAACGATAACTAACATCCGTATACTTGTCAATACTACCATTTGTTGCAGCAGCATTACCAATAAATGGATTCTCATAATGAGAGAAACGGCTCAGAATAAGTGTAATAGAGTTCGTTGAATTAAACTTCAACCATGGTGTAAATGTAACATCAAAGTTCAATTGTCCCTGTAACTGATCAAGGATATCATTCACCTTATTATACCTATTAGAACCCAGAGGGTTACCAGTCTGACTAAATGGGCGACCATTCAAGCCCTGGAAGTTTGTTGCAGGTACACCGAAGTCATACTGTGGATGTCCGAATCTATCTGTTGCAATGACTGGATTACCGTTTGCATCAATCGTACGCACATAGATTGGATAGATAGGAGAGATATACTGTGTGAAATAACCGAGGTTACTAGCATTTGAATTCGTATTACTCAAGTTTGGATTTGATTCACGATCAGCATGAACATAGCTGGCATTTGCTAATAGATGCAACCAGTCTGTTGCCTGATAATCAGCTTTCAAACGAGCTGTGAAACGCTCATAACCAGAGTTCTCAAGCACACCTTTCTCCTTCAAATAACCAATACTTGAATAGTAACTAATCTTAGAGTCACCACCACTTATGTTAACATTATACTCCTGACGGAAGCCATGACGATAAGCAGCATCTTTCCAATTATCAGGAAGAATATAGAATTTCTTTCCATTATACTCGTACATACGGCCCAATGTAGCCTTCGGATTCAGCTTGCCATCAAGACCGATGAGGTTTTCACCTATAGGAATCGTATAAGGATTATATTGTAAACCAAAGTTGGAGTTGGTGATAAAATTATCATTAGCCCACTGATTTGCCTGCTCGCGTGTCATACCTTTCTTATAGAAAGCATAGTTATAGAACTGCTTATAGTAAGCTTCCATATACTCTCCTGGATCAGTAAACACGTCATAATCTTGGATACTACGGCTTGTAACACCCCATTTTGACTCAACATTAATAGTTGCTTTGCCTTTACCTTTCTTCGTTGTAATAAGAATAACACCAGCTGCACCACGTGCACCATAGAGAGCTGCAGATGAAGCATCCTTCAAAACCGTTACACTTTCAATATCATCCTGTGGGATATTACTCAAAGAAGCTGGATAAGGAGCACCATCCACGATAATCAATGGAGTCGTTGAAGCATAGAGAGAAGCAATACCACGAATATGGATACTTGCATTGTCAGCACCAGGAGCACCAGAGCTACCCGTCATTTGCAAACCTGGAACAGAACCTACAAGAGCATCTGCAACGTTAGTAGTAATCTTTTTCTTTAGGTCACCAGAGTTGACAACTGCTGCAGAACCAGCAAATGAAGCTTTCGACTGTGTTCCGAAAGCAACAACCATCACCTCATCCATAACTTTACCGTCAGGATCAAGCGCAATTTTCATCTTTGCTTTACCTGTCAGCGTCTGTGTTTTCATACCGATGTAGGAAACTGTAATCTTCGAACCAGACTTTGCGGACAATGAGAAATGTCCATCAATGTCAGTTGCAGTACCGTTCTGTGTTCCCACAACTAAGATAGACGCACCAATGACAGGCTGTCCATCTTCAGAAGAGACAACAGTTCCGCTAATCTCAGTTTGCGCCAGTGCAGTTCCTAAGCATAGGAAAAAACCAGCAAAAACATAATTAGTCTTCTTTTCATAAAATCAACTTTTTGTTAACAATTAATATAATTCTTTTGAAGTTTAGGCAATATGTATTTATGGCATTGCGAATTACATGGTAATAGTCAGTGAGTATTTTCGATCGGCTACAAATCTAATATTGTTTTTCTTAACTAACAAGTAAAAATAAACATAAGTTTAATATTTTAACATTAATTACGAATAACAATACTAAAAGTGTAAGGTTTTACCACACCAAACACACAACATAAGCTAAAAATAACATCGAAAAATTTAATATTGTAAGTTATACACAATATAACAGATTGATAGTTAGATTTTAAACAAAGAGCTTTTATGAAAAGACATAGCTTACATTATGACAACAAGAATTATCTATAATATGTCAAGGAATTATCTATAGTTACAAATTCCAACTATACTTCAATACAAGATAACCTTGTTAAGATCAACAAAAGAAAATACATCCCTATAACCCCTATATCATTTTTAAATTATGTTACTGTCACTTTTAACACTTCCTACAAGTGTTTTATTATAAAGAAGTTATAGGCGTAAAGTGAGTGACACTAGTGACAGGAAAGTTAAAACTGGGTTATTAATAAAAGAAAAAGCCATTTCAAAATCTATTATTTGATCTTGAAATGGCCA
Organism: Prevotella histicola JCM 15637 = DNF00424; assembly: GCF_000613925.1. Taxonomy (GTDB): domain Bacteria; phylum Bacteroidota; class Bacteroidia; order Bacteroidales; family Bacteroidaceae; genus Prevotella; species Prevotella histicola. The sequence continues at coordinate 54,700 of NZ_BAJX01000005.1, forward strand.
TTTCTTCATCCTTGAGAGGATTTTAGTACTTACAAATTAAACACATTAAATAAAATGTGCATCTAATATATCCTCTTTGGACATAAAGGTCTTAATTACTATACCCTGGATTCTGTTGTTTTTTAAGATTAGGATTAGCATCTGTCTCTCTACTAGGGATGGCAGCTAGCGACTTAAAGAAGTCACGGTTATAACTACGCACCTCAGTTGTTAGGATATCATGCCAACCACGATCAGCATCATTAGTGTAGCGGGTAATAGTCTCATTGTTACGCATAGCGTCAAAGAAACGCTGTCCCTCACCAACAAGTTCTTTACGACGTTCCAACAAAATGCGCTGTAATGTAATATTTGCCGCTGTTACCTGCTGTGCAGTATCGCTCGTACGATTCTTGATAATATCATTCAAATACTGTGCAGCCTTTGTCGTGTTACCTGATTTAAAAGCTGCCTCAGCTGCATTGAGATAAACTTCTGAAAGACGAAGAATAGGTACATTAGAATAACGTACATCACCATTTGCAGCCGGCATCTTATTAAGATAAACTTTCGCACCATTAAACACATGTTTTTTATCAGCTGATGGGGCAAGGAACACATCAGCGCGCACATCTTGTGGGTCCTCAGCAAGAAGTTCTACAAACTTCTTCGTGGCACAAACATCACCATAACCTGGAACACTCGGACGATTCTCTGCATACAGGTATGCAATACCATTACGGTCGTTCCAATCGTTAGAATTGGTTATAGATAATTCGAAAAGCATCTCTTTTGAGTGATTCTTATCATCTTTCTTCCACGCATTTACATATTCATCAGCTGCCCAAAGAGTATTTCCAGAGTTATTAATAACATCTTCAGCTGTAGAGAGAGCATCAGCCCAATCACCCTTCGTTAAATAGACACGTGAAAGCAATGCCTTAGCGGCATAAAGTCCCATGTATCCGACCTCAGGGCTAGTTGCTAACTTACCAGAATTAATTGCTTCATTCAGGTCTTTGATAACCTGTGTATAACATTCGGCAACTGTACTACGACCCGGCTTCTCTGTTGCTTCAAGTGTTTTGGTCACTAATGGCACACCTAAGGAAGCGCCATTGTCTTCAGTATAAGTCTTACCGTAAACACGTGTGAGGTCAAAGGTTGCCATTGCACGAAGTACCAAAGCCTCTGCCCTATATTGGTCTATTAGAGCCTTTGCATCTGCATCATTTGCATCTGTCAACTTACCTCCATCTGCAGCTTCAATGATATGATTAGCCGTCTGAATAACAATATAAGGTGACTGCCATATACCATAGGCATTGAAGTTAGAAGCAGAAGTATACTCCATCTTGTAGTAGAATGAAGCACGATTACTACCATACTTTGAGTTATACTGTAAATCCTCTCCGTGCATCTCGCCGTAAAGGAACATCTGCTGACCGTAATAGTCTGAGAAATTTGATGTACCTTTTAAGGCAGCATACATACCAGTACGAGCCGTACCCAAGTCTTCACTATTCTTAATAGCTGTCCCTGAAGGTACTCCATCACTTGGTGTCTGGTCAAAGAATTCGTCACCACATGATGCCAAGCCGAATAATACGGCTGTAGCAAGCATGAAGCTATATATATTTTTATATGTTCTTTTCATAACTAATAGTTTCCATTAATTAAATTAGAATCCGAGTTCAATACCGAAAGTGAAGGTACGGAGTCCAGGAGTCTGGAACGTACAAACACCATCTACACGCATCTCTGGGTCAACATAGAGATCCTTAGACTTCCATGTAAGCAAGTTGCTGGCAGAGAAGAAAGCACGTGCCTTGCTTAGTCCAAGATGTGACACCCACAAAGTCGGGGCAGTAAAACCAAGAGTAAGACTCTTTAAACGGAGGTAATCCGTTGGCATCAACCAGCGAGAAGAAGTCTGACTGGTATTTCCGTACTGGAACACTGGTTGTGAAGCACTAGTATCTCCAGGACCCTTCCACATCTTGTTAACATCATAATAAGCAGGAACCTGACCACCAAAGGTATAATCACCATTGTCATGTTGCCATGAAGCTGCATCATAAGCTTTTCCTCCAAGTGAGAAAGTGAAATTCAAACCGAAGTCAATGAACTTCCATGTGATATTATTGGTAAAACCACCCTCAAGCTTTGTTTCATGGTTACCAATGATAACCTTATTAGCCTTGTTAGGGTCTGTTGTGGTATTACGTGCATTACTAGTTCCATCATTAATATAGAACAACTCCTTACCAGTTGCAGGATCAACGCCAGCATATTCAAATCCGTAGAAGCTGTAATAAGGTTCACCTACCTTATGGATACGCACACCACTGATAATCTGATTCTCATCACCATAAATCTTTGTCAACTTATTATGGTTATGACCAAAGTTCAACATAGTAGTCCATGAGAAATCTTTCTTCTGTATATTATTGCTCTGGATAGTAACCTCATAACCATTGTTTCGTAATGAACCAACATTGATAGGAGATGTTGTAGCTGTAGAGCTACCATCATAATAACCAGGAACAGCAGACATTGGTAAATCATAAATAAGATCAGAAGTAGTACGAACATAGTAATCGAACGTTACAGAGATACGATCAATGAATGTGAGGTCGAGACCAACGTTGAATGCACGGTTCTTTTCCCACTTCAAATTAGGATTAGCGATACCTACGATAGCCATACCCGACTTACCATTATAGTACTGACCATACTTATAAAGGCTCATATAGTCATAATAGTTACCAGGTAATGTACCGTTGACACCGTAACTCAGACGCAACTTACCATCACTAAGTACCTTCTTCACAGGATCCATAAACTTCTCAGCTCCAAAACGCCATGCTGCTGATAGAGACCAGAAGTTACCCCAACGATTTTCCTCAGCTAGACGGCTACTACCATCACGACGGAAACTAACACCAGCATAATACCTATTATCATAGTTATAGTTCACACGACCTAACCAGCTTGCAAGTGTATAACCACGAGAATCACTACTTGCACGAGTAGTTCCTGCATTTGAGAACTCGTATAAGTTACCAGGGTAATCACTACCATTAAGATAGTTATACTTTACAATGTACTTTTCAGTCTCATAACCTAAGAGGGCATCAATATTGTGTAAGCCAAAATTCTTTGCATAGCTCAACTGTGTCTGCCCATTTAACTGGCTAATAGAACCATTGTAGCGTTGTACATTACCAGCAGGTCCACCATCATTAGAATAACGATCCCAAAGAACATCTTCATTATTAGAAGTGTAATCATAAGTTACTTTCTCGCTCAAATGAAGTGCATCCCATATGTTCCAGTCTAACTTCAATGTATTGAAAGCTCTCTTGATATCTGTTTTATCATAAGTATGAAGAGCCTCATAAATAGGGTTCACACTAACGATACTGTTAGTTTCAGGACCAGAAGCAAACGACCCATCAGGGAGATAAGCAATAGATGAAGGACTTTGCATAAAAGCATAGTTAGCAATTGGATTACCATAAGATGCCCCTCCATCACTTGTAAGGCTCTGATTCATCTTTGTAAAAAGTGACGAATAAGTCAGCACGAAACGACCAAACTTATGGGTAAGGTTTGCATTACCTGTGAATCGTTCCATACCTTGATTGGCAAATATACCAGTCTGTTTCATGTAAGAAAGTGAAGCATAGAACTGAGTATTATCATTACCTCCACTCAAGCTTACCTGATAATTTTGGTGATGACCTGTCTTTATAAGAAGTTTCTTCCAATCTGTCCAAGCATTGATAGCCTTACCACTTGCATCATAACCAACAACTGGTTTTTTAGCAAAATCATCAATATTGTCATCAGCAAAGGTTATTGCATCAGCCTCTGATTTACCCTCACCGTATAGAGCATAGTTCTTTAAACCTTGGTAAAGCAAGCTACGACGTGCATCACCTCCTAAGACAGGACGATAATCAATAGCTAAGTTTGAGAAACCCCAATCACTACGGAAATCAACATGAGTTTTACCTTTCTTACCACTCTTAGTAGTAATAACTATCACACCATTTGCTGCACGAGAACCATACAAAGAAGCTGCTGCAGCATCTTTAATAACCGTGATTGATTCAATATCATTACTATTCAGTGTTGCTAATGCATTCGTACCAGCTTCATTATAGTTACCTTGACCAAAGCCATTGATATCACCTGAAAGCATAGGTGTACCATCAATAACATATAATGGATCATTACCTGCATTAATAGAACCCATACCACGAATACGAATATTGCTTACTGAACCAGGAGCACCAGAAGCACTCGTCACTGTAACACCTGGAACAGAACCCGCAAGTTTATCCTGAACTGATGCAACAGGTACATCAGCAAGCTTACCAGGGTCAACGTTAGCAGCAGCACCAGTAAAACTTGACTTCTTAAAGTTACCATAACCAGTAACAATTACCTCGTCTAATGAGCCTGCCTCAGGTTTCAAAGTAACCTTCATTCCATCCTTTGCAGGAACAGTCTGGGTCTGTAAGCCGACATATTGAATACGCAACTGAGTTTTGCCCTCAGGTACCGTGAGATGGAAATTACCATCGATATCTGTCACTGTACCCATCTGTGTTCCAACAACAAGAATAGAAGCCCCAACTACAGGCTGCTTATCCTCGGAAGAGATTACAGTTCCGCTAATCTCAGTTTGTGCCAACGCTGTCCCTACACATAGGAACAAAGCGGCTAAAAACATCATTAGTCTTTTTTCCATAAATACGCTCTTTTTATATTAATTATATGTATTATTTCCTAAGACAATCCTTATATATCTTGAAAAAGCTTACAGTTTGTAACTTATTAAACAAGAGTATTTAACAATTCACAAAGATAATGTAGCTATATTAAACATCCAAAGAAAAGTAAAATTTTAAATCTTATTTTTACATTTATTAATAATTAATATGCAAAAAGTGATAGTTTTCCGCATAATAATTGAATAATCCAGAGCTTTAAGTTGAAAGTTGTTTGTGAATAACAAGCTTTAAATTCTTACTAAATGGCATCATTTAGTCCCTTCAGGAGTGTTTTTCATGCCTCTGAGTATGACATTATCGACAGATTATAACCTTAACATTTATGACCATCATTGCATTTTATGCATGAATAGAGTGTATAAAGAAGAGCAGTCTCAAACCATCTAAAATACAGGGGAGGGATAGGCTTTGTCAAGATAATTACAAACAGGAAAAGAAAAGGGGCTCTTTTGCAATGTAAAAGGGCACCTTTTGCAATGTAAAAGACGCCCTTTTGATGTGTAAAAGGGCATCTTTTGAAGAGCAAAAGGGCACCTTTTAAAAACGAAAATATAACTATCTGACTTTCTGTAGATTACAAAGTACAAAATAAACAAAATCCGTTGATTTCAAGAAACCAACGGATAAGAAACTTGTAAGGCTATTTCAACTTTCCATTAATAACACACTTTAAAAATCAAAACTGAGCTGTCCATCACCTAAGAGATTATAGCTCTTACGATGATAGGGTGTAATGCCATGGTCGCGAATGGCTTGCCGATGCTTCTTCGTTGGGTATCCCATGTTGGATTGCCAGTCGTATTGAGGATATTCTTTTGCAAGACCGAGCATGTAATCATCACGATAAGTCTTGGCAAGAACTGATGCTGCAGCAATGGAAAGATACTTTCCGTCACCCTTTACTATCGTGGCGAAAGGTAAATCCTGATAAGGTTTGAAACGATTACCATCCACAATGACGGCTTCAGGACGCAAGGAAAGCTGGTCCAAAGCACGATGCATCGCAAGGAAGGAGGCATTAAGAATATTGATTTTATCTATTTCCTCTGGTGTGACAATACCCACTGCCCATGCCAAAGCATCACGCTGGATAACCTCACGCAGGGCATAACGCTTCTTGGCTGTTAATTTCTTGGAATCATTTAACAAGTCATTCTCGTAATCAGGAGGGAGGATTACGGCTGCAGCATAGACACTTCCGGCAAGGCATCCCCTACCCGCTTCATCGCATCCTGCTTCAACAAGATTTTCATAATAATGACTTTTCAACATAGAACAAAGTCCTTTAACTGTTAATAAACCTTTCGTTTTAAAGTTAAATAACAAAGAAAATTTTCAGTTTGAACATCCTGTGCACACCATGCTACTAACTTTGCAAACGTAAACCACAGTTGGTTTTACACCTTATTATATATATAGCAAATAACAATAAGACAAAGAATATGAAAAAGGAAATGACTTTCACGGAGCAGAACACATCGTATAATGACCTCAGTAGACTTTTCAGCGATGGCTGTGCATGGCTTCAAGCACCTGTAATGTGGCTTAGAAGATATTACAGTGCCATACTTGAACGTGAAGTAAGTACGAAACAAGCATCTTACATCACGCAAGCACAAGTGGCATTTGTATTTGCTGCATTCCCTATTATGTCGTCCCTCTTACTACATCTTGCTGCCGTTGTTTGGTTTGCAGCGAGCATTTACATGTGCAAGAGGGCCTAAAGGAATCAGAACATCTGTACCACTCGCTTGATACCTGACACCAAGGCGTCTACTTCCTCACGGGTGTTATAAAGTCCGAAAGAGGCACGAACAGTTCCGAGAACACCCAAGCGATCCATCAAGGGCTGGGCACAATGATGACCAGTCCGGACGGCAATGCCAAGTTGATCGAGGAGTGTACCGAGGTCCATGTGGTGGATATTGCCTACATTGAAGCTGATAACGGCATCGCCACTATCACCGACATGCCCGTAGATGTGCATTCCTTCTATCTCACGCAACTGCTGAAGGGCATAATGTGTGAGGTCTTGCTCATGCGCTAAGATCTTATCCATTCCCAAAGCAGAGGCATAATCGAGGGCTTTGGCAAGTCCGTGAGTAGCTACATAGTCGGGAGTTCCGGCTTCAAACTTCAATGGTGGACGCTCAAAGGTGGTCTTCTCAAAGCTGACATGCTCTATCATCTCACCGCCACCTTGGTAAGGTGGCATCTTATCGAGCCATTTCTCTTTACCATAAAGAACACCAACACCCGTAGGACCATAGACCTTATGCCCACTGAAAGCAAGGAAATCACAATCTAAATCCTGTACGTCAACAGCAAAATGCGGTACGCTTTGTGCACCATCAATCATAACTGGTACACCATGTTCGTGGGCTATCCGAATCATTTCCTTTACTGGATTGATGGTGCCAAGAACATTACTTACCTGCATTACACTGACGAGTTTCGTACGTTCGGAGAAGAGTTGCTCATAAGCCTGTAGGTCGAGAACTCCCTCATCGGTCATCGGGATAACCTTCAAAACAATCCCTTTGCGCTGTTCTTGCAACTGCCAAGGAACGATATTAGAGTGATGTTCCATCGTAGAGACAATCACCTCATCGCCTGCTTGCATACATCCTTCAGTGAAGCTGGAGGCAACAAGGTTCAGACTCTCCGTTGTTCCACGTGTAAAGACAATCTCCGTAGTGGAGCGAGCATTGATAAACTTCCGCACTGTTTCGCGTGCCGCCTCGTGTAAGTCGGTTGCCTGTTGCGACATCCAGTGTACTCCACGATGCACATTTGCATTCACATTAAGATACTCTTCACGCATAGCGTCCAGCACACAGAGCGGTTTCTGCGTGGTAGCACCATTGTCAAAGTAAACCAACGGCTTACCATAGACGGTGCGAGAGAGTATCGGGAAGTCTTCTCTAACTTTATTTATATCGTACATAAGTACCTGCTTTTACTTACACAAGTTGCAACCTTCGCACTTATCAAGCTCACCACGGAAGCGCTTTTCTACCAAATGGTGGAGACGGTCACGCAGTGGTTCGAGTTCCATCTTGTCGATGACTTCATTGATAAAGGCAAACTCAAGGAGGAGTTTAGCTTCTTTTCTATCGATACCACGTTGCTCCATATAGAAGAGAGCGGCATCATTGAGCTGTCCAACCGTTGAACCATGATTACACTGAACATCATCAGCATAGATCTCAAGCATTGGCTGCGTGAACATTCTGGCAGTCTTGCTGGCACAGAGGTTACGGTTATTCTCTTGTGAGAGTGTCTTCTGTGCGCCCTTACGAACGAGTACACGACCTGCGAAAGCACCCACAGCATTCTCGTCGAGTACGTATTTATAGAGTTCGTTGCTTGTACAATGAGGCACTTGATGGTCGATAAGTGTGTTGTTATCAACATGCTGATTCTTGTCAGCTATCACACAACCATTGCAGAAACACTCGCTACCCTCACCCTTAAAGACAAGGTCGAGCATGTTTCGGGTTACTCCATTGTGCAACGTGATGACGTTATGACTTGCACGTGAATTGCGTTGCTGTTCGATATAAACATTCGAAACACGTACATTCTTAGCATGTGTTTCTTCCATACAGTTCAGTTCCAGGTTCGCATTATCGCCCACAAAGGCTTCAATCACCTGTGTTGCAAGGAAGTTTCGGTCGTCAGCTGCGTGGTCACAGAAGAGGAATTGCGCCTTAGCACCTTCTTCGAGCACAATCAGTACACGACGATTGACCATCAAGTCAACATCAGAACGGAGGATATTTATTACCTGCACCGTACGGTCAAGTTGCACATTCTTAGGCACATAGATAAAGAGCCCGTCTTGTGCTAACATCGTATTCAGTGCCGTAACAGCATCTTTCTCAGTGCCAGCCAGCTTACCATAGTACTTCTTCACCAACTCTGGACGCTCTTTAGCCACACGACTCAAGCTATCAATGACTACTCCATCGTTGAGTTTTACGTTTGGAAGTGCCTTCGTATAGACTGATCGTTGACTATAAAGTAAAGAGATGTACTGAGATTGGGCACATCACATCTGAAAGTCTCGTATGGGTCAACGGGTATTTCAAGTCTGTTGAGGTTCAAACCATAATCTGGTTCGAATAGCTTTTGCATGTCCGTGTACTTATAGCGTTCCACCTTCTTTGATGGAAAGCCCAGCCGACGGAAATCGTCAAAAGCCTTATCGCGCACCTCATTCATCACAGGAGCAGCGTGATCCTTTATGATTTGCTGCGCATCTGTGTAGAGGTCTATATATTGTTTTTCGCTTTGCATGTTTGTTTTAAGAAGTTTTGGAGCAATGAAAGAGCAGTCTTTGTAATCCTTTTTTACCGTTTATTACAACCTAAAAAGAGGTTTTATAACTCTTTGAGAACCACCATCTTACAGACAATTAAAAATCTCTTATAAGACAATTTAAATTCTCTTATAGGACAATTTGAATTCTCTTATAAGACAATTTCAACTTTCTACTAACTCTTTTTCTACTCGCTCCATTATGTAAATACTTTTTCTTACACGACGTTATCAGTCGTTATCCACTTCTTCCTTTATCCAATCGTAACCGCGTTGTTCAATCTCCTTTGCCAATTCTGGTCCTGCCGTCTTCACGATACGACCTTTATAAAGTACGTGAACAACGTCTGGTTTGATCATATCAAGCAGTCGCTCATAGTGCGTGATGACGATGTATGAGGTTTTATCAGTATGCATCTTGTTAACGCCATCAGCTACAATGCGCATGGCATCAACGTCAAGACCAGAGTCAGTCTCGTCCAGAATACTAAGCTTTGGCTCCAACATTGCCATCTGGAAGATCTCATTACGCTTCTTCTCACCACCCGAAAAGCCTTCGTTTACACTGCGACGAGAGAGTGTAGAGTCCATCCCCACCAACTGACGTTTCTCACGCATGAGTGCCATAAACTCAGCAGCCTTCATTGGTTCTAATCCTTCATAGGCACGCTTTGCATTGATAGCAGCCTTCATGAAGTTAGTCATACTTACGCCTGGTATCTCAACAGGATACTGGAAAGAGAGGAACAAACCCTCGTGAGAGCGGTCTTCTGGCTTCATCTCCAATAGGTTTTTGCCATTAAAAATAGCCATACCATCGGTCACCTCATAGAGAGGATTACCCGTCAGTACGGCACTCAGCGTTGATTTACCCGAACCATTAGGTCCCATGATAGCATGCACCTCACCATCTTTTATCGTGAGGTTGATACCTTTTAATATTTCTTTTCCTGCGATGGTAGCATGCAGGTTTCTTACTTCTAACATATTATTTATTCTTTACTTTAAGTTTGTGATTATTATATCAGCAACTGTTGACAAAATAGCAGAGAAGATACCGAATCCAGAATCATGTTCTCCCTCTACCATACGAGCACGCTCGATAGCTGCATCTTGCTCGGCAAATACGGACTGAGAAGGGTCGCTATCACCAAAGATAGACTTCGACTTCTTTTTGTAGTGAGGTAATTCACTGATAAATCCTGAGCCTGTCACTGTGCGGAAAAGCCTTACATCATAAGGTTTAGGCGTATGAGCGACTCCCATAACAGAATGAGACTCACGAATAGTATCGCTCTTCACTTTCATACTAACAAGATACTTCTCCCACGTCTTTGGCTCCCATGTCTGTGCTTGAAGTATTGTAGTGAACAATAGAGTGCATACTAAAAGAATGACCTTTCGCATACGTTTTGACGACTTTATCCTACCGTTCCTTCCAAAGTTACAGAGAGAAGTTTCTGTGCCTCAACAGCAAACTCCATTGGAAGTTTGTTGAGAACATCCTTCGCATAACCATTGACAATCAAGCCGACAGCATCCTCGGTAGGAATACCACGCTGATTACAGTAGAAGAGTTGGTCCTCACTAATCTTCGAAGTAGTTGCTTCGTGTTCAACAATAGCAGTATCATTGTGGATGTCCATATAAGGGAATGTATGTGCACCGCAATCGGAACCTAAGAGAAGAGAGTCACAACTTGAGTAGTTACGAGCGTTCTCCGCATTGGCTGTAGCACGAACTAGACCACGATAAGAGTTCTGACTGTGTCCGGCAGAGATACCTTTCGAGATGATTGTACTCTTCGTATTCTTACCCATGTGAATCATCTTCGTACCCGTATCAGCCTCTTGGTAGTTGTTTGTCACAGCAACAGAATAGAACTCTGCCTGTGAGTTATCGCCTTTCAACACACAAGAAGGATACTTCCAAGTAATAGCCGAACCCGTCTCTACCTGTGTCCATGACAGCTTAGAGTTCACTCCACGCAGTTCGCCACGCTTTGTAACGAGGTTCAAGACACCACCCTTACCATTCTCATCACCTGGATACCAGTTCTGAACAGTAGAGTATTTTACCTCAGCATTGTCTAACACAACGATTTCAACTACTGCAGCATGCAACTGATTCTCATCACGCATAGGAGCAGTACAGCCCTCAAGATAGCTAACATACGAATCATCATCAGCCACAATCAATGTACGTTCGAACTGACCAGTGTTGATAGCATTGATGCGGAAGTACGAACTAAGCTCCATCGGACAGCGGACACCTTTAGGAATATATACGAAGGAACCATCACTAAAGACCGCAGAGTTGAGTGCTGCAGAGTAGTTGTCACGGTAAGGAACAACACTTCCAAGGTATTTACGTACCAAGTCAGGGTGCTCTTTGACAGCTTCACCAATAGAACAGAAGATGATTCCCTTCTCTGCTAACTGCTTCTTAAAGGTTGTCTTCACTGATACGGAGTCCATAATGGCATCAACAGCCGTCCCACTCAGTGCTAATCGTTCTTCCAGAGGAATACCTAACTTATCAAAAGTCTTCTCTAACTCTGGGTCAATCTCCTTATTCTTAGGCTTCTTCGCCAATGGATCAGCATAATAAGAGATATCCTGCAAATGTAGTTCTGGCAAATGCAAGTGTCCCCACGTTGGTATAGGGAGCGTCTGCCAGTAACGGAAAGCCTTCAAACGAAAATCGAGGAGCCACTCTGGTTCCCCTTTCTTCTGCGAAATAAGTCGAACGACATCCTCGTTCAGACCCTTCGGAATGACCTCCGTATGTACGTCGGTTGTAAAGCCAAACTCATACTTTTGCTCTGCAACCTTCTTTACGAATTCATTATTTTTGTTCTCTGACATTTGTTTTTGGGATTAAAAAGAGAGGGAGTTTATAGGAGTTAATGAAGTTAGCAGGGATTAAAGGAAACTGGAGAAGTTGTTAAAAGCTAAAGGAGTAATAATAGTTAGAGAAGTTAAAAGCAACACTTCTGTCTGTACTAATACCACATACTCTTTATACTCGTTTCACTTAAACCTTCCTTTTAGCAGCCCTAAACATACCATTCACATTTCTTATACCTATCATTTAACTCATGTAAATCTATCGTTTAGTACCCTAAGACAACAGATTATGAGCTTCCACCGTCTCTATTCTCAATATTTATAAATACACAATGTGAACACACAAAGAGTATGCCACACATATCAACGGCAACATTTGTTACCATAAACAAAAACCGTCTTTACTCCTTTGCCGGAGAAAAGACGGTTCTTTTATTTTTTATAGTTTCTGTTCAACCTCAATCTCCGTGAAGGTTTCGATGATATCACCAACTTGTAAATCATTGTAATTGACAAGTGATATACCACATTCAAGTCCCGTTGCGACTTCCTTCACATCATCTTTATAACGTTTCAGGGCATCAATAGGAGCTGTATGAATAACAATACCATCACGGACTACGCGACCTTTATCCTTGCTATGAACCTTACCTTCAGTAACCATACCACCGGCAACCGTTCCAACCTTGGATATCTTGAAGACTTGTTTCACCTCAAACTGACCAGTGACAATCTCCTTCTTCACCTTGTCAAGCATACCCACCATCGTTGACTTCACATCGTCGATAGCATCGTAGATGACAGAGTAAGTATTGATTTCTACACCCTCACGGTCAGCCAAGCGACGTGCATCAGCAGAAGGACGAACCTGGAAGCCTACGATGACAGCATCAGAAGCAGATGCTAACATCACATCATTCTCTGAAATCTGACCTACTGCCTTGCTGATAACATTCACCTTCACCTTCTCTGTTGACAGCTTAATGAATGAGTCAGACAATGCCTCGATAGATCCATCGGTATCACCCTTCACGATGATATTCATCTCATGGAACTCACCACGAGCAATTCGGTGAGAGATATCAGACAGAGTAAGACGTGTCTGTGTACGCAAGCCCTGCTCACGTTGCAACTGCTCACGCTTGTTAGCAATCTCACGTGCCTCCTGTTCAGTCTCCATAACATGGAAGGTATCACCAGCTGTTGGTGCACCATTCAGACCAAGGATAATAGCTGGTTCTGCTGGTCCAGCACTCTCGATGCGTTGGTTACGCTCATTAAACATAGCCTTAATACGTCCCCATGAAGTACCAGCGATAACGTTATCACCAATCTTCAACGTACCATTAGACACAAGAACCGTACTTACATAACCACGACCCTTATCAAGAGAAGACTCAATGATAGTACCTGTAGCCTTACGGTTAGGGTTAGCTTTAAGATCCATCATATCGGCTTCAAGAAGGACTTTGTCAAGAAGCTCATTCACTCCCAAACCCTTCTTAGCACTAATCTCTTGACACTGATACTTACCACCCCACTCTTCAACGAGCAAATTCATCTGTGACAAGTCTTCACGTATCTTATCAGGATTAGCTCCCGGCTTATCAATCTTATTGATAGCGAATACCATTGGTACACCAGCAGCCTGTGCATGTGCAATAGCCTCCTTAGTAGTAGCATGACTGAGTCGTCCGCCGCAATGATGATAATCACGATATCGGTAACCTGTGCACCACGAGCACGCATAGCAGTAAAGGCTTCGTGACCCGGAGTATCAAGGAAGGTAACCTTACGGCCATTCTCCAATGTTACACTATACGCACCAATATGCTGGGTAATACCACCAGCCTCACCAGCAATCACATTCGTGTTACGGATATGGTCGAGCAAAGAAGTCTTACCATGGTCAACATGACCCATGACTGTAACGATAGGAGCACGTGAAACAAGATCGTTCTCATCATCAACCTCCTCGCTAACAGCCTCCTGTACCTCAGCACTGACATACTCTGTCTTGAAGTCGAACTCATCAGCAACGAGATTGATAGTCTCTGCATCCAAACGTTGGTTGATAGAAACCATGATACCGACAGACATCAATGTTGAGATGACATTCGTTACAGGAACATTCATCATTGTAGCCAATTCCGAAACAGTAACAAACTCGGTCAGCTTCAATATCTTACTTTCCTTACGCTCTGCCTTAGCCTCTGCATTCAGACGCTCTTGAACAGCATCACGCTTCTCCTTACGGTACTTAGCACCCTTCTTATTCTGGCTCTTACTTGTCAGACGAGCAAGTGTCTCCTTTACCTGACGTGCTACTGCCTCATCATCAACCTCTAATGGTTTCTGATTACGGTTGCGGTTCTTCTTACCACCGTTCTTATTATTGCCGTTATTGCCACCCTTCTTACCATTCTGGTTCTGCTGCTGATTAGCTGCAGCATTGATGTCAACACGTTCTTTATTAATACGAACACGTTTCTTCTTACCCTGACCATTATTCTGACCAGCCTTCTCTTCACGCTCTTTACGGCGTTCTTCCTTACTCTTCTTCTTAGGACGAGTACTCTGATTCAGCGAACTAAGGTCAATCTTACCCAATACATTCACCTTCGGAGTATTGAGCATTTTCTTCTCATTCTTAGTCTGGAACAGACCATCTTCCTGCTTTTTATCTTCCACAACAGGTTCTTCTTTAACAACAGGTTCAGTCTCAGTCTTCACTACAGGAGCCTCTTTCTTTGGAGCTTCAGCCTTCGGAGCCTCAGATTTCTTCTCCACCGGAGCCTTAACAGGTTCTTCAACCTTATTTTCAACAGGCTTTTTCTCCTCCTTTGCTATAGGCTTCTCAACTGTAGAAGGCTGTTCTTCCACAACATTCTCCTTCGCTGGGCTGACGGCAGCAGCCGCTTCAGGAGCAGACTTCTCTTCGGTAGGAGCAACAGATTTCTTAGCTGTCGGCTTATTCAGTTGGTCAAGATCAATCTTTCCAACTGGCTTATACTTTGGACGGCCAGAATCTAATATAGCTTCTGCCTTATGGTTATTACCAGAAGACTTTTTCTCCTTAGGCTTCTTCTGGAAAAGCTTGGCAGCATCTTTCTTTACCTCTTGATCATTCTTGAAGGCACCAACAAGAGCCTTATACTGCTCCTCACTGAGTTTAAAGTTAAGATCACTCTTTACCTCACCCAGTTCTGGTTTCTTCTCTAAGAACTCCACTGCCGTTTGAAGTCCTACGTTTAATTCTCGAATTGCTTTGTTTAATCTGATGCTCATTAATTTCTTTTTTCGGTGTTGGGTGCTAGTTGTTGGTTGTAGCCTTTTGGTAGAGAGGGGTTCCGAACATGGAGTTGCTGAATAGTCACACCCGTTAGCTTCCAGTCAACAGCCATCGCCCACCAACCAATCACCTTATTGCTCGAATTCTGCTTTTAGAATATTCAATACATTATCAACTGTCTCTTCCTCCAAGTCAGCCTTCTCTATCAACATCTCACGTGGAGCGTTCAATACCTGGCGAGCCGTATCAAGCCCGATACCCTTAATGGCATCGATAACCCACTGATCAATTTCGTCAGAGAATTCATCCAAATAAATATCCTCCTCGGCATTCTGTTCATCAAGCTCACGGAAGACATCAATGGTATAACCGGTCAACATACTTGCCAGCTTAATGTTCATACCACCACGGCCAATAGCAAGACTAACCTCCTCAGGCTGCAAATAAACTTCAGCCTTTTTGTTCTCTTCGTCAACCGTCAAGCTGCTGACCTTAGCAGGAGAGAGTGCACGTTGAATAAAGAGTTTTGTATTGGCTGTCCAGTTGATAACGTCCAAGTTCTCGTTACAAAGCTCACGTACGATACCATGTACACGACTACCACGTACACCAACACAAGCTCCTACTGGGTCAATGCGCTCATCGAAGCTCTCAACAGCAATCTTTGCACGTTCACCCGGCATGCGAGCAATCTTACGAATTGCTATCAAACCGTCATTGATCTCTGGTACCTCAGCCTCTAACAGACGTTCCAAGAACTCTGGAGCAGTACGGGAAAGGATAATCTTTGGATTGTTATTCTCATTGTCAACACGAAGGATTACGGCACGTACTGTCTCACCCTTACGATACTGATCACGAGGAATCTGCTCACCCTTAGGAAGTATCAGCTCATTGTTTTCATCATCAACAAGCAGCACTTCACGCTTCCAAGTCTGATAAACCTCACCAGAGATAATCTGTCCAACGCGGTCCTTATACTTATTATAAAGTGAGTCATGCTCCAACTCAAGGATCTTTGAAGCAAGCGTCTGACGCAGGTTTAGGATAGCACGACGACCGAACTTATTAAAGTCGACCTTCTCACTAACATCCTCACCAACCTCATAATCCTGTTCTATCTTACGAGCCTCTTTCAGGGCAATCTCCTTGTTTTCATCCTGAACTTCACCATCTGCCACAACCACACGGTTACGATAGATTTCAAAGTCGCCCTTATCTGGGTTCACAATAACGTCGAAGTTTTCATCGCTACCGAAGATTTTGGCAAGGACATTGCGGAAACTCTCTTCCAACACGCTTACCAATGTCGTACGATCGATACTCTTGGTGTCTTTAAACTCCTTGAAAGTCTCGATCATATTCGGACGTTCTTCTTCTACTTTTCTTGCTGCCATAGCTTTACTTGAAACTTATTATGTATTTTGTATATTTTACTTTATCCATCTTGTACGCATGGTCTACATCCATTTTCACAGGACGTTTCTTACCTTCCACATGTACTTTCTCATTGACAGCCACAACAAAGTCGTTGCCATCAACGCTCTTTAATACGCCTTTGACTTTCTTTCCGTCCTTATCCAGCACCTCAACTTCTTTACCAACGAAGATCTTATATTGCTGTGGAACCTTGAAAGGCTGTCCTAATCCAGCTGAACCAACCTCAAGTTCATAGTCTTCTTCGTCACGTGAGAGTCTATCCTCTATATACTTACTCAACTCCACGCAATCTTCAATCCACACACCATCAGCATGGTCAATCTCAACAACGATCTTGTCATCGGAACTGATTTGGATATCAACCAAGAAGTAGTCTTTTCCTTCCAACCACTCCTCTACGAGGCTCTTTACTACGTTTTTATCTATCATAAGCGTTTAAATATGAAAAATGAGGGACTACCAAAAGTCCCTCATTCCTCTGAACGTGTGCAAAGTTACGAATATTTTTCGATATACACCAAATGTTTTCTGTTTTTTATCACCTACCTATTGTATAACAGAAGCTATCAGAAAGGAGTAATACAGGTGAGTCCCTTACATCAGACCAGAACCCATCTGACATAACAACGCCTATGGAAAAGAAGTAGCAACAAAGCCTTTCTTGTAAAATAAAATCAACGACATGCTTTCCATAGGTCCTCTTTTGCAATGTAAAAGACGCCCTTTTGCATTGTAAAAGATGCCCTTTTGAGGTGTAAAAGACGCCCTTTTGAAGTGTAAAAGGACGTCTTTTAGGACCCTATTCTTAAGTACCTGAATATCTTAACGTTACAAATCCGCAGGAAAATGAGTTTTGTTTATTTCCCTCATCATTACGCTCTTCTTTTTGTAAATATATTTTCTCAAACATTATTTCCACCTCCTTACAGCTCTTACTTTATCCTTATCGTTCACACATATAACAAACGACCAATACAATTGGCCTACAAAGCGTTTAAGACGAGCTACATATCCAGTCGAAGAATAGTCCAAAGTTCTTACACAAAATCTGCCAGGCACACAGATAAACCTTGAACTAAAGGAACAATGGGGAAGCACTGTCATACTAAGTCGTTAATTAATGATATTTTCAATACTGCACGAATCAAGCCACAGCTCTGCTTTATAGGGTACGAGAAGATTATATGAAAAAGCAAATCAACACACACAATATAGATAGAATGTAACGTAACTTATAACTTCAAGCAACGGGATCTGAAGATAAAGGAGAGGAGCAAATAGTAAGAGAAAAAGTTCTTCTGAAATATGGACTAATAAACTAAAGTTCTTAAATAATAAGGTACACAAAGTTCCTAAGAAGACAGAACTAAATGCAATATCACAGATGTACCAATAGCACAGAAAGCGATAGAGGCGAAGCGTACAGAGTCATGATAACTTTTGAGATAAATCTTATATGTATAAATTTCTAATAAAATTAGCATACAAACTCCGTTATTTCATGCGCCAACAACACCTCCATACCCACCATTGCAATATTCTTAACAATCCCGCTCTCTATGTAACATCTCGTCAAAGTTCTAAACTTAGGAGACACACTTATAATTCCAAATTTCAGAAAGCCCCTCTAAACTATCAAGATAGGAATGCAACGTTTAGGGTTAGGCATGTCGCTTTGGGAGTAATACAGATATTCTTGGAGCATATCTTAATAAACATCCACGTCACTATAGACAGAAACTAAAGGCAAAGCAAACAAAACTTTTTTAACAGAATATTTGGTACTTTTAAACAAAATTAGTAGCTTTGCAACGACAAGTTATTATCAACTTGTCCAAACATATTGGAATTGAGCATAAGACTCCATACTATGTATAGTAAATGGTCTACTGCTCAGAAAGGACGTTTACAGACGTTATCTTTTGGTCCTCAAACTTCGCAAATTTGACCAAAACCCAAAAGAGATACGGCAACGGAAACGTTCACGTTAGTTGTATTATTTCTATGTTCACTTATGACATTGATTATAATATAGCATTGACGTGGGCCTCTAGCGTTGCCTATCCTTTGGGTTAGGCAATGCGAAGGCCTGAGGACTGGGATAGGTAAGTGAAGACTCCCACGTCTTTTTTTTCACCTAAATTTTGGACCTTGCTGCAGGAGAGAGGCATAAGAATATTTCACTTCCGTATTCTCGTGTCCTTTAAACAACCTGCCTATACTTGGGAGTGGTAAGGCTTATAAAATTAAAATCTATGAAACGAATTCTATTTTTCATTGTGATGACTTTGTGTACTATGACTACATTTGCACAAGAAACAAAAGAACAAATCCAGAAAAGCGAAAAACGCGCCAAGAATCTACAGACCTTACTAGACAAGTATTCTGACACAAAATGTGGTGACGAAACCATTGACGGCTTCGGTCAGTCCGTTCGCGATGCAGCGGTATTTGCAATTGCAAACAGAGAGAAGCTAGAGGGTCTTTATTATCGCCAGATGGGGCAGACAAAGGATGGAGTAACAGACGCTACTATCGTAAAACCAAAATTGGAAGATTGGTTAGAGCTACTAGCAACAGTTACAGCTGAAACCAAATCTATTGGAAATGCAGTAGATAATGCAAAAGCTGCAGGTGAGCAGATGAAACAAATAGCAGAAAATGCGAAAAACAACAAGAATCCAATGAAGATGGCTAAACTTGCGAAGATGGCTAAGGGAGCTGGTGTCGTTATGGAATTTGGCAATAGTGCGACCCCTATTCTTTTAGAAGAGAGTGCTGGGCAATTAAAGGCTGTTCAGGATATTATCGAAACGATAAAATCAGGTAAGAATCTATAATGAGGTATTATGTCCTCTCCGTTCTGCTTCTGCTTGTACATGGCACAATATGTCATGCACAGGCAGAAAGCAGACCTGTCGTAGGTGTCACAGAGTTCACTTGCGACGAAAAAAGTCCTTATACAATGTTAGTAACCGAGAAAGTCGTGGAGATGCTAACCAACACTCATCGATTTATTGTTGTTGACAGGACTAGTCGTAATAAAGTAGAAGAAGAACTTGAGCTACAGAAAAGTGAAGCTTTTTTGGATAGCAAGAATCTAGCACAACAAGACGCAGCACTTGGTGCTAGTATGCTAGTAACAGGGCATATTATCAAGATACCTGTTTATCGCGTCCACAATGGTGATGGAAGTGTAAGAGGTTACAAAGCAAGTGTTGCCTTTCAGTTGAAAGTTGTAGACGTCTCTACTGGTATTAGTAATGAGGCACAGAGCTTTCAAGGAAAAACAAGCAAAGAAATGCTTTCTCCAGAAAGCGCTGTCACTGCTGCAATGCAGTCAATCAAAGATGACATTTATGAGTATTTCCGAATCAACTTCCCTCTCACAGCAAAGATTGTTAAGGTGCTAGACAAAAAGACTCTTGTCATTAATGCAGGTATAGATACTGGCGTAAAAGTTGGAGATAAATTTATTGTCCAAACAATAGAACTACTTGACGGCAAACCATACCCATCCGATATAGGAACAATAACTGTAAGGAAACAATCAGGTTCCTCTTTCTCTGAATGTGACGCTACATCTAAAATAATATCAGCAATAAACTCTGCGCAACAAGGTGTGGTTATTCAATGTAGTTTAATCATAAAGAAGTAGCTATGAAAAAAAAACTTATACTATTATTGACTATCTTGTCTATCTGTCTTTCATATACGTATGCGCAAGAATTGACATCAAAAGTAGAGAATATTGCGACGGCGAAGCCCAAAATAATGGTAATTCCCTACACACATCAAGGAGAAGATATACGTATGGTGTTGGAAAGTGATGTCAACAAACGTATCGCCTTGACAAAGATAAAAGAGGCATTTGATCAACGAGGATATACAACCGTTGATTTCTTTGGACGGGTTAAAACTCTGTCTAAAGCCAATGCTTTAGGAAGTAATCAACAACAAGATGCAAAGTCACTTATCATACAACAATCTGGGGCAGATATATACGTTGAAGCAGAAATCAGTATTCTCGACTCGCCAACGGGCAACTCTGTAAAGATTATCATGTCGGGATATGATGTCTCAACGGGCAATTCACTAGCAAATGCTGTATGCGAAAGCGGAAGATTCTACACGGAAGATTACGGCAAACTGGCATCAAGGGCAGCCGAGAGTGGTATTAATGGTTTCCTTAACTCTATGCAGAACAAACTCATGGACATAACAGAGAACGGACAATCAATCAGTCTAACAATCGGATTTGATCAATCTTCAATGCTATCGATGTCTACAGAAGTAGGGGATGAAGGACTTCCATTATCTGATGATATCGAAATGTTCGTTGCAGGGAAAAGTTATAAGGAGAACTATCACATACAGGTACAAGCGACAAACAAATGATTTTTGATGACATACGTATTCCACTGACAGATGCCGAAGGCAGAACTTTTAACGCTAATAAGTTCGGATTAAAACTCCTACAATATTTTCGTTCAAGGAATATTAAGGTCGAAAGAACTATCAGCAACAACATGATTGTAATCACTATAAAGTAAAACTTCATGAATATCCGCAAGTTATATATCATCACAGCATTATTTCTTACCGTCATTAGCTGTATTCATGCACAAGGGATTGAGATTGGTTTTGTTATACCAACAAATCAAGATGAACTAAGTGTAAACACGGCAAGAATGCTTCGCAGCAGGATTCTTCCTGCATTCACGGCAGAAGGTATCGAAACATCAGAAGTAAGTTCCATCGCTATTAAGCCTGAACTCAGCTTCACAAACTACCAAGAGGCAGAAGGAGGAATGAGAAATATTCATACTTCTGAGGTTCAAATAAATCTCATCTGTCAAAATCTTATTACGGGAACGGTATTTGCCAGTCGGACGTTCAGTCTACAAGGGCAAGGCTATTCTGCTGATGACTTAGTTAAAAATGCGTTTTCTCAAATAAAACCAAATGATGAGAATGTAAGATCATTCATACACGCGGCTAAGAGACAGATATTGAGTTACTACTCTAAGAACCTGCGAGCTATACTCAGTAGAGCACAAACTTTTGCCCAGCTCCACCAATACGAAGAAGCATTATCTTTACTCTTTTCATGCCCATCCACTTTAACCAATTACAATAGTGTAAATGCTGCCATCAACAATATCTACAAACAATACCAAAGAAATGAATGTGGCAACCTTTTACTACAGGCACAAACTGAATATTCTAATGGTAATTATGAAGCATGTGCTGAGATTTTAAAACAAATAGACATAACAAGTCCTTGTGCTACAGAGGCAAAGAGTTTATGTCAGCGCATTAAACAATCGCGAGATACAGAGGCACGACGCATTATTGAATTAATAGAGAATCAGGCAAAAAGAGAAGTTGATTTAGAGAAACAAAGAATAAGAGCTGCTAGAGATATTGCTGTTGCGTATTACAAACAGCACACTAACCTAATCTTGATATTCTAATCATCATATCTCGTTTTTGCTAGTATATATATTGCAGGATACGGAAGAACCAGAGAAAAGTCTGATTGTAGTAATAGTCTTACTTATTCCGATGCATATTATCACGACATAAGAAGAAGTAGTTTTCCCAAGTTGCTGTCACTCCTATCACTCTTTACAGTATCATAACAGCATGATAATCAATGAACTTCACCTAAATGTTAAAATGACAGCAACTTAATTTTAAATTATAATTGGGTTTTTTATAGAGAGTAAGAACTATTCTCTGACAGCCGAGAGCATAATATATTCGACAAAAAAAAGGAACTCAAAACTTATCGAATTGAGTTCCTTTTTCTATTTTATGTCGGCACTTGAGAAGAACATCTATCCCTACTCTTACCATCAGTTTTCAGTTTAAATTAACTGGAAATAGGGGCAGACGGAGTGTTTTCCCCAAGCCTTAAATATCCAAATCTGGTGCTTTCTCGGCACCTTCTGCAGCTGCAAACTTAGTCATTTTATCGAAACCAAAGATACCCGCTAACAGTGAGTTAGGGAAGTGACGGACTGTCTGATTATAGTTTTGCACTGCATCATTATACTTTCTGCGTGCTTCACTAATACGGTTTTCAGTACCTTCCTCCTGAACTTGTAACGCCTTGAAGTTCTCACTTGCTTTCAGTTCAGGATAAGCTTCGGCAACAGCTATCAAACGTGATAAGGCTTGTGAGACCTGACTTTGTGCTGCTTCAAACTGCTTCATCTTCTCAGGCGTCAGGTTATCAGCATCAAGATGTATCTGTGTAGCAGCATTACGAGCCTTTGTCACTGCCTCGAAAGTCTCTTTTTCATGCTTTGCATAAGCTTTAACAATCTTTGCCAGCTGTGGCATCATGTCTGCTCTGCGCTGATATTGCGTCTCAACATTACTAAGAGCAGTTGTTGCTTCCTCCTGTTTATCTACCATACCATTATAGCCGGAGAATGCCCATAACCCTACAACAACCACAATTGCTATAACAATTAAAAGTGTCTTATTCTTCATTTCTTCTTGTTTTAAAATAATATTTCCTTAATTCAAACTAACTTTACCAGCCACCGCCAGAGCCTCCGCCACCAAAGCTGCCACCTCCGAAGCTACCTCCTCCACTGAAGCCACTACCGCCTGTACTACCAGGGTTGCCCCAAAAGATGAATGGAACACCACCGAATCTGTCTCTACCACGGCCATTATTACCTCCTCGATGGTTATCGTCATCATGATTGATCTTTGCCCAAACGATCCAGAAGAATACAACAAGGAAGAGTATTACGATGACAACATCATTAGCTCCATCGTCACTTGCTCCTTCAATACCGGTTTCCCCTGTTTTAAACTTATTATAAACAGCCTTCGCTGTAGACAGCATAGCCTCATCAACATCACCTGCACGCATATTCCTTACGATGCAAGCTTGTGCAATATCATCACAATCAACATCGGTCAGATCACCTTCCAACCCATTACCTGGTGCAATAAAATACTTTTTATCATCTACTGCCACCACAACAACCAGACCTCTTCTGGTCTTTCTATCACCGACACCGTATTTGTTTCCAATATCTTCTGCAACACGAAAAGCATCACCGTTCTTGACATGCGATACTATGACGAATACCGTTTGTATACCGGCTTCTTTCTCCAACCGTCTCAAATAAGAGTCGGTAGAGTCGCGCATAGCTGGAGACATGATACCATCTGGGTCACTGACATACCGCCTTGCATCTTGCAGATGTACCATTGGGATATTATCTGCATCCCAATCCATTGCTGCAACCTGCAACGTAAATACAGAAAAGAGGAATGTATAAAATGCAAATAAGATTTTGTTCATGCACACAGAAATAGTAAAAAGTTGAGAAATGACTCACACATAGGACCGAATATATATCCTACCTCAGCGCTATGTGCAAGCACTATCAACCCACTTTATAGTTATTCTGAATATTAGCGGAGTGTTGTCTTTGATGCCTCCGTACCCTTCTTGGAAGATGATGGCTGAAGAATATTTCTATATTCTGTTGGATTCTGCAATACTTCCACAGCCCTTTTCCATTGTTTGTCGAACTGCAGGCTGTTCTGAATAGACCCTCGCTGATAATAATAAGCAGAAACAAGGTCGCTCGTCAGCACCTTCTTCAGTGTCTGTTTATTATAATCAAGATCTTTAGCAAGGTTATGGCTCAGCTTTTTCTCCAGTGCTTCAAATTCAGGTTTGGCATCATCATAATACCCTTCAAACTTTGCCAGCTTCTCAAGACTCTCAAGGAATTTCTTACTTTCACGGTCATATTTGAAGCCACTCTTCAACACTGCCTGCTTGAAATCTTCATAATCAGCATCCGAAATAACAAAATCCTTAGCTGGAGCAATCGTTGGATGAGTCTTAATATACTTCAGTTCCCAATTCCACATAACCTCCGTTGAGTCTCTTCCTGTAGATGCAAGATAGAAAGCAATGTTAGGTAGAGAGTCAGGTTGCACCTCTATATCAGGCTTAATACCACCACCGTCACGAACCTCACGTCCATCTGCTGTATGGAACACATGGGTGAGAGAATCAGGAACATGCTCAATATAGCCTCCATTAGAGTGTTTATAATTGATAGCCTGTATACATCTGCCACTCGGAATATAATATTTACTTGTGGTCAACTTCAGACTTCCATTATAAGGAAGCTCCATTGAAACCTGTACAAGTCCCTTTCCATATGTACGAGTACCAAGGATTACGGCACGATCAAGGTCCTGCAGACTACCACTTGTGATTTCACTTGCACTTGCAGTCTCGCCATTGACAAGAACAACAATAGGTATCACCGTATCAATAGGTTCTACGGTCGTCTTATATTCCTTATTCACACGCTCCAACTTACCTTTGGTCTTCACCAATGTAAGCCCTTTTGGAACAAACATATTCACAATATTGATAGCTTCCTGAAGACTACCTCCACCATTGTTCCTCAAGTCAAAGACTAGAGATTTCATGCCCTGCTTCTTCATATCAAGGAAAGCACGACGAACATCTTTTGAACAATCTGTAGTGAAAGAGTTAAGATCTATATAACCAACACCATTTTCTTGCACACCATAATAAGGAACAGATGGCAACTGAATAGCACGACGTGTTATCTTAAACTTCATCTTCTTGTTTGTCGAAGGACGCTGAATGGTCAAAATAAAGGTAGTACCAGCATCACCACGTAAGTGGTTACTCACATAAGAGACATCCTTTCCCACCATAGAAGAGTCACCTATGGAAAGTATAACATCACCCTTTTTCAGTCCAACTTCAGCAGCAGGCATATTTTCATATGGCTCGTCTATAACAACATTCTTCAATACTAAGTTATAACGAATCAAAGCTCCTATACCAGCATACTTACCTGAAATCATCATGTCCAAATCCTTCACCTTGTCCTCTGGGTAATAAACGGTGTAAGGGTCAAGTGAACGCAACATATAGTTAATACCATTACCAACTACTTCATCGGCATTCAGGGTGTCAACATACATCAAGTCTAAGTATTTGTATATAGCAGAAAAAGTCTCAAGATTCTTTGCTACATCGAAATTATGTTCCTTGTTTACATTATTTTGAGCCGTTACAGTGCTCCCCAATGTTAGGAGGAAGAGTGTAAATGACAAGAATATTTTCCTCATCGTGTTCCTTTTGTTTATTATTTATGCACTTATAGATTGACAAAAGTACATTATTATAATGGAATACCTACTTCTGGAAGGAAAAAATTAGATAAAATTACGTTTTAGATGATTTTTTCTCTCAAAACATTTGGCAGTTTGGAAGAAAGAATGTACCTTTGCAACCGCTTACAAGAAATAAGCACTTAACATTGCTTCAGTAGCTCAGTTGGTTAGAGCACCTGACTGTTAATCAGGGGGTCGTTGGTTCAAGCCCATCCTGGAGCGCAAAAAGGAATTACGAAAGTAATTCCTTTTTTTATATATAAAGATTCCTTGTCCTATCAACAGGAAGAGAGGATGATAATTATCATCAGGTTGATAAATACAAGATTTATAAAGGTACATTCATAAAAAGATTGCCTATAAAATAATGATGGTACTATAATTCCGCATCACTTTCCTACAAGAAAGCATAGATTACTCCCTCTTTATCGGTCAACCTTTATTATCTTCTGCTCCAGCTTTCCTGCTACCCCATTTACCTTAACAATATAAATCCCATTAGCTATATCATTAACCCAGAGTTCTTGGACTTCTGTTGAACGCCCAGTTTTTATCCTCTCTCCACAGATATTATACAGACTCCAAATAAAAGAAGAATGGACTGGAGCATGGATTTCATAATGATTTTCGCCACTGTTCGTTATGGTATAGGTCTTATTAAAAGCTGTAACATCATTGATTGCTGTTGCAGAGAAAGTGGGTTTTACTGACTTTTCAGAAGGTTTTCCACCAGTGAAGAATGGCCAACCATCTTTATCCCAGTTTACTTTATCTAGGAACAATAGCCTACCATCACTGGGTTTCATAACATCATAGCCATGATAAAGTACCCAATAACTACCCTTATCATCCTTTATCAACTCAGAATGATGTCCTGGGCCTTTCACCTTATCACTACCCTGAAGGACTACATCTGAGAAATGGTCCATAATACTTTGCCCTGCTTTATTCAGATATGGCCCTTTAATATTCTTACTACGAGCTACAACGACATGGTAAGTACTATTAAGTTCATTACAACAGCTACCTGCTGAAGCAAAGAAATAATAGTAATCACCTCGCCTCATCATCATAGTTCCCTCAACAAGAGTTCTATTCTTACCCTCAATAGGACTAATTTGGAACTTTGTTTCTTTCTTAAGTCTTAGACCATCTGCAGATAGTTCAGCACCGTATATACCATGAAAGCTGCCCCAAAAAAGATATTTTTTACCGTCCTTATCTTGAAAGAAACATGGGTCAATACTGTTTCTTACACCAATCTCAGAGCTAGTAAAAAGTTTACCATGATCCTTAAAAGGACCAGAAGGAGAAGAAGAAGTTGCAACACCGATCCCACATTCCCATTCTCCACCCCAAACGGACATGGAATAGTAAAGTACATACTTTCCATTGATGTAGTTGATATCAGGTGCCCATAACCACCCATTCTTTACGAAAGTTGGACGCCCCGCTTTAGTGAAGGCACTGCCTACAAATGTCCAATCAACTAAGTTTAGGGACTTATAAATAGGAATAGCAAGCCCCGCGCTCTCTGTTGCATAAACATAAAACCATCCGTCATTGGCTTTAATGACGGATGGATCTGCAAGATATTTCCTTATTACAGGATTCGTATAAGTATTTTGCGCATAGATGTTCTGCAACCAAAGCAATGCAATCACTGCACATATCAAGACTCGTTTTTTCATTACTTTTAATTGATTCGAGACTAAGAGGATAATTATTTCTTGAAATGTATTGTAGCCTTGATTGTTGAACCAGTAGGGAGCAAAGCAGAAGGCTGACTAGCATCAATTGGAATTCCTGTCAGATTAATGAAAATATCAATGGCATCAGTAGAACCATAATTGCCAGAAAGCAAATTAGCCTTTTCTACATAATCTTTTAAGAATGCGTATGGCACCTTTAAAGATAAAGTGTTCAATTCTCCTACTACTGGTTGTCCACTCACCTCTTCTACATCCGAGGTGTAAGCATTAGAAAGATATACACGGTATTTAGCATTCATCACATCAATCCAACGTAAGGTAAGTGCATCTACCGTATCATTCTCTAAGTCCACATTATATTCACTGTGCTCAAGGAATAGACTCTTTGCACGAGGTACCCCTGCCCCATCCTCCTTAACACATGAGCTAAGGAAGATGCTGGTAAAGATACAAGTTAAAATAACATATACTAGTTTATTCATCTCTTCAATATTTAATTAATTCAAGATTCTATTACTGAACAGGTTCGAAGGATGTGTGTAAGTCATCAGCATCTAAATAGAGCGAGAACTTAAATCTACCAGGGGTTGTCACTTTCCATTTCACGTCACCACCAGCACTTTCATATCGGAACATGCTCAACTGGTGATTAACAGCTGGATCAGCATTAGGTTCAGGTGCATAAAAGAACTGATCGCCCCAGCTTGTACCTGTATTCACTTTAATCTCACCAACCTTAAATTCACCGACCCATGAATAGATGTATGGATAACGTGGGTTTTCTATTGTAAAGACACCTTCAGAAGATGCCGGATCCCATCCGATAGAACAGCCATCTCCAACGATACGGATCGTTTCTGGATTTGGTAACTGAACTATATTGAGGACACGACAGTCCATAAAATCATCATTGGTATCAACAATAATTGTACGCTTACCTGTCACAGTATTTGTAAATGGTTGTACATTTCCATTATCTATAAACTTCACTTTTCCCCCAGTATCTTGACCATAAGCAGGATAAGCATCAGTTGTCGAAGTAGTAAAGTAATAGGTACATGGTTTCATAGAAAGTGTAGCTTCATAAATACCTGTACCTAACTGACGTTGAGACATACGTTCAACTCGTTCAGCACCAGTTGCATCATCTTTAATATGAGCATATAGATAAGTAGGATTCTTTTCATAACCCGTCACACGGAACTCTACTTTTGATACTTCTGGCTTGATATACTTTATTTGATTATTTACCGTACCGACCAATTCTGCTGTTACAGCAATAGAGGTCCCTGCTGGTACCCAACGAGCAACAATAGCATTCAGATCTTTATGAGTAAAAGAAACTTCATGAGCGCCACCTAAAGAGAAGAAATCACTATGATGCTCATTCTTTGAATCTGTTGCATAAAAACGCAAGGCATAGGTTATTGAGTCATAATTTTCTATAGGACTTTTTACTGTATTCCATTTGAAAGTGACAGCAGACTCATCCTCTTGTGCCTTACTAAGTGTCAGTTCTGTTACTGATGCCTGAAGATGCATATCATCAGGCTGATTCTCTAAAGTAAAATAGGTTGGATCCTCATTACATGCTGTAAAAACCAGTAGGATACACAACAATCCGAAGAATTTATTTATTGTATTCATTATTATCTAACTTATTTTTAAAGAATAGACTAAGATTAATTAATCGCCCCAGAATGGTCCTTGAACAAGATTCGGATTCTTCTCATACTCATCAATATATACAGGCATCCAATAGTACTGACGTTTCCAAATACGATGTTGGAAAACAGTTCGCTTGTAGAACGTATCCTCGGAATTACCCAATGCATTCATACCATAACCATCACCTGTTATCTCTGGAAGGTTCTCAGCCTCTTTCCAACGGCGTATATCATACCAGCGGTTGTCTTCAAAACAAAGTTCAACACGCCTCTCAGCCCGAATAACCTTACGTAAAGCAGCCTGTGTATTGTCAATATGAATAAAGTTATCATCCTGTATTGGCACATTATCAAAAGTATACTTACGCACTCCTGCACGTTCACGAATGAGATTCAGATACTCCAAGGCAGATGTACGTGCACTGACATCATCGTGAGCTTCATTCTCTGCCTCAGCATAATCAAGATAAGTAAATGCTAAACGGTATATGAAACCTTGGCGATCAGTAATCTTACCGGTTTTTATGTTATCAGTCATACAGATAGCTTTACGAAGGAGATAACCATTCTGTGGAGCATCATGTGGTGAACTCGACTGAATATTGTCTTTATGATTATAGAACATATCGACTTTTCTATTCACATAAGTCAACCACGCCCCATTATAGGTTACAGCATTATAGAAACGTGGTTCACGATTACAATACATATTATATGTATGCTTCGCTGTAACTTCTCCAGGCTTACCCGTGCCATATTCCCACTTAGTATTACGTGTATCAACAGCATTTGAGAAGCCTTCTTCATTGTAATTAGAATTCACATCTGAGATGGGCAAGCCATTTTTAGTAAAGAAAGCATCAACTAGTCCTTGATAAACACCAAGTCCATTACCACCACCAACTTCACGTACAGAGCACCAATTAAGCAAGCCATCAATCTGCTTATAAGCATTTCCCTTCGTTACAGGGAACGTTATTTCACGATTTCCCTCACTCCAACGTTTCAGATGTACATTATAAGTAGACATAAATGGGTCAATGGAACCATCATCATTATATTCCTTGTACAGTTTATAACCAGCCTTCTCAGCCTCATCAATACATAATTTACAAGCTTCTGCTGCCTTCACCCACTTCTGTGGATCATATGTAGGATTGAATATTAATTCTCCGGACTTGTTACGATAATCTTTATACCATGGATTACCATTAACTAACGGGCTAGCTGCAAAGAGCAACATACGAGCTCGGACTGTCAGGGCCATAATCTTTGTTATACGACCATACTTAGCAGGATCCTCATAAGTAGCAGGCAAAGCATTTGCAGCCTCCAACATCTCTTTATCACAATAGTTGACAATATCATCAAACTTAGATTGCCCTATCATCAAATCAGATAACGTAAAGTCTGTCGGAGCTATATAATCAGGTTTAAAAGGAATACCACCATAAGCTTCAGCCATTTGCCACCAGCCGTAAGCTGTCAAAAACTTTAATTCATTCTTAATGTTATCAACTTCTCTCTGCGGAAGATCTTGATCTGGCAAAGCCTTTATTCTCTGTTCTATGATATAACCATGACGTATATATTTAGGCATAGCTGCCCAAAGATCTCCATCCCAATCAGAGTTAATTGTCCATTGTCCAAAGATTCTTGGAATTGTGTGTTTCCATCCCCATTGCTCCCAACGACGTGAAGGAGTCAAATCATCAGCAAATACCTCATATCCATCCTTTATCAAAGCAAACTTATCTGGGGTATGGATGACATTATAAACATAAGACAACATTGAGTAGACCTTGTCACGATTCGTAAACACAATATCCATATTAAGCTCTGTATCAGGTTCCTTATCAAGATAATCAGAGCAAGATGTTGTCATTGTTACAGCCATCAGGCCAACCATGAAATATTTTGTAATTTTCAAAGTTCTCATCTTCAATTTTATTAGAAATTAATATCCAACCCAAATTGTACTGAACGATTCATTGGGTACTTCAAGCCATCACCTGTTCCCAGCTCTGGATCCCATAATTTAAAGCCAGAGAGGCAGAAGAGATTATTACCACTGACATAAACACGAAGATTCTTTACGTATAAATTCTTTAACCATTGGGCATTAAGCGTATATCCGACCTCTATCGTCTTACAACGCAAAAAGCTCATATCCTTCTTCCACCATGTCGAAGCACGATAGTTGTTTAGGTCAGGTCCATAGGTAAGCCTTGGCCAGAATGCATACGGATCTTGATTATCAGCAGTCCAACGATCACTGAGATTCTCACTGTAAGCATTACCTTGTACGGTTGTTCCACTTGCTGGTATAAAATATGGTGAACCACCTATAATACGATGGGTATCTCCAACTCCTTGAAAAAAGAAATTCACATCAATATTCTTATAAGCAATAACACCACCAAAGCCATACACAATACGTGGGTCAACTGTTCCACCAATAAAGCCAGCATCTTCTTCTGTGATAACACCATCCCCATTCATATCTACATATTTTATATCACCTGGCTTCAGATCTGTACCTCCCACCCCACTTTGTGACGGAATACCAAATTTCAAAGAACCATCAGCATTGAAATCACTTGGCATAAAAAGACGCTCTGCAGTAAGACCCTGTAGTTCATTCAGAGAACGACCAGTCTGTGCACGATAAGTCCCTTTCTTTATTTCGGGCTCATCATACTCATCAACACGGTTCTTTGCATAGGTAAAGTTTACATAAGCAGAAGTGAACCAATCCTTGTTCCACTGCTTATGGAAGTTGAGGCTCATATCAACACCACCATTGGTAACCTTACCAAAGTTAGCCCATGGTGCATTGATAAACCCACTCTGTGTTGGATGATAGTACGTTTCATGAAGATGTTTGAACGATTCTCACGGAAGATATCTAGATTGAAATCAAGCATATTCCAAAGTCCCAACTCAAAGCCCACATTATATTTCTTCACCGTTTCCCATGTCAAGTTGCTTACACCAATATCACCCTCTGTAATACCCGTATAACTACTCTGTCCTGTCGTACCCCATACATAACCTTCTGCATTTGTATTCATAGTAGTCAGGTAAGCAAAGCGGCGTCCACCTATATTATCATCTCCAGCCTTTCCAACACTGGCACGAAACTTTATCTTATTGAACGTCTTATGATACTTCTGCATCCATGGCTCTTCACTCATCAACCATCCTATAGCAAGTGATGGGAAGAAGCCAAAGCGCTTTCCTTTGGCAAAATTCTCCGAACCATTATAACCAAAATTGAACTCAGCAACATAACGATTATCATAGGTATAAGATAAACGCCCCGCTATACCCTGCTTACGATAGTCTTGAATGTCACCATCATCATAAGCTTGCTGATTATACAGGAAAAGCGCATCAACGTCATGTTTACCGAAACGATGCTTATATAACACATCTGCTTCAAAGTAAACACGGGTATTACCATAATCACTACCTTTATAACTACTCATAGATTCATCACCTACCGTACCTTGGGTGTGAATCAGATTACCTTCTACGTCTCTACCTGTAGCAGGGAGGACTGTACCTGGATTAGCCTTACGTCCACGCTGACTCTTATTCCAACGGTCAAAACTAAAGAGCCCCTTAACTTTTAATCCAGGTGTGATAACTTTCAAGTCTTGTTCTACAGCGAAAAGAGTTTGAATCTTTGAGCTTGTATAGAAGTCATACCCATGCTGTGTAACCGTTTCCCATGGGTTAGCACGGTTCGATACTTTTGGAATCGTGCCATCACTATAACGGATTGGATGTACAAACGGTAAGGTCTGGAAAGCTTCTGTAAACGCATCATCTGTGTTACAACTCTGCTGCTTAAAACGATTCAGATAACCTCCGATACTTACACTAAGCAGAGTTGTCTTAGTTACATCCATATCAATATTGGTACGAAGATTAAACTGCTGGTTGTTCGTTGCATTATCAACAATCAGAGATTTATCCTGTGCTAAAATACCCGTCTCACGGAAATAAGAAGCTACTATGGAATAACGCAAAAAGTCTGATCCACCACTAACCTCAAGGTTCGCACGTGAAGAATAAGCATAATCCTTTGTAATAGCGTCTATCCAATTCACATTCGGATAGAGGTCTGGATCATACCCGCTACGTGTACGGTCTATCTGCAACTGGGTAAACGGGATGGGAGAACCATCGTGTTGTGCCACATTATTAAGCAGACTCATATAGTCTGGTGCATCCAAGAACTTTGGCAGTTTTGTTGGTGAATTGATAGACTGCTCCACATGAAATCTCACTGCAGGTGCACCAATCTTTCCATGTTTTGTCGTAATGACGATTACACCGTTTGCACCACGAACACCATACATGGCACTTGCTGATGCATCTTTCAATATAGAGAAGGACTCTATCTCTGACACATCAACACTGTTCAGGTCACGTTCTACACCATCAACCAGTACCAACGGTGCACGATTTCCTGAGAAAGTACTGATACCACGAATCCAGAAATTAGAATCGTCATAGCCAGGTTCACCTGAACGTTGAATGCCAATGACACCCGATAGCTTACCAGCAAGATTATTAGATAAGGTACGCGTATTGCCAAACTTCAGTTCAGTGGGTTGAATAGTCTGAATAGCACCAACGATAGATGCTTTCTTCTGACTACTGAAACCCGTAACCACAACCTCGTCAATGTCCTTAGTGTCCTCTTCCATAATAACATTCAAGGACTTAGAACCCGTAACGGGGACATTCAGTTTCTTATATCCTACATAAGAAAACTCAAGGGTTTTATTACCTTCGGGTACATCAAGTGAAAACATACCATCAATATCACTGATAGTACGTATTGGACCATTCGAACCAACGACAGTAACTGTCACACCAATCAATGGCTCCTTAGCCTTATCAGTTATCTGTCCTGTAACCTTAAAAGTCTTAGACTGCTGGTCTACTGACAAAGCTGATGGTACTGCCATTGCAGGAGTAATAACACCATTGGAAAACAGACATGCCAACAGACAAGCAGCACTAAGCGTATGTCGGTTGAACATACTGCGGCAAATGGTAAAGCGTTTATTTCCCATATTTTTAAGTTTAAGTTATATTTTATCAAGTCGGTAAAATCGGGTAAAGATTGCTTAGTACAATTAAAATTAATGGTCGCAAAGATAAACAAAAAGCCTTCTCCCCAACCTATTTATAATGTAATATACAACAAAATACAGATTTATATTTTTTTATTATCCTAAATATCAACTACTTACAAATGACACTAAAAAGAAAAATATATAATAAATAAAACAATCATTAACAATATAAAAAGCCCCATTTCATCGTATTCGGTGGTATAGACACAAGTTTAAGGATAACCAAAGTATGATATAAAATAAAATATGGTATAGACTTTTCAACAAGATTTCTACAAAGAATAAGGGTATGCATGTCTCCACTCTGGAGTCTGCATACCCTTCACTATTATATGTCAGTTTGATATCTTTCGCTTATTTTGAGCGCCAAAGACCATGCAAGTTACAATATTCACGTGCATAAACCTCTGTTGCATCTGTCTTAAACTCTGCTACAGGACGGTCAGATGGGTTAAGATATTTACGAAGAACCTCATTGTTATTCGTAATCAACTCAATCCACTGAATTGAATGTTCCTCGGTCATTGGGTGCTCTACCTCACCTACTGTTACACGATAACCACCTGCTATCTTCTCTACAACAGGTACATGTTTCTCTGTAGCAGCATCAGTAGTGTTCTCTTTTAGCAACTGCATGCTACCAACACCACTCTCGCTACCTACTAAAACTTCTACAATATTACCGCTCTCTGAGCACTTATATAATTCGTTTCTCTTTGCCATAATAAATTATTTCTTAATGTTACGTTTGCAAATTTAGAAGAAAATTCTGAAAGAAACAAAACAATCACTTGTAAACATTACAACTTTTACATTCTTTAAGATTACATCCTACTCGACATTATCATACTTTCTTTCGTATCATACAGTCTTATAGGTTAACTGCTTGACAGGAATATCAATAAAAAACGCCTCAATTCCTCCCTACACAAATTGCTCATATCCCCACCAACTACATAACAGAGACACGTGAAGACTTTATCTCTAATCTATCTTTAATTCCCCTATCTTATTTTAAAATTATGTTGCTGTCACTTTTAACATTTTAAATAACATACTAATAATAAGGAGGTTAAGCAGCAATACGGCATGACAGGAGTGACAGCAACTAAAAACAAAACTATATTAGGGGTTTAGAGTAACTATAGAACATGTAATACCAAAGACTGTATCCATGATAATGTTTATATCTATTTATTGTGATAAGGTTTGCCATATTGTTTTCGTTTTGAATACTTAAAGCATTTAACACCATTTTTGAAGAGATTTTCCTACTCCACGATGGAAGATTAACTCACTCAAAAGATCTGAATAATCCGTAAGCAATTGCAATAATACCAGCTTCATAGCCACTAAAATGCAATGAATATGCAGCCGTAAGACCAGGAGAAGGCTTGTTCTTGTCACGATATGTAAAAATGAAGAAAACAATACCTAACAATATTGCACAAATATTATCGTACTTCCCTACAATCATAGCTATCACCGCTAAGATCACCATAAAACATCCTACACACAAATAAAAAAGACGTAAAGGGGTTATCGATCGTCTTCCTTTCTTGGCTATACAATATACTATTATAGCACCTGCAACAAGGGATAATGAATCCCAAATATAATCACAATACACCATATTGTTTTCGTTTTGAATACTTAAGCATTTAACACCATTTTTGAAGAGATTTTCCTACTCCACTATAGAAGATTAACTCACTCAAAGAATCTGACCAATCCGTAAGCAATTGCCATAATACCAGCAAAATAGCCACCAATAAGCCATGAATATTCAATCGTAAGACCAGGGGAAGGCTTGTTCTTGTCACGATAAATAAAGATGAGGAAAACAATACCAACCAATATTGCACAAATATTATCGTACTTCCCTACAAGCATAGCTATCACTGCTAAGATCACCATAAAACATCCTACACACAAATAAAAAAGACGCAAAGGGGTTATCGATCGTCTTCCTTTCTTGGCTATACAATATACTATTATAGCACCTGCAACAAGGGATAATGAATCCCAAACATAAATATAGTTTGCCATTTCAATCTTTGTTTTGATTACTTATTATATTCTCTTTTTCTTCGATGAGTTTATCTGTTAGCCGTTCTGCACCAGATAGCTTCAGATTTACTCCTTGTCTTATCACTTCAGTCCCTAAGTCAAATCCCTCTTCACCAATCTTCTTGCCATAACCTGGAAGGACTTTGTTTAACCCCATACTAACTAACTCTTCTCCACCTTTATAGATAAGTCCTTTTATTGAATTGCCATAATCACCATTTGCAAAATCAAGAAGGATCTCACTTAAACTACCAACTAAAGAAATAGCTTCTCCGAATCCTGCTAATGGCACCCCAATCTCTGCTCCTACCCCTGTCAGAGTCAGACCATATCCGAATAATGCTGCTCCATCACCTGCATCCTGCATTTTTTGTGTCCATTTAGTATCAAATTTATAATTACAAGTAATAACAAACTCTTTCTCATTCAAGGGACTAAATGTATTATAAGTATAGCGATATCTTGAATTCTGTGCTTCTCTATTTTCATATATAGGACTCGCATTTGTTTTATGAAAGAGATTATAGAACCACCTTGAGACTGCTGCTTGCCATTTATAAGGAAATCTCCCATCAGGATCAATAGCATTAACTGGATTATTCCCACAATAGCTATACGGAGTAGCATTATAAAACTTCTCTGCCAATGGGTCTACAGCATTCCATCTACAGATGATGGGGTCATACATACGGGCACCATAGTCGTACCAGTGAAGTCCATGCATCGTCTGAAATTCCTTACCATTGTATTTATAGGGTTGGATATCAGTGCCCTTCATGGAACCAGTATCACTATAAGGCAGCCCAAAAGGATAATAGTCATTCAATTGAACAACTTTCCCTTCCACGTCAAGCACCTCGCGAATATTACCTAGGTGATCAGCTGTATAGAAATACGGTTTGAAAGTAGGTCTCAATCGATAATACGGTATATTCTCATGAAATACGATATTGGGGAATCTATTATTCTTTGAGCCAGAATCTAAAGATGGTTTTCCATAAGGATAGATTGGTTCACCATAAGCTTCCATATCCTTTTGAATATAACCTCCTACAAAAAGATACTTATCTATTTGCCCATTTTTCAAAATAAGGTTACCTCCACAAAGATAATCTATTGAATCCGACGATAGGATTTCATCTTTTGCTAATTCATGCCTTCCTCCCATCGCAACACTAATATTTGGGACAGCAGTATAATGAATAGTACGTAATTTCTGCCCCGTAGCAGTAAAGACGTACTTTATGACGTTACCATTTACAAATTGTATACGCTTTAGCATGTTGTTTTCATCATAATCTATCATAGCTATACCACACCCATCATCACTATCTAACATTCCGCTATTATTATATGTATAACGGGCATTGGTAGCTTTAAAATCGATAGATCCACGACGTAGAATAGGTTCTGCATCATCATGGACGTCTACCATAAAATCATTATACGTCATCGTTAAATCGTCTATCAACCCAAAACTCTCATCTTGTTTCTGCCCACAACGCTTTAAAGACATAATTTTTCCATTATTATCATAAGTCATCTGTTCACTGAATTTCCCTATATTTTCTGATAATAATGAATTTTCACCATATACTGCATTACTCAAACGATTTAGACCGTCATAAGAGAACATATATCCTCTTTTCAGTCCATTCTCTCCACGGCTCCATTGTAGGCTACTAATATTACCATTATAGCAAGGCTTACCATGTCCCTCTGCATAATATAACTGTTCAACAAAACTGCCAGATGAGATTTCAGTCATCCAGCCATGCAAATCATAATGATAGCTAATATTCCCATTATTTCCAGAAATAGGCCTAGAGAGCTTCTTTAACTGACCGAGCTTACCATACTCATACTTCACTACAATATTTGGACTTTCTGTTTGTCCCTGCTTAATAGATATATTACTCGTAGACAGTTTATCATTATACTGATTATAAGTGTTATTTAAAATGGCTTTGAGCTTATCATTGTTCTTCAACTCAACATCTATCCGGGAGCAACTTAACTGATTCGTAAACGTATAAGTATTGTAACTCTTTTCGACAAATTGATTTAACCCTTTTGTATATACTTCTATAATGTTCCCTTTAATATCATACTTCATTGTTTTATATATATACTCACCATTAGAAGCTTTGACTATACAACCCGTCAAGCATCCTTTGGTTTTCATTGAAAAGTCCATTTCTATACTTGAGAAGCCAGATTTCCGACTGCCATACTGAAAAGAATAATCATCATAATAATTAACAATCTCTATCTCTGGATTATTCAGCATATCACTGTATTTACTTTCTAATAGATAATCTGTTGAGGCTAATCCACCTTGTGCCTGATGATAAGTAAGAATAGGATTATCATTTGGATTCAACTTAAAACTTGAACATAATCCCTGAATAGCCAAACGACCATACTTATCGTATAGCATAAAACGAATTTTCCTCTTTTCTGCAAGATTATTATCCTGTACAAAAGTAAGATGTTTTTCCTTATCATACCAATATCTCATTGTAAAGTCATTATACTCCCACGTAGGATATTTTTTCTTTACCAGATTACCTCTATCATCATACTGATACTCATATGCATTTTTTACTATATTCCCTTCTTCTTGATATAAGGGAGTGAGAATATAACGCAACTGTCCAACCGAATTATAAACATAATAAGTATCTCCTATATTACGACGCTCAAGTATAATATTTCCGAATAAATCTTTAAATTGAGTCACATAATGACCATCTGCATCTGTCTGTGTCATTTTCTGAAGACTACCTGCAGGATAATATGTATATTCCGTACTACTAGGCTCCTTCAATATTCTCTGCCCCAAAGGAGCTTCATAATGTAGCACTCTATCCGTATCTAGATTACTGCCAAAGTTCTTTGAATTCTCTTTACCTCTCTGCCTCCATGCCTGTCCAGGAAGTTCTTCTTTATTCACATTACCAAAAGAGTCGTAATGATATGAAGAAAAAGCTGTGTTATCATTATTATAGAATGCTTCAGAAAGTACAGATAAAGCATCAATATCTTCAAATTGGAAAGATCGATCTGCACCAACAGGTAGATAGGATTTCACAACTTTTCCCCTACCATCATAACACTTAGCTGAATAAACAGATGTACCTGTCCCAGAAGCAGACGTCACTTTCTCTATTTCTCGACCAATACCATCGAAATAGGTAACATTAGTAATAAGATTAGTCCCGTCCTCATCCAAAGGTATACTTTCACTAATAAAGTTCTGATTTAGACTCTGGCCCTTTACAAGCAAAGGAAAGAAGCCAACAATAAAGAATATTATTCTTGTATTCATATTTATTTGCGATAATGATACTGATATTTCTTTAAAAGTCTCCCACTATAATCAAAGATTCCTTGCAAATCTCCAAAACTATTATACTTATATGTTGTTTTATTCCCATTTGCTTGCATGATAGAAGTAATTCCCAAAAGAATATTATATGAATAAGCAACAGTCCCAGGAGGAGCAGTCGTAATATATTGTTGTAGTTTATTTTGACATTGTTCTGAATCAAGGAACTCTTCATTTGATATACCTATAGGAACATAAGTATCACTCTTCACTAATAAGTAGCAATCATTATACCCCCATTTTAGATAAGTAGTCGGTTTCCCAAGCTCTCG
Organism: Prevotella histicola JCM 15637 = DNF00424; assembly: GCF_000613925.1. Lineage (GTDB taxonomy): Bacteria > Bacteroidota > Bacteroidia > Bacteroidales > Bacteroidaceae > Prevotella > Prevotella histicola. The sequence goes on from NZ_BAJX01000005.1 coordinate 94,863, forward strand.
AATAAAATAAGGAACTCCAGTATTAGTATAACTGATGCTACGTACTAATGTATCAATTTTTCCTTCATAATTTGTACGCATAATGCTATAAGGTACAACTATCTCTTTTCCATAAAGTTTTTCATATTTAGTGGCAAGAAGAGATTCAAGCTTTCCATCTCTATAATGTACGACTTTCAATGGTTTAATATCAAACATTTTCTTATATAATAAAGAATCCTCTTCTTTACAATGCATAAAATCCCCAAATTGATATAAATACTCTTCTGAAGAATATGCTCTTTTTGTATGTCGCCCAACGGTAAGTCTTATATTCATATCATGCTTGTATGGATACCATGTGGTATACACTTTATCAATACGGTTTATTTCATTTACGGTTACAATGGGAGATGACCCATCTTCTGGGAAAATTGTATCCCGTTGTTCCACGACATCATACTTTGGATAATAAATTTTATAGACACCACCGAGGTAATGCGCAAACTGCGCCGTGTGAAAGCTTTCCTGTCGGAGATTTGTAGTTAACGAATATTGTTTAAGGTAATTATCCTCATCTGTTCTATATTTAAATGCAGTAGCTTGCACTTTTCTCCCATCATTATTAATGACTTCTTCTTTTAATAAAAGTCCTCGTTTAAAACCCATATCCGAGTACTCATCGTTAGGTGTCATTTTGTCTGTATATCCGAAAGTCAACACGAATGGTTGGTCTTTTGCACCTTCCGTAGACAGGTTTGAGAAATGATAAATATGCTTCTCTGTCTGATTTTCTATATTCCCCAAGACTTTAATAGACTCTGTAACATAGGAATATCCAGTACTCGGGCCACTACTATTAGCAAGAGGTACGATAGAAGATGAACGTGAGGTCCCTATACTATAAGTCGTTTTACCATATATACACTTTATATCATAATTCCAACTATAAAATGGTAAGGCAAACAACTCTCCGCTAGAAACAGATGTTCTTGGTATATTATAAGAATAATCTCTTTCACTCAACAGGCGTCTCATATCCTCCGTCTCATATATTTTTATAGATTTAATTCTAAGTCCACCTCCTATACCATTACAAAGTTCTAGATCTTGTCGATTATATTTAAGTCTTTTTCCATAAGTATTAGGTTCATAATCCAAAACAGAGCAACCGCCCGTAGGATAAATAATCTTATTTAATACTCCCAAAGCAGTAAACTTGGAATCTGGGGCTCGTACTGTATTTATGTTACTAAGATGCCCTTCATATGGTCTCCCATTATAATACCCCCAGTGATCCACCGCCGTAGTAAGATAGTCTGCCGGCAACCTTTCAAATTCATTATATTTGAATCTATACGCATTTTTTACGCCATGCGGCATAATACCTTCATTATCTTGGATTAAGACACTGTCAAGACATAGTCTTTTATTTACTATACTTGTACAGAGCCTAAAAGCAATTTTACTAATAACCTTCTCTTTAGCTACTGGTTGGATTACAATACTACTAAGCCTTTCTAACCTAGAATAACTAAGCAAATCTTCCCTAATTTCTTTTTCAATACCAGAAGGGCGATATATACCTTTGTTAAAAAAACTAGGAGGGTTATGACGAAATTTGTAAAGAGAATCATCATCTTCCTGAAGATAATAGAACCCTCTTTTTGAAGGGCGATTATCATGAGCTGCACCACCAACTACCCATCCACTAACATTATGGGCTAGCACTTGATAAAGCCCACTTACCCCATTGTATCTATCATAGAGTTTCTTATATAGATGTTCTGTCCCCATTTTATCCTCCACACAACAAGAAGATAGATTTATCAACAGTCCATTCAAGGTTTTTATACTCTGTAAATAGACTGGTGAGTTTATTGAAATACTATAAGGAAAGTCGTTATTATTATATGAATACATAGCTTCTGTTGCTAAGACTCCAGAGTATTTTCCATACACACCATTCGAATATGAGCAATTAAATACTTGAATAACGTATGCTCCTCTTTTATATTTTAAGGAGAATAACTCATTCCCATATTTATCAGAGACTTTAGTTAAATACCAGCTCATAGCATGCCAACATTCAGTGTATTCACTAACACTCATACACCAAAAATTAGTATTATACTCTATGGCATTTTGTACATAACCAAACTGATATTCATACCCATTATCATCCCTGAGAATAAAACCTGCAATGCTTCGAGGTTGAAGTTCTCCATTTGGGTATTTCGGATAAAAAGGGGAAGTAAAATTCGAAGATTTATTAACATCAAAGATTACTTCTATATTATCTTTACTTTGCACAGACCAATTACCATTTGTATCTAAGAAGAACTTTCCACTTTTCCCCATAAAATTAAAGGTAAATTCATCTGGAGACATATCATATTCACCACCATGTGTTATGGCTTCTTTCAAGTCGGAATAATCATTTTCTGGCTTATTCATTAAAATTGGTAACTTAGAATGAGACTCAAAGTAATTATGTGCTATTCCAAGACATACTCCCTGAGCTTGTGGGGGAGCAATCCACTCATCATAGTTCCCATGTCTATTACGCGTAATAACCCCGCCAACATTGAGCGTCCAATTCTGACCTACCCATGTTGGAAGGCTATTTGGCATAACTCCACTGGCATCATAATCTAAGGTTATTGGCATGGAAATATCCTTGACTTTAATATTATATAATGGAACACTTATATTAGGCCTACCTGTAAAATACGAGATTCCAATGTCGCCATAAGTACCAAAGAAGATGCCGTAGGCGTGGGAACATCTACAAAATGATCTAAATTGGTTACCCATTTAGGAGGAGCCTCTCCTGGTAATTTTAATTGTGCTTTAACACTATTGGAAATAACAATTAGTAAAATTAAGATTAAACATACATTTCTCCGTTTCATGATACCATAATATTAAAATGTTATTGTCTTACTATATATCCTCCCATTTACATTAATGTACAATATATACTGTCCCCGACGTAGTCCGTTACAGTCTATGCTCTCAGAATACCCTTGTCTTGCTATTTGGCTGCGGTGCAACCTCCGATATACAATACCCATAGTATTAGAAATGAGCATTGTTATCTCAGCTTTTTCATCTAAATTATAATCAACATGTACCAGCATTCCTTGTACATTGGTTTGATAATGGAATATATCTTGTTTTTTGATCTGTTCTATAGAATCATTCTTATGAATAGCTTTATTAACAGGATCAAATAACTGATTTTGAAAGTCTGGTAAACAACAATAAGCCTGTTGCTTAGTTCCAATCATCTTCATACCAGCATAAGTGGTACTCGTAAAAGTTTCAAAGACAGGATATCTATACCCTCGAGCATACCATTCATAGTGCTCTTCTATAACTTGGTGAAGTCGTGCCGTATCAAGTGCAATAGAATCAATATCCATACAAATAAAATAGGAACGGAGCGTATAAAGACGAATAACATTTTGTAAAGTATCTCTATTAGGCAGTATAATTTTGCCGTAAGCATCTGCCAATAAAGTGGTTTGTCCGCCTTCACGATAAATATGATCATTACAATAGATACCTTTTCCATAAAAAGGTATAGTAGCCGAATCGCCATATGCATAGGGATATATCAATCTACAGACAGGAAAGATATAATGAATTATATGCAGAGGAGACTCTGTCTCTACCTGGTATAGTGTATCCTTTTTCAAAATAAAAGACCGAACATTGACAGTATTTATTATAAATGCACTATCTGATCTCAATCTATATGATAACTTTTCAGTAGACCCATCACCGATATTCAATTCAGAGAAATCCCATATTTGATTACCAGAACCTCCTTGCGAGAAATAATCAACATTAATTCTTTCCAAATTATTTGTAAGCCATTGATTGGCCTGTTTCTCTACTCTTATTTGTGAATAGCAAGATAAAGAAGACATTAGAAAGAAAGCTATAAAAAGACTTTTAACTGTCATTACTAGATTATTAGTTATTAGACCTTGGGTTAAATGCTTCCTATACAGAAAGGCTTAAATTCACTTGCAAATGTATGTAAGAATAGCGTAAACTGCAAATGAATGAAAAAGAAAGTGAATTGCATTAACAATGTTTATGAATTAACACCTATCAGCCTTTCAACTCTTATCTGCCATTCCCACGCTTGAAATGGCAAGTAGAACAATGAACAGATAACGGACGAACAGAAAGTGAAACATAAGAATATCGCAAGAAGAAAAACATCTTACAATTTCGGACACAAAAAGACTTGATAATTAAAAGAAAACCTTTCATTTCTGCTTTCATAACTCACGCTGTACCAACGGGTTACAAAACCGAAAACAAAAGGTGCCCTTTTGCGTTCCAAAAGAGCACCTTTTACACCTCAAAAGGGCATCTTTTACAATGCAAAAGGGCGTCTTTTACATTGCAAAAGAGCATCTTTGAATTGACAGTTATGAATCATCTTTACAATAACACCAAATTTATCTCCATCTAAAGGCACATGAAGAAAGATGCTATCCACAACATACTGCTTATTTTACCACAATCTTCTTCCCATTATGGATATAAACTCCACACTGTGAAGGCTTGCCATTGAGCCGCTGCCCAGAGAGGGTGTAATAAGCGTTATCAGCTGATATCTTCCCAAGGTCCTCATGAACCATACTGATTCCCGTAGGTGTTGGTTTTGAAGCAGCCCTTTGTATATTGAATTTGTCTCCTTCCTTTACAGAAGAAATAGTAAAGAATGAAGTTTTGTTTATATATTCTCTGTCCACAGTTTGGCTCTGATAAGCATCAGCAACTGTTCCTCTACTGAACACAAAATTCACATAATCATCATCATTGTTGAGTGTGTAATCCTTATAAAACCATTTCTTCCCATTAATAATTTCCGTATCAGTAACCTTATCCCCAGGCCATTGTGTATCTGCGTGCGAGCCACCCCAAGAGTGAATGTTCACATAATCATTCCATCCAACCTGCTCCGTATTCACATAAATACGAATGGTCTTTTGCTTATACACTGGTGTAAGGTTATCTATGAAGTAATGTTCTTCCTTCGGACCTTTATCCTTACCGGAATCAAAGTAAACCCCTACATAATCTTTCTCTGGAGAGACATCAAAGAAAGAAGTCTCCTTCACATTGTTCTTATCGAATGTCTGATTCTTAGAAGCCGTACCACCATCAGTTCCTGTACTAAAAACAAAGTTCACATAGTCGTCGGCAGTCTTCAGTTCGTAATCCTTATAGAACCATTTTTTTCCATTAATAGTCTCTGTTCGGGTTACTTTTTCACCTGGCCACTGCGTCCCTGTCTGTGTTCCACCCCATGAATGGAAGTTCACATAATCGTTCCATCCCACTCTGTCTGCATTAACATAGACACGAATCGTATGCGGTTTGAAATCCTCTACCTTATAGACACGCGTCACAGATTTCCCCAATTTGCCGTTTACGACAGGTGTAACACGTAATACTGTTCTGCCTTCGGGCAATGTAACCTCCGTCCCTGGGGCTACTTTCCGACTTGAAAGATCAGGAGTGGTACCATCTGTTGTATATGCGAGCTGCACATTATTATCAACTGATACAGCATCCAATCTGACCTTCAAGTCCCTTCCCTGATATTTTCCACCAGGTAGAGAAATCCATGCTTTACTACCAAACGAAGCCACATCAGCATAGTAAACATAGTGATAACCACTGAGAATCTTCTTGTATTTGTGAGTGTCAACAGGTAAACTGTTTGCCTTTGGACCAACAACTACCAGTATCTCACCGTCGTCACCCTTCGTAGTTATTGCATAATAAGCCTTGTCTTTGGCGTATGTCTCGTAGAAGCTCTCATTATGAATACCTGCAAACTTACGAACATCTATCATCTTCTTTATCTCTTGCGGATATCTCAAATAATGAGGAAGGAAGACACATGGTGTACCAGGCATAGCCAACATGTAAGCATTAGCAGCCAAAGTATCCTTTTCCATGTACCCATTATTTAGGTTAATATTCTCCCCATGTTCGCCTTTGCGTATCTGCGTGTCATGATTCTCCACGTAAGTAACAATATAACGGCGATAATGAGTATCAGAAACAACGGTATTTGGTTCTCCGAGCTCCGTCCAATTATTATCATGAATAGCCTTCTCGACAGTCCTCTTAAATGGAAAATCGAAGACTCCACTGTACCATTCTGTATTTTCAATCCACTTCTTCATCTCAGGGATATCATAAGTCCAGACCTCTCCCACTGAGTATTTCGCATTTGCAGCAGAGTTATAGTCCTTGAAATGATATCCTGCAAAACCCTTTGCCATATCATAACGGAAGCCGACATACCCAAGATCATCTATCAACATCCTCTCATACGCCTTCACAATTTTCTGCACATTCTCACTCTTATGGTCAAGATCGCGCATACCACCCCAGTCATCACCCTCGTCATTGTTTTTACTTAGTTGCACATTCTGCTCCCTTGCTGCATCTTCGCAAGAGTTACGATTCTTCACACCATCATCTGCACAGATATCGGTTGACCGGAACTGATAGGTTACACCATTATATGTTTCCGGGGGGAAGAGAAACCATCCAACTGTCTCATGATGGTTGATCACAACATCAGCTATCGTCCCGATACCTCTTTGTTTGAAGGTTTTGATCATGTTTTTCAGTTCATCTCTCGTACCGAAAGACGAATGCTGATTGAAATAATACAGAGGATTGTAACCCATAGACGGGATAGAACCACCCTTACCGCTTTGTGGTACCCATACCAGATTGAAGTAATCGGCGAAATCATCCGCCATTTTCTCTAAGTTTGTCCATTGTGTCTCCTGAAAAGAATCCCAATAGAACCCTTGCAACATGACACTATGATCATGTCCTGGCCATCCCTGTGCCATAGAACATAAGGATAGCAAAAAAGCAAATGTACTTGCTAAAAATCGTTTCATATAGATTTAGTTTATTTGTCTCCGTCAACAAATTGACGAGAGAGAAAGTATTTATAAAATGGTGATTAGCGAAGATTGTTGTAGCTATCATAGTGATAGATTTTCATCATACACAATCAATAATCGTCATGATTACCCCTGCAAAGATACTAAATTATTCTATATAAGAAAGCATAACTCACAAACTTTCTATAAAATACGCACATTAACTCAGAGCGGAACAAGAAAGGGTGTACTGACAACAATGCCAATACACCCGACGTCATACAATGATCAATTCAGAGTCTTATGGAACTATCTCCATTGTGCAATGCGACTTTGTATCACACAAGAGATAGAGTTTAATGTTATATTTGCCTGCTGTAACATTGATGTTACCACCCTTAAAGGTGATATTATCCAATGAACCGCCCCAGTCTAACACCCAATCACTGTTAGCACGGAACTTCAATTCGCCTGTCGTCAAGGTGATATTATCTATCTCCCAACACTTTTGAGCAGCATTATAGGTCATAGCTACGTCAGAGTTCCACCCATTAGGAGAGGCTGAACCGATGACACCCACACTGCTGATGGGTGTGTAAGTAATCGCTTGTGTGGTAAGATCAAGGTCCACCTTATAGAATCCAGCAGGGTCTGTCAGTACGATATTGGCACCTTTCTCTACCAAGTTCTGTCCATAATCAGTACCATTCCAGTCCTGCTGGGTCGCGAACTTAAAGCCGTTCTGATTAAGATACATGAATCCAGTATATTTTCCGTCTGCCAATGGGCTATAAAGTGGATTGCTAAATGACCATCCATTGGCATCACCTGACATGTAAAGATACTGTGTGAAGGCTGGTGCAACACAGGTAACACTTGCCGTCGTACTCTGTGACAAGCTGAATCCTTCACCACGTTGCAGCTTAATTTTGTTCGTAACGGCAACGGCAACCTTATGCAAGTCACCATTCTTACCATAGAGATTCTCCACTGCTGCAACGAGTTCTGTACTCTTTACCCGTCCTGTCTCACTCGCATTCAGTGATACAGTCTTGTTATTATTAGAAAGGACAGCCGTCAGCGACTGGGTTGAGACAGCGTTATCAGACTCTACCGTTGGGACAAACAGCTGCACAGAATCAGCCGTTACTGTATTGAAGTCAATGGCGGGGGCTTCTGCAACAGTGAACTTTACTTCCTTCGCCACCTCCTCACCATTCGCCTGTGGGCGTGTCCATTCTTGATATTCATCGCTACCGCAAGCAGTGATAAGCAATGCGGTACTTGCCATGATTAGTAACTTCTTCATTGTTTTAGTTCTTATTATGTGATGAGCATGTGCCACAAGGCTTACACTTCACGTGGCACACGCTCTCTAATCATCATTTTCTCTCTTATTGTTTTACGAAGGAATACTGTCCCGTAATATCATTGAAGTAAACGGTATAAGTCCCTTTCTGGTTATGGATGTTCTGTCCGCCCTTGGTGGCTACACCATATGGGAATGCTTCTGCTCCCCAGCTGACATCCCATGTACCATTAGCAGCAAACTTACAGCCCTCACCGTCAGCACCAGTTGACTTCTCTGCAAAGGTTACAGTAGCTTTCCAGTCGTGATTCTCAACAACCGATGTCTCAGCTGTCATTGGTGTTCCACCTGCAACAGTCCAGCCATCATGCTTACCAGGCAATGCCATTGAAGTATAAACAGTAGGTGCAGTACCCGTGTAAGGAACAATCTTTAGTTTAAGATTCTTTGTATCAAACGTAATGGTATAGTAACCTGCTGTTGGAGCTTTGATATCTGAAGATCCGCCATCATTATATACGAAGTCACCGAAGCTTGCTCCTTGACCAACCTGACCGTCATCCCAGCTTGCTGGGTTCTTCTTCAACTTAAAGCCTGCTGTTGACAGGTAACCAGTCCAAGAGATGACACCTTTACCCGTCTTTTTGTCATATTCCTGACCTTCCATTGGCAACAAAGGAACAACCTGAGCATTGCCCCATGAGCCATCACCGAAGCTACCTCCAACGAGATACCATGTCTCAACGGGTGCATCAGAAAGCTCAATATAATAAGGAGCCACACTCATCTTCACCGAATTAGAGTAGATGGTGTCACCATTCAGCAAAGAATAAGCACGTGCATAGAGTGTCTGTGAAGTAGGGACATGCCCTTCTTCATAACGTTCCATCTTCTGAATTGCCGTAGCAATGTCAGCTGCATTTACCGATGTACGGCATGTTCCTGTTGGAGTACCAACAGATGCGTAATCACCACGCTCTGTATCCATATCAACAACCTGGTCAACTGACTTTGTCCAATGGTCAGTTGTAGAGAACTGCATACCGTATTCTGCAGCTGCAGGGAAGCCGTATTCTGGCTGAGACCACGTGAAATTCAGAGTCCCAGAGGTCTTCAAATCAACCGTCTGTGCAGCATAAGCAGGTGCATTCAGAACAAAACTCTTTGGTGTCTGAAGCGTAGGGTTATGCTCCAAGTCCTTGTCGCAGGCAGCGAACAACGCTACACCTGCACACAGAAGCAACGAGGATTTTATTATTGATTTCATATTTATTGTTCTTTTATAGTTATATTCTATTGATCTGTCTTACCTGTTCACAATGGCCAACAGTCCAGATGCTTATTCTAAAAGAATCCGTCATAAGATTCTGATGACCATTGCAAACGATCTCAATTAATAGCCAGGGTTCTGCTTTAGTTTATCATTAGCTGTCAAATCACTTGCTGGAATAGGGAACAAGTTTAGGTGAGCGTCAACGTTACGCCCTACTTTCACACCGCCTTTCCAGCTCCAGTTATAATTAACATTCCCACCAAAGTAGCCGAAACGGATAAGGGTTGTACGACGCAAGCCCTCAAAATAGAACTCACGACTCCACTCATCACAGATCTGAGGAAGAGAGTAAGCACTGCGAGTGGTAGCATGTGCACGCTTACGGAGGTCGTTGATATACTGTGCACCATCAGCAGTTGTCGTCCCGCCGTTCATACGTGCATCAGCTTCAGCATACATCAGATAAGCCTCTGCAGCCCGCATAAGGAAGAAATCAGTATCAGGGAACATCGAATCATGTCCTGCTGAGCCATCAGTCTTAAAGTTAGTGAACTTACAAACGGCAAAACCATTGGTAAACACCTTCACATCAGCTTCATCATTACCATTATCAACGTTTCTGCCTTCACCATCAAAGAGTGCACGATCATCATTAGCAGCAGCAGGCATAGCATATGCACCGATGTTTGGAGCATTGTTATTAGGGAAGAACTTCTGTACTAATTCTGGACGCATACGGTTACCAGCCCATCCAGCAGTGGTATTGTTACCCTTTGTTGTAGCATCCTTTATGTGCTCACTATTATCATTCGAACCAGCCATAAGGTAAAGTGTTGAACCATAAGAAGTGGTCATTTTGCCATCTAGGAGGATTGGGAATACAGCCTCAACAGAAGCTCCACTCTCACCATTGTCGCCCATAAAGAGCTGTTGATAGGCACTCCACTGTCCTTTCTTGGTTGTGTAAAGCTTGTAAGGAGAGTCAATAACCTTCTTTGCATATACCTTAGCATCAGCCCAATCAGGTGTACCTGTGTATACCTCAGCGTTCAAATAGAGACGAGCTAAGAGCATCCATGCAGCAGCCTTATCAACACGACCGTATCCAGAAGTAGCTGATGTCTTTGGTTGAGGATCGCTCAATTTTGGTTCAACATTGGTTTTCAGCTCGTCAACAAGCCACTTATAGAGGTCAGCACGCTTGATACGATCAGCTTTATCAGATGATACTACTGTCGTAAATGGCACGTTACCGAACTCATCCAATAGGTAATAATAGTTCAAAGCGCGGAGGAATCGAGCCTCAGCTGACATTGTTTCGTTATAATCGCCGTAGTCTTTAAGATACTGATTACAGTAAGAAATACCAGCATAAAGACGGTTATAGAAACCCTTCAACATAGGGTGTGAAGCATCGTAAGTAATGAAATTGAAATTGAGGATTCCCTCATCACCTCCCCAAGCACAGATGGCTTCATCGGTTGGAAGCTCCTGTGTATTGAACAACTGGCGAATATAACCACTCGTACCACCATCAATACCGTCGACATCACTATCTCCATTGGCTCCTCCATTACCAGCCATTGCTATGATAGCATAACACTTATTCAAAACACTTTCTGCCTTTGTGTTTACCTTTGTCTTAAGGTTTGGATCAATTGGATTAACATCCAAATCGGCAGTACAAGAGGTTAGTCCTACAGACAGCATAAAGGCTGCAGCAGAGAATATATATTTTATGTTAGAATTCATTGTCTTTATCCTTTTAAAAAATTAGAAGTTTAAGTTCAAACCCAGAATAAAGGAGATTGGACGTGGATAGAGATTATTGTCAATACCATTGAACACCTCTGGGTCAAGTCCCTTATACTTAGTAATACAGAACACATTATTTACCGTTCCATAAACGCGACCAGAGATTCCATTCCATGTCCCCTGCTTGAGGAGGTTAGCGAAGCTGTAACCAAGAGTGATATTATCCAGCTTTAAGAATGACGCATTCTGTACCCAATAGTCAGTCTGTATTGACTTTGTTTCTGTTGAAAGCCAGTTGTCTGCTAAGACTTCTGTTGGACGGTTTACAAGATACTTGCTCTTAGAGAATAATTCAGAATTTGACATATTTGCAGTACTTGCGAAAGCATCATTGTAAACATAGTTACCAATACTTGCACGGAGAGCAAAGCCTAAATCCCAACTGTGATATTCAAAACGAGAAGCAAATCCCATGGTAACAGGGGCAGCTGGTGCCTTATAATAGTACTTGTCAGCATCTGTAATCTTACCATCACCATTGCGATCTACAACGACTCCCTCAATAGGTTTACCATTTTTATCATATACCTGTTGGAAAACATGGAAAGAGTTGACGGTATTACCTACATGCTGTGCCTGAATGTTACCACCGGTTCCAGCTGAGATACCACCAGTTGGAACGAAGTAGTCTGCATCATTGCCACCATTGAGGTTGGTAATCTTATTATAATTATAGGTGAAATTGTAATCCATTGTCCAGTTGAAGTCCTTTGTATTTATCGCTAACCAATGGATACTTGCCTCTACACCAGTGTTATACATAGAACCAATGTTACTCATCACCTGGTTACGGAAGTTAGACCCAGCTGATACAGTAGCACTGTTCAACAGATCATTCGTCTTACGATAATACCAATCAATTGTACCACTAAGACGTTGTTTGAGGATTCCCCAATCAAGTCCAACGTTATATGAAGTTGTAGTTTCCCACTTCAGACTTGGATCGTACGCCTTTGGTCGGGCTAAAGTACCATCACCATATACAGGATAATAAGAGTCGACACCCGTATTCATCTCATATACAGCAAAGTAATTGTAGTCACCGATACCTTCTTGTTGTCCTGTCATACCCCAGCTAAGACGAAGTTTCAAGTCAGACAACCAATTTATTTTCTTAAACATGTTCTCTTCATTCATACGCCATGCAAAAGCAAATGAAGGGAACACAGCCCAATGATCTCTGAAACGAGAAGAACCATCATCACGTACAGTGGCTGTTACCATGTAACGACCATCCATTAATGACCAGTTAGCACGACCAAAGAATGATACAAGATAGTTCTCTGTTGCGAAATCATACTTTGTACGATTACGCTCTTTACCAGCAATTGAAGCATCCGCATTCGTCTTAGGGAAGTAGCTCCAATAAGAGTTATGTGTGTTATGCCAGAAGTGTGCCCACTCATAACCAGCCATTATGTCAAAGTGATTCTTTGCTTTATCATTAAAGTCATGGTAGTATTGTGCATAAGCCGAGAGTTGCATATTACGTTTCAATTGTGATTCCCATCCATATGAACCGTAATAAATAGCTTGTGGAGAAGCTGGGTCAACGTCAGTGAGCTGGCGTCCTTTGGCAATATCAATACCAGCAGTAACATGCAAACGCAGGTCTTCAAAACCATGAACCTTATAGTCTATATCAGCACTACCAAGGAAATCACGGCTGATAGCACGGTCGTTTTTCAAATTAAGAATGGATACAGGATTCTTGGTAGCCAAGGAATAATAGGTTGTAGGCCATGTTGGGTCATTGAGAGCAGTTCCACCATCCAACCATTGATAGTATCCTGCGAAGTTATCAAAGCCTGAAGCATATACCGGTTGGGTTGGATCGAACTGACGAGCAGCCTTGATAGCTTCACCATCAGCATAACGGTTCTTTGTCCACATGCCCTTACCATTCAAAGTAATGTTCAAATGATTATTCAAGAGAGAAGGGCTTAAGGTGACTGCACCAGTGAAACGTTCGAAGTTAGAAGTCTTGATTATACCCTGCTGATTCGTATAACCAGCACTTACACGATAAGGTAACCAATTGGCTGCTTGACCTGATACAGAAACATTATGATCATGACTGAAAGCCGTACGGAAGATCTCATTCTGCCAATTAGTATTTGCTTTACCCAAACGTGCATAAGCTGTTGGAACTTGATTGCCATTAGAATCAATAGTGAACATAGCTGTTCCAAACTTATCTGTTATCAATTTACGATACTCATCAGCTGACAGTACGTCGAGATTCTTTGACTTTGTACTAACGGTAAAGCTACCATTATAAGATATTTGTGTCCCACGGCGTCCCTTCTTTGTCGTAATAATGATAACACCATTTGAACCACGAGAACCGTAGATGGCTGTTGCCGAAGCATCTTTCAGTACGTTAAAAGACTCAATATCCTGTGGATTAACAAGAGACAGAGGGTTGGTTACACCCTTAATACCCGTCTGATCCATTGCCACACCATCAATAACAATCAATGGATTATTAGAAGCATTCAAAGAAGAGCCACCACGAATACGGATTGTGGAGCCAGCGCCTGGAGTACCACCATCGCTTGTGACGCTCACACCAGCAACTTTACCAGAAAGCATATCTTGCGCATTAACAACGAGGCCTTTGTTCTTACTATCAGGCTTCAGAGCTGTTACAGATCCTGTAAGGTCACTTTTCTTCACAGCTCCATAACCAATAACAACCACCTCATTCATCTGTTGTGCTTGGTCATCTTTAAGTATAACAACCATACCATTAGCTGCTGCCACTTGTTGTTTTTGATAACCAATGTAAGAAATCGTCAAAGGTGCACCTGGCTGTACATTGACAGTAAAGTTACCATCAAGGTCAGTTACAGTGCCATTGGATGTTCCGTTGATAAGAACCGAAGCACCAATGACTGGTTCACCGGCTGCATCCTTCACGTGTCCAGTAATAGTAGACTGTGCAAAGGAATAGACTGAAAGGAATAGACTAATGAATAAAGTCAGCATCCTAACAGGAAATTTACATTTAACCTGCTTCATCACTGTTTAATTAAAGTTATTTATAAAATAATAAAATTGTTGTCGTTTAGTTACATTACAGACTGACTTACAGTCACATTATAGGTTTTGTCGGATGCAAAGATAATTGAGGGCAAAGTGATTTCACACTTTTTTCTCTTTGAAAGTATAATTTAGCAAGCGCAAACGTTTGCACAGATTGTTGCGTAACAAATAAATTGATATAAGTCAAATATTTCATAGAAAATGTGTATATTTGCGTAACGAAATCACGAGACTGCATTAAGATAAAAAACAAATTAATGGGTGGTACCACAAACATAACAATGAAAGATATAGCACAGAACCTTGGAGTATCTGTTGCTACGGTCTCTCGAGCACTCAAAGACAGCCCTCGCATCTCTGTCGAAAAGCGTGAGGAAATAAAGAAATATGCGCGTGAACATAACTTCTTTCCAAATATGATAGCCGAGAGTTTACGCAAAAGTAAGGTACAACCTATCAAGATCATTGGCGTCATTATCCCACAACTCACTCACTTTTATTTCTCATCTATCTTATCAGGCATTGAAGAAGAAGCCACAGCAAGAGGCTATAAACTGATGGTTGCACAAAGTAGAGAGATGTATGAGAATGAAGTGAAGATCTGTCGAGCTTTCTCTGAGAGTAAAGTATGTGGTATAATCGTATCACAAGCAAAGAATACGGCGAAGTATAATCATTTCCAAAAGCTTATTGAACAAGGTGTTCCGCTAGTGTTTTACGACCGTATCTGTACTGGAGTAGATGCCAGTCGCGTGGTAGTAGATGATTATATGGGGGCATATTCGGCTGTAACGCACCTCATAGACACGGGTTGTAGGCGTATTGCTTACTATGGGACATCACTTACAATGGAGATTGGAAAGAACAGATACAATGGTTATCGTGATGCATTATTAAAGCATGGCTTACTTCCAGACGAGCGTTTGATAAGGACATGTGATAATAGGGCCGATGCCGAAGCCATCACACCAGATGTAATGAGCCTTCCAGAACCACCTGATGCTTTCTTTGCAGTAAATGATGACACGGCAATTGGCATTCTATATTCTTGCAAACGAATGGGGTATGCAGTCCCTGAAGAAGTTTCCATCTGCGGATTTACAAATGGCGAACGGGCTATTGCATGTGACCCGATGCTAACAACTGTTGAGCAACGTGGCAATCAAGTTGGCGAAGAAGCTGCAAATATTTTGATTGACAAGGTTGAAGGAGTCATACCAAGAAGCAGCATTGAGAAACGAGTTGTAAGAACAAGACTGATCATTAGAGGGACAACACGATAAGAGAAAAGGAGAACCTCTAACCTGCTTGAAAGGAAGTTAGATTCAAATAGTACAAGACATAAACAAAAATATATCGATAATATAACACCTACCTGTCACATATTTAAGAATACAATCTTTCCCAATTCCATCTTATTACAAGGATAGCAAGAGGGATAAAACTAATAACAACGCATAACAATGAAACAAAAACCTAACTTAACTTTCTGGCAACTGTGGAATCTAAGCTTCGGTTTCTTCGGAGTTCAGATAGCCTATGCACTGCAGAGTGCTAACATTTCTCGCATTTTTGCCACACTTGGAGCCGACCCACATAAGCTCAGCTACTTCTGGATACTTCCTCCTCTGATGGGAATCATCGTACAGCCCATCGTTGGAGCCTTATCCGACAAGACTTGGACGCGCTTCGGACGACGCATTCCTTATCTCTTCGTGGGTGCAGCGGTGGCCGTGTTAGTAATGTGTCTATTGCCTAATGCAGGCTCATTCGGCATGGCGGTATCCACGGCAATGGTATTTGGTTTACTTTCATTGATGTTCCTTGATACAAGTATCAACATGGCGATGCAACCGTTCAAGATGCTCGTTGGAGACATGGTAAATGAAAAACAAAAGACACTTGCCTACTCTATCCAATCTTTCCTGTGCAACGCTGGCTCCATAGCTGGTTATATTTTCCCCTTCTTATTCACTTTCCTTGGTATCTCAAACCAAGCTCCTTTAGGTGTAATCCCCGACTCCGTTGTTTATTCTTTCTATATTGGTGCTGCCATTCTCATCCTTTGTGTCATCTATACTACAGCCAAAGTAAAAGAGATGCCACCAAAGGTGTATGCAGAATACCATAGTTTAAAGACCCCAGAGAACGCACAGAAAACGGGTTGGATAACCTTATTAAAGAATGCTCCAGCTACCTTTTGGAAGGTTGGATTGGTTCAATTCTTCTGTTGGTTTGCCTTTATGTATATGTGGACATACACTAACGGAACCGTAGCTGCCAACTGTTGGAATGTTGATATGTTCGCAAAAGATGCCACAGCCACGGTCGGTTATCAAGAAGCAGGCAACTGGGTAGGTATGCTTTTCGCTGTTCAAGCTATTGGATCTGTACTATGGGCTATCATTCTTCCACAGTTCAAGAACAGGAAATTAGGTTATGCTCTGTCCCTCATTTTAGGTGGTATAGGCTTTGCAATGACAGCTTTTGTACATGACCAGTACGTAATGTTCATTCCTTTCATCCTCATCGGGTGTGCATGGGCAGCAATGCTTGCCATGCCATTTACGTTTGTTACCAATGCTTTGGAGGGTTACGGACACATGGGAGCATATCTTGGACTTTTCAATGGAACCATATGTATCCCACAGATTATCGCAGCTTTAGTAGGAGGAACTCTCCTTAGTATGGTTGGTTCTGTACAGAGTAACATGATGATTATAGCAGGTGTAGCCCTCGTACTAGGAGCACTATCCGTCACTATCATCAACGATCAACACACAACAGAATAGCATTTCCATTTATCTAATAGTATTATCAATTTTGAAGAATATAAATATTCCAGCCCTATGAATATACATTTTCATTTAGATTACAACACTTATTACGGTCAGGATCTTATCCTTAACGTCATCAAAGGCTACCATAATGGGGAGAAAGAGACTACAGAATATAGAATGCATACTACTGATGGATACCATTGGGAAGTAAACATGCAGAAAGATGTGAGACCAGGGACTCACATGGATTACTTTTATACCGTACAATGCGGTGATAATACCGAACGCAAAGAGTGGAGTGTGGTAACACATCGATTGGAATTTGATGCAGAACATGCACACAACTATTCTGTTTATGATCACTGGCATGACATTCCTGAAGACTCATTCCTCTATAGCTCAGCAATTACAGACAGCGTAATGGGTAAGAAACTCGGGAAATGCAAAACTAATATATATAATAAAGCTATCACTTTAAAGGTACGAGCACCACAATTAAATGCAGAGGATAAGCTCTATGTTGCAGGAGCTGAACTGGCTTTAGGTGCATGGAATGTTACGAAAGCCCTACCAATGACACAGCACAACATCAATGAATGGAGTGTAGCACTTGATGTCACAAAGCTAACTGGTAACACACTTGAAGTGAAGTTCTTCATGAAAGGGAACAGCGATATACCCGTGTGGGAAAGTGGCAATAACCGCATCATCACCTTACCACTTATGGAAGAAGGAGATGTCACTGTCTATGAGCTTGACGAAGCTTTCTTCCCTCTTCCACCTGTACGCATAGCAGGAACATTAGTCCCTCTTTTTTCTCTACGCTCTGAAACGAGTTTCGGCATTGGAGACTTTGGAGATCTGAAGAAAATGATTGACTGGGTAAGTCTGACGAAACAACGTGCCTTACAGATATTACCTATCAACGATACAACGATTACGCACACTTGGACAGACTCTTATCCATATAGCTGTATATCTATCTTTGCCTTGCATCCTCAGTATGTGGACTTAACAGCTTTACCAACATTGAAAGATGCGAAGGCAAGAGAAAGATTTGAAAAAATTCGCAAGGAACTCAATGCTCTACCACAGATTGACTACGAGCGAGTTAACTTTTCAAAGATAGAATATCTGCATTTGCTTTTCGAACAAGAAGGAGAAAAGGTTCTCAAGAGCAATGCCTTTAAGACATTCTTCAAAGAAACAGAACACTGGTTAGTCCCTTATGCACAATACAGCTACCTGCGGGACAAGTACGGCACAGCCGATTTCTCTCTCTGGCCAGACCATCACCAATGGGATGAAACTACTCGTAAGGCTCTATCTGACCCAAAGAACAAAGCATACAAGGACGTTGCATTCTTCTATTATGTACAATTTATTTTGAGTAGTCAGCTCAAAGCTGTACATGAATATGCTCAGGCTCATAACGTAATACTCAAAGGTGACATCCCTATTGGTGTTAATCGATATGGTTGTGATGTATGGACTGAACCACGTTACTTCAATCTTAACGGACAAGCAGGTGCTCCTCCTGATGACTTTTCAGTAAATGGACAGAACTGGGGATTCCCGACTTACAACTGGGAAGAGATGCTGAAGGATGGTTGTCAATGGTGGATAAAACGATTCCAGAACATGGCTCAATACTTTGATGCTTATCGAATCGATCATGTCTTAGGCTTCTTCCGTATATGGGAGATTCCAATCAACTCTGTCCACGGACTTCTCGGACAATTCTCTCCATCACTGGGTATGAGCCGAGAAGAGATAGAAGGCTATGGATTACAGTGGCAAGAAGCATTGTTTACTGAACCTTTTATCACAGATTGGGTACTCGACCGTGTCTTCAAGGAGCATGCCAACGAAGTACGTGAGAACTATATAGAGCACACTTGGGCGATCATTATAAGATGCGGCCAGCCTATGACACCCAACGCAAGGTGGAAAAGGCTTTTGAGGATAAGACTTCTGAGAAAGATATTTGGATACGTGATGGACTATATGCCCTTATCAGCGACGTTCTCTTCGTACGTGACCGTAAAAATCCAAATCTCTTCCACCCACGTATAAGCGTACAGCATGACTTCATATACGAGAGTCTCTATGACAGTGACAAAGCTATCTTCAATAGGTTGTACAACGATTACTATTACAGACGTAACAATCAGTTCTGGTATCAGGAAGCAATGAAGAAACTTCCGAAGCTGGTTGACGCCACACGTATGCTTGTCTGTGCAGAGGACCTTGGTATGGTACCGAGCTGTGTTGCATGGGTCATGAACGAACTGCGCATCCTTAGTCTTGAAATACAAAGTATGCCTAAGGACCCACACGTACGCTTTGGACATCTGGGAGCTAACCCTTACCGAAGTGTCAGCACCATTTCAACACACGACATGGCAACACTTCGCCAATGGTGGGATGAAGATTGGCCACGTACACAGGACTACTTCAACACGATGCTGCATCGTGAAGGTCCTGCACCACACCCACTGCCAGGCTGGTTGGCACGTGACATCGTTAGCCGACACCTCACCTCACCAAGTATGCTTTGTATCCTTGGCATACAGGACTGGATGAGTATTGATGAAGATCTACGTCTTCCTGACCCCAATGCAGAACGAATCAATATCCCTGCAAATCCTAAGCACTACTGGCGCTACCGTATGCATGTTAGTATTGAAGCACTTATGAAGAATGATGCTTTCAACAGCCAAATAACTGATTTGGTTCATCTGTCAGGTAGATAACAGTATTCTAAAGAATAAAAACAATGAAGATAAAACATTATATCATAGCGTTCTTCACCGCACTTCTATGCTCTCAGAATGCCTCAGCACAACAGAAGTTTAACGAGGTGTCCTACTCTCCGAGTGAAACGACCTTTCGTCTCATAGCACCTAGCAAGCCAACACTTCGCCTTTATGATGCTGGTACAGGAGGAAAAGCATACAAGAAGATAAAGATGGAACAAAGTGGAGAGAACACTTGGACTACAACTGTCAAAGGGAACCTCAAAGGTAAGTTCTATACTTTCGATATAGGACATGGCGAAACACCAGGTGTCTTTGCAAAGGCTGTAGGCTGTAACGGCATACGAGGTGCTGTTATTGATATGAAGGAGACCGATCCTACAGGATGGAATACCGACCACCGAGTACCAACTAAAAGTCCATCCGACCTTATTATATATGAGTTACATCATCGCGACTTCTCCATTGACCCTTCTTCTGGGTTGGTTCATAAAGGCAAATTCCTAGCTTTGACTGAGCAAAAGGCCATTGATTATCTAAAGAAATTAGGAGTTAACACCGTTCATATACTCCCTTCTTTCGATTTTGCATCAGTAGATGAGTCAAAACCAAACACACCTCAGTACAATTGGGGATATGATCCACTGAACTATAATGTGCCAGAAGGAAGTTACTCCTACGATGCTAACCTTCCAACACGCCGTATCAAAGAATTCAAACAGATGGTACAGGCATTACATAAGGCTGGCATCAGAGTGATACTTGACGTTGTTTACAATCACACTTTCGACCTGAAGAATAGTAATTTTGAGCGTACCTTCCCTAAGGCTTATTACCGTTATAAAGCTGATGGTACACCTTCTGACGGTTCTGGGTGCGGCAACGAAACAGCAAGTGAGAAGACTTTGATGCACGACTTCATGTTAGAGTCAATGAAGTATTGGGTGAAAGAATATCATATTGATGGCTTCCGAGTCGACCTTATGGGTGTCCATGACATCCAAACGATGAACGACATACGCCGTGAGCTCAATGCTATTGACCCTGGAATATTCATTTATGGAGAAGGATGGAGTGCTGGCACTTGCGCTTATCCACATGATAAACTGGCTATGAAAGCTGCTATTTCGCAGATGCCGGGCATAGCTGCCTTCTCAGATGATATCCGTGATGCCTTGCGTGGTCCGTTCTCTGATGATAAGAAAACTGGCTTTGTAGGTGGCATCGAAGGTCTGGAAGAGAGTTTAAAAGCAGGTATTGCGGGGATGATTGCCCATCCACAAGTAGATTACTCAAAGGTAAACTACTCTAAAAACCGTATGCTACAGAGCCAACACAGATGATTGCTTACGTCAGTTGTCATGATGACCTGTGCCTTGTGGACCGTTTAAAAGCGTCAATACCCGAAGCTGAATATGATGAGAACGAACTGATACGCCTTGATGAACTTGCTCAAACAGCTGTATTGACATCACAAGGCGTACCATTCATACTTTCTGGTGAAGAGATGCTGCGTGATAAGAAGGGTGTCCACAACTCATTTAATTCACCTGATAGCATCAATCACCTTGACTGGAACAATCTCAAAGCATACCCTCAAGTATTCAATTACTATAGTGGATTAATCAATCTGCGTAAAAATCATCCTGCTTTCCGCCTTGGAAGTGCCGATCTTGTACGCAAACATTTGGAGTTCTTGCCTGTTCAGAAGTGCCTTGTAGCCTTCCATCTCAAAGGACATGCAGGTGGAGATAAGTGGAATAACATCTATGTTATCCTCAATGCCAACCCTGAATTGCGCACAGTAAATATCCCGAAGGGTAAATATACGATTGTATGCGCTAACGGTGAAGTCAAAGAATCAGGCCTTGGTGAAATGGAAGGAGGCGAAGTTACAGTAGATGGACAAAGTGCTTTGATTCTTCATGATTGATTATTAAAGGAGAAAAAAATAAGATAACAGATATTGTTATCAATCATAAAAGAGGGTTCATGCCTAACAAGCATGAACCCTCTTATCGTATTAGAACGTAATTGTCATACCCAATGACAAGGCTGTCTTACCTTTATAGACAGCTGGATGATCACTATCTTCACCAAAAGTCTTGAAGATATTCTGCTTCACCTGAGCATAAAGTCCGAAAGTCTCGCTAAAGTTATAACGAAGACCCACCTGCAGAGCACCAGTGCGAAGACCAATAGAAGCACCTGAATAAACATCCAATACCGAAGGCAACTTCATGAGTTCAGCCCAGTGATAATCACAATGAAAACTGAGATCATAGCCTGACAAAAAGCCATAGTCTTCTCCTTCACGGTCCTTAACATGCACATAAGTGACTTGTCCACCTAAGGATATATAGTCAGTAACGGCATAATCAGTACCAATTTCTACACCCGACTTGCCACCAACGTTAGCATATCCACCATAAACCTTCACATCACCTTCTCCATCCCAGGCTTGTGCATGAGAAGTTTGTGATACACAAAGGAAACAAGCCATCATGAACAGACTCGCAAGGAGATTACGTTTGCCAAATAAACACTTTACTTTCATAATCTTATTTATTTAATAGTATACTTCGTTACAGCAAATACCTTACGGCGTTCACCCGTCTTTGAGTTCTTCACAACTTGCTTTCCATAAACCAAGAAGTTGTCACCATACCAATGTTGTGAGTCAGAATAACGCATCTTTTTCACATCTTCGTCATCATTATCTGTCTCAATAAATTCAGAGGTACGGTCCTGAATCACCTTTCCATCAGCATTGTTAAAGAGCTTGGAAACCATCTTATTCCTATCTGTAAAGAGAAGATTGACATTCTTTCCCTTTAAACTTGCAGATACAAATCGCTTCACATAAAGAGGCATTGTACGTGGTTCCATCGGGAAACATTCGTCCCATAACAGATTACCTGACGCATCAAACTTTGCCAATACGGCATGGGTATAGTTATAACCAACAAATGTTGTCATAACCATATTACCCATTCTTGTTGTTGAATATACAGGGAAGTATGCCTCACCAAGATAGAAATAATCTTTTCCATCTGTCATAATTCGGTGTGAAGCCATCAGATATTTCAATGCATATTCCTTACCGGCTTTCTTTGCTTTTTCCTTCCTCCGCTCAATCTTAGCCTGCTTACGGTCACTCATATAGTCGGTAAAGTTCTTCAAATCAAGGAAGTTGTAGAACTTAATGTTATTAAACTTATTATCTTTCAACTCAGAGAAGAAGATACCTTCAGCGCCACCTTTCTTCGAACGAGAGTAGGTTCCCGTAACAAAATACTTGTCCCCAGCCTTTGAAGCAGAAGCTGAAATGATGCGTTCTGGCATGTCTGCCGTAAGATTGGTCGTACCTAACTCTTTTCCTTGCATATCAAGTCGTACCAACTGAATATCATTATCAGCGCTTACTAACGCATAGATGGTATTGTCTATCACGGTGTTCTCTAGAATAAAGATATTCTTATCCTTTACTTTAGGGAAATGAATATCTGCAAAATGGCTCTCACCTGTCTTCAGATTGATAATACCAATACGGTCTATCTTCTTCTGTGTTGAACTGAATACCACATTATCATTTGAAATGATCAGGTTGCGCATTGTTCCTTTTCGGGTATACTCACCATCTGTAACAGTAATCTTATGCGTCGTAGCATTAAAGGCAACAATCATAAACGTACCATCACTCTCACGCAATACGGTGTAGAGTACTCCGTTGTCAACGATGTTGGAATAGTAATACATCCCCTTGTCTATCAACATGGAGTCTGTGCTCACGGGGGTCATCATCGTTGAATAGAACTCGGTCTTAAAATAACGTTTGCCAGCTTTGGAATCTTTTGCAAACGACTGAATAACCAATCCTTTATCACCAATTGGCAGAACCAACTGATCTTCATAGTCAGCACGGTAGGGATATTCAATTCTTCCCGTCACCTGAGCAGTCATACTCATAACATGAGAGCATAACGCAAGTACACATAATAAAAGAGTTCTCATACTTTTTTGTAATAAGTTAATTAGTTATATATCTTCTTTTGAAACACTGTCAATACACCTTTTACATCTTAAACAATCGTCATTGTGGCTATGATAAAGCATCCTACAGAAAATTACAAAGGCTTTGTAATCTTATTACAAGCGCCTTGTAATACTATTACAGACGCCTTGTAATACTTCTACAAAGGGCTTGTAATTTCTTGTAAAGTGGCAAAGTGTCAACCATAAGCTTGTTTTGTTATTAGTAAATCAGCGTGAATCTATAAAAAAAGAGAGCCTATCATAGAAGACATCAATAGCCTATAGCTTGTCTTCTTATCGATATGCTCTCTTCGTATTATCATGAGTTAGTTTCTTTAATGGTCAGGCCCGAAAGGCAATTGTCAGAGAAGTCCTGCTCTGAACGGGGCGTCCGTTCTCCTGAGCTGGTGTCCATTTCGGCATGTTATTCGTCAAACGAACAGCCTGTTCCTTGTAGTAATCAACGCATTCTTTAAGAATCCGTTGTTGTTTTGCTGGTTCCATCTTCATAAAACGCTTGCTGGTTCCACGGGCATTCTTCACATCTGCAACACGAGCTCCCGTCACTGTTCCATCCATTTCAACATTGAAGACAACCGTAATGTCCATCTCTGCCTTTGCACGGAATGATGTTATGCTTGGACGTTGTGCCTTTGTAAAATACAGGTCAATGGCATCTTGACCTCCTTCGAAGGTTGGTAAAACATCCGTCTTACTTATTTTTGGTGCAGAAGCAACCTCCTCCAACTTTGCTTTCAGCTTGTCAATCTCTACTGTTCCAAGGACAATCTTACCATAAGGGTCGACAAGATACATGGAAGGAATCCAATCAATCCTGTATAACTTATCAATGTTTGTTTCCTTTCTGAACTTCTTAAGTTCACTGACCTGTGTCCAATTCATCTGATAACGGTTCCAATAAGTCTTTGCCCAAGCCTCCCTGTCTGTATCAAAAGAAATACCAATAAACTGCACACCGTGGTCACGGAACTGCTCATAGAGAGCTTTCATAGCAGGAATATCACGCCGACAGTCAGGGCACCAGCTTGCCCAGAAGTCCAATACTACGTAACTTCCACGATATTGACTTAGGCTTATCAACTTACCATCGTATGTTTTCAACTTGAAATCGGGTGCCTTTGCTCCTGATTTAAGCATATTAACAGCATACTTTGCATCCAGATCTTTCTTTTGATTAGAGTCTGCTGACTGTGCATGAACACCTGTTACTGACACGAACAGTGCGCAAAGGGCTGTGAAAAGAATCTTTCTCATATTTATTATTCCTTTGTTTTTATATTTCATACCATGCAAATTTAGGTTTTTATATCCAATAAAACAAGTTCATTATTAGTTTTTTTCTATCGTCAAAGTCTGGTCACAATAATCTACAACAGCTGGTCGGTGTGTGATGAATATAACAGTCTTGTCATGCTTAGAGAGAATATTCTTCAGCAACTGCCGTTCCGTCTCTGGGTCAAGGGCTGAGGTAGCCTCATCAAATATCATGATACTACGGTCACGAAGCAATGAACGTGCTATTGCAATACGCTGTGCCTGTCCTTCACTGAGGCCTCCTCCCTGTTCAGCACAAGGTGTTTCGAGTCCTAAAGGCAAATCAAAGACAAAGTCAGCACAGCTCTTTAACAGTACAGTCTTCATCTCTTCCTCCGTGGCATCAACCTTTCCAAGTAGTAAGTTCTCACGTATTGTCCCGCTAAGAAGCGTGTTCCCCTGTGGGACATACACGAAATTGGCACGGAGAAGAGGGCTTAACTCCGCATGTTTCTTGTTATTATAGATCTCGACTTTCCCACTCTGTGGCTTCACAAGTGCCAAAAGCATACGAACCAAAGTGGTTTTTCCTGCTCCGGTCTCACCGAGAATAGCCGTACAAGAACCGGGATAGAAATCGAACGAGAGGTCATTTAGGATATCACGTTCCCCGTCTTCATAGCGATAATGAACATGTGTGAGTCTGATTCCGCAAGGAGATTTAAGCTCAATGGGCTCACCTTGCTCCTCCAAAGGGTCTTCTTCTAATTCCATCAAACGCTCTGCTGCAGTAAATACAGAGACAAAAGCTGGTACAAGCTTCGTTAACTGACGTGCAGGGTTCTGTATTTTGTTCACCAATTGTAGGAAAGCTGTCATGCCACCGAAGGTCAATGAGCCCAGAGACATACGAAAAGCCGCCCATGTAAAAGCTACAAGATAACCAAAAGCAAAGCCAAAATTCAACACAAGATTAGAGAAAACAGAGAATTTCGTACGACGAACAACCTTACGACGCAGCTCACTTTGTGTGTCTTCCAGCTTATCAACAATCACTTCATCACTCTCTAACGTCTTAATAAGCATGCGGTGTTGAATCGTCTCTTGCAACACACTCTGTACTTTAGAGTCGGAGTTACGAACCTCACGAGTCAGTCTTCGCATCTGGCGAACATATATTTTACTCACCAAAACGAATATTGGAATCATCGCAACAATGAGAATTGCAAGCCTCCAGTCCATTGACATGAGGTAGAAAAAGGCTCCAAGGAACATTGCAAGCGTGGAAATAGAACTCGGAATGGTCTCTGTAAGGAAGCTGACAACATTGGATACGTCAAATTCCAAGCGGTTCAAGACGTCTCCACTGTGGTGTTTCTCTCTTCCATGCCACTCCGAACGCAGGATTCTATCAAGCATTTGCTGTTGCATTCGGTTCTGTGCTTTCACTCCAAGGAGGTTACGAACCCACACAGATGCCACACTTAGAGCAAAGTCACACAGTATCAAAACACCCATAATGCCCACTGCAGTATAGATACTACCCTCTATTACATGCGAAGCAACGTCTATAGCATGCTGAACAGCCCACACTGTAGCCAAAGAAACACCCACACTAAGAATACCAATAACGGCATTCAACACTGCCTGTGTACGGTTTCCACGCCACGCAAGCCACAACCAACGGAAGATTTCCTTTGTAGTATAACGCGTCTCAGGAATCTGAAAAAGTCTTTTTATCTTACTTATCATTCGCCTTTTTTCTAACTTAGAACTTTCTCATATCGGCTCCCCACATCAGTTTTTCACGTAATGTAGAGAAAAAACGCTGTCCATGAAGTTTCACAATATGAACTTTATAAGGAGCTTTTTTAATGGTTAAGACTACTCCTTCACTAATCTTTTCTGATCTACCATCAATGGCTGCAAGGATATTATGGCTACGACTTTCTACTTCAAGCTTTATTTCCACATCATCACTGATGACTATTGGACGAATATTTAACGTGTGTGGAGCCACGGGAGTCAGACTTAATATACCCGCTTGAGGCATGATGATAGGTCCACCAACTGATAAAGAATATGCAGTTGAACCCGTTGGGGTACTGATAACAAGCCCATCTGCGAGGTAAGTAACCAGATATTCTCCATTAACACTTGCCCTGATAGAGATCATTGAAGCTGTATCACGCTTCAGAATTGCAATATCATTTAATGCACAGGGACAACCTTCTAAAGACTCAGCACCAGCATCAAGCTGAATAACAACACGCTCTTCTATGTCATATTGCCCTGCAAAGATATTGTCCAGCATGGATATGACGTCGGCAGGAGCAACGTTTGCAAGGAATCCCAATCGCCCCATATTCACACCAATGATGGGTATTTGCTTAGCACCAACACTACTTGCAGCTTTCAGAAAAGTACCATCACCACCAAGGGAGATAACATAATCAGCATTAAAGTCAGAGCCCTTGAACAGGCCATCTACCTCTAAATCATCCTTCAGTTGGTGCTGTAAGGCATAGTAAAAGAACTGTTCCACATAGACTTCAGCACTGTGCTTGATCAGATAGTCAAGCATCTCCCATATCTGAATGGACTCTAAAGCCTTGGAACCATTCCCAAAAATGGCAAACCGCAGTTTCTTTTCAGCCATAAAAACGTACCTTTTAAATTTCTTTTAGCCTTACAAGACACACTAAACCATTAATATTTAGTATATTTGCAAATACATTAACATGTGCAAAATTAAAGATTTTAATTGAATCTATAGACTTAAAAGCGAAATATTATGGCAAAAGTGTATGAGTTTCTTGCGAACGGCTTCGAAGAAGTTGAGGCTTTAGCACCTGTAGATATCCTACGTCGGGGTGGTGTAGAAGTAAAGACTATTAGTGTAACTGGTAACCATTTGGTTGAATCATCACATGGAGTTACAATCAAAGCTGACCTTCTTTTTGAAGAAATTAGCAACTTCTCGGATGTAGACTTACTGATGTTGCCCGGCGGAATGCCTGGTTCCAAGAACCTAAATGAGCATGATGGGGTGCGAAAAGCTCTCAAAGAACAGTTCGAAAGTGGCAAAAGAGTAGCTGCGATATGTGCAGCACCATTGGTTTTAGCATCTGTTGGCTTGCTGAAAGGTAAGAAAGCAACAATCTATCCAGGTATGGAAAGCTATTTAGGAGACGACGCTGAATACACAGGAGCACTCGTACAGGAAGACGGAAACGTAACTACAGGTGGCGGTCCGGCTGCTTCTTTCCCCTATGCTTATAAGCTTTTAAGCTACTTCATACCACAGGAGAAGGTTGAAGAAATAAAGAAAGGAATGATTTACGACCGATTAATAAGCAGCAAATAAGTCGTAAGGATGAGCAATTATGTTATCATTGTAGCAGGCGGAAAGGGATTGCGTATGGGGTCAGACATACCCAAACAGTTCCTTCCCGTAGGCAATAAGCCCGTCCTGATGCGCACAATAAGTCGCTTTCATGAGTATGACAAGTCGATAAACATTATCCTTGTTTTGCCAAAAGAGCAACAAGCGTATTGGAAAGAGTTATGTGACAAATATCATTTCGACGAAGAATACACACTGACAGATGGAGGGGACACACGTTTCCAATCATCGAAGAATGGCTTAATGATGATACCTGATGGCGAAGAGGGACTCGTAGGTATTCATGATGGAGTACGTCCGTTTGTCTCTATAAGCACCATTGCACGCTGTTATGATACTGCTGAAGACACCTATGCAGCAATACCAGTCATGCCAGTAACCGACACTTTACGTTATATAGATAAGCAAGGAGGAGGGAAAAACGTACTGCGAAGCGACTATCGAGTGGTACAAACGCCACAGGTTTTCGACATTGCGCTGGCACGTCAGGCTTTCCAGGTAGAGTATCAGCCATGTTTTACGGATGATGCAAGTGTTGTTGAAAGCCTTGGATGCCAAGTTGCAATGGTTGAAGGGAATCGGGAAAACATCAAGATTACCACTCCTTTCGACCTTAAAATAGCTGAAGTATTAATTAAAGAATAGGTTCAAGAGGGGGAAAGAAGAGTATATTCTCGCAAGAAAAAGACCTTATGGACATACTATCACAGGACATCATGTATCTACCGGGGGTAGGTCCGAAACGAAAAGAGATTCTAAGCAAGGAGCTTGGAATCACTACTTATCGTGATCTTTTGGAATATTTCCCCTATAAATACGTAGATCGTACAAAGGTTTATCTTATCTCTGAGCTTTCACAAGACATGCCTTTCGTCCAAATTAAAGGGCAAATCCTCAGCTTTGAGGAGGCTGATATGGGCAGAAGGAAGAAGAGAATCATCGCACACTTTAGTGATGGACATGGCATTTGTGACCTTGTTTGGTTCAACGGAACAAAGTATATCTATCAAAACTACCAAATAGGGAAAGACTATATCGTCTTTGGTAAGCCTACTTTCTTCAATGGTAGGTTCCAATTCACGCACCCTGACATTGACGATGCAAGTCAGTTGCAACTCAATGACATGGGGATGCAACCTTTTTATATCACCACAGAGAAGATGAAAAAGGCTGGCATCAACTCGCGTGCCATGGAGAAACTGACGAAAATGCTCATCAGTAAGCTCACAACACCTCTCGAAGAGACGCTCCCACCATTCATAACAACACATCTTCACCTTATCTCTCGTGATGATGCCATGCGGAAAATACATTATCCTAAGTCGGTCGATGATACACAAAGAGCACGTGTTCGATTGAAATTTGAGGAACTGTTCTATGTCCAACTTAACATTCTTCGATACGCAAGTGACCACCGCCGTAAGTACAGAGGGTATATTTTCAACCATATAGGAGCACAATTCAACTGGTTTTATACAAAGAATCTTCCTTTTGAACTTACTGGTGCACAGAAAAGAGTGATGCATGAGATAAGGGCAGACATGGCAAGTGGAAGACAGATGAACCGTCTTCTGCAAGGTGATGTAGGCTCTGGGAAAACACTTGTTGCACTGATGTCTATGCTAATAGCCATTGACAACGGCTATCAAGCTTGCATGATGGCACCAACAGAGATACTTGCAGAACAGCACTTACAGACGATCAAGGAGTTTCTGAAGGGTATGAACCTTCGCGTGGAACTACTGACGGGGATCATAAAGGGCAAAAAACGCAAGGAAGTTTTGGACGGATTGCTGGATGGTTCAGTAAATATTGTTGTAGGAACGCATGCTATCATAGAGGACAAGGTACAATTCCACAGTCTCGGAATGGCTGTTATTGATGAGCAACATCGCTTCGGTGTGGCTCAAAGGGCTAAGCTATGGAGCAAGAGTGAGAACCCTCCACACGTCCTTGTAATGACAGCTACGCCCATCCCGCGTACCCTTGCAATGACCATTTATGGTGATTTGGATGTCAGCGTAATCGACGAATTACCCCCAGGACGCAAACCTATACAGACGATTCACAAGTATGATGACCAGATGGTAAGCCTTTATCAAGGTATACGCCAGCAGATAAACCTCGGCAGACAAGTATATATCGTGTTCCCACTCATCAAAGAAAGTGAGAAAATGGACCTCAAGAACCTTGAAGACGGATATCATGCAATGTGTGAAGTCTTCCCGGAATTCAAGTTAAGTAAGATACATGGGAAGATGAAAGATAAGGAGAAGGAGGAGGAGATGCAGAAGTTCGTAAACGGGACTACTCAGATTCTCGTCGCTACAACAGTAATAGAGGTGGGAGTCAACGTACCCAATGCAAGCGTAATGATCATACTTGATGCACAGCGTTTCGGACTATCACAGCTTCATCAGCTCCGTGGACGAGTAGGACGTGGCGCTGAACAAAGCTATTGCATACTCGTTACCAATCACAAACTGACGAAAGAAACCAGCAAACGCATAGATATAATGTGTGACACTAACGATGGTTTTGAGATTGCAGAAGCCGACTTAAAACTCCGTGGACCTGGTGATCTGGAAGGTACACAACAAAGTGGTGTTGCCTTCGACCTCAAGATTGCCGACATAGCACGGGACGGTCAGATTGTCCAAATGGCACGGGAAGAAGCCCAGAAAATTATTGATGACGATCCAACTTGCCAGAAAAGCGAATATAATTTACTTTGGAATAGATTAAAAATGTTAAGAAATACTAATATTAATTGGGCTGCAATTTCTTGATAAAGATTGGGCTTTTTACCCTAAAACCGCCTAAAACTCCTCACTTGATTTACATTATTCAAGCATAATAATACATAAAAACTCCTTGTTAAAACCCCTATAAAAACTGTTAACCTGCAATTTTTTCTACATTTTTTCGTTATCTTTGCGACGTCTTTTAGTTCAGAATTGGACAAAAATGACGTCCATTACTGGATTATTAGTGAATAAATGAGACTCATTTGCCTCATATCCTTGACATAATAAACCGAAATAAAATAACTTAATTATGAAGTTAGGAAATATAGTTAGAGCCTTTGCGCTTACTTCGCTCTTTGCTCTAACATCACATACAGCAAATGCTCAAGACTTGCTTGCACGTCAAGCACCAATCGACAGACGAGCCAAAGCTCTTGACACTGTGGTTATCACTCGCTTACGCGAGGCTGAGGAAATAGACGAACCATCATCAGAACTCTATAACGACTGGAACAACGTATATGCACACAGGGCTGGTACACTGCCTGATGTCTATAAGATTGATTTACGTGGGTTCTGCATGCCAACACCAAGTCGCGTCATAACAAGTAACTTCGGACGCCGTTGGGGACGTCACCACCAAGGATTAGACATCAAAGTTTATATCGGTGACACTATCCGTGCAGCCTTCTCTGGTAAAGTACGTGTAGTAAAATACGACGGAAATGGCTATGGAAAGTACATTGTTATACGACATAGCAATGGTCTTGAGACCATTTATGGACACCTCTCTAAGCAGATTGTATCTGTCAATCAGACTGTTCGTGCAGGACAACCAATCGGTTTAGGCGGTAATACTGGGCGTTCTACAGGTTCTCACCTGCACTTTGAGACACGTCTTTGTGGCGTTGCTTTGAACCCAGCACTATTCTTTGACTTTGCTCATCAGGACGTAACTGGCGACTATTATGTATTCCGTCGCAGTACGGTTGCACAAGAATCAGAACGTGCTACAGCTGCTCGCGGTACATCATCAAGCCTCGGTTACTCTCGTGAAAATATACAGGGGAAGCGTGGACAACGGTATTCATCTTATCAGCCGAAGACCTATAACACAGACTTCTCGAGTCATACACCTCGTTCTGAGGCTTATGCTGAAAGCGGAAAGATTCTCTATCATAAGGTTGCCAATGGTGAAACCTTAGAGTCAATAGCCAAACAACACGGCATAACGCTTGACCAAATCTGCCGATTGAACCGTTTGGGACGATTTACAAGAGTGGTAGAAGGACAGCTTCTGACTATCAGTAAGTAGCGATTCAAGCTATAATAAGAAATACAACAGCCTCGATAGACGCACGTCTATCGAGGCTGTTTGCATATATACATACGCAACCTGCGGAGCAGTCCTATAGAGAAAGGGAAGCAATTCTTTGATAAGCATGCAAGACATAGACGGCTTCTTTGTAAAATAATTTAGCCTATGACATTTTAATAGGGCATCTTTTGGCTTCTAAAAGATGCCCTTTTGCATTGTAAAAGGTGCCCTTTTAGCATGTAAAAGACGCCCTTTTACAACCTAAAAGACACCCTTTTACAAGGCCTCATGTAACTATCTGATAATGCAGTGGTTACAAAGTCGAGAAAAGACCATTTCCTGTTATTTTATTCTTCTTTGTGTTTTCCAAACTGTAAGTTTACTTTACTCCAGTAAACTTACACCCTCCTACTCTCTTCCTCACCCTTTTACACCTTATTATAATATGTGCAAAGACATCTGAGAAGGGCATTATCAAACAGGCTTCTTTGAGTTGATTAACTCAAAGAAGCCTGCCTATTCATACGTTTGGTATAAGGTACAACAGATGTACCTCACACCAAATCCAAGTAATTAGATGGTTTACTTCTCGTCTACCGTGTCTGGTTTAAAGGCATCTGAGATACCTTTACCAAGCTTCTTGAAGAAATTCTTACCACCCTGACCTATCTTTCTGGTCGCCTTACCGACAGATTTCGCACCGTCCTTAACGGCATGACCGACACCACGTGACACACTGCGGAATCCGTCTCTTACCTCATCTGCAGCTGACTCATCGTCATCATCGATCCTCGTCGTGGTACGAGTGGTGGTCTTTGTAGTGGTCTTCTTAGGAGCAGGAGTCTGCTTTACCACACGCTCCGTTGACCTTCCATGTGCTAACGAGACGTGGTGAGGCACCAGCGATACCACTATACTCTGTCTGAGCAGATGCAGAAAGGCATATGACAGACATTACTACTAACACTTTCATCCTGATTTTTCTCATTGTCTCTCCTTTTTTTATTGGTTAAACAATTACTTAATAACACTGCGCAGAGCAAACCACGCATGCAACAGCAGGGTATGCACCAGTCCGTAATGCCGCTTCATAACTTCAAAACGCTCTTGAAGCGACTCCTTATGGTGCAGGGTTGTTTGCCCTTCCTGCATATAATCAGCCACAATGGCATGAATATTTCTTAATAATAGATGACGATGCTCACCTTCTTTCATCACCCTAATACACCAATCTACATCTGCAGAATAGCGGAATGACGTGTCATAAGGTAACGCTTTGGCTATATCTGTTCGTGCATAAAACGCCTGATGACACACCAACATACCATAACGGAACGAGCGCCATGTGAGCCGTTCGGGTGGACTGAGCCGACGATGACAAAGGAAATTACCCTTGGAATCGATGATATCAGTATCACCAAAGAGGACAGCCGGTAGTTCTTCACCGTCTCCAACCTCTGCAGCTAAAGCCACTTTGTCAAGTGTTTCAGGTGCCGGAAAACGGTCGCCTGCATTCAGAAAGACAACATAATCACCTGTCGCCTGCTGCAATCCTTTGTTCATAGCAAAGTAAAGTCCTCCATCAGGTTCGCTCTTTATCTTCACGACATGCCCATTCTCAGCCTCATCGGACTGACGCTTATAAGCCTCAGCTATACTGACTGTATTGTCTGTAGAGGCTCCATCAATAATGAGATGTTCAACATGAACATAGTCTTGCATAAGGACACTGTCTAACGTTGGTTGTAGAACGTCCTCCGCATTATAGGTTATTGTGACTACAGAAAATGTGATCATAGATGGAAACTCTTAAAGGCCATAGCCTCATTATATACTTCAATATATTGCATAGCAACGCTACGTTGTGAATAGTTACGCTGTACTTTCCCTACAGCCGACTCGGAAAGCTCTGCGTATTCAGCCTCCTCAAGCACCCAATGTAGGCCTCTGGCAAGGTCGTCTGCATTACGATATTCTGCTACGTAACCGTTCTTTTTATGGTCAATCTCCTCTGGAATACCACCAACTTTAAAGCCTACACAAGGCACACCACATGCCATTGCCTCCATGATAGTATTGGGTAGATTCTCCGAAAGTGAAGGTAATACGAACACATCGGTGGCATTGTAGATGTCAACAATCTGTCGGGTGTCATTCACATAGCCTAACTCATAGACCTTAAAATCAAACAATTCCTGTAACCCTTCACCATGTCCGCCCAGTACTGCAACGACAACTTCATCTCGCATCTCAGGATTCTCTGCTACCATTTTGTGACAAGCATCAATGAGATAGCTGATACCTTTATTCACATTATCAATACGTTGTGATGCGAAAAGAATGACTTTCTTATCCAAAGGTAGCTTGGTTCGCACTCGTGCCTGCCGCTTATCAGACGGTCGGAAGACGTGTGTATCAATTGGATTCGGAATGGTTTGAATCAATTGATTACTCAGAATAGCACTTTTACGTGCCTCTTTCTCAAGCCATTTACTGCAGGTAACAAATGAAATGTTGCCCCTTTTGAGGACCTCCTTCTTATGATGAAGTACCCGATAGGATAGATCATGGGATGAACCTCCATTGGGAAGAAGACGACAATTGCCACAATACGACTGATAACGCTGGCAGTTTAGCGTGATATGACAGATACCTGTAGCAGGCCAAATATCATGCATTGTCCACACAACAGGCTTGCCGCTATCAAGAATCTTACGTATTCCTTTCAACGAAAGCATACCTTGATTTATCCAAGAGAGATGGATTATGTCTGCTTCCTTGAACTCTGGGAGCTGTGTAATGTCCACTCCTGCATTGGCAATATCAATCTCAAAGAGATGTTTTCGGCTGAAATGAGAGTACCAGAAGACACACCAACGCTCCCAAAGAAAATAAAATTGGTTGCGTAAGGGGTGAGATAATCCAACGACAGTAATATCATCTGTCAGCTTATCACGTACTAACATCTTTGCTTTTACCCCGCTGTTGTTCAGAGCATCCTTGAGTCGGTTAGCAGCAACAGCTGCTCCACCGGTCTTCTCGCTGGTATTTACAATCAGTACTCGCATTCTTTTGTTCCTTTACCGCAAAGTTACAAGAAAACAAATAAACATACAAGAAAAGTAATAAAATATTAGTTGTTTGCGTACACAAGCAGTTGATTTGCGTCAAGAAAGATGTATTTTCTGCATAATTCATACTAAATTAGTTGCGAAAAACATGAAAACCACCTACCTTTGCATTGTCAAAAGGTTAATAGATTGTTTAGGTTAGTAGTAATAGATTTAGGTTTTTAGTTATTTTATTAAGGTAAACGTTTAACGATTGATCTAGGATGACAAAGGTGACCGTGAGGTTCCCTTTCATTAAAAAGGATTTCTAGTTAAACATACTACAGACGCCGATGCTCGATGAGAGTATCGGCGTTCTTCTTTTATCACATCATTCGTTCTATAACAAAGTCTTTGTTATATAGGTTTCGTCTTACTTTACCCTTCACTTTCATAAGGTTTCCCTTTGTATCATAGTAATATTCATAAGCGTCAATCTTGGTTTTCAAGTCCTGAATAGCTGGGTCCGAATCATCTACTAGGTCATCTTCTTTTACTTCAGGATCGCCCTTAAGCGTGATGATAGTCCCCTGTTCATTCTTTGATATACTGTAAGTTCCATAATCACCAAGCAGATCGAAATATCCTCTACCTGTAGTATCGCCTTCCTCAAAGTACATCTCTGGAGCTATAATAGCGTCCAATTCAGGCAAATACTGCAGAGCTCCATCGTCAATAAACTCATCCAGATGGAACAAAAGACTCTCTCCTTCAGTTGTACCCATCGTCTCATCCGTCACCTTACTGAATCTTTTATCCCTCTTCCAGCTTGCTTCACACCACTTTTTAAGATTCTTATACCATTGATCAAACTGATTCTTATCCTTTATTTCGACGCTGGTTTCACCTGTCAGATTACTTGTTTCAATAATAAAATGCTGTTTAAGCATCTGTTTCAGCACCTTAACTTCAAGGTTATTCAGTTCCCTATCATAAGCACTTGATGCCCAACCTGGTTGCTTAACATCGAGTCCTTCCACTATACACTCTATCCGATAAACATCACCAACCGCCAAGGGTACGAGCTTAAAGGCATGGGTTCCTGTTATCCAGTCCATATCACTATCTACTTTAATACGATAAGTAAGCATATCCCCCACTCTATATTGTGATGGAAGCAAGGGCTTGTAAGGTGGCTCTTTTACTACAGACGCTTGCAAACGCTTCATAAACAAATTACCATCCGACACGTTCTTAGCCTCTTGCCAGAAAGAGATATTCCTGTTGACAGGCACATTCTCCTTGTCTATAGGCCATCGTAACTCACCATCAATCACCATATACACATCATCTTTCTGCGGATTATTATAGAGCCTGATCAATCGTTTTGCATCCTGCCGAGTGAGCTTCAGGGAGCCAGTAACACTACCTTCAGAACTCTCCTCCTTATGTACTGCCGTGAACGAAGCTGATGGTATGGCATAAGGAGACTTCTTATCCAAGGCACAAAGGATTGACCAACCATCCATCATCCTATTCAAACCAAAACCAAACATATAACGTGAAGTATCATATAGCTGCTTCTCTCGGGCTAATTTCAGCAACTTCATCACCGTATTTTCATCCTGTGGATTCACTTGAACGTACGAAGTTTGAGTGGCTGCGCCATCCTCTCCATTATCAGCAGCCTCTGCTGCTGCAGCTGCAACATACCCTTCGGTATCGGGTAAAGTACCGAAACGCTTTTTGAAAGCAGCAGTTGAATCTGCCTCTCCAGCATCTTCATTATTATAAATCTCATCATTGAAACGCCCGAAATACTTCTCCAAAGGTCGGGTAGTGATATGCTTCTGATAGGGCAAAAGCTTATCACTAATTGATTTTAGCAGCTCATGTGGGTCGTGCAAAACGGGATAGAAGGATATTTGTACGGGCTTCAAGCTTTGTGCAATGGTCAGTTGCAGACAGCTAACAAATACCGATAAGACAAAGATTATACGTTTCATAGAGTTTATAAGTTTGATTGTTTGTATTCAAAATTAGCACTTCATTTATTATCAAGACTATCTTACGCGTTCTATCAGAAAGCTATAACCATCACCATTCGCCCCACTCTCGCTCTTCTCTTTCGCTTTTGGGTTGGCTGTCCACTGATATTCTAACCGTTGTATGAGCCCTTGTTTATCAATATAATAGACATAACTCTCAAACGCAGGACTATTCTTATCCTTTGATTTGAGTGCAATTACATATCCATTATCCTTGTTTGTTATCGTGTAATCTACTAAATTATTCACACAAGGGAAGTAACAAGTACCCTGTGTCTGACCCTCTGAAAAGAAATTATCCAGCACTGTCATAACAGTCAACTCAGGTAACTGAAGTGCCATATTATCGCTTGAGAAAAACGAACTCTGCTTGTCTAACAACTCTTCTACCATCTGTTTTGAGAACATTTTCATCT
This sequence comes from Prevotella histicola JCM 15637 = DNF00424, assembly GCF_000613925.1. GTDB lineage: Bacteria > Bacteroidota > Bacteroidia > Bacteroidales > Bacteroidaceae > Prevotella > Prevotella histicola. The sequence goes on from NZ_BAJX01000005.1 coordinate 133,065, forward strand.
CCTCTTTGCTTGCGCCATACTGTTCTGCATTGGCTATCAGATAGGATTCCATTCCTTTAGAGAACGCCTCTTGGTCCTTAAGGTTCGAAACAGTGGTGTGCGTAGACAGGTCAGTCTCTATCATGACGCTATTCTTGCGAAACAAATAACGGGCTTGGTCTATTATTTCTTGGAAGGCTTTATCACTCTTACCAGCCTCTTCATACATAGGATAGGATATATCTGGAATACACTCTATGCGTGTTATTTTATCGTTTACAAGCCTTGGAATTAATTGGAAAATATGTGAGTTCTTCAACTCACTCCCCCCTTGTTTGGCTGTAAAACGATAAGTTAAAGTATCACCTATCACGTATTGTGCACGATAAAGGGGCGCAAGAGATGCCTCACTCACAGCAGATGAATTCAGATGACGCACAACATCTTCTGCCTTATCTGCACTCATCTCCTGCGGAAGTTCTAAGTTAAGAGTAGAAACGCCACTGTTAACGAACATTGAGGTGAGGAACTCTCCATACAACAAGAATACGATATTGTTATCAACTTCATCATAAGTCAGCTTTGTAAAAGCCGACGCTGCATCACGAGTAAGGTCTAGCAGAAAGACGGGATTACCATCACGGCTCATGCCATTACGCACGTCTGTGAACGAAAGAGAGGGGATTGCCGATGGACTTTTTAGGTCTATAACGTGCAAATTATACAAATGCTTATCCGAAAGAGACTGAGATAGCAAGATACGATAGTGTGTTGTATCATATAAACTCTGCTCTTTGGCTATGTTTAAAAGGCTAAGTACCGCACTTTTATTCGTTTCAGAAACATAGAAGATAGCATCATCTGTAGGAGAGCTTTTAGCCTTATCAGCCTCTGATTCATCCGAATCATAAGTACTTCCAGAGTCTATATAACCCAACAAATCAATAAGTGACTTTGAAGTTACACATCCCTTAAAAGGCAACAATTTCTTATTAATTGAACGAATAAGGCTTGCTACATTCTTTACTGAAGGATAGACTGATAAAGGTACAAGCTTATCATTTTGTGCAAAGCTTACTTGCAAAAGACCGAGAAACAAAAAGAAAAACAGGATAACACGTTTCATAAAAACCTTTAAGTTAGTTATTTGAAACAAAGATAAGTATAAACATTGACACTTCAAAATAACTAGACAGAAACATCAAATAATCATCTTTCTAGTGGTAATCTCATTCATTTTAGATGATGGGACATGGTATTACAGAAAATTACAAAGGCCTTGTAGAAGTATTACAGACGGCTTGTAGAAAGATTACAAGCGGCTTGTAAAAAGATTACAGACGCCTTGTAATTTTCTGTAACGGCGCACCTGGAGATGTCTGCGTCGCTCTTCTAACAGTAAGCTAAACGTTAATTGCCAAGCATAGATAAACCTTAAACGAATGAATTGCGTATGGGGAGTTCAGCCTTAAGCCATACATATAAAAAGATTTATCGGACACCAATACATCAAAATATAACTGAAAGTAATTGGCAACATGGTTGGGAACAACTTCATTCACCAACTAAAGACATACAAAACATCACAAAAAAAGCGGCTAATAGCAGGTTTCGATACTGCTATTAGCCGCTTGGCTATTTCTTTAAATCGTAGTGTTTATGCTTTCACTATCAGACAAACGGCATACGCTGCCATACCTTCTTCACGCCCAACGAAGCCCATTCGCTCGGAAGTAGTAGCCTTGATGGACACTGCATCCTCATCACAGCCAATGATTTCTGCCAGACATTTGCACATAGCAGGGATGTGCGGATTAATCTTCGGACGCTCTGCACAGACTGTTGCATCGATGTTTCCAACACGATAACCCTTGGTTGCAAGGAGCTCTATGGTCTTGCGAAGGATTACTTTTGAATCCATATCCAATGTATCGGCAGAGGTATCAGGGAAATGATAACCAATGTCACGCATATTGGCAGCACCAAGTAACGCATCACAAATGGCATGAATGAGAACATCAGCATCACTATGTCCGAGTAAGCCAAGACTATGTTCTATCTTAATACCACCTAAGTAAAGGTCGCGCCCCTCTACAAGTTTATGGACATCGTACCCCATTCCGACACGGAAAGATGGGATTATTGGATTTTGAGAAGTAGACATAATACTAATTGGAAACCTCCGCAAACTCCTCCAAAGGGGAGGATGTCTTTGCTGACATATAAGCAGGAGATTATAAATAAGTTAAAGTTTAAATCGCCCCAAACGAGTATTCTTACCTCCGTTTAAACAGGTCTTTGATTCCATCCATATCAAACGACAAGGAGAAACGCAGTGTCTGGTCAAGTGGATTGCTCTTGGCTGTTGCCACAACGTAACCAGCATCCAACGAGAACACACTCATCTTGAAGCCTGCACCAAAGGTAAAATACTTTCGATTACCCTTGTTTTCACTCTCATTATGGTAACCTGCACGGAGAGAGAACTTATCATTGTAAGTGTATTCTGCACCAACACTCCACTGAATCTCCTGCATTTCCTCAGAGAAACCATTAGGTGCATCACCGAAACTCTTGAAGATTCCAGAGATAGAAGACACATCATAATAGTCCTTCTGCAGGCGGTTGTCATAGTCAACTTCCGACTCATCAGCCCTACGTTTTGGGTAAGTTGGCACGAGAAGCTTATTGGCATCTGCTGCAATAGTAAACTTATTGAACTCGTCAATAGGAATCATGAGGGATGCACCAAGGCGCAAATTGGTTGGAATAAACTCTGAACGGTTATCTCCACCAAAGGTAATCTTAGACCCAATGTTGGAGATGTTCATACCCAAACCTAACTGACACTCACGCTGACCAATGTTTATATAATTCTGATAATAGCATGAGAGGTCGGCAGCAAAGGCTGAACCAGGAGATGTATCATCCGTGAAATTGTAAGTAAGGTCTGAATAAATCCAGCGTACAGCAGCTCCCAAAGAGAAGTGTTCACTCAACATCAGTGAGTAAGCAACATCAAATGACATCTCATAAGGATTGATAGTCAATGCTGAACCATCATTAGACTGCACCTCACCTAATGAGAAATAACGCATTGAAGCAGACACTGCACTGTAGTCACCAATACGATAATAACCTGCAAGGTAGGCAAGGTCAATGTCACTTACCAACTGTCGGAGCCATGGAGTATAGTTCAGAGACACACCAGCACGTGAGATATTAAAAGGATACTTTGCAGGATTCCAGTATTGTGAGTTCACATCTGGATCAGTAGCAGCACCAACATCACCCATACCTGCAGACCTTGCATCAGGCGCAATGGTCTGTGATGTAACCGAAGTGTTGACTGGATTGAACATGTTTCGCTTATCTTGGGCTGTCACAGTAGTAGAGACAAGCACCGCTAATGCCAAAATAGTTAATCTAAATGATTGATTCATTCTCTTTATTTGGGGTTTCTTATTCATAAAAAAAATCCATGATACAGCCCTAATCATTAGCTGTACCATGGATAGAAACGTCACTTTGTACTTATTTATTGTCTATGACTATGAGTTTCTTCGCCTTAGTTACCTTCGTAGCTCCATTACATGTCAGGCGCACACGGTAAAGATAGACACCCGTATGTAGCCTTCCTCCGTTATTAATAGTCAGATCCCAATTCATTGCGAAGGCATTACCAGAGGAAACTCCAGACTCTTCATGATGCCACAAAAGCCTTCCGCTCATATCAAAGACCTCAAGAGTAATATCGACATTGGAGCCTATGAAGTCGTGAGTTACGATGAATGTTGTCTGCGTTCGAGCTGGATTCTCTGTCGCTTCCACACTGGCATTGTCAGGAGCAAGCCCCTTCACGACATTGAAATGCAGCGTAACGGTTGACGGATTGTTCAGAATATCCCACGCACGGAACTGTAATGTGTGGGCACCTTCGGTCAATTCGGGTAGACTATAGCCTGTTGAACCAGAAGTATAGCTACCAAAATCATAGCGAAAGTTATCATTGAGATTGAAAGTCTGCGTTGCTTTGCCATCAACAACAAGCTGCATGTCATGTCCAATGCCATTCCCTGATGCGTTAAGTCCGTCCTTATCGGTTATCTGAGCAAAGAAATAGGGTGTTGAATTCACCTTTCCACCATCAACAAAGGATGGGTTATTGAGGTAAGCATGAATAGATGGACCTATAGAATCATTATAAACGATTTCTGAACCATGGATATGAAAGCCTTCTTCTACCCCATTTGCCATAAGCGTATGGTCTGAACTGATTGCTGAAAGATTGATAAGTCCACTCCCATCAGCATAGTTTAGATCACGAGGTACGGCAAAAGTGAAACTAAACGCACCATTACGCACACTGTCAGTACCGTTATAAAGAATCTTCTGACGGTCATAATACTGGAAAGCAGAGTCTGATGTCTCTTCTTGTTTCTTACATGTTATCAGCTCTCGGGTATCTCTTACGACAGAAGTAAGCAAGCCATTAAAGCCCGTTTGCTTCTCTCCACCTTTATATATATGTCCTTTTACTGTCACAACTGAACCACCTTTGAGGACAACTGAGCCTAGAGCATCAGGCACTTTACCATTAATGCTCTCTACTTTCACCTGCAGGCGTGGAAGATTCAACGACAGTGCAGGGTCACCAAGAAGGGAATATTGCAGTTTGTTTGGCGTCAAGTCACTACTAGAATTTATCAATTCACATTTTGCCAGACGCTGTGCTTCACCCAAAGTCGTTGGCTTTCCATCCGTAAAACTCAACACATGTTTCAGGAAAGCGGTGTTAATAGCTTTGTTATAGTAAGCATAAACGGTACGTGTTGTACCCCAGAAAGCAACAGAACCACCTTTCTTATTCAACATTGCAGCCTCACCGATTGTGGGAATAGTACCATCAAAAGGCATAATATCGCAACTGGCAGTAATCCAAAGAGGAAGATTTGCATTTGAGAAATTAGCAAAGTCACTCAGCTTAAGTACTGCTTCATGGGATATCTGATCTTCTTTTCCATGACCAGCATAGTCCATAATCAATGCACCCTGTGCTTGTTGCTGTTTTATAATAGAGCTAACTTCAGGATAGGTATTACCTGTTGCAGATGAAATACGCGTATATGAGTCCCACATTACCTTCCGAACGTAATAGTCAGGATAAGCTGCCATGATGGCTTCTGCGGTCTTATTGACGTCATTCATGTGAAGATTGTTGTTGCCATCATCGCCCATGAACATGATAATGTTCTCCCAACTGCCACCATTCTTGTTCTGTGTATAGTTGATTGTCTTGTCAACCAGGATCTGAGCATCCGTAGCTGTCGTAACAGGAAACCTTCCTACGCCTAGATCTTCCTTATCACCACTGAGCAAATTGTCACCTTCGCCATCATCCATAAGCGTAAACCAACCGTCATTAACATAACAATCAGTCTCGCTAAAGGAGTTTTCACTCTCGTAAGCCAGCAGATAATCATCAGGATTAAGGCTTCGACAATCAGCTGTCAGCATACGATTATCCCATACACAGTCGCCAAAGAGGAGTAAAGACTGTGGCATTTCCTTATCATCTGTTGCCCGATCATACAACATTTTCAGATATCTGCGATAAGCCATGGCGTCAGGTGTACCGCTGGAGAACTCATTATAAAGCTCATCAGCAGGGACAACACGAACAGTAATGTTATCATGTGTGCGGTGAAAGTCGGCTAATCGTTCTGCCTGTGCCAGTAGTTTCTGACTTGTAGGAATAATTATCACCATGTTAACAGGTGTATCTGCATGATGATCTTGGTTCGTTATGTTGTACACATACTCGGGAACTGGGAATGAAGACTTCAATGAAGGAGCAGGTGCAGGCTTATCATATGCCATCGAAATATAGTCAAGTCGCACTGGACCACCTGACACTGTAGTCAGTCGGATACTATCAGTATTCTGTAGATTATCAAGCTCATAGCTTCTTATTACTTCATAACCTTTATCATAAGAATCGCCTGGAGACACATGAATCTGAGAAAGTTGTCTTCCATTCAGCTCAACCTTAACATCTGATGCATAAGTACCTGTTGTTACGCCAACGGTTAGTATTCCCTTTGACGCCTTCCCTTTATTTACTAAAGAATATACTTTCGGTACATTCAACTTTAATGGTGTACTCTCAAAAAGGTCACGCCCACCATGATACCAACTGTAATCATCCACTTCATGCAGCGCATGATAATCAGAAGGAGAGGGATAAAAACTATTGATAAAAGCTGTACTATCAGCTATGGTTGCTGGTGTTCCAGAATCATCTTCAGTCAGAAAATAACAGCCAAAGTCTGAGTAAGGATTGCGAATTCTTCTTTTCGCCGTTGCAGATGCCCAACTAACAGGACCTTCCGCATAGAAAAGTCGTCTGCCATTAGACACATAAGTAGGGACTTCCTTCAGATCATCATGGGAACGAAGGTAGGCATCATCCAACACTTCATTTTGGAGATTGCCACCATAACCATAGATCTTTACCTTGTCAGGATTAGAGAAACCAGCACGACGTATCAGTTCATTCGTCAGTTGATACACACCTGTTGAAGAGACTTTTATCTTTGCCCACTTGCCATTTGCAAGGACTGAATGTGCTGCATAGCGACTGGCTGCGTCTGAAGATGCGCTTCCTACCCGTGTAGACATCGTACGTACGGATTTCTTCTTAGCAAGTGCTGACTTCGGACGAGAGGTAAGTGCTATCATGAAACTAACAAGAAACTGCTTCTTCCCATTACGTTCAACGATAGGCGTAAGGGAGAATTCCAGAACTCCACGCTTACGATCAACTGTCATTCGTTGGTGAATAGCAGGAAGAACAGAAGGAACTTCACTTGTAAGTGCATTATAACGTGCTATGTCCTCTTTGCTCATATCTATGAACTCTGGATAACGAATCGACAGTTCATAGGTAGAGTCAGCATAGTGTTCTCCTACAGGAATAGCATATCTAAAGCTTGGTAAAGAAGTCCCAATAGTAACATCATTAACCGTAAGATTAAAGAATCTCTGCTGCTGGGCAACCACTTTCAGACAACCCACCAGTAACAAGAAGCAGAGTATTGTTGATAGTCTCTTCATTTATTTACAATTAAATTCAAGGACTTTTCGGTCCTCAAGACAGCCTTCTAAATGGTCATTGATAGACACTGGACCACAAACTGCAGGACAACCCGTATAAATAATATCTCCAGTCTTAAGGGTAAAGAAGCGACTTATATAGCTGATTATTCTGTCAACAGTAAATAACATGTCGCTCGTACAGCCCTCCTGAACGGTCTTCCCGTTAATATCAAGATGGAAACGGAGGCGTTGAACATCAAGAAACTTATCCTTTTGCACCCATTCTCCCAAAGCTGCAGAACCATCAAAACCCTTACACAAGTCCCAAGGTAAACCCTTCTCTCTCAGTTTCTGCTGAAGTTCACGTGCGGTAAAGTCTATTCCAACAGTCACTGCATCATAGTAACGATGGGCAAACCGCTCAGAAATCGTCTTACCCAACCGACAGATACGCACTACAACTTCAGCCTCACACTCTATTTTCCCCATGTCATCAGGGATAAAGAACGGTTTATGGTCTTTCAAAAGAGCCGAGTCTGCTTTCGTAAAGACAACAGGCTCTTCTGATACTGATAACGTTTCATGCAGCGATTTATTGTACTCTGCATAGTTCATACCGATAGCAAAGATCTTCATAAGTTCTGCTTAAATAATGTATTTATTACATGAGTTTGGAATGAAATATTCCCTCCCTCTATAAAATTTTTTCCTATTTGTTTTTTAATAGGTCATCTTTTGCCTTCTAAAAGATGACCTTTTGCACTGTAAAAAGTGCCCTTTTGCAGTGTAAAAGACGCCCTTTTACATGGTAAAACATGCCCTTTTACAAGCCTGTTTATAACCATCTGAAATTAAGAACATTACAAAGGGTGAAAAAGATGACAATTGTCTATTTCACTTTTTATCACAGCTTCCAAACTGTAAGCATCTTTTACTACTGGTAATATTCACCCTTCTGCCTTATCACTTCACCTCTTACACATAATCAACCTGCATGCATTGGGCACAAGTTTAGCATCTCCCTCGATTCTATCAGCACAATCAGAATAAAGACTCTTTATATTTACACTCTATTAAGTAGCATAAACCAAGAACTATCTCTTCCTGCTTCATACCTCGTTCTACAAGCAGAACTTAGTCAACAGAGCTGCTCAAAAAGCACAATCATGCAAATAAAAACAATAAAAAAAGAGAGTTACAGGAGCCTTATGGGGCTTTCCTGCAACTCCCTCTATTATATATCCTCTTTAAAAAGAGATACTAATATTAGTCTGCTGAAAGTGTGAAACGCTTGTAAGCAACAACCTTAAGATCCTTGCTCTGAGCCTTCAACCACTCACCAACGCTCTGCTTGTCACCATCACCGAACTGGAATTCCTGGTCAACAAGGCAGTTCTCCTTGAAGAACTTATTCAAACGACCTTTTGCAATGTTCTGAATCATGTTCTCATTGAGGTTAGCAGCCTTCTCAGCAGATACAGTCTTACGAATCTCAATAGCCTTATCAGCCTCCTCACGAGTCAACCAACCCTTGTTGATATTAGACTCAATGTGATCATCACTGTCAACGAGGTTAGCATTGATACCAGCCTTCTTGATAGCTGCAACAACTGCCTTCTCAACCTGCTCTTCCTTTGTTTTCTCAACAGCAACCTTGAATTCCTCATCCTTAACAGACTGTGGAACAGATGCTTCATCAAGAGCTACAGGCTTCATAGCAGCAACCTGCATAGCTACCTTGTGTCCTGCATCCTCATTATTCTCGTTGAGCTGAACCATAGTAGCAAGAGTGTGCTTGTTCATATGGTCGTAAACAGAGATGTTAGCACCCTCTAAGAAGTTGTAACCATCAAGTTCCATCTTCTCACCTGTTACACCAGAACGCTGCTGAACAGCAGTTGCAGCATCCTCACCATTAGCAAGCTTTAAAGCCTTAACCTCATCAAGGCTCTTGCATTTATTAGCAACAGCGGCATCAAGAATCTCCTGAACCAATGCAACAAAGTCCTTACCATTAGCAACGAAGTCTGTCTCACACTTGATAGCTACCATAGCTGCGAAGTCGCCAACCTGCTTAACAAGAACGCAACCATTAGATGTTTCGCGGTCAGAACGCTTTGCAGCAATAGCCAAACCACGCTCACGGAGCAATTCTTTTGCCTTGTCGAAATCGCCATCAGCTTCTGTAAGAGCCTTCTTTACATCAGCAAGACCTGCGCCAGTCATAGCGCGGAGCTTCTTAATATCTTCAATAGATACAGCCATTTTTTGTTTTCCTTTCTAATATTATTAAATATTGTGGGCGTTGATGAGGGATGATGAACCTTACATGTAGCAACAAGAAAGGTCATTAGCACTCACCAGCGCCCACTATGTTTCTTAATTATTATTCAGCAGCTGGTGCTTCATTCTCAGCTGGAGCCTCAGCAGCTGGAGCCTCAGCAGTTGCTTCTGCCTTACGAGCAGCACGCTTTGGCTTAGCCTCAGCAGCCTCTTCAGCCTGCTCAGCAGCAGCCTTCTCATCAGCCTTCTCAGCCTTACGCTCCTCAAGACCCTCTGCAATAGCATCGCAGCAAGCAGAAAGAATTGCCTCTACAGAATCCTTTGCATCATCATTTGCAGGGATAACGTAGTCAATATTCTTAGGATCAGAGTTGGTATCAACAATACCAAATACTGGAATACCAAGACGATTAGCCTCTTTAACAGCGATATGCTCCTTCATTACATCAATAACGAAGAGTGCAGATGGCAGACGAGTTAAGTCTGTGATAGAACCAAGGTTCTTCTCAAGCTTAGCACGCTGACGAGAAATCTGCAGCAACTCACGCTTAGAGAGGTTTGAGAATGTTCCGTCATTCATCAACTTATCGATGTTCGTCATTTTCTTAACAGCCTTACGAATAGTAGGGAAGTTGGTCAACATACCACCTGCCCAACGCTCATTTACGTATGGCATGTTCACTGCTGCAGCCTTTTCTGCTACAACATCCTTAGCTTGTTTTTTAGTAGCGACGAACAAAATCTTCTTTCCACTCCTAGCTATTCCCTTAAGAGCTTCTGCAGCTTCGTCAATCTTAGCTACGGTTTTATGAAGATCAATGATGTGGATACCATTACGCTCCATAAAGATATAAGGAGCCATTGCTGGGTTCCATTTGCGACGGAGGTGGCCAAAGTGACATCCTGCCTCCAATAATTGGTCAAAATTTGTTCTTGACATTTTGTTTGATTTTACTTGTTTACTTTCTTTTTTAATTCTTTCTTGGCGAATGAGCTTCGCCAGGCTTTGTTAGAATCAACCAACGAGTAGTCCCCCGATAAGAAATCTCGCCAGTTTAGATACTAAACTTTATTCCTTCTAACCTTTGAGGTTTGACTTTTGAACTATTACCTTCGTGATTTTAGAAGTTACTTCCCGAAGTAAGAATCTCCAAACAGCACATACAATAACGTTCGATGGTCCAAATTCGGAAATCAGCATTCAATGTTCAAATCTAATACCCAAAGCCCAGCAAAGGAAATATTAACGCTTACTGAACTGGAAGTGAGCACGAGCTTTTGGCTGACCTGGCTTCTTACGTTCAACAGCACGGCTGTCACGAGTCAGGAATCCATGATCCTTCAAGTTCTTCTTATCTTCAGCGTTTACCTTAACCAATGCACGTGCAATAGCAAGACGCAGTGCCTGGCTCTGACCAGTAAAGCCACCACCATCAAGGTTGGCCTTAATGTCATACTGACCTTCAACACCGAGCAACTGCAGTGGCTGCTTAACCACGTACTGCAGGATAGCTGATGGGAAGAATTCAGTTAAATCTTTCTTATTGATTGTGATCTTACCGGTACCTTCTGAGAGGTAAACACGCGCTACAGCGCTTTTACGGCGACCAATTGCATTTATTACTTCCATCTTTCTCCTTATTATTTATACTGGTTAATATCAATTGCCTTTGGCTTCTGTGCCTCGAGACCGTTGAGTTCTGTACCATCGATAACATAAAGGTTATCCAACAGATGACGACCCAGAGGACCTTTGGGTAACATACCCTTAACAGCGTGACGGATCATCTTGTCAATACCATTCTTGCGAGTACGCAACTGAGCTGGAGTATTGAAACGCTGACCGCCTGGGTAACCAGTATAACGGGTGTAAACCTTATCTGTCTCTTTCTTACCAGAGAACACAACCTTAGCTGCATTGATAATGATTACATTGTCCCCACAATCTACATGAGGAGTGAAAGTTGGCTTGTACTTTCCGCGAAGCAGCTTAGCTACCTTAGAGCAAAGGCGACCTACAATCTGATCGCTGGCATCAATAACGACCCACTCCTTCTTAGCTGTTTCCTTATTAACGGAAATAGTCTTGTAACTTAAAGTGTCCATTCTAAAAAATTAATAATTTTACTACTAAAAAACGTTTTCTATTTTACGACCATGTGTTTACCTAACCATGCCGCCCGGCCAAAGACAACACTATTAACATGAATCGTATGGGGCTCTAAGATTACCCCTATAATAATCGGACTGCAAAGATAGTCATTTCCAACCTTATATATAAGAATGGCAATCATCGTTATAAATAATTTATATATATTTAACAATATCAGCCTAAATACAGAAGATTAGACATTGCTGTACACTAAACTTTTTCTAAAGAAATGGCTTAAGACTGAACTTATCATATATTATTCAATTGCTTGAGTCTTATCTTTATTTAGCTATCAACGCTTAACTTACTACTAGAAGAGCGATGCAAACATCCCATAGTGCGCCATTACAGAAAATTACAAGGCGTCTGTAATCTTTTTACAAGCCGCTTGTAATACTTCTACAAGGCGTCTGTAATACTTCTACAAGGCCTTTGTAGTTTTCTGTAATACCCTATAAGCACACGCGAAAGCAATAGTACAGGCATGAAAAAGCACATCATTTGACGACACAGGAAGAATGAACTTACGGGTAATTATGTAAAGTTCCCATCCCCAAAAGCAGACATAGACGAATTAAAACGATGAAGAAGTTTAGCAGATAACCATAAAACAAAAGGCGACGAAAAGCAGAAACAAGACAAGAAATAGTATAAAACAAAGGACAGAATACACCCACCGACAGTCTCTTTTCATCCCTTTACGAAAACTAACCTTTATTATAGGAATACAAAGGTAAAGTTATTAAAAACTTAAAAAGAAGACGTTGAAGCCAAAAAAGATAAAAAAAATAAAGGCTTATAGAACTTTTAATTACTTTTGCAAATGCAAGTTCATGATGCAGTATACAAAGTTAAAAGCCAAAAACGACAATAAATTTATTCAATAAATATTCCAAATGAAAACAAAATCTATTTTATTAGGTATGGCACTTGCATTATGCCAGCATTCAGCATGGCCGACAATAATGTGAAAATGGTTGTTGGAACTTACACAGATGCAGGAAGCGAAGGACTTTATTCCTTTGACTTTGACCAGGTAACTGGTACGGCTACAGAGCTCAGTTCTTTAAAGATTGATGATCCTTCTTACTTTACTTTCAGCAAAAACGGACGTTATATCTACGCTGTTAGTGAGAAGAATAATTCTTTAGCTGTACTGAATAGCATTGGCTTTGACCCGACAAAGGGTACCTTTTCATTCATGAACTCACAACTGACACATGGTGCTGACCCTTGCTATGTTGCAACAAACGGCAAGATTGCAGTGACTGCCAACTATTCAGGTGGTAGCTTATCAGTATTCCCAATACTGTCAAATGGAACGTTAGACAAGTCTTTGGTACTAATGAGCAGTAAGAAAATGGGGCCCAACCGTACACGTCAGAACCAGCCACACTTCCATTGTACAATCTTCACTCCTGACAATTACATTCTTACAACAGACTTCAGCGGTGACAGAATACTCAGTTTCACTTACAATGCAAAGGAGAAAAAACTCGAAGATCGTGGTATTGCTGCACACGTCAGACCAGGTTCTGGCCCTCGTCACTTAGTCTTTGAGCCTAACGGAAGATATGCTTACCTCATGAATGAACTATCCGGAAAGGTTATTGCATACCAATATAAAGACGGAAAGCTCAAGGAAATACAGACTGTAGTTGCTGATGATGCACATGCACAAGGTGGTGCTGACATCCGTATAAGCCCTGATGGCAACTTCCTCTATGCTAGTACACGCCTTAAAGGTGATGGTATTACAATCTTTAAGTTAGGTGGTGACGGTTCTCTGAGACGTGTTGGCGTACAGAAGACTGGCAGACATCCACGCAACTTCGCTATTACTCCTAATGGGAAATACCTACTCGTTGCTTGCCGTGATGACAACACTATACAGGTTTATAGCCGTGACAAATCAACTGGTATGCTTACAAACACTCATCAAGACATTGACCTGAGCCATCCAGCATGTATAAGATTCTACCCTGAGAAGTAACTATCTTCGTTACACCTTATTTATATATAGTCTCCACTTATCACATATGACACTGTCATAACAGATAAGTGGAGACTTTGTTTATATGTATGAACATTTGCATATCCAAAAGAAACAGACTATCTTTGCCCCCATAAAACAAGGTAATAGCCCTCCTAAGTAGTAAGCAAAGATGAAAAAATATATTTTTATCATACTCTCTACACTCCTTATCACAGCTTGTAATACAAACAATAACAGGCAGTATGTCATTGGAGTATCACAGTGTTCCGAGGACATCTGGCGTGATAAGCTCAATAATGAGCTTGTCATGAGTACCTACCAACATGATAATGCTACTCTAAAGTTTGCCTCTGCAAACGACAATGATAAACTACAGACAGAGCAAATCAATCAATTTATCAAGGAAGGGGTAGACCTTCTCATCGTTTCACCAAACCAAATACATACCATTTCATCGGTTATTGACAAAGCATACGACAAAGGAATCCCTGTCATTCTCTTCGACCGTAAGACTGATTCCAAGAAGTATACTGCTTTCATTGGTGCCGATAACTATGAGGCTGGACACGAGATGGGACACTTCATTGCCCAACAATTAAAAGGGAAAGGGCGTATTGCAGAGATCAGTGGACTGAAAGGATCGTCGCCAGCCATAGAACGTAATCGCGGATTCATGGATGCTCTGAAGGCATTTCCTGGTATAAAAGTCGTTTCCAGACGATATGCTGACTGGCTAAAACAAAAGGGTGAAGATGAAATGGACAGTATTATAGCACGGGATATGCCCATCAACTATGTCTTTGCACAGAATGACCGAATGGCAATAGGAGCCTTGCAGGCAACAGAAAAACACAAAATTAAAGGAATAAAGATCGTTGGTATTGATGCACTTCCCGTCCCTGGAGGTGGCATGGAGAATGTGCGCGATGGCAGACTGGAAGCCTCTTACATCTATCCTACCCGTGGAGACCTTGTCATGCAGCTTGCTCTTAACATCTTAGAGAAGAGACCTTACAAGCGAGACAACTATCTTAAAGGAGCACTTGTGACCCGTGACAATGCCAATGTGCTACTGATCCAAAATGAAGAGATGAACAAACAGACGGCACGTCTCACCAATCTTCATGGCAAAGTGGACACTTATCTGGCACAATATAACCACCAGAAAGTATACATCTTCCTCTTTAGCGTCATCACGTTGCTCCTTATCGGCATCATGGTTTACGTCTATCGGACTATCGTCATACGAAGAAGGATAGAGGAAGAGGCTACTAATGCAAAACTACAGTTCTTTACTAACATCAGTCATGAACTACGTACGCCACTCACACTGATAGCTGATCCTGTAGAATACATTATCAACGACAAGAATCTTAACCCACAACAACGCAACATGCTACAGATTGTTGAACGCAATGTTGCCGTGTTATCACAACTTGTCAGTGAGATCTTGGATTTCAGAAAGGTACAAAATGGAAAGATGAAACTGCATCTTTCCGACTTCAACCTCACTGATGACATGGGACGTTGGCTCAATCTCTTTGTCACTTCGGCACAAAAGAAACGCATAACACTACAATTGGAAGTCGCATCACCTATCTTTATTCGGGCAGATCGGGAGAAAATAGAGCGCATTTGTTACAATCTTCTTAGCAACGCCATGAAGTATACACCCCAAGGAGGTAGGATAATCTTTGGCGCAACAGCTGATAATGACCTTGTACACATCAGCGTTTCGGACAATGGAATGGGCATTGAGGCTGGAGATATACCCTATATCTTCGATCATTTCTACCAAGCCAGAAATTCAGGGAGCGGAACTGGCATCGGACTTGCACTCGTAAAAGCCTTTACGGAGCTACATCACGGACAGGCAAACGTAACAAGTGAGAAGGGAAAAGGGAGTGTTTTCAGTATCACTCTTCCTCTCAAACAGAAAGGAGAAGTAAGCCAACAGGAGGCTCAAACCACTCCTCCACTCATTGATACCAACGAAAACTGCGGTGAGCCCAACACGGTACGCCACCTGAATGATATCATCCAGCCTACGGATAGTAACAACCCTGAAGTGCTAATCATTGATGACAACAATGACATAAGGACCTATCTCCGTTCTGCTTTGTCTGATCTTTACAAGGTAAGTGAAGCTGCTGACGGTAAAACTGGGTTAGAAATTGCGCGCAGAATAGTTCCTGATATTATCATCTCAGACATTATGATGCCCATCATGGATGGTTTGGAGTTCTGTAATCAACTGAAGAATGACAAGGCTATAAGTCACATTCCTGTCATATTACTTACTGCCCGTAGCCTTGATGAACAACGAGCTGAAGGATATGAGCATGGCGCTGACGCTTATATAGCTAAGCCTTTCTCACTTCACTTACTACTGTCTCGCATAGAAAACCTCATCCAAAGTCGTCGACAATTAAGTGAATTCTTCTCTGGGAACAATGAAAATGAAGATATTAGCAAGCTGTCAACAGAGACTGACAAGAACTTCATCACACAACTTCGTAGGATTATACAAGTGAATCTCGCTGATAGCGACCTCAGTGTAGAGAAGATTGGCGATGAAATCGGGCTTTCTCGCGTACAACTTTATCGTAAAGTGAAAGCCCTCACAGGCTACTCTCCTGTAGAAATGCTACGCAAAGCACGCCTCGCACGTGCCCGTCAACTCTTGCAGACAACTGACAAAAACGTCTCCGAAGTGGCTTATGCCGTAGGCTTTTCTACCCCAAGTTATTTCTCCAAATGCTACAAAGAAGAATTCGGAGAGAGCCCTAAGAAATAGACAAGAGGAGGTTCCGCTGCAACAGGAACAGCAAACAGAGACGTTAAGAAAGTTCTTTACTAAATTACTTCGTCTAAAAATTTATTCCAGGGAAAAACCTTTTATTTTGCTCTTCATAATATTATGACTGTCAAGACATTACAAAGTGGCTTGTAAAAGACGCCCTTTTGCATTGTAAAAGGGCGTCTTTTACACATCAAAAGGGCATCTTTTAAACAGCAAAAGGTGCCCTTTTACAATGCAAAAGGGCACCTTTCATTTTTCAATAGTGAAGTTATTTTACATTCCGAGCTCAACACTTGAGATCAGAATGGTACGGATTGCTACAATAACTTCTCAATTTCTTCACTTAAATTCTTAATCTGAGATGGATTCTTCACAACGTTATTACCACGGTCTATGAGGTAAATGATAGGAAGAGTCTGGGCTGGAGCCGTGTAAGCTTGGCTAATACCAGAATCGTCATATACGTTTATCCAAGGAAGATTGGCAACTTGCTCTTTCCAGAAATGCTCGTTATCATCCAAAGAAACCATGTAAATCTCCAGTCCGCGGTCATGATATTTGTTATATAAATCACGCATCTGCATGATATATTCTGTTGATCCATCTGCAGAGAACACATGGAAATCAAGTAGGACAACCTTTCCTTTCAGGTCTGTTAGATGACGAACATTGCCGTGATTATCACGTAATGGCAGGTCGACAACACCCAATTCCTGTGCTTTTAGCTCCACGGACTTGTTCTGTGCTTTGACAATACGCTCGTCTTTCATACCCTTTATTGTGATATTATGCAGGTTCTGTGTTCGCTCTGAGCCTGGATAATAAGTGTCCCAACTTGTTGCAACAGCACCAAACACCTTGTTATCACTAGCATCTCTCGTTGGATCGAAAATCAATCTTGCCTGGTTTCCAACAACAATATACTGGAACAAGGCAAAATAACTGTATGCACGCATAGGTTCTTTGAAGATATAATTCAAAGAGACATCACGTTTATAATCATTTACAAGGACGTTCACCATAGAGTCAGCAATATCGGGGCGCTCGTTATAAAGGTCTTGACAACGTGTCTGTAGATTGATCTGTTTGAGTGCTAACTCTTTGATTTTCTCATTTTCGTAAGAACCTTTTACGGTATAATCGGTTGACATCTGTGGGTAAGTAGCCTTTACATCAACCGTCTCAGTAGAATCAATAGCAACATTAATAATCTGTCCTGCTATGCGCAGACGATAGAACTCAGGGTTGTTCATCTTATCTCCTGAGAAAGAAAAATTGCCCTTTTCATCGAGTTTTAACGAATCAATAGTCGAAAATCCATCCAGTCCGTTATGCTCAAAGTAAAGAGTTGAATCCTTAGCATTAGCTATAGAACCAGCCACATGGAACTTTTCGCCCGTACAACTTGCCAAGACAACCAGTCCAACAACAGCCAATCCTTTTGTCAATATGCTTCCAATATTATGCTTCATTGCTTAATAGATATTACGTTTTTAATTGTTATGTTTTGTGCAAAGGTAATGTTATTTGATAAAACAGCAAAGCAAAAGAGTATCAAATATTGTCAATAGCGTTTCTCACAACACGCTACTATAACTGCTATTTTGTTACGTTCCGACCTATCAAAGAGCATCTTTTGCATGCTTTTCATGCACACTTATAACAATTAAAAGCATAGGGTTAGGAAAAGAGGCAACGCACTTGAATGACTCAAAATATATTCTTATTTATTTGTATGTTACATATATAATAGGTAAATTTGCACGGATTAATTTTATGGGATGCGTGAGAAGGTTTCCTCCAAGGCTTCAGAGTCTTGCAGAATTTACCGCTTTTCTTCCCTAAGATGTTGGTCAAAACAATAAGTATTTTTAATTTTTAGATGAACGTAATTACGAAAACAGTTCAATTGCCAGATGGAAGAACCATCTCAATTGAAACCGGAAAGGTTGCAAAACAGGCTGACGGTGCGGCAGTACTCCGCATGGGTAACACTGTACTTCTCGCTACTGTTTGTGCAGCTAAAGAGGCAGTTCCGGGCACAGACTTCATGCCTTTGCAAGTAGATTATCGCGAGCAGTACTCTGCAGCAGGTCGTTATCCAGGTGGTTTCACCAAACGCGAAGGCAAAGCTAACGACGACGAAATCCTTACATCACGCCTTGTGGACCGTGTTCTTCGTCCACTTTTCCCATCAGATTATCACTGTGAGGTTTATGTACAGGTGATGTTGCTGTCTGCAGACGGTGTTGATCAGCCTGATGCACTCGCAGGTTTCGCTGCTTCAGCAGCACTCGCAGCATCAGATATTCCTATCGATTACCCTACATCAGAGGTTCGTGTGGCTCGCATTAATGGTGAGTATGTCATCGATCCAACCTTCGAACAGATGAAAGAAGCCGATATGGACCTTATGGTTGGTGCCACTAAGGACAATATCATGATGGTTGAAGGCGAGATGAATGAGGTTTCTGAACAGGATCTTATAGGTGCTTTGAAGGCTGCACATGAGGCAATAAAGCCTATGTGTGAGATGCAGGAAGAGCTTTCAAAGGCATGTGGTACTGACGTAAAGCGTGAGTATGACGACGAAATAAACGACGAAGAGTTGCGTGAACAAGTACGTAAGGGACTTACGATGCTTGCTATGCAGAGGCTCAGAGTGGTGACAACGACAAGAAACACCGTGAGGAGACCTACGAGAAGATTAAGTCTGACTTCACAGAGGCTTATGATGCAGCTCATACAGAGTTGTCTGAAGACGAGCTCGAAGAGAAACATGCAGAGATAGATCGTTACTTTGCAGATGTTCAACGTGACTCTATGCGCCGCAGTGTACTTGACACTGGCAAGCGTATGGATGGTCGTGCAACAGATGAGATACGTCCTATCTGGTGCGAGATTGACACTTTGCCAATGCCACATGGTAGTGCACTCTTCCAGCGTGGTGAGACAATGTCACTCTCAACATGTACCCTTGGAACAAAGATGGATGAGAAAATGGTTGATAATGTACTGGAGAAAAGCTACCAACGCTTCCTTCTTCACTACAACTTCCCTCCTTTCTGTACCGGTGAAGCTAAGGCTCAGCGTGGCGTAGGACGCCGTGAGATTGGTCATGGTCACCTTGCTTGGCGTGCATTGAAGGGTCAGATCCCAGCTGATTTCCCTTACACTGTTCGCTTGGTAAGCCAGATTCTTGAGTCTAACGGTTCTTCTTCAATGGCTACAGTATGTGCTGGTACACTTGCATTGATGGATGCTGGTGTTCCAATGAAGAAGCCTGTATCAGGTATTGCTATGGGTCTTATCAAGAATCCAGGCGAAGATAAGTATGCAGTACTTAGTGATATCCTTGGTGATGAGGACCACTTGGGTGACATGGACTTCAAGACTACGGGTACAAAAGATGGTCTTACAGCTACTCAGATGGATATTAAGTGCGACGGATTGTCGTTCGAAATTCTTGAAAAGGCACTTATGCAGGCTAAGGCTGGTCGTGAACACATCCTCAATCTGTTGACAGAAACAATTGCAGAACCACGTGCTGAGATGAAGCCACAAGTACCACGTATCATCAATTGGAGATTCCTAAGGAGTTCATTGGTGCAGTTATCGGCCCTGGTGGTAAGATTATCCAGCAGATGCAAGAGGAAACTGGTGCAACAATCACCATCGAAGAGACTGAAGGTGTGGGCAAAGTACAGGTTTCTGCTCCTAATAAAGACGCCATTGATGCGGCTCTTGGCAAGATTAAAGCCATCGTTGCCGTACCAGAGATTGGTGAAGTATACGAAGGAACCGTACGTTCTATCATGCCTTATGGCTGCTTCGTAGAGATACTCCCAGGCAAAGACGGATTGCTCCACATCTCTGAAATAGACTGGAAGCGCCTTGAGACTGTTGAAGAAGCAGGCATCAAGGAAGGCGATAAGATTAAGGTTAAGCTCCTTGACATTGACCCTAAGACTGGCAAGTACAAGCTTTCACGTCGTGTTCTGCTTGAGAAACCAGAGGGATATGTAGAGCCACAGCGTCGTCCACGTGGTGAACGTCGCCCACGTCGTGACGGAGAACAACGTCATGATGAGCGTCGTCCACGTCATGAGAACAACAATACTGAGAGCAATGATTAGTCATTGAGTCTTTATAAAATAAGAATCCTCACAGCTACATATTGGCTTGTGAGGATTTTTTTTGCTCTTTTTGAAATAGCGAGATGCCGTACCTAAAAACAGGGTTGTCAGTCAAAGAGAGGATGAAAGGATAGATATTAGAAACATGAAAATATACTTACAATATTAGAAGTATACGCGAACCAAAAACAGAAGGAATTCTTCTTTTTTCAGCTTTGTAACCTAAACATTATCAAACAGTTATGAAGAGGCTCGCAAAAGGGCATCTTTTACAGTGCAAAAGGGCGTCTTTTACATGTCAAAAGGTGCCCTTTTACATTGCAAAAGGGCACCTTTTAGAAGGCAAAAGATGACCTATTAGAAAACAATAGGTAATTAGTTTTTACAAGAGAGGCGTCTAAGCCTCCCACAACAGCACAAACATTGCATCTCTTTATTATGTATTTTATTCCCCGATAACATAAACCTCGCACACGAAACGAACTGTTAATAATACTGAAAAACTTACATATTTACTTGTCTTATTTTATATTAATCAATATCTTTGTTCCCAAATAAACGAAGAGTTAATGACAAAACGTAGGTACAATTTGAAGCGTATCTTCATTGCATGGCTACTCTTGGCACTGTTCATGTTGCCAATGGTTGTTAAGTCTGTGCATATTTGTCAGGTGAATACTGAGCTCTCTACATGCGACCAAGGCTATGGTCACCATGGACAGAACCACAATGCAGACACCTGTCAGATTTGTCATTTTGCCTTCTTCAACTTCCTTCAAGCAGCAAACATTCAGTTGAATGCTGTTGCTATCACCGTCTTAGGCTTCCTCTTCCTTGTGAGTGTCACCTCCTATGTGCGCCCAGAAGTTGAAGTCATCAGCCTTAGGGCTCCCCCAACACGTTTATAATTAAGGTATTCCCAACGCCACAAAGACGTTGTTTGGGATTACTATTGCCGTAACAGACAAGGGAGAACTGTGTCTTGTTACATTTCCTTTAAGGGATGATTATATCCTCTTATTGGCTTCAAACCATTATGTTACGGCACACTTTATCTGCCTGATCATCAAGTCTACGTGTACTTGAAGCGTGCAGAAATCAACTATTTTTATCAATATTCTATAACATTTAGAAATGAAAAAAGCGTTATCAGCTTTTGTTCTTTCTCTTGTTTGCATGGCTATGTTTGCAGGTAATCATCTGTCAAAGCCTCTCCTTTCTAAAGCAAAAGAGGGCGTCGACAGTAGTATTGTCATGCAGGATGTAACCGTATTGGGCAACAGAGAGAAGGATCTCCAGATGAGATCATCCGTCAATACCATCAGTATTGGCAAGCAATTCCTTCAAAACAATTTTGCAGGAAGCCTGATGCAGACACTCAGTAATATACCAGGCGTCAAAGCGATGAGCATTGGGTCGGGACAATCCAAGCCTACAATACGTGGTTTAGGGTTCAATCGTATGGTTGTAACAGAGGACGGTATCAAGCATGAAGGCCAACAATGGGGCGATGACCATGGACTGGAAATAGACCAGTTTGCCATTGATCACATCGAGGTTGTGAAAGGTCCGGCAGCCTTACTGTACGGTTCTGATGCCATAGGAGGTGTCATCAACTTATACAGTAACTATATTCCAACAAAGAAATTCCAAGGAGGAGTATTGCTTTTTGGCCGTAGTAACAACGAATCATTGGGTTTATCTGCACGTTTGCAAGGCATTATGAACCACATTTATTGGAAGGTTAACACCACTCTTATCGACTATGCTGATTACAAGGTACCCACAAACAGTATTCAATATTACTCCTATGATATCCCACTGAAGGATCAACGCCTTCGTAACACAGCAGGATTTGAGCGAGATGGAAGTGTTACTATCGGCTACAAAGGATATAACTTCCACACTGAACTGAAGCTCACTGACTCCTACTCTAAGAGTGGTTTCTTTGCAAATGCACATGGTTTGGAAGTCAGACTGTCAAGCATTGACTATGACAAGTCGCGTCGTGACATTGATTTACCTTACCAAAGTGTGAATCATCTGAAGGTGATGAGCCACACGGTTTACCAACAAGGGGCTCTTGCTCTTGAGGCAAATCTTGCTTATCAGAACAACCATCGCAAGGAACTTTCCGAACCAATATCACATGGTTACATGCCAACTCCACCGAATACATTGGAGCGTGAGTTCAAGAAAGATACCTATACAGCAAACATTATGATGCGTCTTGCCCTGAATGAGCAGCACATGCTCTCCGCAGGTATCAATGGTGAATATCAGCATAACCGCCGTAATGGATGGGGATTCATCATCCCTGACTTCGAAACAACATCCTTTGGCGCTTACGCCTTCGACAGATACACTATCAAAAAGGACTTGATTGTAAATGCGGGGGTACGATATGACCACGTAACAACCAATATTCACAGTTATAACGATTGGTTCAAGACACCTATCAATACCACTGATTCCGTTTACAAACAGCGTTCTCAAGACCTTCATAGGTCGTTTAACAGCCTTACATGGTCGGCTGGTATCAACTATGCTACGGGCAATTGGATCCTGAAAGCAAACATCGGGAAGAGCTTCCGTGTACCTATTCCGAAGGAATTGGGCACCGATGGTATAAATTATCACATCTTCAGATATGAGAAAGGTAACCCTACGCTCAATCCAGAGGAGTCTTATCAGTTAGACTTGGGGCTTCGTTGGGGGAATGATAAGGTCACTGTACAGTTTGATCCTTACCTTAATTACTTCCCGAACTACATCTATATGAACCCAACGCCAAACTATTATGAGGGTCTTCAGTGGTATTATTACACACAGAGTCGTGTCATTCGCTCTGGTTTTGAGCTGCAAGCCAACTGGAAGATACTTCCTTTCCTAAGCGCAGAGTTCAAAGGTGAATATCTATATGCTGAACAATTGTCGGGTGAAAAGAAGGGTTATACGCTTCCTTTCTCAACTCCTTGGTCGGCAGACATGACCCTTAAGTATGATTATTGCCAACAAAAAGTAGGTAATGAAGGCTTCGTTGCACTTAATTTCCACGTCATTGGAAGGCAAAACAACATTGTTCCACCAGAGAAACCAACCCCTGGATACTACACATTGAACCTTTCTGCAGGAAAAGACTTTGCCTTTGGTGATAAAAAACTGCACTTGAGCCTTAACGCAGAGAACCTTTTGAACCGTAAATATTACGATCATACGAGCTTTTATCGGCTTATTGACGTGCCAGAACCTGGTAGGAACGTGGCTTTAATGGTTGGATTTGAATTTTAATTAAACAATATACCACTTAATTCTACAAACAAAATGAGAACGTGAAGGGATGCTTGTGGAGCGCTGCCCACAACAGGTAATATCTCCATAGCATCCCTGTCACACAACCGAGAACAAAGAAACAAAGAGTAAATAAACCAAGACGAAAGTCTTATCAAAAACAAATTAAACGATGAAAAAGAAGTTTTTTATTGGCGCAATGGCGCTGTTGAGTGTTTTCACTATGGCACTTACATCTTGTGATAATGATGATGACCCTACAACAAACGGTAACATCGAGTTCAAAGACATGGAGTTCGGACATGACAACGAGAAAGTTGGCACCATTGGTGACGACCTTCACTTGGAATGTAAGATTACTTCAAACTCTAAAATCACGGGCATTAACGTTACACTTGTAAAGGATGCAAACAACAAAGTAGAGAAATCATACACCAATAACAAGTATATTGGAGTCAAAAACACTACCTTCCACGAGCATCTTGACCTCCCTGAGACACTTACAGAGGGCGAATATGAGTGCACCATCACTGTTACTAACACAGAAGGAGCCGTAAAGAGCATTAAAGAAAAGATCACTTTAAAGAAGAAAATAGTAGATCCTAATGCTCCAAAGATTGAGAATCTGCAGGTAAACACAATGGAAGGAACACCTAATGGTAAGCTTACTATCACAGCAAACATTGAGACTAAGGACCCAGTTGATGAGATTGAGATCGAGTTCCATGGTGATAAAGAGCATGAAATGGAGGTTGATGGCTTCAAAGGAAAGACTGGTAGCTTCACGTTTACCAAGGAAATCACCATCCCAGCAGAGTGCCAAGCTGGCGAATATCACATCCACTTCACTGTAAAGGACAATAAGGGACGTGAGACTACTGAGGAGATTGAGGATTTCATCATCAAGTAAGAACACTTAAAGAAGTATTAAAATACAACAACACGATAGTCTCTGAACCCGTAGAGAAACGGAAATCAGTACGCATTCTCTACAGGTAAAGAGACTCAATCACACAAAAGAAAGACATTATGAGAAAGATTTTGTTCAGTTTAACTGCTGCTGCTGCACTACTCACTATGGTTGCATGCACTAGTAACGATGACATTGTAAAAGACAATGAATTGCCTGTTATCACAGACGCAGGCATCACTGCGAACCCTGTAGATTGCCAAGTCTATAGCCGTGGAGAAACGATTCCATTCCGTTATCGCTTCACTGACAATGAAGAATTAGGCAATTACAACATCGAAATACACAATAACTTCGATCATCACACACACGGTACGCAAAAAGACAACTGTAAACTCGATCCAAAAAAGGAGAGTAAAGACTACAAAAACCCATGGGTATATAAGCAAGACTTTACCATTCCACGTGGAGACAAGGCTTATGACGCCAAACAAGACATTCAGATTCCAGCTGATAGAGATACTGGCGACTATCATTTTGTCATCCGTGTCACCGATCAGGCAGGCAATCAACAACTGCGTTCAATGCCTATTAAGATAAAATAATAGTTAAAACATTCTCGATTTACAAATAAAATGCAATATCTTTGCAGGTCGAGAGTTAAAAAATAGTTAGAAACAAAAGTAGATAATTATGAAAAAGATTATGTTAATGGTAGCTGCTTGCGCAGCTATGGTAGCTTGTAACAATGGCAAGACTACAGCAAACAATGAGAGTAATGACAGTGCAGCTCAGGACACAGCAGCAGCTGGTGACTCAGCTGTTTACGAGGGTATGACACCTGCAGCAGACGTTGCTGGTATCAAATATCGTGTTGCTTTGGCAAAGGATTCATCTAATGGCTTCAGCGTTGTTGAGTCTTATATGAAGTCAAACACCGAGGCTGACACTACATACAACTACACTGGTAAGTATCAGGTTATCAAGAAGGACGTAAAGGGTAAGAGCAATACTTACTATCAGTTCGAGCTTGGTAAGGACAACAAGACCAACTTCCTCGTAGTAAACGACTCTACTCTCCGTCTTGTTAACAGCGACTTTGAGGAGCCAGCAGTTAACTCTAAGGACATGAACTACGATCTGAAGTTGAAGTAATAATCAACCGAATATTGCGCTAATAGCGCTAAAAAACAAAGGGGCTTATCAAGGTTTCACTCCTTGTACAAGCCCTTTTTCTGTTTTATCCATCATCCTGTAACGGGGCAAGTGTACTCCTTACGCCTGTTTCCTACTAACCATTCTTTCATATTCGTACAGCCTCTGCAGGCACGGTAGCCATTGTTTGATGAATAGCAGGAAATATCTTAAAACACAACTTACACCTCCCTTTTGTAAGGATTATTCTTACTCACAATTTAATAGATGCTCTTTTGCCTTCTAAAAGACGCCCTTTTACATGGTAAAAGATGCCCTTTTGATGTGTAAAAGGTGCCCTTTTACAACGCAAAAGGGCACCTTTTTAAACACCTCCTGTAACCTATTGGTTTTCAAAACGATACAGAAGCCGTTTTTTAGCACATTAACTGATTTTACAAAGAGACCACTTCTCAAAACTGTAAATAATCTTTCCTCTTAGCTTTTCCCATATTCTACTCCTTCTACCTGGTCCTTTTTCTTTCCCGATCCTCACATTTCAGGCAATAAAGGATACGACCTTCGCCCCGCAACATCCTATCACATCATGCCTATAGGGGCATTATACAAAGGAAACAAAAGGCAGGAAAGCAAGTGTGTTCCTCATCAGGGGGTGCTATAGTTCGAAGATAATGAGAACTTAACTGTGCTTACCTACAGAAAGACTGCACTGGATTTATACTATCAACTGAGTTTTGTCATCTCCCGAATGACAGCTTCCTGCTGACGATAAAAACTCTTTTCATCCACTTCAGTGACGGGTATCACCTCTGCCAAGCTTGCTGCAAGATTCTGCATCTCCCACGTAATGGCATATCCAGCTTGCTTACGTGCTGCAATACACTTGTCCAATTCGTATTTCGCCCTGGCCTTATCACGACTGAATAGCAAACCTGCCAGCGTATAACGCATACGCTGACGGAACTTCTCTTCACGTTGTGACGAGATAGCTTTGCAGAGTAAAGCTATCTTTTGTTGCTCATCATCAAGGAGATTGGACAACTCATGAAAGAGATAAGACTGTCGATGCTTGGATATAAGACGTAGATAAATCTCAATAGCCTTGTCTTTCTTCCCCATGATACGATAGACTATGGCTTTATAACGCTGATTATTCATGTTATAAGGGCTGTGCTTCAACGCCTCTGCCAATATAGGTGCAGCTTTCAATGCAACGTCAACTGTTGGTGTAGCCTCAACCTCTTTGAACACTTTTCCCACAATACGCATCCCCGTTGAAGGGACTGGATGCCCGTTACTTTGCCCTGTTGTCCAGTCTTCATCAGCAAGTCTGGTGATGCCCCACTGCGTGATGAAGCTGATCATTGAGAATGAAGGATGATGCTCGAAGACAAGTATTGCAGCACGCATCATGCACTTTGCCCTTTCAAATCCTTATCCTCCATTGTCGGATAGAGTCGCATCAAACTCTGAAAGATTTTGTAAGCTTCTTCTAATCGGCGCTGCTGATAGCGTAACTGCATCATGTCAACCCCCACCCAGAACATCGCTATCGTGGTGTAATGTCCCTTATGCGTTGCATACATAGGGACGATAGCTGCATAAGCCTCCTCAGTTCGCCCTTGCTTTCGTAGTTCAAAGATATCCTTTACTTCCATAGCATTAAGATTAAAAGAAGGCAGACCCCAAGCCGAAACAGTATGTTCAGCTTTAGGATCTGCCTTTTCGTTATGATTTATTGATCAAATTCCAGTTAGTTATTGATTGGTTACTGTAAGACTTCCAGACGTATCTGGGTTCGGCTTACATGCCACATTGTTATGTGTTTCATACTCCAATATGAAGTAATTGAGCCATGGACAAACATAACCAGCCTTGGAATTGATTTGCGCATTAGGCTCATAATTAGTATTATCTTTGCGTCTGATCTGCTGAGCAAGGCGTTTATTATCAAAGTAAACAAGACCTTCTCCCCAAAACTCAATACGCTTCTGTATCAACAACTCCTTTATAAACTCATCCATAGTGGTAGCATTACCAGCCTGATAAGAGCCATCCGTGTAACGATAGTCATTGATGAACGACTTCAAAGCAGCTACACCGGCAGCTACACCGTCGAGATGTGCAGTGCATTCAATGTCGATAAACTTCATCTCCTCTACACGCATCAAAGGCAAACTAATGAATTGTCCCTCATAAGTGTCTACCCTATTACCCTTTGCTGGACGGAATTTCGTGTTTACATAAGCTGGAAGAGCCTTCCATTCCTCCTCATCTAACAGAGAATTCTGTACTTTATGGCCTGCAATCATCAGAGATTCATACTGCTTGTAACCGTCATGTGTACCCGCTGCATCAGGTGAAACCCATGAATAACGGCGCCAGTCACCTTGTCCGATCTGCCATATAGCCAACTACCTATCATGCGGAAAGCCTCATAAGCACGTGTCAATCCCCAGTCAGTCTCGGTTGTTACACTACTTGTAAACGTATAATAGATATACGGTATCTGCTCACGTGTACTGTAACCTAAGCACCACATCCATGCCTGATTAGGCGTATTGAATCCCGTCTTAGGGTCAAGCCACTCCGTTTCTGTCACCGGACTGTATCCTGTAGAAGCCAACCGTGCGTAGTCACGAGCCTTCTCATAACACTCACGAGCCGTATGAATGCCTAACTTATCATACGTTATTGCCGTTGAATCTTCGGCTGCTATCGCCTTATCTAAGTCTGAACTGGATTTGTCAAAACGGCTTGCCATATCCAACCAAAGACGTGCTTTCAATCCATAAACAACACTAAGATCGGGCATTTTCTTATCAGAACGTACATAACCTTGTAGATACTTTTCTGCATTATCAAGGTCTGTTAGGATGAAGCGATACATCTTATAGAAAGGAGCTCGTGGATTATGACGCATCTCAGAGTCAGGTGTTTTCTCTGTCACGATGGGCACTGTAAGTCCCCATATATTGTCTTTCGTAGCCTTATCATCCAGACTTGCGATACCAGTTGGCTTAAATTCGAACTGCCGAGCTATGTCTAAATAAGCCATTGCACGATAAGTCAATGCTATACCAAGGTAGTTCTTTGAAGTCTCAGACGCCGTTGCAGGATCTATAACACTTGCAAGATTATTGCACGTAGCTATGAAATTGTAATAATAACGATAAGTGTAATAAGCCTTAAAACGCGTTTCTGTACCGCTTTCTACAGATGGCCAATAGCTATAGTTACTACTATAGACAGGGAAATCAGCCCCAAGAACCTCTCTATAGAACATCTGACAAGGATAACCCCAGTCATTAGTAGGATACCCACTACTACCCCATGAATTGATATCAATCACATAAGAGATGATACCATTCAGTAAACTTTGTTGTGAAGAAGTCAGATTCTTCACTTGCTGGGCAGTAAGTGTCGATGACGGATCAATGGTATCAATACATCCTCCAAGGCTAAATGTCGTTGCAACAAACGTCAACGAGAAGAGATATCTTAATATACGGTGTTTCATAATTTTGTTTTTTTTCATTTGAAATGACATTAGAATGTAACTTTAATACCGCCAGAGACTGTTCTGGAAGGGCTATAAGTTGCCGTACTACTACTTCCGGAGAACGATCCACGTGGGTCAAAGCCCTTACGTTTGCTCCAGTAATACAGGTTATCTGCAGCCAGATAAACACGTATACTACCCAATCCAAAACGCTGAATCAGATGGTTTGGAAGTGTATAACCGAAGTTAAGATTCTGCAAAGTCAAGTAACTTCCACTGATAAGGAAGCGATCACTAAGTGAAGAAGAGTTCGCATCATTGTATTGCCAACGTGGGATATTACTTGAGGTATTGGTCTCTGACCATGCATTAAGCATATCTTTATGAATTGCAAAGCCAGTAGATGTACCACTCGGAACGCCCATCATCCCTTCATAACCATAGTCACAAGACTTCCCACCAAGGGAGTAAGAGAATGAAACGGACAAGTCGAAGCCATAAGCTGTTAGTGTTGTGCCGAATCCACCATAGAGGTCTGGATGTGGACTTCCACATGCATAATAGTCTGCATTACCATAGACATCAGTCGTCTTGAGGCTTCCATCCGTATCATTGTAGTACCACATAGCCTTTCCTTCACTTGATACACCAGCATAACGTGGGATATACCATTCGTAAATAGGGAGTCCTTCAGCATAGAGTCTGCTACCATTCATATAACCAGCATGCCCATCTACGACGAGATCTGCCTTAAGAGCATCTGCCAATCGGGTAATTTTGTTCTTGTAAGTTGTGGCATTAAAGTTCACATCCCAATTGATATTCTTGGTTCTAAGAAGTGTAGCTGAGAGGTCAAACTCCAATCCTTGGTTCACCATATCACCAATATTGTCATACATTCCACTATAACCAGCAGAATAAGGTGCGAATACAAAGCAGAGCATATCAGTCGTTTTCTTATAGAAATACTCAACACTTCCGCGTATCCGACTATTCAAAACTTCATAGTCAAAACCAACATTGAAGTTGTTATTGGTTTCCCAAGTGATATTAGGATTACCCTTTTCATTGAGTACCAGACCAACCTTACCATTGCTATTCACGATGCTGTAAGTATCAATATAATGGAAATCACCGATATTATCATTTCCTTGCTGACCAAAAGAAGCCTTCAACTTCAACATATTCATCCAACGGAAAGGCTTCATAAACTTCTCTTTTGTGAGAATCCAGGCACCTCCTACAGAATAGAAGTTACCCCAACGATGAGCTGGATCGAAGCGACTTGAGGCGTCACGACGGTAAGAAACACTTCCGAAATACTTCTGATCGTAATCGTATTGACCACGGAAGAAGAAGCCTTCTGACTCATAAATACTATTACCAGACTCACCTGTATTGTCTAATTTAATAGCTCCAGCCAGTGTCTGATTGGTAAAGTAAGATGCCATACCAGTCTTTGAGCCGAACAAATTCTCATAACTACTACGATAGAACTCATGTCCTAAGAGTAATTCCATGTGATGATGACCAAACTCATGATGGTAATTTGCGAGCTGTTGGAAGTTATATGAGTAAGTCTGTTCACTTGATCTTGATACGAAACCAGTAGGGTAAGCCGTATGACTGTATCCATAAAATGGTTGTGTTGCTTCTGTTCCACGAGAGTCATAGCTTGTTACTGCGCCATTAAGAGTAATCTTTAACCCAGTAATCGGCATAATATCAGCATAGCCAAAGAACGAATACATGTTGTTCTTACTAGTGTTTGTATTCAAACGATTCTCCTGTAATGGATTAAGATTAGGCAACACTGGACGCATATAACCAATCACTGAGCCAGCTCCATAATCGTACATTGGACCATTTTCGTCCGTCAGAATATTACCCTGTCCATCACGTATATAGCAGGATAGAGGGGCGCCATATTGTTAATTTGATAGAAAAGACCATTGCCAGTAGATGGAATTACATGATACTTTGTACGACTGAAGTTCACGTTTGTACCAACTTTCAACCAATCCAAAGCCTCATAATCAGCCTTAGCACGTACTGTAATACGATTGAAATCAGAGTAATAAGCAATACCTTCATTGTTCAAATATCCTAAAGAAAGATAGTACTGCATCTTGTCACTACCTCCTGTCAGGCTGATATCATACTCTTTTCGCAAGCCGTTTCGGAACCCTAAGTTCTCCCAATTATCAGGTTTTATCATGTAGTCTTTACCTTTATAATTGAAGACACGGCCTAATGTAGCATTTGGATTGATACGTCCATCAGCCCCAATGAGCTCTTCTCCAGCAGGAACAGTGAAGATTGGATAACCCAAACCACCAGATGCACCAGAAGAAATCAATTGCTTATTAGCGGCAATCGTAGCTTGAGCAGGTGTTAATCCTAAACCATTTACTTGATAATTATATAATGCTTTATAATATAATTCATAGTATTTAGCAGGGTCAGAAATCGTTTCATAGTCTCGTTTAATACGACTGTTAACACCCCATTTCATATCAATTGCTATGTGTGCCTTACCTGCTTGTGCATGTTTTGTGGTCACCATGATAACGCCATTGGCACCACGCGCACCATAAAGGGCTGTTGAAGAAGCGTCTTTCAGTACTGTAACCGATGCGACATCGGCTGGGTTAAGGTTATTCCAACCGCCATCATAAGGTGCACCATCCACGATAATAAGTGGTGCCTGACCAGCACTGATACTGCTGAAACCACGTACACGGATGGCAGGAGTAGCTCCTGGCTCACCACTATTGTCTACGATCTGCACACCAGCAGCCTCACCCTTCAAGCTACTCATCACATTATTGAGTTGCTTATTCTCAATTTTCTTCGAGTCAACAATAGCAGCTGAACCCGTAAAAGCTGAACGTTTCTGTTCTCCGAAGGCTGTGATGACAACTTCATCCAGTGTAGAATTCTCATTGACCATAGTGATTTTCATCGTCGGTCGTGCTGGAATCACTATAGTTTTCATGCCGACATAAGAGACGGTCAGCTTAGCTCCAGGCTTCAAGTTGTTCAAAGTAAAGTTGCCATCCATGTCTGTCGCCGTGATATTCTTTGCGTCTCCAACGACCTGAACCGTAGCACCTATAACGCTTTCTCCAGTCTCATCGACGACGACTCCCTTAGAAGTAAATGGTTGCTGCGCATAGCTTACCACCGCTGTCAGCACCAATAGTGAAATTAGTATGAGTCTTTTCATATCAAAAGGTAGGTTATAAAATTAGTATTCTCTAGATTCATAAACACGATATTATTTTATTTCGCAAATATAAATAAAACTTTTAAACGAACAAATTAATCACAGATATTTCTTAAAAAAAATATTTTATCGCCACGAAAACAAGGATACAATAAGCTTTATAAGCGTATTTCGTACAATATATAATAATCAATTGATTCTTTCTATTAATAAAAAAGAAAGCTCTACAGAACCCTCTTACCATGGAATATCGGTATTCTTTCCTTACAAAACAGAACTGTATGAGATGCAAAAAGGCTATTATAACTCACAGATAGAGAATAGATACAGAGACGGGGAATGCTTATAATGTAATAAAAAATCAGCATGTGCAAAACAATAGATGCTCTTTTGCAATGTAAAAGAGCATCTTTTGCAATGTAAAAGAGCATCTTTTGCAATGTAAAAGGGCATCTTTTGACGTGTAAAAGGTGCCCTTTTGAAGTGTAAAAGGGCGTCTTTTACTTTGCCCATCATAACATATTGGATATCTGAATGTTACAAATGGAGAAATAGAGTCTTATCTTTAAAAACACGACACCAAGCAAAGAGCAATATTGTAAATGATTTTTCAATCTAAGGAAAACAGTCTGGTAATATGTTAGTAGGTCTTAAATATAAGGGATATCTCAATGAATTAACGTACCTTTGTGGGAGAATAATAAAGAAGAAAAGAATGAAATATCTACTTGTATCAGACATTCACGGCTGTTTACCAGCCTTGGAGAAGGTGCTACAGTTCTATGACAGAGAGCATTGTGACATGCTTTGCATCCTCGGTGACATACTTAATTACGGTCCACGCAACTCTATTCCAGAGGGAATCGATGCTAAAGGAATCGTTGAAGCACTGAACAAACGTGCCAATGACATCATTGCTGTGAGAGGAAACTGTGATGCTGAAGTCGACCAAATGCTACTGAAGTTCCCTATGATGGGAGACTATACGTTACTGGTTGACGAGGGGCGTAAGTTGTTTCTCACCCATGGACATATATATAATAAGGAGAAAATGCCACAAGGCACGTAGATGCTATCGTATATGGGCACACTCACCTCTGGGAACTAAGCCAACAGGATGACACCTTGGTATGCAATCTCGGTTCAATAACATTCCCTAAGGGTGGAAATGTCCCCACATTCATGACCTATGAACACGGTGTTTTCACGGCATATACCTTAGATGGGAAAGCCTTGAAACAGGAACGAATATAAGAAAATGGCTACTTTGACGGCGTAATCTCATCTGGTTACGAAAGAAAAGTAATAGGGCTTACGGAACTCTTCATTCCATAAGCCCTATTACTTTATACCTCTTTCAACTTCTCTCTGCATTCTTCCAAGATAGTAAGAAGCTCATCCATCTTCGTTGCACGAAGCATTGAGATGCGTGTTTGCTTAAAGTCGGAAATACCTTTAAAGATAGGTGATGCTGCCAAATGCCGACGTGTATGGAGAATACCACGATACTCATCAATCCGTTCAACATTGATTCTCAGCATTTCTTCAAGTATATCAATCTTCTCATCGAGTGAAAGTTCCTTTCCACTTTGGTTGAATAACCACGGACAACCAAAGGTTGCACGACCTATCATCACTGCATCCACACCATAACGATCGAACTTTTCGCGGGCATCCTCAACACTTGTCACATCGCCATTACCAATAATAGGAATATGAATGCGTGGATTCTTCTTCACTTCACCTATCAAAGTCCAGTCTGCTTCACCAGTATACATCTGTGCACGCGTACGTCCATGGATGGTCAAAGCTTGTATTCCACAATCCTGAAGTTGCTCTGCCAGATCGGTAATGATAAGGTGATCATGATCCCAACCCAACCGAGTCTTCACCGTTACAGGGACATTCACAGCCTTAACGACCTCACGTGTTATCTCCAACAACAAGGGAATGTTCTTCAACATACCTGACCCAGCACCTTTGTTTGCCACCTTCTTTACAGGACAACCAAAGTTAATGTCTATCACATCAGGCTTTACCTGCTCAACAATCTTTGCAGCTTCAACCATAGAAGCTACATCCCGACCGTATATCTGTATACCAACTGGGCGCTCACCATCATCAATCACCATCTTTGACAGTGTCGACTTAATACTCCGAATGATAGCATCAGCCGAGACAAATTCCGTATAAACCATTGCTGCCCCAAAGCGTTTACACATCTTTCGGAAGCCTATATCCGTCACATCTTCCATCGGGGCCAAGAACAATGGGCGTTCCCCTAAATCTATTGTTCCTATTTTCATGGGTGCAAAGGTAAGGAAAAGCAAGAAAGTAAAAGAGTAAAACTAAAAAAAGCTATGCTTATAATAAAGGGTATAATAAGCTTTCAAGAGACTTCCTTTCTAATATTTTTATTTTGATATATAGGATTTTAACATGCAAATAATTCTGATTTACGAAATATTTGATTATATTTGCAGCAGAATGAGAATCATTTCACATAAAAAATTAAAGCTCTTTTATGAGCAAAGAGAACACAATGATGCCAAAGTTCCATTAGAACGGTGGTATGATATAGCCTGTCATCGCACCTGGCATTCGCTTGGAGACATTCGTCAAGACTATGGAGATACCGACATGGTAGGTAACCAAAGATATGTATTTAACATCCATGGAAACAAATATCGTTTAGTAGTTGTTGTGCAATTCACTATCCAACGTATTTACATACGGTTTGTCGGGACACATAAACAATACGATAAAATTAAAGATATAACAACCATATAAACTATTAAAAAGGATATATCAATGACGGAAATTACTAAGACACAATATGAATTTGCACTTCAAAGGATAGAAGATCTACTCCCTTTGGTTAACGACTCTACGCCAAGAGATAATCCAAACTGCATAGAGTTAGAACTTATGAGTGACATAGTAGAAGAATATGAGAAGGAATATTACCCTATAGAAAAGCCTTCTCCTGCAGAACTCATACGATATAGTCTGAAAGAAAAGAAGATAACACAGAAGCAATTAGCAAAAGAATTGGGTGTTAGTCCAAGCCGAGTTAACGATTATGTAAGCGGGAAAAGTGAACCTGGACTTAGTCTTGCAGGAAAAATTTGCCATATATTAGGAATCATGCCTGAGGCTATCTTGGGGTTATAACACAACAGAAAGAACCTAACTACAACACACTTTGCAACCCAGTTGCAAAACATTATCCTTACCTTTGCTGCAGAATATTAAGCAGTAACAGGTATTTGAATTATGAATAAGAAACTTTTAAGAATCATTCTCGCAGCTATTCTCCTGGTAGGAGCATGGCTTGTGGAGCGTTATGCAGGACTGGCTACATGGCAGATCCTGCTTGTTTATCTCGTCCCTTACCTACTTATCGGTTATGATGTGTTAGGTGAAGCTGTAGAAGGGATCATGGAGGGAGATCCTTTTGATGAGGATTTCCTGATGGCATTGGCTACCATTGGAGCTCTCCTGATAGGTTTCCTACCAGGTGCAGAGACGCAGTTCCCAGAAGCGGTCTTCGTGATGTTGTTCTTCCAAGTGGGTGAACTCTTCGAAGATTATGCGGAAGACAAGGCACGCGACTCTATCTCTGAGCTGATGGATATACGTCCTGACGTAGCTTATGTGGAACGAAACGGGGAGGTAAAGGAGGTCAATCCTGAAGAAGTAAGCGTTGGAGAGACTGTCATCATCAAACCTGGAGAGAAGATTCCACTTGACGGAACAGTGCTGGAAGGTGCTTCGAGCCTTAACACCGTTGCCCTTACAGGGGAGAGTATACCACGCGATGTAGCCAAGGGAGACGATGTCATATCGGGATGTGTGAACCAATCGGGTGCATTAAAGGTGAAAGTAACAAAGGCTTTCAACGACTCTACCGCATCAAAGATTATACAACTTGTTGAGAATGCAAGTGAAAACAAGTCGAAGAGTGAGTCACTCATACGGCGTTTTGCCCGTGTTTATACTCCTATTGTGGTAATAGCAGCACTTGCCTTAGCCATCATCCCTCCTTTCTTTTACGACAATTATGCCACAGCCTTCAGCACTTGGCTCTATCGGGCACTAACCTTCCTGGTTGTAAGTTGTCCTTGTGCACTGGTCATTTCTATCCCATTGACCTTCTTTGCAGGTATCGGTGGAGCATCTCACAAGGGTATTCTCATCAAAGGAGGTAACCACATGGATGCACTGGCAAAGCTCTCTACGGTGGTATTCGACAAGACTGGAACACTCACACATGGCTCTTTTGAAGTGGAAGCGGTGCACCCTGAAACGATTGACGAGAAGGAACTGCTCCATTTGGCAGCCCATGTGGAACGCTTCTCTACGCACCCTATCGCCGTCGCCTTACGCAATGCGTATCCCAATGAGGCTGACAGTTGCGTGGTAACTGACACCAAGGAGATTGCAGGACAGGGTATCACGGCTGTTATCAATGGGAAGACTGTCAGTGTGGGGAACGACAAAATGATGGCAACACTCGGCATCAAGCCTCATGCATGTAAGCTTTGTGTACACCATACGGGTACTACAGTGCATGTAGCTATCGACGGACAATACGCTGGACACATACTCATTGCCGACCAACTGAAGGATGATGCACGTAAAGCCATCGAACAGTTGAAGCGTCTGGGGGTACAAAGAACCGTCATGCTTACTGGTGATCGGGATGAGGCAGCACGACAAGTTGCTGAGCAAACGGGCGTCACGGAATATCATGCCGAACTACTCCCTGCTGATAAGGTAAGCCACGTAGAACGACTATTAAAGGATAAGCAGACCGGTACATCTCTGGCTTTTGTCGGCGATGGTATCAACGATGCTCCCGTATTAGCACGTGCTGAC
The DNA here is from genome assembly GCF_000613925.1 of Prevotella histicola JCM 15637 = DNF00424. GTDB lineage: Bacteria > Bacteroidota > Bacteroidia > Bacteroidales > Bacteroidaceae > Prevotella > Prevotella histicola. The sequence continues at coordinate 170,480 of NZ_BAJX01000005.1, forward strand.
GTAGGCATAGCAATGGGTGCTTTGGGCAGTGATGCTGCCATTGAAGCTGCTGACGTAGTACTGATGGACGACAAACCATCGAAGATTGCCCTTGCCATCCGTCTTTCTCGCCGTACAATCTTCATTGCAAAAGAGAATGCTTGGTTTGCTATCGGCATCAAAGTGGCGGTCCTACTCCTCGCAACCGTTGGCTTTGCAAACATGGGATGGGCTGTCTTTGCCGATGTCGGCGTGATGGTTCTCGCTGTACTTAATGCTATGCGTGCAAGATAGAACACTGATTTCGCAATCAATTTTATACACGTTTCATCATCAATTCCTATAGGATTCGCTTCCGTTTCCTATAGGATTTGTTTTTGTTTTACCCGTACTATTTCCTATTATCACGCTTAGATAATTAATTATCACGCTTAGATAATACTTTATCAAACTTAGATAATACTTTATCACGCTTAGGTAATTAAATAAGAAGCATAGAAAACCATTCTAAAGCACGCACTTCACAAACATAAAACACATACAAAAGAGATACAAAAGCAGAGTATCTGCAGTGTGAAGCATGAGCAATACTATCTTAAACAATATTAGAACGCTATTCAAACAACATAAAAAAAGAAACAGAAGGAAGAGTATAAGGAAAGTTTTATGTAAATTTGTCGCAAAGAACAGCTCACTATGAACGTACGTATTGCTATATCTTTCCTGTGGCTGATGCTACAATTCGCGCCTTTACATGCCCAGCAAGTATTGGTGTGCGACGGTGCATCCCACTTTCCAATACGGGATGTGCTGGTCATGGCAGACGGCAAACGAGTGGGGATGACTACTTGGGAAGGACTCATTCAGTTGCCTGATTCGTTCCAGACAGCAAGCTTCAAGAAGAAGGGTTATGCCCCTGAGAAACTCTTGCGTGAGGAGGTTCTTCGTGACACTGTCTTCCTTTTCCCTGCTGAACACTATCTTGACGAGGTGGTTGTCGTGGGGAAACAGATGGTTGATGGGCGTGCCTTATTAGAGAAAATGCCGAAACGTGACATCCTGGAGAAGCGCCCACGCGCAGTTCTTGGAGGTTTCGACTTAGGCGTAATGCTCGATAAACGTTATCGGAGGGATAAGAGACACGTCGCACAACTGCGTGAAGTGTTCAAGAAAATGGATAAGATAGGAGAAAAGGAGGACCCGATATTAAAAGCCTATAGGGAGACACAGATGGAACTTAGAGCTGACAGTATCAAGCAGAACACATTGAAAAAACATCAGGACACCAAGTAGTGAGCACGGAAAAGAACATGGTTCAAGACTAAGAAGTTCTGATACAGACATAGAAAAAGGACGCACTTACTCGTGCGTCCTTTTCCTTTTTATGGGTAGTCGGTCCTTATTCAGCTATCTTAAATACTGCTGCTGAGATTCCATTGAGTTCAACAGCATCTTCCGTCTTACCAGTTTTGTAACTTGCCTTACCCGTCATTATCAATGACTTTGCTTTACCAAGATGCACAATATTGGCAGATACTTTCTTGTCACTGGGGTTGATTGCGACAACAACGGTCTCACCTCCTGACGTACGTTTGTACACCATAGGATAAGGTTGGGACTCTTTGCTCACCAAAGTCCAGTCGCCATTACCGCGCAAAGCAGGTTGTGAATGACGTAAACGGGTGAGTTCACGGGTGTAGTTCAGCAGAGAATGTGGGTCATTCTGTTGTGCCTCAACAGTCAACTTACCCTTTTCAGTATCTACAGGGAAGTAAAGCTGAGACGGATTACAGGTAGAGAAGCCAGCAGTAGGACCTGATGTCCATTGCATTGGCGTACGGGTACCGGCACGTTCGTTACTTCCTTCCTTGCTTGGCAGGTCCATCTGATACTTCATACCGATCTCATCTCCATAATAAATGAATGGTACTCCTGGCATTGTCAGGAAGAAAGTCATAGCCACTTTCAGCTGATCGGGGGTGTTACGTGTACCGATATTCGGACGCTGATAGTCATGATTGGCAGACGGAATAGCTATATAACCAAGATCCTTCGTAGCATTATAGACTTCAGAGAAGTTATCAACGAACTCCTTTACCTCACCTTTACCAGCCTTATCGAAGTAACAGAACTTGTAATCCTTTGATATATCCTGTCCTGGCCATGGCTTACCCCACGGTGTATTACGGTCGAAGAAGAGTGAAGGATAACCTTTTATCCCGAAATGAATCATGAAGTCAATATTAAAACCTGCTGGAATAGCCACTGCAGGATCGCTCCATTCAGAGATTAACACGCACTCTGGATAGTTCTCATCCTTCCATTCACGCATCTCATTCCATAGCTTTGACACCTCTTTCTTACCCCAGTCATTCTTAACAAGGGATGATGCCATGTCTACACGGAAGCCATCTACACCTTTATCAAACCAGAAAGCCATGATATTGCGCATCTCCCGACGTACTGCCTGTGGTCCTGGAGCTGTCACAGGTTGCTCCCAAGGCTGGTTAGGGTCGGGCTTTGCAAAGCCATAGTTTAGTGCTGGCTGACATTCAAAGAAGTTCTTCTCATAATATTTACCACGCTTTGCATTCATCTCTACGTAACGTCCACGGGTACTTGAGGCTGGATTGGCTTCTTTATGACGTTCGGCAATCTCCTTCTTGTCCCCTTCTGAGATGCTGTCCGTCCAAATAAAATAATCTGAATAACGACTGTTCCTATCACCATTGGCACTCTCCTTGAACCATGGACACTTTGTACTTGTATGGCCAGCAACCAAGTCGAGACATACCTTTATGCCCCTTTTGTGTGCTTCTTTGACAAGGTTCACCATGTCAGTATTGGTTCCAAAGCGTGGATCTATCTTATAAAAGTCTATCACATCATAGCCACCATCAAACCAACCAGACTCAAAGACAGGGTTCAACCATATCGCATTGACGCCAAGTGACTTGATATAATCAAGCTTTTGGGTGATACCAGGCAGGTCACCTATACCATTTCCATCTGTATCCATATAGGAAGATGGATAAATCTGATAGAAGATTGCATCACCAAGCCACTTCGGATTAGTCCCCATCTGAGCTGATGCTGACATCGTCATAGCACATGCAAGTGCCATAGTTAGAAGTTGTTTTTTCATCGTTTTAAGTTTTTAATTCCCATAAGAAAGACGCACTTCCCTCTGGTTATAGGTACAATAGATACCATATATACTCACGTTAGTAATATTCTTTACTGCAAAAGTACATATTATAATCTGAAAAGAAGACAGTAACAAGGAATATCTTTGAAGAGAACACACGCCCATACAAGGCTCATAAACATAAAAAAAGTCGGAATGCATAAGGCATTCCGACCAAAAAAATCAGAGAGTAAACTACCTACTTAGTGTAACCTGGATTCTGATGAAGATTCCTATTTAGGTTCAACACTTCGTAAGGAATAGGGTAAACACAGGTATAACCTTGAGTATCATCATTGTAATCACCAGCTGAAGCATTATGCCAAACATTAGGATAACGGTCAGCTGTTGGCTGTGTAAAGGTGCAGAAACGAATCTGATCTTGTCTACGAACGCCTTCCCAAGCCAGCTCTATCATACGCTCATTGAGGATATCATTGAGGGTAAGTGACGTACGTGCAGTTGCATGTGCACGACTACGAATCTGATTGACAAGTGTTAGGGCGTCTGCAGTATTACCTAATCGATACTCTGCTTCAGCCTTCATCAACACGGCATCACCGTAACGCCAGATAACAAGGTCATTGTTATACTGTCCCTGTGCGGCTGCTGTTGGATCGTATTCATACTTCTTAAAACGTGCACCAGCACACTTAACGTCATGCTTATCAGCATTATTATCGAAGTCAACCTTTACTGCCAATGGCTTATAAGTAAGTGGACCACCTACTCCATCATCAACAATCTTACCAGTCTGCTGGGTGTATTCCTGCTCAACCCAGTAGTTCAGACGCAGACGTGGGTCTTCATCGCTCTCCTTATAACCCATAACCTTCATGGCTTGAACCGTACCACATGCACCATTCCACCCATTGAAGCCAGCTGCACTGGCATGATTATAGTGTACAGAGCGGATAAGATTGTAGTCAGTAATCTTATAAGTCTTGTCGTCATTGGGCCGAACAAAGATGTTTTCGTTGGAGTTCTGGTTCTGAGTAACGAAGTTATCTGCATAATTAGGAGATAGTGAATAACCTAAACCAGCGATCTTGTCAACGCAATACTTAACTGTTTCCCAGCAATTACGTGATGTTCCGTCAACAGTCATCATGATATTTTTACCCATTGCAGTAACATTTGCGCCAAGAGTTTCGCTCGCTTTGCAGGCTTTTGACTTATCATCACCAACGAAAGCCTTATAGCTATCAATGGCTGTTGCATCCGTTTTATAGACAGGAGCATTCAAAGCACACTTTGCAAGACACATGTAAGCTATAGGTTGGGTGATACGTCCATAGTATTTACCAGTCTTCTGACTCTGATCAGGAGCAAGTTCTGGCAACACTTCCGTGAGTTCTTTCACTACAAAGTCAAACACTTCTGAGCGGTTACTCTGCTTAACATCCTTGATACTCTGTGTGGAAGAGGTTACAACAGGTACCTGTCCAAACAAGTCCATAGCATAATAATAGTAGATAGCACGCAATGCACGCAACTCAGACACGTATGCTTTATAGTCTGGATGGTCAGTAAGCAGTGGTGTCAACTGGTCTATTGACCCATTACACTGCCCGATAATCTTATAGATATTCTTCCAGTTGTTATTGTAAGTATCCACAGATGATGCGAAATTATGCAGGAAGAAGTTCTGCCATTTACCACCATCTACCCAGTCACCCTGCCTTCCTGGAAGGATAGCTTCATCTGAAGTAAACTCCTGCAGACAGTGGATCGCATCCGTACCACCATATATTCCATCACCAATCTCCGAATAAACCTTAGCAACAGAGTTCACATAGGTAAGTGTAGAGTTGGCAAAAGCTTCACTTTCTTTAAACTTACTTTGTGGTGTTTCATCCAACGAACAGCTTGTAAGGAGTGCTGTGGAAAGGAATACTACACTAAAAATATATTTCTTCATAACTGTTTTCCTTTTGATAATTAGAAATTAACTGCAACATTAAAAGAGAAGGTACGTGTCAGTGGGAACAGTCGTTTGTCATCAACACCAAGTGTTCCGTAAGTCGTACGACCCTCATCAACGCGAACAAGTGAAGCAGAATTGATCATTGGAGTCAAGCCTTTGTATCCTGTAATAGTACATACATTGTTGACTGCAAGCCCAAGATGAATACTCTGAATCCAATCAGCCTTGAGTTGTTTCTTGTTAAATGTATACCCAAGTGTGATATACTCGAAGTTCACATAGTCACCTTTCTCCAACCAGTAATCAGAGATTTGGATATCCTTGATACCCTTTTCTGGTGCATCTGCCAATACATTATAGGTTGGGAAGTTGTTCATGTTGCTGTAAGTCATGCCAGTACCGTTGTAGATCTTATGTCCAAAGGCACCATTAAACTGCATTGCAAGGTCCCAATTCTTATATTTAAAGGTGAAATCCCAGCCTAAATAAGCCTTAGGAATAGCCTGTCCACATACGTAACGGTCGCCAGAATCACCCGTATCAATTGTACCATTCTTATCCAAATCTGTAATTATATACTGTCCATTAGCATTAATCCCTTCGCAATGAGGCAGATAAAAGACACCTATTGGCTGACCTTCGATAAGATAAGTAACGCCCGTATTTTGCGTTAAACCAGCCGCATTGATATTTGCAACAGCAATATGTTCACTCGTTGTCAGCGCCTGTCCCTTGTAAGTACCACTCAAAGTGTTCAGCTTATTCTGCTGAAAACTGAGGTTAAGACCTGAGTTGAAGGTGAAATCCTTTGTACGAATGATATCACCACGTACACCAATCTCAAAACCAGAGTTGGTCATCTGTCCCATATTAGCCAACAAAGTGTTGTAAGTAAATGGTGGAACAGGAACAGTATAAGTATAAAGAAGATCCTTTGTCTTTGAAGTGTACCAGTCCAAAGTAACATTCAAACGGCTCTGGAAAGCAGAGAAATCAACACCAACATCGAAGGTATGCTTTACTTCCCACTTCAAATCAGGGTTGTCATTACTCTGAATAGCATAGGTAGTAGTGTTGGAACCATTGACAAGTGTCACTCCATTAGGTGCATAAAGAGCCAAAGAATTATAAGGAGCGATGACATCCTGATTACCAGTAACACCATAACCGAGGCGCACTTTCAGGTTATCAATCCAGCGAATGTTCTTCATAAACGCTTCTTGAGATACTACCCATGCAACAGAAGCTGATGGGAACCAACCCCATTTATGGCCTTGACCCAACTTTGAAGAACCATCTGTACGGAGGTTAACCGTAGCTATATAGCGGTTACCATACATATAATTCAAGCGAGCCATGTATGAACTCAAGGTATATTCAGATGCTTCTGATTCAACATCTCCCCAAGAAACATTCGCTCCAGACTTCATATTGTTATAACCGAAGTAGTTTGTATCGAACTTAAAGGACTGTCCTGAATTCCAGAAAGTCTTATAACGCTGGCCTTCCATCAAGGCTAAAGCATCGATATGATGCTCTCCAAAGTCCTTTGTATAGGTTAGTTGGAGGTTGCCCATGATGTCTGTACGCTTCATATTATGGATATATGCCCATCCATTACCATTGATACGACCCTGCTGGATGTCGTTAGGAACGTAACGTTTGTGGTCCAGATTCAATCGGGTATAACTACCAAAGGCACTCAAGAAGAGTCCATCAGCAATAGTCCATGTAGCCTTTCCATGTGCATTCAGCGACCCTACGTCAAAGCGATCCTTCACTTCAAGCTGTCCAAGTGGGTTATAAATCTCATTAGCCAGCTTGTCTTCGTCCCATTCACCAGTCGTTACGTTCTTATATGTTGGGTAAGTTGGATTGTAAGCAGCTGCAGAATAGAACATCTTCTGTGGGTCATACTGCATCTTACCGTCTCTTTCACTACCAAGAACACCAAGCTCCAACTTCAGTTTTTTGTTGAAAGCGTACTGTGTAGCATCAAGTTTTACGGTGTAATTCTTCATATCAGAGTTCTTCAAAGCACCCTGACGCTGTATGAAACCAAGGCTTGCACGATAGTTACCATGGTCGTTACCAGATGAGAAAGCAACATTATGGCTTTGCGTAAGACCAGCAGAGCGTTCTATTTCGTCAAACCAATTGGTGTTACCACCAAGGTCAGTAAAGGCTATACCCATGTTGGTAGCAGTCTTACGATAGGCATCTGCACCCAACATCTTCAGATTTTTGAATACGCTGTTCACACCAACAGTACCATTATAAGAGATGTTAGCGAAACCATTCTTACCTTTTGTAGTTGTCACAACAATAACTCCGGCTGCACCACGTGAACCATACTGAGCCGTCTCTGACGCATCTTTCAGGATTGTCATGCTCTCAATATCATTTGGCTGAAGGGCATTGAACATTGTCATGTCACTAAAAACGCCGTCAATAATCACCAAAGGATCATTACCACCAGAGAGAGATGAGGTACCACGAACGCGGATATTCGTTGCTCCCATAGGGTCACCACCATTCTGACTGATGACTACACCAGTCACTTTACCCTTCAAAGCATCTGCTGCACTGGTAACAACTCCCTTGTTCATGCCTTCCTTTCCCACGCGTTCAACCGCACCTGAGACCGTACGTTTAGTACCAACGGCATAACCAACGACAACAACTTCATCCAATTGTTTGTTGTCTTGACTGAGACTAACATTAATGTTTGATTGATTACCTACGACAACTTCCTTGTTGCTATAGCCAATGTAAGAGAACACAAGTGTAGCACCAGGCTTCACATTCGTAAGTTTGTAATTACCATCAAGGTCCGTTACGGTACCACCTTGTTCACCTTTCACTTGGATGGTCGCCCCAATCAATGGTTCACCCGACGCATCCTTCACGTTTCCTTGCACCGTTGATTGGGCAAAAGAACTCATTGAACACATCAAACCAATGGCTATCGCCACGGTCTTCTTCATAAACGATTTCCTGCTCATGAGGGATTAGATCTTTTTAAATTAGTTATATATTTAGGTTCTTATTATTATTCTTTGTTCTCTATGGCTTCTATCAATGGCCCTGTCATGGTTCGTAAGTGATAGTTCTGTCTTCGGTTTTTTCTTGTTCGTTAAGGCATAACATCGTTACGATTGTTATAGGCTTTAGATTCTTATTGGGGTCAAAGGTATTTTATTTTTTTAATATCTCCAAACATTATGTTGATTTTTTAAAACGTACTTCATCAACTATAACGCATAAAAACTATATCACAGCATGTTACATATAGTTTTTACTATAGAATATTTTTGTGAAAAATGTCGCTTATCAATTGATTTTATGACAAAATAACAAAGAAAACAGACGAACAAAAACATGTAAGACCAGTTAATTAGGAGTACAAAAACATTGTTTTTTATCGTTTAGAATAAGGTATAAATCAAGATTTCTGCCTAAAGAAAACACCTAACTTAACCTAAGATATTGCTCTTTCTCTTTCTTATAAATCACCAATGGACATTGGTATGTGCATCAGAAATTAGTCAGTTGCTGATCTTTCCCGAAGAAGAATGGCGAGAGATGCAGTCTATCCATCAGCCAAGTGATAGCAAAAGAGCCTGCAACGGCAAGCGAAACACTGATGACGAGGAAAAGCATTCCCGTAGAATCAAGTTGCAGAAGAAATGCCTGATAACTCTTAGCAAGCATGGTGAAAAGAGGTGAAAAGAGCAACAGAGGAAGTGTGTTACGCCCAATGAAAAGCAAAAGACGGCGTAACGGGGAATAAAAAGGAAAGTGAAAAAGCCACATCAGCAGACTGATAACGAGGTATACGATGCTTGCTCCTGCAAAGGAAGCACGATCATAATGGCTATTATCCAGGCATAATGCCACCAAAGGAATGATAACCCACCACCGAGCAGGGAAGGCTTTACGGAAGTCGACCACGCTTTGACGAATGAGAACACCCACAAAGAAGTAAGCGGCATTAGCCCATGAAAGGAGTCCACAACCCAAGGAAAGTACCCCAAGGAGCACTGCCAACAAAGCTGCTTTCCCTTGCCAAGGTAACCGAGGGACGCAGAAACAGATATAATAGCTTGCCCCGCAGAGTATCAATGTGTGCAGATACCAGTACGGACCGATAGGATGTAAGAAGATCTTGTTCAGTAATAGCCCTACAGAGAGATGGTCAATGTGCTCACGAATAGGCAACAGTGATGCCATCACAGTGTAACCTATCTCCATCACAGCATAAGGTATCAGAATCCAAAGCAGCGTATGTCCCACCCTACTCCACGACTTCCGAACATTAAAAAGATAACCTGACACTAAGAGAAAGCCTGGCATGTGGAAGGTATAAACCAATTGTTTGGCTACAGGATAGGTGTTGCCTATATATATAAGGTGGAAGGCTATCATCAGAATGATGAAAACACACTTGAGGAAATCAAGTTCTTCAATCCGCTTATCACCCAATGTTATTGGTATTCTCATGCTTGCAAAGATAGGAAAATGGCGTCATATGACAAAGAACTGACGTAAAAAAAGCATCTGCAACACCCTTTTACAGGCATTACAGATGCATGAATTTTTATAGAGAAAATAATATTAGCCTTTCTGTTTGTGTACTAATTATCGTAAGGAGAGGTCCTCCAAAGACGTACAGGGGCACTCATAATGAAGTTAAGTTTAAATCTTGGATCATCTTTTGCGCCTTGTGCTACATTACCAGTCGTAGGAACGTTTATGTAAAGATAGTGTTGGAAGAAACCACAAGTCTCATTTCCGCCCTGCGAACCCATGAAAGCAACCGCCTGTTTAGGTCGAACGCCACCCAATCCGAGCATTGCTCCCGTACCATCAGAGTTCTGTGGAGTATATCTTCCAGTGGTTGTTGTATTGTCAGGAGTCCAATATTGTGTACACTTTCCTAAGGTTGATGTGTCGTAATACCAGAACGTTTGGTTACCAGCTTCTGCAGCACTATTCACTCCTGCGTATGGAAATATGCGCTTAGTATCGGTTGGATAGGTGGTACCATTACTTGGATCAGCCCAGAAATCCTCCGTATCTATGTCGTCCATATCTAGTACAAAGCGTGGACCAAGGTAGCGTTGGGTGAGCACAGCTGCCCCGTTTACATCTTCGTAGCGTATGGTATAGCGATAGTTATTATTGTCTATCCATGTTGGATTGCCGTCAAGTCCTGCGCTAACTCGTGTTGGAGAAGCTGTTACATGCCCCATATAAAGCTGTCCTTCTCCGCTATTGGTAATGTAATCGGGCTTTTTCGACATACCAATCATATAGGCAATAAGTTTGCCGTTGCTATCTTTCACACCCTTAGAATAGGAATGGAACACGAGTTTAGTGGTGCTCCAACCCGGTAATTTAGCAGGAGAAACAATACCGACAGAATACTTATAGGTTGCACCAGCATTACGGAAGCCTGCAAAACCATAGTATTGTGCAATGATGCTACGCCAGTATTCGTTGCCAGCAAACATATATCCAGACGGTATAGAAGCCAGTTTGTCGGTTATCTTTTCTGTGTTTGCAGCATATTCTTGGTAAGTATAGCGTTTTGTATTAGCCACATTATAATCGTTATCAACCGACAATTCGGCATCAGTACCAAAGTTATCGTGCTTTGCAATGTAGCTTAATGGTGGGAATTTGTATACCACACTGCCCCTTGCCGGATAGTTAGCACCCGATGTATAAGGTTTTAACGAACCGTAAGCAGGTATCATATTAATGGACGAAGGCACAACTTTAGTAGCCGAACTGGTCTCTGTAGGCACAGCCATCAGTAGGAACTGTGTTTTAGCAACACGGTTTACGGTGTAATTAGTGCTTGTTGCAGATTCCATATTATCACTATACAGCTTCACAGCTTGTGTTTGTGGAGCCATCCAAACATATATGTAGCTGGGTGCTTCGCTATTATTTGGAACATTATCGAAGTTGTTTCCCGTTGCATCTTTTAGGAAAGTGTGGTCGTAATAAGTAAGTGCTGTATTGAATTTCTTACTTAAATCGTTATCAGCCTTAGCATTATTAGCCTTCTCTTCAGCATAGTTTGCAATGTATTCGCCCTTAATACGGAAGTGTTTTTTGGCAATAAGACCATCTGATCCTATCATTGCATTGTCGGTTAATGGGCGTTGATAGAACTTAAAAGCCTTGAAAGCATCTTGGAAAGAGGTAGATGTTGCCGATGCAATATTGGTATCTTTCGTGTCAATTAAGTCGGTTGTTGGAACCTCATCAAATACTTTTAAGTCGAACTGACCGCACAAAATGTTGCTTGTTATTATGCGAACGCCATTGTATTTAAAGCCAAATCCGGTTTTGTTAGTAACCTTTAGTCGAACAATTGTTCCGAACTGCTTAAAGCGAACAGGGTCTTTTGCCTTAATAGTTTTATTGGCTTGATTGGTTTCTAACTTACGCCAGCTGAACACGTACGGTATGTTTGCGCCCCATTTAACCTTGTTTCCGGCAACATCTCGTGCCACATGTCCTTCCACAAAACCATTAAATTTCACCTGATTAGCACCAGGAAGAGGCTCTCCACCCAGTATTCCGCACACAAACCATGTACCTTTACTAAGGTCGGTACCCGCCTTCATCTCGAACGTTTCGGTTGGTTCGAGCGTTAAATTTCCCCCTTTTGCGTAGGTCCATTTGGTAATAACCTTTGTTACAGGCTGTGTTGTGTCGGTGCTTTTAAATATCAATAGCACTGGCACTTTGGTACCGTTGGCAAGCTCTGTGCCCTCGTTTGTACCCTTATTGTATATACCTACGGGAGTAGGAAAGCCAGTGTTGTCGTCTGTTTCGTATCCAATGGCGTTGTTTGGAGGGTCTGCTCTACTTGTAAGAGCGGGTTTGTCGGCTTGCATATTGCCTTCCATTGCCATCGAAACAGTAATACCTGGCTGGTTGTCTTCACCATTTATGTTGTCTACAATGTCCTTATCTGCACAGCTTGCAAATAGTAATGCACATATTGCAAGGCATGAATAGAATAATTGTTTCATAAAGAAAAAGTTGTAAGAAAGTCTTTTTAAAAGAGAAAATGAGCTCCTCTTTGGTTATAAAATCTTAGTAAAATTGGTTCGTTAAGGGTCTTGATCGTCTATTCCTGCCGTATTATCTTCAGGGTCTGGTTCGTCATTTCCTGGATCTAAGTGCCCATTGATACCACTCCTTGCGTGGAAACCACCCTCCAAAAGCTCATCGGTGTAGAGGCTTATGACCTCTGCCATGGGCTTAACATACTCTGTTCTAATCATAATCAAATAATAAGTTTAGGTATAAAAATTTCGTTTCTTTAGTTCGTTTCATTGGTTCTCTGGGCAAATTAAGTGGCTTTTTGAGGTTAATTTATATCGCCCGCAATTCTGTGAACCGTTGCAAATTTATATATAATAATGCAAACCTCAAATCATCAAATACACTATTTAATCTTTTTTAAACATATGGTAGCAGAGGCAGAAGAGAGAGGTTGGAAGGTGAATAACGCACCAATAGTAGCAGCCTGACTAATAGAGAATTACCCATATACGCACCTTTATTGTAAAGACTATTCATAACTGCAAAATAAAAGGTGCTCTTTTGCAATGTAAAAGATGCCCTTTTGCATGGTAAAAGGTGCCCTTTTGATGTGTAAAAGACGCCCTTTTGCAATGTAAAAGGGCGTCTTTTACAACACGATTTGTAAACTCTTGATTATCTGAACGTTACAAATCCAAAAATAATCGGTTTAGAGTTGCATTTCATGTTATTGGCTATTTTAATTTGTAAAGTAATATTCTACCACGGAATCTCTGCTTTTTTGAGGCGGTATATACGCCTTTCGGGGATATTACATGCCTAAAAAAGGGACACCGAAGCGGTGTCCCTTATCATGAAGAATACTTTTCAGTATTACTTAACCATATCAGTTGAGTCGAGCATGTGCTCTGGATTCAGGATAGCATCAAGCTTTTCCTTCGTCAAAATCTTCTTCTCAAGCACGAGATCATATACAGAACCACCAGTCTCAAGAGCCTCTTTGGCAATCTTGGTACTGTTCTTATAACCAATATATGGGTTCAAAGCTGTCACAATACCAATTGAATGTTTCACCATTTCAAGGCAACGCTCCTTGTTAACAGTGATGCCATCGATACACTTCTCACGCAGAGTGTCCATAGCATTAGGCAACCATGTGAGGTCTTCAATAAGACATTCTGTGATGATTGGCTCCATAACGTTCAACTGAAGCTGACCTGCTTCGGCAGCAATCATAACAGTTGTGTCGTTACCAATAACCTTAAAGCAGGTCTGATTGGTTACCTCTGGGATGACAGGGTTCACCTTACCCGGCATGATACTTGACCCTGGAGCCATTGGAGGAAGGTTGATTTCATTCAAACCACAACGAGGACCAGAAGCCAAGAGGCGCAAGTCGTTACAAATCTTAGACAGTTTAACAGCCAAACGCTTCAAAGCACTTGAGTAACTAACGTATGCACCCGTGTCAGGAGTAGCCTCAACGAGGTCGGCTCCAGCAACGAATTCCATACCAGTAAGCTCAGTAAGTCTCTCAGCACATACCTTTGGGAAGCCCGGAGCTGCATTCAAACCAGTTCCAATGGCTGTTCCACCCATATTGATCTCGTGTAAAAGAGCAGCATTACGGTTGAGGTTTGCAATCTCTTCTTCCAACGTATTGGCAAAAGCATTGAACTCCTGACCACTTGTCATTGGCACTGCATCCTGCAACTGGGTACGTCCCATCTTGATAACATGCTTGAACTCCTCACCTTTCTTGCGGAAAGCAGCAATCAATGCACTCAAAGAAACAATAAGATTCCTGTTCATACGGATAAGAGCAAGGCGTATTGTTGTTGGGTAAACATCGTTGGTTGACTGTCCACAGTTCACGTGGTCATTAGGATAACAGTACTGATATTCACCTTTCTTATGGCCAAGTATCTCCAAAGCACGGTTAGCAATAACCTCATTGGCATTCATATTAACAGATGTACCAGCACCACCTTGTACCATATCAGTAACAAAGTTCTCGTGTAACTTACCTCCAATAATCTCGCGACAAGCCTGTGCAATGGCGTCAGCTATCTTGTCATCAATCTGACCAAGGGCATGATTAGTCTCAACAGCAGCCAACTTAACATAAGCAACAGCGATAACATAATCAGGATAGTCGCACATTCGCTTGCGTGAGATGTGATAATTGTTAATCGCACGTTGCGTTTGTACACCGTAATATGCCTCCTCTGGCACTTTCAACTCACCTAAGAGATCACTCTCTACACGGAATTTCTTTTCTTCCATAACTTTAAATTTAATGATTGTGTGTATTTGTTATTATCTTATTTCAGGATCATTAATACGCCTTTATTCTATACTTGATACCCAACTCGATACGGTTTGTATTGTACTTATCAAGTCCGCTCTTAGCTGTATAACTAACCTTTCGACCTATATAAGCAAGGAAAACACGGAGATCCTGGCTCTTAACAGGATAGTATTCAACGCTCCCTACGTAGCCATAACTCTCACGATAGTTCTTGAATTGCTCAACCTTTGTGGCGCTGGCAGTCTCATACATACCCTTCAACATAAGGTTCCATTGTGGTGCAAACTGCCAGTTGAGCTTCGTAACGAATGAGTTGTAATGCACATCACTCATCCATACGTTAGCTAAAGAAGGAGCTGAGACGAGTCCAGAAAGCTCATTTGACACAATACCTAACCGATCGAGGCCATCAAATTCACCCATATAATCGAAATAAATCTGTAGCTTTGAAAGGTTCAACTGCTGACCAAGGAAGAGCAAACGACTGTACTTATGACGTGCTTCTCCTTGTAATCCCCATGACCAACGGGTCTGTAATTTATTGCCAAAGAAGCTACCATTCCAGTTAACAATATAGGTTAGCGGATTGCGTGAAGCCTCCAAAGGACGGGAACTTGTCGCATTCCCCTCAACAGCTACCGAGCCATTACCATATACTTCACCGAACTTCTCGTTATGAGAGTTTGTCACTTCAAAGACAAATTCCTGTGTTGGTACAGGCTTAATAGTAGCTGCCACACCTGCCATATAGTTATCCATGGTTCCTACCATATCGGAGAATTCATAGATATACATAGGGTTTTCATCAAACTCAAAGCCTCCCCAGGTCTGGCACATCTTACCACCTTCGAGCTTAAACTTATCTGAGAACTTATAACCTACCATCATAATATCCGTCGCTTTAGCAAAGTTGTCTCCACTCTTAGCTGCATTTGACTTATTAAGACGGTGACGGAAACGATAGTAAAGCTTATCTGTCAGGTTACCTTTAATCTCCAAACGAAGCTGTTTATTCTCAAAGTTTGTACTCCATTTGTGGTCTGCATCCGACTGAACTTGTGCACTTGCAGCATAGTTAAAGTAGACATTGAACATGTCATTGTGCTTCTGTAGCTTTGCAACTTCCTCTGCAAGAGACTTGAATTTGGCGTCATTGGCTCCATAGCCATGGTTGTCCTGTGCTGAGACTCCTAATGAGAGAGCCAGGAAACTGGTTAGTAGTAGAGTCTTTTTCATATTAGTTTGGTTTTCAGTTATTATTAATAAATATGGTAAGTACTACCATTTTAAATGCCATAAAAAGGTTTGTTGAGGTGTATACAGTGGGGACAGACGCCTTCCGACACCCATCCCTACCCGTTAACACCTTAAGTTTAGTACTCGTTGAAGTACTGTTGTATCTTCTGCCAGTCCTTGGTTTTTGTCAAAGCAAGCATGAGAAGAACACGCGCTTTCTGTGGGTTGAGGTTCAAAGATGCTACAAAATGATACTTCGCATCATCCACTTCACCGTTGAGATTAGTAGGACCAAAGGGTACACGACTTGACCGAACAATCTGTATACCACTGTTCTGTGCCTTCAAAGCAACGTCGAACACGTCCTTATAGAAGTTACCATCACCTACTCCAGCGAGGACAATTCCATCAAACTTAGCATTTACGAAAGCCTGGATTGGCAGTGGAGAACAGTTTGCATAACCATAAACAATGCCAACTTTTGGCAGACTTGTGAGGTTATCAACATTGAATTCAGAGGTAAGACCTTGCTTAGCAACTGGCTTATGGAGGAAGTATGGCTTACCATTGTACACATATCCCATCTCACCATAGAGCCCTCCTTTGAAGGTAGAGACGTCAGTTGTATGGGTTTTGATGACTGACTTAGCCTCAAAAAGCTCATTGTTCATACAAACCATTACGCCATGTCCCTTTGAAGAAGGGTCTACTAAGGTACAGATACCATTATAAAGGTTAGCTGGACCATCGGCACTAATGGCTGTAGAAGGGCGCATTGAACCTACCATCACTACTGGTTTATCCGTATGAACAGTAAGAGAAAGGAAATAAGCTGTCTCTTCCATAGTATCCGTTCCATGCGTAATAAGAACGCCATCATAGCCCTCTTTGTTCAGAAGATCATTGATACGCTTAGCCAATTTCAGCCAAACTTCATCATTCATGTCCTGACTTCCAATGTTAACAAGCTGTTCGCCTGACACGTCAGCAATGTCCTTAATCTGTGGAACAGCATCAATGAGGGTCTGAACGCCTACCTGTCCTGCCCCATAAGCAGAACTTGTAGCTGATGCAGAGACGCCCGCAATGGTTCCACCTGTGGCAATAATGCGAATCTTTGGCTTCTGTGCGTATACGACAGTAGACATAACCAATGCCAAAACTGTCACAAATGTGATTTTAAGGATTCTCATAAGAATTCGTATTTATAAGTTAAACATTTCCTATTTTATCATTGACCTAAGGCTTTGAAGCCCCATGTAGTACCGTAAAACAGTGATTTCAACGGAAGAATTGAACCATCAATACTCCCAGCAAAATAGACACTATAGTGGTGATGAAACCAGGTATCTGGAAACTATGATTGATGACATACTTACCAACACGTGTCGTTCCTGTACGGTCAAAATCAATGGCTGCCACCTCCGTCGGATAGTTTGGAAGGAAGAAATAGCCATTACAAGCTGGGAACATAGCAATGAGTAAAAGCGGATTGATACCCAAAGCGATGCCAACAGGATAGAGTGTAGTTACTGTAGCAGCCTGTGAGAAGAGCATGATGCTCAATAAGAAGAGGGCAACAGCGAAGAGAATAGGTGTAGAAGAGATCATTGAAGACAGTGCTGCATCAAGAATCTTCTCATTACCAACATAGAAAGTATTACCCATCCATGCTATACCGAAGATGGCAACGACAGCATTCATTCCTGCTTTGAATATGTTTCCATTGACAGCATCTCCCACTTTACCCTTACCAACGAGCAGAATCAAAGCGGCATCGGACATCATTATCATCTCAATAGTCTGACTCATCGACACACCCTCAGGTCGAAGTTGAGGCAAGAAGCCAAAGAGAATAACCAAAGCTACGCCAAAGAGGAAAGCCCATACTGCATGTTTGGCAGACGGGTCGTGCTCGTTTTCAGCCTTTTGGACCTCTTCACACGCTGCCTCTGGATTGATAAGCCCCGCAGCCACACGCCGTTTATACTCTGGATCATCCTCAAGTTCCTTCCCAATATGGTTCTCCACGAAGGCAGCAACAAGGATTGAGATAAACGCTGTCGGTATACAGATCATCAAAACTGTACCTAACTCGATGCCCTTAGCGCCAAGTAGATCCTGACTGATAAGGGCTGCAGTAGCAGCACTTACCGGACTACACGTGATTCCCAGTGAAGCTGCTATCACACTAAGGCTCAATGGGCGTTCAGGACGAATCTTATTCGTCTGTGCTATTTCGGCAATAATCGGCATCAAAGAGTAAGAAGTGTGGGCTGTACCTGCTACAACACAGAAGAGCCAGCAGGTTATAGGGCCGAAATAAGTAATGTGATCAGGATGCTTTTGCAGGAACTTTGCTGCAACACCCACCAGATATTCCAATCCACCAGAGGCTTGAAGAGCTGACGCTGCTGTAATAACAGCGACAATAATCATCATCACATCAATAGGTGCTGAGCCTGGAGCCAAACCAAAACCATACACAAGAATGAATACGCCTATCATTCCATAGATACCAAGACCAATACCTCCAACACGTGCACCAATAAAGATGAGTGCCAGAACTATTAGCAACTGAATTATAACCAAGCCTGTTATCATATATGTTTTATGTATTTTCGTCCGAGGTTGATTTGACAAAAATAAGAAAAAATACTGATAGCAGCATTATATAAACTTAACAAAACAACACTCATTAACAATCTTTAATGGCACAAAGTCAGCTTGCTGAGGAATATTTAAGGAAAAAATCAACCCTAACTTACACTTTGTCAGCTGCAACACATACATTATCTGCACTCCACTTGTAAGAAGAAATCATTGTATAGACACGTAATTACAACTGAAAAAGGCAAATTATTCGTCAAAAACGAATCACACTTCGGAAATAATCGTTACTTTTGCGATTGATTATGGACAAAAAAATATGTTCTATAGTGATTGCCTTGCTACTTATTTCAGTAAGCACAATGGCACAAGATCATATCAATCCCGAGGATCGTGTGGTTGACATGAACTCGCCAACATTCGTTCCAATGGTTCACATTGGTAAGACGAAGGTGGGCAATGACAGTATTCAGTATGTCAAAACCAGCAACGTTTACGTTTTCCCTCCTTTAGATTTCAAGAACAAATCACAGGAGATTGCTTATTACCGATTGGTATATAACATCAAGAAAGTACTGCCTATCGCCAAGGAATGTCATCAGATTATCCTTGAGACGGGTGCATACTTGGAGACGATTCCTTCAAAAAAGGAACGTGCAGAACACATGAAGCGGGTGGAGAAAGACATATGGAACACGTATAAACCACGTATGAAGAAACTTACTTTCACACAGGGTAAGCTGCTCATCAAGCTGGTTGACCGTGAATGTAACTCTACTTCCTACGATCTTGTCAAGGCTTTCTTAGGCCCAGTGCGTGCAGGTTTCTATCAAGCTATTGCTTGGACATTCGGCAGTAGTTTGCGAAAGAATTATGATCCACAAGGAGCTGACCGCCTTGTTGAGCGTATTGTGCTTCAAGTAGAAGCTGGTCAGTTATAGCTTTCTACAAGCTTTCATAATATATAAGAGGAAGAAACTGATATTTTTATTAGAATATTAAATCAACAAAAGAGGTCATTCAGCTGCTCTTTATATTACTCTTCACATATAAAAAAGTCCCGAATTGATCGAGAAAAAGACATTTCTCTCTATCAACTCGGGACTTCTTCGTTATGCTGAAAGCCTTTGACGTTGAGCTTATCAAACCTTTCATTCTCAAGTTCAGGCAGATTTCAGTTTTATGTCGCGGTTTCATCGCCCTTGAGAAGCACCCCTACCCACTCATTCCTATATCGTTTCTACGTGAATAAAAACATGACATACACATTTTCTAAGAGTATCTTTGATACCTATCCCTATCCATCTTTTACAGGAATTGTCGCCGACTGCATTGCAATACATACACATTGCACTTATTGCAAACGCCTACTCATCCAACTAAAGGATACCATAAATTGTAAAAATAAATAACACTAGGCAAAGCAATACATGCTCTTTTGCATTGTAAAAGACGCCCTTTTGCAATGTAAAAGGGCATCTTTTGATGTGTAAAAGGTGTCCTTTTGAAGTGCAAAAGACGCCCTTTTAAAAGCCCTTTGATAACTTATTGGTAATCAAAACGATACAAAGCCTATTTTTCAGCATATTGACTCATTTCGCAAGAACATAACTTTAC
>NZ_BAJX01000004.1 GCF_000613925.1 Prevotella histicola JCM 15637 = DNF00424
GTATCAAAAGAGCAATACAAAAAACCTTTAAGTGCCCATTACAGAAAATTACAAGGCGTCTGTAATCTTTCTACAAGGCGTCTGTAGAAGTATTACAAAGGGCTTGTAATCTTTCTACAAAGCCTTTGTAATTTTCTGTAATGCCGTATCAGCGTATTTAAAAGGAATGAGAAGGGCATGAGAAAAGCGTATTATCCGATAGCACAAGGGGCTGAACTTACAAGTGATTATCCAAAGTTATCATCTACAAAAGCCTAAAAGACAGATTGAAACTATTGATAATTTTATCAGGAAGGTACGATTTAAGAAAACTATCCGATAGGTAAGGAAAAGCAAAGGGCATTCTTCTACATTTCAGAAGAACACCCTTTGCATTTTAAAGTAAGCACCTTCAGACATGCATCTGGGGACTACTATCATACTAAAGACTACTTTATAGAATAAAATAGACTATTTAATGAGTTCTACATCTTTACCACAAGAACTGCAATACGAGCTCTTTTCCCTAAATCAAGTATGTACAATCACCGCTATGGTCTTAAGTTTTACGTAGTTTTCGCTTAAGAACATAAAGCCTTTATAAGGGTTATCAGTCCCCCAACTGTTCTTACAAAGGAAGAAACGTCGCCCCCTTTGGTCGTGTGCCAACCCTACAATCTCCATGCAATGGTCATCCGTTGTGCGATGATGTTCAAAAGATTTCTGCCTATGAGCAACCGTTACCGCTTTGTTTTCATTATTTAGTACAGCGTAACCATGCTGGAAAGAGAAGCCAGACTCGGATATATCTCCCTCCCAACACACAGGATGTCCCTTGCGTAAACTACCTATTATACGGTTCATCATCGTGTCAAGCGGTACGTTCAAGAACGTATCGTGGAAATAATTGTCGGGAACTTCCAATGGGAAACGCTGATTATAGGGATGATGAGTGAAACTTGTTAGCGCCAGATACTCGTCATCACGACAGACACTACGTGCAAACTCAAGCGGAGTATACAGTACACCAAACATAAAAACCTGACGAGGAAGAGGTCCTATGGCGTCATCAAGAAGTGCATCAGCAGGTAATCCTTTCGATAACTTCCTACAAAGCACATTGTAATCCATATCTGGTTTATGATGATAGGCATCATAATGTTGTAGTCCATAGGTCTGAATAAGATCGAGAAGCATCGTACTCATACCCCGTGTGGTTATCTTCGGACTCTCCCACTGTGCTCTCTTAGGCAACAGACGAAGCCGTTCAGCCTGTTCACGAAGATACATACGTGCTACATAATCAGGACTAAGATTCACGGAATCGCCCTGACAAATATGTTCAGTCTCTATGGTTGCCAACATAGCATATACCCAACAAAGCGAACTACTACCCTGATCTTTCACGGGAGTAGTAGGCAGACAGATATCAATTGTGAACTTCTCTGTTGGTAAATAAGCCTTCCTTGTTTGCTTACCACAACTTGTAAGCAAGAGGAAAGGTATGAATAAACAAAGTATTTTCCTCATTATTTAATGTTATCATATAAGTCTAACAAAGCCTTAGAGTCTCTCTTTTAAAGGGCAGAAGACTTGTTATTATCCTCCTTAACCCCTGTCACTCCTCAATGCTTCATACTTCTTCAACGCTCAATATTCCACCATCTTTGTCCAAGCCTCAGCCACTTCCTTATCCAAGGGAGGTACAGAAGCAGGGATAGTGAAGGTCCATACGTGATTCTTCTCCTTATTAATACGCTTCATTTCACTCTCAGTTATCATCATGCGGTCGGATACATAGAACTCACTCCACACATCAATACGCTCATCAACATCCTCTCCCCGATAGCGGGCAAAGAAGGTTTGATGCTTTTGGGAAGACAGAAGCTGATTAGAAAAATAGCTTTCGCTTTCGTCAAAGTTTGTCATTCGTGCAACGATACCATACATCCGGAGTTGGCTCATGTCCAATTCATGATTCGGTTGTCCCACTAATTCGTCCATCTCTATGGATGTTACCACTTCAGTTTTCCCATTTATTTTCTGTTTATCTTTCGTTATCTTTCCGCATTTATCAGCCCATCTGTATACATCACCATTGTTACGCGTGGAATATTCCTCACTGTTGATACTCTCAAGTAGCGTCCGACGTTCCAGATTAGGCAATGACATCTGTATGAAAGTATCATCACCATTTGCCTTAGGAGCTTTCCTGCGACGCTCGCCCAAGAACTTCCTGTCCACGAAAGGAGAACCTTTCTTTGAGTCAGAAACATTCGTTGTTGAATCAGAAAGTGGAATATAGAACTCCATCATGCCATCAACAAAATAGCTAAGCATAGAGTTTGTTGCCTGATAAACACGGTAATAACCTTTCAGACGGGTATATTTTCGTTCCTGAGCATGTATTGACAATGCTATGAAACATAGGATTATACCAATAAAGATACTACGATTGAACATTTCTTTTCAAAATATTTTTATGCGCAATGAAGCTCCAAGTGACAAATCAAAGATATTCCATCAAGATTTCCCACACGGCAATTATATGACAAATACTACCCAAGAGGACGAAGAAATGGAATACAGTGTGCATATATCTACGTTTGTTCAATGAATAGAACAGTGCTCCTGTGATATACATTACACCCTCTGCAACAATCCAGATAATCGAAGAAATGGGTAAAGAATCAGCCAAAGGCTTGAACGCAACCAGCACTGATAACCCCATACCAATGAATGTTAGCGTCTCAAGATTACTATGATCACGAAGCTTTCGCAAGGAAGATATGGTGCCAAGGATGGCACATAACCACACAAAAGAGAACAATCCCCATCCCCATGCGCCCTGATTGCGTAGCACTGTGAGTGTGATTGGGGAATAAGAGCCTGCGATGTGCCAGTAAATAGCAGCATGATCCCACTTCCGTAGGCGTTCTTTCCATACCGAACGAGCTGACAGTGCATGATAAACAGTAGAGCTCACATAGCTGAATAACATCCCCACAAGATATAATATCACACCAGCTGTAGCCCAACCTGCCCTCTCTTGAAAGCACCAAACAAGGAAAATCGTACCGAAGACAATGCCCAGTACGATTCCACCGCTATGACTCCATGCGTTCCATAGCTCCTCTTTATGTGAATAAAATATCTTTCGTTTCACGTCATTCCCTATCTTCTCCGACGGTTTCTGCCACCCCTTCTGCTTCCTTTACGGTTACTTGTCTTCCCATCAGTGGGCATTTCAGGTTGTTGTTGCTTCTTCGGACGGCCATCATCAAGGGTAAAGTCGAGTTGCTTACGCTCAAGATTAGCCTTCGCAACCTGTATTCTGATAGGGTCACCAAGCTGGTAAACGTGATGACGACGGCGCCCAACGAGGCAGTAATTCTTCTCATCGAAGTCGTAATAGTCATCATCCAGATCGCGCATAGGTATCATTCCCTCGCAATGATTCTCATCAATCTCGGCATAAATACCGAAACTTTGGATGCCAGAGATATGTGCATCGTAGCATTCGCCGATGTGTTCACCCATGAACTCCACCATCTTATACTTTATGGAATCACGTTCTGCACTCTGTGCAACGAGCTCCATATCAGAGCAATGTTCGCAAAGTTCTTCGTAATGTTCCTTGTTTGCCGAGCGTCCTCCATGCTGATAGCGTGTAATAAGACGATGAACCATCGTATCAGGGTAACGTCTGATAGGCGAAGTGAAGTGTGTATAATAATCAAAAGCAAGTCCGAAGTGCCCGATGTTATGCGTTGTATACTTCGCTTTCATCATGGATCGGAGTGCAATGGTCTGTATAACCTTCTCTTCACGTTTGCCTTGTACCTCATCCATAAGCTTATTCAGTGCACGGGCAGTGGCTCCCTTCGTACTGGAAGACTTGAGTTTATATCCGAATTTAGCCGTAAACTCACGTAGATTCTCGAACTTCTGTGGGTCAGGATTATCGTGAACACGATAAGGAAGAGTCTTTGCTTTCTTGCCTTTAGTGGTCTTTCCGATACTTTCGGCTACCGTTTTATTGGCTAAAAGCATAAATTCCTCAATGAGTTTGTTGGCATCTTTCGAGCGTTTAAAGTAACAACGAATAGGCTTTCCATGCTCATCTATATCGAAATGGAGCTCTTCCGACTCGAATTTAACGCTTCCTCCTTTCATACGGCGTGCCCTAAGCTTCTTTGCAAGACGGTCAAGTGTCACTACTTCTTCGGCATACTCACCCTTATATCCATCCTTTCCAGGGTTTGGAGCAGGCTCACCTGTTCCGTCGACAACACCATTATCTTCCAACAACTGCTGTGCTTCCTCATATGCATAACGCCTATTCGACTTAATAACTGTATGCACTATGCGGTAAGACTTCACGTTTGCATCGTCGTCAAGGTTGAAAACACAACTGAAAGCAAGCTTCTCTTCATTCGGACGAAGCGAACAAATGAAATTACAAAGACGCTCAGGAAGCATAGGAATGGTACGGTCTACAAGGTAAATAGACGTAGCACGCTGCTGTGCTTCACGGTCAATGATATCGCCTTCCTTTACATAATGCGATACATCAGCTATGTGTACACCCACTTCCCACAGCCCATCTTTGACTTTACGGATAGACAAAGCATCATCAAAATCCTTTGCATCACGTGGGTCAATGGTACATGTCCACACGTCACGGAAGTCCTCTCGCTCTGCAAAATCCTGTGGAGTGATCTCTGCACTTATCTTCTCTGCAGCCTCCTCCACACGCTTTGGATACTTATAAGGTAGTCCATACTGAGCCAAGATGGTGTTCATCTCCACGTCATTGTTCCCTGCTTCACCCAGAACATCCACTACTTCACCCACAAGATTCTTATGATCAGCATCCGGCCACTTGGTAATTTTCACCAAAGCACGGTCATCTGTCTTACCACCTTTGAGCTTTTTCTTAGGAATAAGGATATCATGTATAAAGAGATTCTCCTGTGTTACAAGGAAGGCAATGTCCTTCTCGACCCGCAACCTTCCAACGAAGGTGTCTTTCTTCCGCTGCATTATCTCGATGACCATTGCCTCCTTGATATGGTTTTGACGGCGTGCCATGAACTGAACCTTCACATGATCGCCGTTCAAAGCAGCCATTGAATTACGTTCAGAGACGAAGACTGGTGTCCCACCATCGTCTGGTAAGAAAGTATTTTTACCATTTGCTTTGCGGACAAAAGTACCTTCCTGCACCTGTCCCTTGGTATTCAACGTGTAAGCACTCTCTCCAACCTTTGATAAAAAGTCGTCCCACGCCATCTCCTCCATCACATCAATGGCCAACATTTTAGCAGGATGAGTGGTTAATTTAAGTGCATGAAATATCTGTTTAAAGCTGAATGTCTCATCTGGTTGCGACTGAAAGAAACCCGTTAGCTTCTCTGCAAGTTGCTTCTTGGTCAGCCTCTTGCCGCTTTTCTTTTCTTTCCCCATAAGAATTACTATATTAAATATTTTCCACAAAGTAACGAAAAAGTTTGTATCTTTGCAAACGTTTGCAACGAATTTTTAATGAAAAAGATACTAATAACAGGTGCATCAGGCTTCATTGGATCCTTCATTGTGGAGGAAGCAATAAGGAGGGGAATGGAGACTTGGGCTGCCGTACGGCGTTCATCATCACGAGAATATTTGCAGGACGAACGCATTCACTTCATAGAACTCGACTTTTCATCAGTTGAAAAGCTACAAAAACAACTCTCAGAACACCAATTCAATTATGTTGTTCATGCTGCTGGGGTAACAAAATGTCTGAATAAAGACGACTTCTTCCGTGTAAACAGGGACGGAACACACAACTTTGTACAGGCTATAAAGGCAACCCAACACTCTTTAGAACGCTTTGTTTTTCTCTCAAGTCTCAGTATTTTTGGAGCCATTAGAGAGCAACAGCCTTATAAAGAGATAGAACCTACGGACACTCCACAGCCCAATACCGCATACGGAGAGAGTAAGTTGGAAGCTGAGCGCACGCTCCCAGCTGACCTCCCCTACATCATCCTGCGCCCAACAGGAGTATATGGTCCACGCGAAAAGGACTATTTCCTAATGGCAAAAAGCATCAAAGGACACAGTGATTTTGCTGTAGGATACAAGCAACAAGACATCACCTTCGTTTACGTAAAGGACGTTGTGCAGGCTGTATTCCTTGCTTTAGACCACGGAAAAACTGGTAGCGCCTACTTCCTCAGCGATGGACTGGTGTATCAAAGTACTACTTTCAGCAACCTAATACATGAAGAATTAGGCAGACCTTGGTGGATTCGTATCACAGCACCTATATGGTTACTCCGCATTGTCACATTCTTTGGCGATATTATCGGACACCTTACAGGAAAGATATCAGCCTTAATAACGACAAATATCAGATTCTTAAACAACGAAACTGGCGTTGTAACATACAGCCTGCTATTGAAGAATTAGGCTATAAACCCCAATATGACCTTAAAAAAGGCGTAAAAGAAACTATTAAATGGTATAAGGAAGAAGGTTGGTTATAGGTAATGAAGAAATTTATCATAGACTTATTTAAATTAGAAAAGAAACCCGTCAAAGGGCTCATGGCCTTTGAATGGGTCGTAATGGCATACTTAGTACTGACGTTGATTGTGACATTCATCATGTACACAAGCATGGATAATCCACAAGCAATGATTTTCGGACGACTGCGTATTGTAGCCATCACGGCTGCAATGTGGCTGGTTTACCGCATAGCTCCCTGTCGATTAACCCGTTTTGCACGTGTAGGAACGCAGATGGCATTGCTTGCATGGTGGTATCCTGATACCTTTGAGATCAACCGACATTTGCCTAATCTTGACCATGTCTTTGCTACTTGGGAACAAGATCTCTTCGGTTGCCAGCCTGCATTGCTCTTTTCAAAGGCACTTCCAGGCCCCGTTTTCAGCGAACTCTTCGATATGGGATATGCTGCTTATTATCCAATGATAGCTGCAACGGCTGTCTATTACTTCGGATGGTACTATAAAGAATTCAACAGAGCAGCCTTTATCATTCTGGCATCATTCTTTATTTATTACGTGATTTTCATCTTTGTACCCGTTGCCGGACCAACGTTCTATTACAAGGCAGTAGGGTTACACAACATCACAGCAGGCATCTTCCCGAATATTCACGACTATTTCAACCATCACCAGGAGTGTTTACCAAGCCCAGGATATACAGATGGTATCTTCTATCACCTCGTTGAAGATGCCAAAGCGGCAGGAGAGCGACCTACGGCAGCCTTCCCAAGCTCGCATGTCGGCGTAAGTACTATCTGCATGCTACTCCTTTGGCACGATCGTAACTATAAACTTCTGGCTGTTCTTGCACCGTTTTATATTCTGCTTTGCTGTGCAACGGTTTATATTCAGGCACATTACGCCATCGATGCCATTGCTGGTTTCGTCACAGCCTGCATTCTTTTCGCCATTCTTATGCGTGCTTCACGCAAAATGGTAACGAAATAAAGGAAACTATCTTCCTATAAAAAGAAGTCAAATTCATCGTTTCTTCCTACTGAAGAAGGTGATCATACAATCACGGACGATGGATTTGACTTCTTTTTTTCTTTATCATTTCATCTCTTCAAATCACCATTTTTCAGTAAAAACACATACATAAATTGCCGGATATATACCCAAATCCTGTGTATAGCACTACCGATTTTACACCGTCCTACCCTCCTTTATCCATCTTCTCTACCATAAAAAACAGTTCTATAGAGTCACGATGACAGGCATACCAGTCCCATACTATTTACGCTTCTCCGCCCTTTTGCTGCCTTAGTCTTTTATCCTTTCTAAGGCATAGATATTCCTCTTTTTGTAAAAAAGATTCCTTATTGATTTTTTAAAGGGCGTCTTTTGCGTTGTAAAAGATGCCCTTTTGCATGGTAAAAGGTGCCCTTTTGATGTGTAAAAGACGCCCTTTTACAACGCAAAACATGCCCTTTTACAAGCCTCTTTGTAACCTATTGATAATGTGAATATTACAAAGCCATAAAAAAGCTACCTCCTCTGATTATACACTCTCTTATTCATTTGCAAATGTAATGCAATTTCATAACCTATAATACCTACTCCATTCTAACCTTCACATTGCCCTTTACAACTCATGATTATTATGTATGCCCAGATTTAATCTACCTTGTAAGCTAGATATCTACTTTATTTTCATAAAAAAATTATATTCTTCTAAGAATACAAGAATATTTATCTAATTTTGTATTTGGTATCATCAATGAATATTATCTTTAACCTTTTGTATTCCAATACCATAAAATTAGACATCCATTACTAATCATTACATTTATAAGGAACTTACATAACTTTATAACTATACATTAAATTACGATAGCAACAATATCTTATGAAACACTTAGTTTGAACTTTGCAAGAGTAAAAGAACTACCACCTTCACAAGTTGGAAGCATCATTGGAGGAAAAGTTGAGGTAAATATCAAGGCGAATATTCTCCAGAATGCTTGTGCTATAAGACTCTCATATGCCTTTAATTATTCCGGTATGCCCATCAGTCAATATGATGGTAAGGTATCATCTGGGAAAGATAATAAATGGTATCTATACAGAGTTGAAGATATGAAGAACTTTGTAAAGAAGCATATTGGAGGAACTCCAATAAAAGGACAGTCCGCTATAGACTTCAAAGGGAAGAGAGGTATTATAATCTTTACCAATTGTAATTGGAGTGATGCTACAGGACATATTGACTTATTCAATGGTCAAGAAGTAGAAGGAAAGGGCTACTTCAATAAATGTGACACGGCAATATTATATGAAATTAAATAGCTATGATATGAGAACATCCATCAGATTACTACTCACAATCTTTATTATCACCATTTTGCTTTCCTGCTATGGGAATGGAGATAACAAACTCTTCGTAACAGAAAAGAAAGGTTTATATGGATATGTTAATGCGAAAGGTGATATAATTATTGATTGTGTATACCCATTAGTCTATACAGACACTATCTCTAAAATCGGATTTGTTGCAGATAGCACAGGGCATATTAAATGCTTCAACAATAAGGGTAAATACCTTTTCGATGTATTTAAATATGATAATGGACCTGACTACCCACGTGAAGGGCTCTTTAGAATTGTTGATAACACGGGACTTATAGGTTTTGCTGACACTCTAGGGAATATTATTATCACCCCTAAATATAAATTTGCATACCCTTTCACAGATGGGAAAGCAAAGGTTACCGACAGAGGAAGACTAATCATTGATAGTGAAGACTTTGAAAGTCACGAATATTGGCAGTCTGATAAATGGTTCCTTATACCACACAAAAAGAAATAGTTCACCTCCAACTAACTTTCAAATAGGATAGTTTATCAGTTCTTAAATTGGGAACAAGAACTAGAATATACCATTTAAGAAACAAAAAAATCCCGCCTTGCCACTTGGACAAGACGGGATTGTGAAAACTATAATACTTTAAAAGATAAAATGATCTCTTATGTTCTATTGCTTAATCAGCTGAATAGCGAAGCCGCCACTCTTAGCCATGTGGAGCTTTAAGACAGTCTGTGCATTCACAATCTGCTGATCAATAGTCATTGGATATGGGTTTTTATCGTATTCAGCACCCGGTCCGTCCTTATAGATGATGGCCTTATAAGAAGCACCCGGTGTAAGGAAGTCAAGCTTAAGGTCTACATCACGCGCCTGTTCGTCCGTCATTCCACCAACATACCAGTTCTCACTGTCACGATCCTTACGTGCTGTAACAATATACTTACCAATCTCTGCTGCCGGAATCACAGTGCGCTGCCAGTTAGAAGGCATTGCTTCAATGAACGCAAAGGCTGGCTGACCGGTATAATTCTCAATCTCATCAGCTGCCATCTGCCATGGTGTATAGATGACAACATACTCAGCAAGCTGCTTAGCAAGTGTGGTATGAGGATGAGTCTGTGGATAAACCTGACCTTCAAGTTTGAAGATTCCTGGTGTAAAGTCGATTGGTCCTGCCAGCTGACGTGTGAAAGGAAGTACACAAAGATGGTAAGGAGGATTGCCACCATTGCCATCCCACGCATTCCACTCTTGTCCACGGACACCCTCACTTGCGATAAGATTAGGATAAGTACGCTGCAAACCAGTAGGCATAGCAGGCTCATGATTGACAACCATGATGTGGTGTCGGGCAGCAGTCTCAATGACTTTACGATAATGACGGACGCCATACTGTGAGTGTTGCAGCTCCTTATTGTCCATCACCTTGTTCACATAACCAGTCTTAATGGCCTTGATACCCATCTTTTCATAGAGAGTAAAGGCTGCTTCAAGCTGGTTTTCATAGTTCTTAGCAGCACCACCTGTCTCGTTATGTGCTATGAGTGACACACCTTTAGAGAGAGCATACTTCTGCAATCCATCAAAGTCATAGTCAGGATAAGCCTTGGTGAAGTTGAATTTATCACCTTCTTTACCCCAGTCATGCTCCCAACCATAGTTCCAACCTTCAACCAATACACCCTTGAAACCATGCTGTGCAGCAAAGTCGATATAGCGTTTGGTATTCTCAGTAGTCGCTCCGTGCTTAGGACCAATAGCCCATGTGGCATGCTGCATGTGGTAAGCCCACCATACACCGACATATTTTCCTGTCGTGATCCATGAAGTATCCTTGATCTTACATGGGTCATTGAGATTCAACATGACGCGATTGGTAATCAAACCACCCGCATTATTCTCAACCGACAGCATACGCCAAGGAGAGACAAAGGGTGCTTTTGCACGTACAAGGTCACCATTTGACCAAGGTACAAGCTCAGCTCTCATGCGTACATTACCTTCTTTCGTCTCTACAGGCTTTACGTTCAATGAAGCATAATCAGTGAGATTAGCCTCATGAAGCATCATATAAAGATCAGGCTTAGCTTCAATTGTGATAGGAGTACATACCTTCTGCTTCTTGCTCAATGGTGCCTTCGTCCATAAACCTTCGTAGTAATCAGCGTCATAGGGCAGTGTCCATGCCTCTGGATCACCTTTAAAGCAGAACTCTGTCTCCTCATCCATAATGACAAAATGCTTCAAATTCTTCTGCTCTGGGAACACATAACGGAAGCCCATACCGTCATCAAACACACGGAAGACAATTGTTAGCTGACGCTTCAGACCTTTACGCTGAGCCAATTTCATTGTAAGCTCGTTGTAATGATTGCGGACATCATTCTCTTCACCCCATGGTTGGTGCCAGGTTTCATCCTTTGTTGCACGAACAAAGCCCATAACACCGAAGTCACTGTCGAGACTTCCATCCTTCAACTTCACGCCAAGATAGGAAGGAAGGAGGATAGCTTCTTTGCCACGACTCAATGAATAATAAGGCCGACCAGCCTTGTCAACGCCAGCCGTCAGTGTTAGATTCCCTGATGGTGATGTCACTGTAGCCTCTTGTTTTGCAGCCATTCCCATAGGGAACACCACAAGACAAAGAGATAAAAAGATGTTTTTTAATAGATTACGTTTCATTTATTGATATACTATTTGATTTTAAAGCGTATCGAGAATAGACTTTGCTTCAGCCGTTTTCAGCTGAACAAGGGCGTTATAGGCTTCCTTCACCTTTGCATTATCAGGATGTGCAACACGTGCCTCATACCAACGATAGATGAGTTCAAGGTCGGATTGCTGATAACTTACGCCCGTAAACTTCTGCAACATAACGAGATATTTATAGCCATACTCCAATGTTGGCTCAATGGTTGTACCCTCACCATAGTCATTCCAAGTACTGATCTGAAGATACTTCAGGCTGGCTGCCTTCGCTGCATCAAGCTGACGCTGGAAAAGAGCACCGTTCTCTGAGTCATAAGTTGTATAGCCATTGCTGCCTTCACCTTCCTTATAATAATCCCAAAAACCAGGCATGGCACCACCGACAAAGCATTCAAAGTTCTTTGCATAAGCATAGTCTGGGTTAGGATTGACCCAAGTGTATTCGCCTTGAGCATTACTTTTGTAGTCGCCATTGTTAGCACTTCCAATCTTACCATTCAATACTAAGAACATCGGTTTGGTAGTAAGAATAGAGAAAGTACGGTACCAATCCTTACCAGACTCCATCTGCATAGGACCGAAATTGAGTAATAAAGGACGGCCATCAACCTTCACATAACTGTCATCCTTAAAGAAAGTCTGGGCAAGATAACGCATATCTTGACGGGCAGCGCCCACCTTATCCGACACACCATCAAGTGTTCTGTCTTCATAAACGACGCTCATCTTCAGTCCAGCACGCTTCAATGCGCGGAAAAGAGCCTCAGTATTTGTCTTGTGCAGCGCTATACTATTATCGCTGTTCACACCATACCAGTCAACCATAACGCCATCCAGCCCTGCATACTTCATCAGTAGACACTGATAATCGAGTACAGCTTCATCGCCACTTGCATACGGACCCGTCATTGGATAGTAGTGAGAAGCTATCTCACGCTTGCCTTTTGCATCGGTCTTATTGGGGTCGCAGTTCTTCATTGTCCAATGATAACCCCACTTTCCTTCATTCTTAGGGTTAGAAGTAGGTGTCTCAAACCACGGCATATAGTGTGCATAGACCTGCATACTATTGGTTTTCGTTACAGCAATAGGCTGTACTCCACCTGCTTCTTGAGCATCGTTATGCTTAGCAGGAGCACCCTCATAGCTATCAGCACAGGATGTAAATAGCAGCATAGACATAGCTGTTACTGATAAAAAAGATCGTAAATTCATATTATTATCTTGCTTTTATTTGATTGATTAGTAAAAACAAACTGTTTAAAAGGTTGTTATCCCTCAGAAATACGAGCTCTCATGAGGAACAAATTTAGGTAAAATTATTTGTTTATAGAGCAAAAAACTGTCTTTTAACAATATAAATGTTATTACTTTTCAACGCTCCTTTGCCTTCTCATCACAAATCTTCATCACATTTATTCAGTGCTAAACACACTTTTTAGAACGGTATAAGATATTGCTTAGTAATACTAAAAAGGTATTCAAAGCATTGATAGTACCCTATAATATCTATATCGAATAGCCTCCTTTCTTATAAAAAAGAGGATACTGTCTGGGACAGAATCTCAGACAATACCCTCTCTCTTTATGATTATATTATAGTTCAAAACTACTTATCTCACAATGACTTTCTTACCCTTGTGGATGTAGATACCCCTCTTAAGGTTATCCTTTGAAGTGCCTATACGCCGACCTTGGAGATCATAATAAGCATCATCACGGGAGGTAGAAGAGCTTTGTTTATCTGCAGGAGTAATAATTTCAGCAATGCCTGTGGATACATTGTATACGTCATCTGGCTGATCTCCGGTAGAAAAAGTCGTAAGATGCTGCTTGTCATAAGGGAACTTAAAGACAGCAACAGCAATGTTATTACTCTCATTCACCTCTTTCTTGAGACGATTAACATCATCAACCCATACTCTAACATAATGGTATCCAGGAGCTGCTTGCCACTTATCACTGTTCGGACCTAATGGATTATTAATGCTACCTGTAACATAAACCTTTACCGTTTCACCTGGTTGTAGCTCCCTCCTAAAGTGGTCTGACCACATGGCAAGGTCACTATTAGCATACTTACCATCAATACGGAAACCAAGACCAAGCAATGCATCATTATTGATTGGGGCTGGCTGATCTCCAGCATTCACAACTTCAGCAACGAATTTTACCATTCCATTTACAGGAACAGACTGCTCATCAATGCTTACTTTCCTAATATAAAGATCGTAACCACCCCTCACTGGGATATAGTCACCACCCTCTTCACCAGATGGTTTAACATTGATTTTCTTCGTACGAGAGTTGTTTGATGCATTGTCATCACCAGGTAAACGGAAGCCATAACCTATCGTTGCTGTAAGTGTATGAGCCCCTGTTGTAGCTGTCCATGGCTGACGTGTCTCAAGAACAACAGACTGTCCCCGCTTCAAACCACCTTTATAGACGACTGTAGCAAAAGGAGCTATGCCATCAACAAGTACATGTGCACTGATCACTTCACCTACAGGAATGTCTGTATCACCAGTATTTAGCACTGCCATCTTAAAGCGAACGCCATCACCATCCTTAATATCTCTACCGCCATTGACTCTCTCCCATGAAAGAGCAGCAGCCTCAACATCGTAGTTTTCGACTATTTGAATAGCAAATCCACCACTACATGCCATCTTAATAGGTAATACAGAATTGTTGTTTACACCCTTCTTATAGATATTAACTGGATAAGGATTCTTCTTATAATCAGCATTATCCCCATCCTCATATACAACAGCTGTATACTTTTTACCAGGCTTAAGGAAGTCAAGACGGAGGTTAATAGTACGAGCATTGGCATCAGTCATACCTCCAATATACCAGTTATTGGTGCCGCGTGCCTGCCTTGCCGTAACAATATACTCGCCAATCTTAGCATCAGGAACAATTGTTTTCTCCCAATTAGAAGGTATATTCTCTAAGAAAGTGAATACTCTTGGGTTGTTCTGATAGTTCTCTATCTTATCCGCAGCCATCTGCCAAGGTGTATAAAAACAAACAAACTCAGCTAATTGCTTTGCTAATGTAGTATGCGGTCGAGAGTCTCCATTGACTTCTAAGAACTTAAAAATACTCGGTGTAAAGTCCATTGGACCTGCCAATCCACGAGTAAAAGGAATCGTTACTGTATGCGAAGGAGAACTACCTGTGCTCCATGCATTCCACTCTTGACCCTTTACACCCTCACCAGATAGAAGGTTTGGATAAGTACGCTGTAACCCCGTAGGCATAACTGGCTCATGATTGATCACCATAAGATGATGCTTTGCTGCCTCTTCTATCACCTTACGGAAGTGCCTTACACCATATTGCGAATGTGGAAGTTGCTGCCAATCATCCACACCACCTGTGTTCAGGAAGTCACCTACGTATCCTGTCTTAATAACATTTGCTCCTACAGACTGATAGAGACTGAAAGCTTTCTCCATTTGGTTCTCATATCGCTTGGAATAACCGCCCGTCTCATTATGTACAATAATAGAAGTCCCATTATCATGAGCATACTTTTGTAACCCTCTGAAGTCATAATCAGGAGTGGATTCAGTCATACTGAGGTCATTAACAACGGGCTGCATACCATTCCACCCTTTGTTCCAACCTTCAACAAGAACACCTTCAAAGCCATGTTCTGAAGCAAAATCAATATAGTGTCGGGTATTATTATTAGTAGCACCATGAGGTTTATCAGTCTCAGACCAGCTAAAATCATTTAAATGTAAAGTCCACCAAATACCGACATACTTACCAGTTTTGAGCCATGAGGTATCTTCTATCTTGCAAGGATCATTGAGATTCAACATCACACGATTGGTGATCAATCCACCAGGAGTTGTTTCGACTGCAACATACGCCATGGCGAATAGAATGGATAATAGTCTGTATATACCAAATGGTTCTTTTGATAATTTGGAATGTCAGCCCTTTCCCATCCTAGAAGTTGGACTTTAAAATGTGCAATATCATCCCAAAAGCCTTGATTATTGATGCATAATGGAGAATAATCAGTAAGGTTAGCCTCGTGAAGCATCATATAAAGGTTAGGATTAGCTTCAATGGTCATAGGCGTACACTCCCATTTTTTACCTGAGAGAGGTCCCTTTCCCCACTCCCTTTCATAAGCTTTGGTATCGTAAGGAATAGTCCATGCCTGCAGATCACCCTTAAAGTTAAACTCTGTTTTCTCATCAGAAATGACAAGCGTTATATCCTTATTGTTATTTCTTAAACAATCTTGCTTTGGAATAACATAGCGGAAACCAAAGCCATTATCAAATACACGGAAGACAATATCCAACTTGATTCGTAAGCCACCTCTGCGCTGAAGATGCATGGTTAGCTCTTTGTAATGATTCCGAACGGCATCTTCTTCTCCCCATGGCTGGTGCCATGTCTCATCCTTCTCCGAGATATTAGAGAATGAAACA
The DNA here is from genome assembly GCF_000613925.1 of Prevotella histicola JCM 15637 = DNF00424. Classification (GTDB taxonomy): domain Bacteria; phylum Bacteroidota; class Bacteroidia; order Bacteroidales; family Bacteroidaceae; genus Prevotella; species Prevotella histicola. The sequence continues at coordinate 16,023 of NZ_BAJX01000004.1, forward strand.
TCGAAGTCATTGTCAAGAAAATCATTGATACTCTCTGTTAAAAGATAACCTAAGGCTGAACGTGTAATGATCTCTTGTCCGCGTCGACTTAATTTATAATAAGGGTGTCCACTGTCATCTGTACCCGCTGTCACCGTGAGATTACCATTCGGTGAACTTACCTGCTCTACTCTGTCTGCCAATAACGCTGATGGCGTTATTACGAATGTAAGAAGTAGAAGTGAGTGCTTTAAAAATCTGTGTTTCATTTCCTGAACTTTTAATAAGATTATTCGATTCTTTTATTTATAATTGAGATTGCCAATTCTGTATTCCTTTCACATACTCAATCACCTCATACCAACATAGGCTTATATGTGCTTAGATTACTTATAAGTTACAACAGAAGTATTCCTTCAATACCTTTCTACTACAAAACGATTGTATTATAAAAATATTTTCATAACCATAAGTATTTATCTTCATGATAATAAGGGGCTGGCACAATGATGAAACAAATAAGTTATAATGACAAAAACAAATATGCTTTCCGGTTTTCTACTGATGTGTTGCAGCTCCGCACATATGGAGCTAAGGCTTAGCACATATGGAGCTAAGGCTCCGCACATATGGAGCTAAGGCTTCGCACATATGGAGTTGGGGCTTAGCACATATGGAGTTGATGGTAGACATCTATAGTATCAAAGGCTTAACACCTTACAATACGTAGTTGACATGAAAGCAACTTGTAGTCAGAAGAAAGCCGAACCATCAATGATGAATAGAATTTACTTGGTCATAAGGAGATTGTTTTTAAGGGAATAATACGTTGTTATCTTGTTAAAGACAGCCCAATAAAGGACTTATGTCATTTCTCCAAACAGTAATAATCACTAAACATAAAACGTCCTCGTACACCTTATTGTATGATTAATACCAGTAAGACATACGGGGACGCATATTATTTAAAGCTTAATTTACATAGCCAGGATTCTGTTTCAAGTTCGGATTCTTATCCAGTTCATCCTTAGGAATTGGATAAATACCGGTGTGATGGTCAGCAGGATCAGCTGGTTTCTCCCACCATGCATTGTAATAAGTGCCAAAACGAATGTTAGTTGTACGTCTCAGACCTTCAAATACGAACTCATGCTTCCACTCAGTATCAATATCATCAAGAGTAAGTGAAGTGAGGTCAGTAAGTCCTGCACGCTTACGTATCTGATTAATGTAAGTGAGAGCTGTAGGAATATAACCCAAACGGAAATTACATTCAGCTTGCATCATCAGGATTTCAGCATAACGCATCAACACCCAATCATTATCACGTTCCCACTGATCAGTAGCACTCCACTCGTATTTATTCAGTCGTGCACCAGCATTCTGTGCAGCATTCGTGAAGTCAGCTATCTCCTCTGTGTAGTTCAAAGGCTCACCATTATCCATCAAAACTTCAGAACCATCTTTAGCACTATACTGCTGTCCGATGAGCAAACTGTTGCGACGGACATCCTGTGCATCAAATGAAGAATAGAGACCTGGTTGAGCACAAATACCGTTACCACACCACTGATAGACACCAGCAGGGTCAAAAGCTTGCTTCTGATTATAATGATAAGTCATACTTGCAAGGTAGTTTCCAACTGTTCCCTGCTTATGATCGTATGGAATAGCAAAGATAATTTCAGGTGATTTCTCATTCTGAATAGCAAAGCTAGCCTTATAATTAGGTGTGAGTTGATAGCCCTGAACCTTATCACAAGCATCAAGACAATCCTGCCAACGTGGTGAACCAGTATATACCTCAGCGTTAAGATACAGACGAGCCAGAAGAGTATTAGCAACATTCTGTGTGAAACGGCCATAGGTAACACCTGATGGAAGTAGTGGCATAATCTCCTTTAGCTCCTTCTCTATGAACTCAAACACTTCCTTTCGGGTTGAGTTGGTTGGCAATACCTTCTCTGTGAAATCAGTAGAGATTGGCACATTACCAAAGCAATCAAGCAGATTATAATAGTAATAAGCACGCAAACCACGTAATTCCGCTTTCACTTTGTTCTTTGCTTCATCCGTTAAACCACTTTTATCAACCTGATAAATAATGGCATTCACCTTTGAAACACCCGTAAAATTATAACGCCATATAGAGAGAATACCTGCATTATTGGCATCCCAATTATGACGCTGATACTGCTGATAACGCCCACCATCAAACCAGTCTGTACCACGTGTAGGGATACAAGCCTCATCACTTGAACACTCTTGAGTGAAGAAAACATATTCACAGGTCGGATAACAGTTAACACCATTGCCTTCAGGTGTACCTGAACCATAGCCACGCAGTGTAGCATAAGCACCTCCAACAATGGTAGCTACCTCTGACTGTGTCTTTCCATAGTCATCTTGTGACACCTTATCATAAAGTTGTTCATTAAGATCTGTACAGGAAGAAAGAGCTAATAGCAAACCTACTCCCAGCCAAGCCTTCCTTATTGGAAGGATATTCGATATACTTATATTCAATCGTTTCATAATTGGTATAATCTTATAAAGTTGAATTTTACTGTCATTAGAAGCCAATGTTCACACCAAGAGAGAATGTACGTGGACGTGGGTAACTGTTAAAGAAATCAATACCCGGTGAACTTAATACGTTATCTGGTACACTAACTTCTGGGTCAATACCCTTATAACCAGTAATACAGAATAGATTCTCACCCGTTACATAGAAACGAAGACGAGTAAGTCCCAGCTTCTTCACCGTATTCAATGGTACTGAATAACCAAGAGTAATTGCCTGTAAGCGGAAGAAGTCACCATTCTCAATAAAGTAATCAGAGTAAGTTGGATTATCTGTTATACCACTTTTCATAAAGTCATCAAGAGTATTCTGTGATGGGAAACGCGTTGGATCGTACATTACCATACGACTAACATTCAACACTTTCTGCCCAAACATACCATAAGCAGCAACACTTGCATCGAAGTCACGCCATGTAGCATTGAGTGAAAGACCTAAGTTCCACTTAGGCATTGCCGAACCAAGATAGCCATCTTTTACCTTTCCATTATCATCTTTATCAAGCATATACTTACCATCACTTGATATACCAGTGCAATGAGGACCCCAGAATGCACCTGCAGGATAGCCCTCCTTAATAACCTGTGAATAGGTATTAGACATACCACGTACGTTATGTAATGAGCCTGCTTGTAATCCAACAGCTTGATATTGATCATTAGAAAGCTTGGTAATCTCTTGATGATTGTATGCCAATGACATGTTAGCATCAAGTGTCCAGTTCTTTGCACGAACAGCCTTATACCCTAAACTCAATTCAAATCCCTTGTTAACAAGGTCACCAACATTAGCCAACATCGTACCAACAAGGTAAGGTGGCTGTGGAACAGGATAGGTCCAAAGGAGGTCAGAAGTCTTCTTATAATAAAGTTCCAACGTACCATTTAACTTATTGAATACTGAGAAGTCAACTCCAAGATTCCATTGTGCCGTAGATTCCCACTTAAGATCAGGGTTAGGATTCTGGATCTGTGTATAAGCATTCTTCCATGTTCCAGTAGTGCCATCAAAGTAAGCTGCACCTGATGGAGAGAGGATTGCCAATGACTTATACTCACCAATACCATTCTGATTACCCGTTACACCAAAGCCTGCACGAAGCTTTAAGTTATCAAGCCACTCATGTGTTGAGGCCATGAATGGTTCCTCAGAGATACGCCATGCAAGAGATACTGATGGGAATACACCCCACTTATGATTGTTACCAAACCTTGATGAACCATCACGACGTAAAGTAGCAGTAACCATATAACGATCCATCAGGCTATAGTTTATACGACCAAAGAAAGAAATGAGCTTTGATTCACCCTTATAAGAGTAAACATCACCCTGCCGATAGTCTGTTCCTGCTGCTAAATTATTGTAACCAAAAGCATCAGAATCAAACCCTGAGCGGGTTGAACCGAAACCTTCATAAGTATTATCAAGGTAAGAATAACCACCCATAAGGTTCAAATGATGGATATCTGCAAACTTCTTATCGTACGTTAGATAAAGTTCAAGCTGCTTATTGGTATAATCATCATAGAGTCTTTGACCCCATCCATGCTCACTCTGCCCCTCCATGCGTGCATAAGTAGCTTGTATAAGCCCGATTTCACAGAGTTTGATTCATAAGAAGTATTCATTGTAGCAGTAAGTCCTTCAACAATAGAGAGCTCTGCCTTCAAGTATCCTAGGAAACGATGGCGTTTACGGTCCTCTATACGATTGTTATTCAGCTCTACAGGGTTCTCTGTATTCGTTCCATTCAACTGTGCATAGCTGCCGTTCTGATTAAAGACTGGGAAGGTTGGCTGAAGGTTTGTCATACGTTCGAAGATACGGTTATCGATTGGATGCCAACTGTCAAAGTTCGCATTAATACCTTCATCCAAACGTAAACGACCATTCATACCTGTCTGATAAGCGGATAGAGAGCCTGCCACACGGTTCATATTATTTCTCTTAATAACACCTTCATTATTATTATAGGTGAAACTTGCACGATAACCATGGCTCTTTTTAGAGGAAGAAAAGTTGATATTATGACTATGAGAGATAGCTGTACGCATGAGTTCTTTCTGCCAATCAGTATCAGCTCCATAATCCAAAGCGTTCATATTACCTGTAGAACGAACATAACTGCGCCATTGATTAGCTGAGAGTAAGTCAAGAGTCTTTGCTGCAGAAGCTATTGCAACATAGCCATTATACTGAATTGTGTTCACTTCTGTATCTGAACCTTGGCGGTTTGTAGTAATGATAATAACACCATTTGCACCACGTGAACCATAGATTGCTGCTGCTGAGGCATCCTTTAAGATGTCCATACTTACGATTTCAGATGGCTGAACAGAGTTGATATCAACCCCAGGAATACCATCAACAACTACCAACGGACCATTACTTGCAGAGAGTGACGTACCACCACGAAGGCGAATAGAGGCCCCTGATTCGACTGCACCAGAGCTTTGGACAATAGATAAACCAGCAACTTTACCTTGCAATAACTGTTCCGTAGAAGTGATAACACCCTGCTTCATATCTTTAGAATTAACAGAAGCGATGGCTCCAGTAAGGTCACTTTTACGCATTTTACCATAACCAACACCAACGACTGTCACTTCATCAAGGGTCTTGGCATCTTGTTCCATTACTATATTCAAGCCTTTTCCTGCCTGAACCTTACGATTATTATACCCAACATAAGAGATTTCAAGCATATCACCCTGCTTACATTGGATTGTGAAGTTACCATCTATATCCGTGATAGCCCCAACCTTACCACCTACAACGCTTACAGAAGCGCCAATAAGTGGTTCTTTTTCTGAGTCGACGACCGTACCTGTTGCGGTAAAATCTTGTGCCGATACATTGCTACAGAACAACATCATCATAAAGAGGATGAGCCCTGATAGTTTATTTTGAACTGTTAGTTTCATAGAATTTAATGCTTTTATGGATTGAATAAGATTCTTCTCTTCAATTTATATTAATCAGGAATAACAAGTGGGACAGTTGATTCAACAACCTTTATTCCTCTCGCATTTGTTATTGTTACTTTCAATTCAGAGGCTTCAACACCCTGTAATTCTTTATTCAAATCAATTGTTGTCTCTCGTTTATCACGTACTCCAGGCATCGTTCCTGTGATAGTCTTTGAGCCAGCTACGATAGTATAGGTCAAATCGCCATCTGTACGACCATTGTATTGACGAGTCAATGTTAGGATATCCTTCGTACTTACACGAGTAGGGAATACTGAAAACAGTGGGTCAGGATAGGGAACAGCCTGACCAGCTTTCTGTGTTTGGTCACCGGTATTTACTCCCCATTGGTTTGCACCAGCAGCATCCTTGATCACCTTAATAACATTGTAAGTCATATTCTCAAGTACAAACGCAGCCTTTTTATCTGGGTCTGCAAGGATTGTTGGCTTGTCTGGCTGACCAGGATCCTGTGGATTAGAAGCATAATATTCGCTTGGAATACCAATATTCCATGCATAGAGACCATTAGAAAGCTTCTTTAACCCCGCCTTTGCAAGTACTGCAGGACGCCATACATCCAATGTCTGCAGAACTGTCCAGTCATTTAAACCTGAGTGAACACCAAATGTTACGAAGTCAGCATCCTTTGCTAACTCTGTCATTGTCTTACCTCCTAATTTATATACATCTGGGTTAAAGAGGACGGTAAGAGGATCATCTAAAGCAAACTTCTCTGTAAAGCCTGCCGATTTCTTACCACTGAAGAACTGAATGCCAGCACCTGACTTCTTAAATGCTTCGAATTCAGAACGGCTATCAGGTGCTGCAAAAACACCAGACCACATAGAACCGTCCTTTGTCTTCAGCCTTTGCCAGAAGCCTGGCCAGTTAGCATCTTCAAACTTAGCGACCTCACAATGGAAATACTCCGTTGGTACCATCGTCTTTTTATAGATATTATTACCAAGATACTCCAATTTAGCAAAGTCGGATGAGTTACCTCCATGTCCTGCATCAGGCTCTGTTGGCTGCCAAGCCCAAAGGTATAGGTCAACACCTTCCTGGAATCCGACATCTGTCATATCATAATAGAACGTAACTTCTTCGTCTGCTGTAAAGACAGCAGGAACCGTCCAACACTTAGGAGCATTAGGAAGCTCTACTCCATCAGCAAACAATGCCAACGGAAATAAGCACATCAGTGCGAATAAAACTTTCTTCATAGTCATTTACTTTACTGCTTGAGTTAGGTTATACGTGTAAGAAACAAATGGCTGCCCTTTGGTCTTGCGTGTCAATCTGTACTCCAAAGTCTTGGTATTACCAGGCACTGTTGTAACGGTAAGTACAGTTTCTGCCTTCCCATCATTAAGCAAAATCCTACTTGCAGTGTTGTCACTCTTGGTGAAATTGTAATCCATTTGCCATGTACCACTTGCTGGTAATAGTGCAGGAGCATTCCCTTCAACCGTAAAAGTAGAAGCTTTTCCAGCCTCATCTTGGTTTAGATTAATGACAAACGTGTCAAAATTGAGCAGGTCAGTTAATGTTTTTGTACGGGCATTAGCTCATCAGTCTGAACAACAGAATTTACTACCCATTTACCACTAATCTTTTCAGTGAGCGTAATTGGTGAAGTGAATTCGCCGTCATCAACAGTAGAACATCCCGTGAACGTCATTGTCGCTGACAATAATAGTACAACGCCAAGCAATTTACTTGTGATCGTTCTCATAGCGAATCATTGTTTTTAGTTATTAAAAATATATTTTGTTATGATTTCCTTACTGGCAAAGTTACTCATCCTATTACTATTATTAAAAGAAACTATTGAAAGTATAAAGAGAAAAAAGGAATAACAACTACTAATATACTGATAATCAATGCCTCTTATATCCACATTCTTCATGTGAATATAAGCTAAATATTAGTAGTTGACCCTACTTTACAAGAAAATGTAATAAGATTTACCTTTATTTAAAGGGGAAATCAGGAGGATATTACCCGATATTAGATATCCATAATGAGCTGTTCGAACTGGTCATTCTCCACACGTGAACGGTTCTTTACACGTGTCTTATAAGTATTGATTGTATGGACTGAATAATTAAGGAATGTCGCTATACGCTCAGAATCATTAATACCCAGACGGATAAGGGCGAAGATACGCATCTCCGTCGTCAGTTGTTTCGGACCATCTGACAATACTTTCTGGTCATTTTCATCAAAGAGTTTCCCATACTTCTCAATAAAATGAGGGAAGAGTTTCAGGAAAGTCTCATCAAAATCGGCAAACATCGACTTGCGTTCTGCAACCAGTTCACTCTCTTTCAGTGAAGAACGCAACTCTTCATAGCGGCGCATGGCTATCTTTCGGTCAATGGTACGATAGAGTTTTTCCACCTTATTAATATATTCAGAGTTGATATAGAATGACCTACCGATATATTCATCCTTGATATTGTTCACCTCTTCTAACTGATGATTCTTTGCTTCAAGTTCCTTATTGCGGTTAGCAATGGTCTGTTGTGCCTTCTTCAACTTTTTCATCTGTCTACGAATGAACCACCAACCCATCAGAAGCCCGATGACAAAGAGCACACTGATGATTGCAGCAACAGCAATAGCGTTGCGCTGACCTTGTATTATCTTGAAGCGATCCTGCTCTATAATGGGTAGAATACCACTCACTTCTATGACGCGTTGGCGTGCTCCATAGAAGTTGGCATTGGCTAATGACTGTCTCACATATTCCGTTGCACGTTGTATTTCACCTTCTTTATATAAGAGATTTGCCAATGTACACAACGCTGTTGTCTCCCGAATAGCTCCTTTATTATCATAGATTGCTGCCAACGCCAGATATTTCATTGCCTGATCATTGTCCTTAAGATAAAGATAAACCCATCCAACACACGAATTGACAATTGCTTTCTGATGCACATCAACGCCCTTTTTCTCCAGAAACTCCTTGAAAGTATCAAGGCATGCTTCGTATCTGCGCTCCTTCATATCACGCATTCCAACAGCATAGAGCCAGTCTGGCGAACCTTTCGGCAGATAATGAAGCAAAGAATCTGTGTAAACACCTGCCTGCTTGACGTATCTACTCTGATAAGGTTTCGTACGAGTGTAATCAGAAACATCATAATAAAGACGGGAAGCCATTGTAAAATAGAGTTTACGTGCTGTGGCTGTAGTGCCTTCCATGCGTATTTCCCTCAGCTCATTAAAGGCTTCCGTATATAAACCTGCCGAAAGAAGACAGAAAACCAAGTCGCATCTTGCCTCCACTTCATAGTCACGATTCTTCAGTTTGATGGCCTCATCTATAAGATGATGGGCACAATTATAAGCTGAATCATATTGATAAGAGGAGTATTCCTTAAAGAGTTTCCTGTTAATATCAAACTGTTTTGATGGAGGAAGAGATACCAATTGCTTCTTTAGCTGCTTTATCCGCTTCAGTTTCTGGTCTTCATAATATTTTCTTTGCCCAAGACTATTATCTAATTCATCAAGTTGCTTCTCCCAATTCTCATGTGATGCTACACAAAAAAAGGGCAATGTGAGAAGTATAATAAATAAGTATAGTCTTTTCTTCGTATTCATTTTAGGTATCTCATTAAATGATTTATAAGAGCTAATATATCTCTTAATATGACTGCAAATATAGAACTTTTCTTACAAATAACAAAAAATATCGACTGAAAATGTTCCAGCCGATACTTAATGTGCTTATCATTGGTTGATCATGTATCATGTTTTATCAGCCAATTGTTTTAGTATTCTCCCGTAAATGGATATCTTTCTGTTGCCCATCAGTCGTTATATTATCATACCATCTATCAAGGTTATAACTTTTTCTTCATGTTTTATGAGATTTAGTTCAAAACTCAATAAGTAAGATAAGACTCTTTATCTTATGGTTACAAAATTATATCAATATTATAATATTAGGAAGATTAAAAGGCTTATTACAAACTTTTCTTTGCTATATAAATAACTTTATACTGACTATCAACGGTTTATAAGTTTAGCATTATTCTACAATATAAACGAGATGTTGGGATATTAAAGTGTAAAAACTTCACTTACAGAACTTTATATATCAAATAACAGTGCTTATAAAGCGTCTATTTTAATGCATTATATAACCATTTAATAATCAATATCTTAATGAGATTTAGAAGGGTTTAATACTCTATTCTCATTTATATTTATGCAGTATGCTGATTATAATAGGGTCTGATACGTGCTTTTTGTTGTAATTTTGTTATCCGAAAAGATACTTATTTTAAGTAGTAGATTAAGTTTTTCAAGGTCTTTGCCGCTGTTTAGTGAAATAGATAAGGCTATTCATAAGAAACTTCAAAGATTAGGTTTAATAAGAAGTAAGCAACTTCGTTGTGATATTTGGTATATATGTATTTGTTATTTGGGTAATTTAAGTAATTAGTATTTAATTAAACTTACATCAATAGTTTGTTAAATCAAAACAGAGCTTGTCGTGAGATAAGCTCTGTTTTGTTTCTATCGGGGAGGAAATATTAAGTTAACTCATACGCTATACACCGCGGAGGGGAACTGCATAAAATCGGAGGATAGTAGCTGGCTTATGCCCACTTTATTTATGCTTAGTAGTCATATAATGTAAGATAAATTCACATCTCGATTTTAAAAGGTGCTCTTTTGCGTTCTAAAAGACGCCCTTTTGCATGGTAAAAGATGCCCTTTTACACTTCAAAAGGTGCCCTTTTGCAACGTAAAAGGGCGTCTTTTACTTTGCCTTTCATAACCAATTGATTATCTGATAATTGCAAAGCATGATTTTTTTGGTTCCCTTTCAATTAATGAAAGTTTTGGGTTGAGAAAATGTAAGGATATTTTACAGAAGGTAAATGGGGCAGAAAGTTGATGTGGGTGATAATAAAAAATCGGCTGGAAGAGTCTCCAGCCGATTCTAAATATACGATTGTAGTGGATTCTTCTACAACGTTAATGCTTACTTAATAACTACTTTCTTACCATTATGGATATACACACCACGCTTCAAACCCTTGGCAGTTGTGCCACAACGACGACCCTGAAGGTCATAATAGTAAGTGTCTTGTACCTCGAAACCAGCATTAACAGCCTCTACACCAGTAGGAATAACATCCAGATTGTCTGGTTGGTCAGCGTTGTTAATGTAGCGAATAGCACCCGTAGGAATGTTCAGTTCAATGGTAAGTTTATTGTTATTATGGTTAACCTCACCTGCATAACGACCTGCATAGTTATCAATCCATGCCGTAACGGTGTGCTTGCCTTCTGTAGCAATCCAATCTTTACCAATGGTACCACCGCAAGCTGTTACCTTAGCGAACTTATGTGACTTCACGCCTTTGGTGTAATCGTCAGACCATGTGATGATATCTGTCTTGCCATCTATCTGGAATTGAACACCAAGAATATCATTAGCAGGAGCATCCTTATCACCAGCATTGGCTACAATAGCTGAGAAGTTCACTCTATCACCTGGCTTAATAGACTTCGTATTCATAAGAATCTTCGTCACAACAAGGTCATAACCGCCTGTTACAGGGGTGAAAGTACCGTAATCATCACTATTACCTACAACGTTGAAACGCTTTTCCTGCTTATTATTCTCCTTAGTTACTTCGGCTGGTAAGTTGTTCTCTGGGTCAACCAACACGCTCATGACATGTGAACCTGGTGTGGCTGTCCAAGCATCTTTTATAGAAAGAATCACTGTTTCTCCTGCCTTTAGACCCTTGTCATAGCTCTGACTCATGAACGTTTGTTTACCTCCATCAAGAGAAACCTTGAATGCAAGAGCAACATTTGCAGGGATATTGACATTCTTTGTGTTCTTGATTGCAACTTTAAAGGTAACTTTATCACCCTCTTTTAAATCTGTATTGCCATCAGCTTTCTCCCAACGAACACCCGTAACAGCTACATCGTAACCCTTGATATTATCTATAGGATCTACATTTTCATCGGCATTACCAGTGAGATTGTCGGGCTTATCAGGATTACTAACGTACTGAACTTCCTCCATAGGGATGTTCAACTCAATGGTAAACTTATTGTTACCGTGGTTAATCTCATCTGCATAACGACCTCCGTAGTTGTCAATCCATGCCGTAACGGTGTGCTTGCCTTCTGTAGCCGTCCACTCTTTGCCTACTGTACCACCACAAGCTGTTACCTTAACAAAGTTATGAGAGTCCAGACCTTGGGTGTAATCATCAGACCATGTGATGACATCTGTCTTGCCATCTATCTGGAATTGAACACCAAGAACATCACCTGCAGGTGCATTTTGGTCACCAGCATTGGCAACAATGGCTGAGAAGTTGACCCTATCACCAGGCTTAATTGACTTGGTATTCGTGAGGATCTTCGTCACAACGAGGTCATATCCGCCCGTTACAGGTGTGAATGAACCCATGTCATCAGCTGATTCGTGAACATTAAACTTCTTGAAACGCTTGTTATCTTCCTTAGAAATCTCCTTCGGTAAGTTGTTCTCTGGGTCAGCAAAAGCCTCAACATAACATGCTCCAGCCTTAGCCTTCCAAGTGCCATTCGCCTTAAGAATAATAGACTGATGAGCCTTCAAACCACCATCATAAGCCCTACTTGCGAAGCTTGACTTACCATTAATCTTAACAGAAAAAGCAAGATCTACACCCTTCGGGATGTCCACATTTGATGTATTAACAATCTTAACCTCAAACGTAACAGCGTCTCCTTCCTTCAAATTAGAACTACCTTTGGCATTCTTCCAGCTGAGACCTTCCAGCTTAACATTGTATCCTGACAGCTTATCCATAGGATCAATGATACCACCTTGTTGTGTCTTATCAGCGTATGGAGGCTCAGGAACAACATAAGAATTCTTCAAATAGGTAAACTTTATAGCGTCTGCTCTCATCTTATTGTTATCTGTCCACACTGGCCATGTGCTGTTATTACCTTTCCGATCCTTACCAACATTAGCAATAACAAGGTTATTAAAGGTTGCACTACCATTGTTAGCACGAATTGCACATGCGGACATTTCTGTTGTAGAGAAGTTGTCTTTGATATCAGATAAGCCACAACCCAAAAGCTTCAGACCATCAAACAATATGTTTTCTGGATCCTTATACACTCTAACACCAAAGAATGGAGAGTCATAAACCTCATTATTTCTAAAGGTAATATTGCGTAATTTGCCATATTCATTAAAGACATCAATGCCTGCAAGGTCATTGTTCCAGACTGGATCGGCATATGTTCCACAACGAACTACATAGTTGTTTTCTATTAAAACACCCTCCTGTCTCTCGTTATTATCAAATCTATATCCCGTAGTAAAGTCACTTGTAACATGAATACCAGATGCTAAACCATGGTCACTAACGAAGTTATTATATGCACGTTGGTCCGTTCCACCATGAATAGCAATACCACCTGCACGCCAACCAAGCTCCACTGTGTTATAAGCAAATGCGTTATTCTTTTCATCATCAGGGTTTATCGCTGCTTTATCAGGGAACATTGCAAGTCCATCATCACCATTACCACGAACATTACAGTTATATACTACAGCATTAGAAGTACCTTGACAGAAGTTCACACCATCTGCAAAGTTATTACGAATACGGCAATTTGCAACTACAACATTATTGCAATAGTCAGCTTTACCATTATAATCACCAAACCAAAAGCCGCACTCATGATGTTCTACCCATAGGTCATGGAAATAAGAATTATCCCAAACATCCATGAAAGCCTTGTACACTGCCATCTGTCTATAGCGACTACGAAGGTTTGAAGTCATATAAAAATCACATACTTCCATATCCTTACAGTAGCCATCAGGTCCATGATCAGGGTGTCCACCAGATATACCTCCACCAAAATCTTTCGTACTTGTGAACTTAATATTGGTGTACCACATACCTGCACCTTGTATCCTTACCTTATCACCATATACACGCCATATACCGTCTAACTCGTAAGTTCCTTTAGGAATATATAGTACTTTAGAACTCTTATCAGCTTCTTTCAGTGCTTCATTGAAAGCATCAAGCCAACTATTATAGTCCTTTTTATAATCCTGAACATTTATTGCTCCTGCTGGTTGTTTAATCATTGCAGGTATGTTTTCAACCTCTATGAAATCAATTCCACATGCAATAGCCTTTAAATTCTTTATCACAATGTGGTCACCAGGCTTAAGTTTGCTGTTCAATTTAAAGTGTACTTCATCAAACGCAAAGGCTGGAATGCTTCCAGGTACCTTCTCATCATGAGGATCTCTGGTACCAGGTGTGAAATACTGCCACATGTTATAAGAAGAAATGGCAACTGTCTGTTCAGATTGTTTCTTTCCTTTTGCATCATAGACCATAACCTCTAAGGAACTGTTCTTCCCCATACCATCATCACTATCAGGCATGGTAAAGCGCATAGTAACGCCATCCCCATATCTGTCAATAGGCAAATCAAGAGAGTCACCATTCGTCAATTCCACATAAGAACGCTTCGAAGCCTGGGTCGCAATGTCATCTCTACTACAATTGATAGAGACCAACTTCTTAGCAGAACCATAGAATCTGCCATCTTCAGCTTCGTAACGATTATAAGGAACTGTTGCTCCACGCCTACCATTAGGGTCTGGACCAGGGATTTTCAGTTTATCAGCCGGCCCAGCATGTGACATCATACTACCTGATATCACCAGTGTCAATGCAAGTAATAATTTCTTTTTCATACTTCACTTGATTTAGTTTTTAAAAAAGATTGTTTAAAGTGTAGCTCTCAATCGAGCGCCACAAATTTATGTTTTACTTACTATTGTTTGATATTTAAAAAGCCAATTACAAACTATTCTTGGGTCTTTTATCTATTAATAATATGATTATCAGTAACTTAAGTTTATCTTTTTCATTCGCAAATACAAATACAATATCTTTAACTTGGGTGTAAATTCTTCACTATAAGGACCTTGTAAAGACCATAATATTGATTGTAAAAAGGTGAATATGTGCATCAAATAAATACTATTGACTATCAATATATTATGTACATTATTTGAGTTTTTATAGACATAATATATTTATATTTATTCAATATGCCGTTTATAACAATCTATCTTGGCTTCTTTTGCCATGATTTTATTACGAAAAACATAACGGTAAATACGGTAATTCTAAGTGTGTATATACCCATTCTAAGAAATAATATTACTGTTTTATTGAGAAGTCTGTAGACTAAGTCTGGTGATATTACCATCTGCTTACTTGTATGAAACAAGAGAATAAAAAATACTTTTCTCTTGTTTCGTTTATCAATAGTATCCTTGTAATGTAAGATAAATTCATATTAAGGATTCAATAGATGCTCTTTTGCATTGTAAAAGGTGCCCTTTTGCATGATAAAAGATGCCCTTTTACACTTCAAAAGACGCCCTTTTGCAACGTAAAAGGGCGTCTTTTACAACGCTGTTTATAACTATATGATTATCTGATGGTTACAAAGTCTAAAATAATTGGTTTCCCTTGATTATTGAATTTATAGGATAAAAATATTGTAAAGATATTTATATAACATCCATATTACCTACCAAGTAGTTTCAAACCATAAAAAAAGAATCGGTTGGAAGCGCTCCCAACCGATTCTGAATATGCTATAACTAACTGTTTTTACAGTAATATTAAAGTTTACTTTATAATAACCTTCTTACCACAATGGATGTAAACACCCTTCTTGAGACCCTCAGTTGTTGTGCCATAACGGCGACCCTGGAGGTCGTAGTAATAAGAATCCTTCACGCTTTGCACTGCATTTACAGCCTCAATGCCATCCGTACCATCGATATTGTCTGGCTTATCAGGATTGTTAATGAACTGAACAGGACTCATAGGGATATTCAACTCAATTGTGAACTTGTTATTATCATGGTTTATTTCACCTGCATAACGACCTCCGTAGTTGTCAATCCATGCTGTAACGGTGTGCTTCCCCTCTGTAGCAGTCCACTCTTTGCCTGCTGTACCACCATTGGCTGTTACCTTAACAAACTCATGTGACTTCACACCTTTCCTATAATCATCGGACCAAGTGATGACCTCTGTCTTACCATCAATCTGGAATTGAATGCCAAGAACATCACCAGCAGGAGCATCTTGATCACCAGCATTGGCTACAATGGCTGAGAAATTAACCTTATCACCAGGCTTGATTGACTTCGTATTCATAAGAATCTTCGTCACAACAAGGTCATAACCACCCGTTACAGGAGTGAAAGTACCATTATTATCTGGGGCTTCATAAACATTAAACTGCTTAACACGCTTGTTGTCATCCTTTGATGTTTCCTTCGGTAAGTTGTTCTCTGGGTCGGCAATAGCCTCAACTTTACAAACTCCAAGCTTGGCAATCCAAGAACCATTAGCAGTAAGAATGACAGACTTACCAGCCTTCAAACCGCCCTCAAAGTCATCACTTATTGCTGCAGATTCACCATTAATCTTGACTTCAAAAGCAAGAGCTACATCCTTAGGGATATCTACATTTGATGTATTAGTAATCTTTACACGAAATGTTACAGCATCACCTTCCTTCAAATCAGAGCTACCTTTAGCATTCTTCCAGCTGATACCTTCCAGCTTAACATTATAACCTGACAGTCCATCCATTGGGTCAATGATTCCACCTTGCTGATCTTTGTCAGCGTATGGAGGCTCTGGAGCAACGTATTTCTTCTTTATATTAGTGTATTTAATGGCGTCAGCTTTCTGCTGATTGTTGTTCGTCCAGAGTGGCCAAGTCTGATTATTACCCAATACATCCTTATGAACATTACCTATTTCAAGACCATCAAAGATTGGAGTTGCTTGGTCTGCACGAATGGCACAGAAGGTCACTGGCGTTGTAGAATAGCTAGTTGACATACCTGTAAGACCAGCTCCAAGGATCTTTGTATTGATAAACTTAATATTATCAGGGTCATTTAATACTGTTATTCCGAAGCATGGAGCATCATAAATCTCCGTATTATAGAACGTAATATTCTGCAGACTACCACCCGTTTTATGCACATCCAGAGCTGCAAGGTCATTACCAAATATGTCACAATTGGTTCCGCTACGCACAATAGTATTGTTTTCGAACTTTATACCATCAGGTTTATTATTAGCATTAAACTTAGTTCCAGGGAAAGTTGAGTTCAAATGAATACCTGCAGCCAATGCCATATCAGTGACAAAGTTATTATATATGTGGTGACCAGTACCTCCATAGACAGCTATACCACCAGCACGCCAACCTAATTCTACCGTGTTATATGCGAAAATATTATCATGTAAATCACGTGCTCCACAAGCATCTTGATTCCATGTTGCAAGTCCATCATCACCATTACCACGCACACTACAGTTATAAACGGTGGCATTAGAGGTTCCTTGTGCAAAGTTTACACCATCTGCTAAGTTGTTACGAATACGGCAATTGGCGATCTTTATGCCATCACTATAATCCATCTTACCGTTATAATCACCAATCCAGAAACCACATTCGAAGTGCTCTTCCCATATATCATGGAAGTAACTGCCATCCGTATATACGTCCATGAAGCACTTGTAAATAGCCATCTGATCCATACGGCTGCGTAATGCAGAGTTGATATACATGTTACAGAACTCTATTTTCTTACTATAACCATCAGGACCATGCGAACCATTACCACCTGAAATACCACCACCTTCTTTATTAGGATTAGTAAATTTGATGTTAGTATACCACATACCAGCACCGGTAATCGTCACATTATCAGCAAAAATACGCCATACTTTTCCTAAATTATAGGTACCAGCTGGAATATAAAGAGTTCTTGATGGAGAGGCTTCTGCATCCTTAACGGCTTGTATGAAAGCATCACCCCAATCACCACCAGCAGCCATGTTCTTATATTTTGTATCCTGTATGCTGATTGAACCAGCTGGTTGTTTAATCTTAGCAGGTACGTTTTCAACCTCAATAAAGTCTAAACCATACTCCATGTTACGTGAATCATCATTCTTAACAGTAATAACATCACCTGGTTTAACCTTATTATTTAACTTGAAATGTACTTCATCAAAGGCAAAACATCTAAAATCACCACCCGGTACATCCTTAGGATAAGGGTCATTTAGATTGAAATACTGCCACATAAAGTAAGATGTAAGCTTTACAGTCTGGTCTTTATTACCGTTTACATACACATCTAATGATCCATTCTCGCCCATTCCGTTAGGTGAATCCTTCATTGTGAAACGCATTGTAACACCATCACCATTTCTGTCTATCTTGAAGTTGACAGCAGAACCTTTAGATGATAAGTCTACATAAGACTGTTTTGAAGCCTGAGTAGCAATGTCCTTGCGTCCATAAGATGTAGTCTTCTTTGCTGCACCACCCGAAAGTTCTCCGTTTTCAGCCTCATAACGATTATAAGGAACCGTCGCTCCGCGTCTTCCATTGGCATCAGGTCCAGGTACTTTCAGCTTGTCTGCTGGTCCTGCCTGTGACATTAGTGTTCCTGAAAGCACCAATGTCAATGCAAGTAATAATTTCTTTTTCATCTCTACTTGATTTAGTTTCTAAAAGGATTTATAAAGTGTTATTTCTCATTTTATATCGACAAAATTATGACATTACTACCATTTAGTGAAGGATAAAAACCCGATTACAAATTAATTTAGCTTAATATAAACTACCTATATCTGATTATCAGCTACTTACATATCATAATTTCCTTTGTAATACAAAGAAAATATTGATAATTTTAAGTGTAATTACATCACTTTTATAGGTTTATTGGCAGCTTAATAAGGGTTATAAAAGTTATTTACATCCATATATTTAATATTATTGGTAATCAATTAGTTATGTTACTAACACTGAATAAAGATACGTTCTATACTTTATATTTATCTAATACGTCCCTATAACGACTTTGCGATTTTATCTTTTTGTTGTAATTTCGCTGTCAGAAAGAATTAAAATCTTCAGGAAATTAATCTGTTTTTTTGATCTTTAGTGTAGTATAATAATAAAAGTAGTTCTTCCATAGGACAACAAAAGAATTTTAGGTTTAGTCATAAACGAATACTTCATTACGATATTTAGTATATATGTATTTGTTATTTGGGTAATTTGAGTAACTTTATTAAACTCACATCACTAGTTAATTAAAGTTTGACAGAGCTTGTCGGGAGACAAGCTCTGTTTTTGTTTTATGTAATAAAAAATACTATCAGCAATTCAATAGGTGCTCTTTTGCATTGTAAAAGACACCCTTTTGCACTTCAAAAGATGCCCTTTTACACTCTAAAAGACGCCCTTTTGCAACGTAAAAGATGCCCTTTTACAAGCCTGTTTATAACTATCTGATTGCTTGATGGTTACAAAGACAAAAATAATAGGTTTTCCATCGTTAAAGAAAATATGAAAAAAAAATATTGTAAAGATGTTTCTTCAACTTTATAAGCATGACATTCCAGTTCTTAAAGCACAAAAAAATCGGTTGGAATAGCTTTCCAACCGATTTCTTATTGTGGCTATCGTAGAATGGTTCTACGAGTATAAATAACATTACTTGACAATGACTTTCTTGCCATTGTGGATGTAAACACCTCTTCTTAAACCATCAGTTGTTGTACCATAACGGTTGCCCTGAAGGTCATAGTAATAACCATCATTAGCCTTCACGTCAGTGTTTACATGCTCAATACCATTGGTATTACCCTTTCCATCACCAAGATCGTCTGGCTGATCAGGATTGTTGATGAACTTAATCTCCTCAAGTGGAATGTTCAATTCAATGGTAAACTTATTATTATCATGATTGATTTCATCAGCATAACGACCATTATAGTTATCTATCCATGCCGTTACTGTGTGCTTACCAGGCGTTGCAACCCACTCATTACCTTGCTGACCGCCATTTGCTGTGACTTTAGCAAACTGGTGAGACTTCACACCTTGTGTGTAATTATCTGACCATGTGATAACATTTGTATTGTTATCAATGATAAACTCTACACCCAATTGCTGTCCTGCAGGAGCATCCTTATCACCAGCATTGGCAACATAAGCAGAGAAGTTTACTCTGTCACCTGGCTTAATACTCTTCTTATTGGTGAGGATTTTGGTCACAACAAGGTCGTAACCACCTGTTACTGGAGTGAATGAACCTTATTATCAGATGACTCTTGTACGTTAAATCTCTTCGTACGGGTATTGTTTGCCTTATTCGTATCATCACTCAGACGGTTGCGATAGTCGACCTCTGCAACAATAGTATGCCCACCAGGTTGTGCTGACCATGTAGAGTTTGTTGAAACAATGATAGGCTGATTGGCTTTAAGACCATTCTTGTTGTCATCGGTAACATAGCTTTCCTTACCATCAACCGTAACCTTTACACCAATCTTCACACCTGCAGGGATATCCTTATTACATACAAGAGAGGTCCTGAATGTTACCTGGTCACCTTCCTTAAGGTTGGTATCACCACTTGCATTCTCCCAACGTAGACCCTTCAAAGATATGTCATAGTTGGTAATTCCATCCATAGGATCAACTACACCACCACCTTGGTTCTTGTCAGCTTCAGGTGCTTCAGGTACATTATAGCTGACATCAGAGAGATAATCATAGCTTACTGACTTAGCAAGAGCCTCATTATTATCAGTCCATAAAGGCCATGTCTTATTGTTACCAACCTTATCTGGGCTTACATTAGCAATCTTCAGACCATCGATAAACTTGACATTATCGTTCTCTAAACGGATAGCAGCCGTAGAATGTTCCCATGTTGAGTACTTCGTTGTCTGCCCTGCAAGAGATGCACCGAGTATCTCTGTCTTCTTAAACACAATACCTGTTGGACCTTTAAATATACGAATAGCATCAAAAGGAGAGTCATAAATCTTCGTATTATTAAAGGTAACGTTGCGTACATCACCCTTAATATCGATTGCAGCAAGGTCTTCATGCCAGCTATCATCATTCGTACCACAACGTACAAGGATGTTATTATCGAAGCTGATGTTCTGTGTATTCTTGAATTTAGGACCATCAAAGATGTCATTCAAGTGTATACCAGCTGACATAAACATATCAGCAAGGTAGTTATTGTAGACCTTATGCCCATTACCACCATATATAGCAATACCTCCAGCACGCCAAATAAACTCAATAGTGTTGTAAGCAAAGGTGTTGTTTGACTCATCATGGGCTCCTTGATTATCATGATTCCACATTGCAAGACCATCATCACCATTGTTACGGATGCTACAATTGTATACAGTAGCATCTGAAGTACCCTGACAGAAGTTAACTCCATCAGCGAAATTGTTGCGGATTCGACAGTTATATATCTTCAAACCGCTGCTATAATCAATCTTTCCATTATAGTCAGCTATCCAAAAACCACACTCAAAGTGGTCCTCCCAGATATCATGAATAGCACTTCCACCCTTGAAAACATCCATGAAACACTTGTAAACTGCCTTCTGGTCCCAACGACTTCTTAGGTTTGAGTTGATATAAAAGTTACTTATATCCATGTTATTGCAGTAATCATCAGGTCCATGTGAGCCATTACCACCAGAGATACCACCACCAAATGGGTTAGGATTGGTAAACTTAAGGTTTGTATACCATATACCAGCACCAGTGATTTTCACGTCTGATCCATAGATATACCATATACCACTGAGCTCATAAGTACCTGCTGGTATATAGAGTTTCTTTGACCCTGCATCAGCATCTTTCAGTGCTTCTTCAAACGCTTTAAGGTAATCGTTACCCTTAATGTACTGCTTATACTTCGTATCAGTTACACTAACAGCCCCTGCAGGACGGTCAATTTCTTGTGGAACAACCTCTGTCTCGATGAAATCAACGCCATATTTCAGTCCTTTTGCACCAGAACTCTGAATACGAATACGGTCATTAACATGCAAAGGCTTGTTCAAAATGAAGTGAGTTTCATCAAAAGCGAAACATCCAACACCATTATCATTCTTATCAGAAGGGTTTCCGCTGGCAAAATACTGCCACATATAATAAGAAGTAAGGTCAACAGTCTGCACCTTTTTCTCGTTGATATAGATATCTAATGACCCATTCTGCCCCATACCATCTGGTGTATCAGGCATTGTAAAGCGCAGAGTTACACCGTTGGCATTGGTCTTCATGGTCCATTCAGCATACGAACCATTTGACGGTAGTTCTATGTATGACTGCTTAGAAGCTTGTGTTGCGATATCCGTACGCTTCCAGTTTGCCGACTTAACAAGCGTAGCTCCGCCACCAAGCTTAGCCGTTTCGGAATCATAACGAGTATAAGGCATCAACGCACCTACACGTCCATTAGCATCTGCAGAGGGCACATTGATATCGTCCGCATAGCTTGCATGCGACATCAAAGTACCAGTAAGCAGCAGTGTTAATGCTATAAAAAATTTCTTTTTCATACTTTTACTTTATTTATCCTTTTAAAAAACTATTGTATACAATCATTTTAAACCTTCTCATTACAAATGTATTACATTCCAATAAGATATGGGCGTTAAAGAAAACTATTATAAATCATATTGTTCTAATACAAAAAATATTTTACTGATTATCAATAGATTAAGTTCTGAGAAAAACTCATTTATACAAAGAAAGAAAAGCTATTTTAAGTCGTAAAAAAGCTATTTATCGAGTAATTTGGCTGAAATAACGTCTTAAACTATTGTTTTCTGAAGATTAATGGCTAAGAATGAATTGATATTTTTTATATAAAGTAATAAGTAAAGAATAAAAAAAATGTTACTTATATAGTGTTGTACAAAGTATGAAATGTCCTGCTTTTAAATGAAAATCCTCATGAAGATAAGCATAAATCTTCATGAGGATCAGTATCAATAAGTAACCTTATCGGCTTATTTTATCTGTGAAGTAACAGGGCTATTAATACCTTTCATTGCTACTAAGAATGCTTTTGCATATCCAAACTTAAGTCGCATGTCAAGTCGAACAGGGATATGATTAGGATCATCTGTCACATAGAAGCTGGCAATGTCTCTCCATTTACCGTCTTCCTCTTCATAATAAGTGAGCTTCAAGCAGCGGTATTTGTGACCGTTATCAGCCTTTATGTTTTCTTTTCCACCATATACTATACGTGCGGGACTACGATTATCACCATCAACAATAGGGAATTTAACCACTTCTCCATTCTTCCAGCTTTCTGGATTGAAGCTTCTTGCACGCAGGAAGATGCTCATCATGTCATAACAACAGTCATCATACGTATGTTCTTTCCAACGATGTTTGCCGTCATTACCCATATAATGCTGCTTAACCTTGCACTTACCATTGGGATAAGAGTAGAAAACTTCATCTACGGTGTAACGCTTTCCTTCTCTTGCTCCTTTGCGATAATAGAGCGGAGCCATCTGTTTTGAGTTATAAGTAAGCAACGTATCACGCAATACAAAGTAGTCATCTAACCGTCCGGTACCACGAGTTGTCAGTGAAGCACGGTAAGCTGGGATTCCTTTATACGTTGATGAGACAGTATACCAGGAAGCTGTTCCTGCCTTAACCCATACAACTTCCAGTTATAATAGAGGTTATAAGTAAGGTATTCACCACTGCTGAATGCTGTATTGCGGAACGTACACTGTGCCGAAGAACTCAAAGAGAGCATTGCAAAGAGACAAACTATATAAGTTTTTAGTTGTTTCATATTCCTTGTTTTTGTTCAATTCATATTATACTTACTCTTTTTCTCTTTTTAAAAGAAAAGAAATGTTTTAGTATGATAGGCTGTGGATTAGTGCAGAACTTTTCCTTTAATTTCTTGCATGATAAGTTATCAACCCGTGGTATCGGCTTATCAACAAGTTATTCATTTGTTTAATGCTTGATTTTCAGCCGTTATGATGAGTTATCCACATTATCACTAAACGGTGCAAAGATAATAAGTTTATATCTTTTTTAGTAGGAAAGTTGTGTAAAACTTCTCTAAAACCCAGTTAATAACCTTGTGGATATCCACGTATGACAGTGTTTTCTATTTTCCTTGTGGATATCTACAGGGTTATTAGAAAGTTATGCACAGGGTTTTCAACATAGTTATCCACACTTTTGTTAATTGTCATTGGGATAAGATGGGTTATATAAACTTGTGATAAGTATATATATTCTGATAATAAGTAAAGCAACAAAAGAACATAAGAATGGTGAATATTTAGGATGGTAAAACAATATTACAAGAAGAAGAAGTGAATTTTGAGTAAAACGGAAGATATTCTTCTTTTTACGGTTTTATAATCGTCACATTATCAATAGGTTACAAAGAGGCTTGTAAAAGGGCATGTTTTGCGTTGTAAAAGGGCGTCTTTTACACATCAAAAGGGCACCTTTTACCATGCAAAAGGGCATCTTTTACAACGCAAAAGACGCCCTTTTAAAAATCAATTAAGAACTTATTTTACAAAAAGTGATTATTATATAATGTCTTAACCCTATACGATAAAAGCCAAATGACGTGTTGATAACAATTGACCAACACGCCATTTGGCTTTATTGTGAAGTATCTGCCTGCGTAATTTACTGTGAACGCAGTAGTACTTTATTTATAAATCATCTTCAAGTGCTGTACTCTTGGCATACGCTGTACTCCTTGCTTCGAAGAAATCGGTCTTTACCATGTTTGCATTAGAGTACTGACTAACCCATTTCATGTTCTCTGGTTCTTTCTGATTCTCCTCATAAAGGAAGCCAAAGCCAAGTCCTGACCAACGTAGGTTACCCAGATATTGGATGTAATCTGATACCATCTGAGCATTCAATCCCTGTACATCATTACCGATAACATACTGTCCCCAGGCGATTTCCTGCTTTACTCCCTCGCGCATCATGTCCTCATAAACCTTTATCTTCTCTGGAGTGAACATGTCAGGTTCCTCTTTCTTCAGTTCAAGGATGATACTACGGAAGAGCCAAAGGTGTGTATTCTCGTCTCGATTGATGTAACGAATCTCCTGAGCAGAGCCTGACATCTTTCCGTTTCGGCTGAGATTATAGAAGAACATGAAGCCACTATAGAAGTAAATACCCTCAAGAATGAAGTTAGCAATCAGTGTTTTCATAAGACTGAACTTGTCTCTCTTCTCATGAAACTCGTTATAACAGTCACCAATAAACTTGTTACGGTTCAAGAGATGCTCATCAGTCTTCCACTGATAGAGGATGTCATTGCGCTCTTCAGGACTACAGATGGTATCCAACATATAGCTGTAACTCTGGCTGTGGATACACTCTTGGAATGCCTGAATGTGCAGGCAGAGGTTTACTTCATTGGCTGTGATGTATTCACTGACCGTTGGGAGGTTGTTACTCTGTAGTGAATCGAGGAATACAAGGAAACTCAGAATCTTGTCATAAGCCGTGCGTTCAGCCTTATCCAGTCGTGGATAATCCTTGAAATCCTGAGAAAGATTGATTTCTTCAGGTATCCAGAAGTTGTTCATAGCTTGTCGATACCAGTCGCTAACCCATGAATATTTCATGTTGTTAAAGTCATTCAGATTAGTGGTATTACCACCAATCATACGTCTCAGGCGCAAGTCAATATCGCCAGAGGGATTGAATAGGGTGTTTCGCTTTAATTGATTGTCCATTGTTTTATGATCTTTTGTCACGGGAGTGGAAATAGTCAGTTCATTGATAACCTTGGTCTCTTTAACTTTTCCACCTCCCTGACTTCTTTAAATTCTTAATTATGATGCACAACTTTCGCACTCTTCTACTTCTAATGACTTACTGCGTACGTAATAAATGGTCTTTACTCCACTCTTCCATGCAAGTAAATAGAGGTCGAGAACCTGTCGCATTGTGAAGTCATTGGTAATATAGAGGTTCATACTCTGTGCCTGATCAATGTGGCGTTGGCGCACACCTGAAGCACGAACACTCCACTTCTGGTTGATGAGATAAGCACTCTTGTACATCCAGTAAGTGTCATCTGACAGCTCAGGTGCCACACGTGGCAGCATACTACCCTTCTTTTCCTCTAGGAAGAAACGCTTCATAATTGGGTCAAGACCGGCTGTTGTACCTGCAATGATACTTGTACTGCTGGTTGGAGCCACTGCAAGTAGATAAGCATTGCGCATACCTTGACGTGCTACAGTCTGACGAACCTTCTGCCATTCAGCACTGTTGTAATCACGTTTATCAAAGTAAGCACCTGTCTCCCAGTCGCTTCCTTCAAAGAATTTATAGCTTCCTTTCTCCTTAGCAAGGTCGGAACTGGCAATAATAGCAGCACGATTGATGGTCTCAAACACCTTATCCATGAATTCAAGATGCTCTTCGCTCTCCCATTTGATATGTCTTTTAGCCAATGCATGATGGTAGCCACTGACGCCAAGTCCTATGGAACGATAGCGTTGGTTGGTGAGTTCGGCATAAGGAATAGGATAAAAGTTGAGGCTTATGACGTTATCTAAGGCGCGAACAACCGTAGCTACCTTCTCTTTCATCTTCTCTTCATCCTCCAAAGGCAGGCGTCCTAAGGACAGACTGGCAAGGTTACATACAACAAACTCGCCTGGACGTGTAGTAGTAACAACTACTGTATCACCGTCTTTGGTCTCAACTTCCTTCGAAACGCTTTCTATTGGAGCCATGTTCTGTGCTATTTCGGTGCATAGATTAGAGCAATAGATGATTCCTTTATGCCCATTTGTTGGCACGGTTCACTGCATCGCGGTTGAAAGTGAATGGTGTACCAGTCTCAACGGCTGAACGAAGAACCAATCTGACGATGTCTTTGATGCTGATGACACGTCTTGAGAGTCGTTGATCATTAACACAATCAAGGTATTTGCGCTCCCATTCCTCTCCATAACAGTCCTCTAAGCAGTAACCTTTCAGCCTCATTATCTCGTTAGGGCAGAAGAGATACCAGTTCTGATCAAGGTTTTCATCAGCCATTTTCCAAAATAAATCAGGGTAACATACGGCCGGGAAGATGTCATGTGCCTTCATTCGGTCATCACCATTGTTGGTTCTGAGTTGTAAAAACTCTGGTAAATCCTTGTGCCATACGTCCAAATAAACGGCAACAGCACCTTGGCGCATACCCAATTGGTCAACAGCAACGGCTGTATCATTTACCAATCGCATCCAACGAATCACTCCTCCAGCTACTCCTTTGAAGCCTCTTATGTTGCCACCTGTGGCACGTACTTTTCCAAAATACATACCCATACCTCCTCCGAACTTGCTAACTTGTGAGAAATTGTCCAAAGAACGGTAGATACCATCAAGGCTATCAGGTACAGTATCAATGAAACAGCTGGATAACTGATGGCTTGGTTTACGGGCATTGGATAGTGTTGGCGTTGCCATTGTCACCTCCAGCTGACTCAGAAGGTCATAGATACGTTTTACCCATACCATTCTATTGTCTCGTTTCTCAGGCATAGCAAGGTGTAAAGCGATACCAAGGAACATCTCTTGTACACGTTCAATAACCTTTCCAGTGTATCCTTTGATAACATAACGCTTGAGAAGTAAGTCTAATCCAGAATAGTTCAGCAGCTCATTGCGTTCTGGTTTTATGAAGGTTGCTGCCTCATTGATTTCATCTTCGTTATAGTTTTCGAGAATATAATCGCCATACAGCCCCTCTGCGGTCATGTATTTTATCTTCTTGTACAAGGTATTGATACCTAATTCAGCTTCTAAATGGCTTATTTTCTGCTCAGCTTGGTGCGACAAGATGCGTGCAGAGATCATTTCCCATGCTGGTGCTTCAGGTGTTGTCAGCTCAACAGCAGCCTTGATGAGTGCGTTGAGTGTCTCTTTCTGTGACATTCCAGGCTTGCAGAAACTTGTGAATTTCTCCTGAAGAGTTACCATACTGTAGGCTCTTTCCCGATATTGACGTGCCACAACGTGCAAAACGTCTACCAATTCATTGTCATCTGTGACGCGTGCAATATCATTGATGGCCTTTCTTTGTTCGTTGCGTTGGTAACGGAAGAGGATGAAGTTCTTTGCTTCATCATAATGTCCGTGCATCATAAGATGCTTTTCTACTTGGTTCTGAATCTCTTCAACAGTTCGTTGTGCAGGATTATCAATGATGATTTTCTCCACTTCAGCAACCATACCAGCTATATCTTGGTCGGAAATAGCTTTTCCTGTACTCTCAAAACTCTTCCTGATAGCCCTCAGAATCTTCTTGTTATTATAGATTTCTGATGTGCCATTACGCTTTATAATTTCCATTATTAATTTTTATAAGTTTTCCTTTTTACTGCTTTTTTAGTCTTATAAGTTAGTTATAAGGATTAGATAAATATCTATATATCAATGTTTTAACATTATATTGATACTTTCATGTTGGCAAAGTTACAAAAAAATAATCATAGAAAGTTATCCAAAAAGTTTAATTTTCTCGGTTTTTGTACTTTTTTTAGTTTCCCAAAAATTACAGACTTGTTGGTCTTCTTTTTTATCATTTATCGGTCATTGATTTTTTAATAAGGTTATAACCAGAATTCAATGTGTCAAGTATGTTTCTCTCTTTGATTATGTTTTTGCTTTTAATGAAATGATATTACAAAATTTTATCTATTATTTGTTGAAGAGGAATAGATAATGCTTTACTTCTGACTTTGTAACTGTCAGTTATTCAAAGGGTTATAAAAGGCATTTTAAAAGGTGCCCTTTTACCATTCAAAAGGGCACCTTTTACACGTCAAAAGATGCCCTTTTACATTGCAAAAGGTGCTCTTTTAGAATGCAAAAGAGCATGTATTGATTTATGGATGTGAATTTATCTTACACCAGAAGGGTATAAACAAAAAAAGAATAATTGCTCACAGGGTAAGTAAACCCTTAATGAACAATTATTCTTTTATGGTTTTTGTATTTTTGAAAGTCTGTTTCTTCCTGCTTACTTCTTCGTTAGTCTCTCTTCCTTTTCTTGGTAAGTCTTACCTTTGGAACGTAGCATAGCCCACACACCGAGGGCTATAAGTGGGATACTTAGAATCTGTCCCATGTCGATTGGCAGTCCATTCTCGAATGCTTCCTGTACCTCTTTCGTGTATTCTATGAAGAAACGGAAGGTGAAAATGAGGGTCAGACAAAGTCCAAAGTAGAGTCCTGTGCCCACCTTTTCCGGATGTTTCCTATATATAAGGTATATAAAAAGGAAGATGAAAAGGTAAGCTATGGCTTCATAGAGTTGCCCTGGATGGCGTGGATGAGTGTCTACATTATAGAAGATAAACGCCCATGGAACATCAGTTACCTTACCGATAATCTCTGAATTCATCAGATTTCCTAATCGGATAAAGCAGGCAGTGATACCTGAACAAATGCCAAAGAAGTCGAGCACAACCCACGTATTCATCTTATAATTGCGGATATAGAGGAAAAGAGCAAGCAATAATCCCACCACTCCACCGTGTGATGCCAGTCCTTGGAAGCCTGAATACTGCCAGGAACCATCAGGAAGATGGTGGAAAGGGATAAATATTGAGAGGAATCCATCCCATGATGTGAGGAAATCCTCTGGCTCATAGAAGAGGCAATGTCCTAATCTTGCACCTGCCAATACGCCTATAAAGACATATAGAAAGAGGGGTTCAAACTTTTCAGCAGGGTATTTATGGCGTTTATAGAGCCACTGCATCATGAAATAACCCAGTGCAAGACCTATCAGCCAGCACATTCCGTACCAGCGAACAGGGATTGGTCCGAGATGGAAAAACACCTCTTCCGGTTGCCAGGCAATATACAGTAGATTGTTCATAATAAATAATTCTTAGTGATGAGGCTATACATTAAATCTAAAGTGCATGATGTCACCATCCTGGACAACATAGTCCTTGCCTTCAATACCAAGTTTTCCAGCTTCACGGATAGCTGCTTCAGAACCATATTTAATGTAATCGTCGTACTTAATAACCTCTGCACGGATGAATCCTTTCTCAAAGTCAGTGTGGATAACACCGGCACATTGTGGGGCTTTCCATCCCTTATGGAAGGTCCAAGCCTTTACTTCCATTTCACCGGCAGTGATGAAAGTCTGGAGATTCAGCAAGTGATAAGCCTTATTGATGAGGCGGTTAACACCACTTTCTTCCAATCCAAGTTCATCAAGGAACATCTTTTTGTCCTCATAACTGTCAAGTGAAGCAATGTCTTCCTCTGTCTTTGCAGCAATAATCATGGCTTCAGCACCTTCTTCAGCTGCTATCTTCTCTATCTGTTTGCTGTATTCATTGCCCGTCTTGGCACTTGATTCATCCACATTGCAGACATAAAGAACTGGTTTTGTCGTAAGAAGGAAGAGGTCATGGGCTGCTTGTTGTTCTTCTTTGCTATCGAATTCAACGCTACGCGCATTCTTTCCTTGTTCCAAAACCTCTTTATATGCCTCTAAGACAGTGACCATGATCTTAGCATCTTTGTTCCCTGAAGCAGCCACTTTCTGCTGCTTAGAGAGCTGAGCCTCAATGGTTTCAAGGTCTTTTAACTGTAACTCTGTATCGATAATCTCCTTATCTTCAACAGGATTGACAGCCATTCCACCTTCACGAACTACGTTATCATCTTCGAAACAACGAATGACATGAATGATGGCATCACACTCACGGATGTTACCAAGAAACTTATTACCGAGTCCTTCACCCTTTGATGCACCCTTTACGAGTCCTGCTATGTCGACAATCTCGCAAGTAGCAGGAACAATTCGTCCCGGGTGAACAATCTCTGCAAGCTTCGTCAGTCGTTCATCAGGGACGGTAATAACACCGAGATTCGGTTCTATTGTACAGAAAGGGAAGTTAGCTGCCTGTGCTTTGGCACTGCTCAGACAGTTGAAAAGTGTGGACTTACCAACATTTGGTAGTCCTACTATACCACATTTTAATGCCATTTTTTATATAAACGTTTATTTCTTTGATGCAAAAGTACGGAAATAAATCGATATAAGCGATAATAAACAGTAATAGATGGGTGATGTAATTACCACTTATTACTGTTTATTATCGCTTATATTTACTTTTTCTTATTGCTCGAAAGCTTCTGCTTCAGCCGCAGCAATGATAGCTTCGCGGTCGAATTTGCGTGTATGAGAGGTATTAGAGGGGTTTGATTCTTCAACCTTCTCTTTGTCAGTATCGGATGTTTCTATGAGCTCTTCAGCTTGTAAACCTTGGTCAGTAACTGTTGTATTCTCATCAAAAACCTCCGTCCGGAACGGATTTTCATGTTTCTCAGTCTCAACTTCTGACCCCACAATGAAGTTCATGTCTTGAGAGGTTTCAGGCACATTGAGTACCGGTTCTTCTTCCATCTTTGTACGGTTAGCCTTGGCTGTGAACACTTCATCAATGAATTGCGGCTCACGACGTAAACGTTGAAGTGTTAGTTTGGCAGCTTCTTGCTGACTTTCTTTCTTAGAATATCCATGACCTTCGCCACATTCCAGTCCTTCCATGATGACTTGGAAGCGGAAAGTAGGGCTACCTTGTTTGTCTTTGTTGTGTTCAAGGAGTTTAAACTCCATGCTAACCTTGTTCTTTTGGGTCCATTCTATGAGCTTAGACTTAAAGTTTACTTCCTTATAAGCAACCTTGTCAATATTGATAAGGTCACCCAGAATCTGCTTTTTCATGAACCGCATGCAAGCATTGTAGCCATGGTCAAGATATAAAGCACCAACTAATGCTTCAAAAGCATTACCACCCAGATAGCTATTATGTGATGACGTGTGCCCACTGGAGAGTATTAACTGGTCAATACCCATCTCTTTTGCCAGTCGGTTCAGTGTGTCTCGTTGTACAATCTTCGAACGTGTGTTGGTTAAGAAACCCTCACGTTTCTTTGGAAAGTGCTCATAAACGATGTCACCGACAATAGCATCAAGGATAGCATCACCCAGAAATTCAAGTCGTTCATTGTTTACTGGCTTGCCTTTAGCGTTACGATGTGCTACACTCTTGTGTAAGAGAGCTGTCTTGTAATAACTAATATCGTGTGGAATGATGCCGATAATCCGGTACAAAGACAAATAAAGCTCCTTCTCCTTGCGGAAAGGGAGCTTTATTCTATCAACTATATGATTCAGCATATACTATTATTACTCAGCATATTTCTTGAATACTACACAGGCATTGTGACCACCGAAGCCGAAAGTATTACTGAGAGCAGCACGTACCTCACGCTTCTGAGCCTTGTTGAAGGTAAAGTTAAGCTTGTAGTCTAACTCTGGATCCTTATCGTCTTCCTGATGATTAATTGTAGGAGGAACGATGTTGTCTTTAACAGCCAGTACACAAGCCATAGCTTCAACAGCACCTGCTGCACCAAGAAGGTGACCAGTCATACTCTTTGTAGAAGAGATATTCAGCTTGTAAGCTGCATCACCAAACAACTCTTTGATAGCCTTAGCCTCAGAGATATCACCAACGTGAGTTGATGTTCCATGAACATTGATGTAGTCAATGTCTTCTGGTTTAAGACCTGCATCATGAAGTGCTGCCTCCATAACAAGCTTGGCACCGAGGCCTTCAGGATGAGAGGCTGTGATGTGATGTGCGTCAGCTGACTCACCTTCACCAACCATTTCTGCATAGATCTTAGCACCACGTGCCTTAGCATGTTCTAACTCTTCAAGGATGAGACAGCCTGCACCTTCACCCATTACGAAGCCATCACGGCTTGCTGAGAATGGACGTGAAGCATGTTCTGGGTCATCATTGCGGGTTGAGAGGGCATGCATAGCATTGAAACCACCAACACCACAAGCACAGATTGCAGCCTCAGCACCACCGCTAACGATGATATCAGCCTTGCCCAGACGTATCTGGTTGAAGGCAGCAGCCAGTGCATTTGTTGATGAAGCACATGCTGATGTTGTTGTATAGTTAGGACCATGGAATCCGAATTGGATTGAAATCTGTCCTGCAGCAATGTCTGCAATCATCTTAGGGATGAAGAATGGATTGAATTTTGGACCTGCTTCAGCATGCTGTGCATAGTATGTCACTTCATCCTCGAAGGTCTTAATACCACCAATACCTACTCCATAGATGACACCAACGCGGTTCTTGTCAACTTTCTCCAGGTCAATTGCAGCATCTTTAACACCCTGTATAGCACTGATCAGAGCCAACTGAGTGTAACGATCAAGCTTGCGAGCTTCCTTACGGTCAATGTAATCATTGATATTCAGGTTCTTTACCTCACAAGCAAACTGTGTTTTGAACTGGGTTGTATCGAAATGTGTAATAGGAGCAGCACCACTTTTACCTGCCAGCATACTCTGCCAAGTCTCCTCAGGGTTGTTACCTAATGGAGTAACGGCGCCAAG
This sequence comes from Prevotella histicola JCM 15637 = DNF00424, assembly GCF_000613925.1. Lineage (GTDB taxonomy): Bacteria > Bacteroidota > Bacteroidia > Bacteroidales > Bacteroidaceae > Prevotella > Prevotella histicola. Next base: position 49,009 of record NZ_BAJX01000004.1, read on the forward strand.
ACCTGTTACAACTACTCTCTTTAATTCCATTCGTTGATATATAAATTAAAAGCTAAAGTCAAAAAAAAAGCCAAGCAAAACAGATGCTTTGCCTGGTGCTTTTTCTCTGTTAACGCTTACTTAGCGTTCTCTTCGATATAGGCAATAGCGTCACCAACAGTAGCAATCTTCTCTGCCTTATCATCAGGAATAGAGATGCCAAACTCCTTTTCGAACTCCATAATCAACTCTACTGTATCCAAAGAGTCAGCACCGAGGTCGTTTGTGAAGCTTGCCTCTGGCTTAACTTCAGCCTCATCAACACCAAGTTTATCTACGATAATAGCCTTTACTTTTGATTCAATTTCTGACATAATTGTAAAATTTAAAATGTTTAATATTAATATTCAAATTCTAAAATGCGGTTGCAAAGGAACTGTTTTTTTTCCAAGTGTGCAAGTTTTTTGATTAAAAAAGCGTTCCTTTATGCACAAATGGTATACTATTGTGCAATTTTTTCTTGCTTTTTATCGTTTTATCTCACGATAAATCAAATGATTATATCACTTCATTCATAGCTTACTATATAATATAATAGGTGTGAAATATGGTTCTTCTTGGTAGTATTTCAATGAAAATCATCTGTTTTATTTTGCCTTTTGAGGATTTTACTATATATTTGCAGAAGAAATAAAAATAACAACCGAATGTCATTTACAGAACACTGCAACGAAATTTTCAATCAGGCAATTCGTGATTATCATGTTACTGATAATGTGGACACGCCAATTAATAATCCTTATGACAGAGATTCCATCGAAAACCGGCTCTATCTGAAATGTTGGATAGATACCGTACAGTGGCATTTTGAGGATCTTATCCGTGACCCGCACATCAATCCTGAAGACGGAATGAGCCTTAAGCATCGTATTGACCGTTCTAATCAGGACCGTACAGACCTTGTTGAGCAGATTGATTCATACTTCCGTCAGCTTTATTCTGATGTAACTCCGCTGCCAGACGCTACTATTAATACGGAGAGCCCAGCATGGGCTGTAGACCGTTTGTCTATCCTTGCGCTGAAGATTTATCACATGAAGGAGCAGACAGAGCGCACTGATGCATCTGCTGAACACATTGAAAAATGCAAGTCAAAGTTAGCTATTCTGCTTGAACAGCAGAAAGATCTTGATTTAGCTATTGACCAATTGCTTGATGATATCAAGTCAGGACGTAAGTACATGAAGGTATATCGCCAGATGAAGATGTATAACGATCCTGCAACAAACCCGATACTTTACAATAAAAAGTAAGTGAAAAGCCTCATCCCTGCCCTCTCTCCGTGTGGAGAGGAGGCAGGGATTGCTGTTAAGAGTAGGTAATTTTCATTATTGCTTTATTGTTTTTATGCCCTAAAATCCCTCTACTCTATGAAGACTCCCCACATTCTTATTATTCGTTTCTCAGCCATGGGCGACGTAGCCATGATGGTTCCGATTGTATTCTCGCTTGCTAAGCAGTATCCAGATGTGAGAATTAGTGTCGTTTCCAGACCCTTTGCCCGTTCTTTTTTCCAACGTATTGCCCCGAATGTGAGCTTTATGGCGGTGGATTTAAAGAAAGATTATAAAGGTATTAGAGGACTCAGTGCACTTTATCGGCGCTTATTAGCAAAACGACCTACGGCAGTAGCTGATTTTCATAATGTCCTTCGCACGTGTTATCTCCGCTTCCGATTCCTTCTTGGAGGCTATTCTGTGGCACATATCAATAAGCATAAGCGTGGAAAGAAGCTATTATGTCGAAGAGAAAATAAGGTTTTCAGAGAGCAGCCTACGTCCTTTCAGAATTATGCTGATGTGTTAGCAAAGCTGGGTTATCCTATAAAACCTTCGTTTACGAGTATCTTCCCAGAAGGAGGAGGTGACCTCAAGAGTCTCCCTAATATAATAGGTGAAAAGCTATCTACCGATTGTTGGATTGGTATAGCACCTTTTGCAGCACATGCAGGTAAGATGTATCCAAGGGAAAAGATGGAGAAAGTAATCAATAAAATTACTCTTTCCCACCCCACTTGGCGTATCTTCCTCTTTGGAGGTGGTAAGGATGAGGTAGATGTACTGAACAGTTGGGCAGAGAAATATTCACAGTGTGTTTGTGTAGCAAACGTTCTTCATGGTTTAGAAGAGGAGCTAATCCTTATGAGTCACCTTGATACGATGGTGTCAATGGACAGTGCTAACATGCATTTAGCCTCCCTTGTTGGTACACGTGTTGTCAGTATATGGGGTGCAACACATCCTTATTGTGGTTTCATGGGATGGAATCAGCAAGAGGACGATGCTGTACAAATCACCACCTTATCCTGTCGTCCATGCTCAGTCTTTGGTAACAAACCTTGTTATCGTGGCGATTTTGCATGTATGAACAATATCCTTCCTGAAGAAATAGTGCAGCGTGTGGAAGCTGGTATATCCTAAATTGTTATGCAAACAGTATATAATAAGGTAATATAACGATTACTGTCCTGCAAGCATCATCAGTCATTATATTTATGAAGTCCCTGCTATATACACATTAATAATGATAGAAACAAGGATATCTCTCTACATTTTACTTATGTGTTGCAGCTTAGCACTTATTGTGTTGATGCTTAGCACCTATTGTGCTGCAGCCTAGCACATATGGAGTTGTTGGTAGACACCAATCCTATAATCCTTTTATTTGTTATTGTTATTGACTCTTCTTTTTGATAGATATGGCTTAAGTCTGTATTACTTAATAGGGAATTCAGCCTTTTAGGTTCGTCTTTATTTTTCTATTGAAAAATAATTTCCTGTCATTTCTGTCATGCCATTCACTGTTATAATGTAATGATAGACAGGTAGTTATTGGAAATGTTAAATGTGACAGCAAATGAAATTTAAAATAAACTAGGGTATATGCAGTATATAATTCCACATATGTACCATGACGTTTTCTGCATATCTATTACTACTAATAAGAAAATAAACACATGGGAAGGAGGCTATTTCAAGAATATTATCGCATCATTTAATGCGCTTTACCTGATTATCTTCTACGTACCACACACCATCGCAATCTGTCTTTTGAGCTTTCTGGAGTGCGGATATCAATTGCTTTTGGTTTGATATTTCTTCATTAATAATCGTTTTTGGCCATTGATAACCTGTCTGTTGTCGCACGGAATAACCCCAACCAAAAGCTTCGTAGGGAATAACCCAGAAAGAAGAATATTTTGTTTCGCCCTTGTTTAAGTGTATGATCATTACCTTGTTTATTGGTCTGTCACATTGGCTAACAATACTTTCCGCCATCTGTTCTCCTACTTTTCCTGATAACCATGCGGCATAGGTATGATGTAAGAATGTAAAAAGAGCGGTTATGAGGTAAAGTACCGATGAGAATATTAGCATGCGTTTGTTCTTTATCTGATCACAAAGTAGTGCTATCATGATTATGGCAAATGGAGAGACAGCGTAGCAATGCATAGTAGAAAAGATCGTAATAAGGTTGACAAACGCCCCAGCAAAGAAGGATAATAATAGTACAATGATTGTTTTTTGTAATCGGAATGACCGAAACACAAGCCATAAGAACGGAGCAGGTAGTACTCCTGTTATGGTAACAAGAACAAGACTGCGGTGAAGGGGATGGATTAAACTTGCATAGTCAATGGGGTAAAATGTCATTCCGAGCATTATACCAAGGTTTCGTAACAAGCGTATAAGTGTAAATTGCATGTAAGTATTGTCTTCTACAGAGAATGTTTTGGTCAACAAAACACGACAGGTTAAGTAGAAAACAAATAACAAGCAACCAACCGTCATATGCTTCATTGCATGTTTGAAACTAATCTTCCCTGTGCTCCAGACTATCATTGGAGGGCAAACAAACCATATATAACCTGATTCTTTTGAAAAGATAGACAACAAAGAGCATACGAGCCAGAGTATGATTCTGGGCTTTCCCTGCATGTATATGTAGCTATATAAGGCAAGAAGGCCCCATAAAAGTGAATAGGTTTGGTTCAAAGAGTCTATATCTAACACCGTCCCTAATGTGGCTGGTGACAGATAAAAGAGTAATACAGAGATATTACGTGATAAGGAACTAATCTTAAACCACTGTAGAATCTTGTATATTAAATAGGTATTAAGGATATGTCCTAATAGGATAAAAGTATGGTTTAAGATAGGGAAAAGATGATAATCAAGTCCGAGGATATGACCGAATAATACATCGAAAGGTCGCCAATAGTTACCATCAGGGAGCAACTCTGTGAGTTTTAATGCCGATGTCTGCGGTACAGTATAGTATGTCCAATCGTCAAAGGTAGGCTGAAGCTGGCATAACAGAAACAGTACAAATGGAGATGTCAGTAATATCCAAACGATAGAATTACGGCTTATTGGCCTTCCATGTATCATGTTTAATTTATTATTGCCACTTTACAGACAGTGCCTTTATCACCATTTTCGTCTGCTGATAGTACCATATAGATACCTGATGCTACACGTTTTCCCATCTTATCCTTGCCGTCCCATACGAAAGTACCACCATTACTTGTTCCTTCAGCAACGAGAACACCATTCGTTGTGACGATCTTTACGTTAGCATTCAGCGTAAGCCCCACAATTGTTATGGGACCTGTATATCCTGGCTTGACAGGGTTGGGGTATGCATATACCGCATCATCATTCGTTGTTTCTTCTGCCTTCGTTGCATCACTCATGTACGAGCATAGCCCTTTGTCTGTAGCAAAGAACACTTCTCCAGTCGTGTTATTGATAGATATGGAATACAAATTGTTTGATAAGAGTCCGCTATTTGAGGTAAGGAAATGCTGGACTTGTGTCATATTATCAGCACTTATAAGATAAACACCATTCCCTTTTGTGCCAATCCACTTGCGTCCACCACCGTCTATGGCTATAGATGTGATGTCAATACCTGCTAAAAGATAGTCTGCAAGATTGCTTCCGTCGTTACGTGGCACCTTTACTTGTGTGAAATGATAGTTGTCTTGATCACTCATCTGTGAACGTTGAAGCATCAATGGACCAGCTGTTGTACCTATCCAAATGTTTCCTTCCATGTCTTCTGTCCAACAGTGTACAGCCGTCAGTTCTACATTAGCACCATCATCATTAACAAAACGTGTGTAAGCGTTAAGCTTATCAGTCTTAGGATCGTAACAGAATAACCCTGGTTTACGCCAATCATCATTACAGAACCATAGTAGGTTGTGACTGTCTAAATGCATTTGAGATAGGTTATTCAGCCCTACCCCATTCTCTATAAGAGCATCTTTACTGAAAGAAGTCATTTGTCCATCCTTGGATAAACGGATGAGATTCTCTTTCTTTGTCTGGCTATTAAGAATCCATAAATTACCTTCTTTGTCGTAAGATAGTCCGTATGTCAATACGTAGTTATTATCTAATTCTCTGCCTTTATCGATAGCAGCTTGTAGTATACTATTATCTTTGTTATAGTAAGCTATCATTTTCCCAGACATGAACTCATAGAGTCCTGTTCTTGAACCAACATAAACATGATTGCTGTTCTGAGGATCAATTGCTAAGGTTTTAGTCCCTATATATGCATTCCCAGTCCGACTTGAGAAGTCATCTTCATATAAAAACCATTCATTCCCTTGTAATATCTGTACCATTCCAGGGTTCTCCCAGTTGTTTGCTGTGGGATTAAAGAGTCCACCTGTAGTGTATAATCTGTCGTTTTGGAAGTTTGTCCAGATGAAAGTGTTATACTTCGGACCACCTGGATTCAATGCCTTTGCTTGTGACATGAGGTCAGCATTGGGCGTACGTGGGCGTTCAGTATAGTTTCCTATGCGTGACCAATTGCTTTTATCAAGCAGGTTATCGGTCAAGGTTGCACGATAAAGTCCATTGCTTTGACTGGCTGCATAGATGTAATTACCTTCTATATAGCTATAGTCTACAGGGAAAGAAAGGTTGTAACTATCTGCGATCTCTGCTTTAGCAACATTCAGTTTTACTATTCCGAAGCCTGTAGAGAGGTAACAGTAGCTGCCATTCATGTCTATTCCGTTCACTGTTTTATCTGCAGTCATCGACTTCATGTAGTAGTCTGGTACGTTGATGACCTCTCCTTTATCATCCATGAGGTCGATATTATAGTCAGAATAGACGATAACTAATTTGTGAGCAACCTTGTTCCAGCTGATGAAACGGATATCTGAATCGTTTAATCCATTTATTTTATCATATGTTTGGATGCTTTGGTCGTTCTTATTGTAGGTATATAGACTGTTAGAAGCAAGTACATAGAGTTTGTTTCCACCCTGTTCCACCCATTGGACATCGCTATACGCCATATAGTTTTTCCATGTTCCTATACCTGCAGCGATGGTATTACAGTAAGCTAACAAGATGAAAGCTGCAACTAAGAGATATCGTTTCATTGTCATAGAGTATTCTTTTCGTGATGAATATAATACATCAGTTTGTATACATTAAACAAGAAAACACTGGGATTATTGCCTTGGAGATGTTTCTTTATGCGTTGTCCTACCAGGAAATAAGCTGCATAAACCAGCTTTTGTAGGTGCAGTTTCTTGATTTTTTCAGCTGTTTCAAGCAGTTGGGAATAATCTTTCAGTTGGTTACGGAAGGTATATAGTGTACGAAGAGACTGTTCTGTTTTATCCAGGAACTCACTGTTTGATTCAAAGAAATCAAGTGTTATGGGGTTATCAATATGCGTGATTGCTATATGATCCATGGCAAGTGATTTACCGAAGAGTACATCTTCATAGCCGTATTGGACAAAATTCTCATCAAAAGGATGAACCATCATGATGTCTTTATGTGCTAGGAAGTTTGTCGTACGAAAGTGTTTTGTAGCATGATACTGCCTGTCTTGCGGTGTATTCTTCTCTTCATACGCCTTTTCATAGCGGTATCTGAGATTGTTTTTCCATCTGTCTGAATCCCCTCCTATCCTTATTCCGCCAACAACAACATTGGTTTTTGTCTGCAGATAACGACGAATAAAGTGTGGATTGTCTAATGTTAGGTCTCCATCTATGAAGAGAAGCCACTCTCCTTGTGCCTGCGAAATAAGGAAATTACGGATAGCTGAACGTCCAACGTTCTGCTTTCTTGTTATATAATGGACACCATCCAATCTCTCGATACGCAAGTTATGCTCTATATAGCTTGCCACAGAAGAGCAATCATCAGCTACAATAATCTCAAAATCAGTACCACATTCCGTGCATTGTCGCTGCAACTCTGTTACCAAAGCTACACAATTACAGTTATAAACAGGGAGAAGTATTGATAACATTGCTGTGATAAACGATTTATTAGTTTATTGTTCTGACTTCAATAGTATATCTTCCCTTTCCACCTTTCTATCCTTTTACCTTTCCAAGGGAGGCTTTACGCTTTTTATTCTTTTATCCTTTTATCTTTCCAAAGTATTCTGCCAGCTTCTTTACAGCCCTTGCTCGGTGTGAAATCTGGTTCTTTATTTCCTCTCCGAGTTCGGCAAAACTCTTGTCATAGCCCTCTGGAATGAAGACAGGATCATATCCAAAACCTTCTGTTCCATGCTTTTCTGTAGCGATATGCCCCTCTACTTTACCCTCAAACTGATGTTCCTTACCATCTATTATCAGAGAGATAACCGTACGGAAACGGGCCTTTCGATTGGTTTTACCTTCTAATTTTGATAGAAGTTTACGCATATTCGCCTCGCTGTCATGGTCGATCCCTTCCGCATAACGTGCCGAATGGACACCAGGTTCACCACCGAGCGCATCTACTTCCAGCCCCGTATCGTCAGCGAAACAGTCGTGATGATAATGTTCAACAATATAAGTCGACTTCTGTCGGGCATTCTCTTCTAGTGTCAAACCAGTCTCTGGGATATCCTCGTGACAACCTATTTCAGCCAAAGAGACTATCTCGAAGTCCTTACCAAGTATCTCCTTTATCTCTTCTAACTTGTGTTTGTTATTTGTTGCAAATACTATTTTCATGTCAAAGCACAGTTTATTTTTTCTCTTCTATAGCTGCTTCAATTCTCTCTCGCAGCTCCTCTTGCTTCTTTTTCTTTTCCTTTTTTGCTTTAATCTTTATCTGATCAAAGCCTTCACCATACACTCCTATGACTGAACTCTGGCTCACGAAGCTGTCGGGTCAACCATTTTGATGAGTCGGAAGATGGTTTTACTCTCGTTTCTCTTCGCTAATAGACAGATAACCTTCATGTCATTGCCCGTATACCACCCATGTCCGTCGAGTATTGTCAGTGCATGTTCTGTCTCATCTACGATAGCTTTAGCCACTTCCTCATGTTTCCAAGAGAATATCATGAACTGAACTGACTCGCGCCGCATGTTCATTACGTGGTCTAACATGAAACATTCTATGAACATAGTACAGTATCCAAAGACCATTTTGTGCAACCTTTCGATGACAGTACCAAACTGTGGGAAGAACAAACAGCTACCAACGATTAAGATATCAACGCCCATCAGTACTTGTCCGAGCGATATATCACGATATTTATTGACACAGGCTGCGATGATATCTGTACCTCCCGTACTACCATTATTAAGGAAAACGACAGCCAATCCAGTACCTGTCAAGCTGCAGCCAATGATCAATGACATGAAGTCTTGACCTTCTCCAAGTACCTTAACGAAGTGTCCATGAGCATCAACAGGCATCAGATCCTGTGCAAACATCAGCATAAAGTAAAGCGCAAAGATAGCATAGATAGTCTTCATCATGAACTTAAAGCCCAGAATCTTCAATGCAACGATCAACAAAGAGATGTTGATGATCATGTAAGTATTCTCTATTTTGAAGCCTGTTGCATAGAAAACGATAGCCGCCATACCTGTTACGCCGCCCGTAACAATCTGATAAGGCATTAGAAAGATGGTAAAGGCTGCTGCATAAATCAGCAAACCGATGGTAAGGAAGAAATAATCCTTAGCCTCTGAACGGATGATTTGTTGGTCGATAGTCATAGATTTGTCGTGGTAATAGAGAATGTATCGAGGTTTTTCGATACATTCTCATTGTATGAATTATAGTTATTTGCAGACGATATTGATAATCTTCTTCGGCACAACAATGATCTTTACGATTGTTTTACCGTCGATATAGTGCTGGCTACGTTCGTCTGCTAGGGCTGCTTTTTCTATATCTTCCTTCGTAGCATCAGCTGGGAAAGTCATCTGGAAGCGTGCTTTACCATTGAAAGAGACGGTCAGTTGCACTTCATTCTCCACAAGATAAGACTCTTCCCAAGCTGGCCATTCAGCATCACAAACGCTGCCTTGTCCGCCCATCTGTTCCCAAAGTTCCTCTGCCATATGTGGTGCAAAAGGTGCAATGAGTACTATCATCTTCTTCAATAGCTCACGATTGGTGCACTTCTGCTGTCCAAGTTCGTTCACACAGATCATGAAAGCAGAGATAGCAGTGTTGTAAGAGAACTGCTCAATGTCGCCTGTTACTTTCTTAATCAGCTTGTGTATGCTCTTCAAAGAGTCCTTTGATGGTTCTGCATCATCAAGATTCTCCTGCTGATAAAGCTTCCAGAACTTCTTCAAGAAGCGGAAACAGCCGTCAATACCATTGGTATCCCAAGGCTTACTTGCCTCTACTGGACCCAGGAACATCTCATAAAGACGTAGCGTATCGGCACCATATTGCTCAACGATATCGTCAGGATTGACAACATTGAACATTGATTTCGACATCTTCTCTACTGCCCATCCACACTTATAAGCTCCATCTTCAAGGATGAATTCAGCATCTTTGTATTCAGGACGCCATGCCTTGAAAGCCTCAATATCAAGCATATCAGCATGAACAATGTTCACATCAACATGGATAGGAGTGGTCTCGTACTGATCCTTTAAGCCTAGACTGACGAAGACAGGGGCCTTAGAATGGTCGTCAGAGTTCACACGATAGACGAAGTTTGAGCGTCCTTGAATCATTCCTTGGTTGATAAGTTTCTCAAATGGTTCGTCCTTACAGCTACAATTGATGTCGAAGAGGAACTTATTCCAGAAGCGACTGTAGATCAAATGGCCCGTAGCATGCTCCGTACCACCGACATACAGGTCAACATTCTGCCAATATTCATCGGCTTCTTTGCCTACAAGTGCCTCGTCATTGTGTGGATCCATATAGCGAAGGTAGTATGCTGAACTACCAGCAAAGCCTGGCATCGTATTCAATTCCAATGGGAATACATTCTTATCGTCGACCAATGACTTGTCAACAACCTTGCGTTCGGCTTCGTTCCAAGCCCATATCTTAGCCCGACCCAATGGAGGTTCACCCGTTTCGGTAGGCTCATACTTGTCAATCTCTGGCAACTCCAATGGCAAACACTCCTCTGGGACCATATAAGGCATACCGTTCTTATAGTAAACAGGGAATGGTTCGCCCCAATAACGTTGGCGTGAGAAGATGGCATCACGCAGTCTGTAGTTCACCTTAACACGACCGATTCCTTTCTCCGTAACGAACTTCTTCGTGGCAGCAATAGCCTCTTTGATGGTCAGACCATTCAGAGAGAAACCGTCAAGGCTCTCTTTTCCTGCAGCAGGTGAGTTGGTTACGATGCCTTCCTTGGCATCAAAGCTCTCCTCAGAGACGTCTGCCCCTTCAATCAACGGTATGATTGGCAAGTTGAAATGCTTGGCAAAAGCATAGTCACGACTGTCATGAGCAGGTACTGCCATGATAGCTCCAGTGCCATAACCAGCCAGTACATACTCTGATATCCATATTGGAATACGCTCACCCGTGAACGGATTGATGGCATAAGAGCCTGAGAAGACACCCGTTACCTTGCGGTCAGACATGCGTTCAAGCTCCGTACGCTTCTTCACATATTCTAAGTATTCGTCTACTTCAGCCTTCTGTGCGGCAGAGGTAAGCTCAGGAACAAGTTCAGATTCAGGTGCAAGAACCATGAAACTGACTCCGAACATGGTGTCAGCACGTGTTGTGAAGATGGTGAAATGTCCTTCTTTCTCTCCGTTAGCATCAGGAGTCAGGCTCTTAAATACTACTTCCGTACCTTCCGATCTGCCTATCCAGTTCTTCTGTGTCTCCTTAATAGAGTCTGACCAGTTGATGGTTTCCAAGCCGTCAAGCAGCCGTTGAGCATATGCAGAGACACGTAGACACCACTGCTTCATGAGTTTCTGAACGACGGGATAGCCTCCACGCTCACTCACACCGTTTACAACTTCATCATTGGCAAGCACCGTTCCGAGTCCAGGACACCAGTTTACCATCGTCTCACCTAAGTAAGCAATACGGTAATTCATCAGCTTTTCCTGTTGTTCCTGCTCATCCATGCTCATCCAGTCACGTGCTGAGAACATCAATTCCTCACCTTGTGCAACGTCAAGGTCGAGTGTTCCCTCCTCTTCAAAGTGCCGAATGAGTTCTGATATAGGCTGTGCTTTCTGCAGACGGTTGTCATAATAGGAATTGAACATGTGCTCGAACGCCCATTGTGTCCAATGGTAATAATGTGGATCACAGGTGCGTACCTCACGATCCCAGTCGAATGAGAAGCCAATCTTGTCCAACTGTTCACGATAACGAGCAATGTTCTTCTTCGTCGTCACCTCTGGATGCTGTCCAGTTTGTATGGCATACTGTTCTGCTGGCAGTCCATAAGCATCATAACCCATAGGGTTCAGGACGTTGAAACCTTTCAATCGTTTGTAGCGAGCATAGATATCGCTGGCTATATAACCCAATGGATGACCCACATGAAGGCCCGCTCCTGATGGATAAGGGAACATGTTGAGTACATAGAATTTCTGCTTATTCTTGTCTTCCACAACCTTGTAGGTTTTGTTTTCAACCCACTTCTGTTGCCATTTCTTCTCGATGTCTCTGAAGTTGTATTCCATGTTGTTTCTAATTTATAATGTGCAAAATTACAAAAAGTTTCCCATCTAAAAGCAGTAAAATGGTAATAAAAGCGCAGGAAACCGACGGTATGATTGTGAAAGATGTGCTTTCTTGCTCTCGGTCATGTCAGTTGACTGGCTATGAGACTGTATTTGAGGCGTTGAAGCATGCTTTCTCTCCTATAATTAGGGCTGGAAAGTGTGATTAAGAAAAGTCCTTACAAATATTCATCAGCCTCCGATCGCAGATGAAGGGATAATCGTTAAAAAACGGGTTTGTAACATCCAGAAAATCAAACACTTATAGATAGGCTCGTAAAAGGGCGTCTTTTACGTTGCAAAAGATGCCCTTTTGAATGGTAAAAGATGCCCTTTTGAAGTGCAAAAGAGCACCTTTTAGAATGCAAAAGGGCATGTATTGATTTGGAGACTATGATTTATTATTACATTTCTTCTTCTCTTCTGTTTTCCAAACTGCTGTCCTTTCTTAAGTAAAAGGGTGACTGATACAATGCAAAAAATAAGGCTGCTTCTAATAAATAGTCTATTTTATCATAAATTATAGTCGTGTTTATAAAACTCAATCGCTCAGCCATTGAAAGATGAAAGGTTGCTGAAAATGCCGTAAGAAGGGGTTGGTAAAGGAAAAAAAACAAATTAGTAAGCAATAATTAAAAAAAAGTTTCAGAATTAAAACATCAATATAAAAAAAACACTATATTTGCAATCATAATATGATTAAGCACATAACAAACGTTACCATGCAAAAGAAAACATTGCTTTCCATAGTTGTCTGTTTTACGATGACAACCCTTTATGCTCAAAAAACAGAACCTGCTGACACTCTGAAAGGGCAGACACTTGATGAAGTTGTTGTGGCACAACGACGCAAACTTATCAAAAATGATATTGATAAGCTTACCTATGATGTGCAACATGACAAGACTGCACAGACGAAGACGACCTTAGAAATACTCAAGAAAATACCCCTTGTCACCGTTGACGGACAAGAAAATATCAGAGTTCAAGGCTCTACAAGTTTCAAGGTATACAAGAACGGACACCCTGATCCAAGTCTTTCAGGACAGAACCTTAAGGATATTCTCAAGGCAATACCTGCTTCTACGATCAAAAGGATTGAAGTTATCACCGACCCCGGTGCCAAGTATGATGCAGAAGGGACTACGGCGATCCTCAACATCGTCATGATGAGTAGTTCGAAACTACAAGGAGTGTCTGGCAATGTAAACTCGAAAATTGACTCTTATGGCTCTGTAAGACTTGGTACTTATCTGACCACAAAGGTGGGAAAACTTACGACAACTGTCAATTATAACTATGCAAACCAGAACAAGAAACAGACAGAAAATTATAGAGAGGAAGCCTACAACTACGTAAAGACGGGCGAACAAAAACGTGAATATGGGACTAACAGCACTGCAGCAACAATACATTTCGGCAATATCAGTGCCAGTTACGAGATTGACTCACTCAACCTGATGACCGCATCAGCCAATTTCTTCGGCTATAAAGCCGATGCTAACACACAGAACACGAATGAACGGTGGGACAAGAACAGCCTGTTGATTTACAAATTCGACAATAATATGACTACCCCAGGCTACTCTGATCTTAATCTTGGAGGACGTTTTGATTATCAACACAAGACCCATTTAGATGGAGAAGTGCTTACACTCTCTTATATGTTAGCTGCCACACGACCGCAAACTACTTTCCGTCAGACATATAGCAATATGGTAAACTTCCCTGTCAGCTATACAAGTTACGACCAAAACACCCGTGAACGCTTCACGGAACACACCTTCCAGATTGACTATGTACGCCCCTTTGGAAAACACCACAAGATAGAAAGCGGAACGAAATATATTCTTCGCAACAACAATAGTACGTCATTAATGGACTATCAAGGGACTACACCTGACATGGAAAGTAAGTTCAAGCATAAGGCACAAGTAGCAGCTGCTTACCTCTCATATATCCTCACCGCTGGCAAATGGGCTGCTCGTGCAGGTTTGAGATATGAATTTACCCGCATGAAAGCATCCTATCCCGATGGTAGTAATGTCGATTACCATGCTAATCTCAATGACTGGGTACCATCAGCAAGCCTACAATACAAGATTAGTGATGGGCAGACATTGAAGTTTAGCTATAATACCAGCATCAACAGACCCGGCATCGGATATCTCAATCCAGCCATCATTAGCACGCCAACGGCGGTCTCTTTCGGTAATGCAAACTTAGGAAGCAGTCGCAACCAAAAGCTACAACTTGAATATATGTTGGTTACTTCAAAACTTACTTTGCAGTTAAGTCCCTATTATTCATTTACCAACAATGGTATAGGTCGTATCTTGTATGAACAGAATCGTAAAGATGTTTCTACCTTTCAGAACATTCTGAAAAGCAAAATTTTCGGTATTTCATCCTACACAGCATGGACTCCTTTCACCGGAACATCGTTTACACTCAACGCTTCGATGCGTTATGCCCGAATCACCTTGCCCACTCCTTATATCAAGAACAGTGGCTGCGGTGGTGGTATCTACTTTGATTGGGAGCAGAAAATACCTTGGAAATTAACCTTGACAACCAGTCTTGGAGGTGAATATGGCAACAGGGTTTACGATCCGTATGCCATTGAAGGACGTTGGTTCTACTATTATTTCACTTTGACACGCCGCTTTTTCAAGGATAAGTTGACAGTATCTTTATCAGCAGAATCACCTTTCATCAAAGAAAGATCAACTACTTATCGTATTGTACAAGGCGATTATACTGGTTATGAACGTGCTGTTATGAAACCTCAATGCTTTAAAATCGGTCTCTCATGGAAGTTTGGTAAGCTGAGAGCAAGTGTCAAGAAGGCTGCGAGAAGTATTGAAAATGATGACTTAGTAGGCAGTAAGAAGAAATAATCTGACGTTACCAACCAATAATTATTTGCTTATTATCTTAAAAAGGTGTATCTTTGCGAGGAACAAAGATACACCTTTTTGACTTATGGCAACGCATCCTTTATGGTCTGACGATTACTGGTTACTGCTTCTTCAGCTCTATCTGAAGAAGCCAGAGGGTATGAAAGCACTGTATTCACGTGCTTTGGTCGACCTTAGTTTGGAACTTCATATACCACCAAAGAATCTCTATGAACAGCAATTTAAGCTGCGTCATCGTGATACACCCATCATAGAACTCATCTGGGATACCTATGCTGGGAATCCAAGAAAGCTGAACAAAGATGCAAAGAAGCTGCGTTCCATGGAGGGATTTGGCCAACCAAAGAAGTTCTATGATGGTGTTCAGGTTAAAGAAACCTTTGAGCGTGACTTCTCACCAATGGCAGATTATCCTGATCTGAAGCCCATTATGTTGGTCATGATACTTGACCTCTACTTCCGATTGACCCCCATCACAATGGCAGAAGAGACACCTGAAGTGCAGGATTTAGCCAAACTGATGAAGATAAAGCCACAGTTGGTGGTTGAAGTAATGGATGTATTCCAGTTCTGTGACCCTTATCTGAACCGTGATGACCTTATGATTTCATCGCTTTTATTGCCTTGTCAGGAGATATGGGACCGCTATGGGAATGATAATCCAGAGAAACTTTCATCCTTTGCAGCACAATTAAAGGAGTATTTCAGATGATTATCTTTGTTTTTTTTACTACTTTTGTAGCGTAATTCAGGTAAACAATGGCACAGGAACAAATACAGATTCAGACCCAAAAGCAACAACAAGTGCAGCGTCTTTCACAACAACAGATGTTGCAAGTGAAGCTGTTGGAGATGCCACTGACCGAACTTGAAGAGAGCGTCAATGCTGAATTGGATGATAATCCAGCGTTGGAAGCAGGCGGAGAAGAGGCAGATGACATAAACACAAACGACACACCAGAGTCTACAGAAGATGACTTTGATACGCAAAAGGAGCGCGAAGAGCGTCAGGATGCGCTTGATTCTGCCTTAGAACGTATGCGTTCGGATGATGATCTGCCACTTACGACGCCAGACAACAGCATAATAACGCCGATTATGAGGAGATTGTCTACGGAGATACGACCTCTTTCATTGATAAACTCAATGAACAAGTGGGCGAAAGAGTGCTTACCGAACGTCAAAAAGAGATACTGGAGTATCTTATTGGTAGTTTAGATGATGACGGACTGTTGCGTAAAGACCTTGAAAGTATCAGTGATGAGTTAGCAATCTATCATGGCATTGATGCTACAACAAAGGAGTTGGAGGATGTTTTGAAGATTCTTCAGGACTTTGATCCTGCTGGAATAGGGGCAAGAAGTCTGCAGGAATGTTTGCTGTTACAGGTAGAACGTAAGGTGGAGAACGGTGAATGGGATCGTGATGGACAGTTCTATAAGTACATACATACCATCCTTACGCATTATTTTGACGCCTTTACAAAGAAGCATTGGACAAAGATTCAAGCTTCATTGTCCCTGACGGATGCACAAGTTGAGGCCCTTCAACGTGAGATTCGTAAGCTAAATCCAAAGCCGGGAGCGTCAATGGGTGAAACACAAGGGCGCAATGTGCAACAGATAACACCTGATTTTATCGTTGAAACAGATGATAATGGCACGGTAACGTTCAGTCTTAACCATGGTAATCTGCCCGAATTGCATGTCTCACCAGCCTTTAATGACATGCTCGCAGCCTACAAAGAGAACAAAGCTGGCATGAATAGGCAGGCAAAAGAAGCACTGCTTTATGCGAAAGAGAAGGTTGATAAGGCACAAGGATTCATCGAAGCGGTGAAGCAAAGACGCCATACACTGCAGGTAACGATGAAGGCTATCATCGATATTCAGCGTAAATTCTTCCAAGATGGAGATGAAGCTGACCTCAAACCGATGATTCTTAAGGATATAGCAGATCGTACAGGGCTTGACATATCGACCATTTCTCGTGTGAGTAACATCAAGTATGCGCAGACACGTTGGGGCACATTCCCTCTTCGTTTCTTCTTTTCTGATAGCTATACTACGGAAGATGGCGAGGAAATGTCAACCCGAAAGATCAAAGTTGCACTAAAAGAAGTTATACAAAAGGAGGACAAGAGCAAGCCATTGAGTGATGATGCACTTGCCAAAGTGATGAAGAAGAAGGGATTTCCGATAGCTCGTCGCACCGTAGCCAAGTATCGTGAACAACTCGGACTACCTGTTGCAAGGCTGAGAAAGGAATAAGAAGATGAAGGAAAAGGACATCATTTTAACGGCAAGAATAGTGAGTATGACCCTCACACCATTCTATCTGCCTGTTGTGGGGATACTTGCTATCTTCACATTCAGCTATCTTAGCATGTTCCCATGGCAAGCAAAACTGTCGTATGTATTGCTTGTTTATGCCTTTACAGTGCTTATTCCTACCCTACTTATCCATCTTTATCGCCAATATCATGGCTGGACTCCTATCCAATTAGGGCAACGTGAGAGACGAATGGTACCTTATGTGCTGTCCATTCTTTGCTATTTCACGTGCTATTATATCATGAGTCTGCTTCATTTACCTCACATGTTGACATCCATTCTCATGGTAGCTCTGATCATACAGATACTCTGTGCAGTTATCAATGTATGGTGGAAGATATCTACACACACTGCTGCTATAGGTGGAGTGACGGGCTCTTTGATAGCTTTCTCATTGTTATTCAATTTCAATCCGATGTGGTGGCTATGCCTGACGATTGTTGTTTCGGGCTTAGTAGGGTCTAGTAGGATGATTCTTAGGCAACATTCTTTGGAGCAAGTGACGGCAGGTTTCTTCCTTGGACTCGTCAGTTCGTTCCTCATAATCATCATTGTTTAGCCTGAAAAGAGCTGTTTGTATAAAGGAAATGACCTAACAATAGACGGTAAAGACAAAGAAATAAACAGATAAAAGGTACTGTTTCAGATTGAACACAAGGCCTTGACAAATATTAGAAACAAAGAAATATTCACATAATACGATATAGATATGAAGCCATTAGTAAGTATTATCATGGGTTCAACAAGCGATTTACCAGTAATGGAGAAGGCTTGTAAGTGGTTAGAACAGCAGGAAATTCCTTTCGAAGTGAATGCTCTTTCTGCTCATAGAACGCCAGATGCCGTTGAAACCTTTGCTAAAGAAGCCAAAGGAAGGGGTATAAAAGTCATTATTGCAGGCGCTGGTATGGCTGCAGCTTTGCCTGGTGTGATTGCTGCATCCACCTCTTTGCCAGTCATAGGGGTACCCATCAAGGGTATGCTTGATGGTCTTGACGCTATGCTTTCCATCATTCAGATGCCTCCAGGCATACCTGTTGCCACTGTAGGAGTCAATGGTGCACAGAACGCTGCAGTGCTTGCTGCAGAGATGATGGCGCTTGGTGATGAAGCTATTGCTCGTAAAGTAGATAACTGGAAAGCCTCTCTTGGTGCTAAAATAGAGAAGGCTAACAAGGAATTAGCAGATATAAAGGACTATAAGTTTAAGTGTTAGATTTGTTCTCAGA
Organism: Prevotella histicola JCM 15637 = DNF00424; assembly: GCF_000613925.1. GTDB lineage: Bacteria > Bacteroidota > Bacteroidia > Bacteroidales > Bacteroidaceae > Prevotella > Prevotella histicola. The sequence goes on from NZ_BAJX01000004.1 coordinate 67,490, forward strand.
AGCCCTAGTCCGGGCAGAGAGAGCCTATAGTTCCGTGGCAGGGAAGGCTTACTATTGCCTTTCCTGCCTTTTTTCATTTAATCATCTTTGTCATTTCCTGCAGTATTCTGTAGTGAAGAAATGGCAGAGAAGCATTCATTATCACTCAAGAAACAATGATAGATTTATTTAATTTCCAAAGAAGGAAGACCTCTGTAACGCATGTTGGTGCACTTGATATTGGTGGAGACAACCCTGTTCGGGTACAATCAATGACCACAACGTCCACGGATGACACTGCAGGAAGTGTAGCACAGGCTGAGAGAATCATTGATGCTGGAGGAGAACTTGTGCGCCTTACGACACAAGGAAAGCGTGAGGCTGAGAACCTAAAGAATATAAATGCGCAACTACGTGCTGATGGATACATGGCACCACTGTGTGCTGACGTACACTTCAATGCCAATGTTGCCGATGTAGCAGCACTCTATGCAGAGAAGGTTCGCATCAATCCTGGCAACTATGTTGACCCTGCCCGCACCTTTAAGAAGCTGGAATATACGGATGAAGAGTATGCTCAGGAACTGCAAAAGATAGAAGATCGGCTTGTTCCTTTCATCAATATATGCAAGGAAAACCACACTGCTGTGCGCATAGGAGTGAACCATGGCAGTCTCTCTGACCGTATTCGCAATCGTTATGGTGATACTCCTGAGGGTATTGTGGAGAGCTGTATGGAGTTCTTACGTATCTTCCGGAAGTATCAATTCAATGATATTGTCATCTCCATCAAGTCATCCAACACCGTTGTTATGGTACAATCAGTGCGCCTATTGGTAGCTGAGATGGATAAAGAGGGGATGCATTACCCGCTACATCTGGGTGTTACAGAGGCTGGAGAAGGTGAAGACGGACGTATCAAGAGTGCTGTCGGCATCGGAGCATTGCTTGCTGACGGTATTGGTGACACCATTCGCGTGTCTTTAAGTGAGGAACCTGAATGTGAAATCCCCGTTGCTAAATACCTTACATGGTATATCCGGAGTCATGAGAAGCACCTTCTCATACCAGCAGAGCAGGCACCTGACTTTGATTACCTTCATCCTAAGCGACGCGAAACAGTTGCTGCTGGTAATATAGGTGGTGATAATGTTCCCGTAGTGATTGCTACTCGTAAGGCTGAACATGCGGCTGTTGATGTCTCATCGCCCGAACTTCCGAAGCCTGATTACATCTATGTGCAGGGTGAGTTACCAGAGAAGTTGGCAAAGAATCAGAAGTATATCCTCGATTATGATGCTTATATGGAGCTTGCCAATAGTGGTAAACGGGTTTTAGATGGTGTTTATCCCATCTTCCCTGTTACTGGAATGCCTTTCATTAGTTTGTTGAAAGCCGATGTGAAGTTCCTCGTTCTGAAGTATGGAACACCTTCTGAAGAGTTCTTGGCATGTCTGAAGACCCACCCCGAGGTGGTTGTTGTTTGTATGACAAGCCATCAAAACCGACTTGGAGACCAACGTGCTTTGGTTCATCAGCTGATGATTGCTGGTGTGAAGAACCCTGTTGTCTTTGCACAGATGTATCAACATTCATCGTCAGATACCAACACTTTCAAGGTGATTAGTCCTAAAGAGCAGTTACAATTAGAGGCTGCTGCGACATGGGAGCGCTGATGATGGACGGACTGACAGATGGATTGTGGCTCATGAACAATGGGGACATAGCACTAGAAGACGTTGAACAGACCGCATTTGCTATTCTTCAGGCAGGCAGACTGCGCATGGTAAAGACTGAATACATCTCTTGTCCGGGCTGTGGTCGTACCCTTTATGATCTCCGAACCACCATTGCGCGCATCAAAGAAGCAACAAAAGGCATGACGGGATTGAAGGTTGGCATCATGGGATGTATCGTTAACGGACCGGGAGAGATGGCTGATGCCGACTATGGGTACGTTGGTGCCGGACCAAACAAGGTGAGTCTTTATCGCAAACAGGTGTGTGTTGAGCACAATATACCTGAAGAAGAGGCTGTTGAACACCTTCTTGCACTCATCAAAGCAGACCAGCAGGGAAAGCAATAAAGTAACAACAGAAAATAAGAAAACGGTCATCTGAAATGCAGTATAGCGTGTAGTTTGTAAAGATAAGTTCTATCTGCAAAATAAAAGACCATCTTTCGCATTCTAAAAGGGCACCTTTTGCATTGTAAAAGGTGCCCTTTTGATGTGTAAAAGACGCCCTTTTACAACGCAAAACATGCCCTTTTGAAAGCCTATCTGTAACCTCTTGTGTCACTGGTGGTTACAAATGGCAAAAACGGAGCATTTCTTTGAAAAGCAATCAATGGACTATTGAGAATCTGTAAGGATATTTCTGTGTTGTAATCTCTTTACTATTCAGTAGTCATACATAGCCTCCTATTTGTCATTTCATAGCATTAAAAGAAAAAATAGGACGATTTAAGACTATTCAGTCCACATCCTTTTATGTTACAATCCGCAACTTTATGTTCTCAAGTCAATGGCTTCATACGCTTGTATCACTTGTCTTGTAGAGTTTCTTAACATGCTAAAATATAGTTGTCAATTCATATAAAATACTGATAATATGCGGCTTATATAATAGTTAACAAAGTGCATCTGTAACTTTTAAAATCAAATATAAAATAGAAATAAACCTTGTATCTTTCCCCTGAAAAGACTATCTTTGCAGTATGAAGTTAGCTGAAAACATCAAGAAGCACTGCTTTAACCATCTCAATCTGTCCATCTTTGGAGCACAGATTGCTATATATGCCATGTTTGTGGCTATATGGGCGATGGTTACAATACTCCTTGAACATGACACGAATATAGCCATTGACTCTATAAGAGTTAATGCTACGGTGCTTTTTCTGCTGCTAGTAGAGTTCATGGTTAACTTCTATCTCCTTGTTCCCAAGCTCTATCTTCATCATGATAAACTGAAGAAAGGATTCTTCTGGGGTATTAATCTCATAATTGTTCTTCTATGGAACTGTTATATTATATCCCATCATAAGGAGTATTCTCTTGGAACCAGCTTGGGATTAGAGTTCTATCAGTCTGGGGTTATATGGTTGTTGCTGAATTATGCCATGATAGTTGCGGCAATTCTGATGCACTATTATATCAATAGAAGCAGACACCTGCGCTACATAAGAGAGCAGAAGCAACGAACAACTGAGGCAGAATTAGCATGGTTAAGGAACCAATTGAACCCTCATTTCCTCTTTAATACACTCAATAACATCTCTTCTCTCACGCAAATAGCCCCCCAACGGGCACAGAATGCTATTGGCGACCTGTCTGAAATACTGCGTTATGCCCTTTATGAGACGGAGGTTGAGGAGGTATTACTTGCTGATGAGGTGAAGTTTATACAGAATTATATCAAGCTAATGGCGCTACGTTGCAATCCAAACGTAGAGATAAAGACGCTTTTTGACATCCGTAATTCACAGAGACGCATTGCTCCTCTGCTCTTCCTTACACCCATTGAGAATGCTTTCAGGTGTGGTATAAGTACGGAACGCCCTTCTTTTATTCACATTTCCTTGACTGATAGTGAAGGAAAAATAGTCTTCCTTTGTGACAATAGCAACTATATGAAGAAACAAAATGACCAGGATGGGGTGGGTGTTGAGCTGGAAAATATGCACCATAGATTAGAACTTGTATACCAAAACAGATACCGTATAGAGCAAAAAACAGACAAAGAGTGGAATCACTTAAAGATTGTAATTGAACAATGAGAGCATTAATAATAGGAGCAACGGGTGCTGTTGGAAGAGATTTGGTACAGTTGCTCATCCATGATGATAGCTTTGAAGAGATCAATATCTTCGTAAGAAGAGACCCGAATATAAAGAACGAGAAAGTAAAAGTGCATGTTGTAGACTTCGATCACCCTGATAATTGGCGGTTACTCGTACAGGGAGACGTCGTATTCTCCTGTATGGGGACATCAAGAAGGGCTGCAGGATCAAAGGATGCACAGTATACTGTGGATTATACATACCAATATCAGTTTGCAAAGACGGCTGTTGAGCAGGGTGTTAAGGCTTATATACTTGTTTCTTCAGCAATGGCAAACCCTGATTCTCTTTTCTTTTATACACAAATGAAGGGTAAATTGGAGCGTGCAATCAACCAGTTACCATTCCAACAGATATCCATTTTACGTCCACCATCACTCATTCGGAAGGGTTCAACGCGGCTGAATGAGAAGATAGCTGTGGCTGTTTTGCAGTTCTTCAACCGTTTTGGACTCTTCATGAGTCAGCGTCCTATGAAGACAGAGACACTTGCAAAGAGCATGGTTAGCCTTGCAAAGAGTGGGAAAAGTGGGGTTTTTGAAACACAAGAGATCTTCTCCCTTGATGAATAATAACACGAAGCAGGGACGTACAGATGTGCTTCTCTGCCGCATCTGATGCTTCTTAAAGCAAACACACATATGATTTTATACAATCAGAAACACGCAATCCAGCGCATGAACACGCTGGCTAAAGAGGAAAAAGACTTTATTTTTATCATTAATTACAAAGGAGATGGAGCGTATGTGGAGGAGACTTCAGCTGTCGATCCGCATGAATTGTTGTATGCTTTCCCTACGATGAGCAACGTACCGACGGATGAAACTTATTCAAAAGTACCTGTTGAGTGGCACACACAACCACTAACAAGGGAAGAATATGAGCGAGAAATAACCCTTGTAAAGCGTCGGGAGAGGGAAGGTGATAGCTATTTAGCCAATCTAACATGCAAGGTTCCGATACAAACAAACCTCTCTTTGCATGATATCTTCATGCGTTCGAAGGCTTTATATCGGTGTTGGATGAAGGAAAAGTTCGTCTGTTTCTCACCAGAGATATTCGTTCGCATCACCGAACAAGGTGAGATCAGCTCCTATCCCATGAAGGGAACGATTGATGCAACACGTCCAAACGCAGAGAAAGAGTTGATGGATAACAAGAAAGAAGCGGCAGAGCATGCAACAATCGTTGACCTTATACGCAATGATCTCAGTATGATTGCGGATCACGTAAGGGTAAAACGTTATCGTTACGTGGACCATCTGACGACAAATAAAGGAGAAATTCTTCAGACAAGTTCGGAGATTACTGGACAACTCCCTACTGATTATCGTGAGAATATCGGTACACTTCTCTTCCGTTTACTCCCTGCTGGCTCAATAACGGGTGCTCCTAAGCCTCGTACAGTAGAGATAATTCATGAGGCTGAGGGCTATGAAAGAGGCTTCTATACGGGTGTTATGGGTTGTTATAGTAAAGGTTGTTTGGACAGTGCAGTGATGATTCGCTTCATTGATACCGATGATGCGGGGCACTTCTTCTATAAAGCTGGAGGTGGAATAACGGCACAAAGCAATAATGATGACGAATATAAAGAAGTGATTGAGAAGGTTTATGTGCCAATTTATTGAGACTATAAGAGTTAAAGATGGGCGTATCTTTAACCTCACTTACCATGAGGAACGGATGAACCGTACGCGAAAGAAAGTGTGGGGAAAGACTGATTGGTTAAAAATAACTGATGTCTGGAGTCCCGAAGAACTACCTTTGGAGTGCTCAAAGCTACGTTTTGTTTATGACGAAGCGGGCATACATGACCTTACTTGTACACCCTATACACGCAAGAAGATTCTCTCCTTGCGACTTGTTTATGATAATAATATCACTTATCCTTATAAGAGTGTGGACCGATCCATGCTCAATGAGCTAAAAAAACAGCAGGGTGATTGTGACGAAATACTTATTATTCGTGATAATCACCTCACAGATACTTCCTATACCAACGTCGCATTGTATGACGGGCAGCAATGGTTTACCCCCTCTACCCCACTCCTTCCCGGTACGATGCGGCAGAGTTTGCTTGACAAAGGAATACTTCAGGAGCGTGAGATACTTGTATCTGACATTCCACAATACCAGCAGATAAGCCTTTTTAATGCCATGATGGAGCTGGGAGAAGTGGTCCTTCCTGTCAAGAATATCCTATAGAAGTGGTCTGTTTTATCAATAAAACTTTTAAAAAAGTTCCTTTCCCATGTAGTTATCCATACCTTCCTTGCGTCTAACGGGTAACAATAATTTATCAAGAAGATGGACAATCCACAAAATGAACATGATTTCTCGCGCATTGTGAGAGAACATAAGAGCACGATTTACACCGTGTGTTACATGTTCTCGAAGGATGAAGATGAGGTGAATGACCTCTTTCAAGAGGTGCTGATAAACCTCTGGAAGGGATTAGAAAACTTCCGAGGCGATAGCGATATACGTACATGGATCTATCGCATCAGTCTGAACACCTGCATCTCATGTGACCGAAAGAAGCGAAAACGGAAGACGGTTCCACTCACAATGAGCATCAATCCTTTTACGGATAGTGATGAAGACAGTCGACAAGTGCAGCAACTCAATCGTCGTATCAGCCAGTTAGGCCCCTTTGATAGGGCTATCGTGCTGCTCTGGTTAGAGAATATGAGCTATGAAGAGATTGGAGAAATCGTCGGAATCAGTACCAAGAACGTGTCAGTAAGGCTCTATAGAATTAAGGAAAGACTAAAGAAAGGAAGTAACAATGGAGACAAAGAATAATGAATTGGAGGAGATGCGCCAGCAATTGGGTATCCTCAAAGAGAAAATAGATGGTCAGAAACTCATCAATGATAAGCTTATCAGGCAGTCAATGCTTAATAAGATGTCATTCATGAAGAAGTATACATGGGTATCATTCTTCTTGTTAGCCTATATTTACGTAGCTTTCTTCTCCCTCAGAGAACAGTTTAATATGTCTTGGTTGCTCTATATTGCCACCGTAATAATCATGACAGTAAACGTCCTTTTCGATGCTTATATCAACAGATTTAGCAAAGATCAGTTCTTGAACAATGACTTGATAGCAACATCAAAACGGATGGTTAGGATGAAGAAGCTACGCAAAAGATCTTTATTAATAGGCATAATCGGTATGTCAATATGGAGTCCTTGGTTCTTTACGGAGTTATATTATGGTGCAAGTTCCTCTAATGGGTTAGTTTCTCCAGACTATATGTGGGGGACAATTGTAGGAGGTTTAGTTGGACTTCTCGCTGGTGCATGCATTGGAATATGGATCTATCTCCGCATGCAGAGTATCAATTCGGATATCATTCAGGAGATTGAAGAGCTGACAAAGGAGTGAATCGCATAGAGAAAGCATAGGCTTTGCTATAGAAACGGGGGACATTAGAGTTTCAAAACTCTGATGTCCCCTTATTTTTTTCTTTGGTTTTGTCTTTGAATAGATGGGATAGTGTGCTTCTCATAACCATGTTGTAGAGGCGTAAGAGAGACTATTATTGCCTTGTATAAGCCCGTTTTTCCATCTTTCAGCCACTCTAATCCCCACCTGTATGGTACTTATGAAGGTTCTTCAGAGAGGCATTCGTACCCCTTAAATGGATGTTAGGCGTATGAAGCATACGAAGATTGGGGAGTAAGTAAATCTCTATTATTGTAAAATAAATTGTTATTTGATTTTTGAAAGGGCGTCTTTTGCATTCTAAAAGGTGCCCTTTTGCATGGTAAAAGATGCCCTTTTGCAGTGTAAAAGACGCCCTTTTACAACGCAAAACATGCCCTTTTAAAAGCCTGTTTGTAACTGTTTGGGTTTTAGAAGGTTACAAAGTCGTAAAAAGTTCATTTTCCTATGTGTAGTACTTCTTTGTGTTTTCACTTTTGTAAGGATGCTTTACCGTTGTTCATATCCTTGTCATCTGGTTCTCATCTTACAGTCTTTATCTGTTATAATCATGTCCTTCCTGTAAAAGAAAGCCCCGCTAATACTTGCAGATATATCAAGCCTTTGCAAGTATTAACGGGGTAATAGTGTCCTTATAAGGTCTTATCCCTTTAGTATTTTCTTAATGTCATTCAGCTTATTGAGCGCCTCAACAGGTGTAAGATTGTTCACATCGAGTCCTAATATCTCATCCCGGATCTGCGTAAGAACGGGGTCATCAAGTTGGAAGAAGGATAGTTGAACTCCTTCCCTGCTCTTGTCAAGATGTTCAACGGCAGCCTTCCCTACTCCACCTACCTGTGCATTGTCTGCTTCAAGTTCCTTTAATATAACGTTTGCACGCTTCACAATAGACCTTGGCATACCTGCAATTTCAGCTACATGGATACCAAATGAATGCTCACTGCCGCCCTGTTCCAGCTTACGCAGGAAGATAATCTTTCCCTCAACCTCCTTTACTGATACGTTATAGTTCTTGATTCGTGGGAAATTCTTCTCCATTTCGTTCAGTTCATGGTAGTGTGTTGCGAAGAGAGTACGTGCCTGTGCACGTGGATGTTCGTGTAGATACTCTACAATTGCCCATGCTATGCTGATGCCATCATACGTACTTGTGCCTCTTCCCAGCTCATCAAAGAGCACCAGAGAACGCGGTGTGACGTTGTTAAGGATGTTTGAAGCCTCCGTCATCTCTACCATAAAGGTTGATTCACCCAGTGAGATATTATCCGAAGCACCCACACGTGTGAAGATCTTATCTACCATTCCGATGCGTGCACGTTCTGCTGGTACGAAGCAACCTATCTGTGCCAGAAGGACGATAAGGGCTGTCTGACGAAGTAAAGCCGACTTACCAGCCATGTTAGGACCCGTTATCATCATGATTTGTTGCTTCTCTGTGTCGAGCAGAACATCATTCGGTACATACTGTTCTCCTATCGGTAGCTGTGTTTCAATCACTGCATGCCGCCCCTGTTTGATATCTATTACTTCCGAATCGTCTACCACTGGGCGCACGTAATGTTGCTGTTGTGACACCTTCATGAATGAAAGTAGACAGTCAAGGTGGGCAATAAGATTGGCATTTATTTGTATCTGAGGGATAAACTCCTGCATGTCTTGTATCAGTTCCATGAAGAGTTGTCCTTCCATAGCCAGTATTTTCTCGTCTGCACCGAGTATCTTTTCTTCGTATTCTTTCAACTCTGGCGTTATGTAACGTTCTGCTTGAGCCAGTGTTTGCTTGCGAATCCAGTCTTCAGGAACCCTGTCTTTAAAGGTGTTACGCACCTCTAAGTAATATCCAAAGACGTTATTGAAACCGATCTTCAGTGATGTAATACCCGTTTGTTCAACCTCTTTCTCCTGTATTTCCAGCAGGTATTGCTTGCCATTATCACGGATAGAGCGTAGTTCATCCAGCTCTTTGTTATATCCAGAGGCTATAACATCACCCTTATTGACAAGCTGTGGAGGGTCAGGTTGTATCTCTTTCTCTATTCTGTCACGCAGTGATTCACATAGATTCAGTTGTTCTCCAATACGTTTAAGAGGCTCACTCTTGGCATAAAGACATGCTGTTTTCACGGGTTGTATGGCCTTTAGGGCATTCTTTAGTTGCACAACTTCACGTGGAGAGACCCTCCCCACGGCAACTTTTGATATGATACGCTCTAAGTCACCGATACGGTGGAACTGCTCATCTATGGCTTCTCGGAAGTCAGGTTCACGGAAAAAGTAATCTACAACATCCAATCTCTCATTGATAGGCTTGACATCTTTCAATGGAAATACCATCCATCTGCGTAGCAAACGACCACCCATTGGGGTGGCAGTATTGTCAATTACATTCAGCAATGATGACCCATCTTCATTCATTGGAGCGATCAACTCTAAGGAACGGATGGTGAAACGGTCCATACGCACATACTTATCTTCCTCTATACGAGCAAGAGACGTAATGTGATTGATGTGTGTATGCTGTGTCAACTCTAGGTATTGCATGATGGCACCAGCCGCAATAACGCCATTCAATAGATGGTCAACACCGAAGCCTTTGAGGTTCTTTGTGCCGAAATGTTTCAATAGTTTCTGGCGTGCAGTCTGGTCAGTAAACACCCAATCGTCCATCTCGAACGTGCAGAGACGTGAGCCAAAGTAACGTTCAAAGTCCTGTTTTCTCGCCCGATCATAGAGAACTTCCTTTGGTTGAAAGTTCCCTAAGAGCTTCTCAACATAGTCGAATGAACCCTCACCTGTCAAGAATTCGCCTGTGGAAATGTCTAAAAAGCTGACCCCACAAGCCCCTTTACTGAAGTGAACAGCCGCAAGAAAGTTGTTTTCCTTGTAGTTTAGAACGTTGTCACTAAGTGCAACGCCTGGTGTAACGAGCTCTGTTATCCCTCGTTTCACCATCTTGTCCATTGCAGTCAGTCCCTTTTTGCCTTTTATAGCCTCACGTTTCTTCTTCGGATCCTCCAATTGATCGCAGATAGCTACGCGCTTTCCGGCACGGATAAGCTTAGGAAGATAGGTGTCAAGGGCGTGGTGTGGGAAGCCAGCCATCTCTGTTGAGCCACTGTTTCCCCCATTATTACGGCGTGTAAGGGTAATACCAAGGATCCTTGCAGCCTCTATGGCATCTTCAGCATACGTCTCATAGAAGTCGCCACAGCGGAAGAGCATTAACGCATCTGGGTGCTGTGCTTTCATTGAGAAGAACTGTTTCATCATCGGAGTCATTCCCTTATCGTCCTTTGCCATATCTTTTGCTTCCTTTAAAGTAGTTTCTTGCTTATCTTCTAAGACGTACAAAAGTACAAAAATAAGGATGAAAACACAAATTATTAATTGTCTTTGTGGAAATTCTATACCATTTACAACACTATGAAAGAATGCTTAATAATAATCAAAAGTAACTTTATTGGCATATGAATGTAATGGGTTTTTGTTATCTTTGCCACTTCTATACTATTTATGAACAATAAAAACATTGAATGTACACATGAGAAACTATAAGAAAAGTGTATTATTTATGACATTATTCACTCTGTTTTCTGTTCAGATATATGCTCAGGAATGGAAAGAAGTGAGTGTACCTGGAAGGATAACACATGTGCAACCCATGACAGGACTGGTGCTTTGGAAGGACCAGGCACGGCAGTTGAACAGTAAATATGGTCAGACTATCCAGCTGGAATTTGCTTATTTGTTGCCCAATAAAGTGGTAAAGGGATGTAAACAGGACGGAACGATACAGTATGATTGGGCTCCCTTTGAATCTTTACTCAATGATATTGCCTCTCGAAAGCACCAAGCTGTTATCCGAGTTAGGTATGAAAACCCTGATAATGATGAGGTTAATGCCTCTGTAAAGGGCTCTACGGCTGTTCCAGAATACATCAAGAAGCGTGGAGATTACCATGAAACATTCCATAAGAACGGTGATGGACCAACGTATTATGCTGATTGGAGGAATGCAGAACTCAAACGTTTCACGTTACAATTCTATACAGATCTTGCTGAAAGGTACGCTCATGACAGGCGTTTGGCTTTCTTAGAGACGGGATTTGGGCATTGGTCGGAATATCATATCTATGGAACTGAATATAAATTGGGTGTGAATTTCCCTGATATGGACTTTCAAACGCGGTTTATTCAGCACTTAAATAAGGTTCTGAACGGGCGAATAGAGTGGGGGATATCCATTGATGCAGCGAGTAAAGACCACTCTCCCGTGGGCAATAATGCTGCCTTGATGCAAGCAGGATTCGGACTCTTTGACGATAGTTTCATGTCGAGTACACATGAGATTGGTTCTGGTGATGGATATGGTGAGCAGAAATGGCAGCGCATTGCCTCTAACAATAGGTGGAAAAAGGACTTTGCTGGAGGTGAGATAGCTTATTCAAGCCGCAATGAACAGCAGAATTTTCTGAACCCGACGGGTATGTATGGACACACGTGGGAGGATATGGCTAAGAAGTATCACATAACTTTCATGCTTGCCAATAACGCCCCTGGCTCACGATATGCCCAACCAGCACGCTTCATGCAAGCCTCATTGGCAACGGGATATAGGTTTGCCATTAAGAAATGTGAGAGCAATGGGCGTGCTACAAGGGTTACGATTACCAACAAAGGGGTGGCGCCTTTTTATTATGATGCATGGCTTACGATAGGGGAGAAACGCTCTTCGGTGTCATTAAAGAACTTGTTACCAGGGGAGGAGAGGGTTGTTGAGATTCCTGATGTCACTACTTCTACGAAGCGTTTGACGATTGTCAGTGACCGTATTCTGCCTTCTCAGGAGATTGAATTTGAAGGTTTCACGGCTTCAAATGACCCTACAGGCATTGAGTCAGTTGAGGATTCAGGTAGTTCAGAGCAAGCTACTGCTTATACAATTGATGGAAAGAAGATAACAGATCCCTATTATAAAGGGCTTGTCATCAAGCGAGGAAGGAAGTACATGCAACGATAAAGCACTTCACCCTTCATACATCATTTCGTATGAAGGGTGAAGTGTTTATGGAGTATTAATGTTTGGGAATTCTTTTGTAAGTGGATTTATGTGTGCAAAATACCTTTACAAAAAGATTACCAATGCCTTTAAGAATCAGAAGGATTCTGATAATTTTCAGTTTCGTAATGTTCAGATTCCCAGATGGTTATAGATGGCAAAGTAAAAGGTGCCCTTTTGGCTTTCAAAAGGGCACCTTTTACATGTCAAAAGACGCCCTTTTACCATGCAAAAGGGCGTCTTTTACAATGCAAAAGAGCATCTATTGTTTTCTGTTATATGATTTTTTATGACATAAAGGTAATCTAATGCTTCTTCTTTTTCTTCACCTTTACTTCCTCAACGTTCATTGGCATCTCAATACCAAGACTACGTGCACGTTCAATATTACGCTTTTTAGCCTTGCGTTGTGTCTCAGCTTTCTGCTTTGTTATGGCCCCCGGCTTCTGCAAATAGAGTGGGAGTAGGCGCGGATTCCATGTACCTTGTACGTCACGTTTAGCCTTACACTCTATGGATTTCGGGTAGTAATAAACGGCTTCAGGCTGCCGTTGTGTAGCATAGTCACCCGGATCCCACTTCCCATTGTCGTTTTCGTCTACGATAAGGCGTAGGTAATACGTGCCAGGTTTAACATAATAGAACGTTGCTCTACCGTCTTTTGCCGTCGTTTCTTTCGTTGGTTTGTCGCTTTCATTGAGCAGTTGGAGCAGACAGTTCTTACCTTCCATGTTTTGAAGGGTCATGACGAGCGTACTATACTCATCCATGGAAGGAATCTTAATTCCCTGTTTGTATTTCTTAGACACCTTCCCATAGATATCTGTGAAGGCTGCAGAGTCTATCTCAAAGCTGTATTCATGCCCTGGGTTCCACGTACTTACCAGCTTCATGGTGCGTGGTCTGCCCGGTTCAGAACCGAACTGATATTTGGCTCGATACCACATTGAGTCTATCTTTTCATAGAGATGTATCTTGCCAGTGTCTATCTTTTCTATAGGAGTTGGCAGCTCTATGGTTGGATTTTTGTCTGGATCCATCTGAGAAGGGACGTCGTATCTCACCTCTAATGGCGTCACAGGCATCTCGGTTTCGTATGCTCTTCCACGTTCCTTAGCCTTATCTTGCTTTTTTTTCCATTTGTCATACTCCTCTTTCTGGTGCTTCATACGTTTGGCATACGGCGTTTTTGCCAGTACTTCAAGCGTATCTGTCTGTGGAATAAGCTTGCCTAAGCTGTCCGACATGTTGTATGTCATTTGGAAATGGAGTGTATCCTGGTTGACCAGAGCTGTATCGCGTAGCCAGTAAGTGATGGTGTCTTGGTTCAGACTTGGCTCGATAATGAATGCGTCTTTGGCGTTGAAATTCAGTCCTTTTATCTGTGGAAGGTCAGCATCACCATAGCTAAAGAAGAGTGTAAAGTGGTTAGCATCCTTGCGTTCTGACTTCAAAAAGAATCGATTTGTTTGTGGTTCAGTGAATGCACTGAGTGTTACGTCATCCGGAAGGAAGTGAGTGTAGGGCACTTGTTTGATGTCTTTGATATGCAAAGAGTCTGTCCAAAGGGTGTCTTGACGTATGTCTGGCTTCCAGGAAGGCATGATGACCTCCGGCGTGAAGGCTATTTTCTCACTCTTTTGGTTAAACATATAATTGCCATCAGCATCCTGTAAGGCATAAATACGGTAGTCTCCTTTGGCTACACCACGAATGACAAAGCGTCCACGGCTATCTGTTCGTGATACACGTAGCATTGGTTCTTTCTCGAATGCAGTGTCACTCTGGTTGCTATAGAGTCCTACGAGGATGCCTTTTATGGGTTCAAGGTTCTCAGCTTCAAGCACATATCCTGATACTTCAAGCGTGTCTATGTGGTCACCTGTTGAGAAACTATAGGTGTAATTACCCATAGGATTCCCCTCATTGTTATCTGATATGGCATCAGAGAAGTCTATCGTGTAGGTTGTATTGGGCTTTAGTTTGTCTAATAATGTGACTGATATGTGCTTACCTTGTGCCTTTATCTCTGGTGTTTCTATCTGTGGTGGCGATACAACGACCTTCTCTGACGCGTTATCAAGCTTGACAAATTCATCAAAATAGATGTTTATTTTCTTGCTGTTTACGTCTGTTGCGCGTTCAGCTGGGGATGCTCCGATGACCTTTGGAGGTGTTTCGTCATACCAACCACCATCTGGTTCACCCATTCTAGCACATGAAATGAAAGTGAAAAGTAAGAGGATTAGAAGGTAAAGTGGTGAGAAACTTGTGGAAAAAGATGCCGAAAGGCAATGACAAACTTTAGCAAGAAAGTTGTCTTTTCCTGCTGTTTTCTTAGTGTAATATCTTTGTTTTACCTTCTTCATATTGATATCTTGCTTCTATTCTTTTATCTTCCAAATATCACTTCTTGCCCTTTTACTTTTTATTCTTTTGTCTTTCTCCGTTTCAAAGGGCTCTTTTAGTCTTTTACTCTTTTAGCTTTTTATCTTTCAAAGAGGCTTTTTATCTTTTTACTCTTTACTTTTTTACACTTCAAAGCACCTTCTTATTGGTTCATACTCAGCAGCTCTTCAATATTAGTACGACTGTTTGAGAGGCGTGGAATCTTATGTTGTCCTCCGAGTTTTCCCTTTGTTTTGAGCCAATCATTGAAGAGTTCCCTGCGTGCAACCACGATTTCCAAAGGTTGTAAGGTGACGTTATGGAAGCGTTTTGCTTCATAATCAGAGTTTATTTCCTGCAATTTAGCGTCAAGAACTGTAGCGAACTGGGCTATAGAGTCAGGTTCTTTGGCAAACTCAATGAGCCATTGGTGACGGCATTTGGCGTTCGCATCCATATAGATTGGTGCTGCAGTGTAATCTGATATCTGTGCACCAGTAGCCTTACAAGCTGCCTCAAGCCCCTTTTCAGCATTATCCATGATGAGTTCTTCACCAAAGGCATTGATGAAATACTTTGTTCTTCCGGTGATGATAAACTTATATGGGTTGGTAGAAGTGAACTGTATTGTATCGCCAATCTCGTATCTCCAGAGACCACAAGACGAACTAATCAGCATGGCATAGTTGCGCCCTGTCTCTACACCAGACAGTGGAACAATGTTAGGACGGTCGTTTCCAAATTCGTCCATGGGTAAGAACTCGTAGAAAATACCATAGTCAAGCATGAGCGACATGCTACTGTCTGATGGGTCATCCTGTATGCCGAAGAAGCCTTCTGAGGCGTTGTAAGTCTCCATGTAGTGCATGTCCGACTTGGTAATGATCTGCTTATACTGTTCACGATAGGGCGTAAAAGCTATGCCACCATGAAAGAATACCTCCAAATTAGGCCATACTTCTTCCAGATGTTGCTTGCCACTCAGTTCCATTACACGTACTAAGACGGAGAGCATCCATGATGGAACACCAGAAATGTTGGTCACATTCTGCTTTAAAGTCTCATGTGCTATGCGGTCACGTTTCACCTCGAAGTCGCTTAATAAGGCTGTTTCCTTCTTCGGGACACGTACGAAATTGGCTAATGGGTTGATATTTTCAATGAGAATTGCACTTAAATCGCCAACAAGAGAGTTGGATAAGTTGTAGTTAGGGGAGTGACTTCCACCTAAGATGAGGCTCTTTCCATTGAAAATACGGCTCTCTGGATGGTTGCTGAGGTAGTAGGCGAGAACGTCCTTTCCGCCTTGATAATGTATGTTTTGCAACCCTTCATGAGAGACAGGGATAAATTTACTCTTGTCATTTGTCGTACCAGATGACTTCGCATACCATCTTACCTGTCCTGGCCATAGCACATCTCGTTCGCCATGGCGCATGCGGTCGATATCGCCTTTCAGTTCCTCGTAGGTGTTTACAGGTACGTTCTGTATGAAGTCATCGTATGATTTGATGGTTGAGAACAGGTGTTTGCGACCGTATTCGGTGTCTTTTGCCCGTTCAATAAGGTATTCCATGACTTCCCGCTGGATAGTCTCTCCCTCTGTCGTGTAGCGTTCCAGCTCTTTACGACGTGGTTGGAAGTATAACTTGTTTACTATACTGGTAAGACTCATTCAATTTCTATAGCTGTTTAAATTGCAAAAGTACGCTAAAAAAGCTAAACCTTTAGGTTTTTTCTATATTTTAACACAGCATGATACGGGCTTGCATCTTTCTTTTTATGGGGATGTCTGGAACTGTATGTAGGGTGGTTTAGGTTTTCTTTGTTCCTGGTTTCAAGTGTGCTTTTTATGTTATTGCGGGAAAGATAACGTGCTGTTTTGTAAAAAAGATTCCTAACTGCTTTTTAAAAGAGCCTCTTTTGCAATCTAAAAGGGCACCTTTTGCAATGTAAAAGATGCCCTTTTGATGTGTAAAAGGTGCCCTTTTACAACGTAAAACATGCCCTTTTACAAGCCGATTTGTAACTGTTTGATATTATGGATATTACAATCTTGCGACAACTCATTTTCTTTTGTTTTCCACACTTACGTCTTTCTTAATCTGTAAGTTTATTTTACTAATGATTATATTTACCCTTTCGACTTTTCTTTTATCCTTTTACGTTTTGTTGAAAAGTATGGGAAGGAGGGTTGAACTCTGTCATTGGTTCTTTATATCTTGTCCAGTGCTGAGGCAATCCTTTCTTATCTTCGCACTACCAGTTTGTTTCCTCTCCTCTGAAAGTTCCTTTTTGCGGGCAAATCTCCGAACTATTTTAAACTTGTTCGTTATATATAATCTATAAAATATTGTTTTATAGTCTATAAATAGTGGATAAGCTCTTTTTGATAGAATCTCTGTAGGAGTCAGAATGTGTCTCTCCATGTTAGCAAAAGAGCACATCCTGATAGGGTAGGGATGATGTTCTTGTGGTGAAAAACCTCTTGTCTGAGCGACAAACGTTAGTGAGCCTCCAACCAGTTCTTGCCCCATCCTGCATCAGCTATCAGTGGTACGTTCAACGGATAGGCGTTCTGCATCTCCTCAATGACAATCTGTTCTACTTTTTCTCGCTCTTCTGGGTAGACAGAAAAGTTAAGTTCATCGTGTACTTGTAGTATCATTTTTGAACGGATTGCCTCTTCTTTGAAACGCTTCCAGATACGGACCATAGCTACTTTGATGATGTCAGCTTCTGTTCCTTGTATCGGTGCATTGATGGCATTACGCTCTGCAAATCCGCGAACGGTGGCATTTCTGCTGTTGATATCAGCCAGATAGCGACGCCGATGGAAGAGAGTTTCGGCATAGCCTTTGGCTCTTGCCACTTCTTTAGCCTGCTCCATATAAGCCTGAACCTTTGGGAATGTGCGGAAATAATCCTGTATGAGTTCCCTTGCTTCATTGTTTGGAATACCCATTCGTTGGGCAAGACCAAAGGTTGTAATACCATATATAATACCGAAATTGGCTTGTTTGGCTTTCTTTCTTTGGGCATCAGTGACCTTGTCAATGTCCTCATGCCATATCTTCGCAGCTGTTGCACGGTGAATGTCATAACCTTCACGGAAAGCTTCCATCATGTTTTCGTCTTCAGAAAGATGTGCCATTATACGCAATTCAATCTGACTGTAATCTGCTGAAAAGAACAAACAACCTTCTTCTGGTATGAAACACTTGCGTATCTCCTTACCATCATCAGTGCGAACTGGAATGTTCTGGAGGTTAGGATCACTGGATGAGAGACGCCCAGTGGCTGTCAATGCTTGATTGAAAGAGGTGTGGATGTGTCCTGTTCGTGGGTTTATAAGCTTAGGAAGAGCGTCAACGTATGTGCTGAGGAGCTTCTTCATCCCTCTGTAATTGAGGATGTTACGAACGATTGGGTGCTTTGCTTCGAGGCTCTGTAGCACCTCTTCGCTGGTGACATATTGTCCAGTCTTGGTCTTCTTGGGCTTGTCCATGATCTGCATCTTGCCGAAAAGGATATCACCCACTTGTTTCGGGCTGGATATATTGAATTCTTCTCCTGCTTCTTTGTATATCTCTTGCTCATATTGAGACATACGTTCAGTGAAAATTCTTGATGTTTCTTGCAGCGCATCTGTGTCCAAACGAACACCACTAAGCTCCATATCAGCCAGTACACGTACGAGTGGCATCTCAATATCCCAGAACAATCTCTCGACACTTAGCTCTTTCAGCTTAGGTTCGAGTACGTTTTTCAGGCGCAAAGTAATGTCGGCATCTTCTGCAGCATACTCATAAATGTCTGCTGGAGAGAGGTCGCGCATGTTCTTTTGCTTCTTCCCTTTGGGTCCCAAGAGCTCTTCAATATGGATTGTTTTATAGTGGAGTAGTGTCTCAGCCATGTAGTCCATGTTGTGATGGAGCTCTGGTTGGATGAGGTAATGAGCAATCATCGTGTCAAACATCTTGCCTTTCAGGGTCACACCATAGTTGCTTAAGACTTCATAATCATACTTGATGTTTTGCCCAATCTTCATGATTTTGTCGTCCTCATACAATGGTTTGAATATTTGAACGTATCTTAACGCTTCTTCACGATTGGCTGGTATTGCTACATAAAACGCCTTCTTTTCTTCAACGGAGAAGCTTAAGCCCACCAATTCGGCACTAATTGCATCGGTAGAAGTGGTCTCTGTGTCTAAACTTACAAACTCTTTTGTCCTAAAAAAGTCACATATACGACGTGCATCATCCTCATTTTCAATCAATTTGTATTCGTATTGTGTCGTTTTAAGGCTCTCAAAACTCGCGTTTTTTGGTTCTTCTGGGGATTGGGGCGTGTTTATTGCAAAGAGATCAAGCTGTTTTTCTTCACTTTTTTGCTTTGTTTCGCTTTTGTTAAGGAACTTGTTAATAAGTGTTTTGAACTCTAATTCCTCAAAAATAGCATGTAGTTTACCTTCATCGGGTTGCTCCAATTTGAGTTCATCTAATTGAAGTTGGATGGGAACATCAGTACGAATGGTTGCAAGGAACTTTGACATTTTGATGTCTTCGGTTGCATTTTCAACTTTATCCCGTAGCTTTCCTTTTATCTCATCTGTATGTTGGAGCATGTTCTCAATGCTTCCGAACTGATTAATCAGCTTGGCTGCAGTCTTCTCACCAACCCCAGGACAGCCCGGAAAGTTATCTGCTGAATCACCCATCAGTGCCAGTAGATCGACTACTTGGGCTGGGGTGGGGATGCCATATTTTGCTTCTACCTCTTTTTCACCTAATGTTTCGTAACCTCCACCATGGCGAGGACGGTACATAAAGACATTTGGGCCAATCAACTGACCATAGTCTTTGTCGGGTGTAAGCATAAAAGTCTCGATTCCATCGGAACCAAAGCGTGTTGCAACAGTACCAATAACGTCATCAGCTTCAAAGCCATCTACTTGCAGGATAGGTATGTGCATCGCTTCTAACACCTGTTTGATGATGGGTACAGAGAGCTTAATATCTTCAGGTGTTTCCTCCCTTTGTGCCTTATATTGTGGAAAAGCGTCATGTCGGAAAGTCTTTCCATGGTCAAAAGCAACACCTATATGCGTTGGTTTCTCCTTTGTAAGCACCTCATTTAGCGTGTTACAGAAGCCCATTACGGCTGATGTATTTAATCCCTTAGAGTTGATTCTTGGATTCTTAAGGAAAGCATAATAGGAACGGTAGATGAGCGCATATGCGTCGAGGAGGAATAGTTTTGCCATAATTATTATTCTGTTTAAGCCGTAAAATTACTAAAATTCTTCCATAATCTCCGATATATTCATTAAATTTGTATCAAATTTCAAGTAATATAATGGATACCCTTTCACTCATAAAACAACCGATTGAGACGGAACTTGGCGATTTCATCGAACTTTTTAACCATGCTCTCGATCATGAAGATGGTTTGTTGCAAACGGTTTTGAACCATATCAAGCAGCGCGCAGGCAAGCGAATGCGTCCTATCCTCATCCTTCTTGTGGCCAAAAACTTTGGTCAGGTTTCTTCTGTAACACAGCATGCTGCTGTGGGTTTGGAGCTTCTTCACACAGCATCTCTGGTGCATGACGATGTTGTAGATGAGGCTGCAGAACGTCGAGGACAGGCAAGTGTGAATGCTGATTATGATAATAAGGTAGCCGTTTTGGTGGGTGATTATGTTCTGTCAACGGCATTGTTGCACGTCAGTTATACACATTCTGAAATTATAGTACGTCGTTTGGCTGAGTTAGGGCGCACTTTGAGTGATGGAGAAATCCTACAACTTGCAAATATTCAGAGTAAAAAAGTTACGGAGGAGGTCTACTATAAGATTATAGAACGCAAGACAGCAGCTCTTTTTGAGGCGTGTGCTGCCATCGGAGCTGAGTCTGCTGGGGCTACAGAGGAGGAGGTCGAAGCTGCCAGACTCTTTGGTAAGAACCTTGGAATTGTCTTCCAAATCCGCGATGATATCTTTGATTATTATGATTCAGAAGCAGAGATTGGCAAACCAACAGGGAACGATCTGGCTGAGGGGAAGCTCACTTTGCCAATCATTTATGCGTTGAATTCTACTGAAAATGAGGAGATGAATGCGCTTGCACGTAAGGTAAAAGCACATGATGTGACGCGGGAAGAGATTGAAAAATTGGTTGCTTTTGCTAAGGATAATGGTGGAATTGAATATGCAGAGCGTCGGATGTGGGACTTCCATGCTGAAGCTCAGAGTTTCATTGATACGTATGTAAAGGATGAAAGCGTACGTACTTCTTTGCAGACTTATCTTGATTATGTTATCAAACGTAATAAGTAAATAGTTGGTTAAGCATACAGGAGGTTATTTCTTATTGGTCTTTGCATAGAAGATAAGGATGAATCTCTAGTTAAGAAATAAGATTACAAATATTGAATACTATCTTTCTTCAAGATAGGAGGTAAACTCTAAAAATCGACTTTGTAAGAAACAGATAATCAATAGGTTATAAAGGGCACTGTAAAAGGTGCCCTTTTGCATTGTAAAACATGCCCTTTTACACTTCAAAAGGGCATGTTTTACTTCTTAAAAGGGCGTCTTTTACACTTCAAAAGGGCGTGTTCTATTTTCAAGTTATGTATTTTCTTTACATTATACATAGCTTCTTTACGGTTTATTCATTCTTTCTTTATGTGTTTTTTATGGGTCTTATTGGGAAATAAGAATAGCGTTTACCACGATTTTAGTCGTGATAAACGCTATCTTTTGTATTCATATGTCTTGTAAGTTTAGAAGAAGTTCACCTCTTCACCAATGATTTCAGACAAGAGAAGATTGGTCAATCGGCTTGTACCCATACGGAACCAATAGTTAGTTAACCATTTTTCGCCTAAGACCTCTTTTACTATTGTGTAGTAGATGACAGCATCCATGACAGTGTTTATACCTCCTGCGGGCTTTAAACCTATTTGAATGCCGGTTTTATCGTAGTATTCTTTGATGGCTTGGCACATGATATAGACTGATTCTGGTGTAGCACTGACTTTTTCTTTGCCTGTACTTGTCTTCAGATAGTCGGCTCCAGCATACATAGAGAGTAGGGAAGCGGTCTTGATATCACGTGCATTACGCAAGTCACCAGTCTCAAGGATCACCTTCATTGGTACGTCACCACAGGTTTGTTTAAGCTCACCAATGGTGTCACATACGCCCTCGTAATCGCCTGAAAGGAACTTTCCGACAGGCATAACAATATCAATATTTGTTGCTCCATCCTTTATCGCAAGGGCAGTCTCAATGGTTTTTACTTCTAAGAAAGTCTGAGAAGATGGGAAGTTACCTGTAACATTGGTTATTTCAACACCATCAACTTCTAAGCTGTCTGCCATTAGTTTGGTGAAACAAGGATAAGCACAGACGGCAGCAACATGTGGTAAGTCAGGGTATTCGCTGTCGAATCGGTTCACTTTTTCTATCATAGCGAGGACCTTTTCTTCAGTATCTGTAGTACTAAGTGTGGTCAGTTCAACGCTACCGAGGAGGAATTTCTTCACTTCAAGGTTATCATTTGCTGATACTTTCTCTGCAATAATCTTCTTCACTGCAGCCTTGACTTCTTCGTCAGTGATGTTGAGATTATACTTCTCTAAGGCCTGGTCATACTCGCTTTTTTCAACGATTCCACCGCTTTTTTGCTCTTGAATGTCTCTTGAGACAGTCTCTTTTATTATTCCCATGTTGTTTATTTATATTTGTTATTTTGATATTTATTTCTTCGTTCGTGCCTTTGCTTTATTGTTCACAATGCTCCTGTTGTACGGTTTTTCTTATGAACCAAAGTGATATCAGTAGACCGATGACAGCGGAGATAACTGATGCTTCTGCACCGAAAGAGCCTCCTGTGAGCCATTGAGGACCGCTTATTTCGGGTGTGATAACACTTGTTACATTGTCTTCACCTGACACAGGGAAGCCTAAAATATTACCTTGTGTGTAGTTCCATATCCAATGGATGCCTATGGGTAACCATAGATTCTTGTTGTATGCATAGGCTGCGCCGAGTAAAGAACCTGCCTCTATGGCTATAGCAATAGACGACCAGAGGGTTGCATTATCGTTGAATATATGCAATCCACCAAAGATTAAGGCTGAAATAACCAATGCAGCCCATAGGTTCCATCGTCTGTTTATTATGCGGAAGAGGAAACCTCTGAAGAAAATTTCCTCTGATACAGCTACAAGGAAGAATAAAGCAAAGGAGAAGAGTTGTTTTTCCCAGTCGAATTGTATGCTTTTTATATGGTAACAACCGCATAGTGACATTGTTGCTGTTACTATAATAAAGTAGGAGAAGCCGATTAAAAGGCCTTTTCCTATGCTTGAAATATCTTTTCTCGGAGCTATTTTACAGGCATCATTGCCTTCTACGTATCTCGTTAAAAGGCTATATAACAGTAGAAGAACAGCTGCCGTAATAAGGAATATTGGTATGTTTATCAGGTAAGAGTTATATTCTGATGCCGTATATACTCCAAATGCTTGTATAGTTGAGCCGATGATTAGGAGAAGAATACCGCCGATTACGAAGATAATGTCTCTCCATAATTTGATGTTTTTATGATCTTTCATACTGTATAGGTTACTTGTTTTTATTTAACTTAGGGTTGTTTATGTGTCTGTTTTTGTCTCTTTTAGTCTTTTTCTCTATGCTTTTTTGAAGCTCATCGGTAAGGTTTACACCCGTTTGATTGGCTAAACAGAGCAGAACCCACAGCACATCTGCCATCTCTTCTCCTAAGTTAGACTTCTCACCAGGCTTAAAACTCTGGTCTCCATAGGTACGAGAAATGACACGAGCTAGCTCTCCAACCTCTTCTGTAAGGCATGCCATGTTGGTCAACTCGCTGAAATAACGAACGCCATATAGCTTTATCCACTGGTCAACGGCCTCTTGTGCTTCTTGTATTGTCATATTGTTTGTTCTGTTTTATATGTCTTTATGGAGGTGAATGCTATTGATTTCTTATCATTTAATGTGCTCTTATAGCGATAAAAAGGTGAAAAATAGCACTATTCCTTGTTCTTTGTATCCATGCAAATGGTGACAGGACCATCATTTAACAGCTCTACCTTCATGTCTGCACCGAACTCTCCTTCACCTACAGGTTTGCCTAATAGCTCGCTTAAAGTGGCACAGAAGTGATTATAAAGCGGTATAGAGACTTCGTGTCGGGCTGCATGTATCCAGCTTGGACGGTTCCCTTTCTTGTAACTTGCCATGAGTGTAAACTGTGATACGACAAGTATTTCACCGTTAATGTCCATGATGCTTCTGTTCATAATGCCGTTTTCATCGTTGAAAACACGTAATCCTATCACTTTCTTTGCTAACCAATCGGCATCTTCTGTTGTGTCATCTTCTCCAATACCTACAAGTATTAGATAACCATCTTGTATGGTTGACTTTGTTGATCCGCCTATTGTTACGGATGCATGGGTGACACGTTGAATGACAATTCTCATAGGACAAATGTACAATATTTATTTTGTTCCATCCTCATTGGGGTGGAAATAATTGTAAACAATGGCTGATTTACTTGCACCTATAGCTTCTGTAAGTAGTTGGATATCAGCTTCTTTTACTCTATTTACGGTCTTAAACTGTTTGATAAGTGCTTCTTTGGTCTTTGGTCCAATACCTCTTATGTCGTCTAACTCGCTGTGTAACTGATGTTTAGAACGTTTATCTCGGTGGAAAGAGATAGCAAAACGGTGCACCTCATCCTGTATTTGTGTGAGTACTTTGAACAGTTCGCTTTTGACATCTATGCCTATTGTTTGTGGTGGGAAGCCATATAATAGTTCGTTTGTGCGGTGACGATCGTCTTTAGCAAGGCCTGCTATAGGAATGTTGAGGTGGAGTTCGTCCTCAACAACTTCTCTTACCACTTCCATCTGCTTTTCCACCGTCCGTAATGATAAGGTCGGGCAGGGGAGTACCTTCTTCTTGCATCCTAGAGTAGCGTCTCCTGACAACTTCCTGCATGCTGGCGTAATCGTCAGGGCCCACAACTGTCTTGATATTATACTTGCGGTAGTCTTTCTTTGAGGGCTTCATTCCTTTGTAAACAATACATCCTGCTACTGCATCTGTACCTGATATATTGGAGTTATCAAAGCATTCTATCTGGTAAGGAAGCTTTGGTAGCTTCAATTTTTGCTGTAATTCACGCATCAGACGGGTCTGCTTTTGCTCTGGATTCAGCTTTTCCGTTTGTTTTAATCGGTCGAATTTATATTGTTTGGCATTCATTTCTGAAAGCTCAAGGAGGTGGCGTTTGTCTCCCCTTTGTGGTATAAAGAACTCTGCTCCTTTTACTTTGAAGTCTAATTCGAATGGTACTATAATCTCTTTTGCCGTACTATTGAAACGTCCACGGATCTCAAGTATGGCTTCATTGAGTAACTCTTCATCGGTTTCATCGAGCTTTCTCTTGTATTCATAAGTGAAACTTTGATTGATAGCACCGTTCTTTACGTGGATATAATTGATGAAAGCGTTCTTCTTACTATCGTCATCTACAATTGTAAATACATCAACATCTGTGATATTATGGCTAACAATTTCGCTCTTTGCAGCGAAGTTATCGAGAGCAAGGTAGCGTTGTTTGCATAATTCCGCATCCTCAAACCTTAGTTCTTCTGCGTATTTCTCCATTTGTTTTTTGAGCAGTTTCTGAACTTCACGAGTGTTACCTTTCAGAACTTCTCGGGCTTGTTTGATAGCTTCTTGGTAGTCTTCGTAGCTTTGTTTGTTGATACATGGAGCTCCACAGTTGTGTAGATGATATTCTAAACAAGGCTTGTATTTACCTTGTTCTATGCCTTCTTTTGTAATAGGGAAGCGGCAAGTGCGTGGTTTGTATACCTTTTTAATAATGTCTAATATGGCATACATACTACTGATATGGCTATAAGGACCGTAAAAAGTGCCATACCGCTTGTTGATATTTCGGGTTTTGAATATTCTAGGAAAGTACTCGTTGGTTATGCAAATGCTTGGGTATGTTTTGCCATCTTTCAACAAAACATTATATTTTGGCTTGTATTGTTTGATGAGTTGATTCTCTATCAAAAGGGCATCTTCCTCGGAATTAACGACGGAATAGGATATATCATGAATCTTTGAGACGAGAACTTTTGTCTTAAAGCGATCTACCTCCTTGTAGAAATATGAAGAAACGCGCCGTTTAAGATTCTTAGCTTTCCCTACATAGATAATGTTGTGGTCTGAATCATAGTACTGATAGGTGCCAGGTTTCTCTGGCATACTCTGTACAATGGCCTTTAAATGGGTTAAACGGTTTATGTTTTCTTTTTTAATCATTTGTCGTAACTCCTCTGTACTAGGGCTTTATAAGGTGTTTGGTTTCACGTGAAACATGAAGAGAGGGCGTTGAAACAATAGCTGCTTATGCTGTGCTGCGTTTGTATATTTTGATTTGTATGCCCCAAACTCCTATGGATGTATAGGAAAAGTCTTTCCTCTCTTACCGTATAGTCTTATCTTTTATTCAGCAGTTTGTGATCTCTCATCTTGCAAGGCTTTATCTTTTATCTTGCAAAACTTCATCTTTTATTTTTCAAGACTTTATCTTTCATTTTACAGGACTTCATCTTTTATTTTACAAACTTGTATCTTTTGTTCAACAAACTCTACTCTTTCGGCTTCGCAAAGTTATCTTTTCTATACTGAAAGCCAGATATCCTATGCGGTAATTCTATACCTTTTATTATATTAAGCACAATCTCTTGTTTCGCAATCTTATTGTTTTGGTGTTGTGAAAGCTGTTCTTTTGTTTTGCAAGACTTGATCTTTCTTTTTGCGAAGGTGTGCTTATTGCCTATTGGCTGTTTCTTGTTTCTTTTAGAATTGTAGGAGAGACGTTATCTCTATGTCGTCATCGAACAGCTCACGGCTGTGTGGAAATTCTTCGTGTAGTTCAATGATGAAGTTACAATAAACCTTCTTTGGATGGAATTTTTTCACGAGATCGCATGCCGCTTTCATTGTTCCTCCCGTTGCAAGTAGGTCGTCGTGTAAGAGAATAATATCATTTTCGTTGATTGCATCCTTATGGATTTCTATGGTGTCTGTACCATATTCCTTTGCATAAGTTTCTTGTACGGTCTCGCAAGGGAGCTTTCCTGGCTTCCTACATAGTACCACTCCAGCACCAAGTCGGGTTGCTACGGCTGATGACATTACGAATCCGCGACTCTCAATACCGACGATTTTGGTCACACCTTTATCCTTATAGAGGTCAACCATTTGGTTTGTGATTTCCAAAAGGGCCTCTGGTGACTTGAATAGGGTGGTCACGTCGCGGAAGTTTACTCCTTTGATAGGCCAATCAGGGATACATCTTAGATTGTCTAATAATAGTTGTTTGTTCATTTTCAATGTGTTATGTAGTTATTCTTTGTGCTCTTGTTTCACGTGAAACTACGTCCTTTGCGTTGCGCAGAGCCTTATATTATTTTTCTATATATTATCGTCCCATCAATACTAAGAGCACATTTATGTCGCTTGGGCTAACCCCTGGTATGCGACTTGCCTGTGCTAAAGTCTCTGGTTGTACGTGTTCTAATTTCTGACGGCACTCTGTTGAGAGGTCATGAAGCTCACTATAGTTGAAGTGTCCTTTGATTTTTATATCTTCAAGGCGGTGCATTTTTTCAGCAAATACACGTTCTCTATCAATGTAACCCTTATACTTCATTTTAATTTCAGCAGCCTCTGATATCTCTTCTATACGATTGGGGGATGCTTCTATAGCTTCTTTCAGACTTGGAATCACCTCTGATAGGTTCTTGAAATTGACTTGTGGACGTGCCACGAGATCGGTTATCTTCATTGAACCTTTGATGGGTGCAGAACCTATTCTATCGAGGAAACTGTTAACAATATTGGGCTTAACGACTGTATTATCACAGAAGTTAAGGATGCGATTGATGTTCTTTTCCTTTTGTATCCACCAGTCATAACGGTCACGTTTGGCTATACCTATATTATAAGCACGCTCTGTTAGGCGAGCATCTGCATCATCTTGGCGTAGCAATATACGGTATTCGGCACGTGAAGTGAACATGCGATAGGGTTCATCTACACCTTTTGTTGTTAGGTCATCTATGAGTACTCCGATGTAACTTTCGTCCCTATTCATGATGAAAGGCTCATTGCCACTGCAGAGTAGGGCAGCATTTATACCTGCAACTGTCCCTTGTCCGCCAGCTTCCTCATATCCTGTTGTGCCGTTAACCTGCCCTGCGAAGAACAGTCCTTCAATGATTTTCGACTCTAATGAGTGCTTTAATTGTGTCGGATCAAAGTAATCATACTCTATAGCATACCCCGGTCGATATATCTTTGCATCGCGTAATGCAGAGATTTTATGTATAGCTTCAAGCTGAATTTCCCAAGGCATACTTGACGAAAAGCCATTGAGATACATCTCATTGGTGTCTGTTCCTTCAGGCTCCAAGAAGAGTGGATGACTGTTTTTGTCGGGGAATGTAACGAGTTTTGTCTCTATTGAAGGGCAATAACGTGGTCCTGTACTTTGGATCTGACCATTGAATAGAGCGAATCAGCCAATCCACTGCGCAACACTTCATGTACTTCTTCGTTCGTGTTACATGTCCAACAAGGCAGTTGTGGTAGCTTCCGTTGTGGTCCAAAGAAGGAAAACTGGTGATAATCGGTCTCTCCTGGCTGCGGTTCCATATCCTCGAAGTGTACCGAACGGCGATCAATACGCACAGGAGTACCTGTCTTCATGCGCTCAGATGTGATGCCATGGCGTGTGATACTCTCTGTAAAATGGTGTACAGCAGGCTCTGCACAGCGTCCACCTTCCACTTTTCGTTTACCAATATGCATCAGTCCGTTGAGGAAAGTACCAGCTGTGATTACCACAGTACGGGCATATATCTCTATTCCCCATATTGTTCTGATACCTAATACCTTACGATCCTTTACCAATAGTTCGTCTGCTTGGTCCTGAAAGATGTCAAGGTTATCCGTATGGTCGAGTATAGTACGCCATTCCCAGATGAATTTTCCACGGTCACATTGTGCTCGTGGACTCCATACTGCAGGTCCTTTAGAGCGGTTCAGCATACGGAATTGTATCGCTGTAGCGTCCGTAACGAGTCCCATATAGCCTCCAAGAGCATCTATCTCTCTGACTATCTGTCCTTTAGCTATACCTCCTACAGCTGGATTACAGCTCATTTGACCAATCTTATTCATGTCCATTGTTATCAAACAAGTCCTTGCACCCATGTTTGCAGCTGCTGTTGCAGCCTCACAACCTGCGTGTCCACCGCCGATAACAAGTACATCATACTTGAATTTCATCGTTCTTTTACAAAAGTATAGGGGCATAATACCCCTAATTTATACCGACACAAAATTAAGAAATAAAATCGAATTACACCTATATTATAAGTAGAAAAGTTCCTTTGTAAACCTCTCTAATCTCTTAATTCAGCAACCATGCGATACCCAAACCGATGTTACTGTATTTTGAAAACTCGTTGAAGGATATGTCATAGTATGCGTTTATGTGTAGCCGTGGTGTAACCTTATAATCCAGTCCAAACTCACTCATAAAGTTAAAGTGACTATCTTTCCCTGGTTTTGCCCAATCATCCTGTCTCTTTGAGTTATATCGATTATAGCTTTCTACGAAGAAACTCCACTTGTCAGTAGGTTGATAAGTGAGGTTTGCACCGAAGAAAAGGTCAGGACTTTCAGTGTCTCCATCCCATTCTCCTCCCATATCATATCCTAATGTGAGCTTACTACTCAGTTCGTTTTCGAACAATAGGTGTGCTAGGAAGCCTACATGCTTTGGCAGATAGTGGGCATGACTGCCCCCAGGGATGAGCACTGTACCCATAAAAGCGACCTTTGGAAATATCTTTCCACCCTCATAAACCTTGATTTTAGTACCAATAGAGGCATTGGCTATACCACCAAAATTACCGTCAGGTGTATGAGTAAGACATTCATCTATCTGCAATCTCACTTCTGCCTGTGGGGTTAATCCGAGTCGGAACATAGATGTGTTAATAGTGAAAGTATGTGCATGTTCACCGTTTCTTCTGTCCCATTCAAGTCCAATACCAGTCTCCCAGTCAATCTTTCCTTGAGGCATTATGCTGACACCTGTCGTTGCACCGGGTGCATCAGGCGAGAAATCCTCTGTCTCTTGTGCCATGGATTGAAGTGGGATGAGTGTGAGAAGTAGCAGATATAATGCTATTTTCAAGCTTTTTGTCTTAGAGGTCATTATTGTTCTGTTGCTTTGATAAAGAGATATAAACTCCAGAGTTTAAGATGATCCCTTATTGTTAATCTTCTATTAAATGGTTTTTTATCCTCGACAAAGATACGTAAACTTTACTTATAGTCTGTGTTTTTTCAAATGAAATATTATGAGTTGCGTTTTTTTCGTCATAAAGAAAAATGTTTCTTTTCGTTAAAATAACGCATGTTTTTCTGCTAAAGATATCCGTTTTCTTTGCTTTTTGGTATCGGTTGATGGTCGGATTTCATTTTTATTACTATCTTTGCAGACCCAATCCCTGATTTCGAGCAGGGTAATGTACATATATACTCATAATAAAATGGCTATGCTTTGCATAATATAAGATAGCAAGTTGTGCCCAAACTATTAAAACTAAGAATGAATCCAAGAAGCCTTTTTATGCTTATAGCGGTAAGCTTTAGCATGCTAACCACCGTCCAAGCACAGAATGAGAACTTCGATTTGGCTGGTCAACGGTCGGAAGTTCAGCTCGTAAACCCTGTTCCTGGGGAGAAAAGAGCCCATCAGGAGTTTGTTATTAACCCTACACCGCGTTATATGAGACTGACAGGTGAGGGGAGTGTAGATATAGGCAACGGCATCAAAGCTATTGTCCCGAAGGCTGATAGCTTGCATAATTATCTGGAAGACATGTACTTCCTGCCGATTCTCTGTAAGTGTTCAGATCTCTATTCGAAAGGTTTCCCGCTTGAAGCTACGTATGGAGAAGTACCCACAGAGCATGGTGTACAGAATGTTTCTGGTGCGTATAGTCTGAAGATCTCAAAGAGTGGCATTCAGATCATTGGTTATGATGATGCCGGAATCTTCTATGCTATCCAGACGTTAAGGCTGATTATGGATAATCCTGCTGCCAAAGATGGTAAGAGTCTGCCTTGTTTGGAAGTCGTGGATAGCCCCACATTCCCTTATCGTGGTGTTGTTGAAGGTTTCTATGGTACCCCATGGCCACACAAAGTTCGATTGTCTTTGATTGATTTCTATGGTAAGTACAAGCTTAATACCTATATATATGGTCCGAAAGACGACCCTTATCATAGTTCTCCCAACTGGCGATTACCTTATCCAGATGCTGAGAGAAAGAACATAAAGGAGTTAGTTGAAGCTTGCAGAAAGAACCGTGTAGATTTTGTTTGGGCTATTCATCCGGGTAAAGATATCAAGTGGAACGAAGAGGATTACCAGAATCTCGTACATAAATTTGAGCTTATGTATGCAGATGGAGTACGTTCGTTCGCTATATTCTTTGATGATATAGAAGGTGAAGGGACTAACCCTGAAAAGCAAGTTGAACTGTTGAACAGACTGACAGAGGAGTTTGTGAAACCTAAAGGTGATGTCTCTCCGCTTATTGTTTGTCCTACTGATTATTCAAAACTGTGGGCTAAAGCTGGTGAAGACGGACCTTTGAGTATCTATGGAAGGAAGCTCGACCCGTCTATTCGTGTCTTTTGGACAGGTGATGTCGTATGTAGTGACGTGACTAGAGCGACACTTGATTGGGTAAACAGCCGTATTAAACGTCCCGCTTTCTTCTGGTGGAACTATCCTGTGACCGACTATGTACGCAATCTTATGCTGCAAGGTCCGGTCTATGGCTTGGATACTTCGCTTACAAGTAAGGACATGTGTGGTTTCGTAAGTAACCCTATGGAGCATGGAGAAGCGTCAAAACTTGCACTTTACAGTGTAGCTGATTATTCCTGGAATGCTTCAGATTATAATCCTATTGACAGTTGGGAGCGTGGCTTAGAGGTTATGATGCCATGTATAAAGAGTGCCTATCGCACGTTTGCCATCCACTCTTCAGATACAGAAACGGGTTATCGCCGTGACGAATCATGGGAAACGGAGACCTTCCGTTTGGCAGATTACACACAGGAGAAGCGTGATAAGCTCTATAATGAGTTTGATAGTGTGGCTTTAGCACCAGCCGAAATAGAAGCTGGATGTACCGATTCACTGCTATTAGTAGAGCTACGTCCATGGTTAAAGGAGTTTGGTAAGCTTGGCGTACGTGGTCAGAATGCCATTGATCTCATGGATCTTTATCGTGCAGGTGGTGATAAACGGTTCTGGAATGCTTATGTAAAAAACTGTATGACGGCTGAAGACAGGAAGGAGTATGAAGCCCATAAGTCTGGAACTATGAAGCTACAACCTTTCTATGAGCAAGCTATGGCAGACCTTGCCGATGCTTTTTATGAACGATTGACGGGTGAGAAGGCTTTCAGATTGCAGGCTATTGGTACCTATCCGAATGTAAGAACGACACAAACCAACATGATGTTGGATGGTGATACTGCTACTTTCTATACTTCAGGGGTAAGTCAGAAGGTTGGAGATTGGGTCGGTGTGGCTCTTCCAGAGCTGACAATATTGCGTAAAGTACATATTCTTCAAGGGCGAAACTCAAAGGATGACACTGATTTCTTCGACCATGCAGCGTTAGAATACTCTGTTGATGGCAAGACATGGCAGCCACTTTTGGACGATTTGCGTAATCAGTATGACATACTATGGCGTGGAGACCCTGTTCAGGCACGTTACATCCGCCTGCGAAGACTTGATTCTGAACGCACGAACTGGGCATCTATCCGAGAGTTTTCAGTCTTCCCTGCGACTAAGAAGTCAGTCAATTATGCGAAAAACAGCAGTAATCCTGTTAATCTGGAAAAAGCTTTTGACCACCAGTTGACAACGTTCTTCCATAGTCCAGGTGCTTTCTCGTTCGATGTTCCAAAGAAAACTATATCCTGTACCTTGCTCTTGTCCGTACCAGAAGGAGGCAGTGTGGTCCTGCGTCAATATGATAAGCATAACAATGTAAGGTCAGAAACAACTACTACTGATTCTTTCATTAATCTTAATATAGTGAAAGGAGTAACTCATATTGGTGTGGTTGGTACGGCTGATGTTAATGAAATTATTCTGAAGGAGAAGCATTAAACGGTCCTATCTCATAGCAGATAAATTCTATTGGGATATGAATTCGAAACAAGGTAACGTACTCCTTTTGTAAGATAAATTCCTTGTTGGATTTTAAAAGGGCATCTTTTGCATTGTAAAAGGTGCCCTTTTGCGTTGCAAAAGATGCCCTTTTGATGTGTAAAAGACGCCCTTTTACATCGTAAAACATGCCCTTTTACAAACCCATTTGTAACTATTTGATTCTGTGTATGTTATAGAAGCGAAAAAAGACCCATTCCTTTCGTTTCATTCATCATTGTGTCTTTTTCTTTGTAAGATTGTTTTACTGTCGGTTATCTCCGTACTTTTATTTTTCTCTTTCTTTCTTTTTACATTATGAGACTTTGTGTAATCTTCAAAAGATCATCTTTTATGAAGAACTTTTTTATAGTATTTGAATTCAGTTTTCATACCTATTTATATAGTATAATAGTATAAGATAGAGCCAGATGTGTGTATCTTATCCCATGTGCTTTACCATAGATTCTGACCCAATAAGAATGTCAAAAAACGAGATATATTCCCTCTTTAATTGCATCCTCATTTATTAGGATAAGAAAAGCATCCTTATTTTAAGTCTAAATAACTGGACATTTTATTTAATTTACTTTGGCAAATCATTAAAATATAGTACATTTGCACCACATTCACCATGTAGAAATACCAACTTCTGGGTATTAACCTGAACGGAAACGAGGTACTCTATAAGCAAATTGTTGCTTTTAGTGAGTGTGAACTACGTAGAATTATAATTCTAACAGTTTAAATATTTAAAATCAAAACATTTATGTGGTTAATCAATTCATCTATTGGTAGAAAGGTGATTATGTCTGTTACAGGCATGGCTCTGATTCTATTCATGACGTTCCACTGCTGTATGAACCTTGTTGCGCTCTTCTCTGGAAAGGCTTACAACATGATTTGTGAGCTGTTAGGTGCCAACTGGTATGCTGTTTTGGCTACTGTAGGTCTTGGTGCTTTGGCAGTTTGTCACATTGTTTATGCATTCATTCTTACTGCACAGAACCGTCGCGCACGTGGAAATGAGCGCTATGCGGTTACAGAAAAGCCTGCAAGTGTAGAGTGGGCAAGCCAGAACATGCTGGTACTTGGTATCATCGTTCTGCTTGGTCTTGGTCTTCACTTCTTTAATTTCTGGTACAACATGATGTTTGCAGAGCTTACTGGCATCGCAGTGCCTCATCATCCAGCTGATGGTTTTGCTTACATTCAGGACACATTTGCTAATCCTGTATACGTAGTTCTCTACATTATCTGGATCTGTGCATTGTGGTTCCATCTCTCTCATGGGTTCTGGAGTGCTATGCAGACAGTAGGTATTAACGGTAAGGTGTGGTTCAACCGTTGGAAAACCATCGGTCTTGTTTACGTTACGCTGTTGATGCTTGGCTTCTTCGTAGTCGTTATTGCATTCGCATTCGGTTGTGCACCAAGCCTTCATTGTGCTGCATAAGTAAGTATCTTAATTGAAAATTTAATTCAAAACAATCATGACTAAGACATTAGATTCCAGAATACCAGAAGGACCAGTAGCTGAGAAATGGACCAATTATAAGGCTCATCAGCGCTTGGTTAACCCAAAGAATAAACTGAAATTAGACGTTATCGTTGTCGGAACAGGTCTGGCTGGTGCCAGTGCTGCAGCATCTCTTGGTGAGATGGGCTTCAACGTTTTGAACTTCTGTATCCAAGATTCACCACGTCGTGCACACTCTATTGCTGCACAGGGTGGTATCAATGCTGCCAAGAACTATCAGAATGACGGTGACTCTGTTTACCGTTTGTTCTATGATACAGTGAAGGGTGGCGACTATCGTGCACGTGAAGCAAACGTTTATCGTTTGGCAGAAGTGTCTAACGACATCATCGATCAGTGTGTAGCACAGGGCGTTCCATTCGCTCGTGAGTATGGTGGTATGTTGGCAAACCGTTCCTTTGGTGGTGCACAGGTAAGCCGTACATTCTATGCTAAGGGACAAACTGGTCAGCAGTTGCTGCTTGGTGCTTACTCATCATTGAGTGCTCAGATCCAACTGGTAAGGTTAAGCTCTATACTCGTTATGAGATGGAGGATGTAGTTATCGTTGATGGCCATGCACGTGGTATCATTGCAAAGAACCTTGTGACTGGTAAATTGGAGCGTTTCACTGCAAATGCTGTTGTAATCGCTACTGGTGGATATGGCAATACTTACTTCCTTTCAACTAATGCAATGGGCTGTAACTGTACAGCTGCTGTTCAGTGCTATCGTAAGGGAGCATATATGGCAAACCCATCATACGTTCAGATTCACCCAACTTGTATCCCTGTACATGGTGACAAGCAGTCAAAGCTGACGCTTATGTCAGAGTCTTTGCGTAATGATGGCCGTATCTGGGTTCCAAAGAAGCTCGAAGATGCTAAAGCTTTACAAGCTGGAACAAAGAAAGGATCAGACATTCCAGAGGAAGATCGCGACTATTACTTGGAGCGTCGTTACCCTGCGTTCGGTAATCTTGTGCCTCGTGACGTTGCTTCACGTGCTGCTAAGGAGCGTTGTGATAAGGGATTCGGTGTTAATAACACTGGTTTGGCTGTGTTCTTGGACTTCTCTGAGTCTATCAACCGCCTCGGTCTTGACACTATTCTTCAGCGTTATGGTAACCTCTTTGATATGTATGAGGAGATCACTGACGTCAATCCAGGCGAAGTTGCTAATGAGATTAATGGCGTGAAGTACTACAATCCAATGATGATCTTCCCTGCTATCCACTACACAATGGGTGGTATCTGGGTTGACTATGAGTTGATGACAACTATTCCAGGTCTGTTCTCAATCGGTGAATGTAACTTCTCAGATCACGGAGCCAACCGTTTAGGTGCCTCAGCATTGATGCAGGGCTTGGCAGATGGTTACTTTGTACTGCCTTATACGATTCAGAATTATCTCGCAGACCAGGCTCTTTGGGGCAAAGTTCCTACTGATCGTCCTGAATTTGATGAGGCTGAAAAGGCTGTTAATGCAGAGATTGATCGCTTGATGGGTATCCATGGTAAGCGTTCTGTTGACTCTATCCACAAGGAACTCGGCCATATTATGTGGGAATACGTAGGTATGGGTCGTACTAAGGAAGGCCTTGAGGAAGGTTTGAAGCAGTTGAAGGCTCTTCGTGAGGAGTTCAATACCAACCTCTTTATCCCTGGTAAGAAGGAAGGATTGAACATTGAGCTTGATAAAGCCATCCATCTTCGTGACTTCATCCTTATGGGTGAGCTTGTAGCTTACGATGCTCTGCACCGTGAAGAGAGCTGTGGTGGTCACTTCCGTGAGGAGCATCAGACTGAAGAAGGTGAGGCTAAGCGTGACGATGAGCACTTCTTCTATGTTGGCTGCTGGGAGTATCAGGGTGATGATAACAAGACTCCAGAGCTTATCAAGGAGCCTCTTGAGTATGAGGCAATCAAGGTACAAACACGTAACTATAAGAATTAATAAAGATGGCAAGAAATATATCATTCACAATTAAGTATTGGAAGCAGAACGGTCCACAGGATCAGGGCCACTTCGATACACATGAGATGAAGAACATCCCAGACGATACCTCATTCCTTGAGATGCTTGATATCCTCAATGAGGAACTCATTGAGGCTGGTGATGAGCCTTTCGTCTTCGATCATGACTGCCGCGAAGGTATCTGCGGTATGTGCTCACTCTATATCAATGGTACTCCACATGGTAAGACTGAGCGTGGTGCAACGACCTGTCAGCTTTACATGCGTCGTTTCAATGATGGTGATGTCATCACTGTTGAGCCATGGCGTTCAGCTGGTTTCCCTGTTATCAAGGATTGTATGGTAGATCGTACAGCTTTCGATAAGATTATTCAGGCTGGTGGTTATACTACCATTCGTACTGGTCAGGCACAGGATGCAAATGCTATTCTTATCCCTAAGGATAATGCTGATGAGGCTATGGACTGTGCAACATGTATCGGTTGTGGTGCTTGTGTAGCAGCTTGTAAGAATGGTTCAGCTATGCTTTTCGTTTCATCTAAGGTGAGTCAGCTGGCTCTTCTGCCACAAGGTAGACCTGAAGCAGCCAAGCGTGCTAAGGCAATGGTTGCAAAGATGGATGAAGTTGGCTTTGGTAACTGTACCAATACACGTGCTTGTGAGGCTGTATGTCCTAAGAATGAGAAGATCGCAAACATTGCTCGTTTGAACCGCGAGTTCATCAAAGCTAAGTTTGCTGACTAAGGTTTATGGTGTTGACAGTGGTCGTTGAGACTTCAGTCATGAACATGATATAATTTGAAAGTCCCGTGACTCCAAAGCGAGTCACGGGACTTTTTGTAATAATAAATCATCACTTGCAAAACAATAGGTGCTCTTTTGCATTCTAAAAGGTGCCCTTTTGCATGGTAAAAGATGCCCTTTTGCTGTGTAAAAGGGCACCTTTTGAAGCGTAAAAGACGCCCTTTTACTTTGCTGTTTATAACAGGTTGATTCCTTGTTAGTTACAAACTCACCTGAAAAGCATTTTCTATTGATTTTTGAATGATTATGGTTTGTCTTTTTGTAAAGATATTTTTAAAGATTAGAAAACTATAATCTCATTTGCAGGTGAATCATGATTTCTCTGTTGCGCAGGGGTAGGGTAGATGTGAAGGTGTTTATCCCTGTGTATTGCGTTGTGATATAAGATGTAGAGTTTAGCAGGTTTGTGACTGTTAATCCAGCCTCCCACACCTTGTTAATCTTGTAGTTTAGGTTTGCATCCAGCAGTCCACATGTGTGGTAATGACCGTCTGTAACCTCGTTTGTGAGGTTATAGAACTTAATCTTTAGCTCTGTATTCTTAGTCGGGAAGAGATAAAGAGCGGCATTGGTGATGTATGATGAAAGAACATCCGACCGGTGGATACTACTCCGTTCCCAGTAGTAGTTCGCTGTAATGGCAGCAGATAAGCGCAACCATGATAGCTTCTGGAAGCTTGTACTAAGCCCAGCCGTGGCATGATGGGAGTGATTTTGAGCCATTTCTCCAGACTGTGCGATAAGGAAATCGGTCTTTTCATACGCCATATCTGCCTTTATCGATAATCCTATAGAGGTGAAAGTCTTGTCAATCATGGCATTCGTGCGTATGTTATGTCTATGGTTATTGCCTTTTATCCAATGCATTGTCGTCAATGAGTCATTATAGTCGAAGTTACTGAAAGCCTCTGCTTTGGTGTCCGAATAAGCTACGGAAAGATTGCCAAAGAGCATTGTTACAAGGTTGCGGTAGCGAAGGTGAAGTGCGGAATATAGTCGTGTAGACTTGTAGATATCATTCCCTGTCACCTGTATGGTTCTGTATCCTGTCCTCAGCGGGGACAAAGCATAGAAGCCGAGTGCGTTATCTCCTGTAGATAAGGATGCAGAAAGAGTTATATTTAACTTGTCGTTCACAGTCTGTCGGATGTTCAGGTTCGGTTCAAATGCCATGAAGCTGCGTGTTGCCAGCTTGCCATCGTTCTTAGCAAGACTAACTCTTGTCCATTCCATCGGCAGTTCTGCGCTTATATAACTTCTCCTTCCGTACGTCCATGTGTAGCCTGGTGTGGCTTTCATCTTGAATGTTCGGTGATGAATATCACTGCTATAGTTGTAAGTATTGTCCTTGTAATAAGCCTGTAATGACAGGTCTAAGTCATTTCCCAGTACGGGGATGGAGGTTGTAATGACGTTACGTGTCATCGCAGAGCGTGTGATGAACCGTTCGAAAGTATTGTATAAAGCCCGTGTATCAGATGCTGTTTCCAGCTCTTCTTTGCAGTCTGAATATCTGATAAGTGAACGAATCTGCAACAGACTTTGTCCTATTCGGAAGAAAGATGAAAGATAGTTTTTCACATATGACGGTCGAATGCGGTTTTGTTCCGTAATGTTTGTTCCGTTTGTTGTCATCTGACTGAAAGCCGACTGCGTCCAAGTGAATAGCTTAGCTCGTCGGAGAGGAATCTCTTTTGACTGTTTTCTTCATATTTCAGTGTAGGAATAAGTCTGAGTGTGTGTTGTTTCAACCATTCGGAGGTCTCTAAAGTCAATGGCGTCAGCCCCCCATAGTAGCTGCTTGTTGCGTGATTGTATTCTGCATGGTCCTCATATAGAAGTACATTGCTGCGTAATGTTGCGTCCTTCGATAGTGAAATGATCGTGTTTAGTCCCGTACTGATCGACTTGTTATGCAGGTATCGTTCCTGAGGAAGCTCCTCTTGCGCTATGTCTCCTGACAAAACACC
Organism: Prevotella histicola JCM 15637 = DNF00424; assembly: GCF_000613925.1. Classification (GTDB taxonomy): domain Bacteria; phylum Bacteroidota; class Bacteroidia; order Bacteroidales; family Bacteroidaceae; genus Prevotella; species Prevotella histicola. The sequence goes on from NZ_BAJX01000004.1 coordinate 106,871, forward strand.
TTGTGGAAGAGGCTCAAAGGCATCCAGTTCATAGACGTTGAGCCGCTCGTTAGTCTCGCTTGAGAGGTCTTTTCCCGTGTTGTTCATTTTGGCAGAGACGAGCATTTGCGAGTTTTTCATGATCTGTGTGAGGAACAACTGGTTGTCCCATACCTTCATTCTCGTGTCTATTCCGCCTTTTATCTCACCAAAGGGACGTGCCCAGTGACCCTTGTCGAGCTTGATGTTCAGTGCTGCCGACTCCGAGGGTTTGCGTTCTTGCAATAGTTTTATGGGCTGATGATCCTCCATAACCTCTACATCCCGTACCGCATTTACGGGCATGTTGCGTGTAGCTTGGGTGTAGTTGTCGCCCATCAAGTCCTGCCCTTCAATATAAAAACGGTTGATAGCACGCCCTTGATAAGACACACTTCCGTTCTCAGCAACCTTTATTCCCGGTAGTTTCTTCAGCACATCTTCCAGGTGCCTGTCACCCTTTTGCAGAAAGGAGCCGACGTTATACACCAGTGTGTCACCTTGTTTCCTTATCGGCGGGAGCTTTACGATGACCTCTTTTAGCTGCACTTGTTTGGGTGCAAGAAGCACTATGATGGCTGATTGGCTTGCCCTTGTATGTTGTTGACACTTATTTTACGTTTGCCGTAACCTATCAATGAGAAAGTCAAGATGTCCTCTTGCTGCGCAGAAAGACTGATATGCCCCTCTCTGTCAGCAACCTTGAAGCTCTGCAACTTACCCGTTGCGTTCATGACACGGCACATAGCGTCAGCCAACGGTTGGTAGGTAGCAGAGTCTCTGACCTCTATCGTCAGCTTCTTCATGGCTATCTCGTTCTGTGAAAGGACAGAGATACACATGAAAGAAAGAAAAAACAAGAATAGAATCTTCCGCAAGTTGTTATTCCAGTTCTATAGGATTATACGGCTTAGCGTTCACAGTTGCAGAGACATCTCCTGATACTGTAACTGTCCCATCACCTGTTAAGGCTTTCAATGGGTCATTACATGTGTTCTTATACATCTGTCGAATGGCTTTTCTGGAACTCTTAATCACCTCGTTATTGTCATATATATAAATAGGTGCATAGCCCTTTACCTTCTGCAATCCAGTCAGAGTAAAGACGAAATTGTCCTGTGTGTCCTGCACTTTAAAGATGAGTCCTGGTAGTCCATTGAACTTATATGGACCGTAAGGAAGCTCCATTTCGGGTGCGTACCATGCTATATAATCACGTCCAAAGAGATGTGTCTTGGCCTTCTGACAGGTATATCCAGCAATGATACTGTCTCCTTCCATCAGTTCCCACTTAAGTTCTGGTATCGGTTCTTCGTACTGATACCTCTGAATTCCACCTGCCTTGCGTTGTATTATTTCGGTCCTTTGCTTTCTGTTTTGTAGGATAAGTTCCTTCAGTCCCATGCTTTTTAATGCAGTAATCAGCTTTGGTCCAGAGGCAGTAGGAGTTGTTTCTCCCCTTGCAATAGATGCAGAAATGGAGTCAAAAGCCAACAATCCGTAGTCCGTAAACAGGTTATATTGGTTGCCAACCCTTAGGATTGTGGTTGCAGTTCGCTTGACATTAGGGTACTTTGCATCTTTAGCATACTTGAATTCATAGGTAATCTGATACTGAGCAGCTTCATATTGAACAGTTTTTGTAGTATCCCATTTACCTTTAAGTTGGGAAAAATCAATTGTTTGTGCTTGTGAAAATATAGCACAAAGTGATAATAGTAATAATAAGATGGTACCCTTTCTCATAGTTGTTGTCTTTATTCTATAGGTTAGTTTCTACTTTGCAAAGATATGGAAAACTATCAGTAATGCAAAAAAAATATAACTTTTATGTCAATTAGTATTGTTATTTCGTTCTGTATCTTTTCCTTTTTGTTCGTGAATCGGCATATTAAACAACACATTTCCTGCCTTTTCTCGATTTTTTTTACTAAATTTGCTGCCTGACATAAGAAGTTTATTAAAACCTACTAAGTACTAATGAGCGAAAAGATCATTCCATCTAACGAGCCTGCACAGGCAGCAAGCGAACCTATAAAGGCAAGTTATACAGAATATACAGTCATTCCTTCACAAGGATATTGTCAGTTTGTTAAATGCAAAAAGGGCGACCAACCCGTTGTTCTGAAGGGCTTAAAAGAAGCCTATCGGGAGCGTGTGTTGTTGCGTAACGCACTGAAACGTGAGTTTAAACAGTGCCAACGACTGAATCATCCAGGCATTGTTCGTTATCAAGGACTGGTTGATGTTGAGGGGTATGGGCTCTGTATTGAAGAAGAATACGTGGATGGACGCACCTTACAGGCGTATCTGAAGGAGTCACATACGGACGACGAGAAGATAACCATTGTCAATCAGATTGCTGATGCACTGCGTTATGCACATCAGCAAGGCGTTGCACATCGCAATCTTAAGCCTTCAAACATCCTTATCACCAAGCAAGGAGACCACGTAAAGTTAATAGATTTCAATGTACTTTCATTGGATGACGTGAAGCCAACGGCTGATACTACTCGCTTTATGGCGCCCGAATTGAAGGATGAAACCATGACTGCAGATGGTACAGCGGACATTTATTCACTCGGAACCATTATGAAAGTGATGGGATTAACGCTGGCTTACAGTGAGGTTATCAAGCGTTGTTGTGCCTTCAAGCGCAGTGATCGTTATTCAGACATTGATGATTTCCTGGCTGACTTCAATCATGATGGGTCATCATTCTCTATGCCTAAGATCGGAAAGGGAACAGTTGTTATAGGTCTTATAGCAGTTGTCGTAATTGCTTTGGCTGCTTTGGCATATAATTATGGTGGTGCATTGGTTGATCAAGTAGGTAAGATTGACGTTACATCCATCTTTAAGTCAGATGCAGAAACAGCTCCAGAAGACACTGCAACGGTAAAGTCTGTGGAGCAAAACAACAATGAAACTGTTGCTGATGAGGCTCCTGCAACAGGTAAACTCGCCTTTATGAACACGATGAAGCCTGCTCTTTACAAGGACCTTGACCGCCTTTTTGCAAAGCATTCGGACGATAGAGCGAAGCTGAACAGGGCTATTAAGGTCTACTATCGTGGTCTTATTCAAGCCAATGACACGCTTGACAATGAGCAACGTGCCGAACTTGACCGTGTCTTTGGCAATTATGTGAAGCAGAAGAAAGCTGCGTTGAAATAATGATTGAACAGAGTTGAAATAGTATTTTACCTTGAGTAAACATACAGTTTGGCTCGTTTGTTTATGACATCTATATGAAACAGGGGCAGACTCTGTACTTTCTTTCAACCTTGATGGCATGTGAAGAAAGACAGAATCTGCCCTTGTCTGGTTAAAAATATGACGAAAAGAATCTTGTATATAATGCTTGTAGCTCAACTGTTTGTGGGAGTTTTACAAGCTCAAAAGCCTGTGCAGAACCGCCGACAGGCTGCTGGTCAGTCGATGGAACGGCAAGGGTTGGTAAATATAAAGCATGTAGGACCTTCCATAAAGGTGGCTTTGATGTATGCACGTACTGATAATTTCTGTCATCGTATGCTCTATCATGACCTGCGTGATGCCTATGTTCTGCCAGCATGTGCTGATGCTTTGCGCAAGGCACAGGCTGAGTTGAAACGCCGAAGACCCGACTTGAGCCTTTGTATCTTTGATGCTACACGCCCTATGAGTGTACAACAAACGATGTGGGATGCCGTCAAGAACACCCCACAATACTTCTATGTATCCAATCCTGCACATGGTGGAGGAATGCATAACTATGGTATGGCGGTTGATATCAGTATCTGTAAGGCCTCATGGAATGATGCTTCGTGGCGTGAAGGAGCTGCAAAATGCCATATAGACACGATACCTATGGGGGTGAAAGTTGATCACATGGGTATTGAAAGTCATATTGATAAGGAGCAGGAGTTGGTTTCTCGTGGTATGATATCTCGTGAAGCGCTGAACAATCGTAGGCTCTTGCGTGAAGTGATGAGGACTGCAGGCTTCATGCCCTTGCGTACTGAATGGTGGCATTTCAACCTTCGTACGAGGGAATGGGCAAAGAAAAACCTGAAAGTAGTAAGGTAAATGCTTCGTGTCTGACCCTCCATCTGAAAGGAGAAGGGAGTGAATAGGCTCATTCGTTATGGTTAGATGATAGTTGAAAGTGGTATAAGATAGAGTTGAAAGATGGTAAAAAAGCAAGGAGATAGTCTGCAGCAGGAAGAGTTCCCATTGCCGAAATACGTGCAAGAGACCCTGAGTAAGCATAATATTTCACTCTCCCCAACATTCGGAATGGGCAAGGTGGAAGGTGCGTTACTTGATACTTTAGCCTTTCAATCCCACCGTTATCCTGATGTTGACATGCCTTATTTGCTGAATCAGATAGCCGGATGGCAGACAGCAAAGGCTAAGTTACCAACGTGGGCTGCCAATGAAGACATCATCTATCCACCCCATCTGTCTATGGAACAATGCTCCAGTGAACAGACGGCAGACTATAAGTTGCAGCTTGCAGCTCGTTTGTTAACCACAGCAACGGGAGTTAACGCTGCTTCACATGCTCTATCCCAGATTGTACCAGGGAGTCTACTCGTTGATTTAACAGGTGGCTTTGGTGTTGACTCTTCCTTTATCTCACGTTGTTTCGAGCGTGCAGTCTATGTTGAACAACAGGAAAAACTCTGTGAAGTGGCTCAACATAACTTTCAGGTTTTGGGCTTGTCGCAGGTTGAGGTGGTGCATGCCGACAGCACGGAATACCTCCATTCACTTTCTCATGCTACACTGATATATCTTGATCCAGCCCGTCGGAATGAGCAAGGGGGCAAGACCGTGCTGATAAATGACTGTACACCAGATGTCATAACATTAGAGTCGGAACTCTTAGAGAAGGCAGATACCGTCATGATAAAGCTCTCACCCATGCTTGATTGGCACCGTGCAGTAGATGAACTCAACCGTATTGGAGATGTTGTTCGTGAGGTTCACATCGTCTCAGTGCGCAATGAGTGTAAGGAACTCCTCATCATTATCAAGCAAAAGAGTAACGACGGAGAAGCAGAACCTTTACGAATAGTATGTGTGAATGATGGTAATGCTATCTCTTATGCAGCTTTGGAAGCAAAGGATATGCAGCAGAAAGTAATTGCATCACCTCCTGTTGCGGGGCAATTTCTCTATGAACCGAATGCTTCTTTGATGAAATCAGGGTGCTTTGCATTGCTGACTGAGCGTTATGATGTCGCAGCTGTCGATGTAAACTCTCATCTTTTCGTCTCTGAAACACTTACGACAGACTTCCCCGGGCGCAGTTTTGAGATAACAGCTGTATCCTCTTTTAATAAGAAAGAAGTAAGAAGAACACTCTCAGGTATCACGAAAGCAAATATAGCAGTACGCAATTTCCCTATGAGTGTGGCTGATTTACGCAAACGATTGAAGCTAAAAGAGGGAGGAAATGTGTATCTTTTTGCAACGACAGATGCCTTAGGCAATCATCTTTTGTTGGTTTGCAGGAAGGTATAAAAAGCTCAATCGCAGACTTGCCCATGATATTCTTGTTAATTTTTAATATACTTTTGCAATAGTGAGCAGGTTTGTTTATCTTTGCAGATATTATGAAAAAGAAGCTTCTAATGACCTAAAAAAGAAAAGATATACGACAAATATTTACCCATAAAACCTATAAAACGAATGAAAAGTTATTTCAAAATGATCTTCGCAGTAGCGTTGATTGGTTTCTCAACATCAGCTAATGCCATTGACCGTCACAGTCTTGCACAGTATGCAGCATCGCTAAAAGGACTGAAAAAGGAACAGCTTAAGGCTGCTTTATATGATATTATGAAGCAGAAAACAGTGCTCGTTTATGGTGGAAAACCGAAAGGAACGTGGTATGGATTCTGGTATTCTGACCGTGATACGGCGACAAATGAGTGTTATAACCGCTACAGTGACAAGAAGTTCTACTTTGGAAATAAGAACGATGGAAAAGCTATTGCGGGTATGAACATTGAACATTCTTTCCCTAAAAGCTGGTGGGGTAGTGTTGAGAATGATGCCTGGCGTGACCTGTATAACCTCTATCCATCCGATTCTAAGGCCAATAGTGAAAAGAGTAACTATGTTATGGGCGTCGTAGTCAACGCGAAAAGTCAGTCAGGTGCAGGCTATGACAAAGTAGGAACAGGCTATGCTGATGGTCAGCTCGTCAAGATGTGGGAGCCAGGAGACCGCTTTAAAGGTGAGTTCTCACGTAGTTATATGTACATGGCAACCACTTATCAAGACCTGAGCTTCGGCTCTGAAGGAGCAAAACAGTTGCAAACAGGAGCCTATCCAACGCTCAAGAAGTGGGCATCCGATCTCTTCCGCCAATGGAGTAAGCGTGATCGTGTAGATAATCAGGAGATCAATCGTAACAATGCCATTGCTAAACTCCAGCACAATCGTAATCTTTTCATTGATTATCCCAACCTTGCAGAGTACGTATGGGGCGACAGTATGGACGTTGCCTTCGACCCAGATATGTCAATAACAACCGCTTCTGATGATAGTCGTTATATTGGTGTTATTGTTCCTGAAGACCCTATTACACCTGAAGACCCTAAGGTTACTCCACAGAACGTTACCTTTGTGAAGACTACAACAGCCCCTGTAACTGACAAACGATAACTCCTTGTTGCCAGTGTTGATGGTAAGTTCTTTGCAGGAAAGACGGTTCAAGGGACAAAGAAGTATGACTACTTACATTGCTCTCCAGTGACCGATAATACAGGGAAGATCACCGTTTCTGATGATAATCTGTACTTTACATTCGAGCAGGAAGCAGGTGGATATTACATCAAAGACGGTAAAGGACGTTATTTTTACCAAGATGGTGTGCATGCAAACTTCAATGTTGTCAAGTCAAAGGATAAGGCAACAGTATGGACAATAACTCCAAATGCTAACGGAACATTCTTGATTAAAAGCCCAGATGGTCATGTTGTGCAATATTCTAAGAAGTATAAATCCTATGGAGCATACAAGACTGCGAACGCAAACGATGTCTATCCAATGCTCTATATGGAGGATCCTACACTGGGAATTATGACAATAGAGACTGTAAAAGATGATGGTGGAGCTGTTTATAACCTACAAGGTGTTCGCATGCCAGACGGAGTTAAACTCCAACCGGGTATCTATGTACGCAGTGGAAAGAAGTTCTTTGTGAGATAATCAATAGCCATCAGTGGACTAATAGCTAATGAAGCTTTATAATTCCTTGATAAAATAGGAATTATAAAGCCTTCTTTTTTATAGCTGTTGATGATGTTCCGCAAATGTGTTGAGGGTAAACACGTATGGAGTTGACGCCTAGCACGTGTGGAGTTGACGCTTAGCACAACGTGTGTTGGTGCTTAGCACCACATGTGCGGACGCCTAGCACAAACTCTTTTTACTGTCGATTGAACGGTTGATGGTCAATAAAGTACAGTCTAAATTTGTCCATATACCTTTTTTTTAGTACTTTTGCACGTTTAAGAATAGATACATAACGAATTAAAAATAGCAAATGTCATCAGTTCAGATAAAGAGAGTAGAGACCAAGAAAGACCTCAAGGCTTTCATAGAATTTCATTATGATCTCTACGAAGGTAATCCTTATGATGTGCCAAATCTCTACAGTGACGAATGGAATACGCTCTCGAAAGACAAGAATGCAGCCTTTGACTTTTGTGAAGCAGAGTACTTTCTTGCCTTGAAAGATGGTAAGGTGGTGGGTCGTGTGGCTGCCATTATCAATCATAGAGCCAACGAAAAGTGGCAAAAGAAAGACGTTCGTTTCGGTTGGATAGACTTCATTGACGATATAGAAGTGTCAAGTGCCTTGCTTACTGCTGTAAAACAGTACGGCAAAGAGAAAGGAATGGAAGATATTGTCGGCCCATTAGGCTTCACGGATATGGACCCAGAAGGTATGCTAACATGGGGTTTTGATAAACTCGGAACGATGGCTACCAGTTACAACTACGAGTATTATCCAAAGCATATGGAGCAACTCGGGGGATGGGAGAAAGACAATGACTATGTGGAGTATTATCTTGTGGTACCAGAGAAGATACCAGAGAAGTATACGAAGATAGCCGAAATGGTTGAGAGTCGATACAATCTTCATGCACGGAAGTTGACCAAAGAAGATATCTTTGACGAAGGATACGGAAAGAAACTCTTTGAAGTGGTGAATAAAACCTATTCCCATTTGTATGGATTCTCCGACTTGAGCGACCGTCAGATAGACCAGTATATCAAGATGTACTTCCCATTTGCCGACTTAGATCTTGTCACTGTCATTGAAGATGGTAATAAGAATAATGAGATTGTGGGCATCGCTATCACCATACCTTCACTGAGTCGGGCACTGCAGAAGTGCCGTCGTGGTAGGTTATTCCCGTTTGGTTGGTGGCATATCTTACGTGCAATAAAGTTCCATAAGACTGAGGCTGTAGACCTTCTGCTTATAGGTGTGTTGCCGGAATACCGCTCAAAGGGAGCAAATGCATTGATCTTTACGGATCTTATCCCACGTTATGTCAAGTATGGTTTCAAGTGGGGAGAGACACAAGTGGAGATGGAAACGAACGAAAGTGTACAGAGTCAGTGGGGTCCTTTAGACCCAATTAACCACAAGCGGAGACGCTGCTACAGAAAAAAGATTGATCTATAACGCTGGATGATGTGGGGACAGACGCCTCGTCTGTCCGTAAACTCTTTATTAATAGTGGCAGACGAGGGCGTCTATCGCTACTGATAAGTTAATATGGACGAAACAATTAAACCCGTAGAATATACAGATGATAACATCCGACACCTATCGGATATGGAGCATGTGCGTACCCGTCCAGGTATGTACATTGGTCGTTTAGGTGATGGAAAACTGCCAGAGGATGGTATTTATGTGCTCTTGAAGGAGGTTATCGACAACTCTATCGATGAGTTTAAGATGAATGCTGGCGACCGAATAGAGATAGATGTAGAAGATAATCTGCGTGTTAGTGTGCGCGACTATGGGCGTGGTATTCCGCAAGGAAAGCTTGTTGAGGCTGTATCAGTACTGAATACGGGTGGTAAGTATGACTCAAAAGCATTTAAAAAGAGCGTTGGTCTGAACGGAGTCGGTGTGAAAGCAGTTAACGCTCTTAGCTCACATTTCGAGGTAAAGAGCTTCCGTGACGGAAAAGTACGGGCTTTGTCATTCGAGAAAGGTAATCTTCAGAGTGACAAAACATCGAAGTCAACAGACGAAAACGGTACGTATATTTACTTTGAACCAGACAACACGCTCTTCAAGAACTACTCTTTCCATGATGATATCGTGGAGGAAATGCTCCGTAACTATACCTATCTGAATACAGGACTTACCATAATGTACAACGGAAGGCGCATTCTTAGCGCCATGGATTGAAGGATTTGCTGATAGATAACATGACTGTAGATCCTCTTTACCCTATTGTACATATGAAAGGGGAAGATATTGAGATTGCTTTCACCCATACAAACCAGTATGGAGAGGAGTATTATTCGTTCGTAAATGGGCAACATACAACACAAGGGGGTACACATCAGACTGCTTTTAAGGAACATATAGCCAAGACTATCAAGGAATTCTTTGGTAAATATGAGTATGGTGACATCCGAAACGGTATCGTTGCAGCCATAGCTGTTAATGTTGAGGAGCCTGTTTTTGAGTCTCAGACGAAGATAAAGCTTGGTTCTACACAGATGTCTCCTGATGGTGAGACCATTAATAAGTATGTTGGAGACTTCATAAAGACGAATATCGACAACTATCTCCACATCCATAAGGAGGATTTTACGGATATATTAGAGAATAAAATCAAGGAGACTGAACGCGAAAGAAAGGCTATGGCGGGTGTAACTAAGCTCGCTCGAGAGCGTGCAAAGAAGGCAAATCTGCACAATCGTAAGCTTCGTGACTGTCGCGTGCACTACTGTGATGTGAAGAATGACCGTAAAGAGGAGAGCTCTATCTTCATAACTGAGGGTGATTCTGCCAGTGGAAGTATCACAAAGAGTCGTGATGTGAATACACAAGCTGTGTTTTCTTTGCGTGGAAAGCCCCTTAATTCGTTTGGACTTACAAAGAAAGTCGTTTATGAGAATGAGGAGTTCAACCTTCTTCAGGCAGCTCTTGATATTGAAGATGGTTTGGATTCACTTCGCTATAATAAAGTGATTGTGGCAACAGATGCCGATGTTGACGGTATGCACATCCGTCTGTTGATCATCACTTTCTTCTTACAATTCTTTCCAGAGTTGATAAAGAAGGGACATGTCTACGTCCTTCAGACACCTCTTTTCCGTGTTCGTAACCGTCGAACAAAGATAAAGAACAAGCAAGTCATTGCTGATGCTGATGCAAATAGGGCAAAGAATGAGAAGAAAAACGACTTCATTACACGTTATTGTTACTCTGAAGAGGAACGCTTAGCAGCGATTAATGACCTTGGACCAGAGCCTGAAATCACTCGATTCAAGGGTCTTGGAGAGATCTCTCCAGATGAGTTTGCCCACTTCATAGGTCCCGATATGCGTTTGGAACAGGTCACTCTGCACAAGAATGACCAAGTTGCGAAGCTCTTGGAGTACTATATGGGAAAGAATACGATGGAACGTCAGAACTTCATCATTGACAATTTGGTTATTGAAGAAGACTTACCTGAAGAAGAGAATTAAGGAAATTGGGAGTGTTTCTCAGCCTGTAGAAATAAAGAAATAAGGTAGTTTATTGTATTCATGGTGTGGTTTCTCGTCTGAGAACCATATAATGAAAATATTAGAAAAGGAATAATCATCATTATGAAAAAATATGTTTATTGTTTAATCTTCAGCCTTTTTACCTTCCTACCATTGTCAGCTCAGCTGAAAATAAACTTCGGAGGTGACTCACCATTGCGTAAACTGCAGATGGCGGAGATGGCTATTACGAACTTTTATGTGGACTCTGTGAATGAACAGAAGCTGACTGAAGATGCCATAAGGGGAATGTTAGAGAAGCTCGATCCGCACTCTACCTACACAGATGCGAAGGAAACGAAGGCTATGAATGAACCTTTGCAAGGTGATTTCGAAGGTATTGGGGTGCAATTCAATATGATTGGCGATACTTTAGTTGTCATTCAGCCTGTAGTCAATGGTCCTTCTGAGAAGGTTGGTATACTTGCTGGTGACCGTATTGTGACGGTTAACGACTCAGTTATCGCTGGTGTGAAGATGCCTCGTATAGATATCATGAAGCGTTTACGCGGAAAGAAAGGCTCAAAGGTGAAGTTAGGCATCATGCGTCGTGGTGTAAAAGGTATGCTTACCTTTGTTGTTACACGCGCAAAGATCCCTGTTCATACGCTCAATGCTGCTTATATGATTCGTCCAGGCATAGGCTATGTACGCTTAGAGAGCTTCGGAATGAAGACCTATGATGAGTTTATGACAGCTGTAGACTCGTTGAAGAAGAAAGGAATGAAGAGCCTTATCCTCGATCTTCAGGACAATGGAGGTGGTTATCTACAGTCTGCTGTCCAGATAGCCAATGAGTTTTTGCATGACAATGACATGATAGTATATACTGAAGGACGCCGTGTTGCCCGTCAAAACTATAAGGCTATTGGTAACGGACGCCTGCAGAATGTGAAGGTTTATGTGCTTGTTAATGAGTTCTCAGCGTCAGCTGCAGAGATTGTTACAGGTGCTATACAGGATAATGACCGTGGTACAGTCATTGGAAGGCGCACCTTTGGTAAGGGACTTGTACAGCGTCCGTTTGACTTCCCTGATGGAAGTATGATTCGTTTGACCATTGCTCATTACTATACACCAAGTGGTCGGTGTATTCAGAAGCCTTATAAGAAAGGTGATTTGAAGGACTATGAGATGGATTTGGAGAACCGTTTGAAGCATGGAGAGCTAACAAATCCGGACAGTATCCACTTCTCTGACTCCCTGAAGTATTATACTTTGCACAAGCATCGTGTGGTTTATGGTGGTGGAGGTATCATGCCTGACTACTTCGTTCCGCTTGATACGATGAAGTTCACACGTTTCCATCGTCAGCTTGCAGCGAAGAATATCATCATTGATGCCTATCTGAAGTATGCTGATGCAAACCGTAAGGCATTGAAAGCACAGTATAAGTCATTTGATGTCTTCAATAAGTCATACAGTGTTCCACAGTCTTTGATAGACACAATCATAGCTGAAGGAAAGAAACAGAAGGTAGAACTGAAGGACGCCGCAGAACTAAAGGCAAGTCTTCCTTACCTCCGTACACAGCTAAAGGCTCTCGTTGCCCGTGACTTATGGGATATGAATGAGTATTTCCGTGTATGGAATGAACAGAGTGAGATTGTCAATAAGGCTGTTGACCTTGCTGTCTCAGGCTCGAAGTAACAAACAATAATTCACTAAAAAGGCTCCGTTTCTCGTATGAAACGGAGCCTTTTTAGTTTCTGTATACTACAGTCTAATGTAAGGAATATTCACAAGTGATTTTCAATAGGTGCTCTTTTGCATTCTAAAAGATGCCCTTTTGCAATGTAAAAGGGCATCTTTTGGCATGTAAAAGGGCGTCTTTTACATTGCAAAAGGGCGTCTTTTATGATGGCTTTCCTAACCTTTTGAATGATAGTTAGTTACAAAACCGTTTTCGGGAGGAATCCTTTGCTTATCCTTATGATTATGGTTGTCTTGTTGTAAGGATATTTCTAAGGCTAAAGTTGAGGCTTCTCAAGAATGGACTTCTAAACCTTTGCTCCCCCTTATCCTTGCATTTCTTTCAGTAAGGTAAGTGCTTTGTTCTCATTTGCTTCCATTATCTCACGCTCTCCAGGACCTTTGTCATTGATTCCACAGAGGTGAAGAATGCCATGAATGATAACCCTGTTCAGTTCATCCTCGTATGACTTATGGAAGAGTTCGGCGTTTGTGCGCACAGTATCAAGCGATATGACAAGGTCGCCATTGAGTACATCACCTTCGTCATAGTCGAATGTGATGATGTCAGTATAGTAGTCATGGCCTAAGTATTCGTTATTGACTTCGAGCATTTTCTCGTCGTTAACGAACATATACCCAATCTCTCCGACCTTTCTGCCATAGCTGGCAGCAACAGCTTTTATCCACCGGGAAGTGTCACGCTTCCTGATCTTAGGCATCTTTACGTCTTCTGCACTGTATGTTATCATTGTCTTTTATGTTTTAATATCCTTCTGGTAGGAATTTACTTATATCTCTTCCGAAGTGCTTTAGCTCCCTGACAACACTTGAACTGATACTTGCCAACTGTGGTTCAGCGTATAGAAGAATGGTTTCAATGCCGTTCAAGAGCTTGTTGATGTCGGCTTGCTCCCGTTCATACTCAAAGTCTTTCATGCTCCGAACACCCTTGATGATGAAATGAGCCTGCTCCCTTTTTGCAAAATCAACAGTCAGATCGTTGTAGGCTTTTACCGCAATCTTGGGCTCGGAGGCATATAATCGAGCTATTCTCTCCACCCTTTCGTTCTCATTGAGCATGTGTGTCTTACGCTCATTGATACCCACTCCGATAACAATCTTGTCGAAGAGAGGCAATGCGCGACGCACAATAGAATCATGTCCTATTGTGAATGGGTCGAAACTTCCTACGAATATGCCTGTTCTCATACCACTTATTTTACTGCAAAATTACTCCAATTCCTGCATATAACCAAGAAAGCCAGGGGATTATTTCCCACTGGCTCTTCCTTAGTATGTGCTGGAGGGATACACGGTCAATGATAATAATGACACGAATCTCACTCCATTGAATGATAAATAGTATTCTTTTTTGTGTGATGAAGAGTGGTAATGCAGGATTATTAGAAGTGTAGAAAAACAAAGAACTCCGCAGTGTAAACCCTCTGAAAAGGCTTACGCTGCGGAGCTTTTAGTCGAATAATCCTGGCTGAAGAGCGTCATTCATGTGCATGTTACGCCCCAGATGATCGTATGCAAGTTGGGTTGCAACACGTCCACGAGGCGTCCTTTTGATGAAACCTTCCATGATAAGGAAAGGCTCATAGACCTCTTCTACGGTGCCAGAGTCCTCACCTATGGCAGTAGCAATGGTGGAAACACCCACCGGACCACCATGAAACTTGTCAATAATGGTAAGGAGAATCTTGTTATCAATCTCATCTAAGCCATACTGATCAATGTTCAGTGACTGCAAAGAGAGCGTTGCTATCTCGGGAGTAATCGTCCCATTGCCACGTACTTGTGCAAAGTCACGTACACGGCGGAGCAATGAATTGCAGATACGAGGCGTACCACGTGAGCGTCTGGAGATCTCTACTGCTGCTTCATCTATGATAGGAACCTTCAGCAATTGTGCTGAACGCTTGATGATTCTCTGTAGTGTCTCTGGGTCATAGTACTCCAAATGGAGATTAATACCAAATCGGGCACGCAACGGAGCAGTAAGAAGTCCGCTACGGGTAGTAGCACCTATGAGGGTGAAAGGATTGAGATCAATTTGTATAGAACGTGCTGAAGGACCCTTATCTATCATGATGTCGATGCGATAGTCTTCCATTGCAGAGTAGAGATACTCCTCTACGACAGGTGAAAGACGATGGATTTCATCAATAAAGAGTACGTCGTTCGGTTCTAATGAGGTCAGAATACCTGCTAAGTCGCCCGGTTTGTCGAGTACAGGACCTGATGTTATCTTGAAACCAACGCCCAATTCGTTGGCAATAATATTGCTTAGCGTGGTCTTACCCAGTCCTGGAGGACCGTGTAAGAGTGTGTGGTCAAGCGGTTCACCGCGATATTTCGCAGCTTCAACGAAGACACTGAGATTCTCAACAACCTTCTGTTGCCCACTGAAATCATTAAATCGGAGTGGGCGAAGAGCGTTTTCGAAATCTTTCTCAGCTGACGTCAGCCTCTCTTCCCGTATGTCAAAATCTTCTGGCATGTATCTAAATTTCTATAAAAATAGAGTCGTCATTTGGAAAGAAAACCTACTTTCGTTTCCTAAAAGGACTGTTATTTCATGCAAAGATACTGTATTTTTTCTGTGCAAAGGCTTTGTTTCGGATTTTTTATCTAAATTTGCAAGGTGGTATTACTTATTTCCTTAAACATATGATTAACAACATTAACAAGAAAGTCCTATACCGAGAGATCATGGACTACGTGATGATAGCCGTTGGAATGTTCTCGTATGCTATCGGTTGGATGATTTTTCTTCTCCCAAATCACATCGGTAATGGTGGTGTAGCGGGCTTTGCGTCTATCGTTAATTGGGGGCAAGGCATCCCAGTAAGTTACACTTATTTTGTACTTAACGCCATCTTGCTGGCTGTAGCATTGAAGATTTTAGGTTGGAAGTTCTGTGTCCGTACTATTTATGGTGTGGTTATTCTGACTATTCTTACGCGCGTATTGGGTTCAGCCTTTCCACATCCGATGCTTTTACATGGGCAACCTTTCATGTCAGCCATCATCGGTGCAGTGTTCTGTGGTGTAGGTTTGGCATTCGGTCTGTCATATAATGGTAGTTCAGGTGGCTCCGATATTGTTGCAGCCATCGTGAATAAGTATCGTGATATCTCTCTTGGGCGTGTCATTCTCTTGGTTGATATGACAATTGTAACGGGTAGTTACCTCGTTCTTCACAGTTGGGAGCAGGTTATTTACGGTTATGTCAATCTGATTATCACTTCATTTGTCTTGGATCAGGTTATCAGTTCGAGTCGTCGTTCTGTACAGTTCCTCATCATTTCTGAGAAGTATAAGGAGATATGTGATATGATATCATCTGAACAACCACACAGAACAAGTACGATAATTGATGCAAAAGGCTATTATACGGGGCATGATATGAAAGTCGTTATCGTAGTAACCCGTCAGCGTGAAGCTTCTTATGTCTATCGAATGATTGATGAAATAGACCCTGATGCCTTTGTCACACAGAGTCAGGTAATGGGTGTTTTCGGCAAGGGCTTTGATAAATTCAAGGTTAAACACAAGACACATAAAGAAAAAACAACAGGTCCCGCTTAAGCGAGACCTGTTTCTTTTTACAGTTGTTATCTGGTAAATCTGTCTGTATTAGTTAACCATTAGCACCTTATTATATATGTTATAGGTTGACTTTTGTGGCAGAAATGAATTTATTTTTTATTTCAACTCTCTCTGAATGATGCTTACTTATCTTACATTTTCAAGGCAGCTTTGATGCAAGTCTCCACATCTTTCATATCAGCAGTTGGCTCGAAGCGGTCGATGACATGCCCTTGACGGTCGATAAGGAACTTTGTGAAGTTCCATTTGATACTCGGATCTTTTGCATAATTGGGATTCTGAGCTCGGAATTTCTCATCAAGATATTTGCCAATGGGGTTGTTTAAGTCGAAACCTTTGAATGGTTGCTGCGCTTTTAAGTAGGTATAAAGTGGTGATTCATTATGTCCATTGACGATGATCTTTGCAAACTGAGGGAAAGTAGTACCATAGTTCCCCGTGCAGAAGCTATGAATCTCCTTGAAAGAGCCTGGCGCTTGTGCACCAAATTGGTTGCATGGGAAATCAAGAATGACCAATCCTTGTGCTTTATAAGTCTCATAAAGCTTCTGTAGTTCCTCATATTGTGGCGTAAAACCACACTTTGTGGCGGTGTTTACGATGAGAAGTACTTTACCTTTATAGTCCTTTAATTTAACGTTTTGCCCGTTTCCGTCTTTTACATCGAACTTATAAACGGTCTTCTGTGCCATGATGGGTAATGCCATAAAGGCAATGAAGAGGAGTGATAATAGCTTTTTCATATTGTGTAAGTTGTAATCTTTAAATCTTATGTGGATAATATTGATGTTGTTATAGTCTGCTTATGAGTTCTTTCATACCCTCACTTGCACCTTTCTTTATGTGTGTTACATTTCTGTCAGCAGGCACATCGTCTGGGTCTATGAGATAGATTGGCGTTCCGGGGCGTGTGTAGCGTACGAGTCCTGCTGCTGGATAGACGTTCAGAGACGTACCAATGATGACGAATATGTCGGCTTGCATGGCCTCTTCTGCCGCTGGTTCAATCATAGGGACAGCCTCTCCGAAGAAAACAATGAATGGTCTGAGTAGGCTACCATCGCCTGCTAACGCTCCGGGAGCAACCTCGCAGTGGTCTGGAGGAAGCTCTTTGATATATCTACTGTCGTAAGGATCCTTGCTAGAGCATACCTTGGACAACTCACCATGTAAGTGGATGACATGCTTTGAACCAGCTTTCTCATGCAGATTGTCTACGTTTTGCGTGATAACAGTAACGTTATAGTCCTGTTCTAACTGTTTGATGAGACGATGACCATCGTTCGGTTCTGCAGCATAGAGCTTCTTTCGCAGCATGTTATAGAAATTATTTACCAATGTAGGGTTAGCTTCCCACCCCTCATGTGAGGCAACTTGTTCCACAGGATAGTTCTCCCAGAGTCCGTCATTACCCCTGAAAGTCTTGAAACCACTCTCTACTGACATGCCAGCACCTGTCAGAAATACTATTTTCTTCATATATTTCTTGTTTATGATGTCCAAGGTTTGAAATCTATAATACATTGTATTATCTTCCACAAATTTAGTTATTTTAATTCGATTATTGCTATACTATGTTTTAAAAATCGTATCTTTGCACATTAATTTTAAACAATATCAAAAAGAATAATGGATAAATTAAGCTATGCATTGGGTATCGGTATTGGTTCCCAACTCGCTGGTATGGGCGCGAAAGAACTGAATATCGACGACTTCGCACAGGCTATTAAGGATGTTATCTCAGGTGCTGGACTGAAAGTTGACAATGCTGAAGCACAGACTTTGGTACAAAACTTCTTCCAGGAACAGGAAGCTAAACAGCAAGCTGCAGCCGCTGAGGCTGGTAAAGCAGCAAAGGCTGCCGGTGAAGCGTTCCTTGCAGAGAATGCAAAGAAGGATGGAGTCGTTACACTTCCATCTGGTTTGCAGTATCAGGTGTTGAAGGAAGGCAATGGTAAGAAGCCTTCTGCAACGGATCAGGTAGTATGTCATTATGAGGGAACGCTCATAGACGGAACAGTATTTGATAGTTCTTACAAGCGCAATGAGCCTGCAACATTCGGCTTGAATCAGGTTATTGCTGGTTGGACAGAGGGTGTACAACTGATGAGTGAAGGTGCTAAATACCGCTTCTTCATACCTTATAACCTCGCTTATGGTGAGCGTGGAGCAGGTGCACAGATACCTCCTTTTGCTGCTCTTGTCTTTGATGTTGAGCTGATTCAGGTGAAATAAGACATATAAATGGGTGTTTATGGCATCCGTTTATAGCTTGTTGATACTAAAATAGACTAATAATTAAACAAAAGAATAATGAAGAAAATTTCAATTGTAGCCGCAATGGCTATCGTTGCCGTAGGTCTTGTTTCTTGCGGTAAGTCTGCTCCAAAAGAGGAGTTGAAGTCAGATGTAGACTCTTTGAGCTATGCTTTCGGTATTGATCAGGGTCAGAGTGTAAAACAATACCTCCAGCAAATGCAGATTGATACTGCTTATATCGATGAGTTTATCAAAGGTATGAACGATGGAGCACAGGGTGCTGACGATAAGAAACGTGCTGCTTACAATGCTGGTATTGGTGTTGGTATGCAGATGAACATGATTATCAAGCAGCAGATCAACCGTCAGATCTTTGGTGAAGATTCAACAAAGACAATCTCTTTGAATAACTTCCTCGCTGGTTTCGCAGCAAGTGCAAAGGGTAAAGGACAGAAGATGACAGTTGAGCAGGCTCGCAATATTGAGCAGAATACGTCTAAAGCAATCCAGATGAAGAATGCTGAAAAGACCTATGGTGCCAACAAAAAGAAGAGCGATGCTTATATGGCAGCCAATGCAAAGAAGCCAGGTGTGAAGACAATCGGCCAGGGTGTGCAGGTAAAAGAGCTCAAAGCTGGTAACGGTCCAATGCCAAAAGCTTCTGATGTAGTAAAGATTAACTATGTAGGTAAGACTATTGAAGGTAAGGTTTTCGACCAGCGTAATGACGCAACAATGCCTGTTGGTGGTGTAATCCCTGGCTTTACAGAGGCTCTGACCAAGATGCCTGTAGGCTCAAAGTGGAGATTACTATCCCTTATAGCGCAGGTTATGGTGCTCAACAGCCAAGTCCTGACCTCAAACCATTCTCTACTCTCGTCTTTACAGTAGAGTTACTTGGTATTGAGAAGGCTCCTCAAGGTCAGCCAGCTATGCCTCAGGGTCAGCCAGCTGTAAGGTAATTGAAGGCTATAACATTACATATTAGGGTCGGATTTACGAATCCGACCCTTATTTGAGTATATTTTTTAAAGTGCAATAAGATCATGAAGAAGGTATTTTTAATGGCAGTTTTGGTATTTGCCGGTGCTGCTTTCAACTCTGTTAGTGCGCAAAGTAAGAAGAAAGATAAGAAGAATAAGCAGAAGACAGAGTGCGCTGTAGAATGCAAAAAAGAAGGTTCTGCACAGCCAGTACAGCTTAAGACAGCTTCCGACTCGCTTAGTTATGCTGCGGGAGTGGTCATGACGCGTGGCTTGGAGGAGTATATTGGTCAGCAGTTTGGTGTGACGAAGGCACAGATGCCAATGTTTATGAAGGGCTTGCGTCAAGGTTTTGACAGCCGTAACGACTCTACTTTTGCTGCTTATGTAGCAGGTTTGACCATCAGTCAGCAGGTTCAGAGCCGTATGTTGCCCAATATGGAAAAGCAATTTGAAGGGACTTCTGCTCCAATTCAGGGCGATTTGCTTTATAAAGGCTTCTTGGATGCGCTGCAGAAGGATACTACTTATTTCACTTCTGAGGCTGCTAACAACTTGTTTAATGCTAAGCAGGCTGCTTTAATAGCACAGAAAGAGGCTGAATTGAAGGCAAAGAACGAAGCATTCTTGGCTGAAAACAAGAAGAAAGAGGGCGTTGTAGTACTCCCTGATGGCTTACAATACCGTATAATTAAGAAAGGTACAGGTGCAACACCGAAGGCTTCAGATGCTGTTCGCGTTGTTTATGAGGGTAAAACCATTGATGGTAAGGTGTTCGATGCTACCTCTAAGCATGGTGCAGAGTATGATACCTTCAATGTTGGTGGTCTTATCAAAGGCTGGACAGAGGTCTTGCAGTTGATGCCTGTTGGTTCTAAGTGGGAAGTATTCATACCTCAAGACCTCGCTTATGGCTCACGTGGCGCAGGTAAAGACATTGCTCCATACTCTACTTTGATATTTACTTTGGAACTGAAGGGCATTGAACCTGCAACAGTAGCCATGCCTGAAGCAGTAAAAAAGGTTAAGGAGACTCCTGTCACGAAGACTTCTCCTGCGAAAAAGGTTGCTAAGAAAACTGTTAAGAAGTAAACTTAACAACTGTTTTAAATATCATTTGGATATGCAAAAGAAAGCAAAATGCGCCTTAATGGCGCATTTTTTATGTCATTTTGTTGCTTGTTCAATATTTATTACCTACTTTTGCTTGCAATCTATACTTATATTTAATTACCTAATAAACAAAGTTTATCAACAATAAAGATGGACAAAATTGACAGATTAGACAAGAAGATACTAGGTATCCTGTCGCAGAATGCTCGTATGCCTTTCAAGGATGTGGCTGCTCAGTGCGGTGTGTCGCGTGCAGCAATCCACCAACGTGTGCAGCATTTGGTAGAGAATGGCGTTATTACGGGTAGTGGTTTTAACATTAATCCCAAGAGCTTAGGCTATACGACTTGTACTTATGTCGGACTGAATCTTGAGCGTGGTTCTATGTATAAGAAGGTGGTTGATCGTCTTAGCTCTATCCCTGAGATTGTGGAATGTCACTTCACAACGGTCCTTACACCATGTTGGTGAAACTATATGCAAAGGATAATGAGCAATTAATGGACCTGCTTAACAACCAGATGCAAGGCATCGCTGGTGTGGTATCAACCGAAACACTTATCTCTTTAGAGCAGAGTATCAAGCGTGAAGTGCCCATTTCTGAAAATATGTAGGAGGAATTATCCAATAAACAATAACATAATAGCTTTCAAACAAGCGAAAGAATGAAGTATGATCTACAGTCGCAGCTTGACAAAGTCTATGCGACTTACCCTGAGGCGAAGCGTCAGCCTATTATTGGTATCACCACAAATTTCACGGAAGGGGATGCTACTTTAAGAGACGTTTACTATAAACAGATTGTAAAGGCTGGTGGGACGCCTGTTCTTATACCACCTGTTGCAGATAAAGAAGTGTTGGTAAATACGCTAACCCACTTAGATGGTCTGTTGCTTACAGGTGGTGGAGATATCAATCCATTGTGGATGGGGGAGGAACCTTCTACCCATTTACATAATATCAATGCTGAACGTGATCTGGCAGAACTGATGTTGACACGCTTGGCGTTCAACCGTCAGATCCCAATCCTTGGTATCTGTCGTGGTATACAGACGTTAGCTGTTGCCTTAGGAGGTATAGTTCAGCAGGATATTTATGAAGATTATCTCCGTATTGATGAGGCTGTAGGCAAGAAACTCAGCAAAGATAAAGTCGTAACAACCCTCCATTCTGCTACATTAAAGCATTCTCAGGATGCTGATCGTGGTGAGGCAACGCATAGCGTGACGTTAGAAAAGGGCTCAATCCTACGTGCTTTGTACAAGGAAGAGCATATTTTCGTTAATTCTTTCCACCATCAAGCAGTGAAAACGGCAGGCGATCGGTTCCGTGCCACGGCTTTTTCACCCGATGGAGTGATTGAAGCGATAGAGAGTAGGGAGTTTAAGTCGGTCATGGGAGTGCAGTGGCACCCAGAATGGATGGGTGACGAAGGTGGTAAACTCTTTGGTTGGCTCGCCACACAGGCAAACAATTTCTATATAGCAAAGCAACTTCACCAGCGTGTCCTCACGTTGGATACCCACTGTGATACCCCAATGTTCTTCCCACAAGGTGTTCGTTTTGATCAACGTGACCCACGTATCCTCTATGATCTCCATAAGATGACGGAGGGAAGGCAGGACGCAGTGACGATGGCTGCTTATCTTCCACAGCCGAAGATAGGTGAGACTTTCTCTTCAAAGATAGATGTTGCGGGGTTGAAACGCTTCAATCCGGATCTGATAGAGACGCTTGATCACCTGACACCAGCCGTATATGCTGACCTTATCTTCAACAAATTGGAAGAGATTGTAAAGCAGAATCAACGTTATATCAGCATAGCGCGTACACCTTCCGACCTCTATGAAGACAAGCGAAAGGGACGTAAGAGTATCATGTTTGCCATTGAGAATGGTCTTGCTTTAGAGCATAAGTTGGAGAATGTGAAGCACTTTGCACAGCGTGGCGTAGTCTATATTACTCTGTGTCATAACGGTGACAATGATATTTGTGACTCTGCTCGTGGCTGTAATACGCATGGTGGAGTGAGTAAGTTTGGTGCTGAAGTCATCAAAGAGATGAATCGTAATGGCATAATGGTCGACTTGAGCCACGGCGGTGAGAAGAGTTTCTATGATGCTTTGGACATAAGTACACAGCCAATTGTCTGCAGTCACTCCAATAGTAAGGTGCTTTGCGATGTACCTCGTAACCTTACAGACGATCAGATGCGCGCTTTGGCAAAGAAAGGTGGTGTAGCCCATATCACACTTTATCATGGTTTCCTCAAGAAAGAAGGCGAAGCAACGGTCATGGATGCCATTGCTCACTTGGAACATGCTATTGAAGTGATGGGTATAGACCATGTTGGAGTAGGCACAGACTTTGATGGTGACGGTACGGTACGTGGTATGGCAGATGCTAGTGAGATGATAAACTTCACGCTTCATCTGCTTCGTCGTAAGTATAGTGAACGTGATATTGAAAAGATATGGGGAGGAAATTGGCTGCGTGTCATGGCAAAGGTGCAGAGCGTTAGGTAATTTTCTCATAGAAAATAAGTAATGAAAGCTAAAATTAAAATTATCATTGGCTGTCTTTTGACGGCTCTCCTGACAACATCAACCTATGGTTGTAAAGAGAAAACAGGGAACAATAACAGTACAGCAGATGCTGATACAGTTGCCGCTGTCAAGCCTGTTGGTCCAAAGTTTAATGCTGATTCAGCTTATGCCTTTACTGCTGCACAGTGCAATTTCGGTCCACGAACTATGAATTCTACGGCACATGAGCAGTGCGGAAAGTGGATTGTGGCAAAGTTTAAGCAATATGGATGTGAGGTTTTAGAGCAAAAAGCTGACCTGAAGGGCTATGATGGTACGATACTGAAGTCTACAAACATCATTGCACGTTACAATCCGAAAGCCAAGAAGCGTATTATGCTTTGTGCACACTGGGACAGTAGGCCTTGGGCTGATAATGATCCAGACTCAACAAATCATAAGAAACCCGTTATGGCAGCCAATGATGGAGCAAGTGGTGTTGCTGTTATGCTTGAGCTTGCACGACAGTTGCAGGCTGATAAGAAGCTGGAGATTGGTGTAGACTTCGTCTGTACAGATGCTGAAGACTGGGGTGTTCCGCAGTGGGCAACGAACTATCAGGATACTGGTGATAGCTGGGCGCTGGGCGCACAATACTATTCTAAGAACCTTCCAGCTGGTGCAAAGCCCGTCTTTGGTATCCTTTTGGATATGGTTGGTGGTGAAGGCGCACAGTTCTATCGTGAAGGTCAGTCCATGCAGTTCGCTCCTGACGTTGTAGATAAGGTCTGGAATGCAGCTAAAGCCGCTGGTTATGGGTCATACTTCCCTGATGCTGTGGGTGGAATGGTTACTGATGACCATGTCCCAATCAATGAAAATGCAGGAATCCCAACGATAGATATTATCCCATACTATCCTGATTGTGCACAGAGTTCATTTGGACCTACGTGGCATACTGTCAATGACACGATGGCGCATATAGATAAGAATACACTGCAGGCAGTTGGTCAGACAATGATACAACTGTTGTATACAGAATCCAAAGAGTTGTAATATAAATTCGTAATAGTAACTCTATTGAAAAATAGGAGATGCCCTTTTGCATTGTAAAAGACGCCCTTTTACATCGCAAAAGGGCATCTTTTGATGTGTAAAAGGTGCCCTTTTGAAGTGCAAAAGACGCCCTTTTGAAAGCCTGTTGATAACCTATTGATAATCAAGATAATACAAAGCTGACTTTCTTGGTGTATTAACTGATTCCGTGAAAATATGACTTCTTTAAACTGTAAAGATACTTTCCCGTACTGACAGTTTATCCTATCAGAAGAAAAACTGTTTGATATTAGATTTGTTTTTGGCGATAAACTTGATACATTCAGCGGCAACAGAAGTGCTGAAACGAAAGTTGCTGTCACTTCTGTCACGCCTTCGTGCTCTGTAATAATTTGATTATAAGTATATTATATGAAGTGTTAAAAATGACAGGGAACCAATTCTAAACTTTATCAGGGGTATTATTACCAAAACGATCAGAGCAGAAAGATAGCAGGATAAGCAGTTATATTCATAGCGAGCTGCTTATCTTTTTTATTTATTATGACGATAGTTCACGCATTATTGCGTATCTTTGCAATGGGAAAGAATGATGTTACCAAAGTCAGTCCATCCCATAATTATCATCAATAAATAAAAAAACAATCGCAAGAAAGAAACTGAATGGTACTTAACTATATTTGGATTGCCTTCTTCCTCATCGCTTTTGTCTTCGGAATAGTAGCCTTACTGACAGGTGATATGACGATTTTTCAAAAGATGGTGGATGCTACTTTTGACTCATCCAAGACTGCATTTGAAACATCTTTGGGCTTAACAGGTGTTCTCGCCTTATGGTTAGGTATCATGAAAGTTGGTGAGAAGGCGGGTATAGTAAACGTATTGGCACGTATGCTCAGCCCTTTCTTCACAAAACTCTTCCCTGATATTCCTAAGAACCATCCTGTTATGGGTTCTATTTTTATGAATATTGCATCGAATATGTTGGGACTTGACAATGCCGCCACACCTACTGGACTTAAGGCAATGAGTCAGATGCAAGAGCTAAACACACAGAAGGACACCGCTACCAACCCCATGATAATGTTCTTGGTGCTGAATACTTCGGGCTTAACCATCATCCCAACGACTATTCTTGCTTTCCGAAGTTCATACGGAGCAGCACAACCAACTGATGTTTTCATCCCTATCTTGCTTGCTACAACGGTTGCAACGCTCGCTGGAATCATCATTACTGCAGCCTGGCAACGTATCAATATCTTCCAACCAACACTCTTCTTAGGGCTTGTTGGACTGATGGCATTCGTTGGAATCATCATCTGGGGCTTTGGACAAATGGACAAACAGACGATGGGTACAGTGACATCTGTGGCTTCAAACCTCATCTTAATGTCTATAATCGTCCTTTTCATCGGTGCAGGACTGATGCGGAAGATAAACGTTTATGACGCTTTCATCGAAGGAGCAAAGGAGGGATTTCATACCGCAGTACGCATTATCCCATACCTTGTAGCGATACTTGTTGCTGTAGGAGTGTTCCGTGCGTCAGGAGCAATGGACTTATTGATAAGTGGAATACAGTGGTGTATGGAGCAATGTGGCTTAAATACCGACTTCGTAGGTGCCCTTCCAACAGCTTTCATGAAACCATTGTCAGGCAGTGGAGCACGAGGTTTGATGTTGGAAGCAATGAAAAGCTATGGTCCTGACTCCTTTGTGGGACGACTAAGTTGTATCTTCCAAGGTTCAACGGACACTACATTCTATATACTTGCAGTCTATTTCGGTAGTATTGGCGTGAGATATACACGTCACGCCGTGGCTTGTGGACTGCTTGCTGACCTGGTTGGTGTGATAGCAGCTATAGCAGTCTGCTACATGTTCTTTTAACAAAGCATTACGACTACAAGCTTAACTCACTTTGTCAGCCAGAACGTTCAATAACAAAACAAACAATGGCAAATTTAAAATCACTTGCAAAAGATACAGCCATCTATGGCATGAGCAGTATCATCGGAAGGTTCTTGAATTACCTTCTTGTACCATTATACACCGCAAAGATTAGTGCTGCCAGTGGTGGTTATGGCGTTATTACGAACATATATGCCTATACAGCTTTGCTACTTGTGATTCTAACATACGGAATGGAGACCACTTTCTTCCGCTATGCAAATAAGGCTGACCAAGATCCAAAGAAGGTTTATTCAACGACTTTGTCGTTAGTTGGATTATCTTCGTTACTGTTCATCGCATTGGTTTTCATCTTCTTGCAACCCATTTGTAACTTTATGGGGTATCCAGATCATCCCTCTTATGTGTGGGTGATGGCTGTTACCGTTGCTATAGATGCCTTCCAATGTATTCCTTTTGCATACCTTAGATACAAGAAACGACCTATAAAGTTTGCTGCTTTCAAGCTCTTGTTCATTGCATTGAATATCATTCTGAACATCGTTTACTACCTTATTCTCAACGGACATGAGGTTGGTTTCGCCTTCTATATTAACCTTGTATGTACGGGTACCATTACTTTCTGCTTCTGGAAGGAGCTGAAAGATGGTTTCTTTGCTGGTGGTAAACTGCTTGATATGCCCTTGGCAAAGAAGATGTTGTCTTACTCTTGGCCTATTCTTATCCTTGGTATAGCAGGAATTCTGAACCAAACAGCAGGTTATATCCTCTTTCCATACGTCTATAAGGATAGCGATGCACATGCACAACTTGGCATATTCGGTGCTGCAAGTAAGATAGCAATGATCATGTCAATGATAACACAGGCCTTCCGTTACGCCTATGAGCCTTCGTTTTTGGTAAATCACGTGATAAGGACAACAAAGAAACATATGCCAGAGCAATGAAGTTCTTCCTCATTTTCACCATACTTGCTTTCCTTGTTGTGATGGGTTACATGGATGTTCTGCGTCATATCATCGGCAGAGACTACTGGGTTGGACTCCGTGTCGTACCGATTGTCATGGCAGGTGGTATCATGACGGGTGTCTATTTCAACCTAAGCTTCTGGTATAAGCTTATTGATAAAACCATTTGGGGCGCATATTTCTCGGGCATAGGATGTGCAGTAATCATCGGAATCAACGTTATTTTCGTGCCTCATTACGGCTATATGGCATGCGCATGGGCAGGATTCTTAGGGAATGCAACAGCGATGGTACTGTCGTATGTCGTTGGTCAACGTAAGTATCCCATTGATTATCCACTGAAGAGTATCCTCGTTTACGTGTTGATAGGAGGCTTCTTCTTCGCTATTATTACCTACTGCAATGCTAATCTTTCTGTTCCAGAGGCATTAGGAGTCAATACATTAGTGATCATTGCCTTCATTGCACACGTGATTTATCATGATATGCCACAGGTAATAAGAAAGTTTAAGAAGTAGAAAGTAGGGCGAAAAAACTTAAAAAGCAAGTAAAAAGGAGACGAAATGGTTCACAAAACCATCCTAATTTAGTCTCTTAATACATAGATAAGCACCTCAAAACAAATAAATTATGAAGAAAACAACTTTACTCATCGCTGGCCTTCTTGCATTGGGTAGTACCTCAATGCACGCCGATGAAGGTATGTGGACACTCTACAACCTTCCGAATGCAGTCTATGATCAAATGGTAGCAGAGGGTTTCAAGCTACCTGCTGACATGCTGTACAGTTCTCCTAACGCTATCAGTAACTATGTAATCAACTTCTCAGGCTTCTGTTCTGGAGTTGTAGTATCCCCTGATGGCTTAGTATTCACAAACCATCACTGTGGCTTCAGTGCTATTAATGCACACTCAACAGTAGAACATGACTACATGTTGAATGGCTTTTATGCTAAGAATTATGCGGAAGAGCTACCGAATGAGAACATGTTTGTCTCCTTCATGAAGAACCAAAAGGATGTCACAGCACGTGTGAATAAGCTTATTAATGGTAAAACTAAGGAGCAGGCAGACTCCCTTATTGATGTCTTGACGAACCAGATGACGGACTCCGTGAAGAACATCGACAAGAGCTTACACGTGAATATTGACGCTTTCTATGAAGGTAATAAGTACTATGCTACAACTTATCAGGACTTCCCTGACGTACGATTAGTGTTCACAGTACCGAAGAGTATGGGTAAGTTTGGTGGTGAAACCGACAACTGGATGTGGCCTCGACAGACGTGTGACTTCTCTGTTTTCCGCATCTATGCTGACCCAAAGACCAACGGACCGGCTGCTTACTCTAAGGATAATGTGCCTTATCACCCAGAACACTGGGCTCCAGTAAGCTTAGAAGGGTATAAGGATAAGGACTTTGCAATGACAGTAGGTTATCCAGGATCAACAAGTCGTTATCTGTCTTCGTATGGTATTAAACAACGTCGGGACATAGAAAACACCACTCGCATACAGGCACGTGACATCAAACTAGCCATTATGAAGAAGTATATGGATATGAATGAGAAGACACGTATCCAATATGAGGACAAATATGTCACTGCTGCTAACTACTGGAAGAACTCCATGGGTATGAACAAATGTATCGATTCAACGGGGCTTATCCGCCAGAAAGCAGAATACGAGGCAAGGATACAGAAGTGGCTTGATGCTAAAAAGGTGAAAGATCCATCTGTAGATGTTAACTTCCCAGAGCTGAGTAAGCTCTATACGAACAGCAATGAATCTTCACTTGCAGCCAATTACTGGAATGAATCATTCTGGAAAGTCACAGAAATGTTCAAACGTGCGCTTGATCTTACCCGTGGTGCGATAGAGCCTCAAGGACCAAAGGACAATCCAAAGAAGCAATATATGCAGTTCAAAGACAATAGTGACGAATGGAATTTGGCACTTGATAAGGAGATGACTGCTGCCATGCTGAAGAATTATGCCGAACATGTACCAGCTAAATACCTACCTGATGTATACAGCACAATAAAGAAAAGCTTCGGTAATGATTATAAGAAGTATACGGAATGGCTCTATTCAAAGAGTAAGTTAATGGAGAAAGACCATAAGTTCTATAACGATGATAAGACCCTGAAAGACCCAGGTGTACAGCTAGGCTTGCAACTTATCGTTGCTTATCAAGGTATTCTGACGGACTTAACGGGCAAGTCTGACTCCATTGACAACGAAGAAAAGAAACTCTGTGAAGCAAAGGTACAGATGGAAATGGACATGCCTCATTACAGTGATGCTAACTTTACGATGCGTCTTTCCTATGGTCAGGTGGGTGGATACATGATTGGTAACTTCGACAGTAACTACTACACAACAGCTGAAAGTATTGTGGAGAAGATGAAACGTGGCGATAAACTCGAAGACTATAAGGCTGAACCAATCATGATGGACCTCATGAGTGCAAAGGATTTCGGGCGTTACACGGATAAGACAACAGGTAAGATGCAACTGTGCTTCCTTACCAATAACGATATTACAGGTGGTAATTCAGGCTCTCCAATGTTCGATGGAAAGGGCAGACTCATTGGTCTTGCATTCGATGGAAACTGGGATAGTCTTGCCAGTGATATCTACTTCGACCGCAAGTTAGCACGTTGTATTGGTGTTGATATCCGCTTCGTTCTCTATCTTATGGACAAGTGGGGACACGCTGACCGCCTGCTGAAGGAGATTAATCCACAGTAAACTGTAAGTGTATAAATACGGAAAAGGATGTGCAATGGATTGTTTTGCACATCCTTTTTTTATGTGATTTAATCTGTATTAACGTATCTTCCAAATGCCTTATCAATGTCTCTTATGTAAAGTTGTTTCACATTTGAAAAGTAAGAGACGGTCTTTTGCATTGCAAAAGGGCATCTTTTACAACGCAAAAGGTGCTCTTTTGATGTGTAAAAGGTGCCCTTTTAGAAGGTAAAAGATGCCCTTTTACATTGCTCACCGTAACCCTCTAAGTATGTGATGGTTACAAAACCACATTTTGGATGATTCCTTCGAGATATTAGACAGATTACTTCTGATGATTGTAAGATATTTTTCTGGTGCGAAACATTTGCTTTCTTGTATAGAGATAGTAGAACAAAAAACGTGTGTCAATAGCTCTATTGACACACGTTTTCAAATTTATACAACCACTTTTTCCTTTCTGTTCCACCAACATATCCTCCTATATGTCCATTGCTTCCTACTACTCTGTGGCACGGAATGATGATCATTAGTGGGTTATGACGGTTGGCATTGCCTACTGCTCTTACAGCTTTAGGACTGTTCATCAGTCTTGCTTCTTCGGCGTAAGAGATGGTTTTGCCATAGGGAATCTTCTGTAGTGCTTGCCAGGCGTGCTGTTGAAAGACGGTACCAAAGGGCTTGAGCGGCAAGGAAAAGTTCTTACGTGTCCCTGAGAAGTACTCATCCATCTGTCGACAAGCCTCAGTAAGCACTGTCTCATGCGTAGTCTTGTCTTCTTCCCAATCGTCAAGGAGCTGATTATCCATGCTGTCTTCCCATAGACAGTAGCACAGGAAGCCGTTGTCTGCAGCAAGAATCAGATTGCCGATAGGCGAACGGTAACGATGAAATCGCATAATTCGGTGGACAGAAGCAGTAGATAATGAGAGGGTAGGAGGCTGGTTTACTTCTTTGGTCTGCGCCTTGCCCATCCCTCTTCTGAGAAGTCTGGTTCTTCACCTTTCAGCTTTGCAGGTGCTCCTTTCATAAGTTCTTTCCAGTCATCCTTTTTGAATTTGCGTGTGGAAGGATACATGTTGTCATCATATTGACGACGATTGCGACGTTCGCTACGTCCTTCCTTGTTTCCACGACCACCTGTAGAACGACCTGAATTACGACCATGTCCGCCTTCTTCAGCATCGTTACAACGCACTTTACGGCCTTTATATGTAGCACCATCCAGTGCATGCATTACCTTTTGGGCGTCCCGTTCGGGCACTTCAATGTAACTTTGCTTAGAAAGAAGGTCGATATGACCTACTGCCTGGTGCCCATGCATGTTCTTATTGATGAACTGCATCACCTCACCTGGATAGAAACCGTCAGCCTTACCAAGGTTGACAAACAACCGTTTGTAGCCACTCTCAGGCTTACGAGAACCACGACCACGGGTGCTTCTGCCTTCTCCTCGCATGCTACGGTTCTCCTCTTTAGAGCTACGTGATGATGGTTTCTCTATTTCAGGAGCGTTTTTATAGTAGTTCAGGAAGCGTCCGAAGGTTGAAGTAACAATCTTTTTGATGATGTCTTCCTTGTCTATATACTCAAACTGGCGGGTGATGTCCTTCATATAAGGAGCAATCTGGTCTTCGTCAACATCTGTTTTCAAGATATCATCCATTGACTTGAAGAGCTGCTTCTTACAGATTTCTTCAGGTGAAGGGAGTGTTCCGTCAACGAATTCCTTACCAATCTCACGCTCAATATTACGTACCTTATACTTTTCACGTGAGTGGATGATGGAGATAGATGTACCCTTCTTGCCTGCACGACCCGTACGACCCGAGCGGTGAGTGTAGTTCTCTATGTCATCAGGTAAGCCATAGTTGATGACATGTGTGAGGTCATTCACGTCCAATCCACGTGCTGCAACGTCCGTTGCAACAAGGATCTGTGTCAGATGAGAACGGAACTTCTGCATTGTAAGGTCACGTTGCTGCTGTGAAAGGTCACCATGTAACGATTCTGCATTGTATCCATCCTTGATCAGTTTGTCTGCAATCTCCTGTGTTTCAACCTTAGTACGGCAGAATACGATGGCATAAATCTTAGGATAAAAGTCTACCAAGCGTTTCAAAGCAAGATATTTGTCGCGTGCATTCACCATATAATATATATGGTTTACACTCTCTGCCCCTTCATTACGGCTTCCAACGACAATCTCTTTGTAATCATGAAGATAGCCTTTTGCCACACGTTCCACATCACGACTCATCGTTGCAGAGAACAATAAAGTGTTTCTGTCCTCTGGAACACCGGTTAAGATCTCCGTAATACTCTCCTGAAAGCCCATGTTCAGCATCTCATCTGCCTCATCCAAAACAACGTTTGTTACTTTGTCAAGACGTGCTTTGCCACGGTGCATGAGGTCTATCAGTCGTCCAGGGGTAGCAACGATAATCTGTACTCCATGTCTTAACTGATGAATCTGCGTCTCAATAGATGCTCCACCATACACTGCTGCTATGTGCAAGTGGGGGATGTACTTGCCAAAATCCTTCAAGTCATCGGCAATTTGCAGGCAAAGCTCACGCGTAGGGCTCAACACAATAGCTTGAGTTTCCTTGCTATTCGTATCAATACGTTGTAGCAATGGAAGCCCAAATGCCGCCGTCTTACCCGTACCAGTCTGTGCCAGTGCGATGACGTCATTACGATTACCAAGCAAATAAGGGATTACTTCTTCCTGAACAGGCATTGGATGCTCAAATCCAAGCTCACTAATGGCGCGGCGAATCTCCTCGCTGACGCCCAATTCTTCAAATGTCTTCAAATTCGTTTGTATTTATTTATAATCTTACAAAAGGCAAACTCGCCACCAAACGAACCCACAACAGACACTTGCCTACGACTAATTTCTACCAATCGGTACGCAGACTCTCAGGTGGCATGTTACCTTTTTGGTGTGCAAAGGTACGGTAAGAAGGTGAGAGTAGCAAATAAAAGCCAAGAGAATGATACCCAAAGATTCGTAAATAATGAACTTAGGCGTTAACAATAGATAATAAAAAGCCACTGATTGTGAATAGGATAGCTTGTATTTGTTATAAAGTCTAAAAGTAACACTATTTATATTCTCTGTTCCTTTTACTTATGTTCTTTTTTTGTAACTTTGTCCCGTCAAATAGAAAAATAGTCGTTATTAAAGTTAATTATTTGAGTTAGTACAAGGAAACATGACTTGCGTGAGCAAGCCACATGTTAACGAAAGGTTTCGCAGTGATGCGAAGCCTTTTTGCTATTTAGCCTTTAATATCAGTCGTAAGCTCTGCTTATAGTTTATATAGTTCCATACCCAATTTAGTAGAATGAATGTTTTGTTCTTCACACCAAGGATAGAACGCAGATGAACAACAAGCCACAAAGCCCATGCAGGGAAGCCTCCGAACTTCTTGCCGGCAATCTCTGCCACAGCATGATTACGTCCTATCGTAGCCATAACACCCAAGTTATGATATTTAAAGGGCTTTAGTTCTTCCCCTTTCTGCATCCGCTGAAGGTTTGCTGCAACGGTCTTTGCCTGCTGCAAAGCCACCTGTGCTAACTGTGGATGCCCTAAAGGATACTCCTCATCACCCTCCACCAGACTCTGGTCGCCTATGGCATAGACATCCTGTAAGCCTTAACTTGGCAGAATCTATCGGTAAGTATACGCCCAGCATGCCCGATACTATCCTCTGGTAATCCATCTATATGATTTGCACAGATACCACTTACCCAGATAACAGTCTCTGTTGGAATCTCTAATCCAGCGCTTGTCTTCAATACACCATCTTTATATTCCGTTGCAAATTGTGGCTGACGAATGTGTACATGTAAAGCTTTTAAGTCGCGTTCTGCACGTGCTGATGATGCAGGATCCATAGCAGACAGTAGTCTGTCGACAGCATTTACGAGGTAAATATGCATTTGTGAAGCATCAAGATCAGGGTAGTCACGCTGTATAACGTTCTTCTTCATCTCTGCAACAGCACCTGCAATCTCTACTCCAGAAGCACCACCACCTACGACAACAATATTCATTAAGGCTTGTTTCTTCTTTGGATCTTCCTCCGTTTCAGCCTTTTCTAGATTGCGCAAAATAGTGTTGCGCAAGCGCATTGCCTCTGAAACGGACTTCATCGGTAGTGTGGTAGCCTCTATTTCTTTGTTCCCGAAGAAGTTCGTCTTGGCTCCTGCAGCCAACACAAGGTAATCATAGTGGATGCTACCAACTGAAGTTATGATCTTCTTTTCCTTAGTATTAACACCTTCAACGGTTGCCATGCGGAAGAAGAAGTCCTTGTTTCCTTGGAACAAACGTCGGAAAGGAAAAGATATACTACTTGGTTCAAGACCCGCTGATGCCACCTGATAAATCAATGGAGGGAACTGATGATAGTTGTTTTTATCCACTAATACTACCTGAAAGTCGGCATCCGTCAGCTTCACAGCCAGCTCTAATCCACCCAATCCACCGCCAACGATTACTACTCTCTTCTTATCTGTGCGTTCGATGTTTGCTTTCATTATCCTTAAAACATTTATATTACTATCCTTAATACAGATATATTACTATTCTTAATACAGATATATTACTATCCTTAATACAGATATATTACTATTCTTAATACAGAAAAAAACATGCCATACTGATATGGAATGGGGGGAAATAAAGGGGTAAAAGAGGTTAAGATAACGCTTCTCCCTTCCGTACTTCAACAGAGTCCTCCCTGTAAATATCCCTCTTTTTTATGCGTAAATAAGCTCCGTAAGCTGTTTGTTATCAAACAACTCCTGTGCTACGGATTGTACTTCGGCAGCTGTGATGGTGTCTATGTCATGATAAAGAGCCTGAATATCCTTCTTCCAACCATAGTGCAAGAACACCTTACCGAAGTCTAATGCAAGGTTCTCACGGTTGTCACAGGCTATACCTATTTGCCCTTTTATCTGTTGTTTGGCAACTGACAGCTCTGCATCAGTCAGAGGTGTCGACATAAAACGGTCGAGTTCTTTCCGTACAAGGGTCTTACACTCATCTATATCTTCAGCGTCACAACCAAAATATATGCTCCATATCCCAGTCGTACTATAGCTTACCATTGTACTTTCTACCGTGTAAACCAGTCCACGACGCTCTCGTAATGCAAGGTTCAGACGTGCGTTCATCCCTGGACCTCCTAATATATTGTTCAATAGATACAGTGCCATGCGGCGCTTGTCATGTACGCTATATGCTCTGTTTCCTATCATTACATGTGCCTGATGCGTATGTTTGTCCACCGTAATCTTCTGTGGTTCATATGCATTGAGTGCTGGCAAAGAAATCTCTTTAGGCTTCCAACTGTCATCTTTAGTGGTCACAAATGTGCCGTTTTCAGTTGACAAGAGAGACAATAACTGCTCGAAATCTATATTGCCATAGGCAAAGAACACAGCATTCTCTGGTCGATAATACTTCTGAGTGAAGCGAAGAGCATCCTCAGTGGTGAACTTTCTCACCCTTTTTGCCTCACCTAAGATGTTATGTCCCAGTGGATGACCACGGAAAATGATGTTTTCAAACTCATCATAGATAAGTTCTGAAGGGCTGTCATTATATGATTCAATCTCGTCACAGATAACCTCTACCTCCTTATTAATCTCCTTTTGCGGATAGATACTGTGGAAAACAATATCCGTAAGGAGGTCTACTGCACGCGGAAGATGCTCCTTCAGAATAGCTGAATAATAGACAGTATCTGTCTTAGTGGTGAAGGCATTGAGGTCACCTCCAACCTGTTCCAAACAATTAATAACATCAAGTGCTGTTCGTTTGTTTGTTCCTTTAAAGCTGACATGCTCACAAAAGTGGGCAATACCCTCTTCATCTGTTTCCTCATTGGCTGTTCCTGCATTGATCTGGTAGCCACAATAAACCACCGAAGATGCTGATGGGAGCACTATGATACGCAGTCCGTTATCCAAAACTGCTGTCTTATAACTTGTCATGACTGCAAATTTAAGAAAAAAGAACGAAACACAAACCACTTTAAAAGCGTAAAGGAAAAAGAATCTTAATTCTTTTTTGTAGTCCACCTAATTTCATTATATTTGCAAAACTAATAAGGAAGTTAATATAAATCATAATAGAATGCGGAAAGTTATAGGTATCGGTGAAACTGTCTTGGACATCATCTTCAAGGATAATAAGCCTGTTGAAGCTGTCCCAGGAGGCTCAACCTTTAATGCCATTATCTCTTTAGGACGTTGCGGAGTGAATGCATCCTTCATCTCTGAGGCTGGTAATGACCGTGTAGGAGACTATATCATTAAGTTCCTTAGGGAGAATGGGGTTAATGCAGATAATGTTAGCACCTTCCCAGACTCAAAGTCTCCAGTGTCATTGGCATTCCTTAATACCAAGAATGATGCAGAATACATCTTTTATAAGGACCATCCTCACGACCAATTAGAGTTCACTTACCCTGACATTCAGCCCGATGATATCGTTATTTTCAGCTCTTATTATGCTGTAAACCCTGTCATTCGTCCGCAAGTGTTGGGGCTTTTAGATTATGCCCGGTCACATGGCGCAATCATCTATTATGACGTTAACTATCGACCTGCACACAAAGACGATGTTATTAGGATTACTCCGAACTTATTAGAGAACCTCGATTATGCCGACATTGTGCGTGGAAGCAATGAAGATTTCACCACACTTTATAAAAAAGATGAGGCTGACAAGGTCTATAACGCAGAGATTTCATTCTATTGCAAGCAGTTCATTTACACGCAAGGAAGCCAACCTGTGGAGGTACGTGGTGGTAAAGACTTTAAAAAGTCATACCCTGTCCATAACACGAATATCGTAAGCACCATTGGAGCTGGCGATAACTTCAATGCCGGTTTCATCTTCGGAATGCTGAAGTATGGTATCACCCGCGACGACTTATTGCGTGGACTCACTGAAGAACAATGGGACAAGGCTATCAATTGTGGCTTGGATTTCTCTGCAGACTGCTGCAAAGACATCTTCAATTATGTAAGTCGGGAGTTTGGAGAGCAGATGAAAGGATAACAAAAAAGAACCACACTAAATCAAAATAGAAAAATGATAGAAATTGCCAACAAAGTTTATTATGTAGGTGTCAACGACCGTAACAAATCTCTTTTTGAAGGTTTATGGCCATTGCCATACGGCGTTAGCTACAATTCTTATCTCATTGACGACGACAAAGTCTGCCTGATTGATACAGTAGAAGTGGACTTCTTTGTCCAGTTCATCGAGAATCTACATGCTGTTTTGGGTGATAGACAAATTGACTATCTTGTCATCAACCACATGGAACCTGACCATTCTGGTTCTTTAGCCTTGTTGAAGAAGTATTATCCTAACATACAAGTCATTGGAAACAAGAAGACATTCGACATGATGTCAGGCTTCTACGGTATCAGAGAGAATACTATAGAAGTGAAAAATGGTGAGACTTTAGAGTTAGGACATCATACATTGCAGTTCTTTATGACACCAATGGTGCACTGGCCAGAGACGATGAT
This sequence comes from Prevotella histicola JCM 15637 = DNF00424, assembly GCF_000613925.1. GTDB lineage: Bacteria > Bacteroidota > Bacteroidia > Bacteroidales > Bacteroidaceae > Prevotella > Prevotella histicola. The sequence continues at coordinate 144,128 of NZ_BAJX01000004.1, forward strand.
GACTCTTAGCAAGGGTGAAGCATCCATCCTTTTCACAGGTGATGCCTTTGGATGTTTCGGTGCTTTAAACGGCGGATTCATCGATAAGGACATCGATACAGAGGGATATTGGTTGGAGATGGTTCGCTATTACTCTAACATTGTAGGTAAATACGGTATTCCAGTTCAGAATGCACTGAAGAAACTTGCAGGTATTCACATTGATTATATCTGTTCAACACATGGTCCTGTATGGCATGAGAACGTTGAAAAGGTGGTGAACCTGTATGATCGTATGTCGAAATATGAGACTGATCCAGGCTTGGTTATCTGCTACGGAACGATGTATGGGAACACAGAGCGTATGGCTGAACAGATAGCACGTGCTGCTTCATTGGCTGGAGTCAGGAACATTCGACTCTACAACGTATCTAAAACGCATCATAGCTACATCCTTCAGGATATCTTCCGCTTCCGTGGACTGATTGTTGGTGCGCCAACTTACAATGCTGGGCTCTATCATGAGATGGATGTTTTGCTGCAGGAAGTGGCTAACAGGGATATCAAGAACCATCTCATTGGTTGGTTCGGGTCATACTCATGGGCTTCAAAGGCTGTCTCTGCAATAGGAGAATGGAACGAGAATCACCTGCACTTTGAACAGGTGGGTGAGCCTGTAGAGATGAAGCAAGCACTTACTCCAGAGATAAAAGAGGAGTGTGCACGACTCGGTCATGAGATGGCTGCAAAGCTATTGGCTGAGTAATATGTAATAGAATTTCGTATAACGAAAAGTAATAGGTGCCCTTTCGCACTCTAAAAGACGCCCTTTTGCATGGTAAAAGATGCCCTTTTGCAATGTAAAAGGGCGTCTTTTGGATGCTAAAAGGGCATCTTTTGTTTTGCCCTTTACAACCAATTGAATCTTAGGAAGTTACAAAGCAAGAAAAAATAGATTTTTGTTTGATTTCGAAGTTATGTCACTTCAGTTTTTGTAAGATTATTTCTAACTGTGTCATCCTTCAGTCATTAATGGTGCAAAAGATCTTTCTTTTGCTTTCATCAGGTTGGAGAAAGAATGTGATTACGTGGCTTTCAGTTTGCCAAATTGTTCTCTTATAAGATAGAAGTCTTGATATATAGTCTGTTTTATTATTATAATTAGTCTATTTTGTAAGTACAAACTGATTGTCAATCAAAAAGTACTTAGTTCAAATTTACCTTAAACTTCTGTATTCAGAGGTAAGATTGTGAAAAAATAACTACCTTTGTGGAAAAGTAAATAAGATGAAGATAGCAGTATTTTGTTCGGCAAACAACAATATAGATCCAACCTACTTCAACATGGCAGAACGGTTGGGGAAATGGATAGGGGAGCATGGTCACACCCTCATCTACGGTGGAGGAAACAGTGGACTCATGGAGTGTATTGGTAAAAGTGTGCATGAAGCAGGCGGAAGGACCATTGGTGTCGTCCCGCGTATCATGGAAGAGGGGCGCAGAATGAGTGATTATGTGGACGTAGAGATTCCATGTGAGGATCTTACTGACCGCAAAGCAATCATGATGCAACAGGCGGATGAGTTCTGTGCCTTGCCCGGTGGCATCGGGACTTTGGATGAAGTGTTCACTGTTGCTGCGTCTGCAACCATAGGATATCATCATAAACGTGTGACACTTTATGATGTAAATGGTTTCTGGGACAGCCTCATAGCACTGTTAGACGACCTTCAGCAGAAGGGAATGATACGTGGTGATTACCATGAATACATCCATGTGAAGCATATTGACAGCTTGAATCAATAAGCCTTTGATAAGGAAAAACGTTCAGAAGACGGCTCTTCTGGCAACGAAAAGAAAGAAAAATTAATTAAAAGGCATGCTCATTTTATGTTCTTCAACATAAAATGAGTACGTTTATAATACCTTATTTTTATTTTACATTACTGTGAGAAACGATGTCATTGAGTTTATTTTAAATGCCGTACCTTTGCACGTAGATATTTATTCCGTGTTACATTAATATACACGAAAAGCAAAATCATATGAGAAAAATAATAATTACACTTTGTGGATTAGGCTTAGGAGTTCTTAGCCTAACGGCACAAGACAGACAAGACATAGTACCACCGTTGGCGGGATGGAGCTATTTTGGTGGTGATGAGTTCAATGGAAATGCTATCGATCGGAACCTGTGGGGACTCTATGGGGATAAGAAGAAAGACTATTCTAACGAGACATACGGTAACAATATTGGGCAAGGTATGGCACAAACTTACCGTGATAAAATGGTAACAGTGCAGGATGGTAAAGCCTCCGTACGTGCTACTCGTGAACCGATTTATACTGGGTTACGATACCAAAAAGGAGTTGACACCAGTCCAAAGATGCGCGCTCCGTTGGCACCTACCCATAATTTTACGAAGAATGGTTGGTGGTCAGGGTTTCTGTCAAGTAGGGATGCAGACAATGGAGGGACTTATTATCCGCTCTATTCTCGTATTGAGATAAAGGCAAAGATACCTTTTAGCATAGGAACATGGATGGCTTTGTGGCTCCGTCATCGGTATGGTGGTGCAGGAACGTTCGAGATTGACTTGGAAGAGTTCTTTGTAAATGATGATCAAAATGACTATGTTGCTGGTTGGGAAAAGCATACTTATCATAAGAAAGGGAAAAACTTCTTGCATCAATCTATCCACGGATTGGATTATGATCAGACTGAATATGATGAGAAGACTAAGAAGTATATCCCTAAAACTACTTCCAATCATAACCCGTATGCTGATCGTGTAAGGGAGATAAAGTTTGATCCATCGAAGGGCTTCCATGTTTATGGTGCACAAATTGATCCCGAACCGGGTGATTCCTCACGGAACTTGGCAGTGACATTCCTGCTGGATGGAAGGGTAAGGTCGGTGTTCTTGACATCAGAATATAAGCCAAAGACGCTTAATTATTCTTCCAGATACAACGCACTTCTGCAGAATGAGTATATTAAGAATAATATTGATCACATCTGGGATGTTGCCATTACGGGTGGAATAGGGGGTAAACCAGACGGAAAAGGTGGTGGAGTACTCTATCCAGAGAATGATCCTCAGTATGGAGGAGACATAAACAGAGTCCCCAAGAACTATGTTATGGACCTCGATTGGTTACGTGTCTATAAGCGAACAAACAAGTTATTGTGGATAGGATCTGTACCAAAGGGATATGATTGGCAGACGACAACCGTATCAATCAATGTTCCTAACGCACAGTTAGGTAACCTACAGGTGGGCGACAGGCTCATCATGGATATAGACACACTCAGTACTTCGGAACACAGAAAGGCTGGTCCTGTGTCAATCGACATCTGTGATAAGACGGGTAAGAGTATCTTAAAGCAGAAGCCAGAGATTGCAAGAAACGACGCAGAGGTGACATTCCTCATAACAGATAACGACATGTTGCAGGCGTTGAAGGCTGGGGGATGCAAGATAAACGGCAAGAATGTTCGTTTCTTCACCCTTATGAGCGAGACGAAGAGAAGTGGATTGTGGAGTGGCTTCAAACAGATTGGACCTGATAAGGTTGTCCTTCCTGCCCTGCTTTTCAGTAATGTTTCTGAAGGACAGCAAATGGAATTTACCGTAAGGGATGTAGCTGGGGGTGGAAATATCGTACTAACACCTTTCGGAGGGAATGCAACCAATATCCAACTGACCCCTTCACAAGACGAGAAACTGTACCGTATCACACTTGATGGACAGACTGTTCAACGCTTACGTACGAATGGTTTGCAGATATCAGGAGCTAATTACTACCTAAGAGGTGTAAGATTGACTGATAAAAAAAGTACGACTGACGTAAAAGGGGTTAATATTAACAAGGAAGAGGACGGTGCTGTGTACACGATTGATGGTGTTAAGGTAAGAGAAGCCAATGATAAAAGTAAGTTAACCCCTGGTATATATATCACCAATGGGAAGAAATTTGTTGTGAAATAGTAATTCTTTCTTTCCTATTTGGGTATAAAGCCATTAGTATCATCATTGATATTAATGGCTTTTCTCTTTATAAATGGATAATGTGTCATTACCTATGGAAGACAAGACATTCATCAGTTAAAGAAGGGATAATTACCTTTTAGCATGTTACTTATTATCTATCAGATAATGAAAATATTACTATTCCGTGGCATTTTTTTGTTGTTTTGATAACCAACTATACGAAAAAAAGTGTAACTTTGCCAACAAGGGTTAGTTGTACACTCAATTTAATACTCATAAACGACACCGAATCTTTAAGTATTTGAGCTACATGCAGATTCGTATTGACACATGAAATAACTATTAATATAAGTAATTTACATAACCATGAGTAGCTAAATCCTACTCTATTACACATCAAAACATGAAAAAAATAGCAATTATTCTTTGTGGATTAGGGCTCGGACTCCTCAATCTATCCGCACAAGAGACAAAAGAAACAGTACCTCCACTGTCTGGTTGGAAGTACTATGGAGGAGATGAATTCAATGGTACAGCTATCAATAGGAAGCTGTGGGGTATCTATGGAGACAAGACGAGGGATTATTTCTTTGATGTTTATGGTAACAATAAGAACCAAGGTATGGCCCAAACTTATCGTGATAACATGATTAAAGTGCAAGATGGATTGGCAATAGTAAGGGCTACCCGCAGCAAAATCTTCACAGGATTAAGGAGCGATTATACGGAAAAGATGCGCTTCCCTCCTAAGCCTGGGCATGGTTACACAGACCATGGATGGTGGTCAGGGTTCTTATCCAGTAAGGATGCACAGACTGGTAATATGGATGAACAGAATAAAGAGATAGGCTGTTATTATCCTCTTTATTCGCGAATAGAGATAAAAGCCAAGATACCTTTCCGTATTGGGACATGGATGGCACTATGGTTGCGGCATTATACAGGGGCAAGTACGTTTGAAATTGACCTACAAGAGTTCTTCGTAAATGATGATCCTAAGGTTGACAGATATGACAAATACGAAAAGCATAGATACTACAATGCAAACAAAAACTTCCTGCATCAGTCGGTACATGGGATTGATTATCAAAGTGCAACAGATGAGAATCCTATTCCTAATAAACACAATAACAATGCATATGCAGACAGAGTAAAGGAAATTAAGTTTGATCCTTCAGAAGACTTTCATGTATATGGTGCACAAATTGACCCTCTTCCTACAGACTCAGGACGGCATTTGGCTGTTACATTCCTTCTGGATGGCAGGGTAAGGTCGGTCTTTTTGACATCAACAGATATTGTATCGAACCCTAAATCCAGTCATAAATATAGATACAATGCACTGTTAAGACCTGAATTCATGCCACATGGTATTGACCATGTATGGGATGTTGCAATAACAGGGGGTATTGGTGGTACGCCAGGAGACCATAATAGCGGTATTCTATACCCAGAAAGAGACCCTCAATATCATAATGATATCAACAAAACTCCAAAAGATTACATCATGGATATAGACTGGTTACGTGTCTATAAACGTGCAAATGAGCTTTTATGGGTTGGTGCTGTACCTCAAGGATGGGACTGGGAAACAACAACAGCAAAGATCAATTTATCTAAAGAAGTGCCTGTTGATCGGTTAGCAAAGTTGCAAGTTGGTGATAAGCTCATCTTAGATATAGATACTCTTCCTGCTAAAGACTTAACTGCTCCACCATGTACCGATCCGAATATGGGACCTGTCTGTGACCGGGATGCTGGACCTTCATCTATCGATATCTGCAATAAGAGCGGGAAAAGTATTGTGACTTTGAAACCTGAAGTCGCAAGAAATGACGCCCAAGTGACTTTCTATATCACAGATGAAGACATGCTTAACGCCTTAAAGGCAGATGGTTGTAGTATAATAGGACAGAATATTCGCTTGTTTTCTTTGGTAAGAGAGAAGAAAGATGACGGTATATGGAGTGGTTTCAAGCAAATAGATGATAATAATAAGGTGGTAATCCCAAAGACAATGTTTGATGGAGTAACAGAAAAACAGGCGTTGGAAGTTACTGTACGGGATGTTAAAAGGGATGCAAAGATTGTCCTACCGCAATGGAATGAAGCTGATAGAACTATTCCTTTAGTGGCTTCAAATGATGAGAAACAATACTATATCGCACTTGATAAGAACACCGTTAAGATGCTAAAAGACAACGGGTTGTATTTTACAGGAGCGGGATTTTACTTAAGAAGTATCAAATTAAAGAACAAGAAAGACTTGCCATTGGGAATCAAAAACATTACTTCACATAAGAAAGAAAACGAATCTGTGTATACGATGAGTGGGGTAAAGGTAAAAGAAACCAATGATAATAGCAAGTTAGCCCCTGGCATATACGTCACTAATGGAGCGAAATTCGTTGTGAAATAATTCCTGAATAGGGATTTAAAAGCTATAAAAACGCATTAGCACTGAAGCTAATGGCGTTTTTATTGATCGTTACTGTCTGGTTGACCCTTCTGGTATTCGTTATTCATCAACGCCTTACTATATAGTTGATAACGTCAGAAACGAATACGTCATACTGTTTTCTACTTATGTGCTGCAGCCCAGCACCAGTGGAGCTGATGGTTAGCACCAGTGGGGCTAATGGTCAGCACTAGTGGAGCTGATGCCCAGCACCAGTCGTGTTTAGCGTTCAACACCTTCCGATATGCTACAGATGTGATAGCAGTTTATAATCAGAAGGATGTTGAAACACCAAAGGTGTGATGATTTTATCCAATCATAAAGGCCTCGTTTCCTTAAAAGTAATATGCAGAAACCTATTTAAAGATCACCCTGCGGAAGCCCTTATGTTGTTTAAATCCCTTCAGACAGTAATATTTATTAGTATGGAATGTCTGAACTTCTACTTGATAACAACTTTCTTACCCTTGTGGATATACACACCCTTGGTTGGTTTGTCAACCTTGATACCAGATACTGTATAGTAGCCATCATCGGTGTTGTTAGCATTATCGGTTGTTACATTCTCAATACCTGCAGTCACTGGAACCAGTGATAATACTGACTGTAAAGAGCTGGCAGCATCAGATGGGAATGAAAGATAAGCCTCACCGGCAGGTACGAAACCATAAGTCTTGTCGCTGAACTTATCACCCTGCAAAACATAATTGCGTGACTGAGCTGCTTGACTGCCAGGTTTAGCGCCATGCTCAACAACAATCATTGTCCAATACTTCAAAGAAGGCAGAGTAAACTTAACCACATCACGGTCCTGAGTAAACTTAACTTCCTGTGGAGCACCGCCCAATGCGTCTGGAGTAGCCACCCAAATACGAGTTACATTGCCCTCATCATAGAGTGTAACAGGTTCTTGAGTATACAAGTTTGGTTCGTTCATAACATCCTCTTTCACCTTGCTCTTATCTTTTTCTTCACCATTCTCAAGCTTTGAAAGACGCCATGTCAAACGGTTGGCATTTGTGAAATTTAATAGTTGGATCATAGTTTTGTTGTCTTTCTGAGTACTATAAGAGACAATCTTTCCTAACTCTGGCTCCCATGCTTTTACGTTTTTGCCTCCTATTTCCATAGTAACTGTCTTCTCAACATTACCATCTCTCAGATAGTTTTCATAGGCTGTTAGGAAGTCATAGTAAGTAACTAGACTATTCTCCAATGCGTTTTCTCTCTTTTTCCCAGCATCAGGGAAGTACTCAGTATACAGCATATGATCACCGCTTAGTTCGATATGTGCACCGCCCAAAGCAAATATTACAGCATCTGTAAAACGTACTAATGGTGTGTTAAATGGCTTAATCTGTCCGCCAACCTTATCCATATCAAGATTATCACGGCGGTAATTCATATAAGCAGCGAAGACTGTATTAAGCTTAGGATTCGCACTTTCTTCCCTATTACCCTTAATCGCATCTCGGAAACTAGTATACCAACGTTCACCTTCCCACATCTCGTTATATGCGAACTCTATGCTTCCTGAACCAACAATATTACGACGTCCATAGTTTGAAACGGAGTTCATGACAAGATACTTTTCGGGTTGTGCAGCCTTCATAGCTTTCAAGAACTTTGCAAAACCTTCATAAATCTCACGATCATCACGTCTGTTAGTATCGTCAGCATTATATAACCAATCTGTTCGTTTGCCTACTTGGTCTACATGGAAACCATCAAATGGAAGGTTTTTATATACTAAGTTAACAGAATCTGTCATATATTTAATCCAATGTTCATTTGAAGGATTCATCAGATAGATATTGGGCCACTCCTTATAAGCATTATAACAACCTTGTCGGAGTATACCTTCATCATACCAAATCATTCCCCATTCACGTCCATTCACTCCATCCTTATTGAGGTAATTGACACGAAAAGCTTCACCATTTAGTGTGTCTCCAGTTGCCCCATAGCAGAGATTATAGAACATACACTTGGCCCCTACGTTATGTAACTTACTAATGTAGTTGCGTAAAACATTAACAGAGATCTCACGATTAGCAAAATCCTTCCACGTACCATCGTTATCTTTCTTCCACATTCTATGATGTTGCCATTGCCAATCATAGAACTGTAAACCTGTAATATGATGACGAAGAAGAACGTTTACTTCTTTGTTCATTGTATTCATCTTGCTGTTTTGGAAATCAGACAAGAACCCATAACGAGGGAAACGCTTCCAATTAGAAGAAACATCTATACCGATAGTTGAAAGAACCTTATCCTTATCACCCTCTTTTACATAAACTTCAGCTAAGTAACCTTTGAAGTCGTCCTTAGGAACCTTCCATGTCCAAGACTTCTTACCACCTACATCTGCGGTGCCAACAACAGTATTGCCATGTAAGTAACGTACCTTTGCACCATTAGGGAATGTGATAAGGCTGAGTGTGAAGTTAACCATATCACCTGGTCTATAACGAACTTTATCTGTAGAAAGGAGCTTTGGTAAATAAGCATTTGTCCCATCTGACTTAAATCTTATTGCGTCAAGGTCTGACTTATTTGTCTCTACAACGACACCATCTGATGGGTTCAGAAGGTTGTCTTCATAGCTTTTACCATTGCTTGAGATGGTTAAATTATAGGTCTGACCTACATTTCCTTTAAGTATTAGACCCGTACCAGCAGCAACAGCACCAGTAACTGCCACCAACTTTATTGATGCATTGTTATTACGTTGAGCAACATAAGCTGTCAATCCAGGTGCTGATGAGAAATCAATGGCAAAGTCTCGAGAGAATGTTACATAGTTACTTGTAAGTACATAAGGGATCTTATCCTTTACTTTATTACCATAATAAGCCATCCCACTAACGCTATTGAAAGCGCTTGGGTTTACATAGATTGTGAAATCTTTAGGTGTATCGGCAAAGGTGCTACCCTCTATTGCAAGGCAATTATTACCAGAGTAATAGACACTTGAGAGCGAACGACAGCCGCAGAAGGACTGATCTCCAAAGCCTTCAAAGCCTGCAGGAAGTGCTATAGATGTCAAAGCTGTATTGGCAAAACTACGTTGACCGATTCTCTTGAGCGCATTTGATAACCTAACTACCGTTAGATTGCTACAATCTGTGAAGATGTAGCCATCCATTACCTCTACACTTGAGTTGTCAATTACCGTTGTCAAGCCCTGACATCTATTGAAAGCTGACCATTCAATCTTGGTGACTGAGCGAGGAATTGTCACCGATGTAATGTGGTTGTTACCTTCGAAGGCATTGTGACGAATGGCTGTTACCCGATAATTATGTCCATTGTTAGACACGCTTTCGGGGATGTCTACAGCGCCATTCACGCCATTACCTCCAACGACTTGGACCTCCGTTTGGGAAGTAGTCTCGTAGTTGATACCTTTCTTATTGAAGCTATCGGCAAATGAAACCAATGCTACAAACAAGGCAAGTGTCAACACGAATGTTTTCTTGATGTTCATGATTTTAAAATTGTTGATTGTAAAACTATATATTATAAATAGGCTATAATATTCGACTACTTTGTCATTACTTCCTTACCATTATGTATATATACACCTTAGATGTTCATGGTTGAGTCTCTATTTATAGTAGAGTTCTACTATACTACTGATAGTTTAAAGGCTTCAACCTTTCGTTTCCTTTGTTTCAGCATATCATTTTTTAATAAAAAAAAGGCATCACCACTCCTTTACTCTTTCGAGTAATTTCTTTAGTGGTAATGCCTTCTTAAAAAATCTTTGGAACTTAGTCATCCCATACAGAATGCTTTCCTATTGAGACTACTCCAGTAGAATTGATATCTAACTGGTCATTGTTGTCATCCTCAAGCAGGACATGTGGTTTCGCAAGAGCAGAACCTGGGTCTGCTGGTGTGTCATCAAATGACAAGTCTAATAAGTGTCTCTCGAGTTTTATTGTTATCTGTTCTGTAACAGGTGTTATATAATTTCGTTTCATCTTATGATTACCTTTCTTCCGTTTTTAATGTAGATACCCTTCTCTGTTGGGTTGATGACACGTACACCTGAAAGTGTATAATAAACGTTGTCATTATCTTTCTTATTGCCTTCAACCGTGTTGATGCCTGCTGTCGCAGGATTATCATCAAGCTCTAATGCAAAGGAAACACTCTTTGCGCCCTGTACTCCAGCCTCATTCTGCTCATGAATATAAGCTCTACCACAATAGATGGTCTTTGCATTCTCTGATAAATGTAGCTTGTAATCAGGTTGTAATGTCCAGTTACTCTTACCATCAGCCTCTGTTTGATAAAGAAGTGTATCCTCACGTACAGGCATTACCTTGTTATCAGCAAGCTTTGTAGCTGCTGTTTCAGCAATACGGTAAGTGTAAGTAGTATTAGGTGTGCCAGCAAGGATTACTCCTTCATTAGCTGCAATGGCGTTAACCTTCGTCATCTTCAGAATCTTCTGAACTTTCGTTGGTTGTGTTACTTTGTATGTACTCTTGCCCACATAAGCCACCATAGCTTCACGACCGTTAGCTGCAACAAACTCTACTGGGAAGTCATGGGTCATGGTGGCATACTTAGTTGTCAATGTACGCTCGTAAGTATCCTTAAGGTTAAGTGCATTCCAAGCGGCATTTGCCTGATAAGCAGACAGCTTGCTTGCTTTCACATAGATATCCTTTGGGGTATTATCGAATGCATTAGCAGCCAAAGTTGCAGGGCTGTCCGCCAGGATATTAACGTATTTCAAGGCTGCACAACCATTGAAAGCATTGGCTTTAATTGTTGTTATTGAAGCAGGAAGTGTGATGAAAGGCAAGCTTGTACAACCTGCGAACATACCCTCAGATACATTATTTAATGGTTGAGAAGCATTAGAAGTGGCAGGGATTTCAACATACTTCAAGCCTGTACACATCATGAAAGCTTCTTTACCGATAGTCATATCACCCTTTAAGTGTACGCAGGTAAGACCGCTTTCTTGGAATGCATTAGTACCAAGAGTCTTAACAGATCCCTTGAAAAAGAACTTCTTCAATGCACCAGTAGACATAAAAGTACCGTCGCCGATGGTCTCCAATTTTGTGCCATAATCAACTGTTGCCAGACTCGTACAAGTACGGAATGCTTGTGCATCAATAGTCTTCAGCTCTGCTGGTAGCTTGATAGTTGTCAAAGCAGTACACTCATTGAAGGCGTTAGCACCAATCTTCGTGATGTTGTCCCATGCACCTGGCTGACTGGGAATACCTTTGATGGTTGTTAACTGATGACAACCCCAGAAAGTATTTGCAGGTATTTCTGTCACTGCAGCAGGCCATTCTACGGATGTAAGTGGTGTATGCCAGAACACTCCGGTATCCATCTTCTTGATTCTTGATAGGTCAACAGAAGTCAAGCTACTACACTCATAGAAGCAAGTTGCCCCTAACTCCTCTACAGATTGAGGTATTTGAGACCATGTAATCTTACTGCAACCGTAGAAAGCGCTATTGTTTAAGCGTTTTGGATTGAAGCCATTCCAATTGATTGTAGTTAAGTTCGTACAGTTTTTGAAGGTGAAACTTGATACATTACTTGAGGCATAGCTACTTGGAAAGGTGAAGGATGTAAGCGTTTCGCAGCCTTCAAACACACCGCCTTCTATGGAATTAGGAACATTATCGCCTAAGTAAGTGACTGAATTAGGAAGAGTAATAGACGCCAACTTCTTACAATTCAAGAATGCATGTGAGTCAATCTCCTTCAATTGGGATGTTCCATCCGTTGCTCCTTCAATGACAAAGGCTGTCATATTCACACATTCATCGAAGCAACGTGACTCGATATGCTGAACAGTCTTAGGAATAGTGATCTTTGTTATCTGACTTGTTACGCCCGAACCAGCTGCCCGAAAGAGGTTAGCACGAAGCATAATCACCTTATATGTAGCGTTACCTTGGAGTTGTCCGTTGTATGTAACAGCAGCCTGTACTGTTTCGGGAATAGTAATTTCTCCCGTCTTGCGCACTGATTGATAAAGAGCGTCGTTTAAAGCAGCAGTCTTTTCAGCTTCATTAGCTACACTAGTTTTAGTGGTCCAACCACAGAACTCTACAGTATTGTTCTGTGAGCCGATACTCTCGAAATGCTGAATACTGAACAACATGCCATTGTAAATGAACAGGTTGGCCTTTCGTTCGGCATCGGTTGGCTGAGAGTCAGCAAAGCATCCAATAGAGATGATTGTCAAAATTGCCAAAAGTAGTTTTCGTTTCATTGTTTGTTTGTACTTTATTTAATTGTTTAATGAGTTTTTTTGCGGCTTTAGTTCCCTTCAGGTTCACCCAAGTCTACTGATTAGATAGTCTTGAGTTGTTTCTGGAAATACGTCGTTATAATAATTTATCCATCAAGAAACTCCATGCAGTAGATGTATATGTCATACGCTGTGGATTGTTTCTGACTTCTGTCAAACGAATACAAAGTTATGAAATGTTAGATAGAAAGAATATCGATATGGATGTGAATATAAACATTTAGATAGTTATATACACTGTTAATCAGTGTGTTATGCCTGTTATTGTGATAGGTTTTTATAAAGAATATATAATCTAATAGCAAATAAAAAATGGCTATTTAAGCACAGATATGTATTAGTCTGAATGCTTAACTGCCAACTAAAGAAGTACGCACAGAGAATCTTTAAGTATTGAAATATGGCGAGGGTAGAGGACGAAGATGATCCTTTTTTGTAAAACTATTTACTCTTTCATTTTTAATAGGGCGTCTTTTGCATTCTAAAAGGGCGTCTTTTGCAATGTAAAAGATGCCCTTTTGCGTTGTAAAAGGTGCCCTTTTACATGGTAAAACATGCCCTTTTACAAGCCGTTTTGTAACTGTTTGAGTCTGTGGATGTTACAAAGTCGAAAAAAGAAGGTTTCCTCTTACTTTGCTCTTCCTTAGGCACTTTTATTTGTAAGGTTGTTTTACCATTCGTGTTGTCTTTACTTTCATGTTTTCTCTTACGGCATAATGTGTGATAGAAGAGCATGCAGCCCTTTGCTAGCCTACCTTTCCAGCTTGCCTCTTTACTAGATTCGGAGATAGGCTTCAAACCTTTATACTTCCTATGATGGCATAGTGTGGGATGTAGTCTTTGCTTCCTGATATCCCAAACATCCTACTTAACGCCGTTGATGATTGTGCATTGACACAAGAGAAAATGAATGAGAGTGAACTAAATGTGCTTATCGTATTAGTTCTTGTATAATGATGAAAGATATAATAGAAAAGAGTTCTGCCCATTTCTCACGAAAGAGAAATGGGCAGAAGAATGTTTTTATAACTGTAAGATTTGCTCATCAAAGCTGTCTGGATCCAGAGATTTCAGTCGGATTCGAGACCGATAAGCATATACTGTGGCTTTAGAACAGCGCAAGAAAGAGCAAATCAGCTCATTTTCTGTTACCCCCAGACGGATAAGAGCAAAGATACGGAGATCGGTTGACAGGTGTCCTGCTTGCTTCGGGATGATCTGTTCCTCTGGTTTCAGCAACGCATTGAACTTTTCAACGAAGTCTGGGAAGAGTCCAAGGAAGGTTTCGTCAAAGCTATTATAGAATGTTTCAAGCTCTCGATCGACAAAATCCTGAGATTTCAACGTCTCTAATAGCTCCGTTCGTTTGCCTGCAGTGAAGAGTCGATAGATGTGTTTCCGATAACTGTCAAGCTTATCAATGTATGTAGAACACTGTGCCAGGAAGCGTGTAATATACTCATCCTTGATCTGATTGGATTCCTTTAGCTGTTTATTTGTATTCGAAAGCTGTGTACGTACCACCTTTAATACAGCCATTTTACGGCGAATATAGATAATCATCACAAGGAGGAAGATTGATAACAACGTGATAACCACCAGCGCCAAGGTAAGCCAAATCATCCTCATGGTGGTTTCCCGCTCGTGTGATTTCAGTATAACCGGCCACACATCAGCCATAGCTATGGTGCGTTGGCGGGCATTACAGAAGATAGCATCATTCAGTGCATGGTCCATATAGGCGTAAGCACGCTGCGTATCGCCCTCATCAAAGAGGATGACGGCAAGTTGTTGCAGAGCGAGATACTCCTTTACGGAGTTGCGAAGGTCGGAAATTGCAGCTGCAATGAGGTACTGTTTCTCAGCTTCTGTGTTCTTCTGTCTGCCATACAATGTCGCAAGAGCATAGGCTATAAAGCCCATTCGGCGATCTCCAACATCCAGTTTTCGATAAGAATCTAATAGAATTTTCTTCGCTTGTTCGTCTTGATGATGGTTTACATATTGCTCAGCTCTCGACCATATATCAGGTTTATCGCTGTGAGCAAGCAGAGAATCGTTGCAACTCTTTGCTATTTGATTATAGTAATTCCGCTTTCCTGATGTCAATGCAGCACTAGCAAGTGACTCATACAGTGTCTTGCGGGTAGAGAAATAGTAGAAAAAGAGGTTTGGATCGAGCTGTTGAAGCTGGATGGAGTTGACAAAATCGCTGGCATCCTTCAGCTGTCCACCCTTCATCATGAGGTAAGCAAGGTTGAGTTTTGAGTCATCTATATACTTCTTATCGTTCATTTGCTGAGCCAATTGTAGCTTATGTTCAGCGTAAACAATCGCCGAATCAATACGATAAGAGGTATATAGATTGAAAATCTTATCACTCAGCTTGTATCGTTCCTCCTTTGTTCGGGCAGCTTTATACTGCTTTTTCACTTTGAGAATCTCATTTTCAAAGTGCTTATCATAGCTTGCAGACATGGCAATCTCCCTGTCGAGGTCGTCAAGTGTCGGCATTGGTCTGTTGTTTTGGGCATGTAATAAGAACGCAGAGAAGACTGCTATAACTGTAGCAAGCCCTCTACCTTTCATCATTCTTAGATGATTCTGTTGTTTTAAATCCTCTTTTTTCATTAGTCGTCGACTCTATTCAAGGTTCTTAAACCTCTTTTTGGGTTTGTATTGTGTTGTGTTGCAGAGTTCCCTTCATAGAAGGGAGAGAGATGAAAAGGCAATCTGTAGGGAGTATTAGCATTGAGTATGTCTCTTTTTCTGATGTAGTAGACGTACTTACTGTGCGTCCCTACAGATTGCGTTCTATATATAATAAGGTGTTATTCCTTATTGATTGCTCTTAAAGAGCCTTAACACTGATGGCAAAACCACCACCGCGAACTTCGTTCAACTTAAGAACGTCGCCCTTCTTTACAGTACGTTTGGTGATTGTGTAAGCCTTAGGATTCTTCTCAAAGTCGGCATCTTTAGCATCAGCATAGATGGTTGCTTCATACTTACGACCCTTATCCAGGAAGTCAAGCTTCACAATACTCTGGTGAGGTTGTAGTCCTGTTTTACCTCCAATGAACCAGTTGTTAGTGCCTTTTGCCTTACGTGCAACGGTAACATAGCGTGCTGGCTCAGCTTCAAGATAACGACTGTCATCCCAATCGCAGGCTACATCCTTAATGAACTGGAAGGCATCGTTGTACTTCTTGTAGTTCTCTGGGAGGTCAGCAGCCATCTGGAGTGGACTGTACATCGTAAGATAGAGTGCGAGCTGACCAACGAGTGTGGTGTGAACCCAGCTCTTGTTGTTGCACCATGTTGAGAGTTGAGTCTCAAGAATACCAGGAGTATAATCCATAGGACCGCCCTGCAGACGTGTGAAAGGAAGTATTACAGTATGGTTTGGATCGTTACCACCGAATGCTTCGTACTCTGTTCCGCGTGCAGACTCATTGCCAACGAGGTTAGGATAAGTACGACAAAGACCAGTAGGGCGTGTTGCCTCATGACCATTTACCATGATATGGTGCTTTGCAGCCTCCTTTATTACGTAGAGATAGTGCTTGTTCATAGACTGTGAATAGTGATGATCACCACGTGGAATGATGTCACCAACATAGCCAGTCTTCACTGCGTCATATCCATATTTGTTCATTAAGTTGTATGCTTCCTCCATGTGTCGCTCGTAATTCTGCGTACTTGATGAGGTCTCATGGTGCATCATAAGCTTCACACCCTTTGAGTGTGCATACTCATTGAGGCCCTTCAGATCGAAATCTGGGTATGGAGTAACGAAGTCGAAGACGTAATCTTTCCAATGACCGAACCAGTCTTCCCATCCAATGTTCCATCCTTCAACCAGCACTTGTTGCAAACCATTCTCTGCTGCGAAGTCAATGTACTTCTTCACATTGGCTGTATTAGCAGGGTGATGACCGTTTGGTTTAGCATGAGCGTAGTCAGTTAAGCCCAGTTTTACAGAGCTAAACTCATCCGTATAAGCCCAAGACTTACCGCCGGCAATCATCTCCCACCATACACCACAGTACTTTGTAGGATGAATCCAAGAGGTATCTTCAAGCTTACAAGGCTCATTGAGGTTCAGGATAAGGTTACTTGACAGCATGTCACGAGCGTCATCACTGACCATAACCGTACGCCATGGTGTCTCACAAGGCGTCTGCATGAAACCCTTCATACCGGTTGCATCAGGTGTAAGCCATGACTCAAATACCATGTTTTTGTCGTCAAGGTTCAAGTGCATGGTAGCATAGTCAGCGCAAGCTGCTTCATGAATGTTGATGTAAAGACCATCCTTTGACTTCATTTGGAGGGAAGTCTGAACGCCAGTATCAGAGAAAACTGATACAGAAGAGTTGTTCCAGTTCACTGCATCATGGAATCTTGAGCGTATTTCAGAGAGCTTTGACTCCTGTGTTTCCTGCTCTTGAGTGTCATAATCGCCTGGAAGCCACCATGCTGTATGGTCACCCGCCATGGCAAACTGTGTGTGCTCGTCTTTGATAACAAAGTAATTCAGCTCTGGTTGCAATGGGAATTCATAACGTAAGCCCATTCCATCGTCATAAACACGGAACCGAATGACAATATTTCGTTTGCTACTTGGCTGGTTAAGGTCTACTTCCAACTCGTTATAATGGTTGCGTATCGTAGCCGTTTCACCCCAAACAGGCTTCCATGTCTCATCAAAAGTTGTCGTCTTGGTATTGGTTTTCTGGAATCCATCCATCAAACTTGTTTCTTCCAAGCCCTTACTTGCATGTTTATCCTTAGCCAATTCCAACCCTAAGTGTGAAGGTTTGACCACAGTCTTGCCCTTATAAGTCATTTCATAGGTTGGTACACCGTTCCCAGTCAGCGAGAACGTCACGGCAATATTGCCGTTTGGCGACTTTACCGTCTGTGCATTGGTGAAAGTAGCCATCCCCATCAGAAGCCCAATGAGGGCGATGTTGGTTTTTTTCATTGTTTTGTTAAAGTATGATTGATTATGTTTGTTTTAAGCCACGTTAGCTGCAAAGATAATAAAAAAAACTCAGTGAACATTCTTTTTAACATTATAACTGCGAAAAAAGTAAATTGTTGTCTTCTGTTTCCTTGATATTTATGACATTAATGAAGTATAATGAAGATATCTTTATCGGTAAAGATAGAGGAGAACAGAGCTTGTAAACGCTTAAAATTCAGCATACTGTAAATTATTAGAAATTATGTTAAGTGTAACGATTATCTATCTTGAAAACTTTTATCTTTGCAGTATTAAGCGATAGGCTGGTGTTTCCTGCCGACCTTTTACTGGCAACAAAAAAGATTAGTATTCAATAAATAAACAACCAAAAAGAATGAAAACGAAAGGATTAAAATCAACAGTATGCTTGTTTATGGCAGCAATTACGATGAGTTCATGCGTTGGATCATTTGCTTTGTTCAATAAACTGGCACGCTGGAATAAGCATGCAACAAACTCTAAGTTCCTCAATGAGATTATCTTCATTGCCATTTCTCCTGCTTATGTGTTCTGTGGTGCTGCGGACATGTTGGTGGTTAACTCTATTGAGTTCTGGTCAGGAAAGAACCCTGTTGCCAACCGTGTGGGCAAAACTGAGAATATTAAGGGTGACGATGGACTGATGTATGCCGTAAAATACTTGGAGGATGGCTATCAGATTACTAAGCCAGACGGCAGTGTTCTCTACTTTACTTATAATAAACAGGAGGATACTTGGTACATGAATGCTGAGGGTAAAGAGAAGAAAATCATCCATTTCAACGGTGATGGTACCATCAAGACCTTCCTTAACAATGGTCTCACGGTTGACATTACACCTGATGCTGCTGGACTTTACGAACTAAAGCAGGCACAGGCTGGTACCAGTTTCTTTATGGCAAGACGATAAAGCAGACTACAGGAGATGTAATTATAAGGCTCCCAAACTTATCCTGTTTTTCTCCCTCAGGTTGTCCTTCATGGAAAGGAACACCTGAGGGAGTGTTTTGTTAGACTGTCTTGTCGAGGAAGGAATATTAAGTTTGGGGAGTCGAAAGGGAACAAACGTCTAGCAGTAAAATAACCTTACACTT
Organism: Prevotella histicola JCM 15637 = DNF00424; assembly: GCF_000613925.1. Classification (GTDB taxonomy): domain Bacteria; phylum Bacteroidota; class Bacteroidia; order Bacteroidales; family Bacteroidaceae; genus Prevotella; species Prevotella histicola. The sequence goes on from NZ_BAJX01000004.1 coordinate 162,969, forward strand.
TGCGAGGCGTACGAAAGTGTGAAATGAATGAAAACCTTCTTTTTGCGACTTTGTAACCTTCACAGAATCAAAAGGTTACAGAGAGGCTTGTAAAAGGGCATGTTTTACGATGTAAAAGGGCGTCTTTTACAACGCAAAAGGGCATCTTTTACATTGCAAAAGGTGCCCTTTTAGAATGCAAAAGACGCCCTTCTGAAAAGTGAATGGGATTTTTCTTGACAAAAGAAGTAGGTTTTGGGTAGTATGAAGTATGACTCCGTTTTTTGCAAAGGCTGCATCATGGGAGCATAAACGATAAGCGGGTGCCTTGTGGAAATCCACAAAACACCCGCTTATTCTTTCCTGTATGCAGCGTATTACTCCATACAGTGTGAGGGAGTGATCCCTCTGATATGTTTCAAAAATGAATGAATTAAAAACTCTTCAACCAAGCTTTGAGGTCCATCATCATTTCCTCATGATAACGGAAACCTATCTTGCTGCCCCATCCATGACCACCTCCGGGATAGACGTGGAGCGATGCACGGACATCATTCCGATAGAGTTCCATATAATAATTCACACCGTTTGCAGGTGGAACAGTGTCGTCATCGTCGCTGAGAGCAATGAATGCGCGTGGTGTAACACGGCTTACATTCATGTCAGCACTGTACTTTTTCTCGTCACGCTTGGATGGTCGCTTGCCCAAGAAGTTGATTCTGCTACCTTCATGACCATATCCTTCCATCATAGAGATGACAGGATAGAAGAGAATCTGGAAGTTTGGCTTAGCCTCTCCCTGGCTTTGTGTAGCGATGGTTGCCGCTAAGTGCGCTCCTGCAGAGAACCCCATGATGCCAACGTCATTCCGATTTATTTTCCATCCGGTTGCATTCAGACGTACAAGTTTCATAGCTTGTTCAGCGTCAGAGATAGGAACATTGGGCTCACCATGTGGCATGCGATACTTCAAAACAATGGCTGCTATGCCCATATTCTGGAAGTATTCTCCCCAGTCATAGCCTTCTTTTTCCATTGAAAGTGAGGAATATCCACCGCCAGGACAAATGACAACAGCCCTTCCTGTTGCCTCCTTCTCATAGGGAAGGAATACGCGCACCTTTGCAGTGTCCTGTGAATCGCCGTTATCGTATGGTGGACGACTATTGTAAAGTTTCACATCAAAACTTCTCTGAGCCGACATTGACATAGCAATGGCAGCCATTCCAAGAGTTAGGAAGATTTTTCTTAATTTCATTCTGTACAATGTTTAGTTATGTTTTTCAAGCCCACATTCAATCTTTCAACGCATTTATGGGCTGAATAAAACGTCTCATTAGGGGTCTATATTTTGCAAAGTTAACAAAAATATACTGTTTAGAGGGTGGAAGTTTAGAGTTTTTAGTATATTTGCAGTCGGATATAGGAAAAGTGATTTGTTTCTAAACGAATTTTAATAATTCGGTATTTCTGTTAACAACCATTTCAGAAGCACTACCGTAAAGGCTATATTCGTATGTCGTTATTACCCAATATTCTATTATGCACGTATTAGAGAAGTTCCAATATTGCCCTGTATGCGGTAGTAAACATTTTGTAGAACAGACTGAAAAGAGTAAGCGTTGTGAGAGTTGTGGCTTTGAGTATTTCCTCAATCCAAGCTCAGCTGTTGCAGCTTTCATCCTGAATGAGAAGGGAGAATTGCTGGTAACGCAGCGTAGATATGACCCAGGAAAGGGGACTCTTGACCTTCCTGGTGGCTTTTGTGACATTGGTGAGACCGTCTTGGAGGCGTTACGACGTGAAGTAAAGGAGGAAACCAATCTTGAGATACAGGATGTTAGGTATTTCTGTTCATTGCCTAATAAGTATCGTTATAGTGGCTTTGATGTCCCTACGCTCGATACGTTCTTTATTTGTCAACCCGTAGATGCCAGCGTTCTTAGTGCAGCTGATGATGTGAAGGAAGCCCTCTGGATACCTTTAGAAGATATTCATACGGAGCAATTCGGTCTTCGTTCTATTCGACAAGCACTCCATGACTTCCTCCAAAGTAAAGCTGGTGAGATGAAATAACCTACGGGTGAAAACTTAAAAAAGTAGAAATTTTGCCTATTATATAAGGTGTAAGAGAAAAGATTGATTACTTTTGCGTCCTTGAAAAAATGTATAAGTTTGATTATATGCAAGAAAACCTGGTAATAGTAGAGAGCCCTGCAAAGGCAAAAACAATAGAGAAGTTCCTTGGAAAAGATTACAAGGTGATGTCATCTTATGGGCATATCCGTGATCTAAAGAAGAAGGAATTGAGCATTGACCTTGATACGTTGAATCCCGATTATGAAATTCCTGAAGAGAAAAAGAAGGTTGTCAGCGAGCTGAAGAAGAACGCTAAGGCGGCAAAAAAGATATGGCTTGCATCCGATGAGGACCGTGAAGGAGAAGCAATCAGTTGGCATTTGTGTGAAGTCTTGGGACTTGACGAGGCAAATACGAACCGTATTGTCTTTCATGAGATAACCAAACCAGCGATTCTGAAGGCAATTGAGACGCCAAGACACCTGGATATGAATCTTGTTAATGCGCAACAAGCACGCCGAGTGTTGGACCGTTTGGTTGGTTTTCGCCTCTCTCCAGTTCTATGGCGTAAGGTTAAGCCAGCGTTAAGTGCGGGACGTGTGCAGAGTGTAGCCGTCCGTTTAATCGTAGAACGTGAACGTGAGATCCAGAATTTCGTGTCAGAACCTTATTATAGGGTGAATGCTGTCTTTGCAGTAACAAGTGATGACGGAGCAAAGAACGAAGTAAAAGCTGAATTAAGCAATCGTTTTAAAACACATGAGGAAGCTCTTGCATTCCTAGAGGAGTGTAAAAAGTCAAAATTTACGGTTTCATCGATAACGAAAAAGCCATTGAAGCGTACGCCAGCTCCTCCTTTTACAACCTCAACTTTGCAACAAGAGGCTGCTAGAAAGCTTGGCTTTACGGTTAGTCAGACAATGATGGTGGCACAAAGACTGTATGAGGCAGGACGTATTACATACATGCGTACTGACAGTGTCAACCTTTCTTCATTGGCAATCAATACCAGTAAGGATGAAATAGTACGTCTTTACGGTGAAGAATATAGTAAGGTCAGGATGTATCATACGCATAGTAAAGGAGCACAGGAGGCCCATGAAGCTATCCGACCAACCTATATAGATAATGTTTCGATTGAAGGGACAAGTCAGGAAAAGCGCCTTTATGACCTTATTTGGAAACGTACGATTGCTTCACAGATGGCTGATGCTCAGATAGAAAAGACTACTGTAAACATCGCTATGGAGTCAGAAGATGGGAAGACAACGAATGATTTGCAGTTCATTGCCAATGGTGAGGTGGTCGCTTTTGAGGGTTTCTTAAAGGTATACCATGAGTCTACTGATGATGAAGACGCTGGTGAGGAATTCTCTCATGCACTTCCTATAATGCATGAGGGTGAAGAATTGGAGCGTCGGGAGATTGTTTCTACAGAAAGATACTCACAAAGTCCAAACCGATATACAGAAGCTAGCCTCGTCCGCAAGCTGGAAGAACTGGGAATTGGTCGTCCTTCAACCTATGCACCGACAATCTCTACTATCCAACAGAGGGACTATGTGCATAAAGGTGACCGTAAAGGGGAAGAAAGAAAGTACGCAGTTGACTCTCTCTTAGGCTTGAAAATTACGTCAAAGACCAAGAAAGAGATGGCTGGAGCAGATAAAGGTAAACTGATTCCAACGGATATCGGTATGGTCGTGAATGACTTCTTGATGGAAAACTTCCCTGAAATCATGGACTATAACTTCACTGCTAAGGTGGAACAGGAGTTCGATAAGATCGCAGAAGGGAAGGCTGAATGGAACAAAGAGATGAAAGTTTTCTATCAAGGGTTTGAACCTGAGGTGGAAAAGGTGATGAATGCACGTTCAGAACATAAGGCTGGAGAACGTGAATTGGGTATTGATCCTGCTACAGGGAAGCCTGTTTTCGTCAAGATCGGGCGTTTTGGACCTGTCGTTCAGATTGGAACTGCAGAAGATGAAGACAAACCTCGCTTCTCACAGTTGCCTTCTGACAAGAGCATGGAGACCATAACGTTGGATGAAGCATTAGAACTTTTTAAGCTACCACGTACTGTTGGACAGTTTGAAGGTACTGATGTTGTTATTGGTGCAGGACGTTTCGGCCCTTATGTATTGCATAATAAGAAATATGTTTCTCTTCCTAAAGATGAGAATCCGATGACGATTACTCTTGATGCAGCGATCAATCTTATTCAAAAGAAACGCCTTCAGGAAGCTCAACGTCACTTGAAAACCTTTGAAGAGGATGCTAATATGGAAGTGATGAATGGTCGTTATGGTCCTTATATAGCATATAATGGAAAGAATTACCGTATGCCAAAGGCCCTACATGAGAAAGCTTCAGAACTTACTTATGAGCAATGTATGGACATTGTAAACAATGCTCCAGAGCCAAAACGGAAGAAATAAGACGGAAAAAGCTTCTTCTGTAGAGAGCAAAAAATATCTGTCTACTGCTTATGAAAGGGTAGACAGACCTCCAAATCTCGTGGATATGACAGACAACAAGGCCGAGAAGATACCACTTCGGATTATCCTTATTGGGTATATGGGAGCTGGAAAGACGACTGTAGGTAAGGCGTTGTCGAAGGAACTTGGTATCCCTTTCTATGATTTAGATTGGTATATTGAGAGCAGAATGTATAAAACTGTGAAGCAAATCTTCGATGAAAAGGGAGAAGATGGCTTCCGTAAGGTGGAGCAAGCGATGCTCCATGAGGTGGCAGAGTTTGAAAATGTGATCATCTCTTGTGGTGGTGGTACTCCTTGTTTCTTTGATAATATGGATTATATGAACGCCCAAGGAGAGACCGTTTATCTGAAGGCTGTACCTGAAGTCCTCCATGGTCACTTGGTAATGGGTAAGTCCGTGCGCCCATTATTGTTGAATAAAACACCAGAACAGGTCGATGTTTTCATTCGTGAACAGCTGAAACTGCGTGAGCCTTTCTATACTAAGGCAAAGTATACGTTGGATGTGAGCCTGATGGATAATTATGAAAAGATACAACTTTCGGTGGAAAAGCTCCGCCATTTATTAAATATAGAGAACTGATTTACCAGGGATAGACTGTAAAATGAAAAAGTGGACGATTGAAGATTCGCGTGAACTGTACAACATCTCAGGATGGGGTACCTCTTATTTTGGAATCAATGACAAGGGCGATGTGTATGTAACACCTTGTAAAGACAATACTCAGATTGACTTACGTGACGTGATGGACGAGCTTGCTTTGCGTGATGTGACTCCTCCTGTACTGTTACGTTTCCCTGATATCCTTGATAATCGAATCGAAAAAACGTCTTCTTGCTTCGACAAAGCAAGGAAAGAATATGACTTTAAGGCCGAGAATTTCATTATATACCCTATAAAGGTAAACCAGATGCAACCTGTTGTTGAGGAGATAATCTCGCATGGTCGCAAGTTCAATCTTGGTCTTGAAGCTGGCTCAAAGCCAGAGTTGCATGCTGTCATAGCCGTACAATGCAAGAGCGACTCGCTTATTATCTGTAATGGTTATAAGGATCAGAGCTACATTGAGCTTGCTTTGCTTGCACAAAAGATGGGTAAGCGGATCTTTATTGTTGTTGAAAAGCTCAACGAAATAGAACTTATTGCACGTGCAGCAAAGAAGTTAAACGTTAAACCAAACCTTGGTATACGTATTAAACTGGCCTCAAGTGGTTCCGGGAAGTGGGCTGAAAGTGGTGGTGATGCCTCTAAATTTGGTCTTACTTCATCTGAATTATTACAGGCTTTACAAACTTTAGATGATAAAGGGTTGCATGATTGCTTGCATCTTATCCACTTTCATATAGGTTCACAGATAACAAAAATACGCAGAATACAGACTGCTTTGAATGAAGCAGCACAGTATTATGTCAACCTACGTAAGTTAGGTTACGATGTAGACTTCGTAGATTGTGGTGGTGGACTTGGTGTTGATTATGATGGAACACGCTCTTCAAGTAGTGAGAGTTCTGTCAATTATTCTATACAAGAGTATGTCAACGACTGTGTTTATACCTTTGTTGATGCAGCAAACAAGAATGATATCCCTCATCCGAACATCATCACAGAGAGTGGCCGTAGCCTTTCTGCCCATCATTCCATCCTTGTCATTGATGTCTTAGAGACTGCTTCACTGCCTGAGATGTCAGAAGACTTTGAAGCAAAGGATACCGATCACCAGTTAGTTAAGGACCTTTACGATATATGGGACAACCTTGACTCTCGCAATATGTTGGAAGATTGGCACGATGCAGAGCAGATTCGCGAAGAAGCATTGGAACTTTTCTCTCATGGATTGGTTGATTTACGTACCAGAGCAGAGATAGAAGCAATGTATTGGAGCGTCTGTCATGAGATCAATAGCCTGTCAAAGAACATGAAACATGTGCCTGATGAACTTCGAAACCTTGACAAGCTGTTAGCAGATAAGTACTTCTGCAACTTCTCTCTCTTCCAATCACTTCCTGATAGTTGGGCTATTGACCAGCTATTCCCTGTTATGCCGATTCAAAGACTCAATGAACGGCCGGCACGTAATGCTACTTTACAGGATATTACATGTGACAGTGATGGTAAAATCTCCAACTTTGTTGCAGCAGGACGTAGCAGTCATGTGCTTCCTGTACATTCTTTGAAGCGCAATGAGCCTTATTATTTAGGTGTATTCCTTGTCGGTGCATATCAAGAAATACTTGGTGATATGCACAATCTCTTTGGTGATACGAATGCTGTTCACATCTCTGTGAAGGACGGAAGCTATCATATTGACCAGATATTTGACGGAGAAACAGTTGAGGAAGTACTTGAATATGTACAGTATAATCCCAAGAAGCTTGTCCGACAACTCGAGATTTGGGTAACCAAGAGTGTCAAACAAGGAAAGATTTCACTTGAGGAAGGCAAGGAGTTTCTCAATAATTACCGCAGCGGACTATACGGATATACGTACTTGGAATAAGCAATTGAGGAGTTATCACATATTTAATAATAGGAAAGGCGGCACAGATAATGTCGCCTTTTGTTTTAAATAACCAATGCTTATCAATGGGAATGCTGAAGTAATGATGGTTGAAGATACAGTTGTTGGGGCTCTTGCCCGGCAGAAAATATAGTAAATAGCTTTCCCCTTCATTCTCAAAAAGAAGATACTTTCCCATTGTTGTGAGCGTTTTACCAAACAGATTACCACCAGTTCAATAGTAGAGTATTTACCCAATATAGTGTTAATGAATTTTAAATATTGAAGAATCTAACCATTCTTCTGTAACTTTCCCCCATATATAATCGTCATTTAAACAGAGAGAAGATGAAGAAAGTCAGTTTCCGTAACGATGTGTTGCCGCTGAAAAATGAGCTTTTTCGGCTTGCACTCCGTATCACTCTCAACAGAGTAGAGGCAGAGGACATCGTTCAAGACACGCTGATAAAGGTCTGGGATCGCCGCTTTGAGTGGGAGAGTATCGACTCTATTGAGGCTTTTAGCCTAACGGTATGCCGGAATCTATCGCTCGATCGCCTCAGAAAGAAGGAGAATAGCAATGATTCTCTTGAAGATGTGAACATAGCCGAGCCCGTTGCTTCATCTAATCCACAAGACCGAATGATACAAGAGGACAGGGTTAGCCTCGTGAGACAGATTATTGACTCACTTCCCGAGAAGCAAAGAAGCTGCATGCAGCTGAGAGATTTCGAAGGAAAATCATACAAGGAGATAGCCCAAGTGCTTGATATTACAGAAGAGCAGGTGAAGGTAAATATCTTCAGAGCTCGTCAAATGGTCAAACAAAAATACTTGAAATTAGATAATTATGGATTATAAGTACATTGAACAGTTACTGGAACGCTACTGGCGTTGTGAGACTTCTCTTCAAGAAGAGGAGATACTTCGCATGTTTTTCCTACAGGAAAACATCCCAGCTAACTTGCAACCTTATCGCCATCTGTTTACTTATGAACAGAATGAAAAGACGGTGAACGTGCTGGGAGATGACTTTGACCAGAAGATATTAGGAATGGTTGAAGAAGACGAGCCTGTAAAGGCACGCATAATAACAATGCGTCAGCGTCTTATGCCACTGTTTAAGGCAGCGGCAGTTGTGGCAATCATTCTCACATTAGGTAATGCAGTACAGGTTGCAGTGTCTGATGGTGATGCGCAACATGCCGTTCCGAGCACAGCAGCAATGGACAAACCACATGAGGGACCATCCGTTGCAAAGGCTGATTCTGTACAGAATGACACCTTACAACATAAGTTACAGGTGCCTGTATCAACCCTTATGAAATAGAAATTTTCTATGCTTTCTCTATAAAAAATCATTTTAATTAAAACAAGTCCGAGGCTGTGAAGCCTCACAATTCTCTCAAATTTTTCATAACATACTAACGTAGAAGAGCCGATATCCCTTGTGGATTTCGGCTCTTTCTGTTATGTTTCTCATACCATGGGTTGGACTTTTGTGATCGTGTTTCATCCTTTCTTTCTTATACTTGTAAGGTATGTCAACACGGAACTGCAGTCTGATGATGACAGGAATATCCAGCATTTATCTTTGTTTTGCATGTTTTCTTTGTGCCTGACGGTAGTGATAGATCTGTCTTTGGGGACTTTTTCTTCTGCTAGTTCCCTATTCCCCGTGTGTAGAGTTATCTTTTATTCGTAACATTATACACATAGGGTTGAGGCAAAGCATAATCCTCTTTTGTAAAATTTATTCCTCTTCCGTTTTTAATAGGGCGTCTTTTGCATTCTAAAAGGGCACCTTTTGCATTGCAAAAGATGCCCTTTTGAGGTGTAAAAGGTGCCCTTTTACATGGTAAAACATACCCTTTTATAAGCCGTTTTGTAACTGATTGAATACTTGGACGTTACAAAGGCGAAAAGAGTTGGTTTTCTCTTGTTTTGAACTTTCTTATATTTTTAAAAGTGTAATATTGTTTTATCATCAACTCTATTACTCCTTTTTACACGATCAAGTGGTAGCATCCGCCCGCCATAGTCCTGATAACACCTTTCATTTCTAAGGAGAAAAGGAGCCCCGAGAGCTGAGAAATAGGGATGTTAGCTTGTGTGGAAAGAAGGTTAATCTGCAGATCATTGTTCTTACTGAGCGTCTTCACTATGGTATCCTCTTCTGCTGAAAGCTCTGGAAAACAGTTACGTTCAATTCCTTTTTGCTGCGCTTGCTCCAAAATTAAGTCTTCATTCCATCCCATAGCCTTCACAAAGTCAGTTGCAGAGGTGATGAGTGCAGCGCCATTGTCACGTATCAGATTATTGCATCCCTCACTGTATTCAGTCCCAATAGCACCTGGGAAAGCGAAGATCTCACGTCCATAGCTTCGAGCAATACTGCAAGTGATGAGTCCACCACCCTTAGCTGCAGACTCAATGAGGATAGTTGCGTCCGAACAACCAGCTACAATACGGTTTCTTTGCACGAAATTACGAGCTACAGGCTGCGTATGTGTCATGTATTCGGTGAGCAATCCTCCGTGTTTTATCATCTCCAGCGCAGTATCACGGTGTCCTCTTGGGTAGATATCATCAAGTCCGTGTGCAAGAACTCCTACTGTTTCAAGCCCATTTTCTAATGCAGCACGATGTGCATGGATGTCAACGCCATACGCCAGTCCGCTGAAAATAAGAACATTTGGGCACAAAGTCTTCAATTCTCTCACAAAGGAGCGGATGAGATCTTGCCCATATGGGGTGCAATGCCGAGTGCCAATAATGTTTATTATCCGTCGGTTGTTGAGGTCAGCATTCCCCAATTGATAGAGTAGGAGAGGTGCATCTGGACATTCACGTAGGCGTTGTGGATATCTTTCATCGTTCATGCAGATAGGTAGGATGTTGTGTTTTTCATCGTATGTCAGCTCTTCTTCAGCCCTTTTCCTCAGTTCATCAATGTCTTTCAGTGCATTGACAAGATGCGTAGAGGCATCAGGAAGAATCTCTCTGATGTCTTTATGGTGTTCAATAACAGTCGTTGCCGACCCTGCACGACGGTATAGTTCCACTAATTCAGTAAGGTGGAACCGTGTCATACGTGTGAGAAGGATGGTATTAAGTGTTTCCATAAGTAGTTAGCCCTTCCCTCTTTTTAGGAGAGAAGGGCGTTGTTTTTTTGCTTATTCTAAAACTTTTGAAAATGCTTCGTCGTACTCTTTGCTCAGTCCTAACTTACCATTGATAAGCGTAACGAGGTCTACGTCGGCATGAAAGCACAGACACTCATCACTGGCACGGAAGATATCATGTGTGAAAACCCAACGTAATCCCTGCTTCTTCAGTCCCATACGTGAGATGAACTCGTCATCACAGCGCAACGGAACCTTGTAAGTTAATTGCATACGAGCCACAACGGCGTCTATTCCTTTCTCATGTAATTCAGAGAAACTCACCCCCAATGACCGCAGAAAACGGTGGCGTGTGTGTTCTGTGTAATGTAGATAGTTGGCGTTGTTAACAATACCCTCGATGTCACATTCATAGTCACGGACATCCATTCGGGTTTCATAAATGTATTTCTTCTCCATTGTTTTGTTTTTATTCTCTTGTTGTTTATGCGTCTTTTTTCTTCAAATATTCATATCCAATGCGGCATCGTAGGCAGTCTTTCTTGTCACAATATGTCTTCTTCAGTTGTATGAGAGCTTGTGAGTCACCTGCTGTTCCAACGGCTAACCCCACTTCTTTCCACATTCTTACAATGTGATTGTTCTCTGCTTTCAAAGCTTCTAAGAAGTCGAAGGCACGGTTGCAGAGTCGTTCTGAACCTTTGTGTCTGCCGTAAGCAAAGAGCATTGGGACGACAGTATTGATGACTAACAGATTCAAAGAGGATGTTGAGAGATGCTTTTCGTTCTTCTCACTCTCTGCACCGAACATGTAGTGCGTCTCCCAGTAGGGTGTTACCTGTGTTGCAAGAAGCTCTTTAGCCTGTTTTACGGTTTCACATTCTAATAGTTGCGACAGTCCTGCATGCCGTTGATAATAGAGATGTGCTAGTTGTGCAATGCGTATATGTGGGAAATTCTGTGGTCGTAATCTCAGAAAACGCCATTGATGAGCATCCATTTTATGTAGTCCGAACTTGTGGGCTAAGTATCTATACTCTTGTTGAAGACGTATGAAATATTCATCTTTTGCAGCCTCCTGCTGGTATCTTTCTGGTATAGCAGGTACTTCTAATAGCCCTGCTTGCCCCAGGAAGATAGCCTCTATTTGCATGATATCATCCCTATGATGGTCTACACTCTGCAGAGGAACCGTCTTTGCCCACGTCTCAAAGGCATCACCATTGATGCCAAAGCCATAGTTTCGGGCGAGTGTTACAAAGTAAGCAGCCTCCCATGAACCGTTGCAGGCGGTCAGTCTTTCTGTGATAGCATCTGTCTTCTGCTCTAAACGTTCTACTTGTAGAGCACTCATCCACGCATGAATCATCAGTTTGGGTAGGTCTGGAATAATGCAATAGCAGGCAGGATAGTTATCTGTAGTTATCAGTTCGTCGTAATGTTCACGTATCTTGACGGGAACATTCAGTTGCATCTGTGGAGGATAGTCACCTTGTTCCGTCCTTACATCCGCATCAATCGACTCTGCTACATGCAGGATTACGTTGTTATAGTTTGCATCTTGCTCATGATGATGTAGAAACCAGTCTGATGAACGATCGTGAATTTCAACATTCCCCACCCATAAAGTGCCGTCAATCTTTACCTTTGCATTGAAGAAATCAGGCCCAGCATTGTGATTATGTAGTCCGGGATCAATGACTTCCACAGGCTTTCCGTCGGTTGTTTTAAGTCCAGTCAGGGGAAACAGTTTGTGTTTCCATACATAATGGATGAGTTGTTCCATACAGATTCTTGGTATTTTATAGACGACAAAAATACAAAAAATCCACTACAATGCTCGCATAGATGGTTTATTTTTTGCTGTCGTGGGGTTCCACCTTATATAAAATACGTGAAGTTATTTTGTTTTGTGTGACAAATCAGCTACCTTTGCATGTGTTTTAATTCGAATTAATTATGAAGATAGCATTGATTGGCTATGGTAAAATGGGGCATATGATTGAAGAAATAGCCCGTGATCGTGGCCACGAAATCGTGAGTATTATAGATGTTAATAATACAAATGACTTCGATTCTCCTGCGTTTGCATCAGCAGATGTGGCAATAGAGTTTACGAATCCAACGGCAGCTTATGACAATTATAAGCGTGCTTTTGCGCATAATGTGAAAGTTGTAAGTGGTTCAACAGGCTGGATGCAGGACCATAAGGCTGATGTGGAACGCCTTTGTAATGAGGAAGGGCAGACGCTTTTTTGGGCAAGTAACTTCTCAATCGGCGTAGCTATCTTCTCTGCAGTGAACCGTTATCTGGCTAAAATCATGAATAAATTCCCTCAATATGATGTTCAGATGGAGGAGGTTCATCATGTTCATAAGCTGGATGCGCCGTCTGGAACAGCCATAACTCTGGCAGAAGAGATCATTGATAATCTCGACCGGAAGGATAAATGGGTAAAAGGTTTCCAGCATGCTGCCGATGGTACGGAGTCGGGAAGTAATGATGTTGCTGCCGATGAGTTGCCCATTGCCTCTATTCGTCGTGATGAAGTGCCAGGTATTCATAGTATCAGTTATGACTCTGATGCCGACAAAATCACTATAACGCATGATGCCCACAGTCGTAAGGGCTTTGCGTTGGGAGCTGTTCTTGCAGCTGAATATACACAGAATCATCATGGATTGCTTACGACAAGTGATCTTTTCCAGTTTTAATAGCAACTATCAACGTTTGATATCGCCTAAAAATAATCTCCTATGATTGATAAAGAGAAAGCCGCACTCAACCTACTAAGCAATGGGTAAAGTTTATTGTAGTTCTTGTTCTCTATCTTCTCTTCCTCTTATGGGTAGAGAGCTGGTGGGGACTCCTTGTTGTTCCTTTCATCTTTGATGCGTATATAACAAAGAAAATACGCTGGCAGTGGTGGAAAGATGCCGAGGGACCAGTCCGATTCATAATGGGTTGGGTGGATGCTTTGGTATTCGCGTTGGTTGCAGTGTACTTCATTAACCTCTTTTTCTTCCAGAATTATGTTATCCCTTCATCGTCTCTTGAGAAGTCATTGCTTACGGGTGACTATCTGTTTGTCTCTAAAGTAAGCTATGGTCCACGTATTCCAGAGACGCCGTTGACCATGCCTTTGACTCAACATACACTGCCAATCATCAATACAAAGAGTTATATCTCATGGCCACATTGGGATTATCGTCGTGTAAAAGGACTTGGAAAAGTACAATTAAACGATATTGTAGTGTTCAATTTCCCTGCTGGTGACACCATAATGAGCGAACCTGCTTATCAAGGAGATGACTATTATCGTGATGTTTATACAATGGGTGAGAACATCTTAGCCCAACAGAACCCTCATATAAATCTGTCTAAGATGACCACACTGCAGCAACGTGACTTCTATAACAAGGCATATGCTGTCGGGAGAGCTTACATTGTAAGGAATGTAGGGACGTATGGGGTGTTGGATTGGCGTCCTACTGACCGTCGTGAGAACTATGTTAAGCGTTGTGTTGGCCTCCCAGGGCAGACCTTACAGATAAAGAATAAAATCGTTTATCTCGATGGAAAGGCAAATAAAGAACCTGAAAATGTAGAATATACGTACCTTATAAAGTTCAATAATATCACTGCTGCTGACCTCCTTGGTGAGCGTTTTGATGAACTCCGTAAGGACTTAGACATTAGTGCAGAGGATGTTCAGAGCCTCAGCAGACTGCATGGATATGATGTTGATCAGGGATATGTACTCAACAATGCGGCTCTTGCCTATGATGGTTACATGCCTTTGACCAAGCGAGCTGCGGCAGAGTTGAAGCGCCAAGGTCTTGTTAAGTCAATGCGTTTGGTTACAGACAAAGATCTTTATTCTGGTCCTAACTATCCATTGAACGCCTTTACTGGGTGGACACGTGATAATTATGGACCTGTATGGATACCTGCAAAGGGAAAGAGCATAGACCTTACACTGAAGAACCTGCCTGTTTATGAGCGCTGTATCAAGGTGTATGAGAAGAATGACCTGCAGGTTAAGAATGGAAAAATCTATATTAATGGTAAGCCTGCGAGCCGCTATACGTTCAAACTTGACTACTATTGGATGATGGGAGACAACCGTCATAACTCTGCAGATAGCCGCTATTGGGGCTTTGTTCCGGAGGATCATATTGTCGGAAAACCACTGTTTATATGGTGGTCAAGCGATCCTGACCGTAAAGGCTTGGGTGGAATCCGCTGGCATAGACTGTTTAACTGGGTTGATAATATAAAGTAGAAGCATGTATAAGTACAGCTTCATCCTCGCCCTCTCCCAGCTTTGAGAGGGGAGATATTACCAAAGAGGACAATGAATAGCTGTTGTTAAAGACTGTCTTTCATTGTCCTTTTCTTATGTATAAGTATTTATTTTTCCCCATTCCATCACATATCTCAATATATTATGGCAATAGCATTGCTTTCCTCTGCTTACTTCGCACCCATTCAATGGTATCAGAAACTGAACCGTTTTGATGCATGTCTGATAGAACAACATGACCATTTTGTCAAGCAGACCTACAGGAATCGTTGTGTTATTGCTACGACTAATGGTTTACAAGCACTTTCCATACCAGTAGAAAAGTTTGAAGGATTGAAGTGTGAGATGAAAGATGTGCGCATCAGTGACCATGCTAATTGGCGCCATCTACATTGGAATGCTTTGCAATCTGCTTATGGAGAGAGTCCGTTCTTTGAATATTATGCAGATGATTTACATCCTTTTTTTGAACGAAAGTGGGAATATCTTTATGATTTCAATTGGGAGATAACGTTGAAAATGTGCGAACTCATCGATATTATGCCTTCTCTCCGACGTACAGAATGCTATGATTCAGACCCTTCAGGCAGCATTGTTGATTTCCGTGAAGTGATCCGTCCTAAGCATCCAGGTGCTGATCCTGATTTCTCCCCACGCCCTTATTATCAGGTTTATGAGCATAAAATAGGTTTTCACCCCAATCTTAGTATTCTTGATTTGCTCTTTAATGAGGGCAACGAAAGTGTCTTATACTTATGAAAGATTGGTAAAGGCGTTTACTTTTTTTCATATATCCCGTTTTTAATGTTTCTTTTGTAAATATTAAAAGTTATTCTTCTACTTGTATTTTTTAGAAGATTGAAACATTAATTACATTTCTTCTATATATTTGTATGTTGTTGTTTATTAGTGACTTATAAGTGTTTCTTCTGATAAGAATCGATTCTTTTCCTCTTTGTATTATGTTGGTAAGGTAGTTGTATGCTTATTTTTCTTTAAGTATTATTTTGTAATATTGCAGTCAGAAGTGTGGTCTTATTCACCACAACTATATATATACGCCTAAACATAGTAATAGAACTTAAATCAATTAATAAACTTTTAAACTAAATCGATTATGGGATTAAAGACTTTTACCAAATCAATCTTATGTGGTACCCTCCTTGCTGTAGGTGTACTGAACGTAAATGCTCAAGGCAAACTCTACATCATTGGACCTGCTACAGAGGCTGGCTGGAATCCAGGCAAGAGTGTTTCTATGCTTTCTGATGCGGGTGATGCTAATGTTTTCAAAGCAACTGTCTATTTGAAAGCAAATGAAGAGTTCAAGTTTCTTACGGAACCTGAGTTCACGAAGACGGAATATAGAGCAAAGTCTGCAGATGATGTAGAGGTAACTCCAGGTGTAGCAAAGGATATTACAGCTGTACAGGGTGATGCTGAAGATTATAAATTTCATGTAACAGAGTCTGGAAACTATGATATTTCGTGTGATCTTGGGACGAATGTCATGCTCATAAATAAGTCAGCTTACCAAGACACAAATGTTAATTATGCAGCTTTATGGTTGATTGGTAATGCTTGTGATGCAGGATGGGACCTTGGTAAGGCGCCCATTATGCCTCAAGATCCATCCAAGCCTTATGTTTATTCTGGTGTTTATAACCTGAATGCAGGAGAACTTAAGTTTACAATTTCGCCTAATGCTGGCTTCGATGATTCCGCATATTACTTCAGTAACCCTAATGATCCAGGCAAGATGGAATTCGGAACAGCTGGTGATCATAAGTGGAATATCACAGAAGCAGGTCCTTATAGAATCACTGCTAACGTTGCTGATATGACCATCTCTTTCGTAAAGGATTCCTCTGCAGGTATTTCTTCTGTAGAGACAGGAAAGGATGCACCTGCAGAATACTTCACTTTGAGTGGTGTTAAGGTTACTAATCCTACGGCTGGTGTCTATGTGAAACGCCAGGGTGGTAAGACTGTAAAGGTTGTTTTGAAATAGCAGACAAATAGAACTTCTTTTCAATTTAAATAAGAAAGCCTCTGTAGCGAAGTGTATGTTACAGGGGCTTTTATGTGTATTTACGTGTATATAAAGGTTTTGCTAAAATCTCACATATGTCTTTTGTTTTTCCAAAACAAGTATGTCCTTTGAGTAATAAGAGGGTAAGTTCATTTTAGAATCTCCACAGGTGTTGTGCTTTTTATTATGAGGTCTCGTTTAAACTATCTCCTATTCTTTTGCCAAGGACTACATTTAATCATTCTGTCTATACCAGTTTAGAGGATAATAGAGTTAAGAAATAAAACTGGAAAAGATAATTTTTGATAATGAAAAGCTAAAAAGATACTATAAAGGCTTGGCTGGAATTAATCTATTCTATAAATCGCTTCTATAGAGAACAGAGTCTTGTCTGTAAAATGTCTGTCAAAAGTTAGAATAGGAAAATACTCCATTTTATCGAAAAAAGAACGCCTTTGTTTATAACGACAATATTCTTTTGATACAAGAACAGGCTTTTAATATTTACAAGATAATCCATTCCGGTCTCGTCTTATGTAACATTTATGTTATTATAAGAACGATTCATAAGCTATTGATATAAATACTTTGTATAGTTTTGCAACACATAATTAAAAATTAAATTAGTATTACTAACTATCTAAAGTATGAAACAATTATCTCGGATCATCATGAGTCTGTTGGGTATGATGTACTGTGTAGGTGTAATGGCACAGAACGTTGACGTCAGCGGAACAGTCGTAGATGAACAGGATCAGCCTGTCATTGGTGCCTCTGTATTGCAGAAAGGTTCATCTAACGGAACCGTTACGGACATTGATGGTAATTTCTCATTCAAAGCTCCACAAGGAGTAACGTTAGTTGTATCCTATATTGGATACAAGACAACTGAGGTTAAAGCTGGTACTGGACTCAAAATTAAATTACAAACCAATGCCAGTGAACTTAATGAGGTTGTTGTAACTGGTTACACAACACAACGTAAGGCAGATTTAACGGGTGCTGTTTCGGTTGTCAATGTTGACGAACTGGCTAAGCAAAATGAGAATAATCCTATGAAAGCCCTTCAAGGACGTGTCCCAGGAATGAACATTTCAGCTGATGGTTCACCATCAGGTTCTGCTACAGTACGCATTCGTGGTATCGGAACGTTGAATAATAATGATCCACTTTATATCATTGATGGTGTTCCAACCAAAGCTGGTATGCATGAATTGAATGGTAGTGACATTGAGAGTGTTCAGGTTCTGAAAGATGCAGCATCGGCATCTATATATGGTAGTCGTGCTGCTAACGGTGTAATCATCATTACAACAAAGAAAGGAAAAGAAGGAAAAGTAAAAGTAGATGTCGATGCCTCTGTAGCTGCTTCTATGTATGCTCACAAAATGGATGTGTTGAATGCAAAGGAATACGGGCAGGTTATGTGGCAAGCATACGTTAATGATGGTATGGACCCTAACACAAATGGTTTAGGTTATCACTATGATTGGGGGTATGATGCACAAGGTCATCCTGTACTCAATAGTCTTACCATGAAGAAATACCTTGATGCAGCTGGTACAACACCTGCGGCAGACACAGATTGGTTTAAGGAAACAACTCGTACTGGTGTTGTTCAGAACTATAATGTTGCTGTAAGCAGTGGTTCTGATCGCCATTCTTCTTATTTTTCATTAGGATATTATAAGAATCTCGGTATTATCAAGTCATCAGACTTTGACCGTTATTCAGCTCGTATGAATACTGAATACAAGCTTATTAAAGATGTTTTGACCATCGGAGAGCACTTCACTTTGAACCGGACTTCTGAAGTTCAGGCACCTGGTGGGTTCCTTGAGAACGTTCTTCAGTTTAACCCTTCACTCCCTGTATATACTGAAAGAGGTGATTTTGCAGGTCCTGTTGGTGGTTATCCTGACCGTGAGAACCCCGTAGCACGCCTCAGTCGTAATAGTCATAATCGCTATACTTATTGGCGTACCTTCGGTGATGCTTACGTAAACCTCCATCTTTTCAAAGGCTTTAACCTGCGTTCTACCTTCGGTTTGGACTATTCACAGAAGCAACAGCGCATCTTTACATTCCCTGTTACAGAAGGAACGGTCGCCAATCCAAAGAATGCTGTCGAAGCAAAGCAGGAACATTGGACGAAATGGATGTGGAATGCCGTAGCAACCTATAACTTTGAGACAGGTAAACATCATGTAGATGCAATGGCAGGTATAGAATTGAACAGGCAAGATGATGATTATTTCTCAGGCTATAAAGAAGATTATATTATCCTTAATCCAACATATATGTGGCCTGATGCTGGTACAGGAACAGCTCAAGCTTATGGTAATGGTGGCGGTTATTCGCTCGTTTCTTACTTTGGAAAGTTGAATTATAACTACGCTGACAAGTATCTTGCTTCATTTACACTGCGTTATGATGGCTCTTCCCGCTTTGGTAAGAATAATCGTTATGCCACTTTCCCCTCTGTATCTCTCGGTTGGCGTATCAATCAAGAGAAGTTCTTAAAGGATAAACAGTGGTTGAATGATCTCAAGTTGCGTGCATCATGGGGTGCAACAGGTAATCAGGAAATCTCAAATATTGCGCGATATACTATCTATGTCAGCAATTATGGTGTGAATGAGAATGGTGGTCAGAGTTATGGAACATCGTATGATATCACTGGATCAAATGGAGGTGGACAGCTTCCAAGTGGTTTCAAACGCAATCAATTGGGTAATAATGACATAAAATGGGAAACAACAACACAAACAAACCTTGGTTTAGATTTCTCTATATTCAATTCTTCACTCTATGGAAGCTTTGATTGGTACTACAAAAAGACCAAGGATATTCTTGTACAGATGGCTGGTATAGCTGCTATGGGAGAAGGTAGTATGCAATGGATCAATGCTGGTGCAATGGAAAACCGTGGTGTTGAGTTCAATGTTGGATACCGTAAGACAACCAATTGGGGTCTCCATTACGATCTAACGGGTAACATTAGCACGTATCGAAACAAGATTACTGCACTCCCAGCAACTGTCGCTGCCAATGGAACATTCGGTGGTAATGGCGTGAAGAGCGTCATTGGGCATCCGATGGGGGCACAGGTTGGATACATTGAGGAAGGAATCTTCAAGAGTCAAGACGAAGTTGACAATCATGCAAAGCAAGATGGAGCAGCTGTAGGGCGTATGCGTTGGAAGGATTTGAATGGTGATAAGGTTATAACAGAGGCTGATCAAGATTGGATTTATGACCCAACACCAGACTTTTCATATGGTTTCAACGTATATTTGGAGTACAAGAACTTTGACTTCACTATGTTCTGGCAAGGAGTACAAGGTGTAGATGTTATCTCGGACTTAAAGCGTGAGACAGATATCTGGGCTGGTTTGAACATTGGATTCTTGAACAAAGGAAAGCGTTTGACAGAAGCTTGGAGCGCAACTAACCCTGGAAGCAATATTCCTGCACTATCATTATCTGACAATAACAATGAGAAGCGTGTGTCATCTTACTGGGTTGAGAATGGCTCTTATCTGAAGCTTCGCACCATTCAGTTAGGTTACAACCTCCCTAACAGCGTAGCCAGCCGGCTCGCTATGCAGCGTATGCGTTTCTATATCAGTGCACAGAATCTGCTGACAATCCATAGTAAGAGCTTTACAGGTGTTGACCCTGAGAACCCCAACTACGGTTATCCAATTCCTCTCAACATCACTTTTGGTATCAACGTAACATTTTAATAGATAATATCTGATAACAATATGAAAAAGATAATATATATAGTGCTTATGCTAGCGACGTTAGGCATGACGAGTTGTTCGGACTTTCTGGATGATCAAAAGCCTCAGGGTACGTTGAGTGATGAGCAGGTTAAGGACCCCAAATATGTAGATAATTTGGTTATCTCGGCTTATGCAATCTTTATTTCAGCAGAAGATATCAATTCCTCTTTCTCTATGTGGAACTTTGATGTGCGCAGTGATGATGCCTATAAAGGTGGCAATGGTACCAGTGATGGTGATGTATTCCATCAGCTAGAGATAGAACAAGGTGTATTAACAACTAACTGGAATATTAGTGATATGTGGCAACGTTTGTATAATTGTATCTCACGTGTGAATACAGCCATATCACTTCTAGACCAAGTCGATGCTTCTTCTTATCCCAAGAAGAGTGAGCGTCTTGCAGAAATGAAGTTCCTTCGTGCCTATGCACACTTCCTTTTAAAGCGCTTGTATAAGAACATTCCATTCATTATTGATGCAAACTTAACAGCGGCCCAGTATAATACATTGTCTAACCGTGAGTACACTAATGATCAAGGATGGCAGGTTATCATTGATGATTTGATGGAAGCCTACAACAATCTTCCTGTACATCAGGCTGACAAGGGACGCCCAACAAAGGCTTCTGCTGCAGCTTTCCTCACGAAAGTTTATATGTATAAAGCTTATCATCAAGACAATGAGAATACGAATGAAGTGACAAGTATCTCTAAAGATGACCTATTAAAAGCTATACAATTCAGTGATCCTGCTATCTATTCAGCTGGTGGATATGGTTTGGAGAGTGACTTCCACAATAACTTCCGCCCTGAACCACAGTATGAAAATGGTAAGGAGAGCCTTTGGGCAATGCAATATTCCATCAATGATGGTACTAAAAATGGTAATTTGAATTGGAGTTATGGTCTTATTGTTCCGAATATTCCAGGTGTTACAGACGGTGGATGTGACTTCTATAAGCCTAGTCAGAATCTGGTTAATGCCTATCGTACAGATGCCAATGGACATCCTTACATCGGAACTTTCAATACTAAAGACTATGATAAGACAACCGATTATGCTGATCCACGTCTTTTCTTGACGGTAGGTATACCAGGGTTGCCCTATGAATTCAATCCTAAGTTCATCATGGATCAAAGTGCAACTTGGAGTAGAAGTAATGGTTTGTATGGCTATTACGTAACATTAAAGCAGAATGTAGACCCAGAAAGTCCTTATTTAAAGAAAGGAGCTTGGTGGGGAACGTCAGAGAATCGCATCGTATTCCGTTATGCTGACGTGCTATTAGAACGGGCAGAAGCACTTGTTCAATTGAACGATGGTAGAATTAATGAGGCTATCAATATCGTTAATGAGATCCGTAATCGTGCTAAACAGAGTACTGGAGCTATCAGTAACTACCAAAGTGATTATGGTGTAAGGATGAATATTATGCCTTATTCGGGAACATATAACCAGACAGAAGCACTCAACATCATAAAGATGGAACGTCGTCTGGAGATGGGAATGGAGTCAGAACGCTTCTTCGACCTCGTTAGATGGGGGGAAGCTGATATTGTTCTGAATAAGTATTTTGCAGAGGAAGCGAGCCATTGTTCTATCTATACGAATGCTCACTTCACCAAAAACAAGAATGAATATTTACCAATCCCATACGCACAGATTGCTGCTTCTAACGGACATTACAAACAAAACATTGGACAATGGTAATCATGAAGACTAAGATAATAACATTTTTCGTTGCTTTAATAGCCCTTTTGGCATTAGGCAGCTGCAGTAGTGATAATGTATCTGACCTGCAACTTGACGGGCATTGCTCTGTTGAAAATATCAAATTAGATGACTATCAGGGTATTGTAGATAAGACTTCACGTACAATTACAGTACGAGTTCCTGAGACTTATGATGTCACCAATATGACAGTCTCCAAACTTTCAATAAGCCAAGGAGCTATTAGTAATATTAAAGAAGGTGACAAACTTAATATGATAGCTCCACAGGTTATCCGTATTAAGAATGGTGATGTGTACCTTGATTGGACCGTAAAGGTTATGAGAGACGAGGCAAAGATTACCTCTTTCAAGATAAACGGTATCTATAATGGCGTTATTGATGAGGCTAACAAGACCATATCTGTCTATGTTCCAAACTCTCTCAATCTCCATTCACTTACACCATCTATCACCTTCAGTGCCAATGCATCTATTAGTCCAGGGTCAGGTGTCGCCACAGACTTCACTAATCCTGTTGTCTACACCGTCACAAATAACACGGCAACGGCATCTTACACCGTGACAGTAACAGCAATAGGTAAACCAAAAGCTGTCTTTGTTGGACTCCCAGCAACGATGAATGAACTCAATATAGAGGAACTTACAGCATGTAAGTGGATGTTACAGAATATTCCAAATTCTCTTTATGTCTCCTTTAGTGATATAAAGAACGGAACTATAGACCTTAGTGAGTGTAAGGTTATATGGTGGCACTATCACAAAGATGGTGGTGTTGATGGGAAGGAAGCATTCGAACGTGCGGCACCAGAAGCAGTGAATGCCTCTGTAGCATTACGCGATTATTATAATAATGGTGGCTCATTCCTCTTCACTCGTTATGCAACCAATATGCCAGCAGAACTCGGAGCTGTAGCAAACAATGCTACCCCAAACAATTGTTGGGGCGGTAAAGAGGCTGATGCGGAGAAGGTTAATTCTCCATGGAGCTTCTTTATTCAGGGACATACGAATCATCCACTCTTCCAAGGACTCATCATGAAGACAGGAGAACCTAATGCTGTGTATACCTGTGACGCTGGTTATCGAATAACAAACTCTACTGCACAGTGGCACATTGGCGCAGACTGGGGTGGTTATGCCGACTATAACAAGTGGCGTACAGAGACAGGAGCGCAAGATATTGCCTATGGTGGCGACGGTGCTATCGTTGCTTGGGAGTTCCCTGCAACAGGTTCTAAGGGTAAAATCCTTTGCATTGGATCTGGTTGTTACGACTGGTATAGTATCGATGAGGTGCCTTCTCATTATCATGACAACATCGGTAAGATGACGATGAATGCCTTTAATTATCTTATGAACAATTAAAATAACGGTTTTATATGAAGACAATATTATATTCGTTTGCACTTGTCGCATGCACTGTAGCCCCTCTGACGGGCTGCAGTGATAACAATGTTGCTGCAGAAGAGAAGGATTGGAACACTACAACTTACTTCCAATCTACCGATGAAAGCGGACAAAAAACGTACTATAAGCCAGAAGTTGGTTATGTTGGAGACCCTATGCCTTTCTTTGATCCTAAAGCAAAAGACTTCAAGATCCTCTATCTTCAGGACTTCCGCCCTAACCCTGCAGGTACTTTTCACCCTATTTGGGGGGTGTCAACAAAGGACATAGCTAACTATGAGTCCTTGGGTGAGTTAATTCATTGTGGTGGACTCAATGAGCAAGATGCAGCATTGGGAACAGGTTCTACTGTTTATAATGATGCCGACGGACTTTATTATACCTTCTATACAGGGCATCGGACACAAGCTTCAGCATCAGACTACGGAGAAATGGTTATGATGGCTACTTCTCCTGACTTCAAAGTATGGACTAAAAATCATACCTTCCGTCTGAAGGGAAGTGACTATGGATATAGTAGAGACGACTTCCGTGATCCATTTGTATTTAAAGGTGATGACAATAAATGGCACATGTTAGTGGCAACACAGCAAGGAAGTAAAGGCCATTTGGCAGAGTTCACTTCTCCTGACCTCAAGAATTGGACTCATGCAGGTACTTTCATGACCATGATGTGGGACCGTTTCTATGAGTGTCCAGATGTCTTTAAGATGGGTGACTGGTGGTATCTTGTTTATAGTGAGAAGCATTCTGCAATCCGTCGTGTACAGTACTTCAAAGGAAGAAGTCTCGATGAGTTGAAAGCTTGTACGCTGAATGATGCTGGTCGTTGGCCTGATAGCCATGAAGCTTCTTAGATAGCCGTGCCTTCTATGCTGGGAAGACAGCATCAGATGGACAAAACCGATATATTTGGGGCTGGTGTCCAACCCGTCCAGGCAGAGATAATACAGCTGTTGGAGCTGCTCCTAACGAACCAGAATGGGCAGGAAATCTCGTAGCACATCGTCTTGTTCAGCATGAAGACGGTACATTAACACTCGGAGAGGTAAAGGGTATCAACGAAAAATATAGTCAAAAGCAGGAAGTAAAGCTTGTAGGACAGAGTGAGAATGGTGTTGAAAAGACCAATAACGGATTCACACTCACAGGAGATTCCTATATTCTCTTCGACCGCTTGGGCTATCACAACAAGATATCCTTCACAGTGAAGACTGCATCCAACACTGATAAGTTCGGCATTTCCCTCGTCCGTGGAAGTGATTCTGAGAAGTATTACTCTATGGTTGTTAATCCTGAGAATGACAATACACGTAAGATTAATTTCGAGCAGGAAGGCAAAGCAGGAATGGGATTCATTGCAGGAGCTGACGGATATAACTTCTCTCGTCCTGCTGATAATATTTATCATGTCACTATTTACACGGATAACAGTGTTTCCGTTATGTATATCAACGACGTATGCAGCTATACAAACCGCATCTATGGTACACAGAAGAACTGCTGGAGCATAAATAATTATGGCGGAAAGATTGATATAAGCGACCTTACTGTCAGTCATTATTAACAGAAAAGGACCGACTCTTTTGGAATTATCGTTAAGTAGATAGTTCTAAAAGGGTTGGCTTTTTTAAGATCTAAACCTAAGGGTAAGTAAACCGAAGAGGTATAGCTAACATATTTCAGAGGTGTAAATAAGAGTGTATTTATACCTTAATTATAGAAATAATACGTATCTTTATCGGCGAAAACCGAATTACTAATAGAGAACCTACAATGATAAAAAAGATTATAACACTGGCGGTATGCCTCTTTACAAGTACAGGTTTTATGTTTGGACAAAAGTTTCTTAGCCAGAATCACGCGATGAAACGCGTGAAGACAACGGAGAAATACATCCTCCTTCCTGTAGAAGAGAGCGAGGGTATTGCTCACATTCGTGTTATTAAAGATAACCAAGTAGTTAAGGAATTCAACTGTAAACTCTCTGTTAACAAGACAGACTACACTGTTCCGCTTGATGTAAGCGAATTCGGAGGCGATGTTCTTCTCGACATACAACTTACTGGTGACAAGCGAACAACAGGTCTTATAGAGAACTTTGCTTGCTGGAAAGATTTCAAGGAAACAAGTAAGTTCGATACAACTAATCGTGAGAAGTTTCGTCCCATCTATCATCATACACCAGCATACGGATGGATGAATGACCCTAATGGAATGTTTTATAAGGATGGGGTATGGCATCTTTACTACCAATATAACCCATTTGGTTCGCAATGGGAGAACATGAATTGGGCTCATAGTACGTCAACAGACTTGATGCACTGGACCTATCAGGGTGAAGCCATCCAACCTGATGCACTTGGAACAATCTTTAGTGGCAGTTGCGTTGTGGACAAAGACAATACAGCAGGTTTCGGTAAGGATGTTGTTATAGCATTCTATACTTCAGCAGGAGCATCACAGACGCAGAGCATTGCCTACAGTACTGATAATGGCAAGACCTTCAATAAATACGTAGACAATCCTATTATTACCAGTGATGTCCCTGATTTTCGTGATCCAAACGTGTTCTGGCATGAAGATACAAAGCAATGGATCCTTATTCTTGCGGCTGGTCAACAGATGAATATCTATAGTTCAAAGAATCTGAAGGACTGGAAATATGAGAGTAATTTTGGTGAAGGATATGGTAATCATGGTGGTGTATGGGAGTGTCCTGACCTGTTAAAGGTTGGTGATAAGTGGGTTCTCATCTGTAATATCAATCCTGGTGGCCCCTTTGGCGGTAGTGCTACACAGTACTTTGTCGGCACTTTCGATGGTCATAAGTTTACTTGTGCGTCAAAGCCTGAAGTAACAAAGTGGATGGATTATGGTAAAGACCATTACGCTACAGTATCTTTCAGCAATGCTCCTGATGGTAGAATTGTCGTTCTTCCATGGATGAGTAACTGGCAATATGCCAACCAAGTCCCTACACAACAGTTCCGTTCAGCCAATGGACTACCACGAGAGATGGGGCTGTTTAACTATAATGGTGAGGACTACGTTACCATAAAGCCTTCTCCGGAAGTGTTTGCAGCCTTTGAACAGAAGCCTTCTGGTAGATTACAGGCGGCTACTTGGTTGGAGGTTACGAATATAAAAAACAACGCTTCCATCGTGTTAAGCAACGACAAAGGTGAGAATGTGACAATGGTTTATGATGGTAAGGCAGGTACTTTTAGTATGGATCGCAACGAGAGTGGGCTATCTGACTTCAACAATGACTTCAAAGCAAAGACTGTTGCACCAACCTACGGTGCTGTCAAGGCACTTAATATCTTTGTCGATCGTAGTAGTATAGAAGCCTTCGATGCTGATGGTAAGCTGTCAATGACCAATCTGGTCTTCCCAACAAAACCTTATGATAATGTAATTGCGAAAGGATGTAAGGTAAAGATCCATGCTTTAAAACAATAAAAAGAGTAAGGAAAAGCCTCTCATTGATACACAATTTCTCTGTAGCAGAAACATTTGTTGCGGTCAATGAACGGATTTTTCCACTCTCTTTTACTAAAAGCGGCTACCTTTGCCATCGCAATTAGAAACAGTTATCTATATAAACTAAAAATTTAAATGTTATGTCGAAAACCAATAAACTCGCATTACTACCTGTTATGCTCTGCTTCTTTGCAATGGGCTTTGTTGATTTGGTAGGTATTGCATCCAACTATGTAAAAGATGATCTTCACCTGACTGACGCAACAGCCAACGTCTTTCCTTCACTCGTTTTCTTCTGGTTCCTCATATTCTCTGTGCCAACGGGTATGCTGATGAACAAGATTGGACGAAAGAAGACAGTGTTGGTCAGCTTGATAATAACATTATTTTCACTCCTGTTACCAGTCTTTGGGGAGTCGTATGGCTTGATGCTCGTATCCTTTTCACTGTTGGGTATCGGTAATGCGTTGATGCAAACCTCGTTGAACCCATTGGTTGCAACAGTCATGAAAGGTGGAAATTTTGCATCAACACTAACTTTCGGACAGTTTGTTAAGGCTATAGCCTCTTTCATGGCACCTTATCTTGCAATGTGGGGAGCACAAGCAAGCATTCCAGCCTTTGGTCTTGGATGGCGTGTTCTCTTCCCTATATATCTTGTAATTGGTATCCTTGCCACCCTCTTACTCTTCTCAACTCCTATTGAGGAAGAACCTATTGAGGGTAAAGCAAGTTCTTTCATGCAATGCTTAAGTTTGTTGGGTAAACCTATCGTATTGCTGAGTTTCCTTGGTATCATGTGCCATGTGGGGATTGATGTTGGTACCAATACCACTGCACCTAAGATCCTTATGGAACGATTGGGGATGACTTTGAATGATGCGGCATTTGCTACTTCACTTTATTTCATATTCCGTACGCTTGGATGTCTTACGGGTTCATTCTTCTTAAGAGTGATGAACAACAAGGTATTCTTCATCATATCCATCACAATGATGGCTCTGTCAATGCTTGGACTGGCTGTCGGGACGTCAAAAACGGTCCTTTTCATCGCTATTGCTCTCGTTGGTTATGGGAATAGTAACGTGTTCTCAATGGTCTTTGCACGTGCCTTGCAGAGTGTTCCTGATAAGCAGAATGAAGTAAGTGGATTGATGATTATGGGGCTTTTCGGTGGTACTATCTTCCCTCTCTTTATGGGATTTGCCAGTGACGCATTAGGACAAATTGGTGCAGTAGCAATCATGGCAATAGGCGTTCTGTACCTCTTTACTTATATTCCAAAGATGAATCACAAATAAAATAAGATATGAAACAAGTAATAGTCGGCCTCGGAGAGGCATTATGGGATTGTCTTCCTGAAGGAAAGAAGATTGGTGGTGCACCGGCAAACTTCGCTTATCATGCTGGTCAGTTTGGTCATGACACTCTTGCTATCAGTGCTGTAGGGAACGATGCACTTGGTAAAGAGACGCTTGAGAAGTTCGATCAAAAAGAAGTTAAGTACATTATGCCACAGGTTGACTACCCAACAGGAACGGTTCAGGTTGAACTGGACGAGGAGGGTGTGCCAACTTATGATATTAAAGAAGGTGTGGCTTGGGATAACATTCCATTCACTCCAGAGATTGAAGAGGCTGCTAAAAACTGTCGGGCTGTATGCTTTGGCTCCTTGGCACAGCGTAGTAGCGTGAGTCGACAGACTATTCAGAAGTTCTTGGAGGCTACTCCTAAGGATTGTTTGAAGATCTTTGATATCAACCTCCGACAGAATTTCTATACGAAAGAGATTATTACTAACTCGCTTCATCAAGCAAATATCCTCAAGATTAATGATGAGGAACTTATTACGATTGGGCGTCTCTTTGGCTATCCAGGGCTTGATATTGAGAACAAGTGTTGGCTCTTGTTGGGCAAATACAACCTTGACATGCTTGTTCTGACTTGTGGTGTAAACGGTTCATACGTCTTTGCACCAAACGTACAGTCATTCCAAGAGACTCCGAAAGTCAATGTTGCCGATACGGTTGGTGCTGGTGACTCCTTTACAGGGGCATTCACATCGGCTATATTGGCTGGAATGTCGATAACAGAGGCTCACAGATTGGCTGTGGAAGTGAGTGCATATGTCTGTACACAGAATGGAGCTATGCCTAAAATACCACAGGAACTACTTGAGAGAATCAAGTAAAGAGATGTGGTAATATGCTGACGTCTCACCCTTAGAGGGTAACAACAATACAACACGGTAAAGCCGATTGGTCCAAGGTAAAGGATCTCGGGATAACACAGAAGACCCGGATTGATACAGAGAACGCTTTTTCTCTCAATCAATTCGGGTCTAATTATGACTGTTGGGGCAGGTCAGAGGCTATCAACTCATGGCTTGTCTCGACCAAAGTCCCCAAGAGATTGTTCTCTACTTTCTATATTTTATTTAGCCAAGAGACGACTCTTAATAACCCTAAAAAGGTTTAAAACTACTTTCCTGTCATGTTTAACACTTCGTATAAGCTGCTTAATATCAAAATGTTGTAGAAGAATATAGAGTGAAGGCAGTGACAGTAACTTTCGTTATAGCTTCCCTGTTGCTGACAGATTCATCAAAGTTTATCTCTAAGAAGACAGCACATTCCCTATCAAATATCCAACTGAAGATCTCTTGATAGGATAGTCTATTCGTGTGGGAAAATATGTTTACAGTTTCTGAAAGTTA
>NZ_BAJX01000003.1 GCF_000613925.1 Prevotella histicola JCM 15637 = DNF00424
GGACTCGAACCCACGACATTCAGAACCACAATCTGACGCTCTAACCAACTGAACTACATCCACCGTATTTGGTTATTGCTTAAAAGCGAGTGCAAAGGTACGGGTTTTAAATGAATTGACCAAATAATTCCCGTACTTTTTTTATTTTATCCTTTTACTTTGCAGGGGCTACTGGGGCTGTTGGAGCCTGTGTTGCACCACCTTTCTGTGCAGCAGGAGCAGCTTGTTTCTGCTGACTTGCACCAAAGTTAGGAAGGTTATTAGGGTTGGTTGTATTGCCTTCTGTAGCTGCTTTCTCTATAACACTCTCATCAGTTGTTGCTGAAGGAGCTACGTAAGCACTTGCTACGCTGATGACAACCATGGCAATAGCTAATCCCCATGTTGCCTTTTCTATGAAATCTGTGGTCTTGCGGACTCCCATTATGGCATTAGAAGATGAGAAGTTTGATGCGAGACCACCACCCTTTGACTCTTGAATCAATACGATTCCGATCATCATGAGTGATGCTACCACGATAAGAATAACGAATAACGTGTACATTTTTCTTGTTTTATTTTTTACTATTGTTTATTATCAGTTTCTCTAAAAAACGGATTTGGTCTGCAAAGTAACGATTTTTTTTCGGATAAACCAAATTTAATCGCTTAATAATTTCCAATGCTTTAGAATATCTTCCTTGTTTAATATAAATCCTAGCAAGGGTCTCTGTGAAGTAACCAGTATCCTCATTCTCAGCCTCTTCGGCAGAATCAGCTTCTTCAAGTTCGTATTCTGTCTCTTCTTGTAGTGTGATTTTACCATTTTCTTTGTTGATAAAGTCATCTATAAGTTCCTGACCTTTCAGCTGAGGGATGGTCTCTTGTTTTTGTTCATTCTCACTTTCAAGTAGATAAGCGACGTAGTCTATAGTTGCATCGGCTGGAGTTGGCTTCCGATGTACTTGTGTATCTGCAGGTATCTCCTCCTCTGGAATTTGCTCAAGGAAGTCATCTATGAGGGAAGTGGTCCTGTCTTCGTTGGCTTTGAGGTATTCAGTATCTGTTGTTATAGCTTCTTGTGCATTGTTTCCTTTCTGCTTTTGTTGTGGAATTAGCTGGTAATGAGCTTCTTCTACCAGGTTGAACAATATCTGACGGTCTGCTATATACATTGCTGCACGACGCAATTCTTCGTCGAATGTAGGGTCGTGAAGCAGGAAGAGATTCTGTAGTAAGAGGATACGTGCTGGCTGATAGTAGGGGTAAAGAGCAAGCAAGCTCCGTAAATCGTACAGAGTTTCTTTGTTCAGGTTTTCTGGATGGTTAATGAGATAGGCAATATCCATATGCTGAGTTAGTGTTG
This sequence comes from Prevotella histicola JCM 15637 = DNF00424, assembly GCF_000613925.1. Classification (GTDB taxonomy): domain Bacteria; phylum Bacteroidota; class Bacteroidia; order Bacteroidales; family Bacteroidaceae; genus Prevotella; species Prevotella histicola. Next base: position 1,346 of record NZ_BAJX01000003.1, read on the forward strand.
ATAAGTGTTGATGTTGTTATGGGATAGCTTACCAATTAGCAACTGTTGCATTGAAAATCTGGTCCGTCAAGTCTTTCACCATCTGTGTTACGAGCTCTTCTTGTACTGAGTTCAGGTTCCTGGTTGTCTCATAACTTGATGTAGCAGTAAACTGACGTTCAAAGTCTTCTTTATGGTTCGTATTGTTAGTGAAGCGTACGTTGACAGTGATAGACAGTTCTGTCTGTGCGGAGTAGCCTTCACTTGATACGCTCTTGTTACGTTGCTGGTATTGGGTTATCTCACCTTCAATCTTTAAGTCACCATTACGTTTAACCTGCTGGAGGCGTGTGTGATTTGCAAAAACGTCTTTTAGTTGGTTGTTAAACATAGGTCCCATAGGTCCCCAAACGTAGGTTGAGCGGATAGGGAAGTCCGAAATCTGGATGGTATGTACCTTATTATAATCGATACTTGCGCCATTGAACTTGTAAGATACGCTACATGCAGCCAGCAGGAGCAGGCAGATGGCTGTTACAGTCCACGTTAGATGGCGTGTTGTATTTATGTTTTTTCCTATCTTCATCTTATGTTTGGCTATAGAGGGATAAGTTTTTCCTTATTGTTTTGCTTGTCTTAATCGTTTTCTAATCCGTATTGTTTGATGCGTCGATATAGTGTTCTGTCACTGATACCAAGCTCTTGTGCAGCCTTTTTCCTGTTGCCGTTATTACGCTCTAAGGCCTTTTCAACCAGAAGTTTGCCTATGTCGTTAAGGTTAAGGGTCTCTGGTTCGGATATTTCTTCCGCCTCCGCATCCACTATATGTTCGATAGGTTCAGGTGATCTGATGCCTGGTTTAGTCGGAGCAGATGGTAAATTAGACGTTGTTGGTGCAGCTGCTTGGAAGCCGTTTGCACCGTTGAGTTGTCTGTTTTCCTCTAATTGTTTGCGAACATTGGTCAGATCACGTCGCAAGTCACTGACATTGCCACGTAACTCATAGAGAATTTTATATAGAATCTCACGCTCACTCTCGTAGCTGTGAGCGCCATTGTTCTGTATGGGGGCCAATTGTGTGCTGTCTTGATCACGTGGAATGAAGTGCAATATGGTGTCTGCATCAATCTCGCGCTTCTCACTTAAGACAGACATTTGTTCTGTTATGTTCTTTAATTGGCGTACATTTCCAGGCCATTTATACTGAAGAAGTATCTGACGTGCTTCATCTGTGAGTGTAATCTTAGGCAATCTGTATTTCTCTGCCATCTGCATTGCAAAGAGACGGAAGAGTAAAATGATGTCTTCACCACGTTCACGGAGTGGCGGTATTTGGATTGGAATAGTGTTCAAACGGTAAAAAAGATCCTCGCGGAACTTACCTTCACTGATGGCTTTGCGCATGTTTACATTGGTTGCAGCGACAATACGGACATCAGTCTTGCGTATTTCTTGTCCTCCAACACGTATATATTCGCCTGTTTCCAGTACACGAAGCAGTCGCGCTTGCGTTGCCATGGGTAATTCTCCAACCTCATCAAGGAAGATTGTTCCCTTGTTGGCGATGCCAAAATAACCCTCACTTTCACCAATAGCACCTGTGAAAGAGCCTTTCTCATGCCCGAACAGTTCACTATCGATAGTCCCTTCAGGGATAGATCCACAGTTTATGGCGAAATATTTCTCTCTCTTACGTGGCGAGTTGTCATGGATGATACGGGGAATAATCTCCTTACCGACACCACTCTCGCCGATAATCAGTACTGATAAATCTGTAGGTGCAACTTGAAGGGCAACATCTAATGCTCTGTTAAGCCCATCACAGTTACCTACAATGTTATATCTTTGTTTGATTCTTTGTAGTTCTGTTGTATTCATTTGACTGACAAATTTACTTATTATATTTGTAAAAACTGCAACTTTGGCAGACTTTAACAACTTCTTATGTGCACTTTCAGAGGATGGAAAGTCGGTGAATGAATCTGCTTAATGGGTCTCTTTGGTCTTAATAGTGTGTGAATCCCAAAAGGAATAAATGCTCTCTTTGTGAAATATTTTCCTAATTGATTTTTAAAAGGGCGTCTTTTGTGTTGCAAAAGATGCCCTTTTGCAATGTAAAAGGTGCCCTTTTGACGTGTAAAAGGTGCCCTTTTACAATGCAAAACATGCCCTTTTGAAAGCCTGTTTGTAACTGTTTGGTTTTGTGATAGTTATGAATCCGTAAAAGTCCAATATCTTCCTGTTTTGCTTGTCATGACCTTTTAACTTTTGTAATATAGTTTTACTATTGAGGATTATCGTCATTTTACATTCTTTTTAAGCTTCTTGTTGAGGAGGAAACGGGTGGAGGGGATAGCTTTTCGTGGTACACTTTTTGTGCAATAAGTAATGATTGATAGAATAAATCTTATTGAGTATGAGAGTAATTTATGTATTTGACACCTATTGTGGTTGGTGTTATGGTTTCGAGTCTGTCTTCTCTAAGTTCTTGAAGAATCACCCCGAGATCTCCCTTGAGATGTATTCTGGAGGATTGTTCGTAGGTGGTGAGACAATAAAAGCTTCTATGTTGGAGCATGTTAAGGAATCAAATGCACGTATAACAAGATATTATGGTGTGCCTTTTGGGGACGCTTATGAAAGGCAATTGGCTGCAGGTAATCTGAAGATGGATTCCGTTAAACCCGCGATAGCTTTTGCATTGGTACGTGAGATGCTTCCAAAAACGCAGTGGGGGGAGTTCATTTATGAAGTCCAAAGGGCATTTTACATAGATGGAAAGGATTTAAACGAACCAGAAATCTTTGTAGATATTGCACGGAATCTGGGTGTTGATGCAGATAAATATGCGTCAGAACTGAAAAATAATTGGGACAATAAGACTCTCGCAGAGGATGATTTCAAGAAGTCTGATAGTTTTGGTGTAGAGAGTTTCCCAACTCTTTTGATAGAGGTGGATGGTAAATATCATAATCTTCTGTCGGGTGCAAACACGGTAGAGAAGCTGGAGCAGAACTTCCGCAACTATAGTCAGTTGGGTGAAGGGGATACTGCTCCATCCTGTAAGATTGATGGTAGTGGGTGTTAATGTAATGAATTGAAAAAAAAGAGGAAATCATTCAGATTTCCTCTTTTCCATTTTTATCAGTAACAACCCTATGGCTGTCCATATTAATTCGCGTATGCGGACGATTAAAGCAACGAAGACTGCAGCACTTGTACTGAGCCCTAAGCCCGTAACAGACATGAGAAATCCGCCCTCTCTACCGCCTAACTGTAGCGGAATGAAGAATAACATGTTGGCAAAGAGCGAGGTAAAAGCAAGGATAAGGATACAATCAATGTAGTTAACGCTTGGCATGAGGACCAGAAGAACAAAGAAAATCTCCAGTGCACTACATATGCGGCAAGCCAATTCCAGCGATACAACCATCAAGAAAGTACGTGGATTCTGATTGTGTAATGATGCAACTTGCTGGTCAATAGTGTCCAGTTGTTCCTTATGTTTCTCTATAAAAGGTTCTGCCCATCTCTTGATAAGAGGGAGATGGCGTACTATATTCATCACTCGTACAGCCAATCCTTTCTTGTAACCAGTGAGGAAGAACCAGATAGCGGACACACAGAACACTCCAACAGCAGTGAGCATAGTGCCCATAAAGAGGTTTATTGGCTGGGTAAAGATGTAAAGGAATATCGAAAGAAGCCAAAACCAGAAGTGGCTAAAGATATGTGTCATGGCATAGAGCAGTACGGATGATGTGGCACGTTCTGCTCCAATCTTAGGCGTAAGTTCCATGATGCGATAGGGCTCTCCGCCCATCAGCCCACCGGGAGTTGCATAATTGAGTGCAAATCCAGAGACTGTAACCTTATAAAGCCAGTGGAAAGAGACTTTTTTCTTATCTGTTTTATCCTTGGTTTGACTACGAATGATGGTAAACCAAGCAGCTGTATTGAATAGATAAAGGAAAGCCCATAGGATAACAACAGCGAAGAACCAGTAGCCAGCATGTTGGATATTATGCCATACGTCAGCAAAGTCAAGTTGTGTTATCATGATGATAAGCACAACTAAACCAAAGATGAAAAAGCCATTTTGATACTTCTTGTTCATGAACTTCCTTTGCTTTCTCTATACGTTACAGTGAGAACAGCACTTTAGTGTGCTTCTTTCTCGTTTTCAGATTGCGGTGTGCGGTCTTCCCGTTTGCGAGGAATAGCAAAACGAACCTTGTCACTTTCATCTCGTTTCTCCTTATACAACTTTGGTAAAGGGTTACCCATTGGGGCATCATAGTCAGCTCTGTTGCGGAAAATATCTATGGCTAAATAGATTGCATGACGAAGACTTTGCTCATCAGCAATACCCTTTCCAGCGATAGACAGGCTATTAGGAAGCTCCGGAGCAGTGCGAACGAGTGGTAATCCGGCGGTGTAATTGATGCCAGGAGATGCTGAAAGTGTCCGGAATGGAGACAATCCCTGTTCGTAATACATCGCTAATACGCCGTCAAACTCCTCTGCTTCGTTACATCCAAAGAAGGTGTCTGCAGCATAAGGACCGAATGCCTGAATGTCTTTCTCTACGAGTTCGTCAATGGCGGGAGCGATAATCTCCATCTCTTCTGAGCCTAGTAGTCCGTTATCTCCAGCCTTTGGGTTTAAGCCAAGTAGGGCTATGCGAGGGCAAGAGATGCGGAAGTCACGGCGTAAACTTTGGAAAAGTGTCGTCACATTATTGATGATACTCGTCTTAGAGAGCGACTCAGACACTTGACGCAGTGGTAGATTACGTGTGGCAAGAGCTACACGTAGCTCGTCGTTTACGAGGATTGACAATCCTTGTCCCTCTGTTTCGAGATGATCTTCTATGTATCTGCTCTGCCCACTGAAGTGGAATTGGTTGTTGTTATCAATAGGCGCGGTCACTAAAACATCAAAAAGGCCCTTTCTGTAATCCTCCAGTGCACAGTCAATAGCTCTCAATCCTGCATTACCAGACTCTTCTGAAGGTACACCGAATTCTACTTTTATCTCCTCATCAAAGACAGGTAGCAGGTTGAGTCTGCCTTCTTGAGCTTCTGAGGCATTATTGATAATCGTAAAGTTTGCCTCTATGTCCAGGGCATTACGGTGATATGTAGCCACCTTTGGTGAGCCATAGATGATAGGAGTACAGAGTTCTAGCATCTCCGACTCCGCAAAAGTCTTGAATATTAGTTCGTATCCGATTCCGTTTGTATCCCCATGTGTTATCGCCACACGGATCTTTTTGTTTTCGTTCATTGCTTTATCTTGTATGAATTTATCTTTTATTATGTCTTTATTTGTCTTTTTCTCTTCAGCTTTTTAGCCTTTATTTCTTTTACTTTTTTACCACTTTGCCTTTTTATCTCTTTTGTTTTTAAGAGTATATAGGGCTGCTTCTGCTTTTAGAAGGAGATTCCTTTTTGATTTGTTGGGTGCAAAAACGAATACTTCAGCAGTGATATCTGTACCTATGGGGTGGTAAGCCACGAAGGGACCACCCATCTCATCGTTCTTCATCTCCCATGTCCCCCAGTTTGTTATGGACTTTCCTGGGTTTATATGTACGGTTGTAAGTGATGCAGTTTGCATGTACATACCGTCATGTTCACCTGGTATGTTGATGCGCATAACACTGTCTCTTTGATGTTTGAAGTCTATATCTGTTGCCCGATATAGGCATATGTTGACACTGTTGGCACCGTCTTCTTGTGAAAACCAAAGGAAATTCTTTCCTTTTTTACTTGCTTTCATCTCAGCAGGGATGAGCATTTGCACGCCAAACATCTTCTGAATGGCTTCTTCTGCAGTCTTGTTATGATGGCTTGCAAGTGCTTCTTGTGCTCTTTCTATCTCGAATTTATTGAGATAGTTGCGCAGTCTGCTTCCGTTTCTCTCCATAAAAAGGCGAAGAACAGTTGTGTTCGGCACTGTAATATGCACAATTACTTGCTTCTGAACATCTACATCACGCTCTGTAGTCAGCTGTATATTTTTCCCTTTTTGTGGGTCAATAGTGACCGTAACGATGGCATGTGAGAGACGGTTTAAGTCGTTCGGCCTCAGTTTTCTTACCTGTATAACATCGAATGATGCCTCTTTCCGTACCAGATCTGGTATTGGAGCACTAAGCGTTTTCGTCACAATACTGTCCTGATCGCCTACGACAACCACTTCATAAGGCTTCCCTCCACTGACGGGCTGACCCTTGTTGATATTGCAACTACTCACTGTTAGAAGTAAAGTGAGCAGTAACAGGCAGGAGAAATATTGTTTACCGACGCTCATCAGCTATCTTTTTAGCTGTTGATAACAGTCCGCAGGCGGCAAAGATATCCTGTCCGCGACTGGCACGGATGGTTGTGAATATCCCATGACGCGTCAGATAATTGCGGAAAACCTCCATTTTTCGGTCGTCACATCCATGCAATGGAATGTTAGGGATAGGGTGGAAGCGTATCAAATTGATACGACAGTCTAACCCTTTGAGCAGGTTTACGATGCTCTTCGCATGCTCTTCGGAGTCGTTGACATCCTTAAAAACAATGTATTCAAATGACAGTCGGCGCTGATGAGAGAAGTCATAGTTGCGTAAAAGTTCCACAATGCTCTCTATGGACATACCTCTTTCTGCTGGCATCAAGGCTGAACGCTGATCATGGAGTGGTGAGTGTAGACTGATGGCAACGTGACAATCGCTCTCTTCCAAGAATCTTTTAAGTTTCCCTTTTATGCCAACACTGCTGACCGTGATACGCTTTGGCGACCAGGCATAGCCGAAGTCGGCAGTCATTATCTCTGTTGTGCGCAACACATTGTCTAGATTGTCCATGGGTTCTCCTTGTCCCATGAAGACAATGTTCGTCAGTTTGTCACGTTCAGGGAGTGAGTATATTTGGTTAAGGATATCCGTTGCTGACAGACTACCTTCGAAACCTTGCTTTCCTGTTTGGCAGAATAAGCAGTTCATCTTGCATCCTACTTGTGAAGAAACGCATAGTGTAGCCCGGTCTTCTTCAGGGATGTATACAGTTTCTACAAACTTTCCGTTGTCAGTTGGAAAGAGATATTTTATCGTTCCGTCCTTAGAATGCTGCGCATCGATGGGAGCTTTGCAACCAATCTCATACGCTGCAGCCAGCTTTTCGCGGTTAGCCTTTGAAATATTCGTCATCTCGTCAATGCTCTTCACATGTTGTGTATAGAGCCATTTGGCAATCTGTCCACCTGTAAAAGCAGGCATGCCAAGTGCCTTAGCAGCCTCTTTCAGTTCACCAAGGGTCATTCCTAACAAATATTTCTTCTCACTTTTCATTCTCGTTCTCAATGTTTTGTTGCTGCAAAGATAACGAAAAATTAGCTAATATACGTGTTTTCTCATGGAGGAATATGCAATATTGCAGTATAAGGCAGCGTGATACAGAAAATTACAAAGGCCTTGTAATACTTCTACAAGCCTTTGTAATACTATTACAAGCGGCTTGTAATCTTTCTACAAGGCGCTTGTAATTTTCGGTATTGTGCTCCTTCACCATTCAACTTCGTCTTTATAACTGTCGAAAGTGGCTCCTTCTGCATAACCGTAGTCCCTAAACACACTGCTGATATATTCCTGTTCAGCGGGTGTTATGGCTTTTTCTCCGTTCCTGCGGGCGTAATATGAACCGTTACCGAAGTATGTTATAAGAGTGCTACGCATACTTGTGATGTCGCTGGCGAGTACCTTTTTGAATGTTTGTTTCATACCGTATGCCATCTGTACAATGTGGTCTTGCTGGTAATAGGTACAGTTTTCTCCTTCGTTGACAGCTGGGTTTACGCATTCCACAACAGCGTCCTTGTTGATTCCTGCGCATGCAACTAATTGGTGTAGACATGTTTTTGCTTTTCCGCATGTGGTGTTGTAGCATAGAAGATAATGTTCTGGTGCTTCTTGATAATGATTCTTGTTCTTCATTTTGTTTGTAGTTTCTGAAATTGTTAATTATCTCTTGTTCTATTTCTATAGTCTATTAGATGTTGTAAATGCAAAGGTAATAAATTCTGGTTGGTTGGCATGGTATGCCTGAAGATTATTTTTTATGTTTTACAGGTATCTGTTAAGGGGACTTAACGGGCGTCTTTTTGTAGTTGATAGGTGCAAAATGATGTTAAAAAAGAGCGCAAATCGTCTACGATATAGATTATTATTTCTATCTTTGTAACGTCGAGATGAATTTGACACCCACATATGTGTAGTGTCATTTGATGATAAATAAAAACGTTAGGTAGATTGAGGCATGACACCGACTGTGGTGAAAGCTGCAAAAGGTGACATGCCTTTTCTAACAGCGATAGGCTGAAAGAGAGTGGAACAAGCGCTATCAGAGAAGTATAGGGGACTCTATTTTATTGATTTATTTAGGTAAATAGAATAAAAGAGGTTATATCCTTTCCGCCAGTTCGCAATGGTGAGTCTTGACAGATGTTCTTTTAGAGATAAATAAAAATCACATTATAAATATTAAAACAGAAAAGTTATGGCAACAGTTTATGATTTCAAGTTGAAAGATAAGAAAGGTAATGAGGTAAGTCTTGATGCTTACAAGGGTAAAGTTCTCCTTATAGTAAACACAGCAACAGGCTGCGGTTTCACTCCACAGTATGAGGAATTGGAAGCTATGTACCATGAGTTGAAGGATAAAGGATTTGAGATTCTTGATGTTCCATGTGATCAGTTCGGTCATCAGGCTCCTGGTTCTGATGAAGAAATCCATGAGTTCTGTACCGCAAAGTTTGGTGTTGACTTCCCACAATTCAAGAAAAGTGAGGTAAATGGCGCTAATGAACTTCCTCTCTACACATGGTTGAAGAGTGAGAAAGGTTATGCTGGCGGTGCTTATGAGGAGAAGTTGGCTGCTATTATGGAGGATCTTTACAACAAGGCAAACCCAGAACCACGTAAACAGAACGATATCCAGTGGAACTTTACTAAGTTCCTCGTAAACAAAAATGGTGAGGTTGTAGCTCGTTTTGAGCCAACAGTAGACCTCAAAGAGGTGAAGAAGGCTGTAGAAGCACAGCTCTAATCGGTATACTGAAACGAAAGTTAATCATAACAAAGGACGGTCGGATGGATAATATTCTGTCTGGTTGTCCTTTGTCCTTTGTGAACAATATAGCGTTAGATGGCTGTAGATGTTGAGGCTTTCCGTAAGGAAGTATATAATGTTGTAGCATCTATTCCTTTCGGGAAGGTGTTAAGTTATGGGCAGATAGCATGGCTTGTGGGATGCCCAAATCACTCCCGATTGGTGGGAAGGATGCTTCATGGAGCAGCAGAGTCAGAAGGACTGCCTTGTCATAGGGTCGTGAATAATGTAGGGAGGTTGGCACCTGGCTGGATAAAACAGCGCCATTTGTTGGAAGAAGAAGGTGTAACCTTTCGTCCAAATGGTTGTGTAGATATGAAGAAATGGCAATGGAAACTTGATGAATAAGTCTCCATTGCCATTTTTATAGTCTATTGCTCTGCCTTATGTGGTAATTCTCCTTCAAGAGTATGGCTTTTGGCAGATTTGTTTATCGTTTATAATCCTCTTTGTATTTATCTGTCTCAATATAAATATAGATGTTGTATGCTGGGAATAATGCCCGTACATCTCTTTCAATATCGTTAATGAGTTCAGCTGAATGTGCTTCATACTCACTTTTTACATCTATTTTCGCTGTGAGAAGGATATCTGTTGGGCTGAGATGAACAGTCTTTACATTGATAAGTCGGCTGATTTCTTTTCTATTAAATGATGTCTTGATTCGCACCAGGTCATTCTCAGTTACGCTTTCTCCTATAAGTAGACTATAGAACTCACGTGCAAGGAAGAGAGCTGCAGTACAGAGGAGTACACCAATCAGCACACCAGACAATGCATCATAGAAAGGATTACCCGTGAAATGACTGAGAAGTGTTCCGCCAAGAGCTATCAACAAACCAATAACAGCGCAACTGTCTTCGGCAAAAATGATTAGAATCTCACTGTGCCGGCTCTCTCTTAGGAATCTATAAAGGGATAGTTTGTCCTTATTGAGTTCCTTGATTTCCTTGAAAGCAACACGTAGGCTGATGGTCTCAACTATCAGACCGAAGATTAAGATGCCCATGACAAGCCACGTATTCTCCACACTATGCTCTGGATGAAACAGCTTTTCCGTTGCTTCCATGATGCCTAAAGCACCACCAGCAAAGAACAACATCATGGCAACTACCATGCTATAGAAGTATTTTGCACGTGCTTGACCAAACGGATGTTGGTCTGTTATCTTTGCTTCAGCCTGCTTGTTGCCAACAAGTAACAGTATCTCGTTACCACAATCCACAATACTATGGATTGATTCGTTGAGCATTGCGGCTGAACCGGATACTGCAAAACCAACGAATTTAGATATTGCTACAAGCACATTTGCGCCCAAGGCAGCAATAACACTCATCATTCCACCTTTGTTGTTATCCTTTTCCATTTCCTGTAAGTTATCTTTTCGCAGCTTCTTTAGCTTCCTTTACCATCTTCAAACGCTCTTTATAGATAGGTCGCCATTTATCTATCATAGTCTGAAGATTCTTACTTTGTTGTTCCAGCTCGTGATATTCTTTAGTTTCAGTCTTGTCCTCTTGACTCATGATCAGCATACGTTGTAACATCAACTTCTGCTGTTCGTCAGCTTTTTCAAGCTGTGAACCCAACTTTTCAAGCTGTTCCATGAAAGCCAAAGCACGGTCAATATGATTCTCTTTCACCATCCTTATGATTGTCTTTGTATCTTAATTTGTGGTCACAAAGTTACGGAAAAAGTTCAGATAGGAAAAAGAATACCCTTCTAATTCATACGGAAGAGCAGATTTTGTATTATCTTTGCATATCATAAATAATACTTTCACATGGAGAAGAAAAGACAGATTGATTGCTTCTTACCTTACGGAACAGCCTCAATGGTTGACAGCCTGATAGCTCAGTTGTCCAAAGAGAGGATGGTGAAGGACATATATGTGTTGGCGGCAGAGGGTATGTCGGTAGATACATTGCCCCAACGAACACAGCTTTTGCAGACAGATAGCTTATTGTCTTCTGCTACAATGCGTTTGATTACGGCACAGGCAACAGCTGATTATGCCCTACTTTACCTGAAACAAAGTCCGCTTACATTGGGCTATCAAGCTATTGAACGTATGTTACAAGTGGCTGAAGCGACGGATGCAACACTGGTTTATGCTGATCATTATTCGGTAGAAGGCGGTAAGACTGTCAAGCATCCAGTAATCGATTATCAGTTAGGTAGTATCCGTGATGACTTTGATTTCGGATCAGTAGTACTTCTTAATGTGAAAACTTTGAAGGATTTTGCAGCACAACAGGGCTCTGATGATTATCAATTTGCTGGTTGGTATGCACTCCGTCTCTTCCTTAGTAGACAGGGAAAGGTCTTTCATCTGAATGAATTCCTGTACACTGAGGAGGAAAATGACCTACGTACGAGTGGTGAAAAGCAGTTTGATTATGTTAATCCTCGCAACCGTGAGGTGCAAATAGAGATGGAACAGGCTTCTACAAAACACCTCTCCGCGCTGAATGCGTTGGTAGACACGAAGCTATACACATATCCTGACTTCTCTGAAGGACACTTCCCTGTAGAAGCATCAGTGGTTATTCCTGTCTTTAATCGTGAGAAGACGGTGCGTGATGCAGTCTTATCAGCGCTCTCACAAAGAACTGATTTCCCGTTTAATGTTATTGTTGTGGATAACCATTCAACGGATAAAACAACGGAAATACTTGATGCTTTGGCTTCAGATGATCGTTTGATACATCTCATTCCAGAGCGTACAGACCTCGGAATAGGGGGCTGTTGGAATTATGCCATCAATGATTCACATTGCGGACGCTTTGCAGTTCAACTGGATAGCGATGATCTTTATTCATCGGAAAATACCCTGCAGACCATTATTAATGCCTTTCATGAGCAGCAAGCTGCGATGATTGTAGGTTCATATCGTATGTGTGACTTCGACTTGAATACGCTTCCTCCGGGGCTGATAAGCCATAGTGAATGGACGGAAGATAATGGTTGTAACAATGCTTTACGTATCAATGGACTCGGAGCACCACGTGCATTCTTTACTCCTTTGGCTCGTAAACTACAGTTCCCTAATACAAGTTACGGAGAAGATTACGCCATGGGACTGGCTTTTAGTCGTCGTTTTCGTATCGGAAGAATCTATGATGAGCTTTATCTCTGTCGTCGTTGGGGTGGTAATAGTGATGCTGTGTTGAGCATAGAGAAGGTAAATGCCAATAATTTATATAAGGATCAACTACGAACAATAGAGGTTCTGGCACGTCAAAGGGAGAATAGAAAGATATAAAATGGGACTAACTGATTTCTTTAAAGAGCAACTACATCAGTGGGAAGGGGTGCAGATACGCTTCGAAGAGTTGCGGAATGTACGAACACGTGAGGTTGGTTCAATGCTTGCACAGTACAATCCTGCACGCATGGTGAGCACAGGTGCAAAGATAGATAAGGCTACATTGGCTCTGCGTCCATGCTTTCTTTGTGATAAAAATCGACCTCCTGAACAGATAATCCTGCCTTTTAATGAGGAATTTGATATCCTTGTCAATCCTTTTCCCATCCTTCCTACACATTTTACCATACCTGCTCGCAAGCATCAACCACAGGCAATTGCTGCTAATTATCCGTTGTTGCATCAGCTATTGACGGTTTATCCCCACCTAATGGTGTTCTATAATGGACCTAAATGTGGTGCAAGTGCACCTGATCATTTGCATTTTCAAGCAGGGACAAGCGGAGTTCTTCCGCTACAACAGCATTGGCAACAACTCTATGAGACGTCAGAGACGCTGTTAAAAATCAATGATTACGAGCGAATAGTGCTGGTAAAGGATTATGTTTGTCCTGCTATTGCGATTATAAGTAAGTCTTTGGAACATGACGAGCAGATGTTTCGTTTGGTGTATGATGCCCTTCCAATAAAAGAAGGTGAGACAGAACCAATGATGAACATTGTTGCTTGGCGAGCAAATGACACGTTTATATCAGTCGTTTTTCCCCGTTATAAGCATCGTCCTGACTGCTATTTCGCTGAAAAGGAGCAACAGTTCTTAGTAAGTCCAGGTAGTTTGGATATGGCAGGACTGATGATTCTTCCGCGAGAGGTGGACTTTGAGCGTATTACGCCTACTCTTGCAGAACATATTATGCGAGAAGTTTCATTGTCAGATGAGGCTATGCGTGAAGTGATAAAGCATATTTGTCAGCATAATGTCAGCCCATGGAAGCAGGAGCCAACGGTTTCTGTCGGCATCGTTAGTGCTGAAAAGATCCATTTCAGATTGAACGGTTCCTATCTGATAGATGGTGAATTGATAACAGGAGAACAGACTGTTGAATACTCTAAGGGGGAGATTCTATGGCAAAGTGCGCATCTGAGGGAACTTGTTTTCACTCCTAAGGATCAAGAATCATCATTCTCTTTGGATGATGTTACCATTGGTTTGAATTTCCATTGGGAGCGAAAAGAGGTGCAGACCTTCCTTGGAACACTGCATCTGATCGTTGATAACGGGAAGCTATATGCTATAAATGAGTTGCCAGTAGAAGACTATCTGACCAGTGTTATATCCAGTGAGATGAGTGCAACGTCATCTTTGGAGTTATTAAAAGCCCATGCAGTCATCTCTCGTAGTTGGCTTTTGGCACAGATTGAGAAGCGAAAGAGCCTCGGAAAGGGGACTGAACATCAAGAAGTGTCCACTGTTAGGACGGATAATGAGTTGGTTAGATGGTTCGATCGAGAAGATCATACCTTGTTTGATGTGTGTGCTGATGATCATTGTCAGCGCTATCAAGGCATCACAAAGGCTACAAGCCCACACGTAAAGATGGCTATAGATGCTACACGTGGGCAGGTTTTATTCTCAGAAGGTAGTATTTGTGATGCTCGTTTTAGTAAGTGTTGTGGTGGGATTTCTGAGGAATTCCAATATTGTTGGGAGAACATTCGTAAGCCTTATCTCCTCTCTGTAGAGGATAAAGCACCATTGGGAAGTATACCAACGATGGACTTAACAGATGAAGAAGCAGCACGTGAATGGATTCTTTCATCACCAGAAGCTTTTTGTAACACACATGATGAGGCTGTTCTTGGTCAGGTTTTGAATAATTATGATCAAGAAACGCAGGACTTTTATCGTTGGACTGTAGAGTTCACACAGGCAGAACTATCTGCATTAATAGCCCAAAAGACAGGTATAGACTTTGGAGGAATAAAGAATTTTGTACCATTATCACGTGGAAAGAGCGGAAGAATCTATCGTATGAGGATAGAAGGTACGAAGCGTTCTTATGTCATTGGCAAGGAATTAGAGATAAGAAGAGCATTGAGTGAGAGTCATTTATATAGCTCAGCCTTTGTTGTTGATAGTTATGATATAGTTAATGGCGTTCCTCAATACTTCCGTCTGACAGGCGCTGGATGGGGACATGGTGTTGGCTTGTGTCAGATTGGTGCTGCATGATGGGTGAGAAAGGGTATGATTACCAGCAAATACTCTATCATTACTATAAGAATGCAGAAGTAAGAAGGTTGTATGAGTGATTGTAAAGAGATAAATTAAAGTTGTAAGACATATTTTATTTTGAGTAACATAAGCGTAATATGCAAGAGAATCAGAAGATAATCAACGGAATACCTATTGCTGGTCAATGGCAAGATTATTGGCGGTGGCTCCCTTCATTGTACATGACACGAGGGCTTCCTTATGTTATTCTGATGATGACATCAATGGTTTTCTTCAACCGGATGGGGATGTCTAACGGCGCAATCACGCTTACAACGTCATGGTTTTTCGTTCCTCTGATCTTCCGTCCATTGCTGGGAAGAATTGTTATTGGGTATAAAAGCAAACGTTTTTGGATTCTGTTGACGGAGTTTATCATGGCTTTATGTCTTGCCGGTATAGCCCATACTGTGACATTCTCACATTGGTTTACATGGTCTGTCACGTTTCTTATGATCATAGCAGTAAGTGCTTCTTTGCATGATGTAGCCATAGAACGGTTCTACAAGAAGGAGTCTAAGCGACGTTATCGTTCAGCTTTCTTCGATAGTCGTGCAGTCTTTTATCTGCTTTCTGCACTCGCAGGATTAGCCATACCTATTACTATTGCGGGAAATTTGGAGGTTATAAACCGTACCGTACGCCCTTCCTGGGCTATGGTATTCTGGTCTTTGGCTGCCCTTATGTTTGGTTTGATGGTTCTCCAAACTGTTCTTCTTCCAAAGAAAGAAGTTGATGTTCGACTTCCGATATGGAGTGGTTTGACGCGTAAGTGGTGGAGTGACGTGAAGTCTTCTGTTGTTATTCAGCCTGGTTATGTGGCAAGTCTCTGTTTCCTTTTTTGTTTTTTGATACCTGAAGGGATGTTCTTCCGAGTGTCTCCTCTCTTTCTTATTGACCCAGGAAGTAATGGTGGAATAGCGCTTTCACCCCAAGAGCTGGGTCTTGTACAAGGAACTGTCGGTACGTTTGCCTTCATAGCAGGGTGTAGTATAGGGACAATGCTCATCAGAAGAGATGGGTTGAAACGTTGGTTATGGGTATTTGTAATGGGCATTACCTTGCCAAAAGCACTCTTTATATATCTTAGTTATTACTTTGTTTCTACGTTATCAATAATCAATATTTGTGTGATTATTGAGCAATTCGGCTGTGGTATGGGGTTGGCTGCCTATGTTATTTGGTTAGTTCATTGTACAAAGAACGAGCATCCTACCTTCACTTATTCCTTAGCTACAGCTATTACGAGCTTCTCCATGTTGATTTCTGGTTGGTTTATAGGGCTTCTTCAGGAGAATATTGGCTATCGTCACTTCTTTCTTCTTGTCTTTTTGTTGGGGATAGTTTGCTTTATCTCGGCTTATTTCATTCCTGTAACCGAAGAAACTGGGCGCCAAAGATTACAGCAGTATAAGCCAGATGCTGTCTGATAGATTATAGAGGGTTGTCCCTTACAGGCTTAAGAGCACTACAGAAATGCCAAGTCTGGAGGAGAAATTCTATGTGCTGGTTGAGGTGTTAGGTGCCAAAAGGGAGGTGGAAGGACAAGTTTTATAAGTGGTAAAGTAATCTTACAGTTTCAAAAGCACAAAGAATAGCAAATTAAGAAAAAACAATCTTTTTCATGCTTTGTAACATCTACATTATCAGATGGTTACAAACAGGTTTGTAAAAGACGCCCTTTTACTCATCAAAAGGGCGTCTTTTACTCATCAAAAGGGCATGTTTTACCATGTAAAAGGGCGTCTTTTACAATGCTAAAGACGCCCTTTTAAAATTCAATTGGGAATTAGTTTTACAAATAGAGGCGGTTTTGAGTCTTTTGAAAGGTAAAAAGGTAAAAGAGTAAAATGGGTGAGAGGCAGAGGGGAAGGTTATGTTGAAGATGATAAAAGGGCTATGAAAAAGACGAAAGAGATGAGAGGAGAATGCGCGAAAGTTGCTGATGAATTTGTAATTGGTTCCTTGATAAGTCCTTATTTCTGAGTTAGTTGATGGCTGAGAGCTATACTAAATGGTAGGAATATAAAAGGATATCCTCTACATGTGATAAGCCGTTAACCTTTATAAAAAAGCATTTTATTTATTTGTTTCTAACGGAAAAAGTAGTACTTTCGCAGTTAGAAAGTTATAAAAAATAGTAGAAATGAAAATTAAGTATTTATTAATGGCAGTCATTGTAGCAACGATGACCGCCTGCGGTACGTCTTCAAAAGTCCCATTGACGGGTCGCACACACCGTATAAGTATCTCTGACGAGCAATTACTTGCTCTCAGTAATCAAGAATATGCAAAGTTCATGGCTTCTGCTACAAAGTCAACTGATGCAAAAAATACGGCAATGGTTCAGCGTGTGGGTAGAAGACTTGCCAACGCAGTAGAGAGTTATCTACGTAGTAATGGCTATGCCAGTGAAGTAAAGAACTTCCGTTGGGAATTCAATCTTATTAAAAACAATCAGGCAAATGCCTTCTGTATGCCTGGAGGAAAGATTGTTGTTTATGAGGGATTACTACCTTATACACAGAATGAGGCAAGTCTGGCAATCGTATTAGGGCACGAGATAGCCCATGCAGTGGCTAAGCATAGTGCCGAACAGATTACCAAACAGATGAACCAACAGATTGGAACCAGTGTCTTGGGTACGGTCTTGAATTCAACAGTAGGCGGTGGAGTAGGTGATATCGCATCCCAGGTAGCGAGTGGAGTATTCTCTTTCCGTAACCTGAAATATAGCCGAGATAATGAAAGCGAGGCTGACTATATGGGATTAATCTTTGCTGCGATGGCTGGTTATGACCCTGCTAATGCTGTTACTTTCTGGCAACGTATGGCGTCAGCTACCAATGGTAGTCGTGCAGAAGTGCTGAGTGACCACCCTTCAGATGAGCGTCGTATAGCGAATATCAAGAAGTGGTTGCCCGAAGCAGAGAAGTATTACCATGGCTATAGACCCCAAAGTGTGTCTTCAACATCAAGTGTTAGAACCCTTCACATTGGTTCTGGTACGACGAATCGTTCTGGTAAGAGACGCTAAGCATAGGCTTTTTGTGTCGTAAACTAACGGCTATCAACTTCTTCTCCTGTTCATTTACTATTCCTTAATGGACCATAAAGCGGAGAAAGTTGATAGCCGTTATATATTTTTATAGAAAGATTTGAAAGGTTCGTATTTTATTCTTATCTTTACAAACGAAATCAAACCTTTACGACTATGATAGATTATCTGGTACAGAACTTATGGTTATCCTGGTTATTAGTGGGCATTATCTGTCTCATTTTAGAGATCATGAATGGTGATTTCTTTATCATGTGCTTTGCTATAGGAGGGTTTTGTGCTTCAGTTGTTGCTGCTTTTACAGACAGTATCGCCCTACAAGTAATCTTCTTTGTTATCTTTACGCTCCTAAGTATCTTCTTTGTGCGCCCTATAGCATTGAAATATCTGCATCAGGGGGAGGACCATCGGGTTAGTAACGTTGAGGCTCTGATAGGTAGAGAAGGTAGAGTTACGGATAAGATAGAAGCAAATGGGTACGGAAGGGTGAAGGTTGACGGTGATTCTTGGAAGGCAAAGTCAGCCAATGGAGCAGAGATTCGCCAGAATACGGACGTACGTATTTTAAGTATCAACTCTGTTATCATAACCGTAGAACCCTGTTAGAGCTTTCAGAATAGAGTGAACTTTTGAATAATTAAATAAATCTTTTATGCTTATGGATATTGCAGCTTATGTGCTTATAGCACTTATTGTCTTGGTAATTGTATTTGCTAAGATGTCAATTGTCATCATTTCGCAGAGTGAAACGAAGATTATTGAACGTCTTGGGAAGTATTATGCAACCCTTCAACCAGGTATTAATATCATCATTCCATTCATTGATCATGCGAAAGACATCGTTGCCCTGAAGGCTGGACGCTATACATATACTAACTCTATAGACCTTCGTGAGCAGGTATATGACTTTGATCGGCAGAATGTTATTACGAAGGATAACATCCAAATGCAGATAAACGCACTGCTTTACTTCCAGATTATTGACCCGTTCAAGGCTGTTTATGAGATCAATAATTTGCCAAATGCCATTGAAAAGCTGACCCAGACAACGCTACGTAACATCATTGGCGAGATGGAATTGGACCAAACACTGACCTCACGTGATACGATTAATACGAAACTTCGTTCTGTTCTTGATGATGCAACCAACAAGTGGGGCATTAAAGTAAACCGTGTTGAGCTGCAAGATATCACTCCTCCAGCAAGCGTTTCACAGGCAATGGAGAAGCAAATGCAGGCAGAACGTAACAAACGAGCTACCATTCTCACCAGTGAGGGACAGAAACAATCAGCTATTCTGCAGTCTGAAGGTGAGAAGCAAGCAGCCATTAACCGTGCTGAAGCAGATAAACAACAGCAGATTCTCATAGCTGAAGGACAGGCACAAGCACGTATTCGTAAGGCTGAAGCTGAAGCTATTGCTATACAAAAGATAACAGAAGCTGTAGGACAAAGTACCAACCCAGCTAATTATCTCATTGCTCAGAAATACATCCAGATGCTTACAGATCTGGCAAATAACAATAATCAGAAGACTGTATACCTGCCGTTTGAAGCCTCAAACCTAATGGGTTCTATCGGAGGTATTAAGGATATGTTTAAAGGATAATAGGAATAATGCAGAAAACAGAGCTTTGTATTTTTTGTGGGGCACGCCCTAATTTTATTAAGGTGGCACCAATCATCAGAGTAATTAACAAACTTGCAGCGGAAAATAGTCCACATAAAGTGACATATTCTCTTGTCTATGCAGGGCTTGCAGATGACCCTACACTTGAAGATGAACTGTTTGATAACCTCTCAATTAGGCGTCCTGATGCCTATCTTGGAGTGGAGTGTGAGAACCTGAATGAGCTTACAGGCAGGTAATGTCTAAGTTTGAGCAGTATCTACAGAGCCATCCAACAGACGTAGTGATAGTAGTTGATGACCTCGCATCAACGATGGCAGCTGCTATTGTTACAAAGAAACAGGCAATAACCTTGGCACATATCGCCGCAGGTACACGTTCTTTCGATATTACTATGCCTAAGGAAATAAACCGTTTGGTTATAGATGGTCTGTCAGACATCCTCTTTACGGCTGGTTTTAGCAATAATAGTATTGCTAATAAGGAAGGTGCTGAACTGTCAAAGGTATACATGGTGGGTAATATTCTCATTGATAACATCCGTTATAATCGTGAACGTGTTGAGGGAATGAGGCTCAATGACATTGATGCCTTAGCTGGATTACCTCTGAAAGAAGGCAGTTATATTGTGTTTACTCTCAATCGTAAGGCATTGTTAGCAGATCAAGAGAACCTTGAAAAGATGCTTCGTGTACTGTGTGAGACGGCTGGTGACCTACCGATCATTGCACCGTTGCGTGATTCAGCGGTACAGGTTATCATGGCATTGGGCTTAAAGAAGAATATCAGTCTGCATAATCTGCATATTGTAAAGCCACTGAACTATCTCCAGTTTGCTTACCTTACATCGCACGCACAGGGTATTGTGACTGATTCTGGTAATGTTGCAGAGGAGGCAACCTTCAATAATATACCGTGTATTACGCTGAATAGTTACACAGAACATATCGAAACAGTTAAGGTAGGATCAAATGTTCTCGTTGGTGAAGATGCTGAATTGCTGCGCAGTGCATTTACAGATATGGTGTCAGGAACATGGAAGAAGTGTGGAATCCCTGACAGATGGGACGGGCGTTCGGCTGAACGTATTGTTCAGATTCTCTTAGAACACCGTTAAAATATAGATATAATAATGCCGAATAGGGGAAAGAGTCTGTCGGATTCTTTCCCCTATTTTATTTTGTATTGTTCTTGACTATTTGTAATTTTGCACATTATAAAGTACTCGGAGTTATGCACGGACATACAGACAATTACACTTTCCTGACACAAGGACCTCTCCATCGTGTTATTATAACAATGGCTATACCGACCATTATATCAATGCTCGTAACGGGATTGTATAATATTGCAGATACGTTCTTTGTCGGAAAGATCAATACACAAGCCACTGCTGCAGTCGGAATTGTCTTTTCTCTGATGTTTTTTGTGCAGGCAATGGGTTATTTCTTTGGGCATGGTTCAGGGAATTATATATCCCGTGAGTTAGGAGCACGCCGTCATAAGAATGCTGAAAAAATGGCTTCTACGGGCTTTTTCAGCTCTTTCTTCTTGGGAGTTATTGTTCTTATTCTAGGTGAAACCTTCCTTCATCCACTTTCTTTGATGCTTGGAAGTACACCAACGATACTTCCCTATACCAAAGATTATATGCAAATTATTCTCCTTGGTGCACCTTTCTTAACTTCTTCTCTCACCTTGAACAATCAGATGCGTCTGCAAGGGAATGCTAATTTTGCTATGTTTGGCATTGTTTCGGGAGCAGTTTTGAATGTAGTTCTTGATCCTCTGTTGATTTTTACATGCAATATGGGAGTCAGTGGAGCTGCCTGGGCAACAGTGATAGGACAGACTGTATCATTCGTAATATTGTTCCTAATGGCGCGAAGAGGGGAAAATATAGCTATCCATTTCCGTAATTTCTCTCCATCATGGCGTGCCTATAAGGAGATATTCTATGGTGGAAGTCCATCTCTGATGCGGCAAGGTCTGGCTTGTGTGTCTACTATGTCGTTGAATTTAGCAGCTGGTGTCTATGGTGATTCGGCAATTGCAGCGATGAGTATTGTTGGTCGTTTAGCCATGTTGTCGTTCTCTGTTGTCATTGGATTGGGACAAGGTTTCCAGCCTGTATGTGGCTTTTGTTATGGTGCGGGATTGTTTGATAGATTGAAAGAAGCATTTAAATTTACCGTTCTTGTTGGTACAATATTCCTCATTGTTTTGTTAATTATAGGCTGGGCTATTAGTGGTTCACTCATTGGAGTCTTCCGTGATGACCCTGATGTGATTGCCATTGGTATAGTAGCTTTGCGCTGGCAGCTATGTACATTCCCACTGAATGAGTTTATTTTAGCAAGTAACATGTTGCTGCAAACCTGTCGTAAGCCGTGGAGAGCGAACCTTTTGGCAGCTGCACGACAGGGGTTATTCTTTATTCCGTTGATCTTTATTCTCCCATCTCTCTTTGGTTTGAAGGGCGTTGAGATATGTCAGGCTGTAAGTGATGTATTCTCTTTCTCGCTTACAGTTCCTATTATTATTTATACTTTCCGTGAGTTTACACGTGAAGCAGAAGCACGAAAGGCAAAGAAATGAGAACGATTTATATAAAGAATATGGTCTGTGATCGTTGTAAAATGGCTGTTGATCAGGTTTTACAACGTATGGGATTACATCCAACAAAAGTAGATTTGGGCGAAGCTATCATAGAAGTGGAGCCTTCTACAGAGCAACTTGCACAGCTTCGTACATCCCTTGAGAAATTAGGATTTGAACTCCTTGACGATCATAGGCAGCAGACGATTGAGCGTATTAAGGCTGCGTTGGTAAAGCTTGTTCATTATCAAGATAATCAGTCTGCAAGGACTCTCAGCAATTATCTCTCTACAGAACTCCGCCAGGATTACAGTGCATTGTCCAAACTCTTCTCTGAAGTAGAGGGAAAGACGATTGAACGTTATTATATGGAGCTGCGTATAGAGCGTGTAAAAGAGCTTATCCGATATGATGAACTCACACTTACGCAGATAGCTCTTCGTATGAATTATTCTTCAGTGGCGTATCTGTCTAATCAGTTTAAGGCTATTACGGGAATGACACCTTCTGAATTTAAAGGCTTAAAGCAAAATCTACGTAAGCCATTGGATGTTCTTTAATCTGTTAGAATGTATCTTAGACTGTCTATGAAATAGTTTAACAGAAAATGAAGGATATGAGTTTTATAAACAGGAGATAATCCCTTATTTTCGCTTTTATATCTATCAGAGAATCAGGTGATTAAAAACCGTAAAGTAAAAGGTGCCCTTTTGCATTCCAAAAGAGCACCTTTTACATGTCAAAAGATGCCCTTTTACTTCCTAAAAGGGCGTCTTTTAGAATGCAAAAGAGCATCTTTTGTCTCCGTGTTGTGAATTAATTTTACACGTTATGGTATCTTTAATTCTCAGAAGACAGTATCTTGGCAGAATTAGTATTCTATCTTATCTGTTTTCGTGTTCCATAGTTTGAAGGCTTCAAGCGCCTCGTTGCGCAGTAAAATCTCTGATGGTTTCTTGCGGTATTGTGGTTCAACCTCAATCTCCTTATATATAAAATCATCATCAAATCCTATGGCTGCAGCATCTTTTCGGTCATTGGCATAATAGATTTTATCAAGATGTGCCCAGTAAATGGCTCCTAAGCACATTGGGCATGGTTCACATGAGGTGTATATTTCACATCCTGTGAGGTCAAAAGTTCCCAATTTTCGGCACGCATTGCGGATGGCTGAAACCTCTGCATGAGCTGTTGGGTCATTGTCAACAGTCACGTTATTGCTGGCTTCAGCAATGATTTCACCATTGCGTACGATGACTGCTCCGAATGGACCACCACCTTTTTTAACGCTATTGACAGATAGCTCAATAGCCTTTCGCATAAATTCTTCTTTGGTCATTTTGCTGATTTGGAGTTTATTGTCCAGACTCTTCTTTTATCAATTGTGGATAAATGTCGTTGAAAGTCTTACGTAGTTCTTGTTCGTTATCAATCGTCTTGCGGATAGTCTCAAGGTTCTTTGCATTTGGTGAACCTGGAATCCATAGCTTTAAGTATCCTGTTCGGCTATATTTCTCTTTCATGTGATCTCTGAAACGTTTCCACATTTGTTCTTCATTCATCTCTGGATAATTCTCTATACCAAAGAGAATGGCACGTGAAAAAACAACGTTAGGGTCAAGATCACGGTCGGCTTCTGCAACGATCTTACCATATATGCTCCGTGGAGCACGGGAACTGCTTGCTCGATGGTCCTCAACAGCTTCCTTCATGATCTTTATCTGTTCTGCCGAAAACCATTTCTTTAATCGGGCATCAGCAGTAAGTATCTTTCCACTGGTAATATGGTGAATGGCACGAGGTCCTTCCATACCCAGATCATGGTATGCAGCAATGACGTATACCATATTGACATCAGCCCCAGTAACAGCTGTTAAAGCTAGTGAATTCTTAATTACCCGTTGAACATGAGATAGCCCATGACTCTTCCCAAAAGCATTGTATCGAGGTAGAATCTGCTGCTCAACAAAGTTCATTATTTCAAGATTGGGTTGTTGCATAAGCATGTTTCAAAAAGAATTTTGAATGAGAGTCGTTGTTAGTGGTTGCCTTACTTACAAGAAGAGAATGGCTGCAGACGTTGTAATACCATAAATAAGTATGTTGCGTGCAGTCTTTGCTAAGACGATATTCAGGTCTTTTCCTTGGTTAATTCTTGCCATAAAGTTCGCCGTCCTCTTATGTAAGAGGATGTAAGGGGTATAGAATAAGATAAATAAAAGTGTAAATAACAGATTATTGTTACTAAAGAAAAGAGCATAGAACATTAGGAAATATGCAAAGATCCCTAATGCTGAATAAAATCTTTCTGCCCTTTTAGTACCTAACCAGACAATGAGTGTTATCTTTCCGTCCCTTTTATCGTTGTCTCTGTCTCTATAGTTGTTGACTACAAGGAGTGTGTCGATAACCAATCCGCAGGCTATACCTGTAATGAAAACTTCAAGTTGGAAGGCTTGCATATGATCAGGTAGGATGGCGTATGTTGTGAAGACAACTGGGACAATACCAAAAAAGACAAGCACCAGGAGGTCGCCTAAACCAAGATAGGAGAAGTATGTTGTATAAAGAAAGGCGAATAGAACGCAGATAGCACCCACAATGATCATTTCCCACCCACCATATATAATAAGCGGTAAGCCTATGAAGCATGCTAAAAGCGATGTGATGATGAGTCCTATGCGCATGGCTGGGAGGGTTATCCACCCTTCTGAGCAGGCTCGTTTAGGCCCTAATCGGGTGGAACGATCGTCATTTCCTTTCACACAATCAAAGTAATCATTGATGAAATTGGAATCGATCTGCATCAAAAAAGCGAAAAGAAAACAGAGAATAGCAGGAAGAATACGGAAGTTTGCAGCTCCTCCAATCTTCCATGCCCATGCCGTCCCAATCATGACAGGTACCATTGCACCTGTGAGAGTCTTAGGACGTGCAGCAAGAATCCATGCATTTAAGCTATTCGTCTTTATATAATCGTTCTCAGATACCATTCCTTTGATGCCTATAATAGTAAGAATATAGATGTTTAATTAAAGAAGTTCCAGCTGATACCAAATCTTAATATGCGTTGATTCAGTGGGTAGTGAGGGGTGAAGAAGTAATCTCCTCCATCGCTACTATTTACATGTGAGAACATGACAAAGAAGCGAGTGTGCTGTAAACGAAAGTTGGCGTAGGCGTCAAGGACAGGATAATTGCCTATCTTTGTACGGCTTGCAGCAGTCTCCTGGATACCAAAAGCACCAATGCCAGGTATGTATTCTGGCGCATAATAGCTTGTGAAATATCGCATATCAACACCGAAATCACAGTGTAATACCCTTGCTATGCGGAATCTTATGAATAGATTACTGTATGCATTGAATGTTGGTACTGGGAGAATATCATCTTTACTTGACTTCTGTAAGGTTAGAACATTTTCCCAATTGAATATTCCAAACCTTAAGTTCTGCTGTAATTGCAATGTAAGAAGGCTAATTGGACTTCCAGATTGTCTGACGTTCAGCTGATTGTGTTGTACGAGGTAGTTGTCACCACTAAGTGTTCTGTCATTCTGTATACCAAAGTAGGTATAGTTCTTTAGTACATCATATCCTACTCTCAGCTTCGTATGAGTCCTTTCCAAAGATAGTTCTCCGAGCACACGGGAATGTATTTGCTGGTCAAGGTTGTTATCCCACCAGTAATGTTTGCCATGGAATTGATTCATATAAAAGGATGCTGCAGAACGGTGTAGGAAGCTGTCGCAGCCAGTTTAACCGTGTCTCCGAATAGCGGGAAGTTGATATCTGCATGTCCATCAACGTGGAACTGTCCCGAACGAGTTCCTACTAACCACGCTTCTGCTGAAACATCATAGTGCAAAGTCTTACCTTGTGACTTTAATAGTTGCCCTCCAATGGAGAGATCATGCTGATTCCATTTCTCTTCTCTACCAAGGAATGCAACTGTTGAGCCTGTTGGAGTTTGCATTGATGGTAGTTCATAATGGCGTAACTCGTAAGAAACAAAGGCTTTCAATCCTGCTTTTGCCCATTTGTTGAACCCTTCCAGCAGTGCAATGGCAAAGGTATTTTTAAGAGACCAGTGTTTCGTACGATCGTAAATGGAATCATTTGCTGCAGTACCATAGTTGAAATAGTTCTGAGCATAGAAGTCTGTAGGAGTATTGTAAGCCTGATAGATACGGCGATAATTGTCGAAACGAAGTGTATGGATGAAACTTGTGACGGGGACATATTCGTCTTTCATCCATTGTGTAGTAGAATCCTTGACTGTACCTGACTTCTTATTGTCTGCTACAGAGGTTGAATCATCAAGGTTGACAATGGTTCGTTCGTTCTTGCTTATACTATCTGTACTCTCCTTTTTTGCTTGAGAAGCATCGCCAGCTATCACTGCATTGTCAGGACGTCCAGCAGATCTTTCTTCTTTGTCGTATGCTTCTTCATCGAATTTCTCTCCTTGTGCCTTTGCACGCTGTCGTGCTTTAGCTTTCTCTTGCTTCTCTTCTTGTGCCTTGTGTGACTTGAGTGCAAACTGTTTAGCCTTAATTTCTTCCTCTGTCATAGGGACTCTACGGAAGAAACCAAGGCTATAACGATGGTTGAAAAAGATATGTTGATTATCGTTTCTATTCCAGTTTTGTTGTAATATGGTGGGTATCTCAGACTCACTATATGAATCATTGAACGCTTCTGGGTGTGTGATATATGCATCATTGGCTATACCTCCGTTCTCTGTCACCTTCTGATGATTGAAAGAAAGGAGCAAGTGGGCTTGGTAACGTTCGCCTAAATAACTTCCCCACATACTATAATTGAAGTGAGAAGTACTTTGGTTACTGTAGTAGCCACGTCCGTAAAGGTAATCGAACTTAAAACCAAAGCCCCATTCTTTACCAGCATTTACAGCAAAGATTGCCTTGAAGTGATCTTCTCCATCTGTCCTATTTCCCGCTGTATTATAATCAAGAATAGTAATAGGGGAGAGCGTTGAGGTGAATTTAAAGTCACCTGGCTGTACAATAAACATATCATAAGGGTCGAGGAAGAAGAATTCTGACGGACTCTTACGGTCTATGAATATTCTGTTTTGGCGTGGTGAACCAAGATTACCCAATGAGTTATATTCTCCACGAACTCCTGTATTAAAGACAGTGTTCATGAACATATATGATAATGTGTCGAGGACAGCTGGTTTACGGTCACCGAAACGCTCATCAATAGTCCATACTTTTATGCCACGTGGAATCTCCTTGTGCTGACTTTGGATAGAGTCTGAACGTCCTAAATTACGGTTTTCTTTGTAGCCATCAGCAGTGAAAGTACCGTCATCTACGGGGCGGAGGTTGTTATTCTGTGCAATTGCAGCACTTGCTGTTGCGAATAAAAGAATTAGGGATAATACAGATTTCTTCATTAACGGATAAAACGAAGTATACATTCGATAATCTTAAATACCATTGCAACAAGGATAATGATCGTACCTGTTGTGGTTAAGTCGGCAAGAAAGTAGACAATAACGCCTATGACAGCTCCTAACATAAAGATGATATTGAGCCATTGGCGTATATATAAGAATTTGTCCTTGCGTTCTTGTCTGTGCATACGGTGGTCAGGACGACGTACCGTACTATTCTGATTTTCCATCTTGTAGTTTTTTTATTTATCTTTCTCTCTGGCTGGAGAGGGGTTATTCTTTTCTTTTAATTTGCTTGTTTCATTGCCTGAGCAAAGCCTGAGAATATGCTGTCTTTTCTGTCTATAGTAGCTTTACGGAACTTTCCTGATACGGGAAGTAAGCGAGTATGCTTTTTATTAAGTGCATATTTATCTGTGATCCAGTTCTCTGCAGTATAAGGAGTTATGTTTCCTTGTACATCATAGTTATAGTTCAATCGACTCATGGTGAGGGTTGCATGACCTTCATAGCAGGTTGCTTGTAAGAGATAATTGAACTGTGTAAAATCTAAAGAAAGGAAACCTGATGAGAATATAAGCCTCTCGCGCATAGTTGCTACAATGCTATTCTCTGCTTTATTTACCAAGGCTACCTTACTACCTTCTATTTGATTCTTTCCTTTTGTTAGTTCTGTAAGGAAGGCCAATGCTCTATCATAGAGTTCAGTAGCGCTTACTCCTGGAACACTTACATCCTCAGACCATAGTACTTGCCCGTTTATTTCAGGGACAGCACCATTCTCTATATAATATTGTTTATTGTCATTACTAACTGTTTTGTTGGTTTTAGCAGCTATTGATGTTGGTGTTTCAGGAACGACCCATGCTGCATTAGAGTTGTCCGTAGATGATGTCGGGACAGTGGAAGGTGCTGTTTTAGTACTCTTACTCTTGTTGGTATCTTCAGCAATGCGGGCTGCTTCACGCTGTAACTTTTCTGTTTCAGCTTTGGTTTCCTCTATTTTTTTCTGTAAGTCTGCAGCCTTAGCCTTTGCTTCAGCCTCTGCTTTCGCTTTCTCTGCATTTGCTTTTGCTTGTTCTAGGGCAGCCTTTGCCTGTTCTAATTGTCGTTGAGCTTGTTCTAATTGTTGTTCTGGAGTTAGTGTATTTTGTGCCATAACCATTGTAGGAAGGCACAGTAGTAAGGATACCAAAGCTTTCTTCATAATCTTAAAACTTTTATTAAGTGTCAATATTAATAAGCAAAGATAAGTAAATATGTTTATATTTGTAGTACGTATAGTTACTTTTAACGTTTTCTTTGTTGTTCTGTCTCACTTTGTTTCGCTTCCAATTCTTTCTGTAAGCGAATGATTTCATCTCGGTATTGTGCAGCTTGAAGGAAGTCAAGGTCTTTAGCTGCTTGTTTCATGAGGGTGGTTGTATTGGCAATACTCTTTTCTAATTGTTCCTTACTCATGTGCATTATGATAGGATCAGCAGCAAAAAGCATTGTGTTGTCAGGCTCTGCATAGGCTCCTTTGACACCTTGTGAAATAGAAACAGACTGTGATGTTGTTGTATTATCTCCACCCGTCGGCAACGTTCCTTTGATTGCTTTAACGATTTGTTTAGGTGTAATATGATGATCTTCGTTGTATTTCAGCTGCTTTGTACGCCGTCTCATGGTTTCATCAATGGTCTTTTGCATGCTTTCCGTAATGGTATCAGCATACATAATCACTTTTCCATTGACATTTCTGGCAGCGCGTCCAGCTGTTTGGGTAAGACTCCTATGGCTGCGAAGGAAGCCTTCTTTGTCGGCATCAAGTATAGCTACGAGTGAAACCTCTGGTAAATCAAGTCCTTCACGTAGAAGATTGACTCCCACAAGGACATCGTAAATACCAGCACGTAGGTCATTGATTATTTTGATTCGGTCTAATCCGGCAACGTCACTATGGATATAAGCTGTGCGAATATCATGATTTAGCAAGTATTCGGTAAGCTCTTCAGCCATTCGTTTCGTTAGTGTTGTTACCAGAACTCGCTCTTCTTTCTCAGCACGGATGACTATTTCATTCATCAGATCATCTATTTGGTTCTCTGATGGGCGCACTTCTATTTCTGGATCTAATAGACCTGTTGGGCGGATTAGCTGTTCGACAACTACTCCTTCAGCTTCTTGTAACTCGTAATCAGCAGGTGTTGCTGATACATAGATAATCTGATGGATCAAACTGTGAAACTCTTCAAAGCGTAGAGGACGGTTGTCAAAGGCTGCAGGAAGACGGAAACCATACTCTACAAGGTTGGTCTTTCGGGCACGGTCACCACCATACATGGCCGAGATTTGTGGTACACTGACATGGCTTTCATCAATTACCATTAGGTAATCTTCAGGAAAGAAGTCTAGCAAACAGTAAGGACGTTGACCTGCTTGTCTCCCATCAAAATAGCGTGAATAGTTTTCTATACCCGAGCAGTGTCCAAGTTCTTTTATCATTTCTATGTCATACTCTACACGTTCCTTTATGCGTTGAGCTTTGATGTTATCACCAATTTCGGTGAAAAAGTCTACTTGTTTCACAAGATCATCCTGAATCTGTCGGATAGCTCCTTCTGTTTGTTCCTTTGATGTTACGAACAAATTGGCAGGGTAGATTTCATATTCGTCAAAGGTTGCTATGCGGTGGAAGGCAACAGAGTCTACTTCTTCAATACTATCAATCTCGTCATCCCACCAAGTGATACGAAGAACGTTGTCACTATAAGCCATGGCAATGTCAAGAGTATCCCCTTTTACGCGAAAATTACCACGTTGTAATTCTATATCATTACGTATGTATAAGGCATCAACTAAACGGCGTAAGAAATCATTACGATCTATCTTTTGACCTTTTCGTATGTGTATGACGTTCTCCTTCATGGCAACAGGTGCTCCCATACCGTATATACAAGAGACGGAAGAAACGACGATAACGTCCTTCCTTCCTGATAATAAGGATGATACGGCAGATAATCTAAGCTTGTCGATCTCGTCATTGATAGCCAAATCTTTCTCTATGTAGGTATCTGTCGTAGGCATGTATGCCTCGGGCTGGTAATAATCATAATACGAGACATAATATTCTACGGCATTATTAGGAAAGAATCCTTTCATTTCTTCGTACAACTGTGCTGCCAGAGTCTTGTTATGCGAAAGTATGAGTGTTGGCTTATTCACGTTGGCAATGACATTTGCAATAGTGAATGTCTTGCCTGAACCCGTTACACCCAATAAAACTTGACTCTTATCTCCATGTTCTAGCCCTTCTGTAAGTTCTTTAATGGCTTCAGGTTGGTCTCCTGTCGGCTTATATTTTGATGTTAATTGGAAATCCATTGTCTTTGTCAGAATACGAGTAATCTTAGTATGCAAAGGTACGAAAAAGCCCTGATAATATTTCTTCTATGGTGTTTTTTTGCTAAAAAAGTAAGGTGTCTTTGCTTATTTATAGAATAATGTGTAACTTTGCACTTCAAAGTCAAATTATGAAGAAGAGAATTTTCATAGGTATGTGTGTAGCTTTACTCCTTACTAGCTGTGCTCAGGAGTATAATCAGGTGTACAAAACAACTGATTATGGTTATAAGTATGAGTTTGCCAAGGAGTGTTTTGCAAAGGGAAAGTATGGTTTTGCTGTTCCTTTGTTACAGGACCTCGTGACAATAGAGAAAGGAACTGATAATGCACAGGAATGCCTTTACATGCTGGCAATGGCAGAATATGGTCTGAAAGACTATCAGGCTGCCTCTGAAACTTTTAAAAAGTATTATCAGACTTACCCTCGTGGGCAGTATGCAGAGATGGCTTCGTTCTATATAGGACAGAGTTTGTTTGAAAGTACACCAGAACCGCGACTTGACCAAACGCCTACTGTTGCAGCTATTGCAGCCTTTCAGGATTACCTTGATATCTTTCCAGATGGTAAAATGAAAGGAACAGCCCAGCAACGATTGTTTGATTTGCAGGATAAGTTGATTCGGAAAGAGTATCTTAATGCTAAGTTGTATTATAATCTCGGCTCTTATTTCGGCAACTGTACCAATGGTGGAAATAATTATGAGGCTTGTATCATCACAGCCCAGAATGCTTTGAATGACTACCCATACAGTAATCTGCGTGAAGACTTTGCTATCCTTGTGATGAAAAGTAAGTTTGAATTAGCACAGATGAGTGTGGAGTCAAAGAAGCTACAACGCTATCAGGATGCAGAAGATGAATGTTATGGTTTTATCAATGAGTATCCTGACTCTAAACAACGTAAGACTGCTGAAGAATACATTAAGAAATGTAAGGAGTTTACAAAAGGATAAAATAGAAATAACAGACTAAAATTTATATAATTAGAATGGATTACAAGAAGTCAAAAGCACCGTCAAATACGGTAACGCGGGATGTTCAGGAACTTTGGAAAAGTACTGGAAATATTTATGAGAGTGTTGCTATTATCGCAAAGAGAGCTAATCAGATCTCTGTAGAGATAAAGCAGGACTTAAGTAAGAAGCTTGCTGAGTTTGCTTCTTATAACGATTCTCTTGATGAGGTCTTCGAAAACCGTGAACAGATAGAGATCAGTCGTTATTATGAGAAGTTACCAAAGCCAACATTGCTGGCTACCCAGGAGTTCTTGGATGGTAATGTTTACTGGCGTGATCCTTCTAAGGATGGTCAGGAAGAGGAAGATTTTTAGTTATGATACAGAGAAAACAAACTGTTTTCCTCTTCCTTGCATTGCTTGCTACAATCGCATGTCTTTGTCTACCAGTAGGAAGTTTTGAGCCTCAAGGCATGGGGACAGAGAATCAGCTAATGAACCTTTGGATAAACGAAACCAATGGGGGAAGAAACTTCAGCGTTTGGGCTTTATTTGCAATTCTTCTGGTAACTTGTCCTATAAACACCTTCGCTATCTTCGATTATCATAACCGCAAACGACAGGCACGCTTCTGCATGTTCTCAATGTTGATGATTATTGGGTGGTACATTGTTTATGGAGTGTTTAGCCAAGTGTTGATGCCAGGTTTCACGTTTCACGTTGGGTTCGCAGCCTGTTTGCCACTTATAGCCTTTATTCTTTTGTGGCTTGCCAGACACTCGATACTTGCTGATGAAGCTTTGGTTAGAGCAGCTGATAGAATTAGATAATAAGAAGCACTTTTAGTTAGCACGTTATTGACGTGCCATGTAAATACATTAGAAGGAACATTCTTCATAGTCTTTATGATTATGAAGAATGTTTTTTTGTGAGTAGATGCTGAGTTGTTTGATGGATAGTAGTTGGTTAATTGTTATGACTACCATTGTTGCGCAGTAAATAATTTTAGTATTACTCAATCATCGCTACCTTATCGTAGATAATCTAGTGAAAGAAATGAATGTACCTCTCTGTTTTTGACTTGTGTGCTGTGGCTTAGCACTACTGGTGTTGTTGTCTAACACTACTGGAGTTGATGCTAAACACCAATCCTATTTGTAGTCTAATACCTTATAACGGCGTACTATCTATCCCATTTATCTTTCTCAGGATAGTAATAATTGTTATTATACACAATCAGCTTCAACGAAGTTATATTTAAGAAAAGTAGATACTTTTTTAAAAAAAAGTTTGCAGTCATTTCTGTCACTTGCTATTTCCTC
Source organism: Prevotella histicola JCM 15637 = DNF00424 (assembly GCF_000613925.1). GTDB lineage: Bacteria > Bacteroidota > Bacteroidia > Bacteroidales > Bacteroidaceae > Prevotella > Prevotella histicola. The sequence goes on from NZ_BAJX01000003.1 coordinate 34,344, forward strand.
TTAACAGATTAATAATAAGAAGGTTATGCTTATAGTTAAAAGTGACAGTAACTAAAACAAAAAATAGATTAGGGGGTAGAGCTAATGATGTCCTCATGGATATACATAAAAAGCTACTTTCTAATTAGCAATAGACATGCTCAAATAGTAAACGTAAAGTCTTTTAGGAATAGTAGTGTGCAAAAATTAAGAATAATACCGAGGTTTTGCATTGTGACAAGGTCTTGCGTTATCTTAAGGAAATATTTAAGAAGTAAGATAAAGGAGGTAGGATCTTTTTTTTATCAGATGTTCCAACATTAATTTGATTTCACTAAATAAATATAAAAGAAAAATAAAAAACAAGATGTATTTAGGAGATTTATCCTTATCTTTGGGGCGTAATTAGAAGAACTTTATTACGAATCAACTAAATTAAAGAGGTTATGAAGAAGTTATTTGTTATGGCATGCACCGTAGGAGTGTTTGCATTGATGAGTTGTAATGGCGGTAAAACGGCTGCGCCAAAGGCTAATGCTGATTCTGATTCGGCAGTGACGGACACGGCTGTGAAGAGTGCTGAGGCAACAGAAGTACCTGCTACGGCTAGTCAATTGGTTGATCAGCTGAATGAGAAGGTTAAGAACAAGGACCAAAAGGGTATGGCTGAGGTTCTGACTGCAGCTCAGACAAAGATCATGGATTTGGCTAAGAGCAATCCAGAGGAAGCAAAGAAGTATGCTGAAGCTCTTCAGTCATGGATGAAACAGAATGCTGAAACGATCAAGTCAGCTGTTGCAGCATCAGGCAATGAAGCTGCTGCAAAGGCTGTTGGTGCTGCTCTTGACGCTATGCCAGCAGGAGACGATCAGAAACCAACAGCTGAACAGGAGCAGAAAGTGAAGGATGCTGCTAAGCAGGCTGCTGAAAAGCTGAAAGGACAGTCAGCTGCTGATGTTAAGAAAGAAGCTGAGAAGGTTATCAAAGACCTCGGTTATTAAAAATAAAACTGATGAATAATAAAAGGCTCTGCAGAAGAATTTGCAGAGCCTTTTTCTTATATATTCGATAGCTGATTACTAATGTTCGGACCTTCTTCCTCCCTTTGTCAGTTCATGATAAGCGTTCTGAGCATACATATCTCTCAGCAAACGTAGTCCCGTTTGGGTTTTGAAGATATTCTTTCCTGCAGCTTCGATGGCATGTGCAGAGCATTGATCTTCATAGAGATTGACGAGAAAATCGGCTTCAACAAGAATCTGATAGTCGGGTCCGTCAATCTTATTATATGTGTGATGATGACCTATGAGGAAACAGATGCGGTCAATCTCCTTTTGTGTGAATCCACCTTGTTGTTTTAATACCTTCTTTGCTTCATCAGGACCTTCTATCTCCTGATATTTACCATTGCTTGATCCATACTTCTTCTCGCTAAGATGAATACCGATGTCATGCAGTATGGCTGCTGATTCAAGTATGTCTTGTGTCTCACTGTCAAGCCCTTCCATGACGCCTATGGTCGCTGCAAGGTTGTGTACCTTCAATAGATGATGTATACGCTTTGGGTCACCTTTATCATATTCCGTTATTGCTTCAATAAGCATAGCATGCTTCTTATCCATATTGTATTTGCTTTTGAGTTCTGTATGCAAAAGTAATCTTTCTGAAGAAGATTGAGGAAAAGAGTGCGTGAAATAATATAAAAACTTCATCTTGCCATAATCTTATAACCTTTATCCATAATATTGTAATACACCTTATATTATATATATGTATCTTTGCACCAAGAAAAAGAAATTAATAACATTAATAATAGAAAGGAAAAAGAATTATGGCAAAGAATGTTTTTTCAGTTAGTGGGATGAAATGTGGTCATTGTAAGTTGAACGTTGAGAATGCTTTGAAGGCTGTTAAAGGCGTACAGAACGCTGAAGTAAGTCTGGAAAATGCTAATGTAACGGTGGAGTATGATGAGAATGTTGCAACTCCTGCACAACTGAAGGATGCTGTTGATAATAGCGGACGTTATGAGATGACAGTGTAAAAGAGCAGTACTGCCCTGATGGAAGAGAACGAATTTAAAAAGAAAGAAGGAAAGAATGAAACAAACTATTCCTGTTATTGGTATGGCATGTGCATCATGCTCAGCCAATATAGAGAGAAAACTGAATGAACTGGACGGCATCAATGAAGCTTCAGTATCGTTGCCTGGCCGTTCGGCTCTCGTAGATTATGATCCAGAGAAGATTTCATTAGAGAAGATGAAGTCGGAGATCAATGGTATAGGATATGATTTGGTAATAGATAAACAGACTTCTGTTGAGGAAGTAGAGAAGCGGGCTTATACCTTATTGAAACGTAAGACACTACTTTCTTGGGTGTTTTCTGTAGCCGTTATGTGTGTTTCTATGCAGTGGATCAACCTTGGTTCGCGAGACATTTCAAACCAGGTTTCCTTGCTGATAGCCCTGGCTAACATGCTTTATTGCGGTAGACAGTTCTATGTTACCTCATGGAAGCAGTTGTTACATGGTACTGCAAATATGGATACTCTTGTTGCTTTGTCAACAGGAATAGCCTTCTTGTTCAGTACTTTCAACACCTTTTGGGGAGATGCTGTATGGGCGAGTCGTGGTATTGTATGGCACACCTATTTTGATGCTTCGGTGATGATTATAACCTTTGTGCTCACTGGTCGGCTCATGGAAGAGAAGGCTAAGGATGGTACAGCATCATCCATCCGGCAGATGATGGGTATGGCCCCCAAGACGGCCCATATTGTTGATGGTGATAAGATAGAGGAAGTTCCAATCTCAACAATTGAAGTAGGGGATGTTCTTGAGGTGCGTCCAGGGGAGAAAGTGCCTGTTGATGGAGAAGTTATCTCGGCAGAGAGCTTCATGACTCCTGATGCTGCATATGTTGATGAGAGTATGATTACGGGCGAGCCGACACCAGCTGAGAAAAAGAAAGGCTCGAAGGTGCTGGCAGGAACAATCCCCAGTCAAGGCAAGTTTCGTATGAAGGCGCGCCAGATAGGTGAAGATACAGCTTTGGCACATATCATTCGTATGGTTCAAGAGGCACAAGGCTCAAAGGCTCCTGTTCAGCGAATCGTTGATAAAGCTGCATTGATATTCGTTCCCGTTGTAGCATGTATCGCCCTTATAACCTTCCTTCTCTGGTGGATAATTGGTGGTAATGCCTATCTACCACAGGCCATTATCTCCGCAGTTGCAGTCTTGGTTATTGCTTGTCCATGTGCTATGGGTCTTGCAACACCAACAGCTCTCATGGTTGGTATTGGTAGAGCAGCTCAAAGACAGATTCTTATTAAAGATGCTGCAGCATTAGAGAGCTTACGAAAGGTTAATGCTTTAGTTACAGATAAGACGGGAACACTGACAATTCCAAATAAGGATGTAGACTTTACCAAGGCAGATAATCTTCCGTTAGAGTCACGTGAGCACTTGAAACCGAACGCTCGTCAGGCGATGGAAGCATTGCAGAAGAGTGGGATAGAGGTTTATATGATGAGTGGTGATAAGGAAGAAGCTGCACATTATTGGGCAGAGAAGGCTGGAATAAAGCATTATCATAGTAAGGTTATGCCTCAGGATAAGGAGAATCTGGTAAAGGATCTACAATCAAAAGGTAAGTTTGTGGCAATGGTTGGTGATGGTATTAATGACACACAAGCTCTTGCTTTGGCTGATGTCAGTATAGCCATAGGCAAAGGAACTGATGTCGCAATGGATGTTGCACAGATAACCTTGATGGGAGACGATCTCTCTGCTATCCCAGAAGCAGTACGTTTGAGTCGTCATACGGTACATATGATATGGGAGAACCTCTTCTGGGCATTTATTTATAACATTGTTTGTATACCTCTTGCAGCAGGTTTGCTTTACGTTTTCGGTATTGATTGGCAGATAACTCCTTCATGGGCAAGTGCTCTGATGGCATTCTCCAGTGTCAGTGTTGTCCTCAATAGTCTTAGACTTCGTTGGTCAAAGTGATCTCATAATACGGTCAATTCTTACCGATTCCAAAAAGAGTTTGCCACTATCCACAGCTGGTTATCAGCTCGGATAGTGGCAAACTCTTTTCTATTCTATCGTCAAATATCTTCTTTATCTTACTGTATTGTCTCTTGCTTATAGTCTTCCCTCTTTGGTGTTGCAGCCTAGCACGTGTGGTGTTAGTGCTCCACACTAGTGGAGTTGATACCTCGCACACATTGTGCGAAGCCCTCGCACATTTTTAAAAGGAGTCCTTTACCTTACAGGATAATCGTATCGGCTCGTGTTATAGAAGCCATTGCGCTGTGTAGGCATATGATCAAATTCAACGTTAACTGATATCGCATTCTGGTTATGTGAGCCCCATTGATACGTTACACCACCACCTATACGATCCATGAATCGGCTTGCGATGGCACTGTTTCCCCAACCCATTGGACCAAAACCGTATCCCATTGGGTCAAAACCATAACCAAAAGGAGTATATCCCCATGCTCCGTAACCAGTCCAGTAGGGTGAACCATAACCCATGTAGCCAAAGGTATTGCCGAAGTTGTTTGAGGTAAAGGCTTTCTGAACAAAGGCATAAGCACTCCAGTGTTCATCAAACTGGTAGCCAAAGACAGCATTAACCCCACCAACAAAGTAATTGTCACCACGATAAGTGAGATGGTTGACATATCCTCCTACAGCCAGTGTTGCTTTCTTTGACAGGTTTGTGACATACATTAATGATACATCTTGTGAGAAACCTGCACCATGATTATAGCCATGTCCCAGACTTGCAAACGCTGAAGCACTGAGGTTGATGTTTAATCCTTTATGTAATCGCCATGGTCCAACGCCATATCCCCACGCAGGATAATAGAAATCGTTGGGTGTAACGGTTTGACCATTCTCAGTAATGATAGGTAGATTATTGTCAATCTGTGCTTGTTGTGCTCGGTCTTCAGCCAATTTCCGAGCATATTCCTTTTCTTCTTCTGTGGCTTCACGTGGTCCTTGCAAGCGTGCTGATTCTATAGGTTGCACGGTGGAGGTGTCCTCTTTGTGAGCCGTCTTCGTATTCTGAGCATACAATGGTATGCATAGAATAGCTGATATTATGAAAGTATATTTCCTCATATGTTTGCAAATATAAATATTTGACAGTCAACTGCCAAGTATTTTAAAGTTAATTAGTGCTTTTTTTTAGTGTGTCCGCATGATAAGAGGTGGGTCTGTCGTGAAAAGAAATACTGTTGCACTGTGGAAAACCTGCCCAGGGTATAGTTTAGTATCAACCCTTTCCATTCCACTGTTGTATCCAGCGTGAATTGGTTGTAGGCTTATTGCTGTGCTCTCAATCCCATGTGTGTTAATATTTATTGTGGGTTCACTTGAATAAACAGTCATAGCCCTACCGCTTTGTGCGTCAAAGAGTATGGCAGCAGGCTTCTGCATATTATCTGGATGACGTAGTTGGAAGGCATTGTCATACCCATTTCTTGTCTTATGTATCTGTTCTCCAATCTCGCGAGGCTTAGTAAAATCAAGTGGAGTATGCTTTGTTCGTTGTAATGTACCCGTTATTTGTCCTTGCTTGTCGTATGAATCAGTCTGTACGGCATCTATCCATAGGTGTTGCTTAAGGATAGAACGGTGCATATCACCAGAAAGATTGAAATGAATACCATTTGTAACCTCTATAGGGGTAGTGGCTGTTGTAGTGATTCGATAGTCTATATCCAGTGCGTTTTGGTCGGAGAGGGTATAGGTAACGTTTACGTTTAACCTTCCATTCAATCCGTTCTCACCTTCTTTTGTAATGTATCTTAGTGAGACAGATTGGTTATCAGAGCTCACAACCTCCCATATCCTGTCAGATAATATCTCCGTTTTATTTTTACCAAAGTAGACGAGTGTAGCTCCGAGAGTCTTATCTGATATGCAGTCATCAGGTCTTTTACAGTCTTTTATAACTGGCTCCAATCGTCCATTCCAGTTGTGTGCTGTCAGTGAAACAAGTCGAGCCCCGTAGTTACTGACTACTGCTTCCATCCCATTCCCATTTACAAGCCGGAACAACTGTTGCTTCTGCGCGTGACAATAGATGGTAACGCAGAGTATAGTTGTGGTTAATATTATGTGTAGATGCTTCATACTATTTTGTTATCTATATAGTGCAAAGATAGCAAAAAGTTTAGATGATATCGATAATTAATGTTTTTTTATTGGCAAGAGAGAATCTTCTGATATCTACTTTATGATGAGAAGTAGACTATAAGTAAAAGGAAACCTGTTATTTTTATAATAAAATGTTTGCGTAAAAGAAATAAAAGTGATACTTTTGCAGAAGATAATGAATGGATTAAGAGTTATGATTACATCTTACACATCTTTCCGTTACTTTTATTTTTACTTTGCAAAGGATTGTAAAGCGGGAAGTTGCGTGTAGATTTCAACTTATGAAAGTCATATATAGAAATAGATAACGAAACGGTCCCGCTCAATAAAGAGTAGGACCGTTTTCCGTTATATACCTTTGAAACAGATATAGAAATACAGATATGAAACGAATAGCAATACAAGGAAAGATTGGAAGTTTTCATGATATAGCTGCTCATGAATATTTCAAAGGGGAGCAGTTACAGCTTCATTGTTGCAGTACTTTTGAAGAAGTCTTTGATAGTGTGCGACGTGATCCTACTGCTATTGCTATGCTTGCTATTGAAAATACGATTGCTGGTAGTTTGCTTCATAACTATGATTTGCTACGTGAGTCGGGGACAACGGTTGTGGGTGAACAGCGTCTTCATATCCAACATTGTATCTGTTGTCTGCCTGATGATGATTGGAGAACGGTGACGGAAGTCTATTCTCACCCCGTTGCACTCATGCAATGCCGATCTTTTCTTGCTCAGCATTCCAGTTTTAGGGCTGTAGAAGCAGAGGATACAGCTGGTGCAGCTGAGGAGATTGTGGCGCAAAAGAGGCACGGTTGTGCAGCGATATGCTCATCAAGTGCTGCCATACAGTATGGAATGAAAATCCTAGAAGATTCGATAGAGGATAATAAACATAACTTTACACGCTTCCTTGTGGCATGTCATCCACAGAAAGCAGACTATCTTCGTCCGTTAGAAAAGGCTGATAAGGCAAGTATAGTCTTTTCTCTGCCACATGAAGAAGGGTCCTTGAGCAAAGTCTTGACTATCCTTTCTTTCTATGATATAAACCTTACGAAGATCCAATCATTACCAGTTATCGGTCATGAGTGGGAATATCTCTTCTATGTTGATGTTACTTTTAATAACCTTACACGCTATCGTCAGGCTATTGATGCCATCACACCGTTAGTGAAGAGTATTAAAATATTAGGAGAGTATAAGGAGTCTTGAGTTTGAAAGAGACCTCTTTAATATGTAGATAAAAATATAATGCCGATGATTCAACCAGCAAAGAGAGTGAGAGAAGTGCAAGAATACTACTTCTCACGTAAGCTAAAAGAAGTGTCAAGACTGAATGCTGAAGGTAAAGATATCATATCTTTGGCTATCGGCAGCCCTGATATGCCACCTTCAAAACTGACTGTTGATAAGCTATGTGAGGTTGCCAGACAACCTTCTGCTCATGGTTATCAACCTACAATGGGTACATGTGAGTTGCGTGAGGCTATGGCAGGCTTTTATAAACGTTGGTATGGAGTGGATATAAATCCTCAAACTGAAGTGCAACCGCTTATTGGTTCTAAAGAAGGGATCCTACATATCACCTTGGCTTTTGTGAATCCTGGTGAGCAAGTGCTGGTACCTAATCCTGGTTATCCTACTTATACATCCCTCTCAAGGATACTTGGTGCAGAGGTTATAAGCTATGATTTGTTGGAGAATAATGGTTGGCAACCAGACTTTGAAGCATTAGAAAGGATGGATTTAAGCCGTGTTCGCTTGATGTGGACAAACTATCCAAACATGCCAACAGGAGGAAATGCACAGCGACAGACCTATGAACGGCTAGTTCATTTCGCACATCAGCATAATATTATAGTTGTAAATGACAACCCATACTCGTTTATTCTTAATGAAGGAGAGAAGCTTAGCATCATGCAAGTGCCTGGTGCTAAGGAATGTTGTATAGAGTTTAACTCTATGTCGAAGGCATATAACATGCCTGGATGGCGTGTAGGAATGTGCGTAAGCAATGCTACTTTCATCTCATGGATACTGAAGATAAAAAGTAATATAGACTCTGGAACGTTCCAAGGGATGCAACTGGCAGCAGCAGAAGCACTGAAGAAGAATACAGATGAGTGGCATAGACGGTATAATATAGAAGTATATAGATACCGAAGAACAATAGCTGAAGAAATAATGAAGCTCTTGGGCTGTTCATTCGACCATAATCAAGTTGGTATGTTCCTATGGGGAAAGATCCCAGAGGTATACTCTGATGCAGAAGAACTAACGGAACGCATTCTGCATAAGGCAAGAGTATTCATCACACCAGGCTTTATTTTTGGCAGTAATGGTACTCGTTATATACGTATTTCGCTCTGTGCAAAGGATAAAAAAATGGCAGAAGCGCGAGATCGTATAGCCACATTATAAACAAGAATTAGGAAAAATAAAAGATATAAGCTTATGGAATTAGAGTTAGAACCTTTGAATCTCCCATGTGATAATGAGCGTCCATGGGTTATAGCAGGCCCTTGTTCTGCAGAAACAGAGGAACAGGTGATGGCAACAGCACGTAACCTGGCTGCAAAAGGATGCCATATGTTCAGAGCTGGAGTGTGGAAACCGCGCACGAAACCAGGTGGATTCGAAGGTAATGGTGAGAAAGCTTTACCATGGATGAAGCGGGTAAAGGAAGAAACTGGTATGCTGATTTCAACAGAAGTAGCCACTCCCGAGCATGTAGAGTTGGCAATGAAGTATGATATGGATATACTATGGGTGGGTGCACGTACGTCTACTAACCCGTTTGCCATGCAGGCTTTAGCTGACGCTATGCGTGGACTTAAGATACCAGTATTGGTTAAGAACCCAGTTAACCCCGACATAGAGTTGTGGTTAGGGGCACTTGAACGTATCAATCAGGCTGGTATTAAGCAGTTAGGGGTTATCCATCGTGGCTTCTCAAGCTATGATAAGAAGATTTACCGAAACCTTCCTATGTGGCAAATACCTATAGAATTACATCGTCGTGTTCCAGAGTTGCCAATCATTTGTGACCCCAGTCACATTGGAGGAAGGCGAGACTTGATAGCTCCTTTGTGCCAACAGGCTATGGATTTAGGCTTTGATGGTTTGATCGTAGAGAGCCATTGCAATCCTGATGAGGCGTGGAGCGATGCCAAACAGCAGGTTACCCCAGACATACTTGACTATATCCTCTCATTGCTTATAGTACGGAGTGAGAGCTCTACTACTGAAGGTATACGCATGCTTCGTGCACAGATTGACGAGATTGACAACACCTTAATGGACCTACTTGCCAAACGATTCCGTGTTTGTAGAGAGATAGGTACCTTTAAAAAGGAACATAATATGACGGTCTTACAGACTGGAAGATACAATGAAATACTTGAGAAGCGTGGTGCGCAGGCAAGTCTTTGTGGCATGAATGCAGAGTTTGCAGCACAGGTGTTTGAGTTAATTCATGAGGAAAGTGTCCGCCAACAGTTGGCTATTGTGAACCAATAAGAGAATGAAAATACTGATTATGGGAGCAGGGAAGATGGGGAGTTTCTTCATCGACCTGCTAAGTTTTGATCATGAAGTGGCAGCTTACGAGAAGGATGCAACCCGTCTTCGTTTTACATATAACTGTCAACGTTTTACAACATTGGATGAAATAAAAGCCTTTCAGCCAGAGTTGGTTATCAATGCCGTGACCGTTAAATATACGATTCCTGCCTTTGAAGAGGTCCTACCTGTGTTACCAAAGGATTGTATCATCTCTGATATCAGTTCAGTGAAGACGGGTTTGAAAGCGTGGTATGAAGAAAGTGGACATCCTTATGCCTCTACTCATCCAATGTTTGGCCCCACATTTGCCAATCTTAACCAACTCAGTGAAGAGAATGCTATTATCATTACGGAGGGTGATCATAAGGGATATATCTTCTTTAAGGAACTCTATCAGAAGCTGGGACTGCATATTTACGAATATAGTTTTGAGGAACATGACAAGACGGTGGCCTACTCTTTGAGTATTCCCTTTGTCTCTACGTTTGTCTTTGCAGCTGTAATGAAACATCAAGATGCACCCGGTACCACCTTCAAACGCCATATGCAAATAGCCAAGGGTGTACTGAATGAAGACGATTATTTACTCCAGGAGATTCTCTTTAATCCTTATACACATGACCAAGTAGCACAGATTCGATCAGAACTGACAGAACTGTTGCAGATTATTGAGGAGAAAGATGCGGCAGGAATGAAGGCTTATCTGAAGAAAATCAGGGCACATGTGGCACGGGATATAGAGATTAGAAGAGTGTAAAAGACTTGTACTATGCGTAAATTGTTAACCTTTATAATCTTTATTGTTCCACTGCTGGCATATGCCCAGTCGTCTTTAACGATTGTTGAACTGAACACAGAGAACCTTTTTGATACTCGGCACGACTCTCTGAAGAATGACTTTGAATTCTTGCCAGACTCCCCTCGCCATTGGACAAGGACTAAATACTGGGAGAAACTGAACCGTATTGGGCAGGAGATTATCTCTTGTGGAGAAGACAGTATGGGTTGGAGATTACCTGATATAGTGGGATTGTGCGAGGTGGAGAATGATAGTGTGCTGTTTGATCTTACCAAACGTTCCCTTCTTCGTAAGGCTCGTTATGAGTATGTGATGACTTCTTCCAACGATGAACGTGGTATTGACGTAGCCTTACTGTACTCTCCCTTTTCTTTCCGATTGATAAAAGCTGATACTCTAAAGGTACAACCTTTACGTGATATGCGTCCTACACGTGACATCCTACACGTAGAAGGAGAGATCGAAAATGGTGATACACTCCACATAATGCTTGTTCATGCACCGAGTAGGATGGGTGGTGAGCTTTATTCACGCCCCTTTCGTATGCATGTCGTTTCCCAGTTGTGTGAGTTTATTGAAGCTCTTCGCCGTCAGCAACCCGATGTAAAGATAATCATAATGGGCGATTTTAATGATTATTCAGACAGCCCTTCGTTACGTATTGTGTATGCACATGGCTTCGTAAATGTAACAGCCAATGCTAAAGGACGGCATGGTGCAAAGGGTACTTACCGTTATCGTGGAGGATGGGGGAGTATTGATCATATTCTCGTAAGTGAGAATTTACAGCCCCAAGTCAGTCATTGTCATATTCATGATGCACCCTTCCTGCTTGAAGAAGATGCTAAATACGGTGGTGTGAAACCTCGTCGTAATTATAATGGTATGCGTTATAACAATGGGTTTAGCGACCATTTACCCCTGGTACTCCGAATGGTTATGAAGGAATAGACTTAGTCTTTTTCTGCCAGAAAGATCTTTACAATAAATAAGCCATTGTTTTTTAAAAGGAGAAAGACAATTGATAAAATATGCCTTTATAACCTTCTGTTATACAGAAGGTTATAAAGAGACTTCTAAAAGGGCATCTTTTACGCTTCAAAAGGGCGTCTTTTACATGTTAAAAGGGCACCTTTTGCAATGTAAAAGGTGCCCTTTTGCGATGCTAATGAGCATCTATTGATTTCATGAAGTGAATTTTTGTTACATCAGAAGTTGATACTTAACCCTGCTTCAACAGAATTATAGAACTTTCTTATAGGGACTATTGGTGCCGTATCATAGATGCAACGATAAGCTCCGTTTATACCAATGGTAGGTGTAATGTTGTATTTAAGATCTACAGCACCACCAAATCGCGCTTCCTTAAAGTAGCTGTCGGGTTTCGCCTGATGGATGACTGTGGTTGTCAGATCCCATTTGTCACCTATCTGTTGCCTAAAACTCAAGGATAGGTGTGTTTTGATACTACGGCTATAGACATGTAATTCTGGAGGGTTAGGGGTTGGATCTTTCCATTTCTCGAACTCGTAAAACAAGCCGACAGCTGCGAACATTAGGAACTTTTCCTTATTTACAAGTCGATAACGTGACTGTAGACCAGCAGAAATCTTGTATTCCATTCCTCTACTGTCTGCCCATTGCGATTCTGCATAAGGATAGACTTCAAAGGCACGGGTCAGGAGATAACGGTACTCAACGTGTACATGTCCACCGCTCATTGTAACCTTGTTGCCATAAGTTGAGAACTCTAACTTGTTGATAAGGTTGATAACGCGTCTATGCTTTATCAAGATGTTTAAGTTAGCTGTGTTCTTTATGGTTAGGATATTCTCAGACTCTGTCTTGAAATCTACGACAGGTAAGAGGGAACCTTGTATGGTTTTCGTACTGTCAATATCCAGTGTCAGATTCTCCGTAAAGAGCATTTGTGAATATATCGGTAAGTGAAACGATAATATTAATAAGGAGAAAAGTACTTTCTTCTTCATGTATGCAAGTAGCTTTATATGTTATTTACTTGAAAAAAAGAAGGGGCGTACGGATCCGTGCGCCCCACCTTTTATTCAGATTTCTTGAATATTACTTGTTGATAATCTCTACTTTCTTATTCAATTGGTCAAGCTTGTCTTGAAGTTTGGCAATCTTCTTCTCCATTTTGCTTAGTTCTTTCTGGCTCTTTGCCAACTTCTTATTAACGTCTTTGGTAGCCTCTAGCTTCTTAACAGTGTCCTTAGCATCCTTTACAGTGCTTGCAGGATCACCTGCGTTGAAGTCGGTTGTGGCTGTATTTGCATCTGCATTAATACCTGCAGCCTTGTTAGAAAGAGCATCACATTCAAGCTTTTTCTTCTCATAGTCAAGCTGCATCTTGTTGAGTTTGGCTGTGAGATCAAGAACTTTCTGCTGATCTTTCAAGTTATTGACTGTTGTGTTACTCTGAGAAAAACCACAAACGGTTATTAATGTCATGATTGTAATTAAAAATAATCTTCTCATAATTTCCTTCTTTGATTAGTGATATAATGCTTATTTTAATTCGTTTCTTTTGAAATATATACTTTTTCTTACCTCTCCAGTAGTACAGAGTTTAGTGAATAGAGTCTGTTGGCTGATGAGACTTGCTGTTTGATTCAGAGTGATCGTTACCCAAACCGATATTGTCTAACAGTCCGTCCAATGCACTACCCAGCATGTTCTCGATAGCGCTGGCGGCAGGCTTGACAACATTGTCCTGTATGATCTTTTGTGCTTTACGCTTGATCTGATCTTCCACCTTTACTTCCGACTGTTTGTAATATTGCTTAGCGGCTTCCTGAAGGTCATCTTCATCAACTGTAAAAATATGTCCCAGAAGTCCTAAAGAGACGATATGATCCTTGCCACCATAGTTTACTTTACCCGTAGAGTATATGATATGGTTGTCTACTGTGACGAGATTGTCAACTGCAGTCTTGATGACTTTTCCTGCAAAAGCGTTGCTGATGCTTCTGAAGGCATTGTCAATGAATTCGTCACCAGTAGTGTTTGTACTATCATTGACAGCGTCATTGACAGTCTTTGTGATGACCCCAGAAAGTGCATCCTTGTGCTGTTCGGGCTTTGGACACGTAATAATCAGTACTGCAACGAGGGCAATTAGTGCTATCAGAATGCCCAATAGGCAACCAGTATGATTCTTTTTAGGAGAATTTTGCTGCTGAACAGTATTCTCTTGTTGCGCTGTCTGCTCTATGGGAGTAGCTTCTACAAAGGGAACTTCCTGTGGTTGTCTCTCTACATCGGCAGGATTCTTTCCTTCCAAGATGGCACGTAGTTCCTCTACTTGCCAAGCTGGGACCCATTGTGTACCCTCAGCTGGCATAACCAAGGTTGTTGCCTGGAGGTTACGTTCTGCCAGTTCGGAGAGGCTATAAGGTCCCCGTTTCTCTTTATCTATTTCTATGTAATATTCCATATCTGCTTTATAATATAATAAGGTGTATTACAAAGCGACCTTATTTGCCACTGTCTACTACCTGTAAGTTCTTAATGGCTGCGAAGTTATATATTATTTCGGGATTGGCAAAGAATTCTAACCAATTTTTATCTATTAGTTATGGAAATATATGTAAGTAGGCATTTGTATGAGTAGAGCGTGTTATTTGGGCTGTTATAATAAGTTTATTTTTAAATATTCATCTATATATTCCCCAGTAATTCATACTTCTGTATGAGAAAAGTTTAAGAGTTTTTTGGTTATAAGTGATGTGGAATAAGAAAAAATGTAGTACATTTGCTGCGTTAAAAATATAATAATAAATAGATTAATCATAAACAAATAACGAAAGATGATTGATTTAATTCAGCCCTACATTGGTATCGCTACCAAACTAATAGTTGGTATGTTAGGCATTTTGGCCTTCTTGCGTATAACAGGAAAGGCACAAATGGGACAGTTGACACCGCTTGATACAGTGAGTGCGTTTGTGATTGGTGCGTTAGTCGGTGGTGTGTTGTACAATCCAGACATGACGATATGGCATCTTATATTTGCCTTTGCAGTATGGACAGGCTTTAATATGTTTGTTCGTTTCTGTATGCGCTTTTCTAGTTTACGTCATTTCATAAAGGGAGAAAGTGTTTTCCTTGTGAAAAATGGTGTTATTAACTTCAAGAATTTTAAGCGTAATAGCCTTGAAATGGAACAGTTCCGAGTTATGTTAAGGCAAAAAGGAATCTTCTCAATGTTTGATGTTGAGGATGTGTTGTTTGAATCAAATGGTTCAGTAACAGTCCTTTCTCCAGGTGAGACATCTAATTCTTTCCTATTTGTGAATAACGGTGAACTTATAGAACATAGCTTAACACAGTGTAACCGTTCACGTGCATGGGTGTTGAAGGCTATCAAACGTAATGGCTTTGATGGTCCAGCAGACTTGTTCTGTATGGAATGGACACCTCATAAAGGTTTCTATTTCGTTTCATATGCCGGTGATGTGAAACGTGGAAAGGACGAGATTGATGCAGAGGAGATTGATGCAGATAATGCACAAGTGTAGACAATATCTATTCTTTTGCGAATTATAGAACGAAGAAGACCGAGGATGAGATTATCTCACCTTGGTCTTTCTTTTTTGCACAAAGGGTATTTATGTGCGCATGAATAGGTGAAAGGTGTTTTAAAATATTTTAAAATAGTGTCGTCTGGCTTGTAATTTTGTTTTCCTTTTTACTATCTTTGTAAAATAGAATAGGAAATAAGAATACTTTTAATAACAATGTTTGAGAATTTAAGTGATCGTCTTGAACGCTCTTTTAAGATACTGAAGGGTGAAGGAAAGATAACAGAAATAAACGTAGCAGAGACCCTGAAAGATGTGCGCAGAGCGCTACTCGATGCCGATGTTAACTATAAGGTAGCTAAGACCTTTACAGACACAGTAAAGCAGAAAGCATTAGGTATGAATGTGCTTACAGCCGTTAAACCAGGACAACTCATGGTGAAGATTGTTCATGATGAGCTGGCTGAATTGATGGGAGGTGAGTCTGTAGGGTTGAATCTGGCTAATCGTCCTGCTATTATCTTGATGAGTGGTTTACAAGGTTCTGGTAAAACAACTTTCACAGGTAAGTTAGCTCATCTGTTGAAGACGAAGGAACATAAGAATCCTTTGTTGGTTGCATGTGATGTTTATCGTCCTGCTGCTATTGATCAGTTGAAGGTTGTTGGCGAACAGGTAGGTGTTCCTGTATATAGCGAGCCTGAGAATAAGAATGTAAATGAGATAGCTGATCACGCACTTGCTGAGGCTAAAGCCAAAGGAAATGACGTGGTTATCATTGATACTGCTGGTCGTTTGGCTGTTGATGAGGAGATGATGAATGAGATCGAGAGTCTCAAAAATCATGTAAATCCTGATGAAACCCTGTTTGTTGTTGACTCAATGACGGGTCAAGATGCAGTAAATACAGCAAAAGAGTTCAATGACCGGTTGGACTTCGATGGTGTTGTTCTCACTAAGTTAGACGGTGATACACGTGGCGGTGCTGCATTGTCAATCCGGACTGTGGTCACAAAACCAATCAAGTTCATTGGTACGGGTGAGAAGATGGGAGCTATTGATGTGTTCCATCCTGGGCGTATGGCTGACCGTATCTTGGGTATGGGTGATGTTGTTTCGCTTGTTGAGCGTGCACAAGAGCAGTTTGATGAAGAAGAAGCTAAACGTTTACAAAAGAAGATACAGAAGAACCAGTTTGATTTTAATGATTTCTACAATCAGATACAACAGATAAAGAAGATGGGTAACCTCAAGGATCTTGCATCAATGATTCCTGGTGTAGGGAAGGCTATCCGTGATGTTGATATTGATGATAATGCCTTTAAGGGTATTGAAGCAATCATTCAGAGTATGACTCCAAAGGAGCGTACTAATCCAGAACTGCTTAATAACTCACGCCGACAGCGCATAGCAAAAGGTTCTGGTACGAATATACAAGAAGTGAACCGGCTTATTAAGCAGTTTGATCAGACTCGTAAGATGATGAAAATGGTGACGGGATCAAAGATGGCAGGTATGATGAGTCGCATGAAAGGAATGCCTGGAATGCCGAAGATGTGACAATTTTTTTGTTAAATAATATAATCTATTAATGTAAACTATGGAATATCAGTTAATTGACGGAAAGGCAACAGCATCCGCTATTAAGCAAAGTATAGCGGAAGAAGTGAAAACTATAGTTGCCGCAGGTGGTAGACAACCTCATTTAGCAGCCATCTTAGTAGGACATGATGGTGGCAGTGAAACGTATGTTAAGAACAAAGTTATTGCTTGTGAACAATGTGGCTTTAAGTCTACGCTTATGCGTTATGAAGCTGATGTTACAGAAGAAGAACTGTTAGCATGTGTTGATAAGTTAAACAAGGATGAGGATGTTGATGGTTTTATAGTTCAACTTCCTTTGCCAAAACACATAGATGAACAAAAGATAATCATGGCGATAGACTATCGCAAGGATGTTGATGGCTTTCATCCCATCAATGTTGGACGTATGTCAATAGGTCTTCCATGTTTTATCTCTGCTACACCATTAGGAATTTTGACACTCTTGCAGCATTATCATATAGAGACTTCTGGGAAAAAATGCGTTATATTGGGTCGTAGTAACATCGTTGGTAAGCCTATGGCACAGCTGATGATGCAGAAACAATATGGTGATGCTACTGTGACTGTGTGTCATTCTCATTCAAAAGATTTGAAGAAAGAATGTCAAGAAGCTGATATTATCATTGCTGCTATTGGTCGGCCAGACTTTGTAACAGCAGATATGGTGAAGAAAGGTGCAGTTGTTATTGATGTTGGTACAACGAGAGTACCAGATCCAACACGTAAGAGTGGCTTCCGATTGAATGGTGATGTGAAGTTTGATGAGGTAGCTCCGCTTTGTTCATATATAACTCCTGTTCCAGGTGGAGTCGGTCCGATGACCATTTGTTCATTAATGAAGAATACGCTTGCTGCAGGCAAAAAAGAATATTATAAGTAATGACAGCAGATGAATATTTCCACTTAGGTAATGAATGTCGCAAAAAAGGTGATTGGCAAAATGCATTAGTTAATTATATGGAAGCCATAGAGTTGGATCCAGACTCTCCGGCTGTTGCGGCAAAAGAGATGTTGGAAGATATTCTCAACTTTTATAACAAGGATGCATATAATCCTTAAAATACAAAAACTATGAGCAAGATGAAAGGTGCCATCGTAGTGAACACTGATCGGTGCAAGGGATGCCAGTTGTGTATCGTCGCATGTCCGAAAGATGTGATTGCCCTGGCTCAGAAAAAAGTTAATGTCCACGGATATCCGTATGTAGAATCAGCTGTTCCCGATAATTGTATCGGATGTGCTGCTTGTGCAACTGTTTGTCCAGATGGTTGTATTACGGTTTATCGTAAGAAAGTGGAGGAATAATTATGGTAGAACAAGATGTTAAGTTAATGAAGGGGAATGAGGCTATTGCTCATGCCGCAATACGTTGTGGTGCGGATGGGTATTTTGGCTATCCTATTACCCCTCAGAGTGAGATAATTGAGACTCTGGCTGCATTAAAGCCGTGGGAAACTACAGGTATGGTTGTCCTTCAGGCTGAAAGTGAAGTCGCTTCTATTAATATGATCTATGGTGGTGCAGGTGCCGGAAAGAGGGTACTTACGAGTTCTTCATCGCCTGGTGTCGCATTAATGCAGGAAGGAATCAGCTATATGGCAGGTGCAGAGCTACCTGGCGTGTTTGTAAATGTGCAACGTGGTGGTCCAGGTCTTGGTACTATACAGCCAAGTCAGAGTGACTATTTCCAGGCTACACGTGGTGGTGGTAATGGTGACTATAATGTTATTGTACTAGCCCCGAACTCTGTACAGGAGATGGCGGATTTCGTTGATCTAGCTTTTGAGTTGGCCTTTAAATATCGTAATCCCGCTATGATTTTATCAGATGGTGTTATTGGTCAGATGATGGAGAAAGTTATTCTTCCACCAATGAAGCCGCGCCGGACTGAAGAACAGATTCAAAAAGAGTGCCCTTGGGCCTCAATGGGACGTAGTGGCGATAGAAAACCAAATATAATCACTTCGTTAGAGCTTAAACCAGAAGTAATGGAAGTACGTAACCTTCATCTTCAAGAGAAGTATCGACAGATTCGAGAGAATGAGGTTCGTTTTGAATCACATCTATGTGAAGATGCTGATTACGTTATTGTAAGCTTTGGTAGTGCTGCTCGTATCGGTGAAAAGGCCGTAGAACTGGCTCGCGAACGAGGCCTGAAAGTCGGATTATTCCGCCCAATAACCTTATGGCCTTTCCCAAGTAAGCAAATTGCAGAGCTTTGTAAGGGAAAGAAAGGTGTTCTTGTCAGTGAAATTAATGCTGGCCAGATGGTGCAGGATGTACGTTTGGCAATTAATGGGGCATTACCTGTTGAGCACTTTGGACGTTTAGGTGGTATCGTTCCGGACCCCGAGGAGATTGTTAAGGCTCTTGAAGAGAAGTTGGTTAAGTAAGTTGGGAGGAGTATATTATGGCAAATGATATAATATCACCAGAGAATCTGGTGTATAAGAAGCCGACACTTATGAATGATACAACCATGCATTACTGTCCTGGTTGCTCACATGGCGTGGTTCATAAGTTAGTTGCAGAAGTAATAGAAGAGATGGGTATGAGTGACAAGACTATAGGCGTTTGTCCTGTTGGTTGTGCTGTGTTTGCTTATCGTTATCTTGATATCGATTGGCAAGAAGCCCCTCATGGTCGTGCTCCAGCTGTCGCAACAGGTGTGAAACGACTATGGCCAGACCGTTTAGTCTTTACTTATCAAGGAGATGGAGACTTAGCTTGTATTGGTACAGCTGAGACTATTCATGCTTTAAACCGAGGAGAAAATATTCCTATTATCTTCATCAATAATGCCATTTATGGTATGACAGGTGGACAAATGGCACCAACAACTCTCTTAGGACAGAAGACTGCAACATGTCCTTACGGACGTGATCCAGAGTTGCATGGCTATAATTTGAATATTACAGAGTTAGCAAGTCATCTTAAGGGAACATGTTATGTAACTCGTCAAAGTGTAGATACTGTTGCCTCTATTAATAAGGCAAAGCGTGCTATCCGCAAGGCTTTTGAAGCAAGTATGCAAGGTAAAGGAAGCTCTTTGATTGAAATTGTTGCTACTTGTAACAGTGGTTGGAAGCTTTCACCAGTTAAAGCCAATGAGTGGATGCGTGAGAATATGTTCCCAGAGTATGAAAAGGGAGATCTGAAAGATACGACAGGATTATAAAGTTCTTCGTTACTTAAGCTCCTATATAATTAAGGTGTAAAATGAAAAAAGAGATAATAATTAGTGGCTTCGGTGGCCAGGGCGTTCTCTCTATGGGTAAAATCCTCGCCTATTCGGGGCTCATGGAAGACAAGGAAATAACCTGGATGCCAGCTTATGGACCGGAACAACGTGGTGGTACGGCCAATGTAACGGTAATTGTTAGCGATGATCGCATATCTTCCCCAATCCTTAGTAAGTATGATGTGGCTATTGTCTTGAACCAACCTTCATTAGATAAGTTTGAACCAAAGGTAAAACCTGGTGGTATTTTGATTTATGATGGTTATGGAGTTATTAGCCCTCCTAAGCGTAAGGACATAACAGTTTATCGTGTTAATGCGATGGATAAGGCTGCAGAGATGAAGAATGCAAAAGTCTTCAATATGATAGTTCTAGGCGGATTGCTTAAGGTTTGTCCCGTTGTAAGTACTGATGGACTGAAGAAAGCACTCTTCAAAAGTCTTCCAGAACGCCATCATGGCTTGATTCCGCTGAATATGCAAGCTGTGGAAGAAGGCATGAAGATAATTGCTCAGCAGTAAAACTAAAAGTAAAACCTGATTTTTTATAACTCTCTAATTTGTTTAAGGAGTCTAAGCAGTGATGCTTTGGACTCCTTTTTCCGTTTATATAAATTTGGTATAATGCTTTTACATATACTATAATATGGAGGTTTTTATAGATAAGTGTGTCCTATATTACCACGTTTTTGATTGTTTCTACTCATATAAGGGTACTTTGTGCATACTTTTTATTAAAAATATTTGGAGGTTTCATTTATTTTTTATTACTTTGCACCCGATTAAGATATAGATATAATACAATTTATAAATATTAATTAATTCAGAGAGAAATGAAAAAGTTAGTTTTAATGTTGGCAGCTGCTTCTATGGCAGCATCTGTATCAGCACAGACTGTTGCAGAGAGCAAGACATTTGATAACATCTACGTTGGTATCAACGGTGGTGTTGCAACAAAGACAACTGGTCACAAGTGGTTGAGCGATCTCGATCCAAACGCTGGTCTTCGTATCGGTCGTTACTTCACACCAGTATTTGGTTTGGCTATTGAGGGTAACGCATACTTCTCAAATAAGCCTTGGGGTTCAACAGGTACAGTAGTTCGCGCTACTAACGCAAGCTTGCTCGGTACTGTAAACCTTAGCAACTGGTTCGGTGGTTACAAGGGTGAGCCACGTACATTCGAGGTTAGTGCACTCTATGGTCTTGGTTGGATGCACGTGTTCACAAATAATAAGGCATTTGAGGCTGCTACATCTGAGAATCGTAACCGCATGACTTCTAAGGCTGCTCTTGACTTCGCATTCAACTTCGGTTCAGCAAAGCAGTTCCAGTTCTATGTAGAGCCTTCTATCAACTTCGCATTCTTGGGCAAGTCTCACTCACATAATGTAGCTGTTACTCCTGCAGGTCTTACTTACCCAGAGTATAACGTAAACTATGGTTACAAGGCAACTGCACAGGCAGGTCAGCCAGCTTACAACATCAACAACTCATTCGTTCAGTTGAATGCTGGTCTCGTTTACAAGTTTGCTAACTCTAACGGTACACACAACTTCACTATCGTAACTCCACGCGATCAGGCTGAGATCGATGCTTTGAATGCTCAGATCAACGAACTCCGCAACCGTAAGCCAGAGGTTATCACTAAGGAAGTTGTTAAGGAGGTTCCTTCTGTTAAGGTTAAGGAGCTTTCAGTATCTGACCTCGTATTCGTAACCTTTGCACAGGGTAAGTCTAATCTTACAAGAGAGGCTAAGGCAGCTCTTAACAACGTTAAGGAAGGTAGCCACGTACAGGTTGTTGGTACAGCTTCTCCAGAGGGTTCTAAGGAAATCAACGATCGTTTGTCACAGGCTCGTGCAGATGTAGTTGCTAACTACCTCAAGAGTCGTGGTGTAAACATTGACGATGCAACTGGTAAGGGTGTACAGGGTGTAACTTCTAACCGCCTTGCAGTAGTTTACGTAAAGTAAGTAATCACTGATAGAAGGGTATATCCTTCGAACAGTAAAATAATAAGGATGTGTCAGTTTTGGCACATCCTTTTTTTATTTCAATATGTTTTCTGTAGTTTGATCACTTTGTTTTTGTTTTTAATACAATATGTTTTTAGCAGTTTGATTACCTTGTAGTGTGGTTACTTCTACATGTTTTATAGCCTGCTCATTCTGTATTTAGAGTCAATACAATATGTTTTCAGCAGTTTGATTACTTTGTATTATGGTTAATTCAATATGTTTTCTATAGTCTGCTTATTCTGTATTTAAAGTCAATACAATATGTTTTCAGCAGTTTGATTACTTTGTATTATGGTTAATTCAATATGTTTTCTATAGTCTGCTCATTTTTGTATTTAGTGTTAATAGATAGTTTTCTGCAGCTTGATCACTTTGTAGCTGGTATTAGAATGATATGTTTTCTATAGTCTGATCACTGCGTATTGGTAGGGTAATATGATACGTTTTACAATGGAAAACATTTTCTTTTTTGTTTGTTATTAGTAGTGTTTGCTGTACTTTTAATTATTTGTTCCTACGAAACTTCTGCCTATTGATATCTGCTAAAAATTGAAAGTTGAGAAATCATGTGGTCATTGCGTAGATAACCGGAGGTGTCGGGATTACCTTTTATTGGGGAGAGCATAAGTTCATATAATTGATGTTTGAAAACTGTTTATTTAGCACTAAATAGTTTTATTAACTACTAATAGTTTGATATAAGATTCCCTCACGATTTGTGTATCCATGTATTTCATGTGTAATTCGTGAGTATGTTTATTTTGAGAAATACTTTTACAGTTTTGCAGTCCATTTTGATTATGGATCGTTAGTCAGTGTCTGATTTTGTAGTCGGTAATGTATTGATTTTCAATATATTATAAATAGGGGTGTGAAAGGTGCTCTTTTGCAATGTAAAAGGTGCCCTTTTGCATGGTAAAAGATGCTCTTTTGAGTTGCAAAAGGGCATCTTTTGAAAGCTAAAAGGGCGTCTTCTGAAACCTTAATACGAATTAGTTTTACATTATTTGAGTTTGATTTCTATTTCTCTTCTTATATTTGTGGTTTCATAATCGCTGATTGCTATGTACGTTTAAAACGCATTTTTGTATTCTATGGGGGTGTATAGTCCTGTATATAATATCATGGCGTGTAGTATAATATTATACTATGCATAGTGTATTTCTTCTAAATTGTTGCTAAAATACTTCTTTATGTTTATAATTGTTTGGTTAATACGTAAAAACTATCTACCTTTGCAAAATAAATTGTTGATTATGTCAGACGAATTATTATACAGGAATACAGAGATAAAATAAGTATAGTGTATGAAACATCAGTTGAGGAGCGCCGTATGTACAGAGGGTAGAAAGATGGCAGGAGCACGTGCTCTGTGGGTTGCAGCAGGAATGAAGCCGGAACAGTTTGGCAAGCCTATTATTGCAATTGTTAATTCTTTTACTCAGTTTGTACCTGGTCATACCCATTTACATGAGGTAGGACAGATTGTAAAAGATGAGATAGAGAAACTGGGATGTTATGCAGCTGAGTTTAATACGATAGCTATTGATGATGGTATTGCTATGGGCCATGATGGTATGTTATATTCATTGCCCTCACGTGATATTATTGCCGATTCCGTAGAATACATGGTGAATGCGCATAAGGCAGATGCTATGATCTGTATTTCTAATTGTGATAAGGTTACACCTGGCATGTTGATGGCATCTATGCGTCTGAATATTCCGACGATATTCTGTTCTGGAGGCCCAATGGAAGCTGGTAGATGGCGTGGCGAAAATGCTGATCTTGTTACTGCAATGATTGGGGGTGCAGATAAAGAGTTAAGTGATGAGGAGGTTCATCAGCTTGAACAGTGTGCTTGTCCAGGCTGTGGTAGTTGTTCAGGAATGTTCACTGCGAACTCAATGAACTCCCTCACAGAGGCAATTGGGCTCGCTTTGCCAGGGAATGGTACTATTCTTGCGACACATAAGAATAGGATTAAATTATTCAAAGATGCTGCTCATCAGATAGTTAAGAATGCAATGGCTTATTATCAGGATGGAGATGACAGTGTTTTACCACGTAATATTGCTACGCGTAAAGCCTTCCTTAATGCAATGACATTGGATATTGCCATGGGCGGTTCTACTAATACGGTCCTTCATCTGTTAGCTGTTGCACAGGAAGGGGAAGTTGATTTTTCAATGAACGATATAGATACGCTGAGTCGTAAGACCCCTTGCTTGTGTAAGTTGTCTCCTAATACTCAGAAATACAGTGTCCAGGAGTGTAATCGAGCAGGTGGAATCCTTGGTATTCTGAACGAGTTGGACAAGGGTGGTCTTATAGATGGGAGTGTTAAACGTGTTGACAGACAGACTTTATCAGAAGCTATGCAAAGGTATAACATTACTGGTGAAGCTATTGATTCAGAAGCAGATAGGATCTATCATAGTGCACCTGGGCATCGTTTCTCCACAAAAATGGGAAGCCAGGATACGCAGTGGGAATCGCTTGATACTGATCGTATGACAGGTTGCATTCGTGACATAGAACATGCTTATACCAAGGATGGTGGATTAGCTGTGCTGTTCGGTAATATAGCAAAGGATGGTTGTGTTGTGAAAACGGCAGGAGTAGATGCTAGTTTATGGCATTTTGAAGGTCCAGCAGTTGTCTTTGACTCACAGGACGAAGCTTGTGACGGCATTCTTAATGGTAAAGTTAAGGCTGGCGATTGCGTTGTTATCACTCATGAAGGTCCCAAGGGAGGTCCTGGAATGCAAGAAATGCTTTATCCGACATCATATATTAAGAGTCGGCATTTAGGAAAAGAGTGTGCATTGATTACTGATGGGCGTTTCTCAGGTGGAACAAGTGGATTGAGTATTGGTCATATTTCGCCTGAAGCAGCTAATGGTGGGAACATCGGAAAGGTGAAGGACGGTGATATTATCATTATTGATATTCCGCAAAGGAGTATTAATGTAAAGCTAAGTGATACGGAGTTGTCAGCCCGTCCACAGCAACCTCTAAAGCGTAAACGTGTTGTTTCTAAGGCATTACGAGCCTATGCACAAAGTGTTTCCAGCGCAGATAAAGGTGGAGTAAGAATCATTGATTAAGGAAACAAGAGAGAGGTAAGACACTATTTACATGTTTGAAAGATTTATCTTATGACAAGATCAAAAAATAAAGGGGATATAACAGGAGCCGTTTCACCATCCAACAAACCTCGCCGTCCGCAGTTCCCCAAGATAGGAGAGCTGTGTAATGGTTCAGAAATATTGATGCGAGCTTTATATCAAGAGGGAGTAAAGACTATTTTTGGTTATCCAGGCGGTGCAATTATGCCTGTTTATGATGACTTGTTGAAGTATACTGAAGGCGATGATGCTTGGTTTCATCATGTTCTTGTACGTCATGAGCAGGCTGCAGCACATGCGGCAGAAGGTTATGCAAGGGTTAGTGGCGAAGTTGGAGTTGCTATTGTGACAAGTGGTCCTGGTGCAACAAATACTCTGACAGGTGTTGCCGATGCATGATGGATTCTACTCCTATCGTAGTTATCGCAGGTCAAGTTGGTGTAAGTTCGTTGGGTACAGATGCTTTTCAGGAGGTTGACCTTGTTGGTGTAGCTCAGCCAATCTCCAAATGGAGCTATCAGATACGTCGCCCAGAGGATGTTGCGTGGGCTGTGAGTCGTGCTTTTTATATTGCTCGTAGTGGTCGTCCTGGTCCAGTTGTACTTGATTTTCCACGAAATGCACAGACTGGACAGTGTGAGTGGTGCCCTGGTAAGGTCGACCGGGTGCGTTCTTACTCTCCATATCCTAAACTTGATATGAGTGCTGTGGCTGCAGCGGCTACGTTAATTAACAGTGCAAAGAAGCCAATGGCGCTGGTAGGGCAGGGTATTGAGTTGGGTGAAGCACAACAAGAATTGCGTGATTTTCTTGAAAAGGCAGATATTCCGGCTGGTAGAACATTGTTGGGTTTGTCAGCTCTTTCAAGTGATCACCCTCTGAATGTTGGTATGCTTGGCATGCATGGGAACTATGCTCCTAATGTGAAGCAACAAGAATGCGATGTCTTGATAGCTATTGGCATGCGCTTTTCCGACCGTGTTACAGGCCGTTTGGATACTTATGCTAAGCAGGCGAAGGTTATTCATTTGGATATAGACCCTTCTGAAATAGGCAAGAATGTGTCTGTTGACGTGCCTGTTATTGCTGATTGTAAAGAGAGTTTGCCTGCTATTACAGCCTTATTGGAGAAAGCTGATCATAAAAAATGGCGTGATTCGTTTGTTCCATTGCATACTAAAGAGACTGAAGAGGTTATCGAACCCCACATACATCCTACAGATGGACCTTTATTGATGGGTGAAATAATAAACCTTGTGGCTGAGAAGACAGCGGGAAATGCCGTGTTGGTCAATGACGTTGGGGAGAATCAGATGTTCTCATGCCGTTATTTTAAGTATAATAATAGTCATTCCGTTGTGACAAGTGGGGGCTTAGGTACGATGGGATTTGGTCTTCCTGCTGCTATAGGTGCTACTTTCGGGAGTGACCGTACAGTTTGTTTCTTTGTGGGAGATGGTGGTTTACAGATGAGTATTCAGGAATTCGGAACCATTATGGAGCAACAAACTCCTGTAAAAATTATACTTTTGAATAATAATTATTTAGGAAATGTGCGCCAATGGCAGGATTTGATGTTCGGACATCGTCATTCTTTCACTCGCATGTTGAACCCACATTATTCAGAACTTGCCAAGGCTTATAATATTCCTTATGCGTTAGTAACAGACAGAAAAGACCTTGAAGCTAAGGTAAATACAATGTTGTCAACCGAAGGACCATTCTTTTTGGAGTGTGCAGTGAAGGAGAATGAGAATATTCTTCCTATGGTTGTGCCTGGAACTTCAGTTGATGAGATGGTGTTACACCTTGATATTTAATGTACTTTATGCAATAAAACAACGACTCATGGTAGATAATAAGATAGCAAAAGAAAGTGTTAAACGTGAGGTGATAGCTGGTGAGAGGTTGTATACCTTACTGGTTTATTCAGAAAACGTTGCTGGTGTACTGAATCAAATCGCAGCAGTTTTTACGCGAAGGCAAGTGAATATAGAGAGCTTGAATGTGAGTGCATCGAGTATAGAAGGTATTCATAAGTACACAATAACCGCATGGAGTGATGCTGCTACTATAGAAAAGATTACCAAACAGGTTGAAAAGAAGATTGATGTTATCAAAGCTGACTATTATGAAGACAGTGATCTTTTCATCCATGAAGTTGGTTTGTATAAGATTGCAACGCCCATCCTGTTAGAAAATGCAGAGGTCAGCCGTGCAATTCGTAAGCGTAATGCGCGTATGATGGAAGTAAATCCTACCTACAGTACGGTGTTACTTGCTGGAATGACAGATGAAGTGACAGCTCTGTATCATGATTTGAAGAACTTTGATTGCCTGCTTCAGTATTCACGCAGTGGTCGTGTTGCAGTGACACGTGGGTTCAGTGAGCCTGTATCTGATTTCCTTAAGAGCGAAGAAGAGTCGTCTGTACTCTAAGATACAATAAAGAATAGACAGAGGAGAATGGCTATTTGCTATTTGAATCCTCGAAATTTACGTACGAGAAAAATGGAAAAATTATCAAAGATTGGAAGGTATCAGTTCTTAGCTGAGCCTTTCCATTGTGACTTTACCAACCATTTGTTCATGGGACATCTAGGAAATCACATGCTTAATGCTGCTGATTTTCATAGTAATGAACGCGGTTATGGTATGAACTATCTCAATACTATAAATAAGACCTGGGTCTTAAGTCGATTGACAATAGAGATGTATGATATGCCGAAAGCATATGAAAAGTTTTATGTTGAGACTTGGGTAGATAGTGTTATGAAGTATTTCACAAGTAGAAATTTTAAGGTTGTTAATGAAGAAGGGCATGTCTATGGTTACGGAAAGAGTATTTGGGCAATGATAGACATGGATACTCGCCAACCGACAGATATCTTTGCTGTTCGTGAAGGACTGATTAATGAGTATATTGAGACATCCTATGAATGCCCAATAGAGAAGTTTTCACGTGTAAAAGTTACTGGAGAAAAAGAGCTGTTGCGCTCAATAAACACCTATTATAATGATGTTGACGTCAATGGGCATATTAATTCGGTGAAGTATATTGAGCATCTTCTTGATTTATGGGACCTTGATTGGTATCGTACGCACTTCATTAAACGGTTTGAAATAGCCTATGTTGCCGAGGCACATCATGGCGATCAGCTTAATTTCTATCGTGAACATCGTGAGATAGAACGGGAAAATGATTTCAATTTCAAAATAACCAAGACTACAAGCGATAATACAGAAGTAGAAACTTGTAGGTGTAGAGTGTTGTTTAATAGTATTTTATAACTTTATAAGTATAATGATAAAAGATTGAAATTATTTTGGTCGTTTTATTATAAAACCGTAACTTTGTGCCTGTTAAGTATAAGAAAGAAGCACATATAACAACTGTGACTGATGTAAAGTCACATTAAAACAGAATAATTATGGCAGAATTGAATTTCGGTGGAGTAGTAGAAACCGTCGTTACAAGCAAGGAATTTTCTTTGGAAAAGGCACGTGAAGTTTTGAAGGATGAAACAATTGCAGTCATTGGTTATGGTATTCAGGGACCTGGTCAAGCTGGGAATCTAAGGGATAACGGCTTTAATGTTATTGTAGGTCAGCGTCAAGGCAAAACTTATGATAAGGCTGTTGCTGATGGTTGGGTCCCAGGTGAAAGCTTGTTCTCTATCGAAGAAGCTGCTCAAAGGGGTACTATCATCTGTATGTTACTTTCCGATGCTGGTCAGATTGCCGTTTGGCCAACACTAAAGAAATATCTTACTCCTGGTAAGACCTTGTATTACTCACATGGTTTCGCTATCAATTGGCAGGACCGTACAGGTGTTGTACCACCAAAAGATATTGATGTCATAATGGTAGCACCTAAAGGCTCAGGTACATCATTGCGTACAATGTTCCTTGAGGGGCGTGGCTTGAACTGCTCTTATGCCGTTTATCAGGATGCTTCTGGTAAAGCTGAAGAGAAGACACTTGCCTTCGGTATAGGTATTGGTGCAGGTTATTTGTTCAAGACAACATTTCAACGTGAGGCAACATCCGACCTTACTGGCGAGCGTGGTTCACTGATGGGGGCCATCGAAGGGTTGTTTGAAGCACAGTATGATGTGCTTCGTGAGCATGGACACTCTCCTTCTGAGGCTTTCAATGAGACAGTGGAGGAGTTGACACAGAGCCTTGCTCCACTCTTTGGAGACAAGGGTATGGACTGGATGTATGCTAACTGTTCAACGACAGCACAGCGTGGTGCGCTTGATTGGGCACCGCGCTTCCGTGAAGCTATTAAGCCTGTGATGGAATGGCTTTATCTCTCGGTAAAGACTGGTAATGAGGCACAAGTTGCTATTGACAGTAACTCTAAGCCTGATTATCGTGAGAAGTTGAATGCTGAATTGAAGGCTATGCGTGATATGGAAATGTGGCAGGCTGGTGTTACAGTACGTACACTACGCCCTGAGAATAACTAATTTTTTTCTCGTACATAATGTTAGAAGGGAGTTCTCTGTTTGAAGAGAGCTCCCTTTTTGATTGATGTTTCTGAAGGGAATAGGTATGGTTAGAAGGGTAATCTCTATTGGTTAATCTTTGTTTTTCTGCCCTTTAGGTTTCATATATTTGTCCTCTCTTCCTACTTTCAGTACGGTCTGTTGTAAAATAAATTCTCTTCTTGATTTTAAAAGGGCGTCTTTCGCCTTCTAAAAGATGCCCTTTTGCATGGTAAAAGGTGCCCTTTTGAAGTGCAAAAGACGCCCTTTTACATGGTAAAAGATGCCCTTTTGCGAGCCCTTTTGTAACTGTCTGATAATGTTAATGTTATGAATCAAGAAAAAGAAGGTTTCTTCTTGTTTTGTGTATTCCCATGGTTTCTTATTTGTAAGATTATTTCTTTACTTATAACTTCTGTTCTTTTATATTGAGATTTGTGTTTTTACATTGTCGTTTGGTTGTATATATGTTTTGTAAATCCGCCCTTTTTATGGTTCTTTCTTGCTTGATTTGAATGGGTTAGTCAGTCTCTTTCTTTTTTAATAAGTGGAAAACAGAGTTTAAGATCTGGTGGAATGTTATATTAAGGCTTAATTAAATAGCTACCATTCATGAGTAGAATATCTTCTGCTATAAGTTCTTCCATGATCTCTGCTGTGAGATCCCAGTTGTCATCTAGTTGACGTATCTCTGTAATATGATGCTTTTCCCCGTCTTCTACAAGGCAAGGAGCTTCTCTCGGATAATCTTCTTGTGGTCTTTATCCTCATTGTTTGTGTGTGATAGGCATACATCACATTGCCCACAATCTGATGCTTTCTTCTCTCCGAAATAGCTTAATAATTGTCGACTTCTGCATATGTAATCATTCTGAGCATAGTTAATAACAGAATTAATACGCTCTATAAAAACCTCTTTACGCTCCTCATACACCTCCTTCTTAAGGATAATCTCTTCTCCATCAACGCGATCTTGGGTGTAAGTGATAAGAGGAATGTTCTTGCGTGGGATGAAATTGATGATTCTCTTCTTGCTTAGATTTGTCAGAACGATATAAGTCTGGTTCTGATCTAAGCCTGCCTCCTGTGCAATATAGCTCTCATCAACATATCCATAGTCTGAGAAAAGTCCGCCATAGTTGCGAAGTAAGGCTATTACAACATTGTTTTCCTGGTCACTAAGCGCGTCAAGACGGTAAAGCTCTTCGCGGTTTAGCAGGAATTTTATTCGTGCACTGGTATCTGGGTTCTGCTCATATTCAATGTACCCAGCACGTTGAAGGATGTTTAAAGCTGCATTGGCACGGATAGGGAAGTGTTTGAATGTAGTGCAGAATTTATCAATTGGAAATTCAAAAGTACATCCAAAGCCACTTCCTACACCAATCTGATAGAAGTAAGCAAGGTGATTATAGAGCATTTGTATATACTCTTTTGGTGGGAAAGTGTCCTCAATACGCTTTCTGAGGGTATGATTATCATGCCCATTATATAACAAAACGGCATAAGCTTTGTTCCCATCGCGCCCTGCACGTCCTGCTTCCTGAAAGTAAGCTTCTATAGAATTCGGACAGTCTATGTGTATAACGACACGCACGTCGGGCTTGTCAATACCCATACCGAAAGCATTTGTTGCTACGATAACCCGTGTTTTGTCATTTTGCCAATCGTTCTGTCGCTGATCTTTAATGGCTGGTTCTAATCCCGCATGATACCATGTTGCTGGGATTCCATTCTGTATTAGTTTTTGGGCGATCTCCTTTGTGCGCCTTCTACTGCGACAATAGACGATAGCAGTCTTAGGTATGGAGCTCAGAATGTGTATCATTTCGGTTTCTTTATCTTCTACCTGTCTGACAACGTAAGCGAGATTCTTACGTTCAAAGCTCATGCGAAAGGCGTTCTTCTCCTTAAATCCCAGTCTTTCTTGTATATCATCAACAACCTCAGGGGTAGCAGTTGCAGTCAGAGCGAGGATAGGAGCATGTGGAACAAGTTTACGGATTTCTGTGATTTGCAGGTAAGATGGGCGGAAATCGTAGCCCCATTGGCTTATACAATGGGCTTCATCCACGGTGATGAAGCTAACTTTCATGTGACGTAACTTCACCTGAAAGATATCAGAACCAATACGTTCTGGTGAGATATAAAGTAGTTTGACACCTCCAAAGATACAATTCTCTAACGTTGCAACAATTGCATCACGTGTCATACCTGAGTATATGGCTGCCGCAGGGATACCTTTGTGGCGAAGATGATCAACCTGATCCTTCATCAAAGCAATGAGTGGGGTAATGACAATGCACACACCTTCTTGCGCTAATGCAGGAACTTGGAATGTGATAGACTTACCACCACCTGTCGGCATTAGCCCTAATGTATCCTTCCCTTCGCCTATACTCTCAATAATTTCTTTTTGAATGCCGCGAAAGTCAGGGTAACCCCAATACTGATGAAGAATGTCTATATACGACATTAAGCTGTATACTCTGTGAAAAAGCTTGGGTATAGAAACATAACAATCGTCTCGCTAACTCTCTTCTGTAGGCCTAATATCTTCGATCTGTAATTGAATGGCACCACGTTTAAAGACGTTATCTTCAATAGTATAAGCAATATCGAATGAGCGTTTTGACTTAATGTATCGGGCAGAGGCACTCTGTCCGAAAGCAATACCATTCATTACATTGTTAGATTTCGAATCTACTAATTCTAACTTGATATGTTCTTGCTCTCGTCCAACGACTTTACTTGTACCAAAATCATAGACATCTAATGTACAGAAAATAGGCTTCGGGTTACCGGGACCA
Organism: Prevotella histicola JCM 15637 = DNF00424; assembly: GCF_000613925.1. Lineage (GTDB taxonomy): Bacteria > Bacteroidota > Bacteroidia > Bacteroidales > Bacteroidaceae > Prevotella > Prevotella histicola. The sequence continues at coordinate 66,720 of NZ_BAJX01000003.1, forward strand.
AATGGTGCAAAGCGTTTCAAGTCACTATGTAGCTTCTTGGTAATGTCCTTAAAGTCGACTACTGCATCAATATCAAGGATTGCTTCACGCTGCTCTGGCTGAATATGTTCCTCAACATAAGCCTGGAAACGCTTACGGAACTCTTTAACATCAGCCACTTCATGGTGAGCCCGGCTGCATATGTATGTCCTCCAAAGTTGAGAAGTAAGTCGCGGCAACTCTTAATTGCTGAATAGACATCAAAGCCCGCAACACTTCTAGCAGACCCTGTAGCTAAGTTATCATCCGTGTTAAAACGACAGTTGGTCGGAAGTAAATCTCAGTTAAGCGTGAAGCAACAATACCGATGACACCTTTCTTCCAGTGTTCATCGTAGAGAACAATACTTGAATGGTGCTTCTGGCTTTCTAATCGAGCTACAATCTGGTTTGCTTCCTCGGTCATCTGGCGGTCTACATCCTTTCGTTGCTCATTGTATTCATCTATATGTTTAGCTTCTTTTAGGGCTATAGCATATTCCCTTTCGACCAAAAGATCAACGCTCTTTTTGCCATTTTCCATTCTACCACTTGCATTAATGCGTGGTCCAATCTTGAAGATTATATCACTCATGGATAGCTCGCGACCGTTCAGACCGCATATATCGATGATTGCTTTTAAGCCTAAGTTGGGATTTTGGTTAAGTTGTTTTAATCCATGGAAAGCCAAAATGCGGTTTTCATCAGTAACAGGGACAAGGTCAGCTGCTATGCTGACAGCGCAGAAATCAAGCAGAGGAACGAGTCGTGAGAATGGTATGTTGTTGTTTTTAGCAAATGCTTGCATAAACTTGAAGCCCACTCCGCAGCCGCAAAGTTCTTTGAATGGATAGCTGTCATCAGGCCGTTTAGGTTGAGAATAGCTACTGCAGGTGGCATGACTTCGTCAGGAACATGGTGATCACAGATAATAAAATCGATACCTTGTTCCTTTGCATATGTTATTTCTTCGATTGCCTTGATACCGCAATCAAGTATAATAATGAGCTTTACACCAGTCTCTTTTGCAAAATCTATCCCTTTTTTGCTTACTCCATACCCTTCATCATAACGATCAGGGATATAATAATCAATGTTTGAATAGAACTGTCGTAAGAATTTATATACCAAAGCTACAGCCGTACAACCATCTACGTCATAATCTCCGTAGACAAGAATACGCTCTTTATGCCCCATTGCATCATTCAGACGGTCGACAGCCGCATCCATATCCTTCATCAAAAACGGGTTGATAAGGTCTGCTAATTGCGGACGAAAGAATCGTTTTGCCGCACTTTCTGTTGTTATCCCACGTCGGATAAGCAGGGATGCTAGGATGGGATTGATACCCAATTTCTCGCCTAAGTCTTTAGCTGCATTCTCCTGTTCTGCTGCAGGTGGTGTGTAATTCCATTTAAAATGCATCTTAAATTATTTTTATTTCTGAGCGTAAAGGTACAAAAAAAAGCCAATTCCCCATTGTGAATTGGTGAATAGTTTGTCTTTACCTTTATTCAAGATGGAAGATGACTTGTATTCAAGACGGAAGATTACTTGCAATGAAAGGCTATTTCTGAAGACTTATGCCTAATTAAAATAACAATCCCACTCCTATGATTGGAGTGGGATTGGATACTTTTCTTATTAATGTTTATTGGAATAAAGTTGTATCAAGGTGAGTCTTTGCACGATTCTGATACCAATTCCAATACATGAGACTATTTATAAGCCCATTTTCTTTCTGATATCTTTAGGAATAGCGTTCTTGTTTACCATGTAATCCATGGTGTTAGCGGCAATAAAGTTTTTGGTCATGTACCAAATACCCTTGTATTCACCAGTCTCACCCCATGAGTTCTTTACCATGTAATATTCCTTACCATTCTGGTCCTTTGCTATACCAAAGATAAGCATTCCGTGGTCATCAGTAAGCTCCCAGTTGTCAAAACGCTCTTGACGTTGCTGTTGTGTAGGAACAACTTCAGGTACATTTACACCGAGTGAGTCGATAAGATTCTTCTTCTTTGCAGCAGAGAGACCCAGCCAGCGAGCCATGTCACTACCTTTCATGCTCTCAACTTTCTTACCATCTACCATGTAAGCCAATCCATTGCGAGTGAAACCTGGTTCACTAACATCACCTCCCCAAGCTACAGTGTAGCCATTCATGACAGCATTATCAATGATTCTCATCATCTCGTCCATTGGAAGGTTGTAAGAAAGAGGGTTACGCCAGTTGTCTTGTACCTCTACTGCGAATTGAGAATAGAATGGATGATGTGTGTAAGAAGTGATAGTTACATAGTCACTCCAGTTCAAACCAAGACTCGCAGCGAAGCTCTTTGGGGTATATTTCTTACCTTCGTAAGTGAAGCTCTCTGGGCATTTACCGAGATAAGCATCAATGATTCCCTGGAGTCCTACCTTCCATTGACCAGATATTTTGTTAGCTTTGTTCTTGGCAATAGCACTTACATAAGGTTCCATCAATGAGAAAAATTCATTGAAATTATTCAGAGAATCGCCATAAAGTGAGCCTGGGAAAGGCATAGCACTCTCTGGACAGATACCGTAATGTTCAAGTGTATAGAGGACATCGTAGGCTGATCCACCTTGTGCAAACTGACAATCGCCATGCAAACGGACAACCTGGGTAGCACGATCCATGTAAGTCTTGTTTGCAACAAAGCTTTCACAGAGGTCATAAGTCTTACCAGTTTTCTTCAGAATCTCTGCTTCAAAGTAGCTAAGAGTAGAATAATCCCAGCACGTACCAGAACGATTCTGGTCCTTGATACTCGTGATAGGTATCTGTTTAACGACTGTGAAAACCGGCTTGTTAGATTTAACATTCTCATTTTGGCCTGCTGCATTAATGTTTATCGCTACCAAAGCGAGTAGTGCAGCTACTAAAGTTTTTCTCATAAGTTTTAAAGATTAGGATGCCGATATGGACATTTACATGCCATATCGGCCTTGAAATATTAATAAGTAATTGTTTTTTATTTCCGATTTGCTGCGATGAACTCCTCAACATCCTTAGGATGATATGGGATACGGTCCTTACGGTCCTTACCAATGAAGCGGCAACCATCTTTTGTGATAAGAATGTCATCCTCTAAGCGGATACCTCCAAAGTCTTTGTACTCATCCAGCTTATCAAAGTTAAGGAACTCTGCGCAATGTTTCTTTGCTCTCCACTCATCAATCAATGCTGGAATAAAGTAGATTCCAGGTTCATCTGTAACAACAAATCCTTCTTCTAAGCGTCTTCCCATTCGCAAGCAGTTAGTTCCGAATTGCTCAAGGTTAGGACGTGTCTCCTCATCGAAGCCCACATTAATCTGGTCAAAGGATTCCATGTCATGGACGTCCATACCCATCATGTGACCCAATCCGTGAGGTAAGAACATTGCATGTGCACCAGCTGCTACGGCAGCATTTGTGTCACCCTTAGCCAATCCCAGTTCTTTCATGCGATCGAAGAGGATATGGCAGATGGCAAAGTGTACATCAGCATACTTTGTTCCAGGCTTTGCATACTTCAATGCAGCGTCATGACATTCCTCTACCACCTTATATATATCTAACTGTCGTTGGGTGAATTTACCATTAACAGGGAATGTTCGTGTGTTATCTGAGCAATAATGGTTGATGGTTTCAGCACCAGCGTCGCACAGAGCAAGGCGTCCTGATTCCAAAACAGCCATGGATGGATTCCCATGCATTATCTCTCCATGCTGTGAAAAGATTGTTGGGAACGCTACCATAGAGCCATAAGAGTGGGCAATACCATCAACTTGTCCTCCGACGAACTTCTCTGTTACGCCAGGTTTTGCAAGTATCATAGCTGTTGTATGCATCTTGTATCCGATGACAGCTGCACGCTCGAGTTCTTCAATTTCCTCTGGAGTCTTTACCGAACGCATTTTGACAACAGCATGGATAAGGTCCATACTTGCTGATTCTTTCTGCTGATTAGGATGAATACCCAAAAGATCAAATATCTGGATCTTGATGTCTGCACGGTAAGGTGGTAAGAAATGTATCTTTTTATGTTCACGAAGAGCATTGTTACAGATCGTTTTCAGCCCTTTCATGTTTGTAGTATTGGCTACTCCGACAGCTTCAGCCATGTCTTTTACAGAGTCAACACTACCGTACCAAACGATGTCATCAATGTCAATATCATCACCAATGAGCGTTTCTGTGTCGTTGTCAATGTCGATTACACCAACAAGTCCGTCACGCTTTTGTCCGAAGTAATAAAGGAATGATGAATCCTGGCGAAATGGATAATACCCATTTGCCGGGAAGTTAGCAGGCGATTCGTTGTTGCCAAAGATGATTATTAATCCGCTTTTGACAAGTTTCTTAAGCTCTGCACGGCGCTTTACATAGGTTTCTTTGCTAAACATATTTCAAAAAATTAGATGGTTTGATTGCAAAGATAGTTATTTTAAGTTGAAATTCATTAACTTTGCAAGTGTTTTTTACGAGTTTTTTTTATGCAGATTGATAGAGAAACAGGATTGATTTTAGAGGGTGGAGGTATGCGTGGAGTGTTTACTTCTGGGGTCTTGGATGCCTTTATGAAATACGATGTGTATTTCCGATATACTGTTGCTGTATCTGCAGGTGCGTGTAATGGGTTGTCTTATGTCAGTCGACAGCCCCGTCGAGCACGTATTTCCAATATAGACATGTTGGCAAAGTACGACTATATAGGTTTGCGTCATTTGGTTACGCAGGGCTGTATCTTTGATCCTGAGTTGCTTTATCATCGTTTTCCTTACGAACTTGTTCCTTATGATTATGATGAATATTTCCGAAATTGCCGGCGAGGAGAGGTCTTCGAGATGGTTACAACAAACTGTCAGACGGGCTTTGCTGAGTATCTGACAGAGACATCTGGCGATTCCCATCGGTTGAATGAGCTTGCACGAGCTTCTTCAAGTTTGCCTTATGTGAGCAAGATCGTAAATGTTGACGGTAAACCGATGCTGGATGGTGGAATTGTTGATTCCATCCCTGTGATGCATTCTATAGAGATGGGGCATAAGACGAATGTCGTTATTTGTACACGTAACAAAAGATGGCGTGATACAGGACGTGATCATAAGCAGCCGAAGTTTGTCTATCGCAATTATCCCCGTCTACGTGTAGCCTTGAGTCATCGCATAGAAGTTTATAATCGTCAGCTTGATTTGATAGATGAGTTGGAAGAACAAGGAAAGATTCTCGTTGTTCGTCCAATGAATCCTGTTGTTGTTGGGCGGATGGAAAAGGATGTTAATAAGCTTGAAGCACTGTATGAGGAAGGCTTCCAGTTGGGTGAACAGTTTGTTAAGGAGCATGTCCTATTAGCGGATAAGTAATGTTTTTGATGAGAGTTATATAGTCCTTTATGTTTTAGAAATAATCTTACATTATTTCAAAGTTGCATTAGCTATTAATGATAGGAAATCAACTTGTTACAGATTTGTAACTATTAGGAAATCAATCGTTTACAAACTCCGAAATAAAAGACGCCCTTTTGCAATGCAAAAGGGCGTCTTTTACGTTGTAAAAGGGCATCTTTTGCAATGCAAAAGAGCACCTTTTAAGATGCAAAAGGATACCTTTTAGAATCCTGATGTGAATTTATCTTACATCAGTCTCTCATCTTGAGTCTTTCCTTTTGTGGTTGTTCGGGTTTATTCTTCTGCTACATTCTCTGCTACATACTTAGGAGAATCACCATACTTGTTAGCTTCTGGCTTACTGTCTAAGAGCGTTAATGCGAAAAGAACGAGGCCTAAGATAGAGGCTACGAGGTAGAAAATAAGTCCAAGAACACCTGAGGTGCCAGTCAAACCATCCGAAATAACCTTAATGATTTCCGTAGCATTATTCTCTGCTACAGCCTGCATATAGGCGTGAAAGTCAATGGCTGTGGCAAAAAAGATAAGAGATACAAAACCAAGGCAGAACTGACAGCCCCACCACCAGCCACTTCTGCCAGTGTCATGTAGGCGACGGAACAGCATGGATGTTGCAGCAATGTAGAGGAATAGTACGGCAATCTGCCCAATGAAAGGAATGAGAGAGAGTACAATAGCACAAATAGTAAGTACCAATACACCCCACCAGTACTCTGAACGACGTATGCGTCCTTTGAACTGGAACATCTTCTTGAATACGTTTTGTGCAGCTTCAGCGAAGCTTACCTGTGGCAATTCTTTTAACTGTGACATAATAATAGTGTATAAAAAGTTAATAAAAAAATAACGTTTTCTTATTCTTTCAATAAGTCTGGGCGTAGTCTTTTAGTGCGTTCCATAGCTTGGTCAAATTCCCATTGCTTGATTTTAGCTTCGTTTCCACTAAGTAGTATCTCTGGAACATCCCATCCTTTGTAGCTACGTGGTCGGGTGTAGATAGGAGCTGATAGCATATCATCCATAAAACAGTCGGAGAGCGCACTCTGATCATCGCTTATAACGCCAGGAACCAGGCGTACTACAGCATCAGCAATGATAGCCGCAGGAAGTTCTCCACCCGTTAAAACGAAATCTCCTACAGATATTTCACGTGTAATGAGATGATCCCGTACACGTTGGTCAATCCCTTTATAATGTCCTGCAAGTATAATAAGGTTTCCACCTAATGACAAATCATTAGCTATTTTCTGGTTGAATTGCTCACCATCAGGTGAGGTGAAGATGACTTCATCATACTCTCGCTCCTCCTTAAGGGCTGTGATGCAACGATCTATAGGTTCTATTTGCATCACCATACCAGCCTGTCCGCCGAAAGGATAGTCGTCAACGCGACGCCATTTGTCCTGTGTATAATCACGAAGATTATGCAGACGAATCTCTGCAAGTCCTTTTTTCTCTGCTCTGGCAAGGATACTTTCGTGTACAAACCCTTCCAGCATTTCTGGCAAAACGGTAATGATGTCTATTCTCATATTGGCACAAAGTTAAGGTTTTTTTTTATATTAGATAGATTGCTTAGTATTTTTTTGTAACTTTGCGATCGATTCTAATATAAAACAAAAAGCAACATGAGAAGATTTTCTACCCTTGCTATCCTGTTGGTAGCAGCCTTTGTAGGTGTTAAAGCACAAAATGTTCAGCTTCATTATGATTTGGGGCACAATCTTTACAATGACCTTTCTTCACGTACGACAGTTACGTCGACTGTTGAGATGTTTAAACCTGACACCTGGGGTTCTACCTTTATGTTCACTGATATTGACTATAAGAGTGATGGTGCTATCGGTGCTTACTGGGAAATTTCACGTGAATTCAATCTTACGAAGAACAAACGTTGGGCTGCCCATGTAGAGTATAACGGTGGAGTTGGCTCTGGTAAGACACAGAACAACTATTACGGGAATCGTTATCAGCATGCAGTTCTCCTTGGTGGAGCATGGAACTGGGCATCAAAAGATTTCTCTAAGACATTCAGTGTACAGTTGATGTATAAGTATTACTTCAAGAATAGTCATACTGGTGCTCGTCCGTTCAGTGGTTTCCAGTTGACAGAAGTATGGGGAACGACCTTTGCTCATGGCCTTTGTACCTTTGATGGATTCTGTGATCTTTGGTATGATCCCAATGTAAACGGGAAGTTGATACTTCTTTCTGAGCCACAGTTCTGGGTAAATCTTAATACATTGAAGGGTATGAAGAATGTAAATCTCTCTTTAGGTTCAGAGGTTGAGATTAGTAATAACTTTGTTTGGAACGATCGTGGAGAGCATAACCGTTTCTATGCTATTCCTACAATAGCAGCTAAATGGACGTTCTAAGTTGTGTGGAAAGAAAGTGAATAACAGAAAGTATCTACCATAGTATATAATAATAGGTGGAATCCTAAAATATGAAAAGTCTCAGTAAATGCATCACCTTTGCATGTACTGAGACTTTTATCAATATGGGAAAGACCTGTTTTAGGCATGTTTCCCTTATTTCATCCTGATGTTTCTTAAATAGTTTTGTAGTTGTTGGGTGAATTCGTAGTTCTTAAGTCCCCAGTGTGGAGCGATGAGCAGCTCTGCAGGACTTTGACTAACGAATCGTTCAAGAACAAGGTCTGATCGCAGTAGGGATATATATTGCGCTATGAGCTGGATGTATTCATCCACTGTATAGAGGTGGAAGGGCTCTTCAGCATACATCTTTGCAAGACGTGTTCCACGGATAATCTGTAGTTGATGAATCTTTAATGTAGTCAGTGGGAGCGAAGAAATGATAGGGGCTTGGCGCAAACTCTCTTCTGCATCTTCTCCAGGAAGTCCGAGAATGATGTGTGCTCCGACACGAATACCTCGGCGTGCCGTCTCTTCTATAGCGTGGCGTGAACACGCAAAATCGTGGCCTCGATTGATAAGCTGCAGTGTTTTGTCATTGCAGGTCTCTACACCATATTCTATAATAAGGAAGGTTCGGTGGCTAAGGTCTTCGAAATAGGTGAGTAGTTCATCATTGATGCAATCTGGTCTTGTCCCAATTACTAAGCCAACAACGTCCTCCATGGCAAGTGCTTCTTCATAAAGAGCTTTTAGATGTTCATTGGAACCGTATGTACTTGTGTATGCTTGGAAGTAAGCAAGATACTTCATTTCTGGATATTTCTTTGAAAAGAAACGCTTGCCATCAATGAGTTGTTCGGTAACAGTCTTGCCATTATCGCAGTAAGCTGGGTTGAAGGTCTGATTGTTACAATAGATACAACCACCATATCCTACACGTCCATCGCGGTTAGGACATGTGAAACCAGCATTAACAGATATTTTCTGTACTCTGAAAGGAAACTGTGAGCGAAGCCAACTGCCGAAATCAAGATAATAATTTTCCATTCATTTGCAAATGTACGGATTATTTTATATTTTTGCGAGGTTAAAACTTAAATTTTATGAGACGTATATTACTTATGTGTGCTACTGTTTTTACGGCACTTCAGTTGATGGCTGGGGAACCTCTTTCCTTGAAAGACATTACGAATGGGACGTTTTCTGCTAAGAGAATATCAGGAATGAATCCGTTAGAGGGCACTTCTGACTATGCTCAGATATCATCTGACGGACGGCAGGTGGTGAAGTTCTCGTTTAAAACGGGTAAACCAACAGGTGTTATTTTCTCTCTTTCTGAAGTTAAAGGGGAGAAGATTGAGTCGTTTGATGATTATCTAATATCGGATGATGGGAGCAGACTATTGTTGCAAACGAAGACAAAGCCTATCTATCGTCGTTCGTTTACTGCAAACTTCTATCTCTATGACGTGAAGACAAAGGTACTGAGCAGACTATCTAAGGATGGTGCAGAGCAGATTCCAACGTTCTCCCCTGATGGTAAATGGATAGCCTATGTTCATAAGAATAATATCTATATTACCAATGGTTCTGATGTGAAGCAGGTTACAACTGATGGTGAGTTTAATAAGATTATCAATGGCCTTCCTGACTGGGTGAACGAAGAGGAGTTTGGATTTAGCAATGCTTTGGCATGGAGTGCAGACAGTAAGACATTGAGTTGGATAAGATATGATGAGAGCAAAGTACGGACTTATACTTTGCAACTCTTCAAGGGTTCTTTCCCAACGCTTAATCAGTACAATACATATCCTGGTGAATACAGTTATAAGTATCCAAAGGCTGGAGAGGAGAACTCTACAGTGACTGCCTGGTCATATAATCTCAGTAATGGTGCTGTACGTAAGTATGATTTGCCTTTGGCTGCTGATGGATATATCCCACGCATCAAAACAACTTATGATGCGAATCGTATTATTCTTTATACTATGAACCGTCATCAGGACGAGTTGAACCTTTACGCAGCCAATCCTCAGACGGGTGCTTGCTCTCTGTTGATTAAGGAGCAGGTTCCAAAGTATGTCAAGGAGGAGGCTATGGAGGGAATCAGTATCATGAAGGATTATATTCTTTTGCCTTCAGACCGTGATGGCTTCATGCATCTGTATCTATATGATAAGGACGGAAAGCTACTCCGGCAGGTTGATAAGGGCAATTATGATGTCACGGCAGTATATGGCTATGATGAGAAGACGGGGAATACTTATTTCCAGGCAGCTGCTCTTCAGCCAATGCAACGAGAGATTTATGTGGTTGATAAGGCTGGGAAGCGAACTGTTTTGTCGGAAGGAAGGGGATGGAATTCGGCTTCTTTCTCTGGCGATTATAAGTTCTTCCTGAATACATGGAGCGATCATGATCATCCTTATGTCTATGCTATCTATGATAATCAGGGCAAAAAGATACGTGAGGTGTTGAATAATACGGAGTTGATAGCCAAGATAGCGAAGTATGGTAAGGTAAGCAAAGAGTTCTTTGCGTTTACCACTTCTGAGGGAGTTAAGCTCAATGGATGGATGATTAAGCCAGCGGATTTTGATAAAACGAAGAAGTATCCAGTCATAATGCATCAGTACAGTGGCCCTGGAAGCCAGCAGGTTGTTGATAGTTGGAGTATGGGTTCGATGGGTAATGGAGGTTTATATGATCAGTATCTGACCCAGAAAGGCTACATTGTCGTTACTGTTGACGGTCGGGGAACAGGTGCGCGAGGAGCTGATTTTGAGAAGTGTACCTATTTGAAGCTTGGTGATTTGGAATCGAAAGATCAGGTTGAAACGGCTCAATGGCTTGCCAAACAGTCATATGTTGATGGTTCAAGGATCGGAATATGGGGCTGGAGTTTCGGCGGATTCAATACGTTGATGAGTATGAGTGAGGGTCGGGAAGTCTTCAAAGCAGGTGTGGCTATTGCGCCTCCAACCGACTGGCGTTTTTATGACTCCGTATATACAGAGCGTTATATGCGTACGCCGCAGGAGAATACTGCTGGTTATTCCATCAATCCTATTAATAGATCGGGGAAGTTGCATGGGAAACTTTTGATCTGTCATGGTATGGCTGACGATAATGTTCATCCGCAGAACACCTTTGAATATTCTGAGGCTTTGGTGCAGGCAGATAAGGATTTTAAGGAGAATCTCTATACGAATCGTAACCATGGTATCTATGGTGGCAACACCCGTAACCATCTTCTCCGTCAGGTTGCAGAGTGGTTTGAGGAGAATCTATAGGCGTCTTAGGCTGTAAAAGGTTAGAAAGTAGTATAGGTCAAGGGTATGAGAACTTTGTAGCTCTGCCTATTTTAATTGAGAAAGAGGATATGCTGATGCGGGCATATCCTCTTTTTTGTATCAGAAGTAAGCGTCTTTTATAGTGAAATATGTTTTACATTTGATTTTCTTGTTATAGCTTTTTATGGTAAGTCTATCACCCTTAGAATCATAATGAATACCCGTTTTTTAGGTAATGTATCTCCGTTTTAGGCAAAAAGTATATACTTTTGAGTGAAAAGTATATACCTTTTGGATGAAAAGTATATAGTTTTTGGGTAAAAAGTATGGTCTTTTGGGGTGAAAAGTATATACTTTTAGACTGAGAAGCATATTCTTTCTTCTTTTATAAAGGCTTATTTCTTTGTAACTTTCATATTATCAGATAGTTAAATGGATAAGGAATAAAGTCAGGTATAATTCTGTTATTTGCGTAGGAATATGTCCCTCATGGATAAAAACGTCAGAATGGGTGTGGAAATTAACAATATTCCATTACAAAAACAATAAGTTTCTGTGCATGAAAATCAGTAGAAAAAGAAAGAGGGCGTGCTCATTATTTGCACGTCCTCTTATTCTAATTGTGTATATTCGCTGATTAGAGACGAGTTGCTCTCTTGTTTCTTTCGTTGTTTTTACCTCTCATTCTGATGCTGATACCCGCCCTTCTAGCAAGTAGATAGGGCAGTGAGAAGATGCTTTTAGCCAAAGAGACGTTTGAAGAAACCTTTCTTCTTTGGTTGCTCTTGGGCTGAATTGTCTGCCTTAATCGTTGCAGAATCACACTTTTTCGGCTCCGTTTCAATTGTTGAGACTGTCTCTATTGAGCCTTCTGGAATATCATTTCCCTCAATGATACCCGCTTTCCCCCATTGTGCAGCCAGTGCTTCGGCATCTTTCTTAGCGGTTTCTTTATCAACTTCATATTGTGAACAGAGGATATTTACTAAGTCATCAATGCTGAATGATTCCATCTTTTGCACCTCTTCCCATAGGAAAGCAGAGCTTTCATTCATTGAGATTATATTGCTGAAGTCGATGTTCTCATCACCTTCTGCAACGATAATGTGTTCTCCGCATACCTCACGGAGGTTGAAACCTTTCTTTACTTTCATTTTATTGGTGGTTTTGTAGTTGTATGATGATATGAATTTTACGGTTCTTATTGCCTGATTCTTGTTAAGACGAAGGTTATATCGTCCCGAAAAGTGGGATCCACAGACGGCGATAGATACCTAAGATATATCTTCTTAAAGGGAAAAGACGTGTCCAGATATAGCTGTAAAGTCTCCACTTCCATCCGTCAGTCCGGTCTAAACGCTTCCTGTTTTTCCGATAGAACCCTATTACAGCCCCCAGAACATTCTTACGTTTGCAATGTTCTACGCCTATGTTGCCATCACCACGCAGAGTAATATCCTCCCCGTCAATCTTTATTATCCGGTGTAAGACGAAGTGAAGTGGGGCAATTTCACAGAGAACCGGGTCGCCAACATTAATCGTTGATGGCTTTATGAGTAGTGCCTTGTCACGATTATCCTCTAAGAAAGGGCGCATAGAGAAGCCGCGAAGTCGCAGTGTTACGGTATGTCCCTCATTAAGTAGTGTGACAACCTCAGGGAGTAAGTCTGCATTTGCAAACTGAACCTCGGTAGTATTGAGACAATCTTTCTGCATCTACGTTTATTTTATAGCGATAGCCTTGTAGCAAACTTCAGCTGCTTCCTTGTTAGGAAGGCAGTGCAAAGTATACACTTTCCCCATTTCAACTATCTTGGTTATCGTGTCGCAGATAGCATTATAAATGGCTGAATCCCACTTCATGCTTGAACAAGAAGGGAGAAGAGAAGCAAATGCAGCGATGGGAGCTGGCTTATCAACAGAGTTTTGGCTTGCCCGGTCAATACGGGTGATGGCTCCTAATCGTGCTTTAATATTACGATAACAAGGTGTTTTGCCGCTCCAAGGACTGCCATATATCCATGCTTCGCCATCAATAATCCTAACGATAGGATTGTCATCGTTCATAAGATCGCTGCCAGGGATATGTCTTAGCCACATGCTTACTTGTGTTGACTTACCTGTTCCGCTCTTTGCAATGAAAGCATAACCATAATCATTGTTTCTCACCAAGGAGGCATGGATCAGCAAAAGGTGCTGATGTGCTCCTGCAAAGGCAAAGATAAGCATCAGAGCATTATTGAGTCCGAAGGTCCGCATGTTATGATTCCCCCTGAGAGCACATTGACAATCCGAGAAATCTTTGTTACTTTCAAGCAGACTACATTCGTTGCCTTCAATGTCTTTGATAATGTATTGGTAGCTACCGTCATCTATTCGGTCAACAACCGTGTCACCATTTCCCGTGTCAAAAGCCCTAATACGTTGTCTTCTCTCCTTTGGGATTGGTGTAAGACTGTCATCAACAGTAAGGCGGAAGAAAGGCTTTTCAGCTATCTTGTTAACTCTAAACGGTTCAAAAGAGCGTAGCAGATGCATTCCGTTGACAGTCGTGTCGCGGAAAATAATCTGTACATCAAGTTCTGCTATTTGAAAGTTATGTATCTCCATCCTTGTTGTTGGTTGGCTTTTATCCTGTGCTTTAGTTTTCTTAGCTTATTGTCTTTAGCCCTTATTTCTTCTCTGTACTCTGCGATTGTTCATTATCTGCAGTTTCTTCAGCTGGAATGACAGTCTTATAAACGAATTGTCCAGAAGTAATATCCTTAATGAAGTACTTGTTTTTCGACTTCATATACCTGTTCTTCAAACTCTGATATTTCTTCATTGCACTCTTCTCGTTCTCTGCGAAGAGGGTAATACAAGTAGGGTGAGCCTCTATACTATTAGCCTGAAGATAGTCTCGAAGCTGATAAGAATAATCCTCTCTATTTGCCAGAAAGTGTGTCCTGTTGTTTACAAGATAGACGTTTACTTGCTGAATATCTGTCAGATAAACTGTGGAGTCATTGAATGAAGCTGCAAAGCCAAACATATAGACTTTGGCTGATTTGTATCCTTTTGCATAAATACTACTAACACATCCCAGCATAAGTACTGCGATGATGAATAGATGGCGAAGTTTCATCTTTCTTATTTGGTTTATGTATGTGTTATAATTATTGTCCTGTTCAAGCGTTTTTACCTCTATTGTCCTAAGTAAGCTTTCAGAACTCTACTGTTTGTTTGCTGTCTGAGCTTGCGTATAGCCTTCTCCTTAATCTGTCTTACACGTTCGCGAGTGAGCCCATATTTATCACCAATCTCTTCAAGAGTCATCTCCCGCTGGTTGATTCCGAAGTAAGCTTCAATCACTTTGTGCTCTCTTTCATCAAGAACCTGCAGCACTCTGCTGATTTCGTCACGTAGACTTTCTTCAACAAGTGACTTATCTGTAGACGGGGCATCGTAGTTAGGAATAATATCTAAAAGACTACTTTCCTCATCTCCTATGAAAGGAGCATCCATAGATATGTGACGGGTATTTACCTTTATAGCATCTGCGATCTTGTCTTCGGGTAAATCAACACTTTGTGCAATCTCGCCAATACTTGGATGGCGTTCGTTTTCTTGTTCAAACTTGTTGGAAGCCTTGTTTATTTTATTAACAGAGCTTACTTGATTCAGTGGTAATCTGATGATGCGACTTTGATCCGCAATGGCCTGAAGGATGCTTTGTCTGATCCACCACACTGCATAAGAAATGAACTTAAAGCCACGAGTTTCATCAAACTTCTCAGCTGCTTTTATCAATCCCAAGTTACCTTCGTTGATGAGATCGGGCAGAGAGAGACCCTGATTTTGGTATTGTTTGGCTACAGAGACAACAAATCGAAGATTGGCTTTCGTGAGTTTCTCTAATGCTTTGTGATCACCTTTCTTGATTCTTTGAGCAAGCTCAATCTCTTCTTCTATGGTAATCATTTCCTCGTGACCTATCTCTTGGAGATACTTATCAAGAGATGCACTCTCTCGATTTGTGATCGATTTTGTGATTTTCAGTTGTCTCATTTGCGTGGCATTAATAAAGTGTAGGCAAAGATATACAAAATCAATGAGTTGAGCAAATAAAAACTGAGAAAATAAGGTGTGCTTTAAAAATCCTATTTACATCCTATCTTTCTGTGAAAGGTTAGCTTTTGTATATGTGTTTGGCATCAGCACGAATGGAGTTGACGTCCAGCACTAATGGAGTTGATGCTAAGCACTAATGGAGTTGATGCCCAGCACAAAGACAAAATGATATGCCTCTCTATAAAGAAGAATCCCTCATTCTTGCGTTTTGTAGCAAGAATGAGGGATCAATCTTTGTCCTTTTATCCTTCCAGGGGAAAGGATTCTGTCTTGTTCTTAGGTTTAATTGCTGAGAGGAACAGCAAAGTAAGCCTTTTTCCCAGTAGGATAAATACCCTGAATGTAAAGAACTGGGTCCTTACTTGTTGATGCTTTCTTGACAAGACCTTGCAAGTCATCAATGTTCTTAACGATATTATCGTTTACTTTCTGGATGATGAAACCTCGATTAATACCTGCCGACTTCAAGGCACCACTGTTTACTTTCAATACTTCAAGCCCATAGTTGATATTCAGTTGCTTCTTTATCGCATCTGTAACAGGTCGGAACTGTCCACCAAGTACATCTATGTCAGCCTGCTCAATAATCTTGGTAGTACCCTGAGCATTCTTCAAAGTTATTGTCTTTGTTATCTCTTTCTTATGGCGTATGTATGTTACTGTAGCATTGTCGCCAGGCCGTTTACTGTTAAGAGCCTGTTGGAGCTCAGACATACGAGTTACCTTATGCCCATCAAACTTTATGATAACATCACCCTTTGTCAGACCGAGTGCAGCACCATTACCGTCTTCTGACACTTCAGAAACGTATACACCTTCATTCGTTCCGAGGTCAACGTTCTTGCCTTCTTCCTTCTGTGCATTGATGTAATTTAGTACATCGCCACCCTGAATGCCAAGCATTACACGCTGAACACTACCATACTTCTTGATATCTTCGACAACTTTGGTCATGATGTTGGTTGGGATAGCAAATCCATAACCGCTATATGCACCAGTCTGAGAATAGAGCATGGCGTTAATACCAACTAGTTCACCCTGTGTATTGACTAAAGCACCACCAGAGTTTCCTGGGTTAATGGCAGCATCTGTCTGTATAAAGCTTTCTATTCCATTCTGAGTTGCTCCTAATCCACGAGATTTTGCACTGACAATACCTGCTGTCACCGTAGAGCTGAGGTTGTATGGGTTGCCAACAGCAATAACCCATTCGCCCACTTTCAGCTTGTCTGAATCACCAATAGGAAGGGTTGGGAGGTTCTTTGCATTTACTTTTAGGAGGGCAAGGTCTGTTTGTTTATCAGTACCAACAACACGTGCAGAGAATTCACGGTTGTCATTTAATGTAACTGTCAATTCGTCAGCACCTTCAACAACGTGATTGTTAGTTACAATGTAACCATCAGATGAGATGATGACACCGCTACCTGTTGCCTCTTTCTTAGGGGTCTGTATTTGTTGTCTACGTGATCCTCCGTTGCCTTGATTAGGATTTCCGAAGAAACCAAACGGGTCGAAGAATCCACCAAATGGATCATCCTGCACGTCTACAGTCTGTGTTTTAGAGTTCTGTACATATTTAATATGTACTACAGCTGGTAGAGCTTTCTCTGCAGCATATGTGAGATCGACAGGTTGGCCAGCCGTTACTGCTGGGGCTTCTGCTGCATAAACTTTGATGAATGCACCTGTCGAGAAGGCCAGTGCAGTAACACATGCAGCGCCAGCCAGATACTTTGATAAATTTTTCATTGTTAATTCTATTTTAATGATTACTTTTTTCTTTTGTCGTTATGGATATCTTGAGATATTCAGTCAGATACAATTGTGGATGCAAATATAGATGCAAAAAATGTAATTACGCCATTCTGTCAGTTATCTTTATCCGATTTTAACATTTGAAGTCCGTACTTAACGGATCTTAATTAGAACTGTTAATTAATTGACATACGTTTATCTTATGACCTTGTTTTGTTTATGGATGTCATAAATATATGGTTTTATGTTTGTAAAGTGCTATTTTGTAGTATAATCAGTTGAAAAATACATAAAAAGTTTTGCCTTTTCCGTGTTTTACAGTATCTTTGCACCTATTACAAGGCAGTATTCCGGCACTGTCGCTGGCATCTTTTTAAGATGCGAGAGGAAAGTCCGGGCAGCATAGGGCATCCTGCTTCCGAAAGTAGAAGCTATTGGTGACAGTAGATGTAGGCAGAAGAGAATGACCGCCATCTTTGTTGATGGTAAGGGTGAGAAGGTAGTGTAAGAGACTACCAGCAGGTGGGTGATCACTTGGCTGTGCCGTTCAGGAGCTGCAAGTTCATGTAAACCGTTGTTTGAGGGCTGCCCGCCCGAGCTTTAGCACAATGGAGGGTAGAATGCTTGAGTTGCAGGGTGACCTGCAAATTAGATAAATGACAGGCATCTTCCTATTATCGAAAGATGAGGAAGAGACGGAACCCGGCTTATAGGATTACTGCTTTGTTTTGCTATACCCATCTTCTCTCTCCGGTAATTCTATAATTGTTAGGGAGAGAAGGATGGTGTAGTAATCATTATTAAAGCTTGAATAATCATGAGAGATTTAGAACAACAATATGTTACAGTGTTGGATGACTTTCAGCATCAGGTAGAGAACAGAATTCGAAATCACAAGGATGAAGCGAATTTTCCACAACTCCCAGAAGGTGTTGATGAGATGATCCTTTCTGATTATTTGTTTGAATACCAAGCAGCTCTGGATAGTGAGGGAACTGAACGTTCACGTTATACAATAGCAGGTATCTTACTTTGTCTGCCAATATTAGTAATGTCTGGATTTCCTGACACCTCTTTACCATTCAAAGGAGTATGGAATGTTCTTGCAGCTATAGGTGTCGGCTTGGTTCTCTTTTTGCTTTATAGGATACTAATGAAAGCTTATGTGCGCAGTCGTATTCAACGTGTTAACCGGGATTATCCTGAAGTTAAGAAGTACGTTGATAGCGTTATGACTTTTCAATAAGTTTTATTTAAGAATAAATAGATGATGGAATTGCCTGATTTGCAGAAGTATAAAGAGAAGTTTTCTCAGAAGAATTTTATAGAAAAGATACAAAGAGTGGCAAAGCGTGCAGGTGTTAAGCTTGTCTATGTTGCTTTAATACTTTATTATCTTATAGAAAGTAACAAAGTATCTGTCAAGGATAAGGCTATCATTATAGGAGCTTTGGGATATCTTATCTCTCCAATAGATATTGTCCCTGATGCTATTCCTATAGCTGGATTAGGTGATGATATGGCAGTAATGCTTTATGTTTTAGATAAGGTGTGGGGACAGGTTGATGATGAAATAAAGTCAAAGGCCCAGCGAAAACTATCTAAATGGTTTGATGACGATGAACTTGACATTCCAAAAGATTTGTTTTCAGAAGACACTACGGATGGTCCTGTCTAATTAATATAGAGAAAGGAGGAGGGTCTATGTGGCAATATATTGTTTTGAGTGTTGTACTGGTACTTGCCATTGGGTATATCTGTTATCGAGTCTGGATGTCTTTTAAAGTAGCAAATGACCCTTGTGGTGGCTGTACAGGCTGTGCTATTCATGATCAGTTGAAGAAGCAGCGTCAACAGAAAGGGCGTAAGAAGCCAGCCTGTTATAAGTAATATGACATGGGAATACTTCTTTTTGATTGTGTTCTTCAGATACGTTGTTTTACTTTATGATCCTAAAATAATACTTGAAATGTTTGGTAAAATGGAATAAAGTAACTATCTTTGCACTCGCAAAACTCAAGAAGTTATAAATAGCAATGGTGCCTGGGCCGGTCGGTTAGGTAACGGTCTGCAAAACCGTGTAGGGCGGTTCGATTCCGCCAGGCACCTCAAGAAAAGAGATTCTCAGTATTGAAAATCTCTTTTTTTATTATATACTTATGGTTTTTATCTTTCTCCTTTTGTATCTCAATTCCTCTTTCTATGTAGTGTTATGTTTCCTCTTCTTGTAAAATAAAATACTTTTCAGTTTTCAATAGGTCATGTATTGCCTCTTAAAAGGTGCCCTTTTGCATGGTAAAAGATGCCCTTTTAGCATGTAAAAGACGCCCTTTTGAGAGCTGGTTCGTAATTATCTGATAATAATATTGTTATGAATTGGGGATAAGATGATTCTTGCTTATCTTGCTCTCTTTCGTAGAGTATTCTTTGTAAAAGTATTTTGTAGTACTTTGCTTTTTTATAGTTGTCTTAAGCTATATTGATGAGTTCTATATCGAAAATTAATGTGGAGAAAGCGGGTATATCGGCGTTACGTTTACTTCCATATCCCTCTTGATAGGGGATGTAAATGCGCCAGGAATCGCCTTTATGCATTGCACAAAGAGCAATCTGAAGACCTGTGATAAGTTCGTTTAAGCGGAAAGCTTCTGGAGTTGGTTTTTGCCAACTGTCATCAAAGACTTGTCCAGAGATGAGACTTCCTCGATAATTACATATTACAATGGAGCGTGGCTGTACTGTCCCTTCTCCGTTTCCTTCCTTGATTATTTCGTAGAAGATACCATGTGGTAGAGTTTTAATGCTATCCTTTTTACTAATATTATGCAGAAATTCTTCGTTTCTTAGTTTATATTCTTGTTTCTTTCCCATGTCCTTTGATCGTGTTGATGTACGCAAATTTAGCTAATATCTTTTGATTTCACAATTATTTCATTTAATTTTGCTGATGGTTTACAGTAGATTATCTTAAAATGAATTTCGATAGAGAAGAGAACGATACACGGCGTGCAGAGTTGGTTAGATTATTGGAGCATTCAATAGAACGGCTTACGTTAGCAGAGTTAGAAGCATTGTATTATGACCTTGTTGCGAAAGATTATATTCGGCAGTAGTCTCTAATGATGTTGAATAATAGCAAAAATCGTGAGATTCTTCGGTTAGCGATACCGTCTATTATAAGTAATGTGACGGTCCCTCTCTTGGGTTTGGTTGATTTGTCAATAATTGGACATATTGGCAATGAGGATTATATTAGTGCTATTGCCGTTGGTTCAATGATTTTCAATGTCATGTATTGGTTGCTTGGATTCCTGAGAATGGGAACCAGCGGTATGACATCCCAAGCCTTTGGACGAGAGGATACGATGGAGTGTATTCGTATTTTAGTTCGTAGTTTGACTATCGGGTTAGCCTTTGGTCTTTTGTTTATTCTTACTCAAGACGGATTAGAGTGGGGTTTGTTACGCCTCATGAATACGCCAGAAGCTTCATGGGAGTATGTAACGATCTACTTTCAGATTGTTATATGGGGGGCTCCCGCTATGCTTGGCTTATATAGTCTGACAGGTTGGTTTATAGGAATGCAAGATACGCGTACGCCAATGGTTGTCGCTATATTGCAGAATTTGGTGAATATACTCGCTTCTTTGTCCTTGGTGTTTGTCTTGGGGTGGGGGATTGCTGGTGTTGCAGCTGGAACTTTATTGACTCAGTGGATAGGTTTCCTTGTAGCTCTGTTGGGTGCGTGGAAGCGGATTCATAAGGTTAATGGTTTACAGAACAAACAGGGGTTAGCAACTGAGACTTGGTCTCGTTTAGTCCGTGTTCTTTCCGTAAAAGCAGCATGGATAAACTTTTTCCTTGTGAATAAGGATATCTTTCTCCGTACATTATGCTTGATAGTGGTTAACTTCTACTTTACTTCAGCTGGAGGAAAACAAGGTGCTATGATGTTGGCAGTAAACACATTGTTGATGACATTGTTCACCATCTTCTCTTATGTGATGGATGGTTTCGCCTATGCGGGAGAAGCTTTGAGTGGAAAGTATTATGGAGCAGGTGATAAACAAGGATTGCATGCCACAGTCCGCAATCTGTTTCAGTTTGGTTTTCTGATGGCTGTAGTGTTTATGGGTATATATATGATAGGTGGTACCGGATTTCTTCATCTCCTTACAGATGATAATACTGTAGTTGAGGCTGCACGCCCTTATCTCCCATGGGCTTGCTTTATTCCAGTTGTTGGTGTGACAGCCTTTATTCTTGATGGTGTGTTTATAGGGCTTACAGATACGAAAGGAATGCTCTTTTCTACTGTTATGGCAATGGTATTATTTTTTATAGTTTACTTTGTTTTTAGAGATTGGCTCGCTAATTATGCGTTATGGTTAGCCTTCCTTTCATTCCTATTAATGCGGGGTGCAGCGTCAATGCTTTGGATGCGTTTTTTCTCAACTATTGACGTTTAAGTTAAAGTGTGATTGGACTTTAACTTAAAGTACAATTGATGTTTAAGTTAAAGTATAAGAGGAGTCTAAGTTAAAGTACAATTAAGGTTTAAGTTAGAGTATAGATAATGGTTAAATTAAAGTATAAAGGTAGGAGTATGAATGTAACAATGATAATAATATTTGCCTTGATTCTCTTGGTTGGTTGTGGGTATATTGGTTGGCATATCTGGCAGTTATTGCCATTGAGTAATGTCGGCAAATGGACAGTAACAGGAGTGATGTTCCTCTGTTTCTTAAGTCTGTTTACAAACTTTTTCATAGACAAGCTACCAATGTCTGTTGCCACTATTCTGTATGAGGTAGGAAACTCGTCCCTTTTCATAGGTTTGTATTTGATCATATTGTTTCTTATCCTTGACTTAGGTAGAGTTGTACACTTGGTTCCGGCTGCCTTTCTGCGTAATAGTTGGGTAGGGACAACTTCCGTTCTTATTATTATTGTAGGTTTATTCGTTTATGGGTATCTAAATTATTTGCATAAGGAGCGTGTCCCTTTGACTTTAAATTCAGCTAAGATGATGCATAAACGGCATCGTATAGTTATGCTTACAGACTTGCATTTAGGTTATCATAATCGAGTTGATGAGTTTCGTAAATGGATAAATAAGGTGAATGCTGAACAACCAGAAGTAATCTTGATAGCTGGAGATATTATAGATGGAAGTATACGTGCACTACTTGACCAGAATATGGCTGCGGAATTCAAGAAACTGAAGGCACCTATCTATGCTTGTCTTGGTAATCATGAATATTATAGTGGAGAACCACGTGCAAAACAGTTTTATAAGGAAGCTGGGATTCATTTATTGATAGATAATCATGCACTTATACCTCTGAGCGATGGTGATACTTTGTTAGTTGTGGGGCGTGATGATAGGACCAATAAGCGTCGTGCTACCCTTGCAACATTGATGCAAAAGGCTCCAAAGGGTTATTATACAATTCTTATGGATCATCAGCCTTATCATTTGGAGGAAGCGCAGCAATCGGGAATTGACTTTCAGCTCTCCGGACACACGCATTATGGTCAAGTATGGCCTGTTAGTTGGATAGAGGATGCCATTTATGAAGATGCTTTCGGGCCATTAAAGAAAGGTAATACCCAGTATTATGTTTCTTCTGGTATTGGTATCTGGGGTGGTAAATTCCGTATTGGAACAAGATCAGAATATATAGTGGCTGATATTGAATAACATTAGAGGATGGAACCAAAGACAGTCTTGCACAGACTCCCCTTGTATGTGTTGGTGAGTTTAGCAATATTTATGTTGGATAGCTGCTTCTCCAGCTTTAATTCTTCTGAGGAAGTCATGGCTTATCTTGAGAAAAATTATCCAGGGCAGCGTATTGTGCTTTCTGATGAATATGAAACAACTCGTGGGTTGTCAAACGATATAAGAATTTGGACATTCACATTGTCAGACTATCCTAAAGATACCTTTCATGTGGCAAGTTATATCAATAGTTATCCGTTTCCGATGATGAAAAACCAGCATGGAATCATCGATGACTTTGAGAAAGTCGTTATCCTGCGTCGGGCAAAAGAATTTGAACATGGGCCTTTGAAGAAATTCGATGCTCTCACACGACGTCTCTGGACCCATTTCCCTGTGTCAGATTTCTCTCTGAAGCCAGCTAGGTTAGAGCTGAGAGCAGTTGATGATATCTGGCGTGCAAAGCATCTGATAGATGCTTTCGAACAGTTCCTTGGTGAAAAAAGGCTGACTGATGAAGTTCAATATTATCTGCGAATGTATATGCAAGGACCTTGTTATGACCTGGGACATGGTGAAAGTGTACCGCCTTCGGATAATGATTCCATTGACAAATCTAGTAAGAAGAAGGGTTGCTACATTGAGCGTCAGATCTATTTTGCCGTTAATCGACAGGAGTTATGTCAGCAGTTTTACAATGATGTGATGGAGTTTCATCAGTTAATGGTCAGCTATGGTAATGGTGTTAATAAAGAGACATCTCAGGCATGGGCAGAAAACCAACTGAGACTCGTTAAGCTGTTGCCAGATCTCCCATCTGAGGAAAAACGTGATTCACTTCTTAAATTACTAGTAGTACAGGATGATTATGTAAGCAGTGTATTTATCGATACTGGAATGAAACCTTATATGCTTGTAACCTTGTCGAAAAAGGGAGAAAATCCTGGTTCTTACAATCTCTTTTTCACTTATCCACAATTACATGCATTCTGCTTACGCAGTGGGTTGCAGGTGCAAGGCTCTGGTGATCATTTTAAAGTGAAAGGAGTAGATGGAATGCATTACGAGTTTTCTGCACAGTTTTATAAAGAGAAGAAAGGTGCCATCGGCTTTGATGAAGATGTCTGCTATTATCTGAGAAATGGTAGTAAGGTTTTGGTTAAGAATTTTAGTAGTCCTTATGAGTGTATTAGCGATGCTCTAGTGCACCGAATAACTGGACGGAATGTAAAACGAATGGTTGTGAACGGGCAGATATCTTTAAATAGATAGGTCTTTGGCAGAGGTCTTAAATAACAGAAGTATTTATAATCTTTGATAGTTCAAGGAGATAAATGAAGGTTGATAATATTCGTTTTTGGGAATAGTATCCACAAGTATCTACTTATTAGGATTGTAGATACATAATCCTTCTACTTCCAATTTTAGTAAACACCAGTAATCTTGAATTAATAAAGGTAAGGTTTATACAGTATAAGTTATTGCTATATACAAAAAAGAGCGGCCTCTAATGAGAACCGCCCTGATGAAAGGAGGAGTGGTACCACCAGGAATCGAACCGGGGACACAAGGATTTTCAGTCCTTTGCTCTACCAACTGAGCTATGGCACCATCATGTCTGCAATTCTTTATGATTGTAGTCATTTCTTAATTGCGGTGCAAAGGTAATGCTTTTCTTCTGAACTGGCAAACTTTACTAAAGATTTTTTAATGATTAGTTTGCTTTAACAGTTTTCTTAATTTCTGTTTAAAACCCAGCCTTGTGCTTGTATTTCGAATTCATTACCATCTCTTGTGATAAGATAAGCTCCTAAACTCTCTTTCGTTATATAGCCAATCTGTCTGATACCGTCAATCTTATCAATCTTTTCATGATCACCAATAGGTACAGTAAAAAGTAATTCATAATCTTCACCACCATTTAATGCTGCTGTTGTGAGATTCATGTTGAATTCTTCACATGTCGCAGCTGTCTGATAATCAATTGGAATATTCTTCTCATAGATCCGACATCCACAGTGGCTGTTCTCACAAATGTGTTTAATTTCACTTGCTAATCCATCTGAAATGTCAATCATAGAAGTTGGGTGTATGTTAGCTTCCTTAAGGAGTTGAAGGACATCTCCCCTTGCTTCAGGTTTCAGTTGCCTGTCTATGAGATATTCTTTGCCAGCAAAGTCTGGCTGGAAATCGTCAAAGGAAGAACGTTCTTTGCGCAATGCTTCTAAACGAGCCTTATCATTTGTACGTTGTGCATCCTTTACTTTGTTGTTATATTCTTCAATCTGTTGGTAGTAAACAGTCTTCTCGCGTTCAAGGATCTGTAATCCCATATATGCAGAACCAAGGTCACCTGAGACACAGATGAGATCAGTTTCCTGTGCCCCGCTTCGGTAGACTATATCTTCTTTTTGGGCTTCTCCTATACAAGTGAGATTTATGGCAAGGCCTGTATATGAAGATGTTGTATCTCCTCCGACTATATCCACGCTCCATTTCTCACATGCTTTCTTTAATCCTGTATAGAATAGTTCTATATCTTCAACTTTGAATCGTTTACTTAAACCTAATGATACTATAATTTGGCGAGGATGACCGTTCATAGCAAATATGTTGCTCATTACAATCATAGCAGCTTTGTATGCCAAATGCTCCATGTCTATATAAGTAAGATCAAATTGTACTCCCTCCATAAATATTTGTGAAGAGACAAGTACCTCTTTCTTGTTATATTGTAGAACAGCAGCATCATCACCAACTCCTTTTATCGTTGATGGATTTATTGGCTTGATATTCTTGGTGAGTTGGTTAATTAAGCCAAACTCTCCGAGATCTTTTATTTCCATTTATTATATTAGATAAGTAATGAAAAAATACTTTTATGACCGTTTAATCATTTCGCGCATAATTTCAGTCATACGTGGCTGAGCTGCATTTGCAGCCTCCTGTACTTCCTCGTGGCTTACTTTTACAGGTACGTCAAAGCCTCCCAGGTCTGTTATTACGCTAATTCCAAAAACTTTTATGTCACTATGACGTGCAACTATGACCTCTGGAACAGTACTCATTCCTACTGCATCTGCACCTAATTTATGGTACATACGGTATTCTGCAGGAGTCTCAAAGGTTGGTCCTTGTACTCCCATATAGATACCATGCATGATGCGGATACCCTTTTCTTTAGCAATTGAATTTGCTAATTCAACTAATTTATGGTCGTAAGCCTCATGCATATCGGGGAATCGTGGTCCAGTCGGATAGTTTGGACCATGTAAAGGATGTTCTGGGAAAAAATTAATGTGGTCAGTAATAATCATCAAGTCTCCAATTTTGAAGTCTGGATTCATACCACCCGATGCATTTGACACAAACAAAGTTTTAATCCCCAACTCGTGCATTACGCGGATAGGGAATGTGACCTCTTTCATGTTGTAACCTTCATAAAAGTGGAAACGTCCTTCCATGGCCATAATATCTTTATCTCCGAGTTTTCCGAAAATAAGTTTCCCTGCATGTCCTTCTACTGTGGAAACAGGGAAATTAGGAATATCTTTATAAGGGAACTCGTAACTATCAGTTATCTCTGAAGCTAATTGTCCGAGACCGGTTCCCAGAATGATGGCGGTTTTTGGATTTGTTGTCATCCTCTTTTTTAGCCAGGATGCTGTTTCTTGAATTCTTTCGTACATAGGATATTATTTTATCATTGAAAGTTTTTTCTTTATCAAGCATGAATCTAACCTTGATAGGAAGAGAATAAATATTTTCTTTTATTTCTGCAGATAATCCCTCAATACCGATAAGACGAGCTTTGTCTTTCTCGGTGGTTATAATAATCTTTGGAGTAGACATTCTTTCAAAAGTCTCATTTATAAGCCTGATGTCTTTTTTCGTGAAAGCATGGTGGTCTGGGTATGAGAGCGTGGTGAGTGCATTGTTACCAGTATACTCATTAAGATCTTCTTTTAAGTGTTGCGGTGTTGCAATTCCTGTGAGAAGAAGAATATTCCATCCTCGTATATCTGTCAGAAGTAGGTTCTTCTTATTTGAGAAGATAGGTTCTAATTCACAGTACTCCAATGTAGTGAAATAAAGTTGTTGAAATGGATAAAGATCCATAGCTTTACTCAATACTCGATAGTCTATTGGGTTGAGGTCTTTAGGACACTTCGTGATAATAACGATATCCGCTCTATGCTTGCCGGAAAGGGGTTCGCGTAATCTTCCTGCAGGTAATAGCCTGTCATAGATAATAAGCCGATGATAATCAACTAACAGAATATTAATCCCTGGCTGTACATATCTATGCTGAAATGCATCATCTAAAAGAATGACATCTGTATCACATGTTTCTTTGTCTGTAGTCAATCTGCTTATGCCTTCGCAGCGGTTCTTATCAACAGCTACATGAACTTTAGGATATTTTGTCTTCATTTGATATGGTTCATCACCAATATCTTGCATGGGAGTATCTGTTGTCGCTAAGACATACCCATGACTCTTCCGTTTATATCCTCTTGACAGAACAGCAACGTTCATTTTATCCTTCAATAACCGGATGAGATATTCAACGTGAGGGGTCTTTCCTGAACCGCCCACGGTTATATTTCCTATAGATATGACAGGTATATTAAAACGGCGTGTCTTAAGAATTTTCAATTCAAACAGTTCATTCCGTATGCCCACTATAAGCCCATATAGCCAGCTGAGTGGTAATAACCATTTATTGATTTTGATATGATCTCCTTCCATACGTTATTAATGAATGTTAGGGAAATAAGGTATACGAGCTTGGATTGCACTTTGATGATTCAATGTCTTTAATAAAGCAAATGGCTCGTAGTAATCCCCTAAGTTGACGCGTAATTGCTCACTAAGGTAATTATTCGGGTTTGACTCCTGTAGTAGTTGATCCATTAAACTGGGTTGTTCTGGATAGATATGTAAGCTATGATCTGATATCTTGGCAAGTTTTATAGCCTTTGCTATCGCGACCTCCAGTCCACCTAATTGATCAACTAATCCGATCTTTTGGGCATCCTGTCCTGAAAAGACATGCCCCTGTGCAATTCTTTCTACTTGTACGTCAGTCATCTTACGCCCTTCTGCTACACGATGACGGAAAAGTTTGTATCCTCGATTAATATATTGTCCCAGAAAGGCCATCTCTTCAGGAGAGAAAGGGCGAGTAGTAGTTCCAAATGAAGAATATTTATTAGTTCTAACTTCATCAAACTTGATTCCTAATTTTTCTGTAAAAAGACCACTCATATCTGGGAACATACCGAAGATACCTATAGAGCCTGTTAGTGTCGTTGGCTCTGCAACAATCCAATCTGCTGGTGCAGAAATGTAATAACCTCCTGACGCAGCCATACCTCCCATGCTAATAACGACTGGCTTTTGTTTTTTCAATTCTATTATCTGGTGCCATATTTGTTCTGAAGCATAAGCAGACCCACCTCCAGAGTTAATTCGAATAACAACAGCTTTTATCTTTTTGTCATCAGACAATTTTTCTAAATCTTTGCAGACTTTTTGTGCATCTATTGTATGGTTCTGGGCAAAAAGGCCTTCAACTGTTCCATCGACAATATCACCATAGGCATAATAGATAGCTATTTGATTATCTTTATTGCCTTCTTTCTCATTAGAATCTTGCAGGTCTGCCACTGTTACTTGGCTAATATCTTCGCTATTCTCTATGCCAAGTTCCTTTTTGATTAATTGTTTTACTTGGTCTGTATATAGTAATCCATCTACCATTTTTGTTTTAAGATAATCTTCCTGAGGGGCAAGAGTCATCATACTATCGGCATATTGATTTAGTTTCCCAGCAGGTATATTCCTACTTTTGCTGACATCATTGGTTATGTTCTGCCAAATACTATTAAGATAGGCTGTGGTTTGTTCTCTGTTTGCTTCGCTCATCTTGTCTCCTGTAAACATCTCTGTGGCACTCTTATAAGCGCCAACTTTCACAACTTGCATCTTCACTCCAAATTTAGCCAGTAGATCTTTTATGTAGATAGGTTGAGAAGCTAAGCCACGCCAATCAATTTGTCCTTGAGGGTTTAGATAGACTTTGTTGGCAGCAGATGCCAAATAGTAAGTACCTTGTGTATATGTGTCGCCGTATGCTATAATCCACTTCTTACTTTTTTTAAAGTCTATAAGGCATTGTGTATTGCCTGTAGGGATGCGTAGGAGTCAGCTGAAAAGGCACCAGCTTCGATATATATGCCTTTGACATGATCATTCTCTTTTGCATTTTTAATGGCGGTTAGAATATTGTCGAGTCCAATGGAGCCTTTATCTGTACCTTGGATTTGATTGATAATATTGTCTTCTGCTCTCTCTGAGAGCTGTCCTGACAGGTCTAATACAAGAATAGAGTTTTCAGATGGTTCTTTTGTTGATTGTGAAGAAGCAATCATGCCTGTTATAGTTATAACTCCAAAAAGAACAGTTATAATGCTGAAAAGAAGCATTCCAACAAAGGATGCAAAGACAAATTTGAAAAATTGTTTCATGAAAAACCTAATTCTTATTTACTTTGCAAAGATATATATAATAGGTGGAAATTCCAAATATTTCATGATTTCTTGATATCTTTGCAGAGAAAGAGTAGGTAATATTGTAATGACAGTTTTCATTTAGGCTATCCTGCTTGTTCTTTTTGTATAGATATTAATATAGAGGTAAATGTGATGCGAATTGTTCTAGCCATCGATAGTTTTAAAGGTTGCTTGTCTTCTGTAGAGGTTGAGTCTTCTGTAGAAAAGGGTGTGAAACTTAGTTGCCCTCAAGCTGAAGTTGAAAAGATTCCTGTTAGCGATGGAGGAGATGGGATGTTAGAAGTTTTTTCACAACTGGTAGGTTGCGAGAAAGTTACGGTTGCTTGTCATGATGCTCTTATGCGTCCTATTCAGGCAGAGTATGCTATAAGCTTCTGGTGTGGTTGTCTTGGAAACTGCTGTTGCTTGTGGAATTAATCTACTGAAGTCAGAAGAGCTGAATCCTTTACGAGCAACTTCTTATGGTGTTGGAGAAGTCATTGCGGATGCTCTACTACGTGGCTATCATAGTTATATTATAGGGTTAGGTGGCTCGGCTACTAGTGATTGTGGTTTAGGAATGTTGGCAGCTTTAAAGAGGAAATTAGGTGAAGACTGGCAGAATAAACTGCCTAAAGATTTAGATATCATATTGGCCTCAGATGTAGCTAATCCTCTTTTTGGGGATACTGGAGCAGCTGTAGTTTTTGGACCTCAGAAGGGTGCGACGCCGGAAATGATTGCTTGTCTTGACCGTCGAGCTCGTACTTTTGCGAGACTTGCGGCAAAGCACTTTGGTTTTGATCATTCTGAAGATAAGGGAGCTGGTGCAGCAGGTGGCTTAGGTTATGCTTTTCTTCAGTTCCTTGGGGCAAAGATAAAATCTGGAGCAGGCGTTATGTTGCAGATGTCGGGGTTTGAAAACCTTGTAAAAGAAGCAGATTTGATAGTCACGGGAGAGGGAAGAGCTGATGCACAGACATTGATGGGTAAGATACCTGCGTGTGTACTAGCTTATGGTAAGCGTTTGGGTGTTCCTGTCGTGTTGCTTGCTGGACAAGTTAAGGATAAAACAGCCTTGCTTTCTGCGGGCTTTTCACAGGTGTGTTGTATCAATCCGACAGCATTACCACTTGTTGAAGCCATGGTCCCTTCTGTTACTAAAGAAAATATCCGAAAGACAGTTATGAGAAAGTTTAAAGGCTGGTTGGATTTGTAGTAGGCTAATTTTTTTATGTGAATAATAAATAGTACCTTTGTAGCCGTTATAAATAAAAGATTGGTTTATGGACGAGAATCAAATGATATGCTCAAAAAGAGTACTTCGTAAAAAACTTGACTTGCTCCTCCGGACAGGTCAAATTCTTATGGAAAGCTCTGCAGATACGAGTCGTGTGAAGCGTAATATGGAGCGTACGGCAGCCTATCTAGGGCTTCCAAAAGAAAATTTGCATATGCATGTTGACTATTATATGCTACAAGTCAATGTGAGTGATGAGTTTCATAGCTTCTCTAAGATGCAACGTTGTGATAAGCATGTCATTAATATGCTTGCTATTCAGGAGGTCTCAAAGCTCTCATGGAGGGCCATTCAGGAGGATTATTCGTTAGATCGTTATGAAGAAGAGCTTGAGAAAATTGCTCATGGCAAACATTATTATACGGATTGGATGATTGCCATTGGTGCAGGTTTTGCTTGTGGAGGATTCTGTGTTCAGTTCGGATGCGACTGGACAGCTTTCTTCTATGCGTCTATTGCTGCAATCTTAGGTAATCGTTTGCGTATGTTCTTGAATCATGCTGGTTCGAATATTTATGCTAATTTTGCTGTAGCAGCCTTTGTTAGTACGATATTGGCTTGGCTTTCATCCTATTTGTCTACGCCATCTGTTCAAGCAATGCTTCCTGAATTCTTACGTCCTATATTATTTACGAAAACACCGTGGCATCCACTCCTCGCATGTGCACTCTATATCGTTCCTGGAGTTCCGTTAATAAATGCGGTCAATGATCTCTTAGATAACCATATAAATACAGGTTTGGTACGGGCTATGAACACCATGCTTATAGTCATTGCAATGGCATTTGGTATAGCGTTGACCATTAAATGTGGGGGGATTGATAATTTTGTGAAAGACCTATCTATGACACCGCATCATAGCTTCTTTGAGTATGCACTTGCAGCTGCTATATCGGCTATGGGCTTTGCTACTATCTATAACATTCCATATCGATTAATGCCTTGGATTGCTATAGGTGGTATAATCTGTGTTTGTTCTCGTAATTTCATAAACCTTGGTCCAGCAACAGGTAATATTGGCTTAGGAATGGGGCTGGTTGTAGGCTCACTTTGTGGGTCGGCTCTGATTTCAATTATAAATATCAAAGCAGTCCATATCTTGCATACTCCTCATCAATGTATTACGATTCCTGCAGTTATTCCAATTGTTCCTGGTGTGTTGATGTATCGTGCTCTATACGGTTTTATGGAAATGCAGGGAGTTGTTGGTGAAGTAACATTTGCCATGTTCAATGCTATTAATGGGTCATTGGTCCTGGTATGTATCGCTTTAGGTGTCGCTATTCCAAATATTTTTGCTCGCAAATGGATTGCTCCGCATCGTAGAGCTAAGCTAGAACGCTTAATAGAAGAGCGCAGAATGCGCGGTAAATTTGTTGATTTACACAATTTTGAGGTCTAGTTAAAGATAGAGCCTTATATATTTGAGCCGATGAGGAGATGTTAATCCTCATCGGCTTTTTCCTTACAGAGCACAGTGCGGTTTTCCATCAGTCATCTATTTGTAGATACTACGTGTCAAATCTTGATGGAGCTGTTGGTCAACTCCATAGGTGCTGATGGTAAGCACGCTAGGAGTTGATGCCTCGCACGAGGCAAAGTTGTCTCATGTTGTTCTATAGATGATTGATAGGGACTTCTAATGGTATGGGTGGCTTATAGCTATAATATGATGGTATAGGGATTACTGTCATAAGGACTGACAAAAATGTCAGTATTAATTTTGTCCTTGTCAGTCTTCGCCAGTTGGCACAGTTTTCGTAATCTTAAAAGCGAAGTGTTTTCAAATACTTTGTGGACAGTGATATAAGATAAACTTTAAAAATAATATAATTATGACAATTAAACCATTAGCAGACAGAGTACTTGTGCTTCCTGCACAGGCAGAAGAGAAAGTAGGCGGAATTATTATCCCTGATACAGCAAAAGAAAAACCACAGCGTGGAAAAGTAGTCGCTGTAGGTAATGGTACGAAGGATGAAGAAATGATTCTTAAAGCTGGTGACGAAGTGCTGTATGGTAAATATGCTGGCACTGAAATCGAGAATGATGGCGAGAAATATCTGATGATGCGTCAGAGCGATGTGTTAGCAGTAGTAGAATAAATAGTTCCGGAATTGTCGATTAATGATAATCGATTGTGAAATTCGGAATTCGAGAAAGTAATTCAAAAAAAGAAATAATATTATGGCAAAAGAAATAAAATTTGATACAGATGCTCGTGAACTTTTGAAGAGTGGTGTTGACCAGTTGGCTAACGCGGTGAAGGTTACACTTGGCCCTAAAGGTCGTAATGTCGTCATTGGTAAAAAGTTTGGTGCTCCACAGATTACAAAAGACGGTGTGACTGTAGCTAAAGAAGTTGAACTTGAAGATAACTTTGAAAATGCTGGAGCACAGCTTGTGAAGAGTGTAGCTAGCAAAACAGGTGATGATGCAGGTGATGGTACAACTACTGCAACAATCCTTACTCAGGCTATTGTGAATGAAGGATTGAAGAATGTTACAGCTGGTGCTAACCCAATGGACCTTAAGCGTGGTATTGATAAGGCT
The DNA here is from genome assembly GCF_000613925.1 of Prevotella histicola JCM 15637 = DNF00424. Lineage (GTDB taxonomy): Bacteria > Bacteroidota > Bacteroidia > Bacteroidales > Bacteroidaceae > Prevotella > Prevotella histicola. The sequence continues at coordinate 99,840 of NZ_BAJX01000003.1, forward strand.
GTTGCCAAAGTTGTAGAGCACATTAAAGATTCTGCAGAGGTTGTTGGTGACAACTATGATAAGATAGAGCAAGTAGCTACTGTTAGTGCAAACAATGATCCTGAGATTGGTAAATTGTTGGCGGATGCTATGCGTAAAGTTTCTAAGGATGGTGTTATCACGATCGAAGAGAGCAAAACCCGTGAGACAAGTATTGGCGTTGTTGAGGTATGCAATTTGATCGTGGATACCTTTCTGGCTATTTTGTGACAGATACAGATAAAATGGAGTGTGTAATGGATAACCCTTACATTCTTCTCTATGATAAGAAGATTTCAAACGTTAAGGACTTTTTGCCAATTCTCCAGCCAGCTGCTGAGAGTGGACGGCCGTTATTGGTAATTGCAGAAGATGTTGATTCTGAGGCATTGACAACATTGGTAGTAAACCGTCTACGTGCAGGTTTGAAGATTTGTGCAGTTAAAGCTCCTGGCTTTGGCGATCGTCGTAAGGCTATGTTGGAGGATATCGCAACCTTGACAGGTGGTGTTGTTATCAGTGAAGAGAAGGGACTTTCTCTTGAGAAAGCTACACTTGAGATGTTAGGAACTGCTAAGAAAGTTACGGTTTCTAAAGATAATACAACTATTGTTGATGGTGCGGGCTCAAAAGATGCTATTAAAGAGCGTGTTGCTCAAATCAAAAATGAGATTGCAGCCTCAACAAGTTCTTATGATAAGGAGAAACTACAGGAACGTCTTGCGAAGCTTTCAGGTGGTGTTGCTGTCTTATATGTAGGCGCTAACTCTGAAGTTGAGATGAAAGAAAAGAAAGATCGTGTTGATGATGCTTTATGTGCTACTCGTGCAGCAATGGAGGAAGGTGTCGTTGTAGGTGGCGGTACCACATACATTCGGGCTCAAGAATCATTGAAAGATCTGAAGGGTGAGAATCAAGATGAGCAAACAGGTATAAACATTGTATGCCGTGCTATTGAAGAGCCTTTGCGTCAGATAATTGCAAATGCAGGTGGTGAAGGTGCCGTAGTAGTAGATAATGTCCGCCAGGGTAAGGGTGACTATGGTTACAATGCTCGTAAGGACACTTATGAGGACCTTCGTGCAGCTGGTGTTATTGATCCAGCTAAGGTTTCACGTGTAGCCCTTGAGAATGCTGCTTCAATTGCAGGTATGTTCCTGACAACAGAATGCCTCATCGTTGATAAGGCTGAAGAGACACCAGCTATGCCAGCAGCTCCAGGTATGGGCGGTATGATGTAATCTGAGAAAATAATAGTTTTGGTAAAAAAAGAGGGGAAGATGCTGAGAGGTATCTTCCCTTTTTGGGTATAGAAGAATAGAGGCTAAAGTCTTTATGGTATTATATTAAATAGTGTTTGTTTTTGACCTGGCATAATGTAAAGGCGGTAAATTCGTGTAACTGCTTTTGAATAATTCTAAAAACTTCAGTCTTTCAATCTTAGTCTGTAATCTTTTCGTTAACTTTGTAGCATGAAAAGAATCGTCAATTGGAAAGAATTTGCCGTACTCTTTATAGTTATTGGGTGCGTATATTATCTGAGTAAGTCTCTGTTAATAACAGGTGGTATCCTTGTGCTTCTGTTGTTAATTGATGGCTTGTTACGTGAATATGACAATAAAAGGCGAGGCGAGAAACAAGCTGATGAGATAAGAAAGAAGCTAGAAGAGTAGGATGGAGCAGTTGTTAAGGCTATATAAGGAATGGAAGGGCTGTGCCCCTTTTAATATAGAAAAGCTTGCAGGTGCAGGGAGTAATCGCGAATATTATCGTTTGACAGATGCTGATAGTAATACAATCATAGGTGTTGTCGGTACGAGTAGGGATGAGAATCATGCCTTTGTTTACCTTGCCAAACATTTCGAAAAGCGCCAATTGCCCGTTCCACATGTATTAGCTGTCTCAGAAGATGAGAGTTGTTATTTACAATCTGATCTTGGAGATACTTCTCTTTTTGATGCTATTCGTGGTGGACGTGATGCAGGAGGAAGGTATAATCTAGCAGAACAGGAACTTTTACGTAGAACCATTCGTGAGTTGCCCAATATACAGTTGCGCGGTGCACGTGGCTTAGATTTTTCGAACTGTTATCCACAACCAGAGTTTGATCAAGAGGGGGTTCTTTTTGATTTGAATTACTTTAAGTATTGTTTCTTAAAGGTAACGGAGCTTGATTTCCATGAATTAAAACTTGAGGCGAACTTTAGAATGTTTGCAAAAGACCTGACCTCTGAGAATATGGATTCGTTTTTGTATCGTGATTTTCAGGCAAGGAATGTCATGTTAAAGGATGGACAGCCTTATTTTATTGACTTCCAAGGGGGGAGAAAAGGGCCTTTTTATTATGACTTAGCTTCTTTTTTGTGGCAGGCAAGTGCAAGATATTCTTTCAAGCTACGTCGTGAACTAGTGTTTGATTACTACCAAAGTCTTAAGAATTATACAGAAGTCCCTTCAAAGCGACATTTCGTAAATCGCCTTTCACTGTTTGTTCTTTTCCGTACATTGCAGGTCTTAGGCGCATATGGTTTCCGTGGCTATTTTGAAAGGAAGAAACATTTTATTGATTCAATTCCCCCTGCTATACAAAACCTACGTGATTTGCTGTCATTGGGTGAGGAGGTTTTCCCTTACCCTTATATGTTAGACATGTTGAAAAGGCTTACACAGCTACCACAGTTTGCTTATACTGAGGAGTCTATGATGAGTAGAACAGATGGTTTTAAGACGGTAGAGAAGGATGTTTATCAGGCTAATCCATTAGATGGACCGGCTACTTTTTCAAAATATGATGGGAAAGGGCCATTGGTAGTGCGTGTATTCAGTTTTTCATTTAAGAAGGGAATACCTGAAGATACATCAGGCAATGGTGGAGGTTATGTCTTCGATTGTAGAAGCACGCATAATCCTGGACGATATGAACCATACAAGAAAATAACAGGGTTAGATGAGCCTGTTATTCGATTCTTGGAAGATGATGGGGAGATTCTTGATTTTCTTAAACCTGTTTATAAGTTAGCTGACCATCATGTAGAACGTTATATGCAGCGCGGCTTCACGGATCTTATGTTCAGCTTTGGTTGCACTGGTGGGCAACACCGTTCGGTTTATTGTGCACAACACCTTGCAGAGCATCTTAATCAAAAATATGGAGTAGAAGTAAAGATACAACATAGAGAACAAGGGATAGAACAAGTATTGGAAGCTAAATAAGAGTAATTACTTAGTTTTTTCATTTATGTTTATTTTTCCTTTTGTCAACTGGAATAAAAACAGTACTTTTGTACCATAAAAAGAATAGCTAATGCAAGCAATGATTTTCGCAGCTGGGCTTGGTACTCGGCTGAAACCTTTAACAGATACGATGCCAAAGGCATTGGTAAAGGTGGGGGATGCACCACTGTTGGAACATGTTATCAGAAGATTGATTGATGCAGGATGCAAGCGGATGGTCGTAAATGTCCATCATTTTGCAAATAAAATAGTAGATTACCTAAAGACGAATGATTTCGGGGTAGACATTCAAGTGTCGGATGAAACAGAGCAGCTCCTTGATACAGGTGGTGGTATCAAGCGAGCTGCTCTGCTTTTTGATGCTACATTGCCAGTACTTATACATAATGTAGACATACTAAGTAATGTCGACTTGGCTTCATTTTATAAACATGCTTTAGAACAGAAGATAGATGCACTGCTGCTAGTAAGTTGTCGTGTTACCCAACGTTATCTTATATTTGACCATCATATGCGTTTGGTTGGTTGGGCGAACGTTGCTACAGGTGAGGTAAAATCTCCACACGACAATATCCTTCATATGCGTTTCATTTCCCCAACGGAGGATGTGACATCCTATTACCAGCAAGGTTATTATCTGTATGCTTTCTCTGGTATACATATTTTAGCTCCATCTGCTATTAAAGGTGTGGAGGCCGTTAAAGAAGAGAAATTCCCTATTATGGATTTCTATCTGCGTAACTGTGGCGCTCTGAAGATATATGGCGAATTGAAGACCGACCTCCAACTTCTTGATGTCGGCAAACTTGATACACTGCGTAAAGCAGAAGAATTTATAGAAAAATCAGATAATCAATGTTCTTCTAAAGGGCAATGATTCTCTCTAAAATCTTATCAATACATGCAACAGAAGATTATCATTTTGGATTTCGGCTCACAGACAACACAGCTTATAGGGCGACGTGTACGTGAGTTGGACACCTTCTGCGAAATCCTTCCTTACAACAAATTTCCTAAGGATGATCCATCAGTAATTGGCGTAATCCTTTCAGGATCACCTTATTCAGTACATGACCCTGAAGCTTTCAAGGTAGATCTTAGTCAGTTTATAGGTAAGATTCCAGTCCTTGGTATCTGCTATGGTGCTCAGTTTATATCATATTCAAACGGAGGTAAAGTTGAACAGGCTGGTACACGTGAGTATGGACGTGCTAATTTAGAGACTATTAATCTTGATAATCCCCTCTTCAATGGATTTGAAAAGGGGTCTCAAGTATGGATGAGTCATGGTGACACGATTACTGCTATTCCTTCTGATTATGATATTATTGCTTCTACAGGGGATGTGAAGTTTGCTGCTTTTGCCTCTACAAAGCAACCTGTATGGGCCGTTCAATTCCATCCAGAAGTGTATCATACTCTGCAGGGGAAGCAATTGCTGAAAAACTTTGTTGTAGATATCTGTGGTAGTAAGCAGGAGTGGAGTGCGGCTTCATTTGTTGAGAGTGCCGTTCAGGAGATACGTGAACAAGTTGGAAACGATCGTGTTATACTTGGCTTGTCGGGAGGTGTAGACTCTTCTGTCTGCGCTGTACTGCTTAATAAGGCTATTGGTAAGAATCTGACTTGTATCTTTGTAGATCACGGGATGCTTCGTAAGAATGAGTTCTCAAAGGTCATGGATGCTTATAAAGGATTAGGTTTAAACGTTATAGGGGTGGATGCTTCTGAAAAGTTCTTCAAGGATCTTGAAGGAGTGTCTGATCCTGAACAGAAACGTAAGATTATAGGCAGAGATTTCGTTGAGGTTTTTAATGCTGAAGCAAAGAAGATAACAGATGCAAAATGGCTGGCGCAGGGAACTATTTACCCTGACCGTATAGAGAGTCTAAGCATAACAGGTATGGTTATTAAAAGCCATCATAATGTTGGAGGATTACCAAAAGAGATGCATTTGCAACTCTGTGAGCCTTTGCGTTGGCTTTTTAAGGATGAAGTTCGTCGAGTAGGTCATCAACTTAAAATGCCAGAACGACTTATCAAACGTCACCCATTCCCTGGTCCAGGTTGGCAGTGCGTATTCTTGGTGATATTACACGTGAAAAAGTCCGCATCTTACAAGATGCTGATGATATATATATTGAGAAGATGCATGGCTATATGATGCCAGACGGAACGAGCCTTTATGATCATATTTGGCAGGCTGGTACGGTACTTCTCTCTACTATTCGCTCTGTGGGAGTCATGGGTGATGAGCGCACTTATGAACATCCAGTTGCACTTCGTGCGGTAACATCAATGGATGCGATGACTGCAGACTGGGCACATCTCCCTTATGATTTCATGGCAGATGTATCAAATGAGATTATACGAAAGGTTAAGGGAGTTAATCGAGTATGTTATGACATATCTTCTAAACCACCTTCGACAATAGAGTGGGAATAATAACTAAAAACAAGGAGAGGCTATTTAGCTTCTCCTTGTTTCTTTCTACTCCTAAGGATTTAGTATGTTTAATGTAAAGAAAAATATATTCGTAAATTCAATAGGTGATGTTTTACGTTGTAAAAGGGCGTCTTTCACAACGCAAAAGGTGCCCTTTTACAATGCAAAAGGTGCTCTTTTGAATTGTAAAAGAGCACCTTTTATAAAGCTAGTTGTAATAGCCTGGATATCGGGAGGTTACAAACTCAATTTTTATATTTTGTTTTTAGTTCCCTAATGTGTTATAGGAGAAAGTTTGTATTATATTTTCTTAAAGAATATATATACTCCTGTTGGTATCCAAAGCTAATTCAAGTTTCTTCTTATTTACCTTAAATATTACTGAGTGTTACTGCTTCTTCAATAGGTCACGAATCTCAGTGAGAAGTTTCTCCTCATTAGTTGGCTCTGGGTCTGGTGCGGGAGCTGCTGGCTCCTCAGCCTTCTTCTTAGAAAGTTTATTGATACCTTTCACCATAAGGAACACACAGAAAGCAATTATAAGGAAATCAAATGTGGTCTGGAGGAAGTTACCGTAGTTAATAGTAGCGGGATCCGGACTTGTTACTCCAGCGATATCAACTTGAGGAAGAGTGAACTTTAAGTCAGTAAACTTCACACCACCAATAAGCCATCCGATAGGTGGCATGATAATATCGTCAACAATAGATGAAACAATCTTGCCGAAAGCACCACCGATGATTACACCGACCGCCATATCTACGGCATTACCTTTTACTGCGAAATCTTTAAATTCTTGGATTAATTTACTCATAATTTTAAGTTGTTAATTTAATGAATGCCTCGTGCCTATCTATCCCATTATGTCTCTTCCTTTGATATTTGGATATTACAATCTTTACGCATAGATTGTTCTCATTTTACTTCTATAAAGGATGAACTCATTTTTTATAATATTTAATACACAATGCGATTGCAAAAATAAAAAAAAAATTGTATCTTTGCAATCGTAACATTAAAAATGTTCAATAGGAGGTAAAAAGAGAATTGTTTTTATAAACTTTTTAAAATAAATTAAGGTAAAAATGGTAAATGTAGCTATTAACGGCTTTGGCCGTATTGGTCGTCTCGCATTCCGTCAGATGTTCGAGGCTGAAGGTTATGAGGTTGTTGCAATCAACGACTTGACAAGTCCTAAGATGCTTGCTCATCTGTTGAAGTATGATACCGCTCAGGGTGGTTTCGCTGGCAAGTTCGGCGAGGGTAAGCACACTGTAGAGGCTACTGAGGACTCAATTATCGTTGATGGTAAGGAGATTAAGATTTCTGCTGAGAAGGACGCTGCAAACTGCCCATGGGCTGCTAATAAGGTAGACGTTGTACTCGAGTGTACAGGTTTCTATACATCAAAGGAGAAGGCTTCTGCTCACCTCAAGGCTGGTGCTAAGAAGGTAGTTATCTCTGCTCCAGCAGGTAACGATCTTCCTACAGTTGTTTTCAATACAAACCACAAGACTTTGACTGCAGCTGATACTGTTATTTCTGCAGCTTCTTGTACAACAAACTGCTTGGCTCCAATGGCAGCTGCTTTGAACGCATATGCTCCAATCCAGTCAGGTATCATGTCAACAATCCACGCTTACACTGGTGATCAGATGATTCTTGATGGTCCACAGCGTAAGGGCGACCTCCGTCGTTCACGTGCAGGTGCTTGCAACATCGTTCCTAACTCAACTGGTGCAGCTAAGGCTATCGGTCTTGTTATTCCAGAGTTGAACGGTAAGTTGATTGGTTCTGCACAGCGTGTTCCAACTCCAACAGGTTCAACAACTATCCTTGTTGCTGTTGTTAAGGGTAAGGACGTAACTGTTGAAGGTATCAACGCTGCAATGAAGGCTGCTGCAACAGAGAGCTTCGGTTACAACGAGGATCAGATCGTTTCTTCTGATATCATCGGTATGCGTTTCGGTTCTTTGTTCGATGCAACTCAGACTATGGTAAGCAAGATCGACGATGATACTTATCAGGTACAGGTTGTTTCTTGGTACGACAATGAGAACTCTTACACTTCTCAGATGGTTCGTACAATCAAGTACTTCGCAGAGTTGAAGTAATACCGTTAGAGAATAGTCTGTAAATTCTCTCTTTTGTAGAGAGTTATGGATAAAATAATACTCCCTGTCAGCTTTGCTGGCAGGGATTTTTTTGTTATCTTTGCGACATGGAGAACAAAGGGTTATGTGATCAGATAGCTATAAGTGATATGTCAGAACGAAGAATGATAACCATTCTTGGCCCAACAGCATCTGGAAAGACTGATCTTGCTGCACATCTTGCTTCATATCTAAAGGCAGAGATTATCAGTGCAGATAGCCGGCAGGTGTATCGTGGTATGGATATCGGAACAGGAAAGGATTTGGGGGATTATACTGTCGACGGACACGTGATTCCTTATCATCTTATAGATATCTGTGAGCCAGGGACGAAATACAATCTTTTTCGATATCAGCAGGACTTTCTTGATTGCTATGAAAATATACGTAAGCGGAAAATACAACCAATTCTCTGTGGTGGAACAGGTTTATATATAGAGGCTGTCTTGAAAGGATATAGTCTTTCTCCAGTTCCTCAAAATCCAGAATTACGTATGGCTTTAGCTGATAAATCACTTGAAGAGTTGACGGTTATATTAGCAGATCTAAAGACAAAGAACCATTCTGTCATGCATAATAAGACGGATGTTGATTCCTGTCAAAGAGCCATCCGCGCTATTGAGATAGAGACATATAACCTTTCCAATCCCGTAAAGGAGAGGTCATGTCCGCCTATAGACTCCTTGATAATTGGTGTAAATATAGATAGAGAGGAACGTCGGAGAAAGATCACGAGCCGTTTAAAGAGCCGCCTTACTAACGGGATGGTTGAGGAGGTAGATGGGTTATTAAAGAGTGGAATATCTGCAGAAGACCTTATCTATTATGGTTTAGAGTATAAATATGTAACAGAGTTCCTTATTGGTAATATTACCTATGATGAAATGGTTCATCAACTTGAAATAGCTATTCATCAATTTGCCAAACGACAGATGACGTGGTTTAGAGGAATGGAACGTCGTGGGTTCACCATTCATTGGATAGATGCACTGCAACCTATGGATGTAAAGATAGATGAAATAATGAATTTATGGTAGATGAAGAAAGATGGGGTATTATTTATTGCCCACGGAATGGTTATCTTGGTAATTATCAGAAGCAGAGAAGGTCTCTTGAACAATGCCTGCAGCTACACCAAGTTTCTTATGATATAGTTCAAAGTGAGAATCCTCGTAGCGTAGAGCGACTGGTACGTCTGCTTGTAAGCAATGGTTACAAGACTATTATCATATATGGTGGTGACTCTGCATTGAATGATGCGGTTAATTATCTGATGCTTTTAGAACCAGAAAAGCGTGACAGTATAACGGTGGGTGTTATTCCAAATGGTGTGCTGAACGACTTTGCACACTTCTGGGGATTTGATGAATCACACTTGGAACAGACTATAGTTTGGCTTAAGCAGAAGCGTATAAGACGGATAGATATTGGGTATATTCGCTATGAAAACAAGAAGTGTGAACGTTGTCGTAGATATTTCCTTAACTGTGTAAATATTGGGATGGTTGCAAATATAATGAGCCTTCGTCGTCGTATGCGCCACCTTTTCATATCCCGTACAATCTCCTTTATTCTCTCTTGTTTCCTGCTTTTGTTCCAACGTATGGATTATTTGATGTCACTGAACATCAATACAGATAGTATCAGGCGACGGTTGATGACCGTTTGTATCGGTAATGCTCAAGGCTATGGGCAGACACCGAATGCTGTCCCATATAATGGTTTACTAGATGTTTCAATCGTTTCTCAACCAAAGATGTTGCAAGCAATGAAGGGTATGTATCTCTTGTTGCGGGATAAGATATTGAATCATCAGAGTGTATTACCTTATAGAACGCAGGAACTGAGAGCACAGGTAACCTCACATACTCCTGTCAGTGTTGATGGACGACTCTTGAAATCGGCACCTGTTGGCACTTTTATAATAGGTGTGGAGAAAGAAGTCATTAACTTTATCATACCGAATTAATACACCTTATATATTAAATTACTCCTGTCTATTCTCTTGTTTTTATTGAAAAAAGAGACCTTCTATTGTTTAAGCAAATTACTGATAGATTCTATCTACCCGTTAAAAGCTCCTAAGCTTTCTCTCAAATGTTTATGAACTTTTCCTATTATATATTAGAGCTTTTAAGACATAGGTATTTAAACCTTCTTCGTAAATTCTTCTTATAAGTTTCATAAGAGAAGTCTGAACCTGAAAATAATATCTTACTTTATAATGCTATTATGAAAAATATTTGTATCTTTGGAGTGCCAAACGGTAAAGTCTGTAAAGACTTCTACTGGAAAGAAATTAAAAACCAAACAATAAACCTTAAAAGACATGAGCTACTTAAAATTTGAAAAAGCTCTGATGACCAATCTTCAAGATTCGCTTCCTCGAGAGCTACTGCGAACTAATCGTTCTGGAGCTTATGCTTGTTCCACTATTGTTGATTGTAACACTCGTAAGTACATGGTTTACTTGTTGTCCCCGTTCCTGAATTAGATGATGACAATCATGTGCTGTTGAGCTCTCTTGACCCCACAGTTATACAGCATGGTGCTGCATTTAACTTGGGTTTACATAAATATCAAGGAGGAACTTTCAGCCCACAAGGGCATAAGTATATACGGGAATTTGATTGTGATAATGTCCCTACTACTATCTATAGGGTTGGAGGAGTCTTGTTAAAAAAAGAAGTTGTTTTCCAACACTATGAAGATCGTATCTTGATACGTTATACATTACTGGAAGCTCATTCGAAAACAACGTTGCAGTTTCGCCCATTTTTAGCATTCCGCAGTGTTAAACAATTTACACATGAGAATCCTGTAGCTGATAGAACCTATCATCAGATAGATAATGGAATAAGCACTTGTATGTATGCAGGGTATCCAGCCCTATACATGCAATTCTCAAAAACCAATGAGTTTCATTTTGAACCTTATTGGTATCGTGGTCTCGAATATCCAAAGGAACAAGAACGTGGTTATGCTTCTGATGAAGATTTGTATGTGCCAGGTTATTTTGAGATGAATATTAGCAAAGGAGAGAGTATTATTTTCGCTGCTTCTACTTCAGAATGCAAGCCTTCTATACTACCCAATTTGTTTAATACAGAGGTTGAGACACGTAGTCCTCGCGATAATTTCTTCCATTGTCTTGTTAATGCAGCACATCAGTTTCATAATAGTGCAAAGGATGGTGCCCGTTATATACTTGCGGGTTACCCATGGTTTAAGTGCCGCGCGCGCGATCAGTTCATAGCACTTCCTGGTCTCACATTGAGTATTGAAGAGCAGGATTATTTTGAGTTGGTGATGCAGACAGCAGAGAAAGGGCTACGCGAATTTATGGAAGGAAAGCCTTTGACTGTTAATATCTATGAGATGGAGAAGCCTGATGTACCTCTTTGGTGTGTGTGGGCTATTCAGCAATATGCTAAAGCTGCAGGTAAAGAACGTTGCAAGAAACTCTATGGTAGTTTATTGTATGATATCATAGATTACCTTATGTTAGATAAACATCCAAACTTAACTTTAGACAAGAATGGATTACTTTATGCTGATGCAAAGGGTAAAGCTATAACCTGGATGAATTCTATGAACAATGGGCGACCAGTTGTTCCACGCTCTGGATATATCGTGGAGTTTAATGCCCTTTGGTATAATGCTCTGAAGTTTGCTGCTGTTATGGAACAAGAGAGTGGGAATATAGAGCGATCGAATACTCTTGAGGAACTCGCAGCGCGGTGTAAAGAGGCGTTTGTCGATACATTCCTTAATGAGTATGGCTATCTTTATGATTATGTTGATGGGAATATGATAGATTGGAGTGTTCGTCCAAATATGATATTTGCAGTTGCACTTGATTATTCGCCACTTGATCAGAAACAGAAACGGGGTGTTTTAGATGTTTGTACGCGCGAGTTACTGACACCGAAAGGATTACGTTCTCTTTCTCCAAAGAGTGGTGGTTACAATCCAATGTATACTGGTCCGCAAAGTCAGCGTGATCTAGCTTATCATCAGGGGACAGCCTGGCCATGGTTAGGAGGATTCTATCTTGAAGCCTGCTTGAAACTCTATAAGCAAACACGCTTGAGTTTTGTTGAGCGCCAGTTAGTTGGTTATGAGGATGAGATGTTTCATCATTGCCTTAGTACGTTACCAGAACTCTTTGATGGCAATCCACCTTTTAATGGCCGTGGTGCTATATCTTTCGCCATGAATGTGGCTGAAGTACTTCGTACTTTAGAGTTACTTGAAAAATATAAATATTAATAGGAGGAACTTATATGAAAGTATTAATGTTTGGATGGGAGTATCCTCCTCATGTATATGGCGGTTTAGCGACTGCAAATTTTGGTATATCGGAAGGTCTTCATGTACAAGGTGATATTGAGACAACGCTTTGTCTTCCTCATCCTTTTGGTGATGAAGATCAGAGATTTGCCAATATTGTAGCAATGAACTGTGTGCCAATAGCCTATCGAGATGTTGATTATGATTATGTGAAGAGCCGTATAGGCAATATAATGAATCCAGATCTTTACTATGAGTTGAGAAACCATATCTATGCAGACTTTAATTATATGCATGTCAACGACCTCGGCGCCATGGATTTTGCTGGTGGTTACCCTGCTAACCTTCATGAAGAGATCAATAACTATTCAATTATAGCTGGCGTTGTGGCACGGACACTTGACTATGACATCATTCATGCACATGATTGGTTAACCTATCCTGCGGGTCTTCATGCCAAGCAAGTTTCAGGCAAGCCTTTGTGCATTCATGTTCATGCCACAGACTTTGATCGTTCACGTGGACAGGTTAATCCAACTGTATATGGCATAGAGAAGGATGGAATGGACAATGCTGATTGCATCATGTGCGTGTCAGAACTGACTCGCCAGACCGTTATAAATCAATATCATCAGGATCCACGTAAGGTTTTTACAGTGCATAATGCAGTTTATCCCCTGACACAAGAGATTGCAGAAATTCCACGACCAGATCATAAAGGGAAGGAGAAACTTGTTACTTTCCTTGGTAGAATAACAATGCAAAAAGGTCCAGAATATTTTATTGAGGCTGCAAATATGGTACTTCATCGTACTCGTAATGTCCGGTTTTGTATGGCAGGGTCAGGTGATATGATGAATCAGATGATTTATCTTGCGGCTGAACGTGGCATTGCTGACCGTTTCCATTTCCCTGGTTTTATGCGAGGTAAAGAAGTCTATGAATGCTTGAAAGCATCAGATGTTTATGTGATGCCTTCTGTCAGTGAGCCTTTTGGCATTTCTCCTTTGGAAGCAATGCAATGTGGTACACCAAGTATTATCTCCAAACAGAGTGGATGTGCCGAGATCCTCAATAATTGTATCAAGATTGATTATTGGGATATACATGCATTAGCTGATGCAATTTATTCTATCTGTCATAATGAGAGTCTTTTCGACTATTTATCAGAAGAGGGTAAAAAGGAGGTTGCCCAGATAACGTGGGAGAAGGTTGGGGCATGGATTCGTGAGCTTTACCTTCGCACTTTAGGCTGGTAATAAAAGATTAATGAAACTTACTAATGACCTTTAAAACTAAAACGAGATAAGATAATGAAAACGATTTGTTTATATTTCGAGATACATCAAGTAGTTCATTTGAAACGTTATCGTTTCTTTGATATAGGTACGGATCATTATTATTATGATGATTTTGAGAATGAACGTTCAGTTTCGGATATAGCAGAGAGAAGCTATATACCTGCATTGAATACACTGTTGCAGATGATTCGTGACAATGGAAATGCTTTTAAAGTTGCCTTTTCTCTTTCAGGGGTTGGTATAGAACAACTTGAGATGCATGCTCCACAAGTACTCGAGAAACTACAAGAGTTGAATAACACAGGCTGTGTAGAATTTCTTGCAGAGCCTTACTCACACGGCTTAGCTTCCCTTGCTAATGAAGAGAGCTTTAAGCTAGAGGTAAAACGGCAGGCTCAGAAGATAAAGGAATATTTTGGGCAAACACCAAAGGTGTTACGTAATTCTTCTCTTATCTATAGTGATGATATAGGATTACTTGCTTCTCAAATGGGCTTTAAGGCTATGCTGACAGAAGGTGCGAAGCATGTGCTAGGTTGGAAGAGCCCACACTATATATACAACTGCGCACTTGCCCCAAAGTTAAAGTTACTATTGCGTGATATTAAGTTGAGTGATGATATCTCTTTACGCTTTAATAATTCAGAATGGGAGGGTTATCCTTTATTTGCTGATACCTATATGGATGAGATTGCAGCTCTTCCAGACGAAGAACAGGTGATAGGTATCTTTATGAATCTTTCTGCTCTTGGTATAGACCAACCATTGTCAAGCAATATACTTGAATTCCTTAAGGCATTCCCCGCATGTGCAAAGCAACGTGGAATAACTTTCTCTACACCATCAGAGATCTGTATGAAACTGAAAAGTATCAGTAGTCTTGATGTGCCAGATACACTTAGTTGGATGGATGAAGAACGTGATGTCAGCACGTGGTTGGGTAATCCTATGCAACGAGAGGCGTTTAATAAACTTTACAGTGTTGCTGATCGGGTGCGAATAGCCAGAGATCCACGTATTAATCAGGATTGGGATTATTTGCAAGCTAGTGATAATTTCCGCTTTATGTCAACTAAGCCTTCTCGTGTTGGAATGGATCGGGGTATCTATGATGGTGCTTTTGACGCATTTACAAATTATATGAATATCCTTGGTGACTTCCTTAATCGTGTCAATAGCCTCTATCCTGCAGATATTGATAATGAAGAATTGAATGGGTTATTGACTACAATCCGCAATCAGGGTGAAGAGATTGAGATGAAGGAGAAGGAGGTAATACGGCTACAAGGGAAGGTTGACAAGTTGGAATCAGAAGAGGATAAGCTTCGATTGCAAGTTGAGAAGGAGGTAATCGGTAAGGATGCCCCCAAGAATCCTAGTCATAATACCCCTGCAAAGCGTACGGTAAAGAAGAAACAAAAGGATTAATATAGATATAAGAGAGAGGGGATTAACGATGAGGAAAGCTCTCATGAGAAGTGTTACATGCTTTTCTTTGATGGTATGAATAACTTTTACAGATAGGATTGTTATTCTATTTAATATTTAATGTAAATCCTTTCGGGAGTCACTTCGTATCTACTTGTAATTCAGATGCTTATAATTTGAAAAACAAAAGATGCCCTTTTGCAACGCAAAAGGGCATCTTTTGTTCCCTCAAAGGGTACCTTTTACCATTCAAAAGGGCGTCTTTTACAATGCAAAATAGCACCTATTGAAAGTGTGTTATGATTTATTCTTACAATAATCTTTTGTAATCCTATTGTCCAAGAGTGGGGTAGGGCAATGCCCATGTTTTTTTAATCTTCCCTCTTTATTTAGCCTAAGTGTTTGTTACTGTGTACGCTTACAATGTTAAAAACATCTTTTTTTTACTATAATATTTGTTTTATTCTTTTATTAGCTATATATTTGCCATGTGTTTTTCACTGATTTAGATGTTTGCTAAATCATTATTCGAGGTTGGTAGCTTCCTGCACCAACCTCTTTTTTGTGTACTTTACTTGATACTCTTCTAATCTTTTTCTATCTTTGCAAAGTCTAATATAAATTTTATTCCATGAAGTTGTATAAGTTATTTTTTCTGGTTCTGTGTGCTTTGTTTTTTGTGAATTGTGAAAAAAAGTGTTGTAGATGACGTTGAACATAAAAGACATAAGACAGAAGATGTGGATAACGGAGAATCTGATTCTGTAGATTCTTCTGCCATTAGTCATATTTATACAATTGCAGAATTCCAGCATGATATTCCTGAAGGGAAGGTTGTTACAGTGTCTGGATACATTGTTGGTGCATGCTCTAAGCATATCAAGAATGCAGAATGGGAGTACCCCTTTACTTATGATAATGCCATTTTGTTAGCAGATGATCGTGGAGAAACCTCTCCAGAACAAGTGATTGCCATTCAGTTGGCTTCGAAGCTTCTGAAAGAAGAGCTTGGTTTGAAAAGTAATCCTAATAATTATGGGAAGAAGATATTTTTCTGTGGGGTAAAACATAAGTATCTTGGAGTGTTCGGTATGAAAAAGAATATATATGATTATGGATGGATGGAAGAATGATTTTTGTGTAAATAATTTGCATATACCGATAAAAGTGATTATATTTGCAGTGGAAAAGAACATTGCAGACAAATAAAGGGAGTGATCCTTTTGGTTTATTGCAAACTTCTCCAGTATTCATTGAATAATAATACTAATAAGAATAAGTTTAGAAAGCCTATCGAAACACCTGTACTTCATAAATATTTCTTATAAAAATGAAGAAACTGAATGAGATGACCGACGAGGAGTTGGCATTGTCATACATTGATGGAAGTAATGAGGCTTTCGATTTATTGTTGTCACACAACCAATCGAAATTATTTTCGTATATCCTTTTTGTGGTGCGTGATCGTGACATTGCTGATGACTTGTTTCAAGAGACTTTTGTTAAAGTAATAACGAAATTACAGCAGGGGAAATATTCGCCGACAGGTAAATTTTCTGCTTGGGTGATGCGTATTGCCCATAATGTAATTATGGATTGGTATCGTGCACAACGTGCTGAGAAAGTTGTAGAGGCACCAAAAGACAATGATCTTTCAAATATAGGGGGGATTGATACGGTTATTGCCAATATCGAAAGTCAATTTGTTAATTCCCAAACACTCTCAGATGTAAAGCGGTTGATGAACCTTCTGCCAGCTTCCCAGCGTGAAGTTGTATTTATGCGTTTCTATCAAGAGATGTCATTTAAGGAGATAGCAGAAACTACAGGTGTAAGTATAAACACAAGCCTAGGCCGTATGCGTTATGCTATTTTGAACCTACGTCGTATGGTTCGTGATCATAAGGTGAATCTGCAATTTGCGTGAGAAGTGATTAGTACACTTAGATTAATCTGTATTTTTAAGAACAAAGGTTGAGGCTATCAGGGTATAATGACAGGTTTACTACCTGGTTACTTCAATAATTTAAGAAAAAGCTCCAAGACCCAGTTGAGGTTTTGGAGCTTTTTGAATTGTAGGTATAAAACTTTTTATACTTTTCGTTATCTATTATTCTTCTATCGTCTGGTGTTTAATAGTAATCTCTCTTTGTGGGAATGGAATTTCTATGCCATTCTTTTCAAGGGTTTCATATATACATTCCATGATGGCACTATCATCAGAACCCTGGGTGAAAACGTTTACCCAAACAAGAACCTTTAATGTTACGCAACTGTCATCGAAACTTTTTATCATTACCTGAACACTCTTCTCGGTATAGGTAATTCCTAAGGCTGTAATAGCGTCAACCAACATCTTTTTCACTTCATTGATATTACTTCCATAAGCAATACCAACTTCGAGGATATCTAATTCATATCCGTGATTCTTGGTCATGTTTTTATAATTCTTAGTGAAGAGCTGTGAGTTCTGAAAAGCTATGACAGAACCATCGAGGGCCTCCAACATTGTAGAGGTATAACTGATAGAACTTACTCGCCCGCGTATGCCATCACAAACAATATAATCGCCAATCTTTATTCGTCCTGTCATCAAAGAAATACCATAATAGATGTTTTCAAGTATATCCTTCATGGCAAAACCAATACCTGTCGACAGACCTCCACTGACGACAACCAGCCAAGTACTACTGATTTCAAAGATACTTAATATGGTTAAAAGCCATGCTCCCCAAACAATGACTTGTAAGACATTGATGTACATTGTGCTACGTGCTGCAGCTGTTGTTGGGTCATTTTTATCCAAATATAACTTAATTGCATCACGAGTCGTCTGATTAAGATATCTGAAGACGAACCAAAGAATGACAGAGATTGTAATGGAGTAAACGCTTATCTTGAACTTATCTGAGTTGATAAAGTCCGTGCGGAATATTTTCCAAGTCATGTCGCTGAGGTTGAATACATCTGTAGCCCAGTAAATAGCAAAGATAAAAGACAATACTAAAGCTGATGGTATGAACACATTTGATATTAGGCGAATGAACCAACCTTTATTAACAGGGAGTGTTCTCGTGTTATGACGCTCTCGGTATTGGTTGAGATAATCGTGTAAGAAAGCTATAGTCTGAACGCATGCTAATTGCATCATCCACCAAATAATTCCTTGTACTGCCAGCATAGTATAACCTATGGTTGAGCTTACTAGCGAGAAGAGGAATACTGCAAGTGAGAAGTAAGCTAGGTAAAGGTCATATTTAGGAATGAGTTTATAATATTTGTACATAACTCGGCCCTGCCAAGAAGCAATAATAAGCATGAGTGGAGGGAATAATAATGTAACAATGGAACTTGGAAGCATTACTATGCGGAAAGTAATAACCGAGAAACCTACAAGAATAAGAGGATAGTAAATTCGGTAGGTATTATGCGTTTGTGCGCCATTGACGCGGAAAAGTAAAGACGCAAAGATGACAGCAAGTAGCCAAGTATACTCTAATAGTAGACTACAAGCCATGTGAACGAAATTGGATGGTGATAGAATTCTTATTATTATAATGATAAGACTAAAGGTCATAACCGAGGTCACCATGATGATACAGGTTCGTTTGGCAAGAAAAGCACTATTTTGCTGCTCAAAACGGTTTGTTTTCATCAACTTTGTGACAAGAAAACGAATGCTCAGGTAATTAATTAGAATGGCAACAAACCCGTAAATCAATATCATACTGAAAAGGGCAATCAGCCATTTAACATCCCATTGTGATTGAACTACGCTCTGTGGGGTATATTTTTCAGAAATACTTGAACTCATGTTCTTTATCATATAGGGTGCGGAACGGAGATATTTAAAGTAATTCTCACCGCTATTAGTAAAGATACCTGACTGAATCTCTTCATATCTTTTCTGAGCATATGAATCAAGAGCTTGTAATTGTTGTTGGCTATACTGATAATATTGAATGTATTCTTGATAAGAATCGTTGCGCTCCTGTAACATACGCCGAATGCTCGTTGCGAGTGTAAGACACACATTACGCTCAGTTTTCATTTTGGTAGTCATTCCAAAGGTATACATTGTACTGAGCACATTGATAAGAGAATCATACCTTGCAATCTCTTCATTACTTTGGGTAATAAGGTCATGAAAGGGACGTGTTTTTGTTTGGAAGTCCTTCCAAAGCTCTGTAGCCTGATGACAGGCATATGTAAGATCAAATATATTATCAGTCTTTTGTGAATAGAGCATGAGTGAAACCTGTGCAGATTTTTCTCCAATTTCTTTCAATTGTGTCATCACCTGCTCATTAATTATTTTTGAGCGATTCAACTGCTTAGTCTCTTCAAGGTGTTGGTTGATCAGTTCATGCCGAAGAACAGACAATGAGTTTTTCAAAGAGTCTTCTTGTAAAACAGCATGCGTAGGTACAGTAATTAAAAATAGTAAGAAGGTGATGAAGAATATTTTTTTCGGCATATCAGTTTCTTATGATAACGGTTTCTTATTGATTAATAATGTGTGCAAAGGTAATCAAAGTTTATCATTCTGACATGTCAATGAATGTAAAATGATACTAAAGGTTTTACTTATCAATGATTTCTTTTTTTATCTGACTTTTAAGTGGATAATTTTGTGTAAGTTTGCAAATAAAACATAAGACAATGATATTAATAGCTGATAGTGGTGGATCTAAGACTGATTGGGCTCTGGTTGAGGAAGAAAATGCCGATAACAGGCAAATTTTAAAGGGACGTACACAGGGTTTGAACCCTTTTCATCAGTCGGAGGATGTTATTTTACATACTTTGGAATGTGAATTGAACCCAATCTTTCAGGTAATGGATTTAAAGGGTGGCTGTGTTCAGACAAAGGATGATGTTATAGAACAAATTACTAAAATTTTTTTCTATGGTGCTGGTTGTACTTCTGAAACTTCATATGTTATGCGAAAAGCACTTATGAAGCACTTTCCTAAAGCAGAAGTAGAGGTTGATAGTGATTTGTTAGGAGCAGCACGAGCTGTGTGCGGATATGAGCCTGGTATTGCTTGTATCTTGGGAACTGGTGCTAATAGTTGCCTTTATGATGGAAAAAAAATCACGCAAAATATTCCACCACTTGGATATATCCTTGGAGATGAGGGTAGTGGAGCTGTCTTGGGGAAATTATTTTTGAATGGTATTTTTAAAGGGAGTCTTTCGGAAGATATAAAAGAAAAATATTTAAAATGGAGTGGACTGACGTATCCACAGATTATAGATAAGGTGTATCGCCAACCGTTAGCTAATCGTTTCCTTGCAGGTATCTCTCTCTTTATTAAAGAGAATTTGAAGTACTATGAGTTAAGAGATTTGGTTATCTATAATTTCCAATGTTTTTTTGAAAAGAATGTCTTGTGTTATTCTTCGGATTCTATTCGTACTCTTTCTGCTGTTGGAGGAGTGGCTTCTGCATTTGAGGGGGAACTGAGAGCTTGCGCAGAGCACTTCAATTATAAAATAGGTAAGGTTATTGATGCACCAATTGATGGTTTGATAGGGTATTATAGTGAAACTGTTTAAAGCTGGCACTTTTCCTTTTATTATCTATATACTTTAATGGGATCTTAATTAGCACTAATAACGATATTTGCAAAATGCTAAATATAGGACTTAAAGAGACTGTTATTGCTTTTCATTAATGCTAAACGATAGAGAAATCTTTATTAAAGTTTGGATATTACTGACATAGTGTTATCTCCGTATTTTTCAAGACCTTCTTAGTAGGGGGCAAGTTGTTTGTGCAATCTTTTGTTTGTAAAGTAGAGTTTGCAAAATGTAGTGCGTTTTTTTGTTAGATTTGCATACGTTCTCAAATATTTTTGTATCTTTGCAACCGTTTTAAAACATGTTCTTTGTGAACGAGATTAGACAATTAAATTATAGCTATATAAGTTTATGTATTTCACACTTTTTGTTACCGTTCTGATAACGGCTGCATTCTTGGTAGTGGCAGCGTATGCCATAGCTAAGTTGATTGGTCCGCGTTCATACAATCCAGTGAAAGGTGAGCCTTTTGAGTGTGGTATTCCGACCTATGGAACCTCTTGGTTGCCAGTGCATATCGGTTACTATCTCTTTGCAATTCTCTTTCTGATGTTTGATGTGGAAACAGTTTTCTTATATCCTTGGGCAGTTGTTGTTAAGACATTTGGACCATTGGCTCTTGCCACGATTGGGTTCTTTATGTTGGTATTAGTATTTGGCCTTGCATACGCTTGGCGGAAAGGAGCACTCGAATGGAAATAAGAAAGCCAAAAATCAAATCTCTTCCATACAATGAATGGAAAGATAATGACACGCTGAGTAAGATGGCAAGTGAGCTGAACGAGGGAGGGACAAATCTCGTTCTTGGGAACTTGGATCAACTTATCAACTGGGGACGGAGTAATTCTCTGTGGTCATTGACTTTCGCTACTTCTTGTTGTGGTATTGAGTTTATGGCAGTCGGTTGTGCACGTTACGACTTCTCTCGTTTTGGATTTGAAGTTACGCGTAACTCTCCTCGTCAAGCGGATTTGATTATGTGTGCAGGTACTATTACCAATAAGATGGCACCGGCACTGAAGCGTTTGTATGATGAGATGGCAGAACCTAAATATGTTATTGCAGTTGGAGGTTGTGCTATTTCTGGTGGTCCATTCAAAGATAGCTATCATGTTATGCGAGGTATCGATGAGATTATCCCTGTAGACGTATATATTCCAGGTTGTCCTCCACGTCCAGAAGCTATTATCTATGGAATGATGCAACTTCAGCGTAAAGTTAAAGTTGAGAAATTCTTTGGTGGCGTAAATCATAAGCAGACTGCAGAAGAGCGTGAGTTGGGCAAGAGTAATGCCGAACTGATTTTTAAGGAGAAACTAGGCATTGATCCAGAGGAAATAAAGGAGAAGCGTGAGGCTGCATGGGAAGAGGCGCATAAGCCTACCCCTAAGCCTGCTCGCCCTGCAGCTAAACCCGCAGTAGACTCTGTTACTCCAACTCCTGTAGGGGTAGCTCCTAAGAAAGAGACGATTGTCATCAACCAACCAGTAACAAAAGAAGATGTTGATAAGTTGGGTAAGGAAATCGATCAGATTGATGCTGCAAAGAAGGCTGCTGATGAGAGTACAACTAACGTATAATATATAAGGTACGCGAGAATGAAACTAGAAAATAAAGAATTCGGCTTTGATAGCTTTGCTACTGAGATGGCAAGGTTGAAGAATGAGAAGCATTTCGATTACCTTGTAACTGTTGTCGGTGAAGACTTTGGTACAGAGGAAGGTCTTGGGTGTATTTATATTCTTGAGAATACAAGTACACACGAACGTTGTTCTGTAAAACAGCTTGCAAAAAAGGTGGGAGAGGAATTTGTAATTCCTTCTGTTATTAAGTTGTGGGCTGATGCCGATTTACTGGAACGTGAGGTCTATGATTTCTATGGTATTAAGTTCCTTGGTCATCCAGATATGCGTCGTCTCTTCTTAAGAAATGACTTTAAGGGGTATCCACTTCGTAAGGATTACGATATGGATCCTGCAAAGAATATGTATACTACAGAAGATGATGTAGAACTTGATACAACTACAGAGTGGAACTTAGACAAGAATGGTGAACTCGTAGGAACACAACATGCTTTGTTTACTGATGACAATTTTGTTGTTAATATTGGTCCACAACACCCTTCTACTCATGGTGTACTTCGTTTACAAACGGTGTTAGATGGTGAGACTGTTACTAATATCTATCCACATTTAGGTTATATCCATCGCGGTATAGAGAAACTTTGTGAACAGTTCACTTATCCTCAGACTTTGGCATTAACTGACCGTATGAATTACCTGTCAGCTATGATGAATCGTCATGCACTTGTGGGTGTAATTGAAGAGGGCATGGGGATTGAATTGTCTGAGCGTATTCTCTATATCCGTACTATTATGGATGAGTTACAGCGTATTGACAATCACCTCCTTTATACAGCTTGTTGTGCTCAAGACTTAGGTGCTCTTACTGCATTCCTTTATGGTATGCGTGACCGTGAGCATGTCCTCAATGTTATGGAAGAGACTACAGGTGGGCGTTTGATACAGAACTATTATAGGATAGGTGGTCTGCAAGCGGATATCGATCCAAACTTTGTATCAAATGTAAAGGAACTCTGCAAGTACTTACGTCCAATGATTCAGGAGTATGTTGATGTCTTTGGTGATAATGTGATTACACATCAGCGTTTTGAAGGAGTTGGTGTTATGGACGAGAAGGATTGTATCAGCTATGGCGTGACTGGTCCTGCTGGTCGTGCTAGTGGTTGGAAGAATGACGTTCGTAAGTACCATCCTTATGCAATGTATGATAAGGTAAACTTTGAAGAGATAACATTGACAAATGGTGATTCTATGGATCGCTATTTCTGTCATATTAAGGAAATCTATCAGAGTCTCAATATTATAGAGCAATTGATTGATAATATTCCTGAAGGTGAGTTCTATATTAAGCAAAAGCCAATTATCAAAGTCCCAGAAGGACAGTGGTATTTCTCTGTAGAGGGAGCAAGTGGTGAATTTGGTGCTTATTTGGATTCAAGAGGTGATAAAACTGCTTATCGTTTGAAGTTCCGACCAATGGGGCTGACACTTGTTGGCGCTATGGATAAGATGTTGCGTGGTCAGAAGATAGCCGACTTGGTTACTACTGGTGCTGCACTTGATTTCGTAATTCCTGATATAGACCGTTAACAAGGTTTATCATAAAAGTAATCAATTAAGAATTAAAATCATACTATGTTCGATTTTAGAATAGTAACAACATGGTTCGATGAATTACTACGCGTCACTTGTGGCTTGAGTAATTTTTGGACTATTCTGATTGAGTGCGTTGTGGTAGGCTTAGCAATTCTTCTTGCTTATGCTCTACTAGCTATCGTTCTCATCTTCATGGAACGTAAGGTCTGTGCCTACTTCCAGTGCCGTATTGGGCCTGTCAGAGTAGGCTGGTGGGGAACTTTACAGGTTTTTGCTGATGTATTGAAGATGTTGATCAAAGAGATCTTTGCAGTTGATAAAGCTGATAAATTGCTTTATTATCTTGCGCCATTCTTGGTTATCATCGCTTCAGTAGGGACATTCTCTTTTCTGCCATGGAATAAAGGAGCTAATATTTTAGACTTTAATGTGGGTATTTTCCTAGTAACAGCTATTAGCTCTATTGGCGTTCTCGGTATTTTCCTTGCAGGGTGGGGAAGTAATAATAAGTATTCTGTACTCTCTGCTATGCGTGGTGCGGTACAGATGATTTCTTATGAGTTGTCTTTGGGACTTTGTTTAATTTCCGCAGTTATACTAACTGGGACAATGCAAATTTCTGGTATTGTAGATGCACAGACTGGTCCTTGGCAATGGTTGATAGTGCAAGGGCATGTACCTGCAATTTTAGCTTTCCTTGTATTCTGTATTGCCGGTAATGCAGAAGCGAACCGTGGTCCTTTCGACTTAGCTGAGGCTGAGAGTGAGTTAACTGCTGGTTACCATACCGAGTATAGTGGTATGGGATTTGGTTTTTATTATCTTGCAGAATATCTTAACCTCTTTGTCGTATCAGGAATTGCCACTACTGTGTTCTTAGGTGGATGGGCTCCTCTTAATATTGGTATAGAAGGCTTTGATGCAGTTATGAACTATATTCCAGGTATTGTATGGTTCCTCGGTAAGACATTCGTTGTAGTATTCTTGTTGATGTGGATTAAGTGGACTTTCCCACGCCTTCGTATTGACCAAATTCTGAAATTGGAGTGGAAGTACCTTATGCCATTATCACTTGTTATCCTAGTCCTGATGACTGTTTGCGTAGCATTTGGTTGGACGTTCACTATTAATGGTTAAAAGAGAATGGAAGAAAAAAAACAATCATATTTTGGTGAGGTTGGTTCTGCACTCAAGACTCTTGCTACAGGTATGAAGGTGACGATGAAGGAATACTTCACACCAAAGTCTACTGAGCAGTATCCTGAGAATCGTGAGACAACCCTTCACGTTGCTAAACGTCATCGTGGTCGTTTGGTCTTTAAACGTGACGAAAATGAAGACTACAAGTGCACAGCTTGTACTATGTGTGAGAAGGCTTGTCCTAATGGTACCATCAAGATTGCTTCAGAAATGGTTACTAACCCAGAGACGGGTAAAAAGAAAAAGCAACTTCTCGATTATGAGTATGATTTGGGTGATTGTATGTTTTGCGAGTTGTGTGTAAATGCTTGCAACTTTGATGCAATTGAGTTTACAAATGATTTTGAGAATGCAGTGTTTGATCGCTCTAAGCTAATTCTCCACCTGGATAAAGAAATATATAAAGGTGGTTCACTACCAAAGCTTATTGAGGGTGGAGCAGATTGGAAAGTTGGAACATTCAATACTAAAAAGAAATAAGGAGTAAGGGATATGGCAAGATTAATTATGTTTGCGATTCTCGCCGTTGTAATATTGGCATCAGCTATATTCTGCGTGTCGACGAAACGTATCATGCGAGCTGCAACAGCATTGCTGTTTGTGCTCTTTGGTGTTGCAGGTCTCTATTTCCTGCTTGATTACACATTCCTTGGTGCTACCCAGATAAGTATTTATGCTGGTGGTATCACTATGATGTATATATTTGCAATTCAGTTGGTGAGTAAACGTACGTTACAAGGACTCTCTGAACGATGGTTAGGTAAGCGTACTTTTCTTGCTGCGGCAATAGCATTAGTTGGTTTCGCAACTGTTGTTGTTGTATTGTTAAAGAATGAGTTGATCAATAATACAATAATAAATGGTGATACATTGTCAAAAGAAGTAACAATGGATACCATTGGGCAGAACTTGATGAGTGCAGATAAGTATGGATACGTACTTCCTTTTGAATTTATTTCTGTATTCCTTTTGGCATGTATTATTGGTGGCTTAGTTATTCTGAATAATAATAAGAAGGAGGAGGAAAGCAAATGATACCTGTAGGATATTTCTTTGTCCTTAGCGGACTTCTGTTTTTTATCGGAGTTTTTGGTTTTGTCACTCGTCGTAATCTTGTTGCAATGCTAATCTCTGTAGAATTAGTTCTTAATAGTGTTGATATCAATTTTGCAGCATTCAATCGTCTGCTCTTCCCTGATGGATATGAGGGTATGTTTTTTACGCTTTTTTCTATCGGTGTAAGTGCTGCTGAGTCAGCTGTAGCACTCGCTATTATTATAAATGTTTACCGTCATTTCCACAGCGACCAGGTGAACAGTATTGAAAATATGAAATTATAAAGAGAAAACAAATATGTTTGATTACGCATTTTTGATACTTCTTCTCCCGTTTCTAAGTGCTATTGTACTTGGATTATTCGGAATGAAGATGCCACGCAAGGTTGCTGGTATTATTGGCACCTGTGTGTTGGGGACGTTATTTGTGCTTAGTCTCTATACTGCTTATCACTATTTCTTCTATACAGGAGAGTATACAGCAATGGGAGAGACTTTCCATGTTACTGACGGTCGTTTGGCGAATGGTACTTATCCTACTGTTACCGTCTTTAATCTGACATGGTTAAAGTTTACAGAGCTATTGACATTTAATATAGGCTTCCGTCTTTCTCCAATCAGTGTGATGATGTTAATTGTCATTACTACTGTCAGCTTTATGGTTCACATCTATTCATTTGGTTATATGGCTGAGCGTGACGAGAACTACAAGTTTGAGGAGTATGAACACGGATTCCAACGTTTCTATGCTTATTTGTCACTTTTTACGATGTCTATGCTTGGACTCGTTGTGGCAACCAATATCTTCCAGATGTATCTCTTTTGGGAGTTGGTAGGTGTATGTTCATATCTGTTGATAGGATTCTATTATCCAAAACACACGGCAGTACATGCTAGTAAGAAGGCATTTATAGTTACGCGCTTTGCCGATTTGTTCTTTCTGATTGGTATTTTGTTCTTTAGCTTCTATGTAGGAACATTCAACTATGACCTTCATGCAAATCCAGACCTTGTTGGTAAATTGACAGCATTAGCTTCAAATCCCGCTTTAACGTGGGTACTTCCAACATCACTTTTCTTGATGTTTATTGGTGGTGCTGGAAAATCAGCAATGTTCCCTTTGCATATATGGTTGCCAGATGCCATGGAAGGTCCAACGCCTGTATCTGCTTTGATTCACGCTGCTACGATGGTTGTAGCAGGTGTATTCCAGGTTGCATCGTTATTGCCTATTTATGTACAGTTTGGCGCTCAAGAACAACTCCACTGGATTGCTTGGATTGCTGCATTCACAGCTTTCTATGCAGCAGCAGTAGCTTGTGCGCAGCGTGATATTAAGCGTGGCTTGGCATTCTCAACGATCTCGCAGATTGCTTACATGCTTGTTGCACTTGGTGTATGTTTCTATGATAGTAAGGAAGGAACATTTAATAGCCCTGAGTTCCTCCATCATGGTGGTCTTGGTTATATGGCTGCAATGTTCCACCTCTTCACTCATGCTATGTTTAAGGCTCTACTCTTCCTTTGCTCTGGTGCTATCATTGTTATTATTGGTAGTAACTTCAAAGATTATATGGGAGGTTTACATAAATATATGCCAATTACAAATATCTGCTTCTTGATAGGTTGTTTGGCAATTGCTGGTATTCCTCCATTTGCTGGTTTCTTCTCAAAAGATGAGATAATTTCAGCATGTAATAGTTTGCCAGGCGTAGAAGGACAAGCTTTGAAATGGATTATGACTATTGTTGCAGGAATGACAGCATTCTATATGTTCCGTCTCTACTACGTAATCTTCTGGGGTGAGTCTTATTATGAACAAGATCCTGAGAACCGTCGTCGTCCACAAGAAGTACCTTTCGTAATGTGGGGACCATTGGTATTCCTCGCTGCTATTTCTGTATGTGCTGGTTGGATACCATTTGGTCACTTCGTAAGTGCCAATGGCTTAAACTATGATATTCATATAGATTGGAGCATTGCAACAACAAGTATCATTGCAGCCGTTATCGGTATAGCCCTTGCAACTTGGATGTATATGGGTAAGAAACAGCCAGTAGCTGATGCCTTACAGCGTACCTTCCCACGTCTGCACAAGGCAGCCCTTAACCGATTCTATATAGATGATGCATGGCAATTCTTCACACATAAGATAGTATTCCGTTGCTTCTCTATTCCAATCGCATGGTTCGATCGTCATGTTATTGATGGTACATTCAACTTTATGGCTTGGGGTACACAAGAGGCAGGCGAGTCAATCCGTTCTTGGCAGAGTGGCGATGTACGTCAATATGCCGTATGGTTTATTACCGGAACTGTAGCATTAACATTAATCTTACTTTGTTTGATATAATAAAATGAGTTGGATATTAACTGTATTTGTAATAATCCCCGTCCTGATGCTTTTCGCCCTTTGGGTTGCTAAGAATGACAATCAGGTACGCGGTGTGATGGTAGCCGGCTCAACGGCACTTTTGATTGGTGCTATCTGGTTGACTGTCTATTTTGTTCAGCAGCGTAATGCTGGTAACCATGATGCAATGCTACTGGCAAACTCCGTGATGTGGTTCAAGCCTATGCATATTGCTTTCTCGGTGGGTGTCGATGGTATCTCTGTTGTGATGATTTTGCTTTCAGCGATTATTGTCTTTACAGGAACCTTTGCTAGCTGGCAACTTGAGCCGATGAAGAAAGAGTATTTCCTTTGGTTTGTGCTTTTGGCTTCTGGTGTGTTTGGCTTCTTTATTTCTACTGACATGTTTACAATGTTCATGTTTTATGAAGTAGCCCTTATTCCTATGTACCTTCTTATCGGTGTTTGGGGAACAGGACCAAAGGAGTATTCTGCAATGAAGCTAACCTTGATGTTAATGGGTGGCTCAGCTCTATTAATTCTTGGAATTCTTGGTATCTACTATTTCAGCGGAGCTAAGACTATGGATGTTATAGAGTTAGCACGTATGCATGCGATGCCAAAGAATATACAGAACATCTTTTTCCCATTTGTATTTATTGGGTTTGGTGTCCTTGGTGCTTTGTTCCCATTCCATACTTGGTCTCCTGACGGTCATGCATCAGCGCCTACAGCAGTGTCAATGCTCCATGCCGGTGTATTGATGAAGCTTGGTGGTTATGGTTGTTTGCGTATAGCAATGTTCTTAATGCCAGATGCACTTACTGTATGGGCACCTGTGTTCCTTGTCTTGACTACGATTTCTGTGGTATATGGTGCACTATCTGCCTGTGTACAAACGGACTTGAAGTATATCAATGCTTATTCATCAGTGTCACACTGTGGTATGGTACTTTTTGCATTGGTTATGACGACACAAACTGCAATCACAGGTGCTATTCTCCAAATGCTTTCACATGGTTTGATGACAGCTTTGTTCTTTGCATGTATCGGTATGATTTACCATCGTGCGGGAACACGTGATGTTCGTTACCTTGGTGGTTTGATGAAGGTTATTCCATTCCTTGCTGTCTCTTATGTTGTAGCAGGTCTTGCAAACCTTGGCCTCCCTGGTTTTTCTGGATTCGTTGCAGAGATGACTATCTTTATTGGTTCATTTGAGAATGCAGGAATGTTCCATCGGGTTGCAACAATTATTGCTTGTACGGCAATTGTCATCACTGCAGTTTATATTCTTCGTGTTGTTGGTAAGATTCTGTTCCAAACTATTCCTAACAAGAAGTTCTATGAATTGCATGATGCTACATGGGATGAGCGATTTGCCATTGGGTGTCTGATTTTCTGTGTAGCAGGGTTGGGCCTTTGTCCACTCTTCTTTGAAAATATGATTATGGATGCAGTTCATCCAATATTTGATCACATCATAACGTATGTTCCAACATTGGGTAATCTTTAATAAACTAGCGAAATGAATTATAGTGATTTCTTTAAGATGATTCCGGAGGCAAGTCTTGTTGCCATCCTGATTGTTTTGTTCGTTGCAGACTTTGTGACGGCAAAGACTGAAGAACGCAAGTGGTTCAATCCGCTGGCTTCTGTTCTACTATTGTTGAATACATTTGTTTGCCTTATTCCTATGGATGCACAAACAGCATTTGGCGGTATGTATGTTACCTCCTCTGCCGTGGATGTGATGAAGGCAATTCTTTCTATGGGAACATTCATTGTTATTCTTCAAAGTCGTGTTTGGGCAGCAAAGAGTGGTAAAGAAGGTGAGTTTTATATGCTTATTGTCTCAACACTCCTTGGTATGTTCGCTATGATGAGTGCAGGTAACTTCTTGATGTTCTTCCTCGGCCTTGAGATGGCGTCAGTTCCTTTGGCATGTGCTGTTGCTTTCGACATGTATCGTAAGAATTCTGCAGAAGCTGCAGCTAAGTTTATCTTGACCGCTACTTTCTCTAGTGGTGTAATGCTTTATGGAATTAGCTTCCTTTATGGTGAGTTTGGTACACTTTACTTTGCTGATATTACAGCGAAGATGCAGGCAACCCCACTTACTATTATGGGCCTTGTGTTCTTCTTTAGTGGTCTTGGCTTCAAAATCTCTCTTGTTCCATTCCATTTTTGGACAGCTGATACGTATCAAGGTGCACCAACAACGGTTACAGGTTATCTGAGCGTAATATCAAAAGGTGCAGCCGCCTTCACATTGTTGAGCATTCTCTTCCATGTTTTTGGTGGCATAATGGAGTATTGGCATGTGTTATTGATGATAGTAGTTGTACTTTCTATCACTATCGCTAACCTCTTTGCCGTTCGTCAGAGTGAGTTGAAACGTTTCATGGCGTTCAGTTCTATCTCTCAGGCTGGTTACATCATGTTGACGGCTATTGGTAACGATTGGGCAAGTTCTGTTAGTGCATTAAGCTATTATGTATTGATTTATGTTGTTGCTAATATGGCAGTCTTTACTATCATTTCCGTTGTGGAGCAAAATAATAATGGCAAAACGAACATTGATGATTATAATGGCTTCTATCAGACAAATCCTCGTTTGAGCTTCTTAATGACTTTAGCAATGTTCTCACTCGGTGGTATTCCGCCGTTTGCAGGTATGTTCTCAAAGTTCTTTGTATTCATGTCTGGCGTTAATGGAGCTAACATTAATACAACAATGGGGGCATGGGCATATGGAGTAGTGTTCATCGCATTGCTCAATACAGTCATTTCACTCTACTACTATCTCAAGATAGTAAAGGCAATGTATATCGTTCGTACAGACAGCCCGTTGCCAAGCTTCAAGAGTGATTGCAATACAAAGTTCGCTTTGGCTGTTTGTATGGCAGGCATTCTCCTCTTTGGTGTATGTAGCTTTGTTTATGAATGGATTGCAATGGCAGCTTAATGATGTAGTAAGAGTTATATAATTATGATATTAATACCCAAAGGTTTTAGCCTTTGGGTATTTTTATAGTTCATATGACGGTATATAGTACTTACTCTTGCTTCAGTCGATAGTTCACGGAACGGCATATTGTATTTGTGTTGATGGTAAACTCCCCTTTGAAGATATGTATGCTATTGGGAAGACAAAGAGGACGAGCTCTTATAAAAGAACTCGTCCTCTTTGTTGTTTTTTACTTTTTACTGTTAGAAAGGAAGGTCGTCTGCAGAGTCAGAACCTTCTTGAGCAGGAGGGAATGGAGCAGCTTGTGTCGCTGCAGGGTTTACAGGCTGTGAAGTAACAGGTGCTGCTGCTGCAGGAACCCCTGCCTGTACTGCTGCTGCATCTACGCGCTGTATGTTCCATGCGCGTATATTGTTAAACCAGCGACCATTATATTCGTGTGCATCTATATCAAAACTTACCATTACTTCTTCACCAGCTTTGATTGCGAATTGGTCAATACGATCTGCTCCGAAGACGTTAAAAACCATCTTCTTAGGATATTGATCATGTGTTTCAATTACATACTCTTGTGACTTCCATGGCCCGCGAGCTGAAGTCCCTTCACGCGCAGGGAGGACGGCAATAACTTTTCCTTGTAAATCCATTATCTACTTGTTTTGGTTATTTTATTACTTATTTCTGTTTGCGAAATTACTAAAATAGTTCTAAAAAGCGAAACTTTTATACTTAAATTTTGTTTTTCACGTCTCTTTTTTGTATTTTTGTACGATGAAGTGTGAAGCCTATATAGCCCTTGTTGTGCTTGCGGTTGGAACTTTATTGTTAGTAACAAAAAATATTAACTAAAATAAGATACTAATGAGATTTAACCTTTCAAGTACTGCCTTGGGCAGCCGATTGTTGACTCTCTCGCGAGTAATTAATAGCAAGAACTCTCTTCCGATATTAGATTGTTTCTTGTTTTCTGTTCATGATGGACAGTTAACAGTAACAGCATCTGATAGTGAAAATGTCATGCGTGGCACCTTGAATCTTGAAAATTGTGAAGGGGAAGGAGATTTTGCCGTAAATAATCACACGATTCTTGACGCAGTAAAAGAGTTGCCAGAGCAGCCTCTCTCGCTTGATGTTGATATGGGTGAAATGAAGATCTACATTACCTACCAGAATGGCTCTTATAATTTCCCAATTCTGAATGCTGATGAGTATCCTAAAGCTCAGACCGTTTCTGAGAATGCAACAACTATCACTATAGACGCAGGAATACTGTCAGATAATATTAATCGTTCTTTGTTTGCAACAGCTCAGGATGAATTGCGTCCTGTGATGAATGGTATTTACTTCGATTTGCAGGCTGATAGCTTGGCTATAGTTGCAAGTGATGGTCACAAGCTGGTGAGAAACAAGAACTTTATGATTAAGAGTGATATTCCAGCTTCATTTATTCTTCCAAAGAAGCCTGCTACGCTACTTAAAAATGTGCTCTCAAAAGATGGAGGTGATGTCGTGATTCGTTTTGATGATCGCTCTGCGGATATATCTTTTGCAGAAGGTAACTTGTCATGCCGCTTGATAGAAGGGAAGTACCCTAATTATAACAGTGTTATCCCACAAGATAATCCTAATCAAGTTACAATAGATCGTAAGTCTTTGATAGGGGCTCTTCGTCGAGTCCTTCCTTTTGCAAGTGACTCTTCTCAGTTGATTCGTTTTCATGTAGCGGCAGGCTTATTAGAATTAAGAGCTGAAGATATTGACTTCGCTACGAGTGCAAAGGAAAGTGTGACATGTGAGTATGGCGGCAACCCTATGGATATAGGTTTTAAGGGATCAAGTATGCTAGAGATTCTCAATAATCTTGAGAGTGAGGATGTAACGATTCAGTTAGCCGATCCTTCACGTGCAGGTATAATCATCCCAGGGGTGCAACCAGAGAATGAAGACATCCTTATGTTGATTATGCCAATGTTGCTAAACGATTAACATATATAAAAAGAAATAGGCTTAAATGTAAGGAGGATGGCTTTCAATTCTATATAGCCATTCTCCTTATATACTTTATATACGAGCAGATGAAACCAAACTTATTGAAACCACTTGTTGTATTTGATTTAGAAACAACAGGGCTGGATCTTGTCAGTGACCGTATCATTCAGATTTCTTTCATAAAGATTTATCCTGATTGGAAGGAAGAGAGAGAGAATATTTTTATTAATCCAGAGAGGCCAATACCATCCTCGGTAGTTGCATTGACAGGAATTTCAGATGCAGATGTGGCTGATGCTCCTACATTTAAGCAGAAAGCAAAAGAGCTCGCAGATAAATTCTCAGGTTGTGATTTTGCAGGTTTTAATTCTAATCGATTTGACATCCCTATGCTTGCCGAGGAGTTTTTACGCGCAGGAGTAGATTTTGATTTCTCTAAGTGTCGACTAATAGATATGCAAAATATCTATCATAAGATGGAACGTCGTAACCTTGCTGCTGCTTATAAATTCTATTGTGGTAGGAAAATGGAGGATGATTTCGAGGCACATAGAGCTGATCAGGATACAGAGGCTACGTGGCGTGTATTGCAGGGACAGCTTGATATGTATGCCCCAGAGAACCAGTCCGAAGAGGATCGTGTCTTGAACAATGACATGGAAGAGTTAGCTGAGTTCTCAAAGATGAATGACTTTGTGGATTTTGCTGGTCGTATCGTTTGGGAGGATATGAAGGATCAAGATGGTAAAGTTTTACTTGATGCAACAGGAAAAGTACGTCGGCATGAGATATTTAACTTTGGCAAGTATAAAGGATGGGATGTAGCAGAAGTTTTACGTAAGGATCCGGGATACTATAGCTGGATGTTGGCAAGTGATTTTACATATAATACAAAGCAAGTCTTGACGCGTATTCGTTTAAGGGAGTTTAATAATAAGTAAGCTGATGTTGAAAGGGAAGAAAATAGTATTAGGTATAACGGGCTCTATTGCTGCATATAAAAGTTGTCTTGTTATTCGTGAGTTGGTAAAGCATGGAGCTGAAGTACAGGTGGTTATTACTCCTGCAGGGAAAGAATTTATTACTCCTATTACGCTTTCCGCTTTGACACACAAGCCTGTTATTAGTGAGTTTTTCTCCCAAAAAGATGGAACGTGGAATTCACATGTAGATCTCGGACTTTGGGCCGATGCTATGTTAATAGCTCCATGTACAGCAGCAACGCTTGGAAAATTCGCTAGTGGAGTGGCAGATAATATGCTTATTACGACTTACCTTTCGATGAAAGCTCCTGTGTTTCTTGCTCCAGCAATGGATTTAGATATGTATAAACACCCGTCAACTCAAAGGAATCTTGAAGTTCTCCGTGGTTTTGGCAATTATATCATAGAACCTGGAAATGGATTTCTAGCAAGTGGTCTGGAAGGGAAGGGTAGAATGGAAGAGCCTGAGAACATAGTAAAAGTCTTGGATTCTTATTTCTCTGGTCAATATAATGGTCATGCCGTAACCGACTTGGCTGGTAAGAAAATCCTAATTACTGCTGGGCCAACATACGAAAAGATAGACCCAGTTCGTTTTATAGGAAACTATTCTTCTGGGAAGATGGGCTTTGCTTTGGCAGAGGAGTGTAGTAGGAGGGGGGCACAAGTTATACTTGTGGTGGGACCCGTAAGTCAGACTTGTTCCGATTCTATTAAACGAATTGATGTGGAAAGTTGTAATGAAATGTATGAAAGAGCACTGTCTGAGTTCCCAAAATGTGATGTGGCAATTCTTTGTGCAGCTGTTTCAGACTTCCGTCCAGACCATGTCGCTGAGCAGAAAATAAAACGAAAGGGACATAATCTGGTTCTCACTTTAGAGCCAACACAAGATATTGCAGCATCTATAGGTCGCATGAAAAGTGCACATCAGCGCTTAATAGCCTTTGCTTTAGAAACAAATGAGGAGCAGCATAATGCACAACGGAAACTCTTACAGAAGAATGCAGACTTTATTGTCATGAATTCTACGAGGAACCCAGGGACGACTTTCCAGTCGGATGATAACCAGATAACGATTATCAATAAGGAAGGAAAAAAAGAATATGCAAAGAAACCAAAGTCAGAAGTGGCACGTGATATTATTAATGAGCTTGTGTCTATTCTTTAGTTATAGGTTACAGGCACAGGAATTGCAGGCTAAAGTAACTGTGAATCATAATCAGATTCAGGGAACTGAGTCTGCTATTTTTGATAATCTACAGCAGACGCTAGAGCAGTTTATAAATACGCATCAATGGACTCATTATCAGTTTCAAAAGAATGAGCGTATAAATGTAAACTTTAATATTACAGTGACTAAGTATGATCCAAGTTCTAATGCTTTCAACTGTACAGCTTTGATTCAAGCTAACCGACCTGTTTACAATTCTGCTTATACCTCAACGCTATATAATAATCAAGATGCAGACTTCAATTTTTTGTATGCTTTGTATGATCAGATAGAGTTTAATGAGGAAAATATAGATAATCAGTTAACGGCACTTGTTGCTTATTATGCTTATCTTATCATAGGACTTGATCTAGACTCATTCTCCAATGGGGGAGAGGATGTTCTGCAGCGTTGTATGAACTTAACTAATAATGCACAGAATCTGAATTTCACAGGGTGGAAAGCATTTGATAACTCTCGGAATCGTTTTGCTATTATTAATGATTATTTGGACGGAGCAATGAGACCATTTCGTCAGTTGCAGTATGATTATTATAGAAAAGGATTGGATGAGATGGCAAATAATGCTGAAAGGGGACGTACTAATATTACAACAGCCCTTGAGAATGATTTGAAGAAGGCACATGAGAATCGTCCAATAAGTCTGTTGCCACAGATATGGACTGACTATAAGAAAGATGAACTTGCCAATATATATCATGGGAAAGGTACACAGAAGGAGAAAGAACAAGTGTACGATATTCTCTTTAGTATCAATGCAAGTCAGAATATAACATGGGAGAAGATTAAACAATAAGTACGATTATGCTGAGGCATCTCTATATAAAAAACTTTACTCTAATTGATCAGTTGGATATAGATTTCCATACGGGTTTCTTTGTTATTACTGGTGAAACGGGAGCAGGAAAGAGCATTATTCTTGGCGCTATTGGTCTGTTGTTGGGTAATAGGGCAGATAGTAAACAGATAAAACGAGGAGAAAAAAAATGTACTATTGAAGCACATTTCGATCTTTCTCATTATAATTTTGAATCTTTTTTATATCACACGATATTGACTTTGACCCCGAAGATACTATTATACGTCGTGAATTGACTGCTGCAGGTAAGTCGCGTGCATTTATTAACGATACCCCAGTGTCATTACAAGATATGCGTACACTAGGGGAACAGCTGATAGACATTCATTCACAACATCAGAATCTGCTCCTACAGAAAGATGATTTCCAGTTGAATGTTGTTGATATTATTGCACAGGATGATAAGGTTCGAAATGATTATAAGATCTCTTACCAACTTTATAAAACGGCAGAACAACGTCTTGAAGACTTGAAAAGTCAGCTTGCAAGATCTCAAGAGAATGAAGAGTTTATGCGTTTTCAGTTTGGAGAATTGGATGGTGCGAATCTTGTTGAGGGAAAACAAGAGATGCTAGAGCAGGAGAGTGAAACTCTTTCTCATTCCGAAGAAATCAAATCTGCATTCTATGAGACGGATCGTCTTTTAAGTTCTGATGATGTAGGCATCATCTATCAGTTGGGACAGAGTATTGATTACCTTTCTAATGTCTCAAATGTTTATCCCAAAGCACAGGAGATAGTGCAACGTATCTCCTGTGCCCATATTGAATTGAAGGACATTGCTGCTGATATTAGTAATGAGGTAGAAAATATAGATTTTGATCCTTCACGTTTAGATGACATTAATCAGCAGCTTGATCAGCTTAATACACTTGAGCAGAAGTTCCATGTTTCTACAGAGAAGGAACTGATAGAAATAAGGGATAGTCTTGCTTCACAATTAAAAAGTATTGATAACAGCGATGAAGAGCTTGAGTCTTTGGAGCAGGATGTTAAGGAAAAACAAATAGCTTGTGAACAACAGGCGAAGAAGCTGACTGCACTTCGCCAGAAAGCAGCTAAAGCTATAGAAAAGGAAATGGCGGAACGCCTTGTTCCACTTGGTATTCCTAATGTTCGTTTTGAAGTGAGTTTATCTGCTAAACCCTTGTCTGCGGATGGGGCAGATAAAGTCCAATTCCTCTTTTCAGCAAATACAAGTACAGCACTGGAACCTGTTGCTCAAGTGGCTTCTGGGGGTGAAATTGCGCGTGTCATGTTGTCTCTTAAAGCCATGATAAGTGGTGCGGTTCAATTACCTACCATTATTTTCGATGAGATTGATACGGGTGTTAGTGGTAAGATTGCCCAAAAGATGGCGCTTATTATGCAGGAAATGGGAAACCATAATCGTCAGGTGATATCTATCACGCACCTTCCTCAAATAGCGGCTCTTGGTAGCTCTCATTATAAAGTGGAGAAAAAGGAAACTTCTGAAGGGACAAATAGTAATATGCGAGAGCTTACAGGAGAGGAGCGTGTGACGGAGATTGCACAGATGCTTTCTGGTGCTGATGTCTCAGATGCAGCTTTACAGAATGCACGTGAGTTGCTAAACTTAAGCGTAAAGAAATAATAACCTTATGATATATGTGTGTAGATACGTATAAAAGATTAATGAGTATGAAAAATAGAAAACTGTCCTTTTTGTTTATACAGTTGCTTTTCTTTGTTTCTCTAACGAGCATGGCACAACCTGGGTCTGTAAAGAAAGTAGCTGATGCGACTTTTACTTTGACTACATTTAAGGCTGATGGGAGTATCCTTGCATCAACCAATGGTTTCTTTATCAGTACTGATGGTGTGGCGATTGGGCCTTGGAAACCCTTTGTAGGTGCAGATAAAGCTGTTGTCGTTGATGCAAAAGGACAGAAACATAATGTGGAATGTCTGTTAGGTGCAAATGAGATTTATGACATTGCGAAGTTTCAGGTGGATGGTAAGACTATCTCTGGCTCTCTATCAGCTACTATTTCTGCTCCTGAGACCGTCTGGATAGCTGTAGCTCCAAAGAGTGGTAGTGCTGTGAAGGCTGAAGTCTCAAGTGTCGAGAAATTCATGGATAAGTATAATTATGCCATATTGAAGTCTGCTGCTACAGAGAAAATGAATGGTGCACCTGTAGTAAATGAACGTGGACAAATTATTGGAATATTCAACGCTGGTGGTACATCTCAGAGTGCTACTGATGCTAATTATGCAAAAGACTTTGTTGTTAAAGGATTATCACAGAATGATGTAGCTCTTCGGCAGAGTAATATTCGTGTTGGATTGCCAAACTCTTTGGAGGAAAGTGTTGTTGCTTTAATGCTCTCTTCGGAGAAGCCTGTGGGTACGCATGAAGCTTTAATTAATGATTTTATAGCTAAGTTTCCACAAGCTAACGAAGGCTATTATGCTAAAGCAAATCTCTTAGTCGCACAAAACGATCTTGTCAATGCAGATAAAGTGCTACAAGAAGAAGTGAATAAAGCTACATCTAAAGATGAGGCACATTATAACTATGCCCGTATCGTCTATCTTAATTCAGTTAATAGTGCCAATGCAGATAAGCTAAAGGCTGCAGGATGGTCGCTTGATAAGGCTTTGACTGAAGTTGAAAAAGCCATTGCTATAAAGTCTCTTGAGGTCTATCGTCATCTTCAAGCTCAGATCATTTTTGCAAAAGGTGATTATGCTAAGGCTTACACAGAGTTTGATGCATTGACGAAAACTCCTTTTAAGAATCCAGAACTCTATTTGGAAATGGCGCAGAGCGTCAGCATTTAGGGGCAACAGACAAGGAAATTCTCGAATTGTTAAATCAGAGTATAGCTCTTTGTGATACTCCTTATGTTGCAACTTCAGCACCTTATTTCCTTGCGCGTGGTCAGCAGTTGGAAAAAATGGGGGATTATCGTAAGGCAATGCAAGACTACTATACTTATGAATATTTCAACCAAGGACGCCTCGGGGCTGAATTCTATTATATGCGTGAACAGTGTGAGGTGAAGGGACGTCTTTGGCAACAGGCACTGCAAGACATTCTTGTTGCTTCACGGCTAGACCCTAAAGAGGCCTTATATCCTACGGAGGCTGGTAGTTTATTGTTGCGATTGGGTAAGCTTGATGCAGCTATTAGTGCAGCTCAACAGGCAATACAGCTTGATCCTTCTCTCCCTGATGCTTATCTTATTTTGGGTGTAGCACAATGTCAAAATAATCAGAAAGCAGAAGGAGTTAAGAACATCCAAAAGGCAAAGGAATTGGGAAATGCGCAAGCTGAAACATTCCTTCAGAAGTTCAAATAAATATATTTGATAATTTGGCAGAACAGAATTAAATCTGTACCTTTGCACTCGCATGATGGTTCCGTAGCTCAGTTGGATTAGAGCAACAGCCTTCTAAGCTGTGGGTCTTGGGTTCGAACCCCAACGGAATCACAAACCATGTAAAAAGAGGATTTTGGAAACAAAATCCTCTTTTGCGTTTAGAATGAGCCACTTGTGGCCTAATTAGCACATTTAGAGGAGTTTATGCTTAATGTTAAACCCTGTGGCTAATGGGAAGTAATGGGAGCAAAAAGGAGCTCTCGGGAATAAAATGTGTTACCAATTTGTGTTACCAGAATACAGAATGTGTTACCACTTTCCACAATCTTCTCCATCCACACTAAAATGTTGTTAATATGGCAAAACAGGAAGTTGTGGTCATCTATGATCGGAAAAAGGTTGCTGCAAAACGTGGCAAAGGGAAAGTCGAAGTACGAGTCTATATCAGCAGGACTGAGAGGAAATATATTTCTCTTGGTGATGTAGCCCCTGATGAACTGGAAAATTTTGTAAGTTCTTCCAAGGTACTTGCTATCAAGAAAAGATGTGAGCAGATACTGGCTGCAATGAGTGTTCTTGACGATAAATTATCCGTTGAGAAGTTTGACTCCTATTATTACGAAACAGAAGACAATCCATTTGCCAAAAGTAAAGGCTCGGTAAATTTCTTGCTGTATATGGAACAATCCATTAAGCAAGAAAACATACGTGAGGGTACACGCAAACACAAGATTTGCACATTGGAAGCTATCAGGCGTTTTGGTCAGATAAAAACCACAAAGGACTTAACGCGGGAAAATTTGGTAGCCTTTGACCAATGGCTTAGAGATGGCACTCGCTCTGATGTTTCAATCAATAACTATCACAAGAATTTTCGTATCTATACAAAGAGGCTTGCTACAGAAAATGTTATAGACGTTGATCCTTACGACTTGGCTAAATTTAAGCGAGGCAAATGTAAAGAACGTGAGCCGCTTTCTGAAACAGAATTGAAAAAACTCCGAACAATAAAACTGGAGGGGAAACTGGATAAGGTCAGAGATTTGTTTGTGTTCGCCGCCTATACTGGTTTGGCATATTGTGATGTTCAATCATTTAGCTTTGATACGATGACGGAACTGCAGGGAACATTGTATTATATTGATGGAAGCAGATTAAAGACTGGCTCTAAATTCTTCACTCCCATTCTCAAACCGGCAATGGAGGTGCTCAAAAAGTATGATTTCAAGTTGCCGAGAATATCCAATCAAAAGGCAAACGACTACCTGCATCTCATCCAGGCAGCCATGAAACTCAACAAGAACCTGACCTTCCACATTGCCCGGCACTCGTTTGCGACGCTGGCTCTTGCCCACGACGTGCCCATAGAGAACGTCGCACGAATGTTGGGGCATCAGAACATCCGGACCACGCAGATTTATGCGAAGGTGCTGAAATCGACCATCGAACGACATGCGGTAAACCTCCAGAAGGCAATCAGATGAATGATGAATAAATCTCACACCCACATAGAGCCATACCTCCCCTTCGAGGCATGGCTTTATGTTTTGCGTTCTATCAGATAATTCACCAGGTAAGCGATGCCGCCAAAGAGCATCCACAAAACATACAGAAAGCCTTGAATCACCCAACCTATCAGTTGGAAGATGGCTCTGAACAGGATATATACGAAGAGAAATACTTGCATCTTAAAACATTATTAGCCATACCAAAGATACGAAAAATATCCGAGAAAAACAAACAATATAACATCTAAAACATTGATAATCAGTAAGTATTTTGTGATTACGTTTTCTCGCAATATCACTACTTCACAACTTCGGTTCTTCGTCTTGTCTCAAAGAAATGGACTCGTGACTTCGGCTTATCCTTATATCGCTAAATCATGTTTTCATTATCCCGATTTCACGATAATTTTTTTCTTGAATTAGTTATCGAAGGACACCACAGTCCATCATTTCTTGCTAACTTTATGTCAGACAAGCAAGTGGCAGGACTACATTTCCCTTACGGAGTTTGGGTAGCAAGTTGTACTTTTGTGCGGACAAAAGTAACTTGCCAACTCTGTCAAGTTGGGGATTATTCTTCGCAACTCAGAATATAAACAGGAGAATATGGAACGGAAAACGAAAAGACTCTGGATAAGGATTTCTGCACAGGATGCCGAGCAGATTAAACAGAAAGCTACTAACTACAAAACGGTAAGTAGCATGATTTGGGATGCTATCAAGCAATTTGACGATGTTGGCACGAAACGTAAAATCGCCACGCTCAACGAAATGATGACCTT
Source organism: Prevotella histicola JCM 15637 = DNF00424 (assembly GCF_000613925.1). GTDB lineage: Bacteria > Bacteroidota > Bacteroidia > Bacteroidales > Bacteroidaceae > Prevotella > Prevotella histicola. The sequence continues at coordinate 141,761 of NZ_BAJX01000003.1, forward strand.
CTATAAGAAGTATCAGCAGGACTTAGCATGGATGGGCAGCAACTTCAACCAGGTGGTCAAGCGTGCCAACGAACTGGCGATAGCCAATGAGCTGACACTTCCCTATTTCGAGAGTGTGCTTTATCCTCAAATCATGGAGCTGCAAAAGCTCTTAACAGCGATAAAACAGGAACAGCATCAGATAGCCAAACGATTAACACGATAAAGCGAAAAGCCGTAATCGGTAAATACCGATTTATCAATCCCATCTTTTCACAAACACACAAGAAAACGATGATAGCAACCATACTACCCTCCAGCACGACATTCCATGCCGTCGAGTACAACGAACGAAAGGTGGCCAAAGGTCAGGCCGTGCTCCTTGAAATGCAGAACTTCGGTTATGTGGGAGCCGTCGATGACTACACGCCCGAGCAACTGCAACAGTTCCTGATGGACTACTCGGCAAGAAACGAGCATATCCGCAAGGCGCAGTTCCATGTTGCTATCTCCTGCCGGGGACATGAATACTCTCAGGAGCAGCTTCTGGATATTGCCCACCGGTATCTCCATGAAATGGGCTATGATGATGAAGGCCAGCCGCTTCTTATCTATGTGCACAATGACACCGACAATAATCACCTTCACATCATCACCAGTCGGGTGAATCCTAACGGGCAGAAGATAGACCACAACCATGAGCGCATCCGCTCGCAGGAGGCTATCAACAAGATTGTTGGCGAAGATGAAGAACTGCGTGCCAGCCTGTTCTTAAAGGAAGCCCTCGGTTACAAGTTCAATTCGCTCACTCAATTCAAAGCTATCATGGAAGCATCCGGCTATGAATGTTTCGAGCGTGACGGCAACCTCGAAATAGCACGCAGCGGTCGTGTACGCACCAATATTACTAAGGATGACTTGATAGCAGGATTTTCAACCATTGATGAAAAGGAGACCTACAAACGTCGTATGCAGTTGGGGGCTATAATGAAAAAGTACCGTAACATGGTTTCCAGCCGTGGCGAGTTGGCGGACATCATGCAAAAGAAATTTGGTGTCTCGCTCATCTTCTTCGGTTCAAAGGACAAGCCATACGGTTACATGATAGTGGATCATCACAAACAGGCGGTGTATAAAGGTGGCAGCGTACTCTCCATCAAACAGCTGCATCATTTCATGAGCGAAGAAGAACGAGTCAATAAGGTGGAACTCTATGTGGATGCCATGCTGGAGGATAATCCACGGATGATTGCCTACGAACTCAACAGAATGTTATGGCGACAGTATGGTACCCACATTGCCAAAGGTCGCTTCAAACTCCTTGGTGGCAGGGAGGTTGCCCTAAGCGATAACGTGCAAAAGGTGTTGAAGTTCAACTTCATGCTGCGCCGTGTCCAGGCATTTTGTCCTACCAACGAGACGGAACGCGATATTCTGTGCCACATTTGGAAGATTGAGAATCCCCACCTTATTTATATAGAGCCACACGGCATCCTCAACAATGGCTTTGCCGTAGAAGTGCTGAACAATCTGGCTGCATCAACTGATAAGCAAGACTTGAGGGCAGCATTAAAAGAAAATCATCTTGCCATTTTCAGACAAGGTGACGAATACTATTGTGTCGATTTCTCGCACAAGTCTATTTTTAACTTGGCTTCAGAAGGTATCAACTTCAAAGCCTTGCTCCCAGCTCTGCAAGTGCTCCAACCTATGCCCATCCACAACACTTATCTTTCTAATAGCATCCTGAAAAATATTCTTTCATACCAGACCTCAGCATCCGAACGAAATGCAGAATGGGAAGTGGGTAGTAAAAATAGCTATGAGGTTGATGATGAACGAAGCCTGAAGCGATAGACTTGTAAGCCCATAGACCAAGAAGAGCCGGGCAAGTCACCCAGCTCATTTTTTATCAATAAATCCTAGATGACTTGTAAGCCGAGGTCTGATACCAATTGGTATCATGTTTATACCTTGAAACTGCTATAGTCGGACTAATTCCATACTTTTCAGCCTCTTTTGCAATAGCCTTCACTACAATATGCGGCGATAGGCTACTGCTTTTACCTGAAAGTATTTTATTCCAAACTTCACATGGAATTAAATGCTCTTTAGCAAAGTCGTTTGCCTCTTTTTCCCTTGGATCTTTTGAGTAGATAGTTCCTTCGATAGAGATGAACGATGTGTGCTCTTCTGAGAAGTGCTTTTCGATATGACACAATTCATGAAGAACATCAAATGCTAATTTATCAATATCATTATATCGATAGGTAACCGTCACTATAGGATGTTGGTTTACATAAGTAGAGAAAGCATCAACAGGGGTTTTATCCAACTTTTCTACTACAACATAACCTATACCGTTTTGATAAAGACTATCCTTGATAGCCATGGCTGTAAGTTTCCGCTCATTAGCCAATTTCGCGATTGTTTCAGCGGCCTTTATTCCATTGCCATGTACATAAGTCCTTTCTACTTTTTCACGTGAAGTTGCCAACCAGCTCAACAGAAGCCAAGTCTGCATATTCTTTTCGTCAATTTGAACCTTGTCGCTGTACTTATATAATCCAGCTACTTGCTTGCTCATATCTGCAGATGACAGCAGGTCAAAGGAAAAAAGCGATTTTATTTCTTTCACCCGTTCAAGAAGGGGAAGAACTGCTAAATTCAATTTCTTATAAAGAAGTTTAAGATTGAACACACGAGCACACGCGTCCTCAAACGAACGTGCATTTTGTTCTTCCGATTGTTTCATGCTGACTGCTTTGCTGTCATACATATAACCATTGTGCAAGTTCATCCAGGTTTTATAGGGAATCCCTAAATGGTTTTCCAGCTTCATGGCCAGATCGTCGTTCAGATTGCGTTTGCCACGAATAAACTCACTCAGATGGGTAGCTTGCATACCTATCTGCTTTGCAAAGTCCTTTTGCTTGATGCCACGTTCCCGCAACTCTTCACGCAAGATTTCTCCTGGGTGGATTGCCCTAACAGGAACTAATCTGTTACTTCTTGTTGCCATAATGTGTACTATCAATTTCAATTAGTTCTACTTCGATGCCATCCTTTGTCTCCTTGAACAACAGGCGTTCTACCAAACCGTTTACAAGTCGAACAGAGCTTAGAGGCTCTTTCTGCTGATATTTCAATTTCTCATAGTGTAAGAAGCTGAAATTCTTTAGTTCGTCTGTACACTCTACATCATAAATGATTCCTACTGCCCGGATGTAGCCATCTAACAAACGTTTATTCTTGCATATCTGCTTGTATTTCTTGTCTTTGGTTTTGCCTATTTCATACAGCTCAGATAAGGCTTCTTCCTTGAAGATTATATTCATGCGGTGAAATGTATCTTAGCCTTTATGCTGCAAAGATAAGACAAAATTCCCATATATGGTAATTTTTTAATACTGTTATTGTTCACTATATACATATTTAACTTTTCTACATCTTTTATAAACTGCAAGAAGAATGTTTTTGTTATTATCCCATGATATCGTTTACAATTAGAATCATAGCAGAGCATTACCGGATATTTTCATCTCCTGTAGTTAAACTACGTTAAAGGAAAAGGATTGCAAACTATAATCCATATTCACAATAAATTGTGCGTACTATCTCTATCTTACTATAAATATTATTATGTCTTGAAACCATCAACAGAATATCGGCATTATCGTGCTTATTGACGAGTTAATAGTCTCTTGCAAATTCCATTTCCATTTTTTATCTTTGCCAATGATTTCACGATTTAGCATCTTCCTCATTTACCTAATTCGCAAGATACCTATTTCTCGAAATAATGCTACTGGGGCCCAACTCCATTTGATAACCGGCCTTCCAAAAAGGAGTTTGTTATTATCACACAACTAATAACAACCTCGACAATGAGAGACAACATCATGATTACCTTTGCCAATCAGAAGGGCGGTGTCGGAAAGACCACGCTCTGCACCATGTTCGCTGATTACCTGGCAGCAAAGGGAGAGAGCGTACTCGTTGTAGATTTCGACCGTCAGCAGACTATCTATTCCAAGCGAAATGAGGACGTGGAAAAGTACGAGGGTGTGCGACTGCCTTACAGCGTACACACTTTCGACATCAAAGACGCTAACAATGTGAGAGAGTTCCTTACGAACCTACGCAACAGCTATAAAGGTTTCGTACTGATGGACACTCCCGGCAATCTGTCACAGCAAGGTCTGGTGCCTATCTTCGCCCTAAGTCATTACATTGTTTGCCCCTATCAGTTCGAGGCAACCTCCATCAGTTCCACGGCTACTTTCATCGGCTTTATCGCCAAGCTGCAGCACATGCTGCCCATCATGAAGAGCCGGTTTATCTTCGTTGTGAACAAATGGGATAAGCGATATGGCAGGAAGGCAGAACTGGAACTGTGGGATAAGACAGAGGAAAGGCTCCGCCACTTCGGACTGGTTGCACCGCGCATAGAGGTCAAGGCGGATATGCAACGGTACAATACCATCGAACTGATGGGGCCGCAAAACGACATCGTGTCACCCACCTTCGACTTTATGTATCAACAGATCTTCAAACCTAAAGTGCCAACAAAATGAAAACGAATACTTCCCATTTGCAGGCTGCACCTACCAACGACCTTCTCAATCTGCCCGATATAGACGGTGTGTTTAATGAGGTGAAGACATCAACTTCCCCATCGTCTTCTCAGCCAATGCTAAGAGCTGCACAGCAAGACATTCCCCAGACAGTCAGCAGTTGGCAGCTCTTCCAGCAGTATGCCCAACAGTACGGCTACCGTGTCAAGAAGTACGGCCGCAAAAACTATGAGATAGACAACGAAGTGGTAGAGTTACTGAAGCTATGTAACATCAACAATATGTCAGTTACCGACATCATCAACGCTGCTCTCCGTGCCTTCATCGGCACCAACGGCAGCTACCTCAAAGAGTTTTTGCGCAGAAACGATTGCATTATCAATAATCTTCAAGATCATGTATAGGCAAAGTATCATCTGGACCGCCGCTATGGTGGATTACCTTAAAGACCATTATAAAGCGATGAGCAACGCCTCGTTAGCAGAGCATTTAGGTATTTCCCTAAGTTGCCTTCGTAAGAAGCTGCATGAGTTGGGCTTACACAAATGCCCTGTCACCAAAGCGATGACAGTGGCAGATAGGATCAGACGGCTATACTGCAGCCACTCTCATAGTGAGATAGCCCGGCTTACAGGCATATCCACTCGGACAGTATCACGAATTGTGAAGAAGTTCCATCTTGTCAGGACGGCAGACGATGCCCTGCAGATACGGTCCCGTAGCAGAAGGAGCATCATCAAACGGGAGAAGGCTCGCGTGTTGTTCGGTCTGCCACAGAAAACCAACATCAAGGTGGTGGGAAACAAGAAGCGGGTGGTCTTGAAGAGCATCCTGAAGTCATTTGGCTATTTGGTCATCCCCGGGCACAACACCTTATATTATAATGAAGAGCTGAAGCGCAGGCCGATACGTGAGAGCAACGGACAGAAGATGGGGTTGACATTTCAGCCTATGAGTGTCTATCTTTCTGCATCAGTTCCATGTTCATCATTCACTTAATGCCTATTGCGTATGAATTTTCAAATATTCTTTGGTTTTATAGTGGTTTGCTACATCTGCTATTACTTAGGAATAGTGGCCTACGACCTGATGGTAAACAGCAAGCGGGCTGCCAGCGAAGACGACAAGGTACAGGAGGAAGCCATCGACATTTCTGATGAAGTAAGGGAATTTACCCCCGTGCTTATCACTCGCCCTATTGTCAAGAAGCAAAAGGCAGCTGCCATGAAACGGAAGCAGACGGCAGAGCTCCTGATGACCGGCGGCATTGAGGTAAACGACTTGCTGATCAAGGTGGAAGACCTGTCGAAAGACGGTGAGAACAGTGAACTGGGTGGGCTGCTTGCCGACTGGAAGGAAAGTCCACCATCTTCATAGCGGATTTCTTCATGAATCATATATCGACCTTTAGCTTTAACATTGCAGACGTAGCACTTTAACTTGTTTGACTTACGGCTTTAACATGGAATTGAATTTCAAATTTAATCCATTCGATTATGTCGCAATTAAGAGAACAAGCAATAGCGTGCGCAAAGAAAGCTTGGAGTTTTGCGAAGCAGCAGTCTTTGAAATTAGCAGTGGGTGTATGTATGTTCACCCTGAGTACAGGAACAGCGTTGGCCAACAGCAGGGGGGCGGGCGGCTTCTCAAAGGCCACCACGGAGATCTCTTCGTATCAGACCCCTGTTTCCAACCTGATGAAGGCCATCGCAGCCGTCATCGTGCTTGTGGGTGCGTTCAATGTATATTTCAAGATGCAGAACGGCGACCAGGACGTGAAGAAGACCATCATGCTCACCATCGGTGGCTGTGTGGCTTTCATCGCCATGTCGGAGGCGCTTCCGCTCTTCTTCAAGTAACTAACCGGTGGGAGCCGGACCATCTGACCATGCGTCTGGCTCCTGCCAAATTTCAACATTCTATGGAAGATTTCTTTCCTATATACAAGGGCATACAGAAACCGTTGGAGTTCATGGGCATCAGAGGCCGATTCCTGACCTTTGCTGCCATAGCCATCGGCGTGTCCTTCCTCGGCTTTATCCTCTTCTCCATCATCTTGGGTAAGTTAGCCGGCTTCATTGCCATGATTGTCCTTGCCCTTGTTGGACTGGCCACCATTTACATCCGGCAGCGCAATGGCCTTCATGCCAAACGCCACGATAAGGGTATCTGCATCTATCACGGAATCTTCAAACAATAAAGGTTATGACACAGAAAAGAAAACCATTCGACAAGCTCTTTGCCCAGTTGCAGGACATCAGGGAGAAGGGCGGGAAACAGCTCAACACGGTGCTCTGGTCGCAGAAGGGCAATCCATCAGTATTTTTCGAGATAGAGAATTTCGTGCAGCAGTATTGTACCGATGCCGACCAGTATCGGCTCTTTCAGGACGTACTGGCCAATATCGTCAAGACGCTCGGCGAAGGCTATGCCCTCCAGAAGCAGGATATTTTCTGCAAGCAGGAATATCACCATGAGCCGGAGGGAGAACAGGAGTTCCTCACCGAAAGTTACTTCAACTACTTCGAGGGACGGCCTTATACCGACATACGCACCTTTCTCATCATCACGCAGGAATGTGCGCACAATGCCTTCGTGAAATACGATGCCAAGCGATGGGAGGACTTCCATGTAAAGGTGGCCAAGGTAGCCGACATCCTGCAGGAGAAAGGTATTGCGCACCGTAAGCTGAGCAAGCCTGAGATTGTCGAGTACCTTCATCGCTTCATGGCGTTCCAGTTCAAGCAGGGACCATTCTCCATGACCAACTTCAAGTGCTCGGACGAGAACCTGAAGATTGGCGACCGCACGGTAAAGTCCTTCCCCTTGGTGGATATAGACGAAATCAACATGCCCAACTTCGTGCGTCCGTTCCTCTCTGTGAATATCAACGGTACTTACATTGCCACCGACCTCTTCTCCTTCCTGACGGAGATTCCTTATACCGATTGCGTCATCTACAATCAGGTCATCCAGATACCTGCCCAACGAAAACTCATGCGGAAGCTGCAAGGCAAGGCGAAACGTCATGGCTCCATGCCCGACCCGTCCAACCGCATCGCCAAGGAAGATATAGAACGATTACTGGACACGTTGGCCGTGGATAGCAAACTGATGGTCTATACCAACTTTAATATCCTCGTCAGCTGTCCACACGATAAGATAACCCCAGTTACCTCGTATATCGAGACGAAACTCTACGACTGCGCCATCATGCCTTCTCGGTCAGCGTATAACCAGTTGGAACTCTTCACATGCAGTTTCCCGGGCAACGGCTATGCCTTCAATCCCGACTACGATCTCTTCCTTACGTTGTCGGACGCCGCACTCTGCCTTTGCTTCAAGGAGCATCTGAAACACTCGGAGGAGACGCCACTCAAAACCTACTATACAGATCGGCAGGGACTACCCGTGGCGATAGACATTACCGGCAAGGAAGGTGCGCACAAATATACCGACAATGCCAATTTCTTTTGTATAGGACCTTCTGGCAGTGGCAAGAGCTTCCACATGAACAGTGTGGTGCGCCAGCTTCTGGAGCAAAACACGGATGTGGTGATGGTTGATACTGGTGACAGCTACGAGGGAATATGCAGCTACTTCGGTGGCACTTATATCACCTATTCCAAGGAGCATCCCATCTCCATGAATCCGTTCAAGATTACCAAAACGGAGTACCGACAGAACTTCGGGGAGAAGAAGAACTTCCTCAAATCCCTCATCTTCCTGATCTTCAAGGGTAGCGAGATGCCCTCCAAGATTGAGGATGCCATCATCAATCAGGTCATTGTAGAGTATTACGATGCCTACTTTCATCCTTTCCGTGGCTTTTCTTCCGAAGAAAAGGACAGACTGCGCCACCGACTTTTGCTGGAGGATAAGAAGAACGGCGAGTATGAGAAGTATGGTGAGAAGGTGGAGCATCGCTATTATCAGGACTTTGAGGAACATCAGAGCGACATTTCCACAAAGGACTATGCAGAGGGTAAGGACGACATCTTTTCAGAAGCAGAGGTGCGGCATCAGGTCAAGGCAAAGCGTCAGGTGGAGAAACTACATGCCTTGGTCAATGACAAAGCTGCGACCGAAGGCGAAAAGGTGGCGGCCAACCGTCAGCTTATGCGCATCATGGCGGAGGTGATCGAGGGCAGCTATCTTATGCGTATCGAACAGAAGATAGAGAAAATGGAACAGCGCAGACGGAAGATGACCGTCAGGAAATTGTCTTTCAATACTTTCTATGAATATGCCTTGGAACGTATTCCACAGTTGATGGCCGAGAAAAGGATAGCCTTCAACATTGACAACTTCGCTGCCATCCTCGAACAGTTCTACCGTGGCGGTGAACTGGAGAGTACACTGAACAACGATTTGGAGCAGTCGCTCTTCGATGAGCGGTTTATCGTCTTTGAGATAGACAAAATCAAGGACGACCCCGTGCTGTTTCCCATCGTTGTGCTCATCATCATGGATGTGTTCCTCCAGAAGATGCGTATCAAGAAAGGCCGAAAGGCACTCATCATCGAAGAGGCATGGAAGGCCATCGCCTCGCCTACGATGGCAGAGTATATCAAATATCTGTATAAGACGGTGCGCAAGTTCCACGGCATCGCCGGTGTGGTGACGCAGGAATTGAACGATGTGATTGACTCGCCCATTGTCAAAGAGGCGATTATCAACAACAGTGATGTGAAAATCCTGCTCGACCAGGCCAAGTTCAAGGACAGGTACGATGACATTGCGGCCATCCTCGGATTAACGGCCGTACAGCGACAGCAGATCTTCACCATCAATGCGCTCAATAACCACGAGGGGCGCAACTACTTCAAGGAGGTATGGATATGCCGTGGGCAGGTGTCGGACGTGTATGGTGTGGAGGAGCCGCCTGAATGTTACTGGGCCTATACTACGGAACGGGCAGAAAAGGAAGCACTCAAAATCTATACAAGGCACTTCGGTGGCAACATCCAACGCGCCATCACGGAGATCGAAAAAGACCGCAGACAGACTGGGATAAATAAATATCTCGACTTCGCGCGGCAGGTCAACAATCATCAAAACATTATGAGCTTATGGAAAAGTCAAAGTTAATCCTCGTTCTGGCGATGCTCCTTGCCTCGCTGAATATCCAGGCTGGCTGGCGTGTGGTGATCGACAAGAGAACGATGGCAACAGTAACGGCAAATGCAGTTTCGCAGAAAATCATTGAGGACAAGCACAACGGTCGTCTGGATTCCATCAAGTCCAAGCAGGAGAAGCTGATGCAATACACCGCTACGATGGCAAGCATTAAGGAACTCTACCAACTTTCCATGCAGAACATTACAGGCTTTGGGGAGGAAAGCAAATACTATGGGGAAATAGTCTCGCTCACCGCTGGTATCTTCAAGGACGTGCCCATCGTGTTGAAACAGCTCGGCAAGTCGCCGGGCAAAAACTATGTGGTATGCATCAATGAGATGGCCAACCTCGTGTCCGAGACGGAAGGACTGGTACACGACTTTGTGGACATTGTGAACAATGGCAGAATCCGCAACCCACTCAAAGAAGGCAAAAACGGCGGCAAGGACGATGGTATAACCTGCTCAACCGCTATGAACGGCTGACGATGGCTAACAAAATCTACAGCCGTCTGCTTGAAATCCACTACAAACTGGAGGTCATGATGATGATGTGTCAGTTCGGAAACAGCTGGGGCGATGTGCTCATGGCCATCGACGTGGAGTCATGGGCTGCCTATATCACCGCTCGCAACTCGGTGGACGGGCTGATTGACAACTGGAACGGATTGGGTGTATAATGGAGGTCGAGCATATGAAAAGAGCATATTATATAAATAGGTGTTGGATGTTGCTCTTATGCCTAACATTAGCAGCTCCTACTTTTGCCGATGTAATTCCCACACCGAGGGATCCGGCCACCATCGAAGCCTCATCAGTCTGCACAAACTCATTAAGGGCGAGGAGGACAAGGCCTTGGCAAAGGTGACGACGAGTTTTGGCGAGCAGAGCATCATCACAAAAGGTGCCACGAAGTTCAATGATGTGAGGACGACCTTGGACAGCAAACTGAACAACGGCTATTCCTACGTCATCTTAGCCAGTGCGTTGGGTTCGACGGCCAACAGCATGTATCGTCTGATACAGGAGTATTCCCAGTTTACACGCTCCACCTTTCAATATACCTTCAAGAAACCGATGGTGGCATGGTACTATACCGAGGCGAACATGGCATGTGCAAGGGAAATCAAGAATATCAAAGCCCTTTATGCCTCGCTTGCCGCCAGCGGTATCAACGCAATGAAGGCCTCGGTGGACGAGAAGCTACATCTGGTCATGGAACTGAGAACATCCATCGAGAACATGAGGGGAATTATAGACGGTGCCAACGTATGGTGCAGCATCATTACCGTCGGCGGCTTCAGATACGATTACATCTGGGACATTCTCAACAGTGAGGTAACGGACAAGATAGCAGAGAAAGTAATCAATAAATGGAACAGCGTATGAGAAAGTATTTATTGATAATAGTGGGCTTGCTTTACCTATGTTTACCAGTATCGGCACAGCATCCAACCTACGACGACCAGAAGGAAAAGCAGTGGAAGTCAATGGAAAACGGGCCGTGGGATTTTTCTCCTGCATGGTATTATTACCTGCTGCATAAAAAGTATAGTGGTGGGGAGACCTACTGGAAATGGGGATTCCTTAAATCTGGTTGGAGGGTGCGGTTCAAGGAAAGTAAGTCCAAGGTGAAGCGGATCATGCCCACCCGTATCACCGCCGAGGAGACACAACGGCAGAAGATGAAGGAAGCCGAACAGGAACGTGTCAAGATGGAAGAACTCTACAAGGAGGAAGTGGCGCGTGCCGCTGACAGGAATGTCGATCTGGTTTATTCTTCGTTCAAGGCCGACTTTGACCGTATGCAGCAATCCATTGCCGACGGACTGCTCTTCTGTATGCAGCGAAGCAAGGGCAAACTGAAATATCAGGTCGATGAACTGACACGGCAGAATGAAATGATTTGCCAGGAAATCGTCTACATCCATCGGACAGGTGCAGGGTATGAACTTGAAAACGCCAAGCGGCAGAAAGCCTACCAGCAATACAAGAAACAGATGGAGGAGATGGTCAGCCGTGTGGCGCACCTTGTCGGCATGGCGCAGAACTATTACAAACGATAAAACATGGTTTAAGAATATGGTTACAGACATCTTATTGAATATCACAAGTCAGCTGCTCACGATGGGACTGCCTTCCATCGACGAGAGCCTTGACAAGCTGCTGGTGGCGATGGAAACCTTCCCGAAGTCGGCGGTGCTGGGCGACACCGTGGGCTATGCCCGTGTCATCGGCCTATGCCTTGCCCTTTGCGTGGGTTCCTACGAGTGCTGGATGATGATGCTTGGGCGCAGGGCGATGGACGTGATGAAACTCCTCCGTATCGTGGGACTGTCCATCTGCATCACTTACAGCTCGTGGATCTGTCAGGAGCTTGCCTGGCCGGGAAAGGCATTGGAGGCGACGACCAAACAGATGGCGAGCAGCAAAAATAAGGAGGTCGCAGCCCTCGAACTGAAAGTGGCGCAGAAGCAGTCGGACTACCTCAAACGGCTCCGGCAGGTACAGGACAGCATCGAGACGGCGAAGCAGGTACAGGAAATTGGCGAGGATGCCCATTGGTGGGACAAGCTCATCTACAACATGGAGAATCTTGGCTCGACCATCAACAATTATGCGCAACGGGCTACCGTAGCCGCGGAGACAAAAGTGTCGGAATGGATCAACGACGTGATACGCTTTATCGGGGAACTGATCTTCCAAATGTCGTATTATGGCATTTTGGTGGCGCAACGTATCTTCATGACGATATTGGCGACCTTCGCGCCCATCATGTTTGCCCTGTCCATCGTACCGCCATGGAGCAGTGCGTGGTCGCAATGGATCAGCAAATACCTTTCCTTATCGCTTTGGGGATTTGTTACCTATATGTGCCTGTATTACATAGACTTCATTCTGATGTATAACCTTGGCGAGGACCTTACCGCCTATGGCAGGCTTCTACAAGGACAGGTGAACTCATGGGGACAGATAGGTGCGCTGGGCATTCAGGGCATCGGCTCCAACTGTATGTACGCTATGGGTATGCTCGTGGGTGCCTACATTATCCGCTTTGTTCCAGAGGTGGCATCATGGCTGATACCAGGTGGCGTGAGTTCGAGTGCGGGCAGTGCCGCCGGTGGTGTTGTGGCAGGTGCTGTGGGCGGAGCCGTGGGCAGTGCCGCCTCTACTGGTATGGGCATCGCTTCGGTGGCTACGCCAGTAGCAGGTTCGGCGGTATCGGGTGCAGCACACCTCGGAGCGGCAGGTATGGCCGGGGCAGTAAGTGGCGCAAGTGGTTATTCCGATGGCGGTGCAGCTACTTTGGCCGGGGCGATGGGCGGTGCAGCTTCAGGTATGGCGAAAGAGGCCAAACACATGTTCACCGAAAGCTCTGCTGGCAAGGCGGCATCGAAGATGGGCAGTTCCATGAAGGATTCATATAACAGAGGAAAATAAACTAAAACGACAGGATATGTTAATACAGAGTTTGGAACAGAAAACAAGACTCGCACTGACGACCGTACTGCTGACCATCATCGGCAGTACGGTGGTCTGTGCCTGCTGTATCTTCTATTGTGCCAAGTTGGTAACGGAAGAGCGTAATCAGATTTATGTCCTCGACGGCGACATCCCTTTCCTCGCTGAAAGGAGCAAGCAGGAGGCGAACTTTGTGATGGAGGCGAAAGCACACATCCAACTCTTCCATCAGTATTTCTTCAACCTGCCGCCCGATGATGATTATATCAAGTGGACGCTGTCCAAGGCGATGTATATGGCGGACGGTACGGCACTGAAGCAGAAACAGGCAATGGAGGAAAACGGTTTCTACTCGGACATCGTGTCTTCCTCTGCCGTGTGCATGATTATCTGCGATTCCATCAAGTTGGATGAGCAGTCGAGGAAGTTCAAATATTATGGTACGCAGATTATCAAGCGCCGTTCGCGCGACATGAAACGCTCCCTCATCACGGTGGGCAGCATCGAGAATGTGCCCCGCACAAGGAATAATCCGCACGGGCTGCTGATTACCAACTGGAGAACGCTGGAGAATAAGGATTTAGACTACTAAGGGTATGAAGAAGAAAATGAAGCGTGCGAAAGCAGCAAAAGCAAGATGGGAACAGGGAGTCAAAGGTAAAATAGAAACCGTCGTAAGGAAATTCTCTCGTCAGTGGAAGATACAGGAGCGGATAGACGCTGCCAATACATGGGCTACAAATCATCCGAAGCGCACGGCGGCCATGACCATCGGTGCGTTGGTCTGTTCGCTCGGCCTTGGGATTCTTGTCTCCCTCTACACTCCACAACCCAGCAAGGATATTGTGGGAGAGATAGAGAATGTGCAGTCTATGTTCGCCGGACTACAGAGCATACAGAATGGCAAAAACGTGCAGGTGCGTGAAGTCGGGCAGCTGGCTCTCAGAGGACAACGGCTGAAATGGGAGTTGGATTCCCTTGTACACATCCCTGTAAAGACACATCGGGATTCTATGCTCATCATCTCTAAATACAGACAACTCGAAATGATAGTGGCAAACTTAAAACATCAATGATATGAATGAACTGATTAAGAAACTCTTACTCAAAGTAGGACTGAGAAAGGAGGATGACCCTTCAGACAATGCCCGGACGGAGGCTGATGCAGAAACGCAGGGTGAAAACGAGGCTAAGGGCGACGAAAGGGAAAAGACAAGTCCGAAAGAGCCGCCCGTAGTGAAGCCCTTATCACAGGGCAAGAGTTGGTGGCGCATCGACTTCAAACAGCCCAAGTACATCTTTCCTTTGGCCATTCTTCTGCCTATCTTGTTCTTAGGCTATGAGTTGATGGGGGTGTTCGGAGGTACGGACAATGCCAAGAAGGGTGTGGCCACGGACAGCATCAATGCCTCCCTGCCCACGGCGGCCAATGCTGATATGGGTGATAAGATGACTGAGATGAACAAACGCTATAACGAAGAGGATGCGGCATCGGCAGTGAACGGCATCGGTGAGGACCAGCCACAGCAGGACTCGCTCGGCAACGGCTATCAAGAGCATGAACTGGATGAGATAGACCGCCAGAATGCCATCAATGCCCAGCGGCAGAAGGATATGGAAGCCTTGCAGCAGCGGCTGGCTCAGTCACGGAAGCATATCAATGCCTATGAGGGTGGCAGTTACGGAGGTGCATCTGGCTATGGTTCGGGCGGCAGCTATGGGCGCGGTTCCAGACAGACAGAGATGGATGACTATGCCAGGGAGGTGGAGGCGATTCAGAAGAGAAGCCTTGCCCGGCAGAAAGCGTTGGAGAAGAGCATAGGTATCGGCGACGAGGATGAAAGTGCCAAAGTGTCAAAAGCGTCACATCCTTTTGGTGCGTCCAATCGTAAGTCCGAAGAGAAACCGGTCATTGTCAAGAAAGTGATGGAGGGTAATGCGGAGAAGTTCAACACCGTCAGTGCCGAGCCTACGACGGATGTTCCGTTGATCCGTGCCATGATAGACAAGACGACGAAGGCACACGAGGGTACACGCCTCCGCTTCAAGCTCCTCGACGATGTCACGCTCAAAGGGACAAAATTGAAGAAGGGCACCTACCTCTATGGTACGGTGACGGGATTCGGTCAGCAGCGTGTGATGGCGACCATCACCAGCATCCTGGTCAGGGATAAGTTCATCAAGGTGGGACTGTCGGTCTATGACAACGACGGCATGGAGGGCTTTTATGTCCCGGAGTCTGCCTTCCGTGACCTGATGAAGGATGCCAAGGCGAATGCCTTGCAGAGCAACATCAACTTTGACGGTGGGTATGGCAGTGGACTGAGTTCCGAAGCGGTGGCTCTGCAGGCCCTACAGAATATGTACCAGTCGGTAACATCAGCCGTGTCTACCAATATCCGAAAGAACAAGGCTCGTATCAAGTACAACACCATCGTCTACCTGGTCAATACCAATGCAGAATAGCTTTCAAAAATTCATCAAACATTTAGGAAATATGAAAAAGATTTTAGTTCTCATGGTTGCCCTCATGGGATTGTGTGGCAGCCTTCAGGCACAGAAGAAGTATAAGAACATCGAGGCAGACTCGGCTTCGGTGAGGTATATCCGCAACGCCAAGCCTACGGACAGCTACATCTTCGACGAAAACAGGCGTAAGGATGTGGTGTTTGTCAACGAGGAAGTGACGACACACCTGCTGATGCCTGAGAATATCAAGCTCGTAGACATCTCGACGAGCAAGATTGTGGGCAACCAGTGTACGGACAATATCGTGCGCATCAAACCCTCTGGGAGAATGTACAACAACGAGCTGGTGGGTACGATTACCGTAATCGGTGAGCGGCATATCGTACAGCTCAACGTGGTTTATACCGCCGGACCTACCAAAGCCAACTCCATCTACCGCATCAAAGCCGGGGACATGGGCAGGTATGAAAATCCCGACGTATCGATGCCGCGCAAGGAAATGGCGGCCTACGCCTGGGCCATCTTTGCCAGTAAACCACAGAAGAACATCCATTCTAATGAGAACGGAATCAAGGCGAGGGTGAACAACATCTACAGTATCGGTGACTATTTCTTCATCGACTACTCGCTCTACAATGCTACCAAAATCAAGTATGACATCAGCGAGGTACGTATCAAGCTCACGGACAAGAAGGAACTGAAGGCCACCAACTCACAGACGATTGAGCTGACACCGGTATATAGTCTGAGCAGTGCCAAGAGTTTCAAGAAGGCATACCGTAACGTGCTGGTGCTCGATAAACTCACCTTCCCTGAAGAGAAGGTGCTGAAGCTGGAAATTTCGGAGGAGCAGATTTCGGGGCGTATCATCACGCTCGATATCAACTACAAGGATATGCTGCACGCTGACGGGGTCAGTGAGCAGATGGTATCGTATCTGCCAGTGTTTTAACCATCAAATTGTAAAGTCATGGCTGTAGAAGAGACAAGAGAACAGCAGCAGATGTACAACATCTTCAGGAGCTGCATCTATCTTTTCCTGATAGTGGAACTGATCATGAATCTGCCCATCACGGCGGACAACCGTGTCACAGGATTTATTTTGGAACTCATCGCACGCTTCAAAGTGTTCAACAATGTGGCATCGTGTAAGCTCGTCGAACTGATCTGCATCGGTGTGACATGTATCGGCACACGTCCGCAGAAGGCACTGAAGTTCAATGTCAAAACGATGGTGCTTTATCCTATCGGCATCGGCATCACATTCATCGCACTCTGCATGATGTTTCATAAGGGCATCTGGGGAGGAGTCTCTTTTGGTTTTCCGACCAACCGCATCCTTTATGCCATGACTTCCATCATCGGTACAATGCTCCTGCATCAGGGGCTGGACGGTATCTCGCGCTTCTACAACTATAAGTTAGGAGAGGACCGCTTCAACTTTGAGAACGAGTCGTTCCAGCAGTCGGAGGAACTGAATGAGAATCCTTACTCGGTGAACATCCCGATGATTTACTATTTCAAAGGACGTATGCACAAGGGGTGGATCAACATTATCAATCCCTTCCGTGGTACCATCGTGCTGGGTACGCCTGGCTCCGGCAAATCCTTCGGCATCATCGACCGTTTATCCGCCAGCATGCGGCCAAGGGGTTTGCCATGATGGTATATGACTACAAGTTTCCTACATTGGGCAAAACGCTGTTCTATCAGTATTGTAAGAACAAGAAGCTCGGCAGGTTACCAGAGAACTGTGGTTTCCATATCGTGAACTTTACCGATGTGGAATATTCCAACCGCATCAATCCTATTCAGCGAAAATATATCCCTGATTTGGCGGCGGCAGCAGAGACGGCAGCGACCTTGCTGGAATCGCTCAATAAAGGGGGCGACAAGAAGGGTGGCTCGGAGGCGTTCTTTCAGAACTCAGCCATTAACTTCCTCTCTGCCATCATCTATTTCTTCGTGAACTTTCACCCGACGGGATTCAAGGACGGCAAGAAGCTCACGAGGTATGTCAAATACAGGGGCAAGAAACTGAAATTGATTACGAAGAACTGGCATGACTACCGGGCTGTCGATAAGGACGGCAACACGATACTGGACTTTGTGGATGAGTTGAGCCACGATGTGTCTGTAGATGAGGACGGTATGTTCGTGGATTTGAATGACTTCACTTATATCAGCCGTAACGGGCAGAGGGTGCATATCACTTCGTCATGGTATGAGGATGAGCAGGGGCAGGTGGTGGAACCGGACACCATCACCGGAGAATACTCGGATATGCCGCACGTGCTGTCCTTCCTTGGCAAGCAGTACAGTGACGTATTCGACATCCTGATGCAGGACCAGAAGATTCTCTCGCTCATGGCTCCGTTCCAGTCGGCTTATACCAACAAGGCGATGGACCAGCTCGAAGGTATGGTGGGTACGCTCCGGGTCAATGCGGCACGCTTGGTCTCGCCAGAAGCCTACTGGATTTTTACGGGGGACGACTTCGACCTGAAGATTTCAGACCCTGCAAGTCCTTCATATCTCGTGATAGCCAACGACCCGGAGAAGGAGCAGATAGTGGGTGCACTGAATGCGTTGGTGCTGAACCGTCTCGTTACCCGTGTGAACAGCCGGGGGAATATCCCTGTTTCCATCATTGTGGACGAGCTGCCGACCTTATACTTTCATAAGATTGACCGTCTGATCGGTACGGCGCGTAGCAACAAGGTGGCTGTGACATTAGGCTTTCAGGAACTGCCTCAGTTGGAGGCGGACTATGGCAAGAACGGTATGCAGAAGATAATCACCACGTGCGGAAATATCTTCATGGGGGCCGCCCGTAACAAGGAGACACTGGAATGGGCGCAGAACGATGTGTTCGGAAAGGCGAAGCAGACTTCCAAATCCATCACCATCAACGACCAGAAGGTTTCCACATCTATCTCGGAACGGTTAGACTATCTTGTTCCAGCGGCGAAGATAGCGGACATGGCGACGGGTTGGCTGGCAGGTCAGTCGGCACGTGACTTCACGCCTACCGAGAGTAGTATGATGCAGGGCTTTAATATCGAGAAGTCGGAGGAGTTCAAGACATCCAAGTATTTCTGTAAGACCAACTTCGATATGGCACAGATCAAGCAGGAGGAAAGTCTATATGCCGACTTGCCGAAAATCTATCAGTTTGCCTCTAACCGTGAGAAGGAAATCATGCTCGGTCGTAACTTCAAGCGGGTCAATGACGAGGTGGACGCGATGATTGCCGAGCTTCTTGGCAAGGACAGGAAGAAGAAACAGGAAAATAAACAGTAGTATGGTACTTGAGCAGTGGAAAGGATTGTCAGGCAGTGCCCTGAAGATAATAGCATTGGTGTCCATGACCATGGATCACATTGCTTATTACCTCATGGAACATGGTAGTTTGATGTATGACTTGATGCGGACGATGGGAAGAATGGCGTTCCCCATCTTCGCCTTTCTACTGGTAGAGGGGTATGACCATACTCGTTCCACAAGGAAGTATGCGCTAAGCCTCTTGGCTTTTGCACTTATATCTGAAATACCATGGTGGCTGCTCAATCACGATAATACCCACAATGTGTTCTTTACTCTGCTATTGGGGTTGATAGCGATAGAGGGGATGTGCAGAATCGGAGACAAGCCCCTGATATGGTGCATCATCATTGCCTCAATTTGCGGCAACGCCATTTGGTTGCACGTCGATTATGAGTATTCCGGCATCCTGCTAATATGTGCGTTCCATATCTTTAAGCCAGATAAGGTAACAAAATGCCTTTTAGCTACCCTGTTCATGTACCAGTATGGTGTAGTCGGGCTTTGTTTGGGGCTGTCTGCTATCCTTTGTTACAATGGAGAGCGAGGATTTATCAAGGGACAGTATGCGAAGTATTTGTGCTACGCGTACTATCCCTTGCACTTGGTGCTTTTTATGTTATTGAGTCTAGTCTTCTAATCTCAATTCTTCCGACAATTCAATAAAGTTGGTAACATAAGACAGTCTCGGTGAACTACCCCGTCTAAGTGATTTTGCATATCGGGCAATATCTTCAGGCGTAAAATGCTCAGAGGTAAAGAACACATTCAACTTACTAGTATCAGACTCATCAACTTTCCATAGCTTAGATTCTGTACTATAGCTATCTGTAGTCATATAATAAACTAATAAATCACAGAAAGGGAAGAGAATAATTGGAACATCATATTCTGAGTATTTTTTTCGTACAAAAAGTGAATTAGGCAATATCCTATCTAACTCGCTAACTAGTTTTTGACGGGTAAGTTGATGATTAACGATGTCTTCATATAATCCCAAATGGTAACTTCTAATATATAAAAGTAACAGAATCAACCCAGGTAGCTCCTCTCTATTCGTATTGAGTGAACAATATACTAATCGAACAGATACCAGCAATTTCTGCATCTGTCTAAGCGTTAGCTTTTTACAACCAGCAAGAGATCTAACAAACTCTTCAAAGAATGAATAAGCCGAACTTGGCATATCAGAATTATTACCAAAGAAGAAGCCTTTGAAATTAAGATCATCACACAGATACTTAATGTAGTAATCATAGTTGGGTTCTGGTAAGAAGTATTCTATATCTATAAAGCGACGTAAGTACTCTTCTGCGTCAATTCGGTCACTTCCAAAATACCCTCTAATAGAATTACTTAACTGTTGCTTATCCACAGAAAGGATAAATATAATATTAGGAATAGAGAAAAGATGCTTTACTCGTTCCAGTACTTTTACAGCATGATGTGGGTTACATCTATCTAATTCATCTACAAAAAAGATTAATGGTTGTTCTGTTAATTGGTCTACCAAACCCTTTAATTGTGCTCGAAAAGAAGTAAGACTCTTTCTTTCTTCATAGTATTTATCTATTTGCTCTTTAAGAGCAGATGCACCTTCCTCAAGCATATCGGATATACAATCAGCTGCATCACTTCCTATATGTTTTTCCACAATATGCTTCACTATTTTGGGTGTTGCTGCCAAAGTTATTTTGCCAGCATTAGCTATTACAGATGCAAACAAATCTTTGAATTTTTCTTCTTGGCTTAATTCGCCAACTTCTGCGATCATTGCAATTAAAGGATCTTCAACAAAATCTGATTCCCAAGCATTATAATAGATGGTCTTATACCCCTTGTTCTTCAGCATTTGTTTCCACATCTTTACAAATGTGGTTTTGCCAGCCCCCCATGCGCCACTAAGACTTATTACACAGCCCTCATGGTCATGAGCAATAATGTTTGTCAATATATTGGCATACTTTTCTCGTCCTAACTTGTCCTCCTTAAAAGGAGAATCTACTCCAATTTCAACGTCTTTAAATCTATACTGCATTATCTGTTTTTTTTATTTTTCTATACCTCAGCCCAGAATGCTCTCCTTTTTGCCACAGTCGATAGTTTGGCAGCAACTCAAACTTTGCCAAATGTCCATTGATAGGCCTACTACCAAAAACAAATCGACATCATCTTTCAAGCTCATACGCAGTTTTATGAGGAATTTTATGTCAACCCCAAACTCAGACTTAGACCCTTCCCTTTGTGGTGCAAGAATATTTTTTGTCTGGGTTGATATTGAAACATCATTTGGCATTTGCTCATCCATCCCTAATTCCGCTTCATCAGTCAAACGGGATCCATCACGATTCCAAAATGAGCCTCCATCATCTGAACAGAACAATATGATTTTCTTAATAGTTGGCTTTACGAAGCTCTTGTCAAACCAAGCATCATAGTCCTTTTGGGCTGTATACCACTCTAATTTGGTAGACTTAACATTATTGTAAAGTTCGAGGGAGGTGGAAACTTCTCCGTGCGGCATCGACCAATTCTCAATAAGATATTCTTCATCGTATTGTCCATTGTTATGAAAAGCAAAGAAGTTTAGGAGTGCCAAATAGATGCTTTTTATTAAATTAACGGGTGAACAAATAGCAGAGACCGTTTGTTCTTTATCTTCTAAAGTCGAACAATATACAACAAACAATCCTCTTTGGTCTTCTACGCTACCAAATTCAGGAAGTTCAACTAACTCATAGTGCATAAAGATATGGGTGCCTTCGCTGTCTATATGCAACGTATGCTCATAGTATGGATTTCCATTACCCAAATCTATGATTGCTTCCAGCCATTGTACTATATCCTGTAGCGGATCGTATAAATCGCTTAAAGGTATCATCAGCTGCTTTTGACCATTGATTCTAAAAACCATTTCCAGCCATCCATATCGTAAATTCTGGAAATCGACGTTTATCACATCAGGTTTCTTTGGAATCGATTTGGAATATTTGTCATAGATAAGACTTCGTTCATGGAACCAGTCTTGTATCTTTAGCCATCCGTCGTAAATCATATTCTTATTGGTATTGGGTATCCTCAAATAAACGAGGATACCTATTTCTATTTACACCTCTTGACTTTCAGACTCAAGTCCTCTTGCTTCTTCAAACTTTTCCTTCATTGTAGGATTGTTGTAGGTAAGCTTCTTAATAGTCAGCTCGTCAGCCTTCTTATTCGCTAAGCGAAGGTTGTCTTCAGAACCGACTAAGGCTTCACGCACCTTCTGTAGATGCTTGATAGACTCGTCAATCTGGGCGATGGCTGTATTGAACTTCTTGCTGGCCAATTCATAGTTACGACTGAAGCCGTTGCGGAACTCATTGAGCTTTGTCTCAAAGTTGGTTACATCAACCGACTGGTTACGGACGATAGCCAACTGCCGCTTATAATCCACAGCATTTCTCGACGCCTTGGCTAAAAGCGAAATGATGGGCATGAAATACTGTGGACGTATGACGAACATCTTAGGGTAACGGTGGCTCACGTCCACTATACCATTATTATATAGGTCACTCTCTGGCTCCAGCATACTTACGAGTACGGCATATTCACATCCCTTGGCAGTACGATCCTTGTCAAGTTTGGAAAAGAAGTCCTCATTCTTATGCTTAGTGGAAGTCGTGTCTGCCTCATTCTTCATCTCAAACATAATGGAGATATATTCCGTATCACCGTCATAGTCCCGGAAGATAAAGTCACCCTTGCTCCCATTGCTGGCATCATTGTCCTTCTCAAAATAGGCATTTGGATATAGTCCGAGCGACCGTGCATTATCAAATTCATTGTGACAATGTATCTCCAAATCCTCGCCAATCATCTTGGTTGATTGACGAGTCTTGAAGTCCTTATAGCGTTCTATCTCTTCGTCTTTGTCCTTCAGGCTGCGCTCGTAATAGTCTTTCATGTTTTTTTCGTTGAGCGCAGCTTTTGCCTCATTCTCGGTGAGTTTTGCCTCCAGCTCCGTGATGCGCTGTTGCTTCTGCTGTATGGCGTCCTGTTGGGCGGTCTTCTCCTGTATCACAGCAAGTTCCTGGTCTTTAGCCTTCTGCTGCAATGATGCTTCAAGTTCAAGTATACGCTTGTCCTTCTCTGCCACCTTGTTATCAATCTCCATCTGCTTACTACTCTGCAGACTTGCGATTTTCTCTTCCAAGCGGGTAATTTCGGTATCTTTGTCAGATATCTGCTCTTTCATTTCGAGCTGTTTTGTCTGGGCAATACTGTTCAGGCGCTCGTTTAGCTTTGCTATCTCAGTATCTTTGCCGGCAATGACTGTATCCTTTGCCGACAACTTATCCTTGTACCCTTGCTCGGTTTTTAAGATAACTGTAGCTTGCTCTGCCTCCTGCTGCTTATGAAGTTCAGCAAGTCTTTGATTTATCTCTGCCTCAAAAGCATCATTCTTAACTTGATTAAGGATAGCTGCATAATCAGCTTCGTCAACGGTGAAAATAGCACCGCACTTTGGACATTTAATCTCGCTCATAAACAAACTTATTAAAAATTACAATGCAAAGGTAATCACTAACTGTGCAGACATTCTGCGTTATTGCGGATTTTTATTCGTCAGAGTACATTTTAGATAGGGTATCAGCCTCTTTCTTCATCTTTTCACGTAGTGAGGCTGGCTTTATCACCTCTATTTGGCTCCCAAAAGAACGCAACAATGCCCGCAGTTCATAGTTGTCTTTCACTTTCAGAGTTATGATTCTTCTTCCATCCTCAGTTCGTTCACCTCTGGCTACCTGTGATTCATGGAGAGGTTTGGTATAGATATAGTTGAAAGCCTTATCGTTGGCATATATTACAACGTCCTCAACTGGCACATCTTCAACTGATACACCAATGACATCCTCAAAATACTCATCGAAGTTGAAGTCTTCGTCCAGTGGTTCAAACTTCTTGCGGCCCATTTCCTTAATACCGTCTATCCTGTCAATGGCATAGTTGGTCAGTCCAACAAAGTCGCTTTGCTTACCGATAAGGAACCACCTATTATTATATTGCTTCAGATGGTACGGACTCACCACAAGCTCCGAAGCCTCCTTACCGAAAGGATGGTAGCAAATCTCCAGAGCCTGTCTGTTGACAATGGCATCGAAAATCTGCTTATAATAGTCCTTATCCATACCTTTCAGATAAGGATTGTGTTGGAAACTAACTACCGAACGCACATCTTTTCCCAGTTGACTGGTAGAATACAATTTCTTGTCAACATCCATCAGCCATTCGAACTGGGGTACCCCCTCAAAACGTTTAAGCAACATCAGAGCATCTGATACGATGTTCTGTTCTTCTTGGTTAAAAGGTCGCTCACTGATAGAGTCATTACGATGATGGTAGCGATAGTACATCTTATGGCCGTCACGTATGGCGTCAATCATCATTCCGTAACCTTCTTCGCTTTGCATGAATTTCAAGTCCTCCTGTACCTGGCGTTTCCTAACGCCATCCCCTTTCTTCCCTTCGCCATTGTAAAGGTAAAGCGCTTCATTGCAAGCATCTACCAATCGTCAATATAGTACCGACGACTCCAGTTGCCCAAACATCTGTCCAGTGCCTGGTATCTTATCTGTGCATTCTTATTGGTTGCCATAATCCACTATAATTTAATATTCGATGCAAAGTTATTGTGCAATAACGCAGCAATCCAGCATTGTTGAAAGTTTTTAACCAATATCATTAGACTTGTGGAAGTCAATAATATATTGGATGCCCACATGTGTGTTCACATTGAAAAGCATTAAGTTCTCATGATAATTTACGTCGTCATATTTCTTTTGACTGTCATTATAGCGTAACTTCCAACCATTAGCAATACCGCCATCGGGATAAATTGAAAGTGTAAAATCTGGACCTTTCAGATCTATCCAACGAAAATGTGGCTGTTTTTCTAACATAGTAATCTGGACATTTTTATTAACTAATTGGTCAATACATGCAGTAAGATAATCATTTCTTTCTGCAGCATCATAGAAGTTATCCATAAGTTTGTTTCCCCAGTTATTGGAATTATTGAGCCGCTTTGGGAAATAACATTTAACAGAGCCAAGCCTTACTCTAAGCACATTAGGGATAGCCTTAACCATATTTGCTAGAATCATGCAGCCTAATGGCGTGTTTAAATATTTCTCATTATAGGAAACGTCCACATTTTTCCCTTCAATAAAGGATTTTATTGCAGACCATTTTTCCTCATATTGTTTAGTCAATAGACTAAGTAAATCACTAATTTGACATGCGTCATCTTTCAGCCGAATAAGACTTGTAATATCATCCCCTTGTGAGAGAATTGTATCAAGTTCGATGTCGAACGTATTGAAAATAATGTCATGTGAGGTATAATATATATTTTCGCATTCTCCCCAATGTTCATTATAAGCAATTGAGCCTTCTAACGTGAAATATAACCGTAAAGAGCCATCCATGAGTTTTACTATCATCAATGGCTTATATGGTTGTGCTATCATGTCGGTTGTCTTAATGCCCCTTTTATAGATTGTTCCCAACAAGGCTATCTTGTTAGGGCTTACTCTTAGAGCATCTAACATCGTCTTATTAGAAACCAAATTTGTGGTGAAATGCCTGTTAAACAGTGAAGCTGATAGGGGAAATTCGTCATCTTCCCATTCATCAACGTTAGGATCAACAAAAACTGTTACAGACTCGATATTGTCATCAGAATCAAGACGGCTGATTTCAGAAACGAAGTCGCCAGTCATTGTTACTGCATCATCAAAAATAGCCTTTATTTCTTTTGGCGCAGTGCGGCTCTTTCTTTCCATCTTCAACCATTCAATAGCCTTATGGCGATCTAAATAGTTAGAATACCATTGAGTACGCCTATTTATAAGGCATTTCAGACATGCTCTTTCACAATTGCATGATTCTAGTGCTGTTAATGCATTCTCAAATATGATATTCTTATATTCAGGCAGATGCACTGAATAGCCTGAACCGCCAAGTGCAGTGTCAAAGATAAAAATGGAGTTGTAGTCCTGATTATATCCGAAAGATATTTCATCATCACGAACACCAAGGTATTTTGATAGTTCTTGTGTTATAACCGTACCCAGTGAATACAAAGTGGAGATGTCTTTAATCTCTTGCTTTTCATCATCATAAAACTTCATCTCTACTATATCAGTTGGATATTCTGCTGTTAATAGGACATGACGTCTTATATTGTCACGCTCATTTCCAACACATCTTGTATTATCTAAAAGGCTAATATGGTTTGATAAAGGATGGTCATTTGTAGGGTCTTCTGTTACCATCCTACCACAGTGGCTACAAAGTGCGAAGCCCGTTCCTGCCCCATAATTGTAGAATAGAATTTTGGACTTCTCTGACCCTTTTCTCATCAGTACCTTGGCATTATTAGTTCCTTCATTTCTCCATGGCTGCATTTCTAATAGCAAAGGCTGGGTAATGGCTGCTCCTGCATCTTCTATTTTTCTTTTGGGTGCCGATGTAAATGCAACCGTAAATCCCGCAGGCTCTATTACCTCTGTAAATGGAGATAACTTGCCATATACATCTTTTAATCCATGCATTTCATGGTGATGGCATACGGGACATTCATCTCCAACAGATGTAGGGGCTATTGTGGCAAAACCACAATGGCTACATCTTTGTAATGCAAATCTCCCAGCCTTATTATAATCCGTTTTAAGATATATTCCTTCAGACCGATATGCTAATTCATTTATAACAACTTGTCGTCCTGGGGAATACATTGAAATAGCTTGGCTGAGATGCTGAGTAATATCTCTATGGCTCCCACTGTCTTTGTACCAATCATTGTGCATTGAATAAACATCCTTCGTAAAAGGAACTAATCCTGTTGGCATTCCTGCACTTGGAATAAAGCCATTTTCTGCTAGATAACCAAGCAGAAAGCTATCCTTATAATTGCCTAATGCATTTTCTATAGCCTTTTGTTGACGTCCGCTCGCATCTTTTAACTGCATTTCATAGGCACTTAATCTATTTTCATAAATTTTCTTTATGTATTGAAGTTTGAAAAGCGCATTTACGGCAGCATCTTTTAACTCAGTTTTATTTTCAAAAACCGTACCACGAGTTAATGCTATATATGAATCATTCATCTTATTATCCATACCATTAGCTATACGATACAGATAATCTGAAAAAGCATCATATCTACTAGGGGTGTTATCAAAGAATTCTCTTAATTTCGTGGTAACATTAACACTAGTCCTAATATTCTGTTGCACAAAATCTGTAAGCAACAATGAGTTTACATGCCGCTGTACAAGTTGCTGACTTTCAAACTTTAATGTTGGCAGTTCATTATCATGGGATAACATCGACATGGGAGCATTCCATGTTGATGTACCTATAGGGGTAGGAGCACAGAATGTTACTGCCATTGACTTTGTCTCATTTCTTCTTCCTGCGCGGCCAGCTCTTTGTTGATAATTTGATGGCTTGGGCGGAACATTGTTCATCACGACTTCACCAATACCCCCTATGTCAACACCCATTTCCATCGTAGTCGAACACGAAAGTATATTAATATGCCCAGCATTGAATGCCTGCTCATATTTACTTAATGTTGAATGGTCTATTTGTGCAGAATGTTCAGCTGCCATAAATATCGGTCGATATAAGAAGATGGACTCATGTAGATTGGAAAGCAACCCTTTTTCTTCAATATTATTTAAATTGTTATTAACCCAAGCAATTATTTCCTCGTCAGAAACGTCAGTAGTCCTATCTCCTTCTGTTTTTCTGTGACAAGCAAAAGGAAAATAAGGCATTGTGATCTGGGCATCATCTTTTACTTTATAATGCGCAAAAGTAGAGTTTGCCAATATACCTGTTATACGAGGACTATATCCTTTCAAAATTGTTGTAACAGGAACATTATCTATAGGGCATACCCATGCTTGCTTTATAAGTTGAAGCCGAACCTTATTCTCGTCCATGAGATTGATGACATATCCATCATTTTCACTATCAACCTTTTCCAGCACATATTCTGTCAAGAATTTCCAAGCCTCTTTCAAAAGTTGATTGATCGTATTCTCTTGCTCTTGATTTAATTCACCAGAATAACCTAATGCAGCACAGAGTAGGAGTATTATTCGATGCTGCTTTTTTCCTTTTTCACCGACTAGTTTTACTCCTGGTATCCATTTTTTGACATCAACAACATTACCCTGTTTACTTTTATATGTCAAAGTACAATCCGAAGGGTAAACTGCGTTTGCTCTAATCTGCTGAGTGAGATAATGGCTAAGTTCTGCGGGTATGAAATAGTGCCTGCCCGCTCTAATAAAATAATCAACACAAATGACCAAGAAGTCTTGCCAGTCTTTATCCGTAAACTTATCGCCTACGCATGGTGGGACATGAGCATTTGAGATAGTAGGGTAAACTAGCCTTACCAGTCCCATATTTTCCAAGGAGTTTCCATATTTTGGAATCCAGCCAAATTGGTCTAAGAACATAGCATCGATGTAATTCCCCTTATTATTGAAATTCCTTTTGCTTAGGTTCATCAGGTGTGAGAATAATAATCTAAGCTGAGAATCTTGAAGTGTCGGGCTTCGCTTGACCTCGCCCCATCCGAACGACTTATATTTCACCACCGACGATGCTACGGCATCCTTGTACATGTTCATCAAATATCCTGGTACTTTCTCTCCTACAGATAACTTATGCTCTATATCCTTAATCATGTCTCGAACATCATCTGTAGGTTGTTTGGGTGCAGACATATTAAGGAGAGTATGATAAATAGCTGTTCTTATCCAGTTACGCTCAACATCCTGATTAATAGACATAGCAACCTTAGCAGATCCTTGACGATTATCCATGAATGACAAGTATTTGCGCCCACCGTAGGTTACTTCTGTATCATGATTATCTTTCGCTGGGTCTGTTGCGTTTAGAAGTGTAGAAGCCAGAATTCGACTCAGAAAAGACGAGCTCGCCCGTAAAGATACTCCGTTGGAAACCCCTTTCCCACAATGTGGGCAACGGTATCCACCTGACTCCCTAACAAAAGAAAAGGAATCTTCTGTTTGTTTGTCATCAACCTTTAGCCTTCCATTTTTTAAGGTAGTGAATTGTACATGTTCTGGATCCACATAGATATTATCATCGACTTTTGCTAAGACAAAACCTTCGTACACATCTGGTGTAGTACTTATGGTATCTGTTCCATAATCGTCCAGATTATCATCTTCTATATCTTGACCGAAAATATTTTGCTCCAAAGATTTGTCGATAGTCTTCATACGGATTTTCCCATAGTCATCTTTTCCTGTCACAACATTTTCTTCGCCAACAACAAGTACTTGCCCACATTGTGGACAAGTAGCTACCTCAAGCATAGGTTGCCTACAATCTTTATCAGGACAAACATTACTTTGGTAAGTTGTCATACTGCCCAATGAAGGGCGTATGGCCTTGTCACGGTTGCAGTCTGGATTAGTACAAACGTAAACACCATTAATTGACCGTATAAAGAAGTGAGCACGAGTAGGAATCATAGCCTCGCTAAGTTTATCTATAACCTTCAAGCGTTCATCTATGGTTGCTGATGGAGGCATAAAATATGTCAACTGAGACGTTGTGAGCCCATTTGATTCGTTTATTTTCCGACGCAAATGTTCTACAGTTTTCAAATTGAGACTACTATCCCCAATCATATTATTAACATCTTCTATGTCTCTATCAGCCTCTTCTTTATTTAATTCAGGAATAATTCTTTTACCATCAATTACCTCTATTGTATCAATAGGCTTTCCAGTAAGTCTATGAACAAAGGTTTTCAACTTCAACTTAATTGCTGGATCAGATGTATCACCAATTGTTGCAGATGTTACGGCGAAATTCACATCATCAACAGTTTCGCCGAACGCATCTATTATTCGCCGAATTTGAAGAGCTAATTCTGAAGCGGCAGAGCCTGAATATGAATGGGCTTCGTCAAGTAAAATCCAACGGAGTTTACCACGAGATTTTTGAATTATTGGCTGGTCCTCTTGGCGAACTAACATATAATTCAACATTGTTGGATTCGTAAACATGATTTGTGGAGGTGTACTTCTGATTTGCTGGCGGTACACCAATTCCGGTAGAGCTTTCTTTATACGCTCGTTTTCTTTGATATTTGGTTCTTTCTTCTCAAGATTATTTGTATCACCATTGTAAATGGCATAGGTGATGTTTGGATCAAGGGCTTTACACCACGCATTAATACGTTTTTGCTGGCTTTTCATCAAAGCATTTAACGGGTATATAAAGATTGCCTGAACCCCACTATCAAGTGGATTCTTAATCCGCTGCCGATATAAGTCTTGAAGAACTGGAATCATAAAGCACTCTGTCTTTCCTGAGCCAGTGCCAGTTGTAACCACAATAGTCTTGTGTTTGTTAAGCATACAATCCCAGCCCTTCGTTTGATGGAGATAAGGGCGACGCTCTGCAGGAAAGTTCTGTTCCTCACCGGTCAGACATTCGTCAGAAATTGCTTTTACGAATTTTTCGTCTAATATCTTCAACTTTGACGCATGGTCAGAAAAACTTTCAGTTGACTGCTCCCATGGAAATACCGTTTGGAAGATGGGCTCCGACATCAAAGACTCACGTTTTGTCAAGATTTCACGCAAATAAATTTGCTCCTTGCCTTTCCCTTTGAACCAAATGGACAGTAAAGTATTAACCATGATGCGGTTAGCATCCCTATAAAACTTAGAATACTCCATATCGTTATAAATTTATATATATTGAGAGTGCCTTAATTAGAATCCGTGAATACGTCTTTGTAGCATAAATACGATAAAAATTAATAACCCGTCTTAACTCTTCATTCTCATCTCCCCAGAAATTGACATCATCAATGTTCTCTGTCAGAAGTTCTGCTATCTTTACAGGACATAACATAGCAACCTTTTGCCATGGCAGCGTATCTTTAGAGAATTCCGGAAAAATATATTTGCTCAAAACAATTTTTGTTGTTGGCAGATCCTGACCTGTATCAGATACCCCATGAATACTTGCCTTATACTCACGCAAATCTGAAAGGTAAAATGTTCCTCGTGCTTTTATTTTATTCGACATAAGGAATAATGAAAACTCATTTGCTTGCCCTTGATACAATTCTGTCTTAAAAACATCTGTCATAAACTTAAAAACATCATTCCTCAGATATTTTTGCTCCAATTCACCAAGTGTGTTGATAAATTGAAGAACACCTTTCCATATCTCAGGCCGGATCCAATGCAAAGCGAACGCAAGTTCGCCTGCGTATCGGTTAAAATCAGAGATACTGTTGTCGCTATACCCATTATAGCAAAGGCCAAGAACAAATTTGGCAATGAGTTTAGGACTTTTAGCAATACTAATGAAGCAATCAAATGTTGAAAAGACGAGATTGTTTTCAGTGACGACTTTGTAGCATTGAAACACTTCGTCCCATTTTTCACTGGATAAAGAAGCGGACTCCAATATATTCTCATATTCTTTTAGTCGGGCTCTTCTGGTGGCAATTCGTTGTGCCACGGTAAGATCTGGAATTTCTAAGTTGTAATATCGGGGAATTACTCTATCTCTGTCATTCTTGTCAGAGAACACTATGAATTGATTGGCTATGTCAGGGTCGGGAAATTCAAACTTCGTAGAATCTGTTGTTTCACGCAAAGGTAATACTTCCCAAGCGTTTGATCGTTGCCCGACAATACAAGCCAACAGTCGCCCAGAATAATTCTGTGGACGTGTAAATATTTCATCGTCAGGATTATCATCTATATCCATTACCACACATGAGTCTGGGCATAACATTTTCGTATCCAATGAATAATGACGAACTCTAAATGATTTCTTATAACTTCCATAAGAGCCTTTTATAGTTACCATTACAAACGAACTTCGATTAAAGGCACGTCTTTCATATAGCATAAACAATCTGTCAAGTAGATCGTTTATGTCGCTCAAAGACATGATTCCATTTGAAGGACGATGAATTTCTAATGATTTTGTATCTTCTATATCATCGCTAATGTAGCTTAGTTTGATAGTTATATCCCCAATACCTTGTGCAAAAACTTTATAATTATATAAGTTTTGGGTACAAAGCATTGCACCATTAGCAACTTCTTTTCCCTCACTATCGAGGACTGCCAATCCTTTAAAAGGTGAAGAAATTACCAATTTTGTTGGAGAACAAGCAGGGGCAAAGATGACGAAAGTACAAACAGAAGGGAAAACATTATTGTCTTCTGTTCGATGTAGGTGAAAAGAATTGTTCCCATTAGATGTTACATCAACTCCTTCCAAATCTAAACAAGAGATTCTGATATTGTTGCTATTTTCCCATTTAATATCGGCATCGTAAAGAGTAGCATCTGATGTAATATACTTTACATCACCCAAATAGAAGAAAGAACGGATATCTTCCTTTCCGTCAGGATATTTTACTCGAATTTGTATACTTTGAGGAATGCTCCCTTCAAGTTCTTTCAGGGGTTGCCATCCACATCCAGTGCCTCTTGTCCTATAACATTTTTCGACATTATGAGTACAATTCTCGCCATTTTCATTAAAAACGTTGATTAAAGGAACTGATGTGAGGAAATTCTCTGTGCTATTCAGACACCAAGATGCTATATTGTAACGATATTCTGCATGATAGGTAGAAAATACATTATCATAGGTCATGATTTCTCCTTGCATATTCTGCAAACGTATCGTATCATTGAAGACGACATAGAAGTATTCTTTATCTAACAAAGTGATGCGCCTTTTTGTTTGGCCATCAATTATACTCCAGTTGTCATCAAAAATGATAATGTTATCTGTATCGGATGTACCATGCTGTACATAATCATCACCATTCTTTATGAATGTCTGTGGGGTTGAAAAGTCTGGTGCATAACAATTACTAACCGTAATTAGCCTTTCTTCTCCATTATCCAGTAATAATTTTACGGGAACAAGCTGCTCTCCCAACCATTCAATGACAACACTATCTTTGCTTACGCAGGTGTATAGCGAATAATCTTCATTATGCTCAACTCTTGCATACCGTGCCACAAATTTTCCGGAAACATGTATTTCAAACCTATAGACCGAAGGTGCTATGGACAACACATCGGAACGTAAGCTATTTTGTGCATTCAAGCTGTAGAGGAGATGGGCTTTTTCATTAGATATTTTCAAGGACCAAGAAAAAGCCATTGGATTTGCTTTCCTACGATGAGAATATATCTTTTGTAAACTGGTATTCAGTTTCTTAAATCGCTCTTCTTTTATATCATACGGGAGAATATCAGATTTGTCTTCGACAATAGACCTTACTACCTGCATACTTACATTATAGATACACTCATTTTGGAATGACTTCGGTAAGTATTTAACACAATCCAAGGTCTCAAAAATAGACGTGTCTTCCCAATTGGAAACACCCCGAGTTATCAATTCCATCATGGCACGCTCTAAGAAGTTCGTGTAGTTTCCCCATGAGCTTTGTATTTGCTTCATAGGTAAACCGCCTTGCAGCAACAATGAATAGAAGTACATGTGACGATTAACACCATACACCTTGCACTTCCATCCATGCATTGCTTGCTTTGCCTGCTTAAATAGTAATTCAGGATCGTCTATACCAGCAGCACGGGCAACTCTCTCTTTACTTGGAGTCCCTCCGTTATATTCTCGACGCCACCATTCTGCGTAAAAAATAGCAGCTTCCCTGGTATACATTTCAAGATTACCTCTAATATATGCGGCACTTAGTGTGTCTTTCAAGTCAAGATATTCTTGTTCTTGTACATGAAGTTTCCATAGAGGAAATTTAATCTTCCCTCCATTCCTTACCATAATTTGAGCAAGAGTCGTATATTCCATGAATCCTCTAAATTTTTGATTTTCTATTTTGGCATATCTTAAAGAGCGTGCCAGATGTCTTTGAAATTATTTCTCTCCTGGCCCAGGCTCCGCTGCTATGAAGTATCCTTGCTTACTATCATCAATCAGCTCGTATCCTCGTTGAGCGGAATCTGGATGAGAGTGAGACTTATTATTCGTTGGTCTATCAATCATTCCACCCATCTCCATATCGGTGATATTGATCATGGTGGCATAGAGATACATGGCCACGGTCATGTGTATGCCGGGCTTCAGGTCGCGTGGCTCGATGACTGGTGCTTGATGGGTGGTATCATTACGCTGCTGGTGTACAAATTCGTAATAGGTTTTCATCTGGTTGAGATAATCCTCTACATCGTAATGCAACTTGTTTACCCCGACAGCCTTGGCTGCGTCGAGGAACTGGACAAAGCCTCCGTCTGTACGCGACAGTTCGTTACCTTTACAGAGATAGTATATCTTCTTCATGTAGGGTTCAAAACCACTCAACAACAACTTCAGCCACTCTTCCATATCCTCGTCACGTCCTATTGTGCGATAGGCTAGGTTGAGGATACGGCGGATCGACTTGATACCATCCAACTTAGAGGTTGTCGTAGCTTCCAACACGCTGAAATACCAGTCGATTACCTCTGTTAATGCACGATAGCGCACACCGCACAACTCCGCGAAATCACTAGCATAAGCCTCGTTGAGCTTTTCTTTCAGCCGCTGCTCGTTGTAAGAAGGATTAAACTGTTCTTCCAAATGCTGGAGCAATGAAGCGTCAATAATCTGGCGCACATTCGGGTCAGTGGCATACCGTAGTTGGAGTTCGCTGGCATTTGCAGTGAGAATGCCGATGATGTCTGACATGTTGTCGTGTATTACCTGCATCTTGGTGTCTTCATCATTGTTGAGCAATGCATCACGCACCTCGTCGTTTACCTGGAGCGAGCTGGCAGCCTGGGTGTACTGTTGCTTCACCGTGTCGGTATCCTTCCATTCTATGCCACCGAGGAAGGTGTTGAAGTCGTCCACTATCTTGTCGAGCGTCTCCATGTTAGGGTCGGGCTGCCCACCGCCCGGCTGTCCTACCGGGATAGGCTCCACCTCAGCATTCTCATTCTTCAGGCGTATCTCCTCGTCGGTCTTCTTCGTCACGCGATACTTGTCAAAGTCAACCAGCTCCAACAGTCCTTCTGCCCAGTCTTCGCGTTTCAGCTTCGGAAGTTTGCGCAGCAGGAAGTGGAAGAAGGTGTTTTTCTTTTCCCACTCTGGTACACCTTCGGGCAGCAGGGCGGCGATGAACTCATACAAACGCACAAACGACTTCATGGCTCCCTTGATCTCTGCTTGGCGGTCTTCGCCGTCTTCCTCGCCTATCTGTACGAAGCGTTCTCGGCATGTGTCGAGTATCGGATCAAGCTCTGTGCGATCGGCACCGCACCAGTACTTCTGGTTGAAGTCCTCTACTTCTTCTTGTTCATAGACCAGGCTCTGGTCGCAGATGTCGAGCAGGTCGCTAGCCTTGTTGATGTCGGTCTCATGGCTCAGCGATGTCTGCTTGTAATACTTCTGGAACGACTTCTCTATATCCTCTGCCGAGTTCACGAAGTCGAGCACATAGGTATCCTTCTTCAGCGGGTGCACACGGTTCAGGCGCGAGAGTGTCTGTACCGCCTTGATGTCGCTCAGCGTCTTATCCACATACATGGTGTGGAGCAGCTTGTTGTCGTAACCTGTCTGAAACTTGTCGGCCACGACGAGGAAGCGGTAGCCATCGGTGTTGAATGTCTTTTCTATCTTCGACGAGGGAAACTGGTTGAGTTGTGCCTCGTCGTAGCTCTTGCCACCATATTCCTTCGTGCCCGAGAAGGCAATGATTGCCTTGTAGGGGCTGTTGCGCTCAGCCAGCAGTCGCTTGATGGCAAAGAAGTAATCGATGGCACGCTCTATACCATTGCATACCACCATGCACCGTGCCTCACCGCCTATCTTGTGGCACACGCTCTCGTGGAAGTGTTCCACCATGATGCGTGCCTTCTTCTTTACCGTTTCGGGACGGCTCTCCACCCATGCACGGAGCTTCTTGGCAGCCTGATCCTTGTCAAACATGGGGTTTGCCTCGGTATTCTTCAGTATCTTGTAGAAGCTGTCGTAAGTGGTGTAATTCTTCGTAACGTCAAGGATAAACCCTTCCTCTATGGCCTGTTTCATGCTGTAGAGGTGGAAGGGACGATGCCCTTTCTCTCCATCAGGCTTGATGTATTCGTCGCCAAACATCTGTAACGTCTTGTTCTTGGGCGTGGCAGTGAAGGCATAGAAGTTGGCATTCTTTGCCATCAGTCGGCCTTCCACCACGTGTTCCATCAGTGTGTTGAGCCCCTCCTCATTGTCTTCCATGCTCACGCCTTTCAGTCCGTGTCCGCTGAGCACCTTGTTGAGGGCACTTGCCATGTCGCCGCTCTGACTGCTGTGTGCCTCGTCGATGATGACGGCAAAACGCTTGTTCCTCAGTTCGGTGCCGATAGTCTGCAAGATGAACGGGAACTTGCACACCGTGCTCACGATGACCTTCTTGCCCTTGTTCAGCGCCTCTTTCAGTGCTTCGCTGTCGTCGGCCCACGTCACGATGTCTTTCTTGGTGATAAACGAGCGCAGGTTATCGCGTATCTGCTTGTCGAGCACCACGCGGTCGGTAATGACCAGCACACTCTCAAAGTGGGGCGTGATGCCGTCAGCCTCTTTCAGGTCTACCAGCTGCTTGGCTGTCCAGGTGATGGTGTTGCTCTTGCCCGACCCTGCGGAGTGCTGTATGAGGTAGCGGCGACCGCTCTCGCTTACACGGGTGTCGGCAAGCAGGGCACGTGTACACTCCAACTGGTGATAGCGGGGCCAGATCACGTTCTCCTTCGTCTTGCCCGTGTCCTCGTCTTTCTCTTTCACCACCTGTGCAAAGTTCTCCAGTATGTCGCTCAGGCTCGCCTTCTGCAGAATTTCTTCCCACAGATAGGCAGTCTTCAGCCCGTTGGGGTTCACGGGATTGCCAGCACCGTCATCTACTCCTTTGTTGAAGGGCAGAAACCACGATGCTTCGCCATTGAGGGCTGTACACATCATCACCTCGTTGTCGTCCACGGCAAAGTGTACGGCACATCGCTTTTTCTGCAGCAGCAGTTCTTTGGGGTCACGGTCGGTGCGATACTGGTGTATGGCATCGGCCACGGTCTGACAGCTGAGGTCGTTCTTCAGCTCCATGGTGATGATGGGCAGACCGTTGAGCATCAGCACCATGTCGATACTCAGTTCGGGGTAAAGCTTGGAGTAGTGCAACTGGCGCACACAGCAGAAGTGGTTGTTCTCGTACAACGCCTTTGCCTGCAAGTTGGCATCGAGCGGCGTGGGAAAGTACAAAATAAACTTGGTGGCATTGTGCTCCACGCCCTGGCGCAGCACATCCACGATGCCACGCTGGGTAATCTGCCCCCGCAGCCGCTCGTAAAACTTACGGGTGTTCACCTCACTGTCGTAGATGCGAGCACGCTGTACCTTGTCGCGTTGGGTGCTCTCAAGGAAGGTGCGCAGCATACCCTCGTCAATGGCGTAATCGGTATTAAAATCCTTGCTTGTGCGCTTTTCGTACCCGCTGTTGAGGAGAACGCTTTCTATCGTTTCCTCCAAACCTTTCTCTGATGTATCTGTAGTCATTTTATTTTGCCTTTAATTGTTTACTTCCCTCACGTCAATTTTGCCTGTTACTGCATCGCTGATGATGCGCTGCTTCAGCTCCTTCAGGTGGTTTATCTGATCGACAAGCTGTGAGGTAAGCATATCAATCCTTTTATTTAGACTGTTGATGGCAGAGACAATGGCGGTCTGCTCTTGTTTTGGAGGAACAAATAGATAATTATTCTTTAGCATATCATAGTTGATATTTTGCCCTTCTCGAATACCCTTCACACAGGTCTTAAGGAGCTGTATAAAAGGAAATGACTTGAACAAGTATCTTGTATAATCATTGGTTAAATCACCCTTTGAACGTAAGATAGTATAAGCAGCACTGATGATGCCTTGATAATGTGCATACTCTATGCCTCCTTGAAACGAACGCAAACTTATAACGAAATCACCAACCTCCACAAACTTTAAGTTCTGGAAGCCCGTATTCACCACAACCACTCGATTGTCATACATTGATTGAGGGATCACACCATGAGCTTGAGTGGCACAAAGTATTGGTTCTTCGGGATGGTTTTTCTCTGTGCGCTCGTCAAAAAGAAATTTCATTTTCCTTACCTCCCAATGCTCTGGTACCTGTCCTATCCATACGATGTTGCTATCCTTCATGGGTGCATCGGGATTGGTGCCGTGCATCACCAAGTGGGCTATCTGTGCCTGCTTCAGTTCGTTTAGCTTCTCTATCTCTTTGGTGGCCTCGGAAATAAAGCGGTCAATCTGCGCGGTCTTTGCATCAAGGAATGACACAATAGCCTGCTGCTCTGGAAGAGGGGGCTCTATAAAAGGAATACTTTTTAGTGCGATTGGAGATAAATCCCACTGATCAACCTAATACCTTTTGAATACTGAGTAAAAAAAGGTATATATGCTCTACTTCTGATTGCAATACTAAAGAATTTTTTATACGGGAAGTTTAGGTCACATATATAATATGCAGGGCTTACAATTCCTTGATATTCTGACACAGCATATGAGCCTTGCCACGATTTCATCTTATTAATAGCGAATTGACCTACTTTCACTAACTTATATCCCGATAAATCATCAGGGATAAAATTATGGTTTTCTTCCTTAGAATCAACATTTCTAATAATAACACCTCTATCCCTTGTTACTGATAAAAGTATTTCGTTGGGATGTCCTTTATCTGAGACCAGCTTAAGATAGTTCCTTAAATGAGCAAACTTCCAATGCTCCGGTATCTCTCCAATCCAGCTTACCCCAGAGTCTTTATATTTTGGATATTTCTTCATACGTTTTTCTTATTTATAAGGTTCACCACCACCTTTACCATGGTATCCTTCTCCTCTGTCCGACTCTCCGCAATCATCAAGGTGAGTGCCACGAGGGTGTTGTCGCCGATACGCTTAGAGCCGTCAGGGTTGTAAAGAATGCCGTTGTTGTTCATGAACCATAGGAAGAGCGTGGCAGCAATGCGCTTGTTGCCATCGCTAAAACTGTGATTTTTAGTAACGAAATAGAGCAGCATCGCTAGCGAGCAAGGTCGTTCTTGACGGCATAGCCCTTGACGAGGTATTCCTTCAGCACGGTGTTGGCCCATCGACAGAACTCTATGCCACGTTTCGATTTTACTCTATAGCCCACCGACGTAATCATCTCCAAATTATAATAGTCTGTCATGTGGGTCTGCGTCTTGCCTTCCAAAGCACCATGCTGAGTGGTTGTCGCAAATTTTGCGACAACCACTTCGCCCTCCAGTTCCTCCTTGAGCGCATTGTTGATGTGCTTACCAATAGTTTTCACATCGCGGTCGAACAGTGTAGCTATTTGATTACGGTTCAGCCACACCGTCTCGTTCTCCAGTCGCACGTCGATGGTCGTCTGCCCGTCCTGCAACTGATAAATCTTTATCTCGCCTTTACTATCCATGGTTGATTACTTAACATTTAACACCTAACACCTAACACTTAACCTCTATCACTTAAAATTTCTTCCAGCAGTCCATCCGTATTCTTTTCGATGGCGCGAATATCCGCCTTGATGTCGGCTATAGAGCGCAGCTGCACAGGCTTGTAGAAGTATTTGGTAAACGAGAGTTCGTAGCCGACAACGGTTGCATCTTCGTCCACGTAAGCATCGGGAGCGTAGGGTAGCACCTCGTTTTGCATAAAGACATCTATACCGCCTGGGTACAACAAAGGTACCTGCTCTGTATCTTTCAGCTTGGGGTCGGCTTCGCCCTCTACAGCTTTGGCTGAAGGGGCGGTAACGGTGACAAACGGACGGAGCTTCTTGGCGAGCGTCTTCTTCAGCTTCAGCTGGCAAGCATAGCCCTCCCAGTCGTCAAGGGGCGTGTCGGCGGGTACATTCTCTATAGCGGCTTTACACTCTACCTTCTCTGCTTCTTTCAAGCCCACCTCGTCCCAGTTGATGTCTGTGAGAACTCTCAACCTGAGTGGTCGCTGCACGGTAATCTGCCAATAGCCGAACTCACGGTTGTCGAAGATACGGCACTGTTCGGTCTCACGGAAGTCGGTGAGAAGCTGGAGGATAGCCTTGCGTCCCTCCTCGTCGATCTCACAATTCTTGTTGCCCAGGTTCTTGCGCAGCGGGGTGGAGATGCTGGTGGCATCGATGAGCTGCACCTTGCCTCGGCGACGCTCTTCCTTGCGGTTGGTAACTATCCATACGAAGGTGCCGATGCCCGTGTTATAGAACATGTTGAGCGGCACGGCAATAATGGCCTCCAGCATGTCGTTCTCGATGATGTAGCGACGTAGGTTGCTCTCTCCACCACCAGCATTGCCCGTGAAGAGGCTGGAGCCATTGTGTATCTCGACGATGCGTGTGCCCTGTCCCTCGGTCTTCATGCGACTTACGTTGTTGGCAAGAAACAGCATCTGCGGGTCGCCGATGTCGGGAATGAAGCTCTTGTCGGAGTCGGGCCAGTAGAAGCGTGGATCTTGAATGTTCTTCTTCTCGATGGGTTTCAGTCCCCATTTTTCCAAGTCGGCTTTCCAAGGCGTGCCGAAAGGCGGGTTAGAGATGCAGAAGTCGAACTTGCGGCCCGGGTGTCCGTTCTCGCTGATGGTGCTGCCATTGGCAAAGCGGTCGCGCACCACTCCGTTATGGATATAAGAGAAGGTGGTGCTATTGCCACTGAGCATGAGATCCGCCTTACAGGTGGCAAAGGTCTCAGGTTGGAGCTCCTGTCCGAAGAGGCTGGTTTTGAAGCGGCGTCCCTTCTCATTGGTTATTTCTGCAAAGCGTTCCTGCACAATGCTCAGGATGCCGCCCGTACCGCAGGCACCGTCGTAGATGTCGTAAGTGCCGTTCTTTAATTGGTCGGCAACAGGCAGCACGGCAAGGTCGGCGAGCAGTGCCACATAGTCGCGCGGGGTGTAGTGCTCTCCTGCCTCGGTCACGCTGTAGTCCTCGTTGAACTTGCGAAGCAGCTCCTCGAACAGCGTTCCCATGGTGTGGTTGTCGAGCGCTGGTAGCTTCTCATGGTCCTCATCGTCGAGCACAGGCGCATGCCGAGGTTGATGCTCTTATCGGTCATCTTGTCGATCATCATGCCCAGACGGTGTACGTCGTTGAGCTTCTCCACGTAGTGGCGCAAGTCAAACTTGGTGATCACGTCCTGCACATGCTTGCTGAATCCGTCAAGGTAGGCCCTGAAGTTGAGCAGCAGACGCGTCTCGTCGGTCTCGCCACGCAACATATTCATGGTAAACGGTGAGACATTGTAGAAGGGGTGACGGGTGAGCATGCAGAGCTGGCTCTCTTGGCTCTCTTCGGGCAACTCCCTGAAAGTATCTGTCTTACTAAAGTCCAGCACCTGTTGCTTGGTGTCGGCAAGGAGCAGGTCCAGGCGACGCAGCACGATAAAGGGCAGTGTTATCTTCTTGTAGTCGCCCTTCTCGAATGCTTGTACCAACACGTCGTTGGCAATGTTCCAGAGGAATGTGAAGAGCTTGTTGTATTGTTGTTGTTCCATATTATTATGCTTCAGTTTTTAATTTCTATTTGCAAAGATACAAATTAACAATGCAACAGAGGTGCATTGTTGTGATGATTTTTCTTGCTCTTGGCATGATTAACTCTTCTTGATAGAGCGATGTAGTGAATACAAACGGGAAAATGATCGGGAAGTTCACGTTATTCTTTCTTGAGCATAGCAGTAATGGGTTATTGGTCATTATTCTTAGCAAGGAGATCTTCTACTGTTACTTCCAATATCTTTGCAAT
Source organism: Prevotella histicola JCM 15637 = DNF00424 (assembly GCF_000613925.1). Classification (GTDB taxonomy): domain Bacteria; phylum Bacteroidota; class Bacteroidia; order Bacteroidales; family Bacteroidaceae; genus Prevotella; species Prevotella histicola. The sequence continues at coordinate 183,570 of NZ_BAJX01000003.1, forward strand.
TTGAATGAATGTTTCTATATTAGGCTGGGTGGTGTTAGTACACCACTTGGAAACAGTAGTCGGATTGATGCCCAACTGTTCGGCGAGCCACTTGTTGGTGCGCTTATGCTCAACAAGCACGACCTTGATTCGATTGATGTCTTTTGCCATGTCGCTTAGGAATTAAAATGCTTACGGCACAAATATAATGAATTTTTTCGAGAGAAGCCTCTGCTTATTATAAATAATGTGGAATATTCCTTCTTTTGTTGTTTTGACCGTCAAACAACCTTCTTTCTCATCGTGAAAGACTACTTTTTATGGAATGATGCAAAATGGTTGCGCTGTTGTGTATTTACTTTGCAAGCAGAAACAAATATTGTTCTAATTTAATACTAATCAGTTATGAAGAAACTACTGTTAATGATTGCCTTTGTTATGACAACCGTGTGTGCGAATGCGCAGATTATGCGTGTAGATGAGTTGGAGAAGTACGCCAAGGAGAAGTATGGCGACAAGTGGACAGAAGCTGCCGCCAACATCTCGAAGAGCATTGAACTCGACAAGAACAACGCAATGACCTTCGTGCAGGTTATCTCGTGTGACGGGCAGTCAGCGGAGCAGCTGTACGTGAACCTCAACTACTGGTTTACCGCAACCTTCAACGATGCCAACTCTGTGATCAAGTTGAACGACAAGGAGAGTGGTGTCATCATCGCATCGGGCTATATGGCCGACATCGCTGGTCATGCCGGAGGTACGAACTCTTACAACGTGAGTATCAAGCCTGTGATTAGAGTGGATATCAAGGAAGGTAAAATCAGGGTAACTTACTCCATCGATCACTATGACGTGACGGTGCTTGCTGGAGGTGGCATCATGGGGGCACTTGCAGGCTCTATCCCTACAAGGGTTGAGGAGAAATGGGTACTTGACAAGTGTTATCCGTTCACGGAGAAAGATGTCCATCATGCCAAGAGAACATCAAGCAAGGCACTCGTGATGTCTTACGCCTACTCGAATGTGTTGCTCGACAAGATAGAGGAAGCCGCCAAACATGGTCTGGTGGGTAATGAGAATGATAACTGGTAATAGCCACAACTAACATTGAAGTCCTGCAGTTTCTATGCTGCAGGACTTTTTTTGCTCTACAAGAAAAGGCTCCTTTCAAGGTTCATCACTTTGGATATATAACTTCCATCTTCCGCATACCTAATCCTATTCAGGAACTCGTAATAGTTGCCACCTTTGTACTTATACTGCACATAATCCTTATAGGCCTTCACGCTTTCCTCCCATGAGTTGAAGGTGTAGTAGCTGCCATTGCTGGGACGGCGGAGTCCGAAGAGGTTGTTGTTCTCTAAGCATACCCGTGAAGTGAAATAGCCTGTTTCAAGCAGAGCTTGTGCGGCAACTATCTGTGGGAACTTTACATCATACTGCCGGAGAACAGCCATCAGGTTCTCGATGTTCAACTCCTTGTCGGGCTTTGTCCCGAATCTAACGTATGCCATCTTATCCTGTAGCTGCGTGATGTAACCGTTAAGATAATCCACGAAAATATTGGGATCGACGCTCTTCCCACCTCTCCTGATTCTGATATGGAGGTGTGGGCCGGTGCTTTTGCCTGTGTTTCCTGATATTCCTACGATGGTTCCTGCCGAAACGGCATCGCCAGTTCTTACGGTTATCTGTCAAGATGGCCATACAGACACTCAAAGATGCCATGTTCCAATACAACATAGTTGCCATAACCTCTGTTCCCGAAATGTACCTCCTTGATGATACCGGGCAGCATCGCATAGACTCGTGCATGGTTGCATTGCAGGTCTATGCCGTCATGGAACGCCGTGCATCTACTTACAGGGTCTTTGCGATAGCCGAAAGCTGAATTGAGTTTCAAAAAGTCGAGCGGAAGGCAGACATTCAAGCGCTGGCTAATCAGATTGAAAAGTAGGGAGTCCTTCACATTGACAAACAGTGGTACGTCCTTCTCAATGGTGATTTCAAATCCATGGCCAGTTTGAAAGGTTACTTCAGGTCGCTTTGCACTTATGCTGTCTGCTTTTCGCCTTGTAACCGCTTGTTTTTCAACCTTTACCTGTTTGCGAACTACCTCCGGACGGAGGGTATAAAACTGCGCTGCCATCCTTATGCTAATTGTCATAGCGACAAAAACCAATAGAAATAATCTGTATCGTCTCATCTTATCATATTGCTTTTTTAATAATTTTGTTTGGCGAGAAGCCGTAAGACTTCTTTCGACAAATTTACCGATAAACATTCAACGTATGGAAGATGTGATGACTTTTCAAGCTCAGGGAGCTGTCTTAGAGAAACTGATGCTGTTGGGTATCGACAGGGAAAAACTGGAGTTGATGCCTGATGGTCTGAAAGTTCCGCTGCTTCGTGGGGAGGTAACGCCTGTCTTCGTGGCCAACATGGAAACATCAAATGGCAAGGTGATACAGTTACCGCTTAAAGCCCAGTTCGTGCTGGATGAAAACGACCAAGTGATGCTGATGACTTATCCGCTTCGCCGGGAGATTGCCAACGAGCTGAATCTCAATCAAACTGAACTCCAGCGTGTGCAGTCGGGCGATGTAGTCCGTAAGGAGGTGGACGTGGAGGGAGAAAGGAAAGTAAAATTTATCCAGTTGGATAAGGAAACCAACTCGCTCATGCACCGTGACGTGGCCAGTGTGTCTATCGAATCGGAACTGATGACACGGGACAAGGTGAAGGACATCGAACTCGGGGCTAACCAGAAGGAGGCTCTGCAGGAGGGAAAGCCCGTGGAGCTTTCGCTCGGCGACACTAAGGTAACGGTGGGTGTGGACCTGCGTGAGCCACAGGGCTTCAAGGTGGTCAATGGCGACATGAAGGAATGGGAACGCCTTCAGCAGATGCGCTACGATGATACCCACGAGGATTTTATAGGGTATGTGATGACCGACGAGAACCGCTGGGAATACCAGAAGGTGGTGGAACGCCAGACAATGACCAACAACCCCTCTGAGTCTATCGAAAAGAAACAGCGTACTGGCTTGATACGATAACTCCGGACTAAGAACCATTCTCCCAAACAAGGGATTCTTTAATATTCTGCTCCCGGCTTGTCACTTTCATAAGAGCCAGCGAGTGCTTTAACATTCTTCTTTGTTGGCGAGTTCTTCTGTTGTAGAACCGTAGCGTTAAAGCATATCACGACAAGCAAGGTGGGTAGAAAGAAATACAAAAATCTTGATTACGACTACATCGTCAGCTCCGTGGCTGGCTATGCCAAGGTTGCTCCCATTGCCCGAAAGGTAAAGGCTGGGGACGATATGGCCATTGCCAAGGCAGCAGCGATGATGACGGCTGCCGTCAGGAATGTCATGCCTAAGGACAAGCAGGTGGTACTGGTACCCATTCCCAACCGCACGGGCAGGGCGGGTTACACCAAAACGCTTGCCGAGAAAATCAGCGAGGCACTGCATCTACCTGTCATCGACGCATTAGCAAGCAATACCCACGAGCCGCTTTATCTGGTGAAGAAAGCCAATGGCTCGATCGATGAAGTGCCGCTCTACTTCTATCGCATCCGAAGGGTGCCCAGAGACAAGATACCCATTCTCATTGATAATGTACTCGACACCGGGCACACGGCAATGGCTGCCTATGAAGCGATAGGCAGGCAGGACACGCTGATGGCGGTGCTCGGTGATACGCATAAGTTCACGCCCAACAAATGGAAAACGGATATTTACCCTTTAATTGACAACAATATGGCAAGCAAGAAAAAAGAAGAGGTGCAACAGCAAGCTACCCCGAAGGAAGAGCCGAAGGCTCAGACTGAGAAAAAAGCTGCAAAGAAAACCGCGAAGCTCCCGAAGTCAAAGACGCTGGCAGAGCTGTACGAGAACATGAAGGAGAAGCATCCTGATGCCGTCCTGCTCTTCAGGACGGGAGATTTCTACACGGCCCTGAACGCTGATGCCTCCAAGGTGGCTGACACCTTGTCCATCAAGCCAACAAAACCGGCAAAGGCAGAGGACGGCCCTCTGCAAGTCACATTCCCTCATCATGCTTTGGACACAAACCTGCCAAAACTCATCCGTGCCGGTCTTCGAGTGGCCATCGTGGACAGTCTGGAGAAGAAACAAAGCGTAGAGAAATCCACATCGGTAAAAACGGAAACAAAAGCACAGGAAACAAAAGTGCAGGAAAAGAAAGAGGAAGGAAAGAACGTGGACAAGTCGGCTTCCGCCAAACAGGAGCATCAGCCGCGTGAGCCGCAGATGGTAACGGTCAATGGCGACAAAGTTTCCCATGCCCATGCCTTCCAGTCCAAGGTGAATCCTGCCGACTGGTTCTATGTGGCTCAACTCAACGGCAAGCAGCTCAACCCTATGAAGATGGACGCTGCCGACATCGCAGCCTATCAGAAACGGGAGGCGAAGGTGGAGGACATGATGCAGAAATACTATCCGACGAAACTGGCTCCCAAGGTGTCTGCCGAGGAATACAAAGCTGCCAACATTCTATCTGACGGCAGGGTAATCGACAAGATGACGGTGTATAAGGAGAAAGATGAACAGCGTGCCGACTATGGCAAGTACAAGCTCTACGCACAGGTGGGCGACCAGCGCATGTCCGTACCCATGACCAAAGCGGACCAGAGTGCTTTCTTCGACCGCGTGACGACACCGGCGGCATTGGTAGAAAAGAACTTTGGTGAACGGCTGCACCTGGCATCCGCCTACGCCATCTATCAGCTCCCAGCCAACATCAAGGTGGAGGACATCCGGGTGGCGAAGGACAACATGGACGGTAAGTGGAAGATTTCGGCTGCCGTGGGCGAAAATGGGCGCACGGACAAGAAAGCAATTTCCTTTGACGACGGCTTTTCTCTCTTCCAAGCCAAGACCGTCACACGGGAGCAGCTGGCCGCCAAATATCTCTCGGACGACATCAAGGTGCTGTCGGGACAGAAACAAGCCATCAGCAACGGACTGAAGATGTAGAGCTTGGTTATGGTATAGTGAGTATGAATTACAAAATACAGGCAAAATAAAATCAAAGAAAATGGCATATAGTTTTGAAGAGCTGGTCCAGCTCAAACAGGACAGACGGATCGGGTGGCTGCAGTTCACGCTCGAAGGCGAGCATGCGGACGGCTTCATGCAGTGGTGCAAGGAACACAACACGCATCCGAGTGAAGATACCGCAGAGTTCTACATGGAGTCGGTGGAACTGAGTATGCAGGACAAGCAAATCTTGGCAGAGGACGACTATGACTACAGCTGGAACTGAAACAAAGACGCTCGGTCAGAAAGCCGTGGACAGGTTCACGGAGATGATGATTGGGCGCATGGAACAGATGAAGTCCGTGGGCTGGCACAAGGAGTGGATAGGCGGTGCCACCGCCCCCGGTGCCATGCCTCAGAATGTGTCCGGGCGTGGATATTCGGGAAGTAACTCTTTCTTCCTCCAACTGGACACGGCTCTCCGTGGCTACTCAATGCCCGTGTATCTCACCTTCAAGCAAACCAATGACTTGGGAGCGTATGTCAAGAAGGGCGAGTCGGCCATGCCGGTGCTCTACTGGGACATCATGGCAAGGGACAAGGACGGACGCAAAATCACCAAAGACACCTACCGCAAGATGAGCCTTGCGGAGCGGATGCAGGTGCAGACCATTCCATTCCTAAAGGCCTACAATGTGTTCAATGTTGATCAGACCAATCTGGCTGAGGTGAAGCCTGATAAGGTGGAAGCACTCAAAAAGCTATTTGCACCGCCTGAACTGCGTGATGCAGAGGGGATGTTTACAAGCAAGGCACTCGACCGTATGTTTGAGAAACAGGAGTGGATTTGTCCTATCCAATATGACAAGCAGGTACCCGGTGCATACTTTTCTCCCTCCAAGGACATCATCGTCATTCCAAGGAAAGAACAGTTCAACATCGGCAAGACACCGGAGGAAGTGTATAAGGACGGTATGGAATACTACTCCACGGCCCTGCACGAGATGGCTCACTCCACGGGTACGGAACCTCGGCTGAACAGGGGCAGCCATGAGAAGTTCGGCGACGCGAAATACGCCAAGGAGGAACTGGTGCTGAGCTGACGGCGGCGATGGTGGGCAACTCGATGGGCTTTGACAAGCGTATCCTGAATAACAACGCTGCCTACCTCGACGGTTGGATCTCCACGCTAAAAGAGAATCCAAAGTTCATCGTATCGGTGATAGCCGACGTGAACAAGGCTGCCAACATGGTGCTGGAAGAGGTGGACAAGCAGAAGATGGCTTTGGGCGAGGAACCTTTGCTCGACAAGAACAGGAATCAATCTACCGAAGCCCCTAAAAACAAGATTGTCTTTGAGAACGCTTCGATTATCAAGCAGAACGACGGGGACTATGCGGTGCGTGCCTCCTTCCAAGGCAAGGAGCTGGGACTCAAGCCGATTGATCGGAATGTGGGCATCCTCTATTTCTCTCTGTCGGAGGAAGCGGAGAAGGCTCGCCTGCTCTCTCGCACGCTGGAAAAGAGCTATGGCGATGTGGTCATGGCACAGACTCAGCAGCAAGCTCATCGTGTAAAAATCTAACCTTTATACTTGTAGGCAGTTATGAAACAGACAGTAAACTTCAAAGACCTTAAAACAAAGGTAGGCGTAGATGATATAGCCTATTATCTGGCTATCGTCTCGACCGCTCGGCTGGCGTGGGCAGATATATTGAAATGGTCTTGCCTGATACCACCGGACATAAGGATAAGCTCATCATCAAGAATCCAAAGGAGAAGGCCGCACAGACTTATTTTCGCCGTAACGGGGCGAAAGGCGGGGATGTAGTGTCGCTGATTCGTGAGAATCTTAACAGCTTCCACGAGTCCGGCAGGAACGAGTGGGAAATCATCGGTAAGGTGATGGCCCGCTTTGCCAACGAGCCGATTCCCGACTATGGGGATAGCCTGTATCTTGCGAAAGCCGGATATAGCGACAACCGTGTGTTCGATCCTAAACTCTACGAGACGAAGGAGATAGGCAGTGATTTGTCGGAGGTAATGGCTTTCTTTGCCCAGCGTGGCATCAACGAGGAGACGGTGGCTGTCTTCGCTCCGTTCATCAAGCAGATAAGGGACAGCTGCCACACCACCTACAAACAGTTCAACATCGGTTTCTCTTATACGGAGGCTGGTAAGGACAAGGTGGTGGGCTATGAGATACGAGGCTTCGGTTCATTCAAGAGTAAGGCTGCCGGTACCAACTCGACGACGGGCGCATGGATAGCTGATCTCTCACAAGGTGGAGAGCCTGCTGACATCCGAAATGTGTATTTCGCAGAGAGTGCCTACGACATCATGGCGTTCTATCAGCTGAATCACCTTCGGTTAGATGCTGCACATTCGGTGTTCGTGTCGCTGGGCGGTACATTCTCTGACGGACAAGTCAAAGGCATCATGTCGCATTACTCTGAAGCCAAGGCGATGGACTGTTTCGACAATGACCTTGCTGGACGCATCTATGGCATCCGCATGGCTGCCCTGTTGGAGGGTATTCGCATGAATATACATAAGGAAGATAGCGAGGTAAAAATTACCATTGGTGATAAGAACTTTAACATTCCTAACGACCAATTGTCGATCCGTGAGCTTCGCAAGCATGTCCACATCCGCTATAACGTAGGTGAATGGAAGGCTGCCGAGAACTACAAGGACTGGAACGACCAGTTGATGGGTAAGCAGTTGGAAGTTGTGCCCATAGAGAATAAGTTTGCAAGGGACCGCAATCTGGCTGACCGCCGAGAGAAAGGAGTGTGCTTATGAAACGAATTTTCATCATATCGTTGTTGGGCGGTTTGACTTTCTGTCCTCTGATGGCGCAGCAGACGGACCCGATGCTGACGGGTGCCGTGGTAGCGCAGAGCGAGATGCTGAAAAAGATTTTCAAGGACCGCGAGAAGACACAGAAGAAAATCATTGCAGCGGAAACAGCGGTCACTGTGGCCATGGACAGGATGCACAAGGTGGAAGATAAGATGCTGGAGTATCTTTCCAATGCCCAGGGTGCCATGCAGAACCTTTATCAGATCAAGCGGGCGGCAGAGTTGACGACGGTGGAGATTCCACGAAACATGAGCCTGTTGCGCCAGTCACTGCCTGGCCATCTGAAAGGTACGGCCATTGCACTGTTGGTTTCTGACGAGCTGACGGATGCTGCTACGCAGATGGCTTCGCTCTATCCGTTCATGCAACAGCTGGTGACAAGCGGCACTTACAATGTGAGTGGCTATGATGCCACGGGCAAGCCCATCAATGAGAAGCATAAGGTAAACCTCCTCTCTTCGGCGGAACGGTATTATATTGCCAATGAGGTGGTAACGAAACTGGAGACCATCAATACTGACCTTTGGTTGCTGGCATGGCAGGTAAGGACATACTCGTGGAATGACCTTTGGTTCGGGCTTGATCCAGAAGGCTGGGCCACGGTGATGTCGGGGAAGGCGATTGTGGATGGACTGGTCTATGAGTGGAAATATATCTGACAGGCCTGAATATGGGCAATTTTCTGTACTTTTGCACTCGCTACACTTTGTTATTTCGAGGAGGAGCGGTGCAAACGGAGGGTTGCCAAAGATAGAGTAACATATAACGTAAAGAAATAACAAAATGAGTGATACTGACAATTTACTGACCTGCCCCGTGTGTGGCAGGGGCACAATGGTACATAACGAACAGGAGTGGAAGTGCAGTGAGCAGTCCTGCGGGTTCGTTATCCCTAATCGTGTGTTTAATCTGGAAATGACGGAGGAACTGGTTGCACAGCTCGTCAAGTATGGCCATACCGGTATGCTCTCGCTGCAGAACAGGGACGGGCAGCATTTCAAGGCGGCAATCGTAATTCGCAACGGGAAGGTGGAGGTCTCGTGCGGTGTGCATTATATCAACGGTGTGTGTCCTATATGCGGGGGCAAAATGCGTAAGACCTCGAAGGGCTACCGATGCGAAAACTCCATCGGCGAGCATCCTTCGTGCGACTTTATGATTCCGGGTATCATCTGCAACCGTAGGATTACGGAGCAGGATGCTGTGGCGTTCTTGAATGGCAAGCATATCGCTTTGGAGGGCTTTGCCTCGAATGAGTGGAAGATGTTTGCCTCGTCGCTGTCGATAGCCGAGGGCAAGGTGAAGCTGGAATCGCGCATCGCAAAGTGTCCGCATTGCGGGGGAGACCTGCATGTAGGGCTGAAGGCATACAACTGTGCCAATTACCGCAATACCGAACATCCCTGCAAGTTCTCCATCTGGCGTAACATCAGCGGTCATGCCGTGTCGGTGGAGGAGGTGAAGCAGATATGTGAGCAGGGCGTGACGAGGGACAGCATTGAGTTCTACAAGGAAGACGGTACGGTGTACTACAAGCGTCTGCAGCTAACGCCTGAAAAGGACAGAATAATCATGATTTAATTAGTTATTGATGATGAAAAGACAAAGTATTATATATTTAGTGGTGGCATTGTTATGCCTCACTGGTTGTACGAATAAACGTCATGCGTTGAAGCAGTTGGCAGTGGAGAATCTGAAACAGTCGGTGGAATATCCTAAGCAGTTACAGGTGATGGCTATATCAGAACCAGACTCGGCGTTTGGATTCAGCTACTTCTCGCAAAAGGAGAAGGCAGGCATCGTCCGTATCATGAAATCGGTAACGGACAGCATCATGAGGCGAACTGACAATATGCAGTCGCTGGACATCAACGACTTCTACGTGATGGATCTCGCTGAAAGGCAGATGCGTGCCAACTCGGACATCAGGCAAATGCTTAGCCAGGCAACTGACAGGAAGGAATGGACGGGCTGGAAAGTGAAAATCGACTATCAGGCGGTAACGCATCATGGCATGAAGTACAATGCTGAGCGGTGGTTCTTCATTAGCATGGACGGCAAGGCGGTAGTAAGGACGTTTGAGTTACCGCTACCATAAAGATATTGCATTTTTGGTTGAATTGGGTTAATTCTCTTTTGTTTAGGTGGAGATTGTCGTGAGACAGTCTCCATTTTTGTGTATCATTTCCATGTTTGCAGTTGCCTCCTTGCTACATGTGCTCATTTTCTTTGCAAAGTTACGGCATAGGAAAGAACGGCAAGTACCGCTACGGCTATGCGCAGAAAAATAGACGGCAGCCTTCCCAACAATCATAGATTGGGGTATTCCGTCGATTTTCTGTGCATTACTTGCCTTATCTTTCCCGCTTATACCGTCCTGTTTTGCTCGAAAATTAAGTACCTGCAAGAAGTCTGAAGACTTCACAAAAGGGAAAAGATTAAGTTTAACCTCATAAAATTATAAGTTATGCACGCATGGATTTTTCAATTATCGGAAGAACGCATCGAGGGCTATCTTTGTGAAGATACCTTGTTGCAGGGTGATGGCAGCGATTACGACTACTGTGCCGCCATATCTGAGGAAGAGCGGAAGAGAGCCGTTTGCTCGCTCGTAGATGACATACTGCCATTGGGTATGTTTCACCTCAAAGATGAAACGACGTTGGTGTATCAAGGTGGTTTTGAGCAGTGGAAACGTGAGTGGGTGGAGCGTATTCAGATAAGGGCTGCAAAGGTGAACATGGAAAACGTGATGAACTTTTGCGGTGAGGTGTACCGGCTGGAAAACGAATTACAGAACCCACTCGATACCGCAGCACACTTCTACCTTTGCAATGACGACTATCAGACCTTTGCGGAGAAGTCGGCGGAGTTGATGCGCATGGTGGAGCATCTGACGGAAGGCGACGAGCTTTATATCGGTGGTATCATTGATTTTCATTTTTAAGCGTATGGAGAATATCAGTATTTTTTCGATAGAGGGCGTTGATGCAAGGGAGATTTGCAATGCGCAGTTGGGCGATGCCCTGTTTGCACCTTGTAGTGTGTGCGACAAGTGGAGGGGCGACTATCCATCGGTGGACAATCTGTTTTACGGATATGTGGAGGACGATATTTTCTATAACTACTCCGATGACGAGTTTGAGACCCACGTCAATACGATGTTTGACTAAGTAGAACCAGGAGTGTGCCGAGCTATCGGCATACTCCACAAAAGCAAGTTACAATGAAGAAAACGTATAGTGTAACGGCTCGATACATCTTCGAGGGTACTTTCAAGGTAGAAGCTGAAAGCAGGGAGGAAGCCAAGGATAAAATACTAAAGCATTGTGGCATGGTCATGGACAGTGGCATACAAACCACGCTGCCAGACAATGAGATAGACTGGAATTTCTGTAACCACCCTTATAAGCAGGTGGCCAGAATAAGCAGGGAGAAGTAAGGTACGGCTGGGCATATCAGGCTGGTATGCCCGGCTTTCAAAGTCGGGCAGCGGTCACAGTTCGCTGCCTGCTTGGGAGGGAATTGCCCATCGGAAGGATGAATAACAGAGATAAAAAGTCTTGTTTTTGACGCAGAAAACAAGACAATTCGTTGGGAGTACTTTATTTCCCTGAAAGCCGTATCTCGCTATCACGCCATAAATGATCGTGATGGCTCCACACCGCTTTCATCGCTCCGTCGGAACGTAGAGCGACAAGGGAGAGTGGTTAGGTTGTTTTGTGCTGAATGGAGTGCATGGGCAATGGGGGCAGGAAGGATAGGCTACCGCTGTTTCACTTGTCAAGGACTTATCGCCCATGACCACTTCACGGCTCCGCCTATCTTACTTCCTGCTCCATGCCTATGCACACCATATCGCACGCTCTATCCAGTGTAACGCCAGTTTATTGTCGGTGTAACTCACTTTTTCGTTGCACTGACGATAAACTGACTATCTTTACAGGTTTTACCTAACTGCTTTGTGCCCATTTCCCTGAAGGCCGTATCTCCATTCATTGCGCATAGAGCAGCAATCATTGCGATACCGCTTCCATCATTCTTCAGGGACGAAGAATGACAAGGGAGAGAGGTTAGGTCATTCCGTGCGCAGCAAGGCCAGTGATGAGTTGAAGACACCACATTCTATTTCAGACTTGCAGCAAGAAGGTCCGCATCATTGCATGCAGTTCTTCCATTCTATTTTCGGCTCTCTTCAACTCATTACCTGCCATTGCGCACTCGTTTTGCTGTGAGAAATAAACCTTCTTCGGTGGTCATCCATTTCCTTCGCGAAGTTCGCTATTGGCACCTTCTGGTCAAGTACCAGTGCCTTATTTTTCAGGTTTTTAATGGCCGTTCTTAGTTTGGTTGTGGTAAGCTAATAAAAACTTGAAAATTCCTTGCCGTTGAATGTGTCGTCCAATAGCGACTTATTTGCTCGAAAATCGTTTCCCCGAAGAAGTCGTTAGACTTCACAGGAGGGAAAAGAATCGAAATCAAGGTAACGGGGTGGCTCACCACTGCTCCACAATAGCTTTTTATATGGCAAATCGTTTGATGACGGCAGAACTCGCCGAACAGCTGAAGGACTTCCCCCTTTATTCTCAGGATGGGAAGCAAAAGGACGCTACTTGTGTCTGTGTATTCGAGATTGGACTCATCCGCTGGTATGTACTGGAGGGACAGCCAGAAGGCGATGACTTCACTTTATTCAGTATCGTCGTCGGCATGGCTGAAACGGAGTATGGCTACGCCTCTGTGAAGGAGATGGAAGGCATCACGGTGGATGGCTCACGGTATGGTCTGGGCACGTTGCGCATTAGGCAGGTGCTGAACTTTAAGCCATGCCCACTTGCCGAGATACAGGATAGGCGGCTACAGGACTTTCTGTCAAGGCTATATGAAGAGTAGTAACAAAAGACTTTGCAAACGAGAGCAAAGGGAGCTTACTTCAACTTTGCCGAGTGCAGCTAAGTGAAAAGGCGGAGCTTCCGCCTTTTTATTTTTCATAGGGCATATATTTTTTGGCTGTCTTTTCTGTCTTATTTGTCATAAACACATAAAGTGTTGATATTCAGTAATATAATATTCTTTATTATTGGACAAGACTTAATCTAATTTGACTAAATTAGAAAGATTCTCCACTTCAGCCCTTTTCTAAGACAAGCGATGACAAGTCAAGACAAAACAAGCAGCATATAACCCATTGATAATCAATGACAAGACATATAAGACAATTAAGACAAGCATTTTCGGAGGCCGAAAAGATACCCATTGAACGCTAATTAAGCTTTTCATCGATATTTTTCAAACATAAGGGTGTTTACTTTCATGTATTTTTCACTATATTTGCAATATTAAAACTAAAACAGGTGAATTATGGGAAGAAAGTTAAACTATATCCATCTACTATTCTTTAGCACTATTATTGTAATCCTGCTGATGTCGGCTGGTTGTGAAAGAAAAGCAACTATGGTTTCAAGAGCGAACGGAAGAGGTCATTCCATCATTGATGGAAAATCGGATTCTTTTGTGGATGCCAAGTCTAAAATGACCATCGAACTTGATACCATAGTAAGGGATTGGCATATGCTATTACAAACTGCAGACAATGGCATTAAGATAAAAAATGAGAACTTCTACGATAAAACGCTTTTTGTGACAATTGCCAAAAATGGCAAAACACTTTTCCATCAAAAGGCTGTAACTACGCCATGGCTATTAGGGAGTCCAGATAATGAACGACAACTATATGCCGGACCCCTCTTTGCTGTTTCTAATACGACAGTCTATCTATTTGTAGGTTCATACCTACCTGAAACAGACGATGGATACACTTACATTTTAGCATTCTCTAAAGACGGTAACGTCAACAAATACCTGATGCCACAGAGTTTAGACGAATCAGATTTGGTGACCGAATTTTATTTGTTATATTCCCATGAATGTCTTTACAAACCTTTTGACGCAGAATCTTTACAGCAAATCATCAAGGAATATTGCACCGATGAATTGTTATGGAAAATCAAACAACAAGGCAAATTTGCTATCTTTCCCCCAAAAATAAGCGACAGACATTCTCTCAAGTATGATGTTGCAAGTGAAATGATAGACATAGATACAACTAAAATGCTATTATATAGTAGAATTTATTTCTACAAACGTCACAGTTATCAACCTCTCGACTCCATGAAAGTTGTGCTGAAAGGGCGTAGGAACGAATATAATGGTGTGAGCTATGATAAGATATTGTCCATTAATCATTGATTTGGAAACGATTAATTGTTATTCTCTTCAACAAGTTCCTTTCTGAAAAAGTTGCGAATATAAAAATCCGCCATTACAAGGACTTACACCTTGGTAATGGCGGCTTTGTAAAAAAACGACCCGCACATTTGTATAATGCTTGCTGCATTCGGCAATGTGAAAGTGCACTTTCCATTGCCCTCATTTGCAAACTCATTTGAGCATCGTTGAGAGGCTTGGTGGGTTCTAGCGGTGCAAAGATACAGTATAAATCCTATCTATACAAACCTTTGGTATCTTTTCTTAATGCGTATCTCTTTTATCTTTCAAGAGGTAGTTGATTTTCTGCTCATAAGCATTACGGGCAGGAGTGCCTTTGCTGCCCAACACCTGGTCGAGCATATCTTCATGTGAGTATAGCTTCATCATACGGCTTCTACCTCGCTGGGGAGCAAATGGAGTGAGAGGGCATCCTCTATCTTACATAGTGTCTCGATGGAAAGGTTTTCCTTGCCACGAAGTATCTTCGACACGTACTGCTGCGAGCAGCCCATGCGCCGGGCAAGTTCTGTCTGGGTAAGATGGAGTTCGTCCATCTTGTCGAGCATAAGCATCGCAATACGCTGCGAGTGGCGGAGCCACGACTTGTTGGCCTGGCGGTATTCAGCCGCCTCGCGCCAGCGTGAGGGAGTCTTGCTCTCGTGCGCTTCCAGTTTGTTGATGATTTGGTTCATGTGGCCATCAAGCAACCTCATACTTTTTAATAATGATTCGAAATTGGAATTGCTATTCTGTTTGCAATAGCGGTCTCTACAGCTTGGTAAATTTCAGTTTTCTCCGTCTGAATTGATACCACAAGTGAATACTTTATCTTATTATCGACATTTTCAAGCTTACGCTCTTTCCACCAACCAGGACCTGGGAACACAACAATTTGCCCACAGCTTGCTAACTCTTGTGCCGTACATGAGAACCAGTCTGACTGGACGGTACCTCTTTCTCGACGCTGCTGTCCGATATTCCATCGTGTCGAATTATTGTCACTTGTTTTTTCACCTTCGAGTTTATTGTGGCGAGCAAGAATTCTGAATCGTTCTCAATTGGAGTTTTTACATCAAAACGCAAAGTGGCTGATGGGTAGCGGTATTTATTGTTCTTTCCGGATTTTCCTGGTGCCGGCTCGACATAGTATGACAGAGTTATACGTAAAGTTACAACTTCATCGTGCATTGCTTCTAGTACGTCTACAGGCCATGGCAAAGCATAGAAATGCATTTCATTGTATGTATTCGTCCCCCCGGACTTGTATGGCTTTAATTCATTTTCAAATACATAAGTTGCATATTTTTCACTGCTATATGCTGCTATATCTTCATCTGGGACGCCATATCCACAGAGTGGTATTATATCTTGAGGTCTTCCGTCATCAATACTTTTCATTTCATCTGTCCAACGAGCTGAATGTACCATCAACGCTCTGATTGACAGCATACTTAAATTAGGATTCTCTACCTTTATCTTTGCTGCAAGACGCGCAGCAAGAGCTGTTGCAGCACTTGTAGCATTAAACGTCTCAAGAGGGGAACGTAAATCATTGCTGGTTGTGATAAGGCACAGATCCTCGTCAGGATATAAACCCATAGATGGACTATATGCCAGATTTCCACCCTCCATTACAATTTCTGGTTTAACTCTTTCTTCATGCCAACTAAACGAAGTACATGAATATGGGGACACTCCTTTAGGGGACGCTATTCCTTTAGCAGTCTTATCTGCAGGTATAGAAAGTTCTGTATATGCGCCAACCGTTAGAGCATTCCATGCCTGAGCAGGACTATTTATAGCATTTGCCTTACATGATTTAATATAATTGGTGGCGTCTACATCATCTTGATATATATTACCAGCAGAAACCAATACTAGGCGATCACATTCTCCACTATGATAAATACTTTCATCAAGAGCAGCTGAACTAGATGTAGGTTTTCCATCATCAGAAATTGAATCTGTTACCGCCATACAATCAATATCAGCTCCCATGTCTTGACTTTGAGATATAGCATCTTCAATAACAGCGCCATAAAATGAAGGGGCTGTGGAGTAATTTGCATCTACAATCTTCACAGAAGCTAAATTATGCTGGACAACTGGTAAATTTCCTCTATCGTATGCCAATTTTGTCAAATCTCCCATGAGAACCAAGCCTGCCATTCCTGTTCCATGATCTATGTGATCTAGGTTATCTTGAACATTGATAGCAGTGGACATACGACTGTCTGGGAGTGCTTGAGCTATTAATGGATGCGCATTATTTACACCGCTATCTAAAATACCTATGTGAACATCAGATTCTTCAAACTGTAACTCGTTTGCAAGTATGTCTGTCCATTCTCGACTGACCTCTGAAGATTCTGTTAAAATAGATGGCTGCTTATAACGGCGGATTTCAGATATGTTTGCCATGTGGTATGGCAATTGTGCAAGAACGGTCTTGTTTGTTGTAATTAGAAAAACATCAACATCCGCAAATTGCAGCCGTTGTTCTATTTGACATTTTATACTCAGGTCATCTAAAACGATCTGAATATCATTGATGTTATAATCATCTGTCTTACAAATCCACAATTCGAATCCCATTTCCTCTGCAGGTCCTAAGGCTTCATATTCGTCTTTTGACTCAAATAGGGATTCTATTTTTGCTGATGAAATACCTTGTATTGGAGCGATAAGAGATTCATTGCATGGTTTTTTCTTTTCTGTCTCTGCTGTAGCAAATTTATCAGCCTTCTTATCAAACCAATCTTTATGTTTGTTCGAAACAAAAACTGTTACATCAACATTATCATCCTCTGAATCCTTTTTATGGATCTTCATTATTCGAGCGCCTCTTTGGGTGTCAAGAGATGAAGGTATCATGTTTTGTGGTACGGTAAAATCCAGATAGGCACCATCAGCCGTATGCTGCCCATACTGAAGAAGTGGCTCTTGCTCATTAATTGCATTTGCAAATGCATTAGCATATTGCTGTTTTAATGCATCTGCATGAGCTCTTCTATTATCGTATTGTGGAAATTCTGCTGGAGAGCCACCTCCTTGCGGTTGGGGTGTAAATCCTTTATTCTCAGCTATTTGATTACCTAAGAAGAAATGTTTTTTGTGCATAAAAATATTACCCGATATTGCGTACCAAAATGCTACGCATATCAAGAACGGTTTTTACAAGATTAATGTTGATAGGTGTATCGTTTAAAAGGGATTCTTTGAATATGTCAGCACAGACCATTTTAATCTCTGCATGACTCATTCCGTCAAACAAAGGCTCGACCATTGAAAAATCAAGATCCTTTGCCGTATATAAATATTCTTTTAAAAGCTTTAGACGTTGTTTTGAATCTGGTAAAGTATATTCTATCACATCATCGAATCTGCGGAACATAGCCTTATCTATTGATTCGATGCTGTTTGTTGCTGCGATAATAAAACTTTCAGAAGAATCTCTTTCTAAGAGCTGTAAGAATGTGTTTAAAATACGACGTTGCTCACCAACTTCGTTGTCCATTCCTCTTTGAGCTCCAATTGCATCAAATTCATCAAAAAGATATACAGCTGGTACTTCGGAGATAAAATCAAAGATATTACTTAGTTTCAACCCGGTTTCTCCCATGAACTTCGTAACAACCTTTTCTGTACGTACTACAAAGAAAGGAAGATTTAGTTCCCTAGACAGAACATTAGCTGTCATAGTTTTACCTGTTCCGGATTCACCATATAACAACAGTTTTCGTCTATTGTCAAGTCCATACTTATGAAGATTGTCTCGTTTCAAATATTCCTTGATGATTCTGTTGATTTTCTCAATGTTCTCATCTGATGTAATGAGACTTTTCAAGTCTTCATCACTTTCAATTTGCAATAAAAGATCTTCTACATCTTTATGCTTCGGAGAAATATGAAGTGGACTAAATGAAGTCTTGGATTTACCGAGTAAATCTTGAATGGTACGTGCTAAAATAACATGACCATTCTTGGCTTCTACAGCTGATATCTGTAAAGCCACCTTCCTGAACTGGGCATCATCATTATTCAAATGATTCCGTATCAGGGATAATACTTGGTCAGAATTAATCATAATTACTAACACACAATAATTCGCTTTGCAAATTTAGTGTTTTATTTGTGTAACGACAAGCTTTCATTGTTAAAACATTACCATACACCTAAATTATTCATGTTATAACATAATAAATGAATATTTTTGTGAGACAATCACGATATTCAAATATCTTCATTACGAGACATCTCCAAATTGATATCAAACGCCTCGACGAGCTTTTCGTAGTCGAAGCAGTAGGAACGCTGCTGCACGGACATTTTGGTGGGCTGCCCCTTGGCATCGCGGTGCTCAAAGTCGAGGACTTGATTGCCTTTTTTAATGACGTGGTAAGTCATGCGCTGCTCGCCCAGATATTCTTTGCTGTTTTCAAGATAGTAGCGCAGCGACTCCTCGGGCAGGGAGGTCTCGCCGTTGCGGTGGGCATTGAGCTTGTAGAGCATGAAGATACGGGTCTTCTGTAGGTAGAGTATCTTGCGCGGCTCGGTCCAGACGGTCTCGCTGACGAGGGTGGAACGGAAGCGGCTCACGGCCTTGATCTTGAAGTCGGCATCCTCGTTGATCTCACCCTCGCTGTTGAGAAACTGCACCATGCGCCAGAAGCTGCCCAACTCGTCGTTGGTCTTGCACTCCATGTTCTGATGGACGATACCCTCGACAGTGATCTCCAGCAGTTCTTTGTAGGATAAAGTGGTGTCTAACTTCCCTTCCAAACAGCGAAAGGACGTGAGGGGAATCACCCAGTTCTGAACAATTCGGTCGATGATGGTGTGGCTCGTGAGGCGACTGTTCACGTCGTCAAGCGTCTGCCGGTACTGGTCGTAGAAGCACTGGCCGAACTTGTCGCGGTGGGCAAGCAGCTGGAGGGTGAGATGGCTCAGTCCCTTGGAGCGGATTTGCAGCAATTGCTGATAGTTCGCCTTCTCGCTTGCCGTGAAGTTCGATTTGGGAAACAAGAGGAAGATGAGTCGGCTGAAGAGGGCGATGTCGGCCGTGGGCATCTCCTGCCCGGAGATAATCACGCCCGCATCCACGGCGGTGGTTTCCTTCTTCTTGTCGGTGGCCATGTTCATGCGCGTGCGACCCGTGCCGTCCCAAAGCCCCTTGATAAACTCTATCTTGGCGGTGTCGATGCCGTTCTTGTATTCGTCGATATGCACCAGGGCATTGGCAGCGGCAGCCACGGTGTCGTTGAGGGCGGGAATGGTGGAGTTCTGTATGTTGGGCGGTATGTTGTCGATCACGAAGAACGACATGAGCGTGTGGCCCAGTTCGCTCTTGCCGGAACCCTTCGGACCGAAGAGGTCGAGGATGGGGAAGGAACGTGTGGTGAGGGTGATGATGTCGCGGAAGAGCGTGGCGAGATAGAAGCAGAAGCCGATCTTGCCGTTGTCGCCGAAGACGAGGAAGAGTTGACGGGTGAAGTCCCGGAGGCTGATCATGGAGAAGTTGAAATGCACGAATTGCCGCTCGAAGCGGAAGTAGTCGGTGTTCTCCTTATAAATCCGAGAGAGGGCGGGAAGATAGAAATTGCCCTTCTCGCCCAGGTGGACGATGCCGTACTCATTGACCTCGTGGAACTGCCGACCGTCAAAGATACCGTTGCCAAAGGCAAAGAAGCCCTTCTTGTTCCAGCCCAACTGCTTGATTTGCGCAGCCGTCTCGGTCTTTTCGTAGAGGAAACTCTTCAGTTTGATGAGTTCCTTCTCACTGGCCTTCCAGATGAAGTTGCCGAGCGATTCGAGCTTCTGACGGAACTTTTGCAGTGAGATAAGGTCTTCCTGCTCCATCTCCACAATCTCCTTGACGCCCAGTTCGTTGGTGAGCAGGTAGAGGCGTTTGGCCATGAGCGGGTCTTTGATGTGGAAGAGCGGCGTAAGGGTAAAGTTGCTCCATTCGAGTACGCCGCCCTTCTCGGTGGTGGAGAAGTATTTGCCGCGGTCTATCCAGAATCCGTACTGGCGGTTCAGGTCGATATCGTCCTCCTTCGGACTGTCGCGCCTCGTCCGCTCGTTCTCGATGGCTTTCTGCCAGAAGAGCTTGCCCCGGTGGTACTTCGTGAGGGCATCGATGAACATGGTGAGCTTGGTATCGTCGTCGATAAAGGAGAGCAGATGGGCTATCCGCTTCACGGCATCGCTTTTTTGCTCGGTGTTGCCGCTCGTTTCAAAGAGTTTGGCGGCCAGCCACAGGATGAAGTCCTCTTCCTCGACGGCCTTGAAGAGGGTTTGATTCTTGAAATAGGTGTCGGGATCTTCTTTCTTGCCTTCCTCCGTGGTAGTTATCTCCTTGACCGACACCGTAAGGTGCTGTTCGGTGGCGAGTTTACCAGCCTTCATCACCGCCTCGATGCCCGTGCCATAGTCGGCTCCACCCTTGAGTGGGTCGTTGTCGGGAATGAAGCACACCTTGTTGGCAGCCCTCTTGATGAGCTGAAACTGCTCCACAGTCCACGCCGAGCCGAGGTCGGCCACGG
This sequence comes from Prevotella histicola JCM 15637 = DNF00424, assembly GCF_000613925.1. Classification (GTDB taxonomy): domain Bacteria; phylum Bacteroidota; class Bacteroidia; order Bacteroidales; family Bacteroidaceae; genus Prevotella; species Prevotella histicola. The sequence continues at coordinate 204,238 of NZ_BAJX01000003.1, forward strand.
CGTTCTGCACCCCGATGGCGTGCAGACGCATACAGTCGGGTGCGCCCTCCACGAGGTACATCTGCCCGGTCTTGCCCGCTGCCCGCCATGCCACGTCCAACCCGAAGACGGTGCTGCGCTTGCTGTATAGAAGGGATTCCTTGCTGTTGAGGTATTTGGGCTGACTGTCGTCCATCACCCTTGCCGTGAAGCCGATGATGTGTTGGTAGCGGTCCTTGATAGGGATGACGATGCGGTTCTGGAAGAAGTCGTAGCCTTGTGGGTTAATAAGTCCCAACTCCTGAAGAAACTCCTTTTGCAGAGGTCGATGGGCGAGGGCTTTGCCGTCGATGGGCGCAAAACCGATTTCTATCTCGTCGCAATACTTCTGCCCCCAGCGGCGGTAGGCATAATCTTGGGCAGGCTTGTAGCGCAGGAATACCTCACGGTAATGCTTATGCACGGCAGTATTGACAATCAGCAGCGACTCGCGTTTCAACCGTTGCTGCTTCTCGTCGATGGTTTCCTCTCTTTCCTCCACCTCGATGCCGTACTTCCTACCCAGCCACCTGACGGCTTCCGGGTAGGTCATGTTCTCATGCTCCATCAGGAAGGTGATCACGTTGCCTCCCTTGTGGCAGCCAAAACAGTAGAACATGCTGCGGTTGGGCGTAACGGTGAACGATGGCGTCTTCTCCTGGTGGAAGGGGCACAGCGCACGATAGATGGTGCCACGCTTTTGGAGTGGCAGGAACTCGCCAACCACATCTTCTATATGTGCCGCATCGAGTATCTTTTCTATGATGGTCTTGGGTATCATCTCATCCTCTAATAATTTCAATGTTCACAAAAAATGCCCCAGCCGACTGGCTTCACAGCTGGTCGGCTGGGGGCTTCTACTTAGTCACTTGTTATTTAGAGGATTCTGCTAAGTATCTCTCAGTCCCGCCACCAGTTCCGACTTCAGGATGTACCAGCAGCGTCCCATCTTGTGGGCGGGGATAAGTCCCTTCTCGATGCGCTTGCGTATGGTACATTCCTTGCGTCCGAACATGCGGGCGACATCGGGCACGGTATAAACGGTGTCCGAGGTATCTACTATGCCGTGGTTGTTGTCCGTGGCATTACTCATACTCTTGTCCTTCCTCCCATGGTTCTTTGTCGAAGAATCCTTTGGGCAGTTCCTTTGTCCATTCATGTTTATCTGCAAATGAGTTTAGTTCAAGGGCTCGCTGATCCATACTGATGGCACAGATGGCCATACGATGGGCGTAGCTGTTGTAAGAAACATGGAGGAAGCGGTCCTTTTCTTCACCCAAGAGGCGGTTGAATCTGCTTGCCAGGTTGCGCACAGCGTGCGCACGCATTGGGGGAATGTTGGCCACTCTTACCTCTCCGACACTGATGCCGTTGATCCATGCTGAGGGATGGATTACCTTTTCTACTTTTACTTTCATGTTGATGAAATTTTAGTCCGAAGCGATATTGCTCCGGTATTCAAAAGTAGAAAGATTCCGGTCCCTGTTTTGGGGACGTGTAGAATAGCACTAAATCCTTTTCCAGCCATTTTGTACTTGTTTCTTCTGATTTAATGCTGCAAAAATATAATCAAAAAATCTGGAAAAAGAAAGAAAAGACATCAAAACTTACCAACCAACCAACTATTTAACACTACTTGGCAGGTTCTAATGGGATTTTTGAAGACTAACGGTGTCTTGTATGTAAAACGACACAAAAAAGGTATGACCGTTATTGGCCATACCTCTATAAATTTTGGAACCCTGCTATCTTTGTCTGTTGGATAAAGATGCTAAATGAATCCTTTGGATTACCACATATTTAATCTCTCATACATCCTATGGGTATTATTTTTACTCCGTCAGGTCTTGAATAAGCCATAGCACCTCCAGTTATTACCATCAGCAGGTCTGGTTCACGAAGCCGAATCTGCTTTTCTTTTTCATTATATTGCTGGACGAGACGCTTAATCTCTAAAAGATGTTCTGCTCCTTCCTCGATTTCCCTGCTTCCAAGTTTGAATTCTATGAGCGCATACCTTCCATCCTCCAGATGAAGAACAGCATCTGCCTCTAAATCATATCGGTCATGATAATAGGAGGTATAGCCCCCTAAGGCCTGAGAATATGCTTTCAGGTCACGAATGCACATGCACTCAAAAACAAAGCCAAAAGTCTTCAAATCCATAAGCAATGTTTCTGGAGACATAGATAAGGCTGCTACTGCGATAGACGGATCTACAAATTCTCTTTTTACACCGCGACGTATGGCTGATGCCGACCTGACCGCCGGACTCCAAGCCTCTATATCTTGTATGACGAAGAGTTTAGTCAATGCGTTCAGATAATCATTCAACGTGTTTTCTGAACAGGTTTCTACATTTGCCCTAATATCTTTCAGCATATTGCTCTTCTTTGCCAGTGTCGAGACATTGCGGGCGTAAGTACGAAGAATAAGCTGAGTAAGCTTTTCGTTGCGTGCAACACCATCTATGGTTGAAATGTCTATTCGGCAAAGGCTATTGATATAGTCTTTTGCAACCTGAAGACGTGCTTTGTCCGTTTTACGGTTCAATGCAGCTGGCCATCCTCCTCTGCAGGCTGCAAAAATCAAGTCTTCCAACTGCATCGGTGATGTTTTGCCGTCAACATCTAAAAGAGGATCATCAAACAACTTTTTCAATGAAACTGTACCAGATGATTCCTTGGACTCGAACAGGCTCATAGGAAGCATTTCCATTGTTGCAATACGACCAGTCCCCGAATGTCTGATAGCACTTTTATCTATGGAATTAGAACCTGTCAAGATAAACTGACCTACATCATTCCGTTCATCCACCATCGTTCGCACAGAATCCCACAAAATGGGGATTTCCTGCCATTCATCTATCAAGCGAGGCGTTTCACCTGCCAATAATAAAGATGGTCTTATGGATGCGGCAGAGAAATAACGCTCTCTCATATCAGGATCTTGTAACTTTATGACGCTTGCAGCCTGTTGTGTGGCAGTAGTTGTTTTTCCACACCACTTCGGACCTTCTATCAATACCGCACCTGCAGAATCAAGATGATCGGCAAGTAATCCATCTGCCATTCTACTATAATACTCCATATCAGTTTATCTTTTTTGCAAAGATAATAAATTTATTTGTTACAACAACTATATTGATGTGTTTTGTGTATTATCATTGATGTTTTTTGTGGTTATACAATAATTATTTTTGTGCTGTTCCATTGATATTTTTTTGCGAAATTAGTTGTTGTATTCAAGAAAAACTACTATCTTTGTTCCGTTATTTAGATGGAGTAGGTGTTATGCTAAGTTTTTAACTTCTTGATGCACCATGTTCCTCAAACACTCCGATATATAAATACGGTAGTGTAGCTCTTTGAACAAGTTAAAAACATCCTCGATAGAATATGTGCTAATGATTCTTGTTGGGTCATGTACCAAATGTGTTACCGGTGTGTTACCACCGCAAAGTTCAATACAAAGTGAATGTTTAATAAATCCGTTCAACACATTGATACATATTTAATTACATCAAGGCACAAGAGTTCGTAAAATGATTCCAGCCGAATCACAAAAGATTCCAACGGAATCACTTGGACAAAAGAGGAATATCTTAGTTGATATTCCTCTTTTGTTGTTTGTACTCTTAGCTATATTTCTTCTTTGCGGGCTTTATGAACTCTGACTTTAATCCTGTGTAATGACTCGTTTATGCTGAGAATACAGACAATTTCCTTTTCATAGCTATCCTTCACAATTCTCAATAGTTGGGGCTGAAGCTGTTTGTTAGTATCTGCCTAACTGGGTCTATAATTTGCCTGTTGTAAATATTATTCTTAATCTTAGTTTTATATATGCTCTTTTACCACGTAAAAGATGCCCTTTCACACGGTAAAAGATGCTCTTTTGAGGTGTAAAAGACGCCCTTTTGCAGCGTAAAAGGGCATCTTTTAGAAAGTCATTTGTAAGTCTTTGATAGAGAATGGCATACAAGTCCGAATGCTTTGCATAACTCCAGATTTTGTGGGCACGCAGCTTCAATTCACTGTAAACATATTTCTGATTAGTCCGTAATGGTTCTGTGGTATACATCGGGATGGATAATCTTACAAGGACCTGCGCTGGAGCGTTTTACCATGGACAGGTGTATCCCATAACTATCAGTCGCCCTTTCTCCACCCAAGGACAAAAGCCGATTACATACCATTTCTGATTTTGCTGTCATTTCTGTCACTCCATTTCTATTTTTAATCTACTGATTATAAGTTAATTACTCGAAGTGTTAAAAGTGACAGCAACTAAAAACAAAACTAGATTAGGGGTTTTGATGCTTCTCGTTTGGTTACATTTACACGCACAACGCACCCTTATCCATCCTCGTTTTCCCATATTCTAAATACCCATTTACAAAATTAAGTTGTATATTTGCCTTAAAATAACACATGACATAGGAGTCTGCGGACATTAGGTCTTACGGTGGAGGAGTTGTTGTGGTGTAGGAGAACCAGGTCTCTTTACGCTGTGATTGGAAGTCACAGCAGGGACAGGTGTCTCTCGTTTCTTCCTTCAATCTATGCCCTAAACTCACCACACACACTATTATGATGAAAGGAACAGCAAAGTCGCAGGGAGGACAATGGATAGGGGGAAGAACTCAATATTTTACAGTGGGTAATTTAAATAGGGTTAAATAGAAGTCTAATGAAAAAAAGTATTGTATATGCGGAAATGGGAAATCCTTGGAGATTCCCATCTTCTTACGAGGTTGCTTCCTGTAGGATTCAATTTAAGGATTTGCATAATTTTGGAAAAGAAGGTCCATTATGTGGGAAATTATTTATAAATGACATACAACTCACAATTCCCGATTATGATGGTTTTGGGGGGCCAATCATAAAAAATAATAAGTATATATATCTACCTCTCTATCAGATGAAAACAGGAAACAGGTCAAACAGTCTAAGAACATATATTGTGGAAATAGATATTTCTAGAAAAAAATATCGGCTAATAGGGAAAAGAGTTGAATATGCTGTCGTTTATCTTGATTTTATGGTAGATGACATACTATATTTTTATAATTCTCCAATGAAGAATGATAAATTGCTTAAATATATTAATATTAATTCTATTTATAAACCTTGGAGTTGGAAAGATAGATGTTCTCATTTCTATCATGAATTATTATATTTTTTCCATGATTTGTTTTCATAAATATAATCCTTCGTCTATGAAAATAACTTTTTACCGTCCGTACGGTGATAGCAAGTGTGACGGATATCGGGACTTATGTCTATGATGCCACCTATGATAGCTAGAAGCGTGTGCAGACGATGACTTATCCTGACGGAGAAGTGGTAACTTATCACAACAATGCAGCAGGACAGGTGGAGAGTCTGACAAGCAATAAGTAGGATGCTGCGCTTGAACAATACGTAGTCACAAGACCATATGGATTGTCTTATAAAATAACTGATGAACTTGAAGACTTGCAAACGACGGGTATAAAATCAATCTTTATTAATTCTTCAAAAGGCACAAGTGGGAAATCACAATTTGCTGAAAACATTTTAAGAAAAGAACATGGTTATAATGAAAGAGTTGAATATTAAAATTATATATTTATTACTATGTATAATTTTCATAGGGTGTCATGATTCTGTTGATCCAAAAGATTCATATATAATATGTTTCCAAACAAGCTCTATCCAGAATTGTTATATTATAAAAATTAATCATCAAATGATTAGTACCTCCGTAGGACAACGCTCTACTACTTTTCTAAAGAATGTTTATAATAATAAACAGATCCCGTTAAATACGAAATTCCTGGATGCTATTGTAAAAACAAGAAATAAGAAAATTACAAGAATGCAATACTCTAATTTTTATAATGATTTAAAAATGTTGATTTCAGAAAAGGTATTTACAACCGATTATTACTCAATATTTTATAGATAATAAGTCAGAAATATGGTTGTTATTTTTAATTGCACATTCTAAAAGGTGAAGATTTAACGCTTTTATTGATTATTAACTCAAAAAGGACATCAACTTGGGTCGTTTCTTCTCTTTTCCTTGCTATTCGTTTCCGATATTCCACTTTTGTTTTGGTCTATCTCATATGTACTGCAAAGGTATTGATTTTTGTTTGATATTGCTCCTTGCTTGCTCCTTGTCGTAGATTAATTTTCACACAGGAATTTTTGTTCTCTTTCTATAGGGGCTTGAAACAATCCATTTATTGGAAACAATTAAAGACGGAGCTGGTTTGCCCCAGTGCTTTTTAAGAAACAGGGCAATTATTTTATCTCCACAAAGGCTCTTGTTCCCAATTATGAGGAAAGCCTAATAAACGAGTTCTTACTGATGGGTATTTCGATAAAAGCTGCTTGAAATCTGCAACAAAAGTGTTGCCCATAGAAATGGAGTTAAGCCAATACACCACATAGCAGAGTTGCGGATAAAGTGTTTGTTCACGGAACGAGAAATCCGTAATCCATGTGTTTGGCATACGCATAGGCATCATTGGCTTGACAGGAAAGACCCGATTTGACAGTCTTGAATGATGGGCGCAGCAATTACGAAGTACGGGTCTGGGTACGGATTAAAAGGCTAAGTGATTATTTCCAGTCATTTAGCCTTTGTAATTATCTAATTTTTCCCCACATTTTCCCCACAGCTGTCTATTTATATATTTTAGAAACATATTTTTCCGTAAAGTTATGTACCTTTGTCGGCAAATAAAGATATTCTCGTCAAACAAATATAAATAATATAAACATGGAAAAAAACAGAAAAAAACAAATCGTAGTTTTGAGTATAGCTTTAGTTTGCATTTTCATCTTGGTATTTTCATTGTTCCATAAATCAGCGACAAAAGATAGCGCAAATCCTCCTTTAACAAATGTTTTGACTGATAGCATTTCTCAAATTGTCTCAGCTTGTCCTGGCGAAATTGGTGTGGCGGTTATTGTTAATAACAGAGATACGGTTAAGGTCAATAATAAGAGTGTTTATCCTATGATGAGTGTGTTTAAGGTTCATCAGGCATTAGCTCTTTGTAATGACTTTGACAATAAAGGAATTTCACTTGATACCTTAGTAAATATAAATAGGGATAAACTTGACCCAAAGACTTGGAGTCCTATGCTGAAAGATTATTCAGGGCCAGTCATATCATTGACAGTGAGAGATTTGCTGCGTTATACTCTTACTCAGAGTGACAACAATGCAAGCAACCTTATGTTTAAGGATATGGTTAATGTCGCTCAAACAGATAGTTTTATAGCCACACTCATTCCTCGTTCAAGTTTTCAGATAGCTTATACGGAAGAGGAAATGTCGGCTGACCATAACAAGGCTTACTCTAACTATACATCTCCTCTTGGTGCTGCAATGTTGATGAATCGTTTGTTTACTGAAGGTCTTATCGATGATGAGAAACAAAGTTTCATTAAGAATACGTTAAAAGAATGCAAAACAGGTGTAGATAGGATAGCAGCTCCACTTCTTGATAAAGAAGGGGTTGTTATAGCGCATAAGACAGGTTCAGGTTATGTTAATGAAAATGGTGTTCTTGCAGCTCACAATGATGTTGCCTATATATGTCTGCCTAATAATATCAGTTATACCTTAGCGGTATTTGTTAAGGATTTCAAGGGAAATGAATCACAAGCGTCACAATATGTTGCGCATATATCAGCTGTAGTATATTCTTTATTAATGCAAACTTCAGTAAAATCTTAAACTGCACTTGCTTTGATAATTAATGATAAACAATCTAAAAGCACTCTAATCGTTATCGGAGTGCTTTTAGATTACTAATCAAATTGCTTCTATTATAATTTGAATCCTCTACTTTTTCTTTCTTCCTGTTGCGGCACTCTTGCTCCATATCTAAGCCTGTGCCATTGCTCCCTGAACCAGTCGGCAATCGGCTTCCTGTTTATTGTCAGGTTCAGCCTGCTTTCATCGTCAGGGTCATTTTCCACCCTTAAAATATCATCCTTTATATCAAAGTTCCGCCTGTGTTGCTCGGAATAGATTTTACCGCTACATTTCAGGGCTTCTTTTTTGACTATAAGACTTTCAGTCATTTCTTTAGAGAATCCCAGCATGGCACAAAACTTTTCCATGCGCAGCATTTCCCTGAACATCGGAAACCACCTGAAAGCCTTGTCTATGATTCTGGCGAGCCGTGACAGTTCTTTTTCTTTCATGTCAAGTTCCTGCCTGTGCATTTCTCTGAGATTGTGGATTTGCGTATCATGCTGTTTCTGCATCTGCTGTACTTGGCTCTGCAATTTTTCAATATTGGTGTTCCGTTTTGAAACCTCGTCTTGCAGTTTTTCGTTGGCACGTTCCAGTTCTTTCAGTTTTCCACTCCCGAAAAGAGAAGCAACTCCACTAGTTATGGCTGTCGCTGCCGTGGTGGCTGTCTTCTTTAACTTGTCAGTGCGTATTTCTGATTTCACCTGTTTCAGTTCCTGCTCGGCAAGATTTATCTGTTCTTCTTTGTGCCGTTTGGCTGCATCCATGCGTTGCAGTTCAGCTTTCTGCTTCTCAATGATAAAGTCGTTCCGTTCCAGATGCTCCTTACCAGTGACAGCCTTTGACTGCCCGCGTTCCATCAGCAGGATGTCGGATGCAAGGGTCTGCATCTGCATCATGTCATCGTCATTGAGCTTTCGGCTCTTTCCTGTTTCGTGGTTCATCCAGTCGAAAACGATATGGGCATGATAGTTCGGCTTGAACCATCTGTCCCCGACTTTGAAGCTTTCCCTGTCTTCCGCTTCCGGCTGACCGTTCAGCCAATGCCCTTCATCCTTGTGCAGGAAGATTTGCAGCGGTGTGATTCCCCAGCGTCTTTGACACTCCTCACCGAATTTACGCACGTCTGCCAGTGTGGTGTCCGACCTGACAAGCAGCACTCCTTCACGTATGGGGGAGCATCCCGCAATCTTGACTATTTTACCGTTCTTGCCTTTGCGTTCACGCTCCTTTTCCTGCATGGCACGTCCGGTCTTTTCCTTTACCATCTGTCTGATATTGTCATAATGCATCCGCAAATCCGGACTGCCGAAGTCGGGATTTATCCACTGTTCGTTATCGGTGGATAGTTCAGGAACGACATAGATTCTGGACTCTCCGATGTGGCGCATGTATTCGGCAGTCCTCCTGTTGTGAGCCTCGCTCGATGCGATGTTGCAGGGCTTGATATGTATGCTTGATTTTGTTGCCATAGATACTTGTTTTTTGGTTTGTACTTTATTGTTTGCTTTTCCGCTGTCCGTAAACGCATGGGGTTCTTAGGGGTGCAACCCATAAGCGGAGATTGCAAAGAGAGGGTCACTCTTTGCTCTGGGTTCTCAGGGGAGAAACGCCCTGAGTGGGTCATTAGGGTAAAACCCTAATCCCCTCGGGAGAGCCCACAACTACGTAAGCGGAGCGTGTAGTTATAGTGGGCTATATCAATGGCAAGCCATTGTCTGCAAACTCCAGCCTACGGCTTCCGCTCTCCTCCGTCAGGGAGGTTTTTCATCATCGTTGCCGATTGGAGATGCACCGACCAGCACAAGGTCTAAATCGTCTATCAGTTTTTGCAGGACGGGATTCTTCTCTATCATCCGCTGGAGGATTCTCTCAGCCTCGACCAAGTGGTTGGCTGTACTCATCACCTTGCCCTCCCGTATCTGAAAGATAATCCAATCGGCTATGTCGATATGGGCTTCTTTTTGTTTCGGGGTGGCATTCCTTTCGATGATGTCCGAAACCACCACCTTACAAAAGTACATGCTCTCGGCTCGCTGTTTCCACTCGGCATAAGCATCGGCATCGGGAAAGAGAAGCACGGTTCGCCCTGACAGTACACGGAGTTTCTCTTCTCTCATCTGACTCTTACCACCCGTAGCCAGCCATACATAATCGGGGAAGATAGCAGAACCGATAACGGCACTCTTCTCGGATTCCACCAAGACCACCACCTTGTCGGGATGCGTTTTCAACAAGTGTTCCCCGAAAAGGCATTGGGATAGTTGCCAATCCTCTGCCAACACACGCTGCTTTTTCAATATGCTGTGTATCCAGTTCACTGCCGATGTCTGTCCTCCCTTGATACGGTGTCCGTCTTCGGGATTGTACTGCATCACCTTTCCCGTGCGTACCTTGCCCGTCCTGTCTATCTGCCAAAAGATAACAGAGCCGTCACGGGTAGCCCCCAAACGGTATTCCTCCAACAACCGCTTCAACACCTCTTTCGCCTTGTCGCCATAGTAGGAAGTAAGGAGTGTGAAGAGGAAACGGAAGAAATTGCTACGCTCGCTTTGCGACTTCTCCACATAGTGAGGGGGAATATAGCCGATGGCTGTCGGCTTACTTTGCTGCTTCACTTTCTTCTGCTCTGCTCTTTGCCTGTCAAAAGAGAAATCATTGGTAGTTCTGTGTTCAGGATGCTCTTGAAAATACTCTTTCGGAGTGTAGTGATACCCACAACCGCTTTCGTGGTTACATCTGCCGACCGATGGATGCAACGGCACATTATTTTCGTCCACGTAATAGACGAAAGAATGCCTGTCTCCGCATTTGGGGCAGGTATGCCGTGTTGCCGTTCCTTTATACTTCTGTAATGAATAATTGCCCATAGCTTAGTCCGTTTTTGATGGTTGATTGTCGGCTGTCCCATCCTGTCCCATTGTCCCACACTCTAAGGGTTGGGACAGTGGGACACTTGGGACACCTGCGTTTTTACTCTCTTTGCTGCGCTGGATGATACGGTTTACGGTGGACTTGCCACAATTCACCTGTGAGGCTATCTCCCTGACGGACTTGCCCGATTGGGAGAGTTGCAGAATTTGGCAATCCCTTTGGCTTGATTCATTGTCGCCCAATTTTTTCAAGTGTTCCTTTTCCGTGGAATAGCCCCTGAACACGAACTGCAAGAAAGCATCCACCTTGTCAATCTCGTAAACGATTACATTATCCGCATCATGAGAGAACGTGCCATAGCGCACTTTAAGCTGCTTCACATAGCGAAGCCCTCCGTCTTGGGCACTTTTTCCAATGGTGAACACGCTGTCAAAGAAATTGTAGAGCCGTTTGCTTCCGGCAAGGTCGTTGGATGTGATGGGACAATCCAAAGAGCGTTTGGGCGTATGTGCTAGGACAAGGATAGAGAGCGCATATCTCTTTTTGAGATTGTTCAGCTGAATCATCAGCCGTCCTGCGGCATCGCCTTTCTCCATGGCGCAACACAGGTAGGTAAGATTGTCAATGATGAAAATCTTGCAGTCGGTCTGCACAGCCATCTGTTCAATGCCGCCTATGATAGCTTCCTCAAAGTTGGCATCCAAAAGCTGGTTGCAGTCAATAGACACCCGATAGAGTTTGTCGGGAAAGGTGTAGAGCTCTCCATGCTCGTTGGTATAGCGGAGCTGGAACTGCTTTTCGGACAGTTCAAAGTCCAGATACAGCACATTGTCGGTTCGGGCGATGCGGTCGGCTATCTGCACGGCAAGGATGGACTTGCCCACGTTGGAATCGGCAAACAAGCAGGAGAGTTCCCCCTCGTACCAAAAGCTGTCCCACAGCGCACGGGGCGTAGGCAATAACGATGCTTCAAGAATGGTTTGGTTTGCCGTCTTGATATTCATCATGCCTACACTGTCGGGCATACCGTTATGCGCTTGGGATGCTTTTGTGAGGTCGCCACGTATCAGGTTGATATAGTTCTTATCCTCTTCCATATCATTCACCAGTTACGTGGGTTGGGCTTGCGACGGTGGGAAGAGGATAAGGACTTGTTCAGTTCCTCGTCTGACAACGGTATGGGATTCTTTCGGGCGGTTTCCAGCCACTTGTCCAGTTCGTCACGGTAAAGGCAATAGCGTTTGCCGGGCTTGGTGGCAGGGATTGTCCCTTCTGACAGTTTCATGTAGAGCGTACCCTTAGGGATACCTAAATACTCTGCTGCCTCGTCCACAGACATGGGCACGTGGGTGTCCACCGTTTTGGCATTGTTCACACTGCGCTGCTCGGCGAGCAGGCTTTTCAGGCTCATCACTTCGTCTCGAAGCTGAGCGACAACCTCGGGGAGGTCGTTGAAGGTAAGAATTGATTTTTCCATTCGCGTACTCGTCTCTTTTGTAAGACTTGGCGCAAAGGACTGAAATGATATATCCGTGAATATCTCCACGACACGTCATTGCAAAATAATTCCCGAATAATTAAGCCCAGCCATAAATGACGGGTAAAATTACTCGGGAAACGATGTAAAACAGGCGGTTATGAGTTACCGGATGGTTGTCGTTGGTGTCGTGATTATCCTAATTCCGCACATAATCCTCGGGATAGTGGAAATCAAGTTTGCCGTTTTCGGGTTCATCAATGGGAATTTCCGTCTTTAACGGCTCTACCTTGAAATTCTTGATGGTTGATAAGTCTGTATCAGCAAACGATTTCGGGAAAAGGGCTTTGATGAACTTGGCACGGTTATCCCCATTGTAGTATCTCTTGTACAGGAAACGCTCAGAGATATTCCATACGAAGTGACGGAGTGGAATGTTGTTGATGTCTTTGGTAAACGGTCTTTGTATGGGCTTCGGGGTATAAGTGTTAAGATTCATCCATTTGTCCACCTCAGTACAGATGTGGTTCACGGTTTCTTGGTCGGCAATGCGAGGCAGGTAATAATGGCAATACTCCATGACCATGCGGATGCGCTCTTCCTTTTCCCGTTGCTCTCTGCTTGCGTAATTGGCACGGTTCTTTTCGTGAAGATCCGGGGCGATAGTAAGCTCTATCGGTTGTGTTTGGATAAGTGTCTCTTCTTTTGTCGGGGATGATTCGGGTACAGGCTCAGGGACTGATGTAGGTCCAGGCACAGATGTGGCTTCTTCAAGTGTATTTTGTGACAGTTCTTCCTGCACCTCTATGGCTTCGGCAATCGTTTCTTTCTTGCCGAACTTGATTTTGTAGATTTCGTATGTATCAAAGATAAGTGTCTGAAAGGAGAGATAGAGCAACCATCCCAACAGGTTACAGCATACGAATACTATCCACCTGACAAAGTTGTCTTGGTTGAAGCTGTCCGCTATTACCAGCGTGGCAATGGAAGATATTAGGACGATGGCGAAGCCGACAAAGCCCAAGATGATGTATTTGTCCTTGATTGATGATTCCATATTTCGTTGAGAGATTGAATGTTCCTGTATTATTTTGTGCAAAGTTAATGCTATTTTTCCCAATTACTGCCCGTTATTTGCGGTTAGAACGGTCTTTTTCAATGTATTTCACGAAATGTCATCATATCATACTCTGTTTCATACTCTGAGGGGCTTATAAATGGTGGCATCAAGCCAAAAACATAGAGGGGCGATTATAGCCTTGTAGCCATAACCGCCCCTCTGAATACCTGTCAATGTGAGACATTTATGCCTCCTTGCGCTTCAAGGTTATCTTGTCCACCACCTGACACATCTGCTGCGCTGCTATCTTGGAATAGATTTGTGTGGTGGTAATGTTCTTATGTCCGAGATAGGCTTGGATGACAGCCATGTCCGTTCCCATTTCCACGTGCAGGCTTCCGAAGCTGTGGCGGGTACAGTGAAAGGTGATTTTCTTGGTTATCCCTGCTGCCGTGAGCCACCGTTGGAGTGGTCCTTGCAGCATCTTGTCCTTGAAATCCTCAAAGATAAGTCCCTCGCCCCGTTCTCCCAGCAGTCCATAGGCTTCATCACTGATGGGGTTATGCACTATTTCTTTGGTTTTCTGCATACGGGTGGTAACGAACATCCTGCCGTTGGTGTATGGTTGTATCTGCTGCCACGTGAGCTGTCTGATGTCGCTCTTTCTCAGTCCCGTAAGACAGGCGAAAAGAAAAGCTTTTTTCAAGACCTCCTCCTCACAGGGTGTTTCGGCAAGCCGTATCAGTTCCTCTTGGCTCAAATGCTCCCTGATGGTGGGAATGCACTCGATGCGGTCTAAGAAGCCGTTTGGGTTCTCCTTTATCTTCCTGTCACGGTAAGCGGTGTGCAGCACGGCACGGAAAGTTGACCAATAGCCTGCTGCGGAGTTGATGTGCAGCTTTTGGTTGGTGTGGATGGATTGGGGTGCATCAAGCAGGTATTCCATGAACTTGCGGCACAAATCCACATCCACCTCCTCAAAGGTGCATTTGCCGTTCACGAACCGCTGGAAATGCTTGTATACGTGCTGCCACTTGATATTCTTGCGGTCAGCCAGTCCTTTGAAATAGGCAAGGAAATCGCCCTTCATCTTGGTCTTGTCAAAAAAGCCGTTGTTTTCATTGAAAATGGCTTCGTAGCGCTGGTTGCGCAGGATGACCGCTTTCTTCATCATGCGTGCGTTGAAGTCCCGTTCCTGCTGGTTTGCAGGTTTGGCGAAGATGTAAATTCCTAAGGCTTCACGTGTAATCACTCTCATGGTGACATTGTCACGGTAGCCGGGATAGTAGTCAAGGCATAGTGAATACTGTGTCCCGTTCTTAATCTTGCGCTTACGCAAGGTAACTGTTTTGCATTTACTCATAATAATTATGTTTTAATTGGTTGTATACATTTTGGAGTTGTATCCATGTTTCCGATGGCAAAGGAACAACGTGAAATATCCGTGAATACCTCCACGATACATCATTTTGAAATAATTTTCGATAATCCCGATTTTTCACGGTTATTTGTTCCTTTCAGCCATGACACGCTCCACATCTGAGCGCAAAAGCAGGTTTTTCACACCCACCTTTATCTTTTCGATGTGCTTCACCTTGACGATATGGCAGATGTTGGCTGACGAAAGACCATAGATTTGCTGCACCTGCTCAACGGTATAGTAGCGTTCATCGTTCACAAGGTCAGTTCTGCGGAGTTCGTTCAAATGTGATTTGGAGTAATAGGTACGCCCGTACTCTCTTTTAGTGGGTATCTTATGGCGATAGGTGTAGGCACGGAGTGCGGTCGGCTTCATGCCGAACAGTTCCTCCACCTCCTCGGTCAGTAGCCAGTCGGTAATTTCGCTAATATCAACTGCCACACCGAAAAACTCGTCAATATGCTTCTTGCTGTAATAGTTCTTTCCTGCGATACGGCAGATGGGGATATGGTTACGCTTGGCGGAAGTGTAAAGCCATGACTGCTTTACCTTAAAAAGGGACATCACCTCCTCGCCCGAATAGAAGTCCAACACTTCTTCGCTTTCCTTTTCCCTTTTTTCTCTTTTGGCAGGTAAGGAAGATGAAGATGATTTCCTTGGTGTGGAGGTGTTGCCGGGCAGGATGCGGTGATAGGGATTGCCCTCCAACATCTGCTCGATGTCGGCTCTGCGGATGAATGCCATGCGGTTGCTGATGCGTGAGGCTTTCAGCTTGCCGATGGCTACAAGTTTGTAAATGTACTGTCGGGAACAGCCCATGAGGATGGCTGCTTTGGAAAAGGTGAGATACTCCTGATGCTGTATCTCCATCAAGGGTTGGGCGACTTTGAAGAGGTTGTTCTTCTGCATCACTCTGGCTCGTTTGGCTTCTGCCTGACAAGCCTCACTGCAATATCTTTGCATACCGCTTCGGGTTACAAAGGACTTGCCGCAAAAACTGCATTTTCTGGTTGCTTTCATACCGTTTTATCGTTTAATGGTTCATTTCTTCAATCCTATATCTCTGAAATGGTAAACGGATGTGAACGGAAGTCAACCATTGTCGCTTTTCTACACAGTGTGACTGTTTCCGCATATCGGGGCGGTTATTGTCGCTTGTCGTAAACGGTTGTAAACCCTTGTCAACTGTCTGCACGGTGTGACAAAAAACAAGCCCCGCAAATTCTCCACGTCAGAAATACGTCTCAAAAATATGTGGAAATTTGGGAAGCGACAAATGGCAACCGAAAAGTGTTAAATTTTAGAATATGCTGGTAATTAAAGATTTACACTCGGATATTTCTGATTAGTTTTGGTTGTTCTATGGTTATAAATACAGAAAAGGAAGTTAATGATTTTTATCCTGGAGGTAGTAATGATACTTGGGGCATTATAATCCTGACTAAAGGTAAGCAATATTCTGTTGAATATCCAACTTCAAATAAAAAAATAGATAAAGTGATTGAGGATATAGATAGTCTGTCACCTATAAAACTATTTGAAAAAAAGTATTCTGTAACAATTCCCATCAACCAAAAAGATTTTTTATAATAAACGTGAGTTCGACGAATTATAAGTGTCTATAAATTTGGTGATTAGCGAAATTTGTTGTAACTTTAAAGAACTAATATACAAACAGTTACAAACAAAAATCGCTATGATCACCGAGGACAAAGTTACTGAAATATTTTGTATGGCAGATGACTTCTGCAAGTTTTTTGATGCAATGACAGCAAAATATACGCTAAAACCTACAGGAAAAAGGAAATATCATCGAAATTCTACAATGTCAAAGGCAGAAGTTATGCTGAGAATGATCCTTTTCCACGATTCTGGTTATTGTTGCTTCAAACATTTACAAAATAAAGTTGTATATTTGCCTTAGAAAGTGCTATGCTTGGATTATCTATTCTTTTCAAAAAGAGAATAACATAGCCATCATAGCCATGACAAAACACATAACACTGAGCGTCTGCAGGCATTGAGCCTTACAGTGGGTGTCGGTTTGTGGTGTAGGATATTCGTCTCTCCAATGCTGTGATGAGCGTCATAGGAGGGGATGATGTCCCTGAAACTCAACTGACATTTCCCACACCATCAATGAATATAGAAATGCAGTATCAACAATATAATGATAATTTACGATGAACTTAAAGGAGAAATTAAATTTACTGGAAAGTGAATTAATTCGAATAGAGAGCCCCATTCTTAGATTGTTAAGAGATAGTAATGATGGTTTTGACAGAGATCAAACTGCTCATGTGCTTACAAATCTTGGAATGTGCCCTCTTCAAATGCTACTTGATTTTTATGATTGGGCTACAGGGGCAGATGAGAATATTCTTTTTAATATAAATAATCAGGTAAAACTTTCTACAATAGGTAATCCCGCAAAAGTTTCAATTACTACGAGTTTGTACATGTTAGATGCAACAACAGATGATTTTTTTGCACATAGAAAGATGCTTCCTTTTATTTATAATGGTATCATGGAAGATCCCATACTGATTGATTTGTCGCCGAAAAGTAAAACCATTGGAGCACTATATTATTATAGTCCACAAGTAACATTATCTGTAGATCCTATTATGATTTATGATTCATTAGAGTTATGGATTGATACAATGTTATTATGTTATTCAAATGGCATTTATAACATAAAACCTGATGGAATGTTAGTTGCCAATGTAGATAAGGAGATTAAAATAACAAGGGAACTCAATCCACACTCTATCTATTGGGATTAATACACAATACTGTATGGTCTTTTCCATAAAGACGCTTTCAGTTGTACATCTCCCATCCCTATGGTTACGGATGAGCAATGCTCCGTCTAAGTTCTATGAGAAGAAAAGTCTGTACCAGAAGGTTCTTTAATAGTATAGGGACGAATACAGTTTCAAAAGAAGGAAGTGTAATTTATAAAAAAATTACGAGATGATGAATCTAAAAAAAATATTAAAGGAAGAAGCAACTTGGTATTTTTTGGCCTTAGCGGGGCTGTTGATACTACTCTATATGGGAGCGAATGTCATTACAGATACGTATTTCTATATGATATCATTAAACATTTTAATCTTTTTATTTTCTTATATAATACTTAAAATAAAGAATAAACTGCATTACTACTCTTATGTTGTAGGCTGTGCGTTTTTTGCAGTTTGGTTAATCTTTTATAGTATATGCGATTTGAGAAGCAGAAGTTTGAAAGGTTATCTCACCAAACAACTCCCAGTATTGTATTATATTCCAACGGGTTCTGGAGGGAGGTGGACAAGTAGTGGATTTAGAATAGAATGTAAAGGAATTCAGCAAAAAATCTCAACATCTCAAGAATCAGATAGCCTGTATCAGATTTACGGGGACTCGATCATCAATCATATCGTAGTACGATTTTTGCTAAAGGAACCTTTTCCTGATGTATATTATATAGATAGCGTAGGTATAACTTATAAATAAGTTAGTTCTTTCAAGACATACTTTACAGATTGAGTTATAACAAATTAAATAGAAAGGGGTATAAATGAACATGAGAGTTATTACTTTTATAGGTCTAATTACATTTATAATTAGCTGCTTTCTACCATGCTTTTCTGTAAGAGATAGTTCCTTTGATTACATGGGATACACAGCTTTATTTTTTGGATGGGCTGGAGTATTTATAAATAGCGAACTAACTGTTTATTATATATCATGGTATGCGAATATTCTTTTCTTGATATCTTTATTTATAAAAAGTAAATGTCTCGGTATAATATTATTAACAGGCTGTCTCATTTTAGGATGCTTATTCCACGGATGCCCCTATATTGTTATTAATGAAGCAGGAAAACATAGTGATATTGTTTCATTGCAGATTGGATACTACATATGGATTTTAAGCTTTTTCATTTTACTTATAGAAAGGATTTTAAGATATAAAGAATAAAATTATTATGAGTATGAAGTACCTTTCATTCTTAGTGTTATTCGTTTGTTTTTCCTGTATAGAGCCTAACGTAAAAGATATGTTAGGAGATGATTTTAGGTTATATAAACATACGCCTGCATGGTCTTTAGCAAAGGCTGTTGAGGATGAAGATACAACTTGATATAGAAACAAATGGGACAAAAACAGTATATGATAAAGTTTCTGGACGCGGCTTTAACATAAGTCGTGAAGGAAAATTTAATGGCTTTAGAGATTTCAAAGAACGAACAAAATAGTAGTTATGGACTGGTATCAAATAAAAAAAAATATATATTATACAAATGACGATTATATCAGAGATGTAATTGCTCTACACCTTAAAAAGGGCGCATTGAAAGCTATTTATAACTATATCTGTCAAACTCCTTTTGTTTCTATGGAAGAGAGATTTAAAGGTTTTGCAGAAGGTATAGAGCATGATATTTGTAGTGAGATTATAACTCTTTTTTTATATAAAAAGCCCATACT
Source organism: Prevotella histicola JCM 15637 = DNF00424 (assembly GCF_000613925.1). GTDB lineage: Bacteria > Bacteroidota > Bacteroidia > Bacteroidales > Bacteroidaceae > Prevotella > Prevotella histicola. Next base: position 223,328 of record NZ_BAJX01000003.1, read on the forward strand.
AAGGTGGTACTTAAATAGTACAGAACAGTTAGAAATGGACATTGATGCAAGATTTGTTGATAGTTTGGATGTTCACAATAAGATTTGTGAATTCTTGACAAACTTATCATGCTTAATAGATGATGATATATTTTTATTAAATGATGTTATTAAGGAAAAACCTTTGGTATTAATGGTTTTCAAACCTCAAGCTCCCCCAGAAATAATAGAAGGTACCAAATATTTTGAATTTCCTTCTTGTCAGTAAGATGTGGAATAGTCCAGCTATGCTCCTCTGCCTGGTAATCAAAAGATCAGAGGGGACATGGAAAACTCCATTCAAATTATGAGAATAAAGCTGAAGCATTACCTATTTATATGGAGGAATCAAGGAAGTTAGGACTTTTTATATACTAAACTGAACCCGGACTGGCGTAAGTTATGGTGCATCGTACTCATAATGCTGCTTACCACATATCATTTTCAATTTTGCTGTCACTCCAATCACCATTTACTTTTCTCTAAACATCTAATAATAAATTGATTATATGAAGTGTTAAATGTGACAGTAACTAAGATGAAAAACGAATTAGGGGTTGAGGAGTAATGGTTGAACACATAAAACTATACAGAATAAGCACTGTTGTCTACTGTTTTTCCTCATTTGGTGATGTTTTTGTACAATTATATTGTATGCATGTCTTTATTCTTGTAAATCTTATTAAAGGTTATTATGCAGAAACAATTTATAGTGGAATGTTTTTCTGATAATGTTAAATAACGTTATAGACCTCTGATGACTTGACTTGTATTTACTTTTTCTTTATCTTTGTCAGCCGAATTTAATATACTGAAAGGCAATAATATGAAAACAACTAAATGGTTATGGCTTTTATTTATAGCATGTGTGTTTACTTCATGCGAGAAAGCCGTTTTGTCTGGTGATGAAGAAAGGGGTAAGGAACAAAAGATTACTAAAATAATCTCCGTACATCCTACTGCAATTCATGTAGATCTTGCAGAAGAAGGAGCGATGGCAGGTTCCAAGCCCCGAATGAGTGGTATTTTAGAAAGTCGTGCAGAAAAGACTAAGCTTTATGCTCTTAATATTTATGAAAAGCGAAAAGGTGCGAAGTCCTATTCGAAGTATGCTTATGGTCTTTTCTCTGATCCTTCTAATATCGCTATCAGAATGACAGAAGGTAGTTTGTATAAGATAGAGTGCTTAATGACAGAGAATGGTGAAGATACTATCTATAATAAAGATAATGAGTATCTCTTGCCTTTCCTGCATGGAACAGATAAGCCTACTAAAGTTGAGAATTCTTTCATTATGTCAACAAAAGATAACTTGGGTCATATCTTGGATGGTAAGACAAATGTCTCTGCAAAGGACATAACAATGTACCCAAGACTCATAAAATCTTATGCCGTTATTGAAGACTTTGATCCCAAGAGCGCTAATGACCTAACACTTAATCTTAAGCATGCGGCTTTTGGACTTCATTTTAAGATTGCCCCTCCAGAAGAAGGCGAGTTAGAGATAGATTATCTCCATTATACACTTACCGTAAAGTCCACTGATCCAGCCTATGATAAGTTATCTGTCTATTCTTTCAATATGATTAGTGATGCTTGTAAAGATGGGTATAAAGGAGATATTACTGTAAAGATGAAGTGGACAAAGGCTGATGGTAGTATAGAAGAAGCAAGTACAACCGTTACCTTAAAACGTAATGTAATTATGGTAATGGACATATCTGTTACTGGTCCTAGTCCTAAAGGAATCAACTTTGCAGAGGAGGGTCACGAGATGTCTACAGAGAATATTACGTGGCATGTTAGGAAATAACAAGTCTGCATGCCACAATGTTGCATAATAGTATAATGTGGGCAACTTTATTCGTGTCATACAGGTTTTGAGGCTGTGTGTGTTCTTTTTATTTGATGCGTGTCTTCCCGTAACTTCGCTTTGAATACAGCTTTTTTCTTTTATAGAAGCAATTGTCTTTCCCTTTAACGTATATAAAAACATCTCTTTATCAAAATAAAATAGTATCTTTGCATGACATAAGACTTTGGGAATAAGACTCTGAACGTTGTGATGTATACAAGTTGGAAAACTTTCTGCAGAGATAATGAAACTCAAAGTAAAGATTCAAAGTATAAGAAAGAGATGATATCAATAGATGGACTGACGGTGGAATTTGGCGTGAAGCCTTTATTTAAGGATGTATCATTTGTCGTCAATGAGAGAGATAGGATAGCGTTAGTAGGTAAGAATGGTGCAGGGAAATCTACAATGTTGAAGATTCTCTGTGGCTTACAGAAGCCCACCAGTGGAACAGTGTCTATTCCTAATGATACGACTGTTGGGTATTTACCACAGGTAATGAAACTTTCCGATGATACAACAGTAAAAGAGGAGACACGTAAAGCATTTTCTGATACAACAAAGATTGAAGCACGTCTGAAGCAGATGGAGCAGGAGATGGCTGAACGTACAGACTATGAAAGCGAAAGCTATGCAGACTTGGTTGAACGCTTCACAACAGAGCATGAGCGTTATATGATGATGGGAGGGGAAAACTATGAAGCAGAGATAGAACGTACGTTGACAGGACTTGGTTTTACACGTGAAGATTTCGGACGACCTACTCGTGAGTTTTCGGGTGGTTGGCGTATGCGTATAGAGTTGGCAAAGATACTCCTTCGTCGTCCTGATGTTCTTCTGCTTGATGAGCCTACTAACCATTTGGATATAGAATCAATTCAATGGCTTGAGCAGTTTCTTGCCCAAAGTGCCAAGGCTGTAGTCCTGGTCAGTCATGACCGAGCCTTTGTTAATAATGTTACTAACCGAACATTGGAAATTACTTGTGGGCATGTAGAAGACTATCGTGTGAAGTATGATGAGTATCTCGTTCTGCGAAAAGAACGTCGTGAACAACAGCTTCGTGCGTATGAGAACCAACAGAAAGAGATTGCTGATACAAAAGCTTTCATTGAGCGTTTTCGTTATCAGGCAACTAAAGCTGTACAAGTTCAACAACGTATTCGTCAGTTGGAGAAAATAGTACCTATAGAGGTAGATGAGGTAGATAATTCCGCTATGCACCTTAAGTTTCCTCCATGTTTAAGAAGTGGAGATTATCCTATCATAGCAGAGAGTTTGAAGAAAGTCTATCCAAGCCGATTACATAGTGACGGACCTGGACAAACTGTGTTTGAAGGTGTTGACCTAACCATCAAACGAGGTGAGAAGGTAGCCTTTGTGGGTAAGAATGGTGAAGGAAAATCAACCTTTGTGAAGTGTATCATGGGAGAAATACCTTATGAGGGAACATTAAAAATAGGACATAACGTGCAGATAGGTTACTTTGCACAGAACCAAGCACAGTTATTAGATGAGAATCTGACAATTTATGAAACCATTGACCGCGTGGCAACAGGTGAAATGCGATTGAAGATAAATGACCTGCTTGGAGCATTTATGTTTGGTGGTGAGACGTCAGAAAAGTACGTTAAGGTACTTTCTGGTGGAGAACGCTCACGCCTTGCCATGATAAAACTTCTGTTAGAACCAGTCAACCTCCTGATTCTTGATGAGCCAACGAATCACCTTGATATTCCTTCTAAAGAAGTATTGAAGGAAGCGATTAAAAGCTTTGATGGTACAGCCATTATTGTAAGTCATGACCGCGAGTTCCTTGATGGTTTGGTGAGTAAGGTTTATGAATTTGGTGGTGGAAAGGTGAGAGAGCATCTTGGTGGTATTTATGATTGGCTTAGAAACTCTCTCCAACTCTCTCCAAAGGAAGAGAGTACAGAGATTGGCTCACTTGTATCATCCAATGATAGAAAAAATGTTTCGGAAGGGCTGGGAGAGAATTCTTATGCTGAACATAAAGCTCAACAGAAGAAGATTCGCAAGGCACAGCGTGCTGTGGAGGAATCTGAGGCTAAAATAGCGAAGTTGGAAGCGCGGAAGAGTGAATTAGATGCACTACTACTCAAGCCTGAGAATGCTTCAGATATGGAACTTGTCACCGAATATACTAATCTGCAACGTGAACTTGATGAGGAGAATGATAACTGGATGATATTTTCAGAACAATTAGAACAACTTAATAAATAAAAGAATATGCGTATCAAAACACTTTTATCTATGATGCTTATCGCATCTGCACCTATCACTGGTATGGCACAGGGACAAGCTGGTATCAAGGCTGAGAATCTAGACAAGTCGGTACGTCCGGCAGACGACTTCTTTACGTTTGCAACAGGAGGATGGCAGAAACTTAATCCACTTCCTGCTGCTTTCTCTCGTTTCGGTTCTTTTGATCAGTTGCAAGAGAATAATAACAAGCGTATTAATACTATTCTTACGGATCTGCTCAAGAAGCAGGGTAAGGAAGGAAGTGTTGAGTGGAAGTTAGGCAATTTTTATAAGCTTGCTATGGATTCTGTTCGCCGAAACAAGGAAGGTGTTAGCCCTGTTAAACCCTTGATAGATGAAATGGAAGGTGCAAGAACTCTCAATGATCTTCGTGCTCTTCAACTGAAGTATGCCTCTTTCGGATATGGTATTCCATTTGAATATGGCTTTGATGCTGACGAAAAGAATGCCAAGATGAATATTCTTAATATTTCGCAGGGAGGACTTTCTCTTGGACAAAAGGAGTATTATCTTGATAATGATAAAGCAACAAGCGACATCCGCAAAGCTTATTGCCAGTTTATTGCTGATATGTTCCGTCTTTATGGATTCTCTGATGCACAGGCACAAGCCAAGCGTGATGCTATTATGCGTTATGAGACTATGCTAGCTCTACTATCAAAGAGTCGTACTGAACTGCGTGATGTGGAAGCAAATTATAACAAGATGACACTTGGTGAGTTCAAAACAAACTACCCTAACATCCCTCTTGAGCAACTTGCAAATGCAGAAGGTATAAAGAGTGAGTATATTCAGTCAATGGTTGTTGGGCAGCCAGCTTTCCTTGCTGGTGTTGATAAACTTGCTGCAACAAGTAATGCTGACGAACTTCGTGCACGCATGGAGTGGGATGTAATACTTTCTTCTGCCAACTATCTGAGTGATAACATCCGTGCGGAATACTTTAACTTCTTTAGTAAGACCATGCGTGGGACGAAAGTTGACTATCCCCGTTGGAAGCGTGCCACACAGCAGACGGAGAGTCAGATGGGTGAAGCACTTGGGCGCATCTATTGTGAGCGTTATTTCCCAGCTTCGAGTAAGAAGCGCATGGAGGAGTTGGTTAAGAACTTACAGGTAAGCCTCGCTGAGCGTATTAAGGCACAAGACTGGATGAGTGAAGCTACGAAGAAAGCTGCTCTTGAGAAGCTTTCTACATTCTATGTGAAGGTGGGATATCCTAACAAGTGGAAAGATTTAAGTAAACTGACGATTGATCCAAAGAAGTCTTATTATGAGAATGTACAGAATTGTAAGAAGTTCTGGGCAGAGGACGCCATCAAGGAGAAAGCTGGCAAACCTGTTGATAAGGACCAATGGTTGATGACTCCACAAACAGTTAATGCTTATTACAATCCAACGACGAACGAGATTTGTTTCCCTGCTGGTATCCTTCAATATCCTTTCTTTGATCCGAAAGCTGACGATGCATTCAATTATGGTGCTATTGGTGTAGTTATCGGACATGAGATGACACACGGATTTGATGATCAGGGGCGTCATTATGACAAAGATGGAAACATGACCGACTGGTGGACAGCAGAAGATGGCAAAAACTTTGAAGCACGTACAGGAAAGTATGCTGATTTCTTCAGCGCAATTAAAGTTCTGCCCGACCTTTATGCAAATGGTAAGCTTACCCTTGGTGAGAATCTTGCTGACCATGGAGGACTTGAGGTTGCCTTCAATGCCTTTATGAAGACACCAGAAGCAAAAGCTGGTAAAACAATTATGGGCTTTACACCAGAGCAGCGTTTCTTTATCGCATATGCTGGAGTTTGGGCAAACAATATAACTGAGGCGGAGATTCGCAGTCGTGTGAAAAGTGATCCTCATTCACTTGGTGAATGGCGTGTGAATGGTGCCCTGCCACATATCAATGCGTGGTATAAAGCCTTTGGTGTGAAAGAGGGTGATAAACTCTTTATTCCAGAAAGTAAACGCCTAAAGCTCTGGTAAGAGACATACAGAAATATTTTATAATAACATATTGAGCTATTACTAATATTCTTAAATCCTAAGATAGGATTTGATCTATATTCCAAGTTTTTTAACCCTTTCCCATAGCTATGGGAAAGGGTTCTTTTTCCTCGACCTAACTTGCAATAAGATTTTTTCCTTTATCAAAAGAATGGTGATAAGGTCTCCTTACTCTATAAAAAGGAGAGAAGCACTTCTTCGTGTTATGGGTAGGAATATTTCCCCACAATTACACGTTAGGACACTCCCTTCTTAATAGGACTGGAGAACTTTTATATCTTTGTGTCATTCTATCTTTCTATACATTCTGTCTTTAAAACTTTTGGTTTATTCTGCCTGTTTTGTCTTTTAATCATTATCTTTGTATCTGTTTTGTAGAAAGAAAGAACAAGATATGCCATTAAGATTGCCTGACCGGCTTCCAGCAATAGAGATATTAAAGCGTGAGAACATCTTTGTTATGGATGACTCACGTGCCCATATGCAGGATATTCGTCCATTGAGAATTGTTGTTCTCAACCTTATGCCTCTGAAGATTACGACAGAGACCGACCTTGTGCGTTTGCTCTCGAACACGCCGCTTCAGTTGGAAATAAGTTTTATGAAGTTGAAGAGTCATACGCCGAAGAACACGCCTGTTGAACACATGATGATGTTCTATAAAGAGTTTGAAGAACTGCGTACGCAGAAGTTCGACGGAATGATTATTACTGGTGCTCCCCTTGAGACGATACCGTTTGAGGAAGTGGGGTATTGGGATGAGATGCAGGAAATCTTCGACTGGGCTCGGACGCATGTCACCTCAACCCTTTATATCTGTTGGGCAGCACAGGCAGGACTGTATCATTTCTATGGAATCCCAAAACATCCATTGGCGAAGAAGATGTTTGGCATCTTCCCGACTGTTCCGCTTGAACCAGAACTGTCAATCTTCCGTGGTTTTGACGATGTCTTTCGCATGCCACAGAGCCGGCATACGGAGGTGAGGCGTGAGGACATAAACAAAGTTGGCGACCTTGAGATAATTGCCGAGTCAGGAGAGAGTGGTGTGTCTATGGTAATGTCGCGTGGTGGTAGAGAGTTCTTTATTACGGGTCATCTGGAGTATGCACCAGACACACTGGATAAAGAGTATCGGCGCGATCTTGGGAAGCGTGATGATGTTGAGTTGCCAAGGCATTACTATTTTGAGGACGACCCAGATAAGGGACCACGTGTGACGTGGCGTGCCCATGCAAACCTGTTTTTCTCTAACTGGATTAACTACTATGTTTATCAGGAAACGCCGTTTAATATTGAGGATATTGGTTGATGAGGACAATTGAATTACTTGCTCCGGCAAAGAACTTAGCATGTGGTATCGCTGCGATTGACCATGGTGCTGATGCTGTCTATATAGGTGCTTCACGTTTTGGTGCACGCCAGTCGGCAGGCAATAGTGTTGAAGATATTCATGAATTGTGTGAGTACGCCCACCGCTTTGGTGCTACGGTCCACGTAACCATCAATACGATTATCTATGATAGCGAACTGGAGGAAACAATCGCCTTGGTCAGGGAGTTAGTTGAGGCAGGAGTAGATGCTTTCCTTTTGCAGGATATGGGGCTGATGAGTGAAGTGAAGAAGATTGTACCAGAGACAGTAGCACTTCATGCCAGTACACAATGTGACACGCGCACGTGGGAGAAGGCATCGTGGTTGAGCCAACAAGGTTTTGATCGTGTAGTGTTGGCTCGTGAACTATCGTCTGAAGAGATCAGTGGCATTCATAAGCATTTACCTGATCTGGAGCTGGAAGCCTTTGTGCACGGAGCACTTTGCGTAAGTTATAGTGGTATTTGCTATGCATCACAATATTGTTTCGGACGGTCAGCCAATCGGGGGGTTTGTGCACAGTTCTGTCGTTTAGCATTTGATCTGAAGGATTCTGACGGTAAGACTATAGAACATCAGAAGCATCTGCTTTCTCTGAAGGATATGAGCCAGATTGATAATCTTGAGACACTGATGCGTTCGGGTGCATGTGCCTTCAAGATTGAAGGGCGATTGAAGGATATCAATTATGTGAAGAACGTAGTATCAGCCTATAGTCAGCGTATAAATGAGATTATTGGTAAATATCCAAAAGAGTTTTGCAGAGCTTCACTCGGCAGAGTACAGTATACGTTTACACCTGATTTGAAGAAGACTTTCAATCGTGGGTATACCAATTATTTTCTCAATGGACGACAGCCCGATATATTTTCACCCGATACGCCAAAAGCATTGGGAGAATATGTTGGGAGGGTTAAAGAAATTCGCAGAGATAGTTTTAATGTTGCAGGAACAGCAACATTTGCCAATGGGGATGGACTATGTTTCTTGGCGAGTGGACAAGTGGGAGAGAACTCCGGTGGGCAAGTGGAGAGCGGACGTAATTCCATTAACCCATCAACTGTCTTACAAGGTTTCCGTGTTAATCGTGCAGTAGGCAATCGCCTTTATCCATTTAAGATGCCAAAGGGTTTAAAGCCCGGTATGGCTTTGTATCGTAATCAAGACCAATCTTTTGATAAGGAGTTGAGTGGGACAACTGCTGTACGTAAGATCCCTATTGGAATGAGGTTTGGACTAACAAACGACGGCTTCAAGGTAGATGCCAATATCACCTCTTTAGACCAGAGAAGGACTGCTATAACTTTTGCTCACCAATTGGCACAGAAGCCACAGCATGATAACATCGTGCGACAGTTATCCAAGCTGGGTAATACTGTTTATGAATGTTCGGAGATTGATATAGAAGATGGGGCAGACAGTTACTTTATTCCTAGTAGTATTCTTGCAGAACTAAGACGGAAGGTAGTGGAGCAGCTTGACACACAAGTACTGCAAATGAAGCGTGTGGTTACCCATCGTCAAACCAATGATAAGGGACAAGGTATACGAAAAAGACAGCAGTTCTCTTTGGTTAATCCTTCTCAATATAATGAATTGCCTTACCTTTATAATATATCTAATGATGCTGCACGTAAGTTCTATGAATATCAAGGCTTATCAAAGTCAGAATCAGCCTTTGAATGTCAGCAGCCTAATGGTTTAAGACAGGAGGGCGAGGCTGATCTTCTCCTCATGCAATGTCGTCATTGTATTCGTTATTCACTAGGCTATTGTGTTAAGCGAGGAGGGAAGAGCCCTAAGTGGCATGAGCCTCTCTATCTAGAGTTGTCCGATAAACGTCGTTTCCGTTTAGAGTTTGATTGTAAGAACTGTCAGATGAATGTACTTCCTGAATAAAAGAAATATTGATATGAGAAGACACCCCTTTTTACTATTTATAGTACTATTAGCAGTCGTGATACAGTTGGCAGGCTGCTACCATAAGAAGACTCCATCCTCCTTCCGCTTGTCTGATAGCATACAAGAAGCACAGATCTCCCGAAGAATAGCTGCGGGAGGTGATTCCATTTTGAAACAAAAAGATAGTACGGATGATAAATGGGATGGTATTACCGACAAGGTGGATTCTCTATCTTTCCGGGTGAAGCATCATTATTCTCCAGGCTATAACTTTGTTGTTACATCCGACTCACTTATGTTATTACGTCAGCAGCCTGAGGAAGCTGTTAATGGCATGAGAACTGATTCCTTTGCAGTAAAGAAAGGTAAAGAGATTGTTGTAGCGGATGTGCGTATTCTTCCTTATGATAAACAGGATTCTGTTTGGATTAAGATTGCTACAGAAGATTATGCTTTTGGATGGATTCATGAAGGACGCCTGTTAAAGCAGGTTGCTCCAGCCGACCCAATCTCCCAATTTATTTCCACCTTCTCAAATGTCCACCTGCTGATCTTCCTAATAGTAATATCTATTATAGCTGTGGGGTATCTTGCCCGAAAGATTCTCAAACATAATGCAAAACTCGTACATTTCAATGATATTAATTCTTTTTATCCAACACTCTTGGCAGTGATAGTAGCTCTGTCGGCTTCCTTCTATGCCAGTATACAGCTCTTTGCACCAGAGACGTGGCGTGAGTTCTATTTTCATCCCTCTCTTAATCCCTTCTCTCAGCCCTTACTTCTTAATATCTTTTTAGTCTTGGTGTGGGCTATGCTTATTATAGCCATTGCCACAATAGATGATGTCAGAAGACTGTTGAAATCGGGTGAAGCATTGCTCTATCTTAGTGGATTGGCTGCAGTCTGTGCTGTAAATTATATTGTGTTCTCGGTCCTTACACTATATTATATAGGATATCCTCTGCTAATGGCTTATATTTATTATGCTTTTCATGTCTATATACATAAGAGCAGTGAGACATACTATTGTGGAAATTGTGGTAAACGGTTGCACCGGAAAGGTAGATGCCCGTATTGTGGAGCTATTAACGAATAAGGGTTATTAAATAGAATATAAAAAGATATGGCATAGTCTAGCACAAAAAGTATCAGTGCTCTCTGAAATAAAGATTATAAATAGCTATGTTTTGGGGATAATTTTATATCTTTGCAATTGTTATGTGGATGGTTTATAGATCTGTTAAAATAACTCTTTCTGTCTATCAAACAGGTTTTTAATCCATAGGGAGTAATGTCACCTAATAATGATTAACTATAAACTCAAATATTATTTATGATTAGAACTAAATTTATACTTGTTGCAGGATTGTTCCTCGTTCTTAATTGTCATGTTGTTAGGGCACAAAAGACGAGCTACAATTACACGCATGCTGTAGAAGCCATTCAAAATGATGACATTGCTACAGGGAAATCGTATCTTCTGCGAGAATTGGGAACTAATCCCAAGAATGGTTATGCTTGGTCACTAATGTGCGTCGTATATGCTAAGGAGAATAAAGCTGATAGCTCCTTCTTGGCCATAGACAATGCTATAAAGTTTATTCCCAAGACTGATGAGGAGACACTAGTGAAAGCATATAACATCAAGGCAAAACTGTTGACAGCCGTTGATATGGCTGATCAGGTCCTTCCTGTTTACAATGAAGGGGTTAAACGTATGCCAAAGAATGTTTCTATGTTAAAGGCACGTGCTGATTATTTTAATGAGACATTGGAAGATTATGCCAAGGCACGCTCAGACTATCAGAAGGCTTTATCATTAGATCCTGGTAATCTTGACATCATGTGTGATATTGGTGATACGTATGTTAATGAGGATAAGCTATCAAAAGGGATGGAGTACTATAATAAGGTGTTGGCTGTTGACCCATCTCATCCGAAGGCTCTCTTAAATCGTGCCATAAGCTATTGTACTGATAATAAATATGAGAAGGGTATTGATGATCTTTTGACTTTGGTTAAGACGGATAATATAGATGGGTATAAGTTATTGCTTTCACTGACAGATTCCATACCTATTCGTGAGATTGTGATAGAACAGCTTAATACACGTATGAAAGCTGATCCTAAGGAACAGTTATATCCCTTTACTTTGGGTTCAATTTATTCGAATGCGGGTGACCATTCTTTAGCTTTGAAAGCTTATCAGCAGGCATTTGGTCTAGAGAAGAATGCAGGAACAGCTAATAATATTGCAAGGGAGTATTATTATGACAATCATTATGCAGATGCAGAAAAATGGGTATTAAAGGCTGAGCAGATAGCGCGTGATTCTTCTCTTGATATGTCTGATTATCTTTCTACACATGGAGATATTCTCTATGATCAGGGGAAATACAGTGATGCTATTAAGCAATATACTGCTAGCCTTGATGCTAATAATGATGCTGGGGTACATTATATGCGTGGAATGGCATATATCATGCGTGGACTGAAGGCTGATGCTTTTAAGGATATGGATGCAGCAATAACTCTCTCTGAAGACCCTGATGCTCGTATTTATCTTATGCGCGGTTGGTTGAATATGGGACTTGGAAAGAGAATGGAAGCACAAGGAGACTTTCGTAAAGCGATAGAAAAAGATAGTGTGGGAACACCGTCAGCAGCAACTTTTATTTCTCAGCACTTCTTAGGAATTGATAATACAGCAAAAGAGAATGTTGCCAAATGTTTGAAGGATGCAAGTAATAATCGTAATGCCCTCTTTGATGTGGCTTGTTTCTATGCTCTGCTAGATGATAAAGTTATGGCTACACATCACTTAGAATTATGTATTGAAAAGGGTTATAATAGTTGGGCTATCATGCGTGATCATCCTTGGCTTCAGTCATTAAAGGGGTATAAGGACTATGAGAAATTATTGAAAGTGAAATAACTACTAAAGGATAAGAACTCTTAGTACGAAAGGAAAAGGTAGGTAATCTAGATTACCTACCTTTTCCTTTCTGTATTTGTAATATTACACTTTTATCTTTGCTACTAGTTTCTTTTGTCTCCCTTCTCCGATAATAGGAGCGTGTGCATCCTCTGGAAAGAATATTGTAAATTGTCCTGGTTTTACTTTAAAATATTCGTGTCCAGAACGTTTATAGAATCCACAATCTTTTTCTGAATCATAGGCTATATCTGGATTCCCTAACAAATTTATAGGACTCCAGCCCATTACTTCTTCTTTTAATAAGGGGATTTGAACATCAATATATCTTTGATGAAATTCAAGGTATTGCTCTTCTTTACTCTTTAGTTCAACTTCATCAAGATTGATAAAAAGCTTATTTCCCAAAAGAGTAATCCGGCCTGGCGCTTGACAACTGAAATCATGATTCCTAATATATCTGAATAGTTCCTCCATTTCTTCATGTAAAGCATAGTAGCGTCTACAAGATTCTAAATCTGCTATAATCATTTCCCTGTGTTTTATTTTTGTTATTACAAACGTACTGTTTTATTTCTTAAAATCAAAGAATAAAGGTATTAATTCTTTTTAGAAACATTGATTAGTATATGCTAGAGCCTTTGTAAAGTACTATAATTATGTCACATGAACCTTTCGATTAATAAAAACAAAAGAGGGCATATCTACATTTCTGATATACCCTCTTGTTTTAAAAGATATTTTGTTTAGAATTCTATCCTATAAAGTGTATTTGGCCAATAAAGTATAGTAGTAGGTATCCAAGAATAAGAGATATAAGTCCACATGTGAGGCCTACTTTCAGCATTTCGTTCTGTTTAACTAATCCTGTTGAATAAGCAATCGCATTTGGAGGAGTAGAAATAGGTAAGCACATGGCAGTTGATGCTGCGATAGCAATACCAATGAGGATTGTACTTGTTCCACCGATACCACCTAACTTGTCACCCATACCGCGACATACAACAGCAAGAATTGGTACTAGGAGAGCAGCCGTTGCGGTATTAGAGATGAAGTTGGAAAGGAAGTAGCAGATTAGACCAGAGATAGCAAGAATAGCGATAGGACTCCAGTTGCCGAAAGGTATACTCTCAATTGCCGCGTCTGCTAACCCAGAACCATTCATGCCTAAACCGATGGCAAATCCTCCAGCTACCATCCATATGACACTCCAGTTGATTTCTTGTAAGTCTTTGGCTGTTATGACACCTGTAATAGCAAAGATTCCCATTGGTAGCATTGATACAGTATTTGTGTCAATACCTGTTACATCCTTTGGGATAACCCACAAGAGTATGGTGATTATGAATGTAATGATTACTACCCACATGCGCCAACCACGATGAACCTCACCATCAATCTTTAGATGAATAGTCTTTTGGGTAAAGGGGAAGAAATGTAGGATAATACGCCAAGAGATGATTAATAGGATAATTACCAATGGAGTCATGAATGCCATCCAGTGGAAGAAGTCGATATTCATGTTCAAACCTGCAGGGTCATTGAGATATTTCAGCGCAATGAGGTTAGGAGGAGTACCAATAGGGGTACCCATTCCGCCAAGGTTTGCTGCAACAGGGATTGATAGAGTCAAAGCAATACGTCCTTTTCCTGTGGCAGGTAAAGCTGCAAAAACAGGTGTAAGAAAGGTTAGCATCAAAGCTGCTGTAGCTGTATTCGAGATGAACATAGAGAAAAGACCTGTGATTAGGAGAAATCCTAAGAGAACATTTTCACTCTTCTTACCGAAAGGTTTGATAAGATTGCGCGCAAGAAGTGTATCAAGCCCCGATTTAGAAGCGGCAATTGCCAAAATAAAACCTGCTAAGAAGAGCATAATGATAGGATCTGCAAAGGATGCCATGATCTCCTTTGAGTCAAGAAGGTCTCCAACTCCGTCATGCTTAAAGACTCCGAAGGCATTCTTTGACACCGTAACGCACATGATGGTCATAATGCTGAGAGATGTCGCCCACGCCGGAATACATTCCGTTAGCCACGAGAGTGTAGCAAAAACGAAGATGGCAATGATACGTTGTTGAACTACTGTGAGACCGTCAATTCCGAAAGTACTGGTTGGTAAGTTCCAAATAATGACTGTCACCACTACAATTGATAATAGTTCCCATAACTTCTTCATGTCGATATGGGTGCTTAAAGCATTAGAATTTTCTTCTGCCATGGTAGTTAGTTGTTTTGTTAATAATTTTAGATTGTTTAGTTATTTATGGCGGCTAAAGTACAAAAAATATTCTTAACGGGCAAAGAATCCCTCTTTTTTTGTAATTTTGCATATCAATTTTCTAAATTATGCGCCAATTATCAGTACTTATCCTTTGTTTCTCATTGTTGGTTTCCTGTGGTCTTCGACAGCAAAAAGCAAATGAAGAGGTAGGGGAAACAGGGTTTAAATATGCTCGGAATATCACAATGGAGCATAAAGATGGCTATGTTGTTGTAAAGTTACTGAACCCTTGGAAGAAGAGAAAAATCCTACAGACATATTATCTCATGCCGCGTAATGCTGAGTCGGAGAATATATCGGATGGAGTACGTGTGGATGTTCCTATTCAGCGAAGCGTAGTCTTTACGTCAGCTCATGCTAATCTATTGGAAATGCTACATGCAGGAAAGTCTATATCTGGTGTGGCAGATCTAAAGTATATGTTGATTCCTGATATTCAGAGGCGAGCACATAGTAAAGGTGGAATCGTGAACTGTGGGGATGCTATGAAACCTGATGTGGAACAAATCATAGATTTAAAGCCTGAAGCAATCTTGCTTTCTCCTTTCGAAAACGGTGGTGATTATGGACGCTTAGAAGAGATAGGCGTACCTGTTATAGAATGCGCTGATTATATGGAGGAGTCTGCCTTGGGGCGTGCAGAGTGATGAAGTTCTACGGATTACTCTTTGGTCGAGAGCGTGAAGCCGATTCCTTGTTTGCTGTTGTTGAAAAGAATTATCAGGCTTTGAGCGAGAAAGCAAACCAAAGTAGGATAACACGCAGTGTTTTACCCGATAGGAAAGTAGGTCCAGTATGGTATCTACCAGGTGGGGAAAGTAGCGTAGGTCTGCTGTATAAGGATGCTCATGGCGTGTATGCCTATGCTAAAGATAAGCATAGCGGTAGTTTGTCTATGCCTTTCGAAACAGTATTGGATAAATTTGGGCAGAGTGACTTCTGGATTCTTAGCTATAGAGGTGACTTCAATCGTGCGAAGTTATTGGCAGAGTTTCAAGGATATAGCATGCTTAAACCTTGTCGAACGGGAGAAATTTATGGGTGTAAGGTGGATAGTATACCTTACTTTGAGGAGGTTAGTTGGCGTCCAGACTGGTTACTTAGTGACTTGATTCAGCTCTTCCATCCCGACTTACATATTGCTCCTATGCGGTATTATCATAAGTTAAAGTGATGAAACGGAATATCTTTCTTTTTGTAGTCCTATCAGTAAGTATCATAATATTGTTTGGACTGAACCTTATGACAGGCTCAGTTCATATTCCATTGTCTGATATTTGGACTATTCTTGCTGGTAGTTTTACGGGGAAAGAGAGCTGGCGTTTTATCGTTTGGGATAGTCGGCTACCGCAAGCTCTGACGGCTATGCTATGTGGAAGTTCACTGGCAGTCTGTGGTTTGATGTTGCAGACAGCCTTTCGTAACCCATTGGCAGGACCAGATGTATTTGGTATTAGTTCTGGAGCCAGCCTGGGTGTGGCGTTGGTCATGCTTCTATTGGGTGGGACGGTAGAGACTTCTCTGTTCACAGCATCAGGCTTCTTGGCTATTCTTATCGTAGCTTTTGCAGGTGCTATCTTAGTGACGGCTTTCATCTTGTTCCTCTCATCTGTGGTGCGTAATAGCGTGTTGTTACTTATTGTTGGTATAATGGTGGGCTACGTAGCCTCTTCTGCTGTCACACTCTTGAATTTCTTTTCGTCCGAAGATGGTGTGAAGGGCTACATTGTTTGGGGCATGGGCAACTTTGGAGGAGTATCAATGAGCCATATTCCGCTCTTTGCCTTCCTATGTCTTGCTGGGATTATAGCCTCTTTTCTTTTGGTGAAGCCACTTAATATCCTTCTTTTAGGTCCACAATATGCTGAGAGCTTAGGGATTAGTACCCGAAGAATACGTAACATTCTATTGGTTGTTGTCGGAATTCTAACTGCTGTAACAACTGCTTTCTGTGGTCCAATCTCATTTATCGGACTGGCTGTCCCACATGTTGCAAGACTTCTTTTCCGTACAGAGAACCATCAGAAGCTTTTACCAGGTACGCTACTTGTTGGAACTGTAATTGCTCTACTTTGTAATCTTATTTGTTTTTTACCAGGAGAATCGGGTGTGTTTCCACTTAATGCTGTTACGCCTCTTATAGGTGCACCTATTATTATATATGTGATTATGAAGCGGCATTAAGCCTTTTTACTCCCTAGATAGTTTTATTATAACTGATATCATGCTAGTTTAATGCGTAATATCGTTCTCTTTGTGTTCTCTGTTCATTATATTCTTTTTGCTAATTATAGCGAATTTGTTGCACAAATGATTTGTAACTGCGCAAAGAAATCATTATCTTTGCACGCAAATCATATTTTTGTGCAATGGAATTTATAAAAAGTTTTAACTCATATATAGAGGATAGTATAAAGGATAATTGGGATAAAGATGCTTTAACAGATTATCTAGGTACTACACTTCAATATCATGATGTGGCTCGCAAGATAGAGAAATTACATATTCTTTTTGAGAATAGTGGTCTTAAAAGAGGTGATAAAGTAGCTCTTTGTGGTAGAAATTCTTCATCCTGGGCTGTTGCTTTCTTTGCTACATTGACCTATGGAGCTGTTGCAGTGCCAGTTCAGAATGAGTTTACCCCTGATCAAATATACAATATTGTTAACCATTCTGAGGCAAAATTGCTATTTGTTGGTGATGTTGTTGCTACAACGATTGATGGGGAGCAAATGCCAGCATTGGAAGGGATTATTTATCTTCCAGATTTCTCTTTGATAATGTCTCGTTCTGAGGCTCTTACTTATGCCCGTGAGAATTTGAATGCCATGTTTGGAAAGAAGTATCCTAAATTCTTCCATCCAGAACATGTTGAATATTTCAAAGATGCTCCTGATGACCTCGCACTTATAAATTATACAAGTGGGACTACAGGCTTCTCCAAAGGAGTAATGCTTAGTTACCGTTCAATGCGTAGTAATTTGGAGTGGGCAATCAGTGATCTGAAACCGCATATTAAAGCTGGTAGTAATATACTTTGTATGCTTCCTATGGCTCATATGTATGGTATGGTTTGTGAGTTTATTAGTGAGTTTACATTTGGGAATCATCTTTATTTTCTAACTCGTTTACCAAGCCCTTCATTGATAGCACAAGCTTGTGCAGATCTTCATCCTGCTATTATAGTAGCAGTACCTTTGGTTGTAGAGAAGATTATACGAAAAACCATTTTCCCACGGATTCAAAATAAGGCTACACGTATGTTGCTAAAAATGCCAGTGGTGAATAAGAAAGTTAAAGAGAAGATTCGCTCTCTTGTTATGGATGCTTTTGGAGGTAATGCCTATGAGATTATTACGGGTGGTGCGGCACTTAATAAGGAGATTGAGGATTTCTTACTTAGTATAGACTTCCCTGTTACTAGTGGTTATGGAGCTACAGAATGTGGTCCAATGGTCACTTATAGTGATTATAAGGACTTTGTTCCAGGCTCTTGTGGAACAGCAGTCCTAAATATGGAGATAAAGATACAGAGCCTGATCCTTTAAATATTCCAGGGGAGGTTTTGACTAAAGGCGAGAATGTAATGCTGGGTTATTACAAAAATGAGGAAGCTACTAAGGAAGTACTTGATGCAGAAGGTTGGTATCATACGGGGGATCTTGCAACGATAAGTGAGGACGGTCATCTTTTTATTCGTGGAAGAATAAAGAATATGCTTTTAGGGTCTAATGGTCAGAATGTGTATCCTGAAGAAATAGAAGATAAATTGAATTCCATGACAATGGTTAGTGAAAGTATTATTGTTCAGCATGGTGACAAGTTGGTCGGATTGGTCTATCCAGAGATGGACGAAGCTAAGGCAATGGGCTTTTCTACTGAAGATTTAGAGGATATCATGGAGCAAAATCGTTTGGAACTAAATGGAATTCTGCCTTCATTCTGTAGGCTTTCTTCTATTGAATTACGTGATGAGGAGTTTGCAAAAACACCAAAGAGGAGTATAAAACGTTACCTCTATCAGAATGTATAGTTAGATTAGGCTACATAAGAAATTTTTCTTTAAAGAGATAAGTTTGTTTACTTAGTTTTTTATCTTATATTAAATGCTGAGTAATGGACTTATCTTCTTATTTCTATTTATGTTTGCCTTTATTGAATAATTCTGCATATTTTATTTTGAAATATGCCCATAAGTCCGTATCTTTGCACATAATTTGAAAAATTGTGCAATGGAACATATCCCAAGTTTTAATGAGTTAATTGAGAAGAGCATTATAGATTATTGGGATCTGGATGCTCTTACAGACTATAAGGGTAAGACTCTTCAGTATCATGATGTAGCAAGAAAGATAGAGAAACTCCATATAATGTTTGAAGCCAGTGGAGTGGAGAAAGGTGATAAGATAGCTATTTGTGGCCGTAACTCTGCTTCTTGGGCAGCTTCTTTTTTGGCTATCCTGACTTACGGCGCTGTCGCAGTACCTATATTGCATGAGTTTACACCTGAGCAGATTCATAATATAGTTAATCACTCTGATGCGAAGCTTTTATTCGTAGGTGATGTCGTTGCTACTCAGATAGATGCAACTAAGATGCTAGGATTGGAAGGTATTATCTATATACCTGATTATTCTTTGGTTCTTAGTCGTACAGATAAACTTACATATGCACGAGAGCATCTCAATGAAGAGTTTGGGCGACGTTTCCCCAAGTTCTTCCGTCCTGAACATGTACATTATTATCATGAACAAAGTCCAGATGAACTTGCACTGATTAATTATACAAGTGGTACAACAGGACGTTCTAAAGGTGTGATGCTTCCTTATCGTTCCTTATGGAGTAATTCGGATTTTGCCAAACACGTTCTAGGGGATGTTGTCAAGCCTGGGAGTAATGTAATAAGTATACTTCCTATGGCTCATATGTATGGAATGGCATTTGAATTTCTTTATGAATTTCTTTCAGGAGTTCATATCTATTATCTTACTAGGATACCGTCCCCTGCTATTATTTCGCAAGCTCTTCAAGAAGTTAAGCCTATTATAATGATTGCTGTTCCATTGGTAATAGAAAAGATTATCCGTAAGAAGGTATTTCCTAAAATTCAGAATAATCGTATGCGGATTTTACTTAATATGCCAGTTATTAATAAGAAGGTTAGGGAGAAAATACGTGAACAGGTTTATCAGGCTTTTGGAGGGAATTTATATGAGATTATTATTGGCGGTGCTGCTCTTAATGGGGAAATTGAAAGTTTCCTTCGTCATATAGACTTTCCATACACAGTAGGCTATGGTGCTACAGAATGTGGCCCTATTATCTGTTATCGTGACTGGCATACGTTTGTCAAGGGCTCTTGTGGGCAGGCTGCATTACATCAAGAAGTACGTATTGATAGTTCAGATCCTCAAAACATCCCAGGAGAAATTCTTACCAAGGGCCCAAATGTGCTTCTTGGGTACTATAAGAATGAAGAAGCAACTCAGCAGGCAATTGATAAAGATGGTTGGTTCCATACTGGTGACCTTGGTTTGATGGACTCAGATGGGAATGTTTTCATTAAAGGTCGATCAAAGAATATGTTGCTTGGGAGTAATGGGCAGAACATATACCCTGAGGAGATAGAAGATAAACTTAATTCTTTGCCTTTAGTTAATGAGTGTCTTATTATTCAAAGTGGTGATAAATTGATAGGACTGGTACATCCAGATTATGACGAAGCACAGAATTTGGGTTTGAACGCTGAAAATATAAAGAATATAATGGAAGAGAATCGTAGGCAATTGAACGAGATCATTCCTGCATATTGTAAGGTTTCTGAGATAAGGATTCAAGAAGAAGAATTTGAGAAGACTCCTAAGAAGTCTATCAAACGGTTCCTTTATACAGAGTGATAATGAATGTAATGAAATATTTTTATAGTTTGTTTGAGTTATATTTTGGATAAATAAAGGGTCAGGACTTTAATAGTTCTGACCCTTTATTTGTCTATTAATGTTGCAGTTTTATTTCATTGATATTGTGAAATTTACTGTTTCTGGTTCAATCGTCAAGCAAAGTGGATGAACGAACACGGCTTAACGTCTCAGGTGTCATTTGTAAGTAGCTCGCTATATATACTAATGGAGCACGTAATATTACTTGTGGATAAAGTTTACACATCCTTTTATATCGAGCCTGTGCTGTCTCAAAACGTACGAGATCAGCGTGTACTTGTGAAATGATAAGACTCTCTTCGAGAATTTTACGGTATAGAATCTGTATATTTACATTGTGTAATGCAACTTGTTCAAGTTTCTGCTTGGGTATAGCAAAAGCCAAAGTTGGCTCTAGTGCTTCTACTTGCAGTTTCGTTGGCTCTTCACGGAAAAGGCTTTCAATGCACATCATAATGCTGTGGTCTTCTCCTAAATGTTCTGTAATTTGTTTGCCATTTTTAAAATAAAACTGACGAATGAGTCCTTTTTCTATATAATAGATATTTCGACAAATCTCTCCTTCGTTGAGAATCATTTCTCCTTTAGAGAACTTCATTGGTACAAGAATACTCTCAAGTACATCCAACTCATCATGAGTCATCGTGCTATATTTGCGTGCTAATTCACGTGCTATATCGCGAGTATCATTTGCTAATTCTTTCATTTTCCTTTCCTTTCTTTTATGATGTCTAGTCTAACTTAAGCACCGCAAGAAAAGCTTTCTGTGGTACTTGTACGTTACCTATCTGTTTCATTCGTTTCTTTCCTTTCTTCTGTTTCTCCAAAAGTTTGCGCTTACGGCTAATGTCACCTCCATAACATTTTGCAGTAACATCTTTACGAACCTGCTTAACAGTCTCTCTTGCAACAATCTTTGCCCCGATAGCAGCTTGAATAGCAATATCAAATTGTTGACGGGGTATTAAGTCTTTAAGCTTTTCACACATTCTCCTTCCGAAGACAACAGCATTGCTTTCATGTGTCAAAGTGGAAAGTGCATCAACAGGTTCTCCATTTAATAGAATGTCAAGCTTTGCCAATTTAGATGGTCGGAAAGAGTCTATATGATAGTCAAAGGACGCATATCCCTTGGAAATGCTCTTCAATTTATCATAGAAGTCTATTACGATTTCTCCTAATGGTATCATGAATATGAGTTCCAAACGATTACCACTAACATAATTCTGGCTTACTAATTCGCCACGTTTATCAAGACAAAGGGTCATGATAGGACCAATATATTCACTAGATGTTATGATAGAGGCTTTGATGTAAGGCTCCTCAATATGGTCAATCATTGTCTGGTCGGGCAATCCTGAAGGATTGTGTACTTCCTTTACATTGCCTTGCTTATCATAGACCATATAGCTGACGTTCGGGACAGTCGTTATTACATCCATGTTAAACTCACGATCCAATCTCTCTTGTATGATTTCCATGTGCAATAACCCTAAGAAACCACATCGAAAGCCGAAGCCTAAAGCCTGAGAACTTTCTGGCTGGAAGGTAAGAGAAGCGTCATTAAGCTGTAACTTTTCCAATGATGCACGAAGATTTTCGTAATCATTTGGGTCAATTGGATAAACACCAGCAAACACCATAGGTTTTACTTCTTGGAATCCTTCAATGGCATTCTTGCATGGATTCTCTATATGTGTGACGGTATCTCCAACTTTTACTTCTGTTGCATTCTTAATTCCAGAGATGATGTAGCCTACTTCTCCTGTTGAAAGTTGTTTTGAAGGGACCATATCCATCTTCAAGACTCCAACTTCATCAGCAGTATATTCCATGCCCGTCTGTACAAACTTTACTTTATCGCCTTTCTTAATAACCCCATTCTCTACTTTACAAAGTGTAATAATGCCTCGGAAAGAGTTGAATATAGAGTCGAAAATTAATGCTTGAAGTGGTGCATTTATATCTCCTTTAGGTGCAGGTATACGCTTCACAATCGCCTCCAATATCTCAGGAACACCTTCTCCTGTTTTACCGCTGGCTCTGATAATATCCTCAGGGTCACATCCAATAAGGTCGACAATTTCATCTTCAACCTCTTCTGGCATGGCGTTAGGCATATCTATTTTATTGATTACAGGTATAATCTCTAAATTGTGATCTATAGCCATGTAAAGGTTAGAAATCGTCTGTGCTTGGACTCCTTGCGTTGCATCTACGATTAGTAGGGCGCCTTCACAAGCTGCAATACTACGTGATACCTCATAGGAGAAGTCCACATGTCCAGGAGTATCTATCAAGTTGAGAATATACTTTTCTTTGTTAGATACATATTCCATCTGGATAGCATGGCTTTTAATAGTGATGCCACGCTCTCGCTCCAAATCCATATCATCGAGCATCTGCCCTTCCGTAATCTTTATCGTCTGGGTATATTCCAACAGGCGGTCTGCCAAGGTTGATTTGCCATGGTCAATGTGGGCAATGATGCAAAAATTTCTTATATGATCCATTAAATAGTGCGTATTTAAACTGCAAATATAAATATAAATATTGAGAAGTGAGCAGATTAAAAAGAGTTTTTCTCTATTTTTTGTGTGAAGAGGAGATTAAAGTTCTAGAAATATGATATAATTTTGATATTGTATGCGATACTTATAGAATGAGATAAGTATCTTACTTCGTTGTTCAACTCAAATCAAGTTGTAATTTATAAATACTGATCTGCGATGAAATTCGTACTGTTTGGTGGGGGGGATAGAGGAGGGGAATATAAAATAATGGGCATGTTTAATAGTAAAATATACTTACAAGAGGAGGGGTGATGGTATAAGCTGAAATGAATAAATGTAGTTTTAAAGGGGGCTTGTAATAGTCTAAAGACCAGAAGGTTACAAATGGACTTGTAAAAGGGCATGTTTTGTGATGTAAAAGGGCGTCTTTTACAGTTCAAAAGGGCATCTTTTACCATGCAAAAGGGGCTCTTTTAGAATGTAAAAGAGGGCCTATGAAAAAACAAGTGGAAATTTATTTTATAAAATAGTGAGTATACTTTATCACAGACTCACTTATTTTTTAATAACTTTGCAGGGATAATAGCAGAGGGAGAATTAGTGATATTTGGTCCTCTATATAATAATATATCAGCAAGAAAGTAACGCAATATGGCTATAAGACGTTTTTTTTTATTTTGTGGTAGTTATATCTATCTTTGCGGCATGTCACCGTACCCTTGAGGATAGAGCTGCAGAAGAATGCAAAGAGTATACTGAAAAGAAATGCCCCACACCGGTAGTAGATAATACACGACTTGATAGTATGGTTTTTGAACGCTCCACATGGACGATTCATTATTATCATAGTCTTATTGGCGATGCTGATAATAAACACGCTATAGCTTCTCAAAAAGGGAAGCTGCGTAAAGCTCTTTGTGAAGCATTGAGGGCTGATCCAGGAACAAAGGTGTACAAAGACGCAGGGTTTAATTTTCGATATACTTACCATTCTGGCAAGAAACCAACGGAAGTATTGATTGATATGACATATACCCCAAAAGACTTTGGCGATTAATCTTCATAGAATCATTAATA
>NZ_BAJX01000002.1 GCF_000613925.1 Prevotella histicola JCM 15637 = DNF00424
TTGGCAATATCCTCTATCAGTAGATCCGTATCGGGATAGTATTTCAACGTATTCTTTGTATTTTCACCTCGGAAAAGTTCGGCAAACAACTGTGCAGGAGCAGGGATTGTCTGTCGTGCAGTAACCCCTTCTTCCTCGAATTGCTTCACAAACTTGAAGTGTTCTACGAATGGATGGTTCTCACCAGAGATGCGTCCCGTCAGCTGAATAGAGCCTGGTGTGGTCTCTTCTCCGTGGAATTGGTATCCATGTTCAAGTTCAATCTCCTCTATACCATTGAGTCCCCACATGAAATCCAAGTGCCAATAGCTTCTGCGAAACTCTCCGTCAGTAATCACTTTCAGCCCGTGTGCCTTCTGTTTGGCAATGAGGTCGGTGATGAGACGGTCCTCAACAGCCTTCAATTCGGCATGGCTAATCTGTCCTTCTTTGAATTTCTTTCTTGCTTCTTTCAGTTCTTCTGGACGTAAAAAGCTTCCTACGATGTCAGCCCTGTATGGTGCTTGGGTTCTAATGTTACTCATATTCTTTTTCTTTTTATTTTGATTGTCATTGTTGATTGTGGTTGCAAAGTTATGGAAAAGGTATTTATTCTCAAAATATTCGGTGTTATTCGGGAAAATATACTAACTTTGCCGCAATTTAATAGATATGACAGAATATTATTCTGCATAATGAATAGTTTTTGAAATGGAGTACAATACAGAGTTAGATGATATAGACAAGAAGATACTTCGTATCCTTCAGCGTGATTCACACTTGACAGTTAAGGAGCTTGCAGCCCGTGTTCACCTCTCTCCCTCGCCCGTTTTCGAGCGTCAGAAGCGGTTGGAACGGGAGGGTTACATCGAGCGTTACATGGCTGTTGTCAACTCACATAGGGTGGGGAATGGCATCATGGTGCTGTGTAACATCCGTCTGAAGCAGCATACACAAGAGCTGATTCAGGAGTTCATGGATGTTGTTCAGAGTATAGATGAGATAACGGAGTGTTACAATACCAGTGGTGATTACGACTTCCTCATTAAGGTTTATGCACGTGATATGAAGCGTTATCAGCAGTTTATGCTCAACACTTTGGGTACGATAGACTGTATCGGAAGTCTGCATAGTATCTTTGTTATTGATGAAACAAAGAACACACGTGGTGTACCTGTAGTGTAAGGACTCCTCCATTTACTTCGTTTGTGGGACGGAATTGTACTTAAAGAAGAAAGGTTTTGTGCAAAAGCGATTGGACATTTGTCCTTAATCTGTTCTCTGTGGGTAGTCAACAGGGTGGCAGAACGGGGTTGTTCTTTCTCCGTTTCTGTGTTTGCTGTCACTGCTGTCACCCTTTTTTAGCTCTCAAAACGTTAGGAATGAGATGCTTATGGGATATGTTAAAAGTGACAGCAAAGTAATTTTAAACTTAGATAGGAGTAGTAATGGTTCTCCTGTTTACCCTGTGGCAGTGGCATAAAGTATGTTTTTTATAGAGTTGTTCATGGGTAGTTCTTTTATAACAAAGCCCTGATGGCATATCCTTCATTCCCCTTTTAGCACCGTAAAGGGAAGAGAACGAAACGCTTCAAAAACCCATTGACAAATCATTATTTCAAGGTTACATTTGGCGGTTATTACATTTTTATATACCTTTGCGCAGATAATAAAGAGGCAATGACGCCTTGGTAAATGGGAATAACGTCTTAATAAATAAGGAGACCACTACTGGTTTATGGTTATGAAGAAACTAATTGCAGTATTCGCAATAATAACAACACTGTCTTTCTCTTGCTCAATGATGGCGTCAGCACAGGTTGCTGGGGCTAAAACGACTGTTGCAAGTGCTGATACTTTGTCTGATGCAGCACTTGATGAAACGGGAGTTGCTGACCAGACAACGGCAAAACCGAACAAAGAGAACGCAGGTTTTCATCAGGAACTCAAGCAGAAGTTCATCGAAGGTAATGCCGGTTTCATGTCACTTGTCGCTTTGGCACTTGTTCTGGGACTGGCTTTCTGCATAGAACGTATCATCTATCTGAGTCTTTCAGAGATTGATGCGAAACGTTTTATGGGTAAGTTGGAGGATAAGATCGTTGCTGGTGACATTGAAGGAGCAAAGGATCTGAGTCGTGATACACGTGGTCCGGTGGCGTCAATATGCTATCAGGGCTTGCTTCGTATTGATGATTCCATAGAGAATATAGAGCGTAGCGTCACCTCATATGGTAGTGTTCAGAGTGCCAACCTTGAGAAAGGCTGCTCTTGGATCACGCTTTTCATCGCCATGGCACCGTCATTGGGATTCCTTGGAACGGTGATTGGTATGGTAATGGCATTCGATCAGATACAGGAAGCAGGGGATATCAGTCCGACAATCGTTGCTGCTGGTATGAAAGTAGCATTGATAACAACCATCTTCGGTATCATTGTTGCCTTGGTATTGCAGGTGTTTTACAACTATATCCTCTCTAAAATAGAGCATATCACAGCCCAGATGGAAGAGTCAGCTATCTCCCTTTTGGATGCGATAATGAAGTATAAAGTGAATAAATAAGTAGCTCCTCTCGCTTATTCTTATCCATAAAAAGAGGGAAAAGAGTAGCTTCTCTCCCTTGTTTTCACCCAAAAGGAGAAAGAAAAGAGTAGCTTCTCTCCCTTGTTTTCACCCAAAAGGAGAAAGAAAAGAGTAGCTTCTCTCGTTTATTCTCATTCAAAAAGTGGGGGAGATGAGGCGCTTCTCTCGTTTATTATCATTCAAAAGGAGAAGGAAAAGAGTATTGAGAGCATACCGTGCGTGTGAGGTTGAGAATGGAGTTTGGGCTGATGTCTTACTCTCTTGGCTCCTTTTAACTCACAACAGAGCCTTTAGCGTAGCTTCTCTTGGCTCCTTTGGCTTCTCTAACTCCCCATAAAAATAACCGATTTTAGCAATGAAGAAAATAAAAGGATTGGTAAAAATGGACGAAGAACGCATATCACAGCGCATACTTTACGTGATGGTAGGGCTTGTGGTTGCAGTCTTTCTGTGCTTTTATCTCATAGGTTTTGATGAACCTTTTGCAGCCGATTCATCTTTCAATGCACCCATGTTGACTGATTTATTGATTGGTTTCATGTGGTTCTTATTCGGTATTGCTGTTGTTGCAGCAGGCATTGCAGCAGTGCGAAGTGTACGTCTTGCACGTAATAATGAGCGTCTTTCAAATGGTGTTCCAGCACGAAAGATTACTACAATCGTATATGGTACAACCTTCCTTTGCCTTGTTCTGACGTTTGTTTTTGGCTCGGCAAAGACGATGATTATCAACGGTCAGAACTTCTCGGACACCTTCTTGCTACGCATTTCGGACATGTTTGTCAACAGTTCGTTGTTCCTTCTGCTCTGTGCAGCAGGTGTTGTGATCTTCGGAGCTACACGTTATTATAGAAAGGAGCGCATGAAATGATGTTCCGACAGCGGGAAAGGCGTAAGGTGCCAGGCTTAAATACGACGTCAACAGCGGACATCTCGTTTATGTTGTTGATTCTTTTCCTTGTCGCTTCATCAATGGATCTCGACAAAGGGATAGCCCGTCAGCTTCCACCTATGGAGAAAGAACAGAAGCAACAGACTGCTGTTGACGGACGAAAGGTCATCCGCTTGGCGATAGATGCTAATAATAAGGTTACTATGGATGGTAAGAATGTCAGTATGAAGGACATACGTCAGCGTACTGAACAGTTCGTTAATGCTAACGGAAAGAGCCATCTCATACAATTACAGACCGACCGTAAAGCATCTTATGATACCTATCTGCATGTTCAGAATGCACTTGTTGCAGCTTATAATGCCGTTAGAAACAGTAAAGCATCCGACCTTTTTGGTAAATCTTTTGACCTTTGCAGTACTGAACAGCAACAACAGATTGCTGATGAGGTACCTATTCGGGTATCAGAAGTCTATGCTGTATCAGCAAATAAACCAACAACAACGGAGAAAGGAGGGGCAGAATGAGTTTCTATCGTGGACGTAATCATGAGATTCCTGCACTGAACACAGCTTCATTGCCCGACCTAATATTCTCAATTCTCTTCTTTTTCATGCTCGTTGTACACATGCGTAAGACCACGGTACACGTCAAATATCAAGTGCCAACAGCCACAGAACTCTCCCGACTGGTCAATAAATCGAGTGTACAGTATATATATGTTGGCTATCCAATGAACGAAAAAGGAGAGGCAATAAGTAAGAATATTGTCATACAACTGAATGATAAAATCACAACAATACCCGCAATAAAGAATTATCTTCTGCACCTTTCTGCTTCACTGCCTCCTGAAGATCGTAAGGCATTGAGTGTGAGTATTAAAGCTGATCGTAGGGCAGATATGGGGACTATACTTGACATTAAACAGATGCTTCGGGAAGCTAATGTCCTCAATGTGAACTTCTCTGCTACTATGAGTCACAGTATCAAGTACTAAGGAAGATGATGTTCTAATCCGTAGTAATTTTATCTTTTTCCTTTTGGTATTTGAATTATTTTTTGTAATTTTGTCCCAAATAACAAAGAAAATAAGAAATGGCACACAGAAGTTTAGATCGTCTTGACAAGAAGATTTTGAGTCTTATTGCTGAAGATGCACGAATTCCTTTCCTTGAGGTAGCAAGAGCTTGCAACGTTAGTGGCGCTGCAATTCATCAGAGAATACAGAAATTAACGAACCTTGGAGTACTGAAAGGCTCCGAATTTATTATTGATCCAGAGCGTATTGGATATGAAACTTGTGCGTTCATAGGTCTGAATTTGAAGAATCCAGAGAAGTTTGATGATGTCGTTGAGGCACTCCGTCAGATTCCAGAGGTGGTTGAATGCCACTATACAACAGGTGAGTATGACCTCTTCCTGAAGATGTATGCTTATAACAATCACCATCTTATGGAGATTATTCATGACAAACTGCAACCATTAGGCTTGTCACGTAGTGAGAGTTCTATCTCTTACAATGCTGTTATCGACCGTACTCTGCCTATCAGTGGTATGCGTGTTGCGGATACGATTCTCTCTGATGACGAGGAAGAATAGGATTGTTTGTAGTAAAAACATAGAAGACAAAGACTATATTTGAATTATTATTGAGAATGTAGTGGGCATTGATTGCAGTCTTCAAAGGTGAAAAGATGAATGGGTACGTCGGTGTGACGTACCTTTTTTTTGTACTTTTTTTGTAAGGAAGGCAACTGTTTTTTAGGTTGATTTAGGGGCTATTGTTTTGTGATTCTTGGTTGATAATGCTTATATATGCTACTGTCTGAATTGTTTTCTTTATTGAATTGTATTGCATCATCTTGTTTGATACCTTGAAAAGAATGGCAGATTACATTGTAGGAAAATATCTTACAATAAAAAGAATGCCTAATAATTGAGTAGGAAGGGGATTCGTTCTTTTTGCGAATCTGTAACCATCAGATAATCAATAGCTTATAAGTGGCAAAGTAAAAGGTGCCCTTTCGCGGTTCAAAAGGGCATGTTTTACAGTGTAAAAGGGCATCTTTTGCAATGCAAAAGGGCGTCTTTTACAATCCAATTTGTCTACCTTTGAAAATCCAAAGGTTATCGATAGGATTTTATTATGAATTTCTTTTACGTATTCTTCATTGGTTTTTTACTTTCTCTATGGTGGTTGATTAGTTATTGAACTTTTATGTTTGGGAATCTTTCTTAGACTCCCGAATAGATTATTGGAGTATTTCTTCTGATAAAGAAGACTTATGGAGAGGTGGTACTGAAGCCCTACAATGCCTTTTTATGGAGAATCATTTCTTGGTGTTTTACAATGTTTTCTCATCAGAAAATCCTCATATTGGTCTACTGGAGAGGATATATCAAAAGATAAATTGCTCTTTTTTATTGAAAGAAATAAGGACACATTCCCTCGTTTTTCCGCTCTCTATGCTCTCCAATGCGGACCAACGAGGACATGTGTCCTTATCCTTTTGTCTTTATTATTTAGTTTTTATCTTTTTTCTCTTTTGCTTTTTTACTGTTCTAAGCAGTCTTTTATCCTTATTATACTCCTCTTTTTTATAGTGCTAAGGCGTATTTCCGCTTCCTATCTTTTTACTTTTCTATTTCTCTTCAGCCTCTTCTTCTGGTGTATTGAGGATGATACTCGTTGCACCAATGGTGAAAAGCGTACCCCCACTGATGACTCTTCGCTCCCGATCACCAAGGATTTCATTGTCGACAAACGTACCTGTATACGACGGACCATCGCGTAATACGTACTGAAGCTTACCCTTCTTGTTGCGACTAACGGTGATTATACAATGCGTCATGTCCACACTGGGGTCTACAGTCTCGATGGGGCAGTTGATAGGATTGCCCTTTTGATAGCGTCCGATGACGTTTTCACCCATTTTCAAAGGGATAATCTGCCGATAATGAAACACATTTTCAATCACATTCAGTGTTCCATACTTACCTTCATCAGCGTCAGTATCAGGCTGTTCGTTCTCCTCTTTCTGTGTCTTTCTTAGTTTTGAGACCCCTATACGGATACCAAATTCCTTCCCACACTGGGGACATTGAAAGACAAGGCGCTGCCCTGCACTGTATTTTGTTTCGTCGAATGTGATGAAGTTATCACACTTCGGACATCTGACACGTTTCATAAATAAAGGGAATAAATAATCGTTGTTACTGTCCAATCTCAAGAACCCATGCTTTCTTGAAGCCCGGTGTTGTGTTCATAGACTTCAATTTAGCGTAAGCTTCATGCTGACTTGCGTAAAAACCATAAAGAACTTTGATGCTGCCAACGCCCTCATAGACACGTGTCTCACTGAATCCACGTTTCTGGAAGTACTCAACGTAAGCTCGAGCATTGGGCTCTGTGACATGACTTGCCAGTACTATCGTCCAGTAATGAGGGTTTTCTTCTGGTTTCTTCAGACTCCTTTGTGCTTCAACAGTGGCAGTTCTGACTGGTCGTACCTGTGCAGAAGCATTGGAAGTGTCGCTGGAATCGAAGATGTTATACAGTACTCCGCTCTTCACTTGCTGCTCCGGCAGACCTTTACGGTTGGATATTGGGAACGCAATAAGGAGTGTTGCAGCCAGCAAAGCAGCTGCAGCAGCACTGTTACGGAAGGCTTTCACGCTGATACTGATGCGCTTATCCTTCTTGTTCGTAGCATCAATGTATATTACTTTATGCTTGTTTGCACTGGCATCGGCAATGGCTGATGCATCAGTAGCACGCTTGAGACGTAGTAATGGGAGTTCGAAACTACTTAAACCATAGTAGTTCGGAGTAAGAATACCGCTTTCGAAAGGCTCGAACTGTAGCTTCCTTTCGGCGTTAGTATAAAGTTTTCCAAGGCCATTGAGCTCTACACATCCTTCATTCTCTAATGTATGATAGAGTTCAGCAACCTCTTCTTCTATCTGTGACAGTGCCTCTGGATAGCTAAGATCATAGGCATCGACATACGATTGCACGAGCAATGAGTCGTTCATCGTCAGCTGTGCATTGAATCCTAAGGTGCGATAAGGAGGCAGAAACATGCCGTCCTGTTCATCATATCGTGCCTTGATATGATGCGCAACGAAGCCACCTAACCCCGGAACAATGACACAGTCATTCTTCAAAAGGAGGATTTCTATATGTCGTTCGAGTTTTGTCACGTTTGCAAAATTAGTTATTTTATTTGAAAGAGGCAAGTGTCGTATCTTAAAATATCCTCGATAGAATGAAAAAGTTTATATTCCTTTTACATGTCAATAATTCTTTTTATCTTTGCGAAAGGTAAAATTAAAATAACCTATGGAATATATAAAGACCGAGATTGAAGGGGTTTGGATCATCGAACCTAGAGTGTTTAATGACCAGCGTGGTTACTTTTTTGAGTCATACAAACAGGCAGAATTCGACGAACATGTGGGCCATCACGTAGAGTTTATACAGGACAATGAGTCGAAATCAAGCTATGGTGTTCTTCGTGGACTGCATTATCAGGCTGGTGATTTCTCACAGGCTAAGCTCGTAAGAGTGATTAAAGGGCGCGTTGTTGACGTGGCTGTAGATATCCGCAAGAGCTCTCCAACCTTTGGAAAGTATGTTATGGTGGAGCTTTCTGAGGACAATAAGCGTCAGTTCTTCATCCCTCGTGGCTTTGCACATGGCTTCCTTGTTCTCTCGGATGAAGCTATATTTACATATAAAGTGGACAATGTTTATGCTCCACAGGCTGAAGCCAGCATTCGTTGGGATGATGAAACGATTGGTATCAAGTGGCCTATTGACGCTAAGGACGTGCTGTTGTCAGACAAAGATCTCAATAAAGGCTTTGCATTGAAGGATGCTAAGCTGTTTGAATAGTATATGAAAAGTCACATTATTATATATATATTAGTGGCGCTTTCGGCTTTGTCGGCTTGCAGAAACAGAGATGCTGGCTATCAGATGTCGCATGAAGACAAGCAGGCAAAGGAGATGATGCAGGGCATATGGACGAATGGAGAGAGCAGTGACCCAGCTATGTTGGCAAAGGGTGACAGTATTTTCTATCCTGATTCAGCCAGTATGCCGGTGCGTTTCTGGATCTATCAGGACACGCTCTACCTACAAGGACAGCACATTAATGGATATAAGATAACGAAACAGGCACCACATCTGCTGAAATTTCTGAACCAAAATGGTGACGAAGTACGGTTGGTAAAGAGTGGAGACAAGACCCTTCTGACGTTCTTCAACTATCATGTCTATGCGATGAACACGTTTGATGAACAGTCACAGGACACCATTGTACGCACAGATCTGGGCTATTTCCAGAGTAAAGTACATGTAGAAACAACGTCGGACCAGGTTATTAAGTCGACATATAACGATGATGGAGTTGAAGTTGATAATATGTATCTCGACAATGTGGCGTTAGTGAACCTGCTGAACCATGACAAACTCGTCTTCTCACACAACTTTCGGAAGCAGGAGTTCCAGTCACTTATCAGCAAAGACTTCCTTGAAAAGAGTATTCTTAGGAAGCTTTACTTTACGCATGCAGATGATAAAGCACTCTATTATGACGTTATCATCGGTATTCCTGATGCTTCCACAAGCTACGTTATTGAGCTTCGTATAACACCAGATGGTAAGATTACAAAGAAATTAAGGTAGCATCTGGCTCCTTATTCATACATAAGAAGGCTGTAGAAGGCATACGCATGCTTCTCTACAGCTTTTTGTTTGCCATCTCTTTCATGCTTAAATTAACTCTACAAAAAAGCAGTTTAGTTTCAAATAGGCTTGCTATTACTTTTAATATGTCATGCTATTGCCTTGTTCTCTGGTATTTATTGCCTTCTTTTCAGGTGTTTGCTGCGATGAAGAAGGGGATAGAAAAGACCGCAAATGTAGAATTGATGCTATCTAGGAGTTGGACAAATATGGGGTAAAGAGAGTAGGATTGATGGAAGACAACTGTATTTTTGAAGGATAACAGGGAATGTTTTGATTGCCAATAGATACGGACAGAGGGAGTACTCGGTATGAGTACTCCCCCTGTTTGGTGTTGTTACCAACGTTTTTAGTTGGTTGTATGTGGATGACTCAGGTGCTATTCATATGTGAATGATATGTGTTTATTACACCTGATGTGTCCCCTTTACTGTTCAATCATCCGTACCTAAGCCCCGCAGAAGAACAGAACTATCAGCTGGGCAGTGAAGATTCGGAGGAACATACTTAGCGGATAAACCGTTGAATAGCCAATGGCTGGTGCCTCACCCGTACAGATTGAGTTGGCATAAGCCAGTGCTGGAGGGTCAGTATAGGTTCCGGCAATCATACCCATGATGGTAAAGTAATTGAATTTATACTTCATTCGGGCTATTGTTCCGACGATTAATATTGGGATAATCGTGATGAGGAAGCCTGTATATACATACTTCAGACCATCGCCTTGTACCACTGTCTCCCAGAATCCTGCGCCTGCTTTGATACCGACAGAGGCGAGGAAGAGCGCCAACCCCATCTCACGTAGCATCATGTTTGCCGATGTTGTGGTGTAAGTTACTAAGTGCATACGGTATCCGAAACGCCCAATGAGGATGGCAATGATAAGCGGACCACCTGCCAAACCAAGCTTCAGAGGTACAGGCATCTGTGGAATGGCGATTGGAAGACTACCGAAGAGGATACCAACGATGATACCTATGAAGATGGTTGCGATGTTTGGAGCGTTCAAACGCTTCTCAGAGTTACCCATCAGTTCGGCAACACGGTTCACATTCTCTTCTGGTCCGACAACCATGATACGGTCACCAACGTTGAAGTGGTGGTTACGACTGGCAAAAAGTTCCATACCCTGCGTGTGATACGTGTCACATTGACGCCATAGATAGAACCAAGATGCATCTTAGCCAGTGTCTTTCCGTTCATAGAACTGTTCGTTATGACGATGCGTCGACTGATCATTGGCTGTGGCTGGTCCTCTTCATGCCAGTCAACAACTATCTCCGGACCAATGAAAGCCTTGATGGCTGCAGCGTCACCTTCGGCAGAAACGATGAGAATCTCATCATCCATCTCGAAGACAGTGTCACGGTTTGGCACCTTCAACTCGCCTTCATGCATGATACGTGTGCAGACAATGTCACGGTTAAGGAACTCTGATATCTCCTTAAGTGTCCTACCTGTGATGTAGGCATTGGCTACTTTAAGATACATAGAGTGAGGTTTTGAATGTGGATTCTCAGCCTCTTCCTCGTTCAGTTTATCGTTTTCTACTTTCAGATTTACCTTACAAATATACTTAATGGCAAGTGTTGCACCGATGATACCAATCACTCCGAGAGGATAAGCACATGCATAACCCGAAGCAATGTCGAAGTCCATCCCTTGTTTGAACACACTGTGCAAGGCTTCACTGGCTGCACCAAGACCTGGAGTGTTGGTGACAGCACCGTAAAGAGTACCAACCATCATGGGCAGATTACGGAAGTTGCTGGTGTCAAAGAAGATGTAATAGCAGGCAAACATCACACTGATGTTGAGCATTACAGCCACACATGACAGTAAATTAAGCTTAATACCGCCTCTTCCGAAGCTCTCGAAGAAGCCTGGTCCTACCTGTAAACCAATCATGAAGACGAACAGGATAAGGCCGAAATCCTGAAGAAAGTTCAGTACAGGCAGTGGACCTGTGAAGCCAATGTGGCCAGCTAAGATGCCGACAAAGAGCACAAAGGTGACACCAAGTGAGATTCCTCCGATCTTCAACTTGCCTAAGTAGACACCAAAGGCAATGACAATGGAGTAAAGTAACACGATATGGGCTACCGTGTCCTGGACTTTAAATAAATTTGTTAACCAATCCATAAGTATTATTATTATTGCTTGCAAAGGTAATTATTTACTTGCATATAATCTAAGGAACGGTGTGTAATTTTCATTTACTTTGTCCAAAATGGTAAGTATAGGTTTTATCTGTAGTCACAGTGCTTGTTATTAGCGGGGAAAAACCGTCTTCTTGACGGGTTGGATAGTGGATAATTAAGTGAGAACTGTAGCTCTTCCGAGAACTCCTTTCTCACCTTTTTTATATACTGACGTATGGTTTTCTTAGGATTCATGCAGTGAATTCAAGTATTTTTTATAATTTTGTGACGTCATGAGGTATACTGTCAAATGCAATGAATGTGGCCGCGATTTTGTGGCTGAAGCGGAGAATTACGGGACAATGAAGTATCGTTGCCCTTACTGCGGTAATGTTTTGACTTGCAGATTCGACCCTCCTAAACCGTCACGTACGCGTGCACGGTCGGTAGTTCCATTGGTTGACGTCACCCCAGTACAGGCAAAAAAGATGGAAAACATGCCTGTGGCAAAGACGCATGTCATCAGTATGCCTACTAAGGAGAAGTTAGCTGAGATGCGTGCTAAGCTCAATGGTGCATCCCAACATGTTCTTCAGGCTTCCCTTCATGCTGGTGTGACGCTGAAGAATGCCACTGTCACAACGTCATCATGGCTTCGCAGGTTTCAGGAGAAGTATGCTGATGGCGATCTGTGGATATTCTTTGGTTTCAGTCTTCTGTTTATTTTGTCGGTGTTTATCGGACTGTTTATCTGTGCAGAAGTTGTGAAACTCGTTGCAGAAGGTCATTCATGGCTCTTCAAAAACTATATTGAAATTAAGAATTCATTGTAGACTGGATTGTCCTAATCAGCCTTCCAGTTCTTGATTTATCCCCTTCTTTTGTAAGAATTCTTCCCATAGACATTTTAATCTATGCTCTTTTATAAAGTAAAAGATGCCCTTTTGCGTTGCAAAAGGGCGTCTTTTACCATGCAAAAGGGCACCTTTTACAAGCCTCTTTGTAACCTCTTGATATTCTATAGGTTACAAATGCGAAA
This sequence comes from Prevotella histicola JCM 15637 = DNF00424, assembly GCF_000613925.1. Classification (GTDB taxonomy): domain Bacteria; phylum Bacteroidota; class Bacteroidia; order Bacteroidales; family Bacteroidaceae; genus Prevotella; species Prevotella histicola. Next base: position 12,388 of record NZ_BAJX01000002.1, read on the forward strand.
ATGAAGGACTTGGGAATGAATTATAGAAGATGGACAATACTTTTCTGTAAAGATATTTGTAATTGCTGCAGAGCTTATAGGTAATATTCTGAAACATGATGAAAAGAAAATCCCCATGCACATCTTTAGGATGCGCATGGGGATGATCTTTATTCTTTGATGCGTGTGTTACGCTGTCTTACTCTTTGATGTTTGGCTCCTCAAGACCGAGGTGACGCTTCTTGTCAACGACCTTCAAGGCAAGACCAATGAAGAGTGCGATGACACCGAGACCTGCTAACATGATAAGAGGAGCGGTGTAATTGAGCTTGGTTGGGTCGGTAACACCAACGTTAGTCTTATCCAATACCTTACCAATGAGCAATGGGAACAACCAAAGTCCGATGTTCTGAATCCAGAAAATCAGTGCGTATGCAGAACCAATGATCTTTGCATCAACCAGCTTTGGTATGCTTGGCCATAATGATGCAGGCACAAGTGAGAACGAAGCACCCAATACAAGGATGGTTACATAGGCTACGATGACACCGCCAACCTGGCTTGACTTGAACTGAGGAAGAACGAAAGCAAAGGTGAGGTGACAGATAATCAGCAGTAATGAACCCAAAACAAGCATGGAAGCAGCCTTACCCTTGTGGTCTACATAGCTACCGAGGATCGGTGTGATACCTACTGCAAGGAGTGGGAACACAGCGAAGATGGATTCTGCAGACTGTCTCATGTAACCCATGTAACAGTAAACAATAAGACTAAGGATAGACAGACAAAGCATTGAATTCTTCATTGCTTTGTTCTTCATGAAGTTAAACATGAAGGCTGTTGCAGCTACAACGAGCATGATAACATACTGAACGATGGTCACACTGGATGATGCCCAGAAGGAATCAGCAGGTAACTCATGGAAAGTAAGGTTACACTGGAGCATGTTTACAGCATACTTCTGGAATGGGAAGATAGCTGAATAATAGAGAACACAGAGTAGAGCAACAAGCCAGAAACCCATACTGGTGAGGATTTTGCCCAAGTCGCTGATCTTGAATGGGTCGTCTTTTTCTTCAGCTTCCCCTGTCTGCTTGTCGAGTTTCTTATCCATGAAGAAGTAAACAACAAACATCATCAATGCGATACAGATGAGAACCACACCGAAAGCAACGGAACGAGAGACGTCAATATGTCCGCCAAGCTTAGCAAAGAACGGTGAGAAAATCATACATGTAGCAACACCGAGACGTGCCAGAGCCATCTCTGAACCCATTGCCAACGCCATTTCACGTCCTTTGAACCACTTTACGATACCACGAGAGACGGTGATACCTGCCATTTCCGTTCCACAACCGAAGATCATGAAACCACATGCTGCAACCTTTGCAGAGGCTGGCATGCCCTCATAGAATGGCGAAACACCTAACTGTTCGAATACTGGGATGTGGTTAAGATGGTCTGTGAACCAGATATCAAGTGCACTTCCTGCGAAGCTATCACTGATGGCATAGTACTTAATGAGTGCACCTGTCAACATCACAGCACCTGAAAGAATCGCCGTGAAGCGTACACCCATCTTGTCGAGGATGATACCTGCGAATATAAGGAAGAATACAAAGACATTCAAGAAGGTCTCTGATCCCTGCATAGTACCGAAGGCTGTTGAGTCCCAACCTCTCTGTTCTTGCATCAATTCCTTAATAGGTGAAAGGATATCCACGAAGATATAGGCACAGAACATGGCTAGGGACAATAATAGGAGAGCCGTCCAACGCATCGCTGCGGAGTCTCTCAACGTAGTTTGAATCTTATCAGTCATAATATAATGATTAGTTTATTCGTGTATGAGTTCACAAGCCTTAGCACTCGAAGCGTCATTCTTCTTGTTTGCCTGTCTACTTGTTTACTCGTTAACTGTCGGTTATGATTACTTCTTAAGCCAGCGGTCAAGCCAGTTGAAGAAGGTGCGTTGCCATAGAATACCATTCTGTGGTTTCAGTACCCAGTGGTTCTCATCAGGATAGAGAAGCAACTCTGCTGGTATGCCCCGTAGGCGTGCAGCATTGAAAGCACCCATACCTTGGTTGGCATTGATGCGATAGTCTTTCTCACCATGTATACATAGGATTGGTGTATCCCACTTGTCTACATCAAGATGTGGACTGTTTGCGTATGTTCTTTTGGCTGCTTCGCTCTGGTCTTTGTTCCAGTAAGCATCATCATACTCCCAGTTGCTGAACCAAGCTTCTTCTGTATCAGTGTACATACTCTGAAGGTTGAAAGCACCATCATGGGCAATAAAGCACTTGAAACGTTTGTTGTGATGACCTGCAAGGAAGTAAACTGAGAATCCACCAAAGGATGCGCCAACGGCACCGAGTCTGTCTTTGTCTACGTAAGGTAGGTTGTTGGCAGCGTCATCAATGGCTGATAGATAGTCGCGCATGCACTGTCCGGTCCAGTCAGTACTTACTTCTTCATTCCAAGCACTGCCATATCCAGGCAGACCGCGGCGGTTTGGTGCGATAATAACATACCCATTGGCAGCCATTATCTGGAAGTTCCAACGGTAACTCCAGAACTGTGACACCGGACTTTGTGGTCCTCCTTCGCAGAAGAGTAGGGTAGGATACTTCTTATTTGGGTCGAAATGGGGTGGAGTGATTACCCAAACCTGCATCTCTTTACCATCAGTTGTCTTCACCCAACGGTCATGTACATCGCCAAGTGCCAACTGATCGTAGATATGTTTGTTCTCAAAGGTGAGCTGAACCTGCTCACTTGCCTTCTCTTTCTTGGCTGGTATGACAGCAAACACTTCATTTGCCTGTCGGATACTCTGACGAATAGCAAGCAGTTTCTTACCATCGTTGCCCAAAAGTGAGATGCTTACGTAGTTATGGTCGCCTGTTGTGAGTTGCTTGACATCACCTTTCAGGTTCGTTTGATAGATGTTCACAGTTGCATGCCATACTCCAATGAAATATAAATCCTTAGAGTTTGGTGCCCATGTGTAGTCATCTACATTTGAGTCAAAGCTCTCTGTGACGTATGTTTTCTTGCCTGTTGCCAGATCATATACGCACAAACGGTTGCGATCACTCTCATATCCGTCGTTCTTCATGCTCTGCCATGCAATGTATTTACCGTCAGGTGAGAACTTAGGATTCACATCATAACCTACGTTCATATCACCTTTCTGATGGTTAACAGCCTGGTTGCGCATGCTCTTTGTTGCATCAATCTTTGGCTCAACATAGCCAGCTGGCTTGCAAAGGTTCACCGTTTGACGTGTCTCTACATTATATAAATAGATGTCGGCATCGGTAGAAATGGCGTATTGGGTGCCTTCTTTCTTCCTACAAGTGTATGCAATCTGCTTTGAATCCTTGCTCCAGTCGATCTGTTCGATGCCTCCGAATGGTGCCAAAGGGCTCTCATACGGTTCACCTTCCAGTACATCAACTCCTGCATCTACCCCGTTTGCAGTGACATTTGCTACGAAAGGATGTGCATTTGTGGTCACATAATGATCCCAATGGCGGTAGTTCATATCGGTGATGACCATACCAGAAGCCTTAGGAAGGTCGGATGGATTCTGCTTGATAGTACCATAATAAGGTATACTCTTGATGAGAACGACACGTTTTCGGTCGGGTGAGAAGCGGAATCCTTCGATATCTATATCAGAATGTGTGAGCTGTTTTCGGTTTGAACCGTCTGCATTCATCGTCCAAAGTTGGCCCCCTGAGAGGAAAGCCAATGTGTTATTGTCGAGCCAGGCAGCGTCAGTCTCGCTTTTGGCAGTGGTCGTCAGCAGGCGATCATCCTTGCCATTGGCATCCATAACATGAAGAACTTGGTGTCCTTTGTTCTCCTTTACACTGTAATAGCCCACCTGATAGACGATTTTCTTGCCGTCAGGTGATGCCTGTGCAGCCCCAATCCGCCCCATAGCCCATAAGGCTTCAGGTGTCATGAGGTCACTTTTCAGCGTGATGTTGTTCTTTCCGATGTTCACGTCTTGTGCTTGTGCAACGCCGCCACCCATAAGCATTGCGGCGGTCATTGCGATAGTTAGATTTTTGTTCATGGCTATAAACCCTTCTTTTTATTGTTTAGTTGTTCTTGCTTACGGCGTAGATCTTCTTGCTGTTTCTTCTGCATTTCCTGTAAAGCCTGCATGCGTGCAGCAAGACCGCTCGTCTTTTTAGGGTTCTTTTTGTTCTCTTCTCGTTTTGCTTCGAGTATCTCTAATAGCTTCGAATCATCTGTTGTCTTGCGCAATGCCCACATGATGGCAGCTGAGAAGAATAGAGAAACGAAGTAATAGAAGTTCAGACCGGATGAGTAATCATTGAACATGAAGAAGAAGAAGAGTGGCATGAGCATCATCATGTACTGCATCATCTTCATCTGATCAGCCTGTTGTCCCACCATCTGGTCCTTCTGTTGCTGCATAGTAAACCATGAATAAAGCAGGTTAGCACCACAGAAGAGGATACAAGTCAGTGAGATATGGTCGCCAATGAGCCACAAACTGTGGTCCCAAGAGAAGATAGGATCGTATGTACTGAGGTCTTTCATCCACAAGAAGCTTTGTCCTCGCAACTGAATAGCATTCGGAACGAAGTTGAACATGGCGATCCAGATAGGTGCTTGGATGAGCATTGGCAGACAGCCGGATAGCGGACTGACTCCGTATTCAGAGTATTTCTGCATCATTGCCTGCTGCTTTTGCATCTGATCTTCAGGCTTATTGAACTGCTTTGTAGCCTCATCGAGCTTTGGTTTGAGCACTCTCATCTTTGCAGAACTCATGTAACTCTTCTTCACCATAGGGTAGGTGATGGCCTTTAATAATAAGGTGATGAGGATCAATACGACACCCATTGGGAAGATTTTACTCAACCAATCGAAGACGTAAAGCGTAAACCAGCGGTTGATAATACGGAACAGTGGCCAACCAAGGTAAACCAATCGTTGCATATCAAGGTCCTTATGGAATCTGCTTTCTTTCTCAACTGCCTGCAAAAGGCGGAAGTCATTAGGCCCAAAATAGAACTCAAACTCTGATGGACGCTTACCTGTTGGGTCGAAAGCAGCCTTCATGTTTGCCTCATAATCCTTCAGATAGTGTGTCTCTTTGTCCAAAGGTGTACTCTTCAAGTTGGCTCCTTGCGCGAAATTATCCTTTGAAATCATCACAGCAGAGAAGAATTGATTCTTGAAAGCCACCCAGTCTAAAGGCTCTTCCGTAGTCTCTTCCTTCTCTGAAGTCTCACTTAACTGTGTTGTTCCACCGTCATGTTTCTTATAGGTAAGCGTAGCATAACGGTTCTCGAACGTGAAACCAAGCTCTTGCTGGCGGCATTTATCCTGCCAGTTGATATCCATTTGGTTGTAGTTCGGGGCGAACATACCACTCATTCCATCTGCCTGTAGAGACATATGGAGCAGATAATCCTTGCCTAACGTATAGTTTAAGGTAAGCGTTTTGCCTGCTCCTGCTGTTGCAGTGAGTGTTACTGTGGTATCAGTAACGTTCGTTGGAGTGAAGAAAAGGTCCTTTGTCTCGATGTTAGCATCCTTTGTTGCCAACATAAAGTTCAGACTTTGGTCGTCACCACTGAACAGTGTAACGTTCTTCTGGTCCTTAGATCCATCCTTAACGGTGACATCATGGCCTACATAATTCTTGATAACTGCCTTCTTAACGACACCACCTTTAGTGCTTAAGGTCAGTTCCACCTTACTGTTCTTCAGTGTAATGTCCTGTGCCTGACCGTTCAATGCAGTGTGGAACAGGGCAGTCGTGTCAGCTGCAGCAGCTGTTTTCTGTTGTACTTGCTTTGCTGCTGCAACCTTTGCAGCCTGTGTTTTCTTCGCAGCGGCGATAGAATCCTTCACGAATTCCTTTCTTTGCTGCTCTAATTGTTCAGCTGATGGCTGCTGCCACCATGCAAATCCAAAGAGAACGAGGGCTATCAAGACAAAGCCCGCGATAGTATTCTTATCCATTATTTCTTTTTCTGATTTTCAATTGATGCTTTTACAAAGTCTAAGAAGAGTGGGTGCGGATGGAGAACCGTTGACTGATACTCTGGATGGAACTGTGTACCGATGTACCATTTCAGCCCTGGTATCTCAACAATCTCAATGAGTTCACTCTCCGGATTACGTCCGACGCACATCATACCGTTCTTCTCAAACTCTTTCTCGTAGCTGTTGTTGAACTCATAACGGTGGCGGTGACGCTCCTGAATGTGCTCTTGTTTATAGATGTTGAACGTATGTGAACCCTGACGGAGCACACATTCATAAGCTCCAAGGCGCATCGTTCCACCCATATTCGTGATGTTCTTCTGCTCCTCCATGATGTCAATAACATTGTGTGGAGTCTTCTCGTCGATCTCACGTGAGTTGGCATCTTTATATCCAAGGACGTTGCGTGCGAACTCAATAACCATCATCTGCATACCAAGACAGATACCGAAGGTTGGGATATTATGTGTACGGGTATAGTGAGCGGCGATAATCTTTCCCTCAATACCACGTTGTCCGAAGCCCGGACATATGACAACACCATCCTGACCTTTGAGTTTTTCTTCTACATTCTGCTCTGTCAGTTCCTCTGAATTGATGAAAGTAATGATTGTTTTGTGGTCGTTATAAACGCCAGCCTGCAACAATCCTTCACGAATACTCTTGTAAGCATCCTGCAAATCATACTTCCCGACGAGTCCGATGTGTACCTCTTTCGTTGCTTTACGCTGTCTATCGAGGAATTCTCTCCATGGTCCGAGAGCTGGTTTATCACCGATCTGCTCACCACACTTACGTAAAATGGCTTCGTCCAAGCCTGATTGAGCATGTTAATAGGCACATCGTAGATGCTAGGGAGGTCCTCACTCTGTACGACACAGTCGAAATCGACGTTACAGAAGGCTGCAACCTTCTTGCGGATGTCGTCATCAAGATGCTTTTCTGTGCGCAAAACAAGTACATCTGGCTGTATTCCCACACTCTGCAGTTCCTTAACACTGTGCTGTGTAGCTTTGTCTTCAGCTCACCGGCAGCCTTCAGATAAGGAACATACGTCAGGTGAAGGTTGATAGCACGCTTCCCTAGTTCCCATTTCATCTGTCGGATAGCCTCCAGGAACGGTGCTGACTCGATGTCACCAATCGTTCCTCCGATTTCTGTTATCACGAAATCATAGTGATATTTCTGTCCAAGTAGTTTGATGTTTCGTTTTATTTCGTCCGTAATATGCGGTACAACTTGAATCGTTTTGCCAAGATAATCACCCCGACGCTCCTTGTCTATGACGCTTTTGTAGATACGTCCCGTTGTCATAGAGTTGGCTTTGGTGGTCTTGATACCTGTAAAGCGTTCGTAATGACCGAGGTCGAGGTCGGTTTCCATCCCATCAACAGTCACGTAACACTCACCGTGTTCATACGGATTCAGCGTTCCTGGGTCGATGTTAATGTATGGATCAAACTTTTGGATGGTGATGTTGTAGCCTCTCGCTTGAAGAAGCTTGCCAATAGATGACGAGATAATTCCTTTACCAAGTGAGGAAACTACGCCACCAGTAACGAAGATATACTTTGTTTCAGCCACGATTGTATGTATGTTTAATTATTGTCTTTGTAAAACGTTTATCGTTGGTTTCAAACTAATGTGCAAAGATACGAATTTTCCATAGAATACTCTTGTTATCCAACAATTATTTTTTCATCTGTCTTTTGCTTCTGTTTTATCGTGTAATTGTGGGATGTTTTCTTGTACAATGATTTCATTATGACGGGATTAAATGGGTTGTTTGTTTTTCATGCCTTTGTAAATTTCTGTTCCAAAGTGGGGGTAATCGTACTGAATATTCGTAATTGTGTGTTTTTTTCTGTCGATGTTATTTCGGTAAAATAGTGGTATTCTTGCGTGGCAAAATAAACTTACAATATTTGAAATGCTATTGGATGGGAAATGAAGGATAATCGTCTTTCCCCGACTTTGTAACCTTATAGTTTTCAGTTAGTTACAAACAGGCTTGTAAAAGGGCGTCTTTTACGTTGCAAAAGGGCGTCTTTTACACGTCAAAAGGGCACCTTTTACATTGCAAAAGGGCATCTTTTAGAATGCAAAAGAGCCTCTTTTAAAAATCAATTGGTAATTTGTTTTACAAAAGTAGCATTTGTTCTCTTCTGTAATCGCTCATATATCTTCTTTTAAGTCTGCTTGTGTTACCTTCTTATTGGGTGTGGTTCTCAACTTAATTTGTTGTGATTGAAGGCTGGAAAAACATGCTTTTACATTGCTTCTCTTGCTGCAGTTTTAGTTGGAAAGAGATAGAAAATAAGCGCATCTGTTCTGTGTTTTTGTAGGTTTAATGAGTGGTAAGATGGTTTAAAACACTTATTTTTCTGTCAAAGAAGCTCTTTATTCGAAAAAATTGATGTAAGTTTGCAGAAAATTAAGCATGCTATAATGAGATTAAGGATCTTACTTTCAGTGTTTTTTTTAGTTAGTTTGGGTGCTGCAGCACAGCAACGTCGTGTGTCAGTGGTCAAGGATGACGTGCCGTCGACAGGTGTTGCCAAACAGTATGCCGACTCTCTGGCATGGCTGAAGGACAGTATCTTTAGCGTAAAAAACACGAAAAAGCAATCGAAAATCCGTGGGAGAGGGAGTTCAAGACTGTTTCTTCCGTTGACATTCTATAGGGATGTTGCTGGGAATATGTTCTCCCTTGGCAAGCCCGAGAGCTCTTATGACACGGAACTGATGCGACTTTATCTGACGCGTCCCGACCTTGTTTGGACAACAAATGATGCTGTTCAGGCACAGCAGACAAAGCTGAATGAGATAGAACAACCGATTGTTCATGACGTACACTTGGTTGAAAAGGTGAACGATAAGCCTGTAGAACCAGCCACAGTACCTGTGGAAGTGATGGTCGTACGTCCTAATTTCTGGACTTACAGTGGCAGCTATTCCCTGCAGTTCTTGCAGAATTACGTCTCGGACAACTGGTATAAAGGTGGTGAAAGTAACTATGCTGCCCTTGCTGCAGTCGTCATGGACGCCAATTATAACAATAAACAAAAGGTGAAATGGAGTAACCGATTGGAGCTGAAATATGGTATGCAGAGTAGCCGTTCCGACTCTTTGCACAGTGTGAAGAGTACAGATGACCTCATTCGTCTTACTTCAAAGTTCGGTCTACAAGCCACAAAGAAATGGTATTACACCGTTCAGTTCATCGGATATACGCAGTTTGGGAAGTCTTATCGTTCGAATGATCCAACGGTTTATTCGGCTTTTCTCTCCCCAGCAAACATCAATATCTCTCTTGGTATGGACTATTCTGCCGACTGGTTGGGCCATCGTTTGAAGGGAACATTCCATATTGCGCCTCTTGCTTATAACCTGAAATATACTCGAATGCTTGAACTTTCAGACCGATTGGGTATCGGAACGGGTCATCATTTCCTACATGACTTCGGTTCGGAGTGCACAATTGATTTGGAATGGAAGCTCTTGGAGATGCTCACATGGCGTACCCGACTCTATGGTTACACCACTTATAGGCGTTCGGAGGTGGAGTGGGAGAATACATTCTCCTTCCAATTCAACCGTTACATATCAACTCAGCTGTTTATTTATCCGCGCTTTGACGATGGTGTAGCACGTGATTCACGTCATGCTTACTTCCAGTTGAAGGAGTTCGCATCCGTTGGTTTCCAGTTCAGTTTCTGATGTTTTCAGAGCTTGAAGTCTGAAGATTGTGGCTTGATTTCTGCTGATTTCGTTAGTTCTTCAGGGTACATCGTTAGTAGAGGATTGGTATATGGCTTATGAATCAGCCCGAAACTCTTTATAAATCTTCTATGAATTGGTAGGAAAAGGGTTTATTATTCAATAAGAAAACATTAGCAGCAATTTCCGTAATATGAGGGAAATTGCTGCTAATGTTTTATCTGATGCGTTGTAAATGGGATAGTATTATTTCTTCTTTTTGGTTGAATTGGCACTAATAACCTTCATTGGAACCAAGGGTAATACCACACTTTCTATAGGCGTTCCTTTAAGATTCTTTGCCAACATACCACGGATAGCACCAATACATACACTTATAAAAGTATCGATAAGGGAAGGATTGGTAACCTCAAAACCATCTTCTTGAATCTCATTTACGAAATTATGGAATGGTTTGACAGCAAATACAGCCCTAACACCTTGTAGAATCACTTCCTCTGCATTGTACATTAGATGCACACGCATTGTAATAATGACACCTTCCGGTTGGGTAGATACGCTTATGTTGTGCTCAAATTGGAATTCTAACTTCGCTTTGTCTAGTTGTGAAAGGTCGATGTCATAATTGAATTTATACGATTCTTCTTGTAATTCAATGATGCCATATTCTATGTTTATATCACTCTTCATTAGCCTACTTTTTGAACTTTTGACTTACAATCAATGTACCCTAAATGGCAAGTCCATTGGGATTTCATAGAAATCTCAGCATTAGTACCCTTGTCTTTTATAGGTAAAAACACAGTAGAAGGCAGTGTACACACGTTGTTCATAGATGTGTCTAACAATGAAATGTTCAACATCAATGATATTTCAGTGAGTGTATCAATTGTGAAGTTCCTATCACCAGAGAGCCAGGAAGATACTTCCGATTCTGATTTATGTAATCTCTTGGCGAATTCTTTCTGTGATAAGCCACTGTTCTTCAGTGCATTTCCTATCTTTAAAGCAATCATCATACGATTGCTAGTCTTCTTAAGTGCAACCTTATCTATCTTTGATAGAAGGTCATTTAAGACGTTCTTGGTTTTCTTTTTATTACTCATACACCATGCCTTTATGCCACAAATTTACGCGATAATTCGGATATATGCAAATATTTCAGTACTTATTCTCTATTTTAACAAATGTTATTTACTCTTCCTAATCGTGTTGAATAAGAGTCGGTTTTGTATCTATGTTACTGTATTCTGTGCTCTGACAGTCTATTTGCATCTGTTTTTGATGGCATTGAAGATGAACTTATCTATATCTTTTTATTCTCAGTTTGGTTTCGTTTGTGCACATATAGAGATGTGGGAAGATTATCTTACAAAATGTAAGAGGGTTTTGTATGCAAAATAGGTGATAATCTTGAAAAATGAAGTTTGTAACCTTTGGAATATCAAGTAGTTACAAACAGGGTTGTAAAAGACGCCCTTTTACGTTGTAAAACATGCCCTTTTACATGATAAAAGATGCCCTTTTGCAATGTAAAAGGGCATCTTTTGAAGTGCAAAAGGGCATGTATTGATTTATATACTATGATTTCTTTTTACAATTTACTACTCTTATGATGGATAAAAAAGGGGAGTTAAGGCTTTTATCTCTTTGCTTTTTTATCCTTTTTACCCTTTTCTTTCCCTGGTGTTGTAGCGATTTTAGCCAGTTCTCTGTTCACATGTGTGACGAAGATCTGCGTACCGCCCTTGCTGAAGACTATCTTATACATGCCTCCTTGTTTGTCACGATGGAGATAAGTGTAGGCAAATTTGTTGATGGACCAGCATGTGTCATGTTGTGCTGCAGCATCTACTCGGTCGTAGAAATCCTTGTTTGGGATGGTATCAAGAATCAATGTTGCCGCATAATTACCACTGCTTACCGTCTCTTCGTCGGCTGCCATGCTGATAGAGTCGGGGATAATGGGCGTTGCTTTGGACAGTTTATATTTCGGGAACCTCACAGATGTGATGCTGTTGAGGTTGATTGACAGCTTCTTCTCTGCCCCTTGTGGTTCGAATTCACTTGCTGCAACGGTGTCACCTTCGCCTTGTCCCTCTATGGTATGGCTGTGCTTACAGGATATAACACCTCCAATGACAAGGATGATTCCGAGGATTATTGTACTGATAATCCGTGATAACTTCGTTTGTTTACTCATTGTTTACTCCTTTCTGTCTCTGTTTGAATCGAGTTTCTTCAGTCGCTTCTGTGCCGTTGGGTTGTCAGGATATAGCTCAATGGCTTTTTGATAGTTGGCAATAGCAGCATCAACCATGCCCTCACGTTCACATTCCTTTCCCATCATGACGTATTCAACGGATAGTTTCTTTAGGAATTCCTGTTGCTGACGTTGTTCCTCTTTTATCTTTTTGTTCTCTTCTTTCAGTTTGTTGATGATGTTGAGCTTGCGTCTTATAAACCGTTTAGCAGCTGGTCGTTCAATATCATAACGGCTATGGATGGCAAGGAAGAAGCTACGAAGGAAGCTATCGAAGTCGCCTTCATCAAAAGCACGTGCTGCATCATAGTATTCTTTGTCGGCTTTGCTCTGCTTTAGTGCCTTAGAGATGAGGTTATTGTCATTATAATGGCGTGCAAACTGCAGTACTTCAGCCTTTACGAACACTTCATTGCGACGCAATGGCTCCTTAAGGGTAATCCCTTCGAGGCTCGTACAGCGTGATAGTGCCACGTAAGCCTGCCCTCCTGCGAAGACTCCACCCGTGAAATCAATGTTCACATTGCGGAAAGTCAGTCCTTGACTCTTGTGTACGGTGATAGCCCATGCCAGCTTTATGGGGAATTGGACGTATGTTCCGATCTGTTCTTCCTCTATCTTCTGCTCGGTTTCATTGAATTGGTAGCGTACGTTTTCCCACATCTCACGTTGTACCTGTAGGTCGTTTCCATCCTCCGTGTGCACGTAAAGCATACCTTCTTCTTCATCTATTCCGATGATAACACCAATGTTCCGTTGACCCATTGCCTCTCTATGTCGTTCTTAATGAACATGATATGTGCGCCAACCTTGAGGTTTAGCTCGATAGGAGTGGGCAGACTGCTCTCTGGAAATTCCCCTTTTATCTCTCCTTGGAACATGACGGGGCTGCCGGGTAGGCTGTCTAATCCCTCGTTGTTTATCCAATCTACTGTGTCACGCTTGGTTGATAGCGTGATGGTGAAGTCTTCTTTCCCTTCATTTTCAGTAGGTGAAAGACTGGCATTGACCCGCTGGTTGATAAGATTGAAGTCGGTATCAGTGACTTGATTGGTACGGATATGATCAAGAATGGAGATGAACGTAGGGTCAGTCTGTCGGTAAACCTTATTCAGTTCGATGCTGACGAGTGGATAATCCTGGAACACCTTTGCATCAAAGAAGTAGCTGCTGGGGTAGTAAGGCTGCAGGATTCGACGGTCTTCTTCCTTTAATACGGGTTCCAACTGGTAGATGTCTCCCACCAAAAGGAGCTGTTTTCCACCGAAAGGTTCGCGCATATTACGGTTATAGATGCGTAGAACCTTGTCAATGAAGTCGATGATGTCAGCACGAACCATGCTTATCTCGTCGATGATAATCAGTTCAACCTCACGCAGGAGTTTGCATTTATCACCGTTATACTTCATCGTTCCACGCAGATTGCGTGCCGAATAACGGGTGTCATTGGGCACTAAGGGATGAAAAGGAAGCTTGAAAAAACTGTGAAGGGTGCTTCCGCCGGCATTGATAGCAGCAATACCAGTGGGTGCAAGGATGATATGTTTCTTTTTAGTGGTTGCAGAAATATATCTTAAAAACGTAGATTTCCCCGTTCCAGCCTTACCAGTCAGGAACAGGGAATTGTGTGTGAACTGGATAATCTGGAGTGCTTTCTGCAACTCCGGATTATCTAAGTCTATAGAATTGATGTCTATTGTTGTTTTCTTTTCCGACATTCTGTTTGCTCATGAAGGAGCTTTTTATATCTCAACGTCCTCACTCTTTGGACGTTTCATGGGCTTGATGGCTCTTGGTGTCTCGTTACTTGAGTTGTTGCCACGGTGCTCTGGCGGCGTTGGTTGTATGGGTTCAAGTTCGAAACCTCCCTCTTCACCGCCTGCTTCACCACCTTCTTCAAGCTCTTCTTCACTCTCTCGTTGTCTCAAGTTACGATTATGTGAACGCAGAGAGTCAGGTATCTGACGGTGAGTAACGGGCTGCTGACAGCCATACATAGATATGTCGATGTCCTCATCTGGGTCTAATTGCCATTTAGCATGGTACTTCTGGAACGCTTTATCACGCATTATGCTGTTGATAAAGTTACCACAGATAGGCAAAGCGGTCTTTGATCCTTGTCCGAGGGCGCCTGTTCGGAAGTGGATAGAGCGGTATTCGCCACCTACCCAAGCACCAACAACAAGGTTAGGGCTTACTGCCATGAACCAAGCATCAGAGTGATTGTTAGACGTTCCGGTCTTTCCTCCCCAGTCAGTGTCGGTAGTTGGGAGGTACTGACGTAGTGCCTGACTGGTTCCGCCACCCTCATTAACACCAGCTTTCAGCATCTGTTGCATGAGGAAAGCCGTCTTGTAAGGGAGTGCTTTGTTATGCTCTCGTGGTGCAACATACACCTCATTGCCATCTTTATCGAGGATACGTGTTATGACAACAGGCTCGTGATGCTCACCATCATTAGCCACTGTACAGTATGCATTGACCAGTTCAAGGAGGTTCACGTCGCTTGATCCCAATGCCAATGACGGCTCATCATCAAGCGGACTCTTGATACCCATGTCTTGAGCGGTACGGATAATGTTCTTAATACCCATCTCTTGACCGAGTCGAACAGCAACAGAATTGATGCTTCGGGCAAAGGCTGCCTTCAGAGTTATGCTGTCATTGGAGAATCTTCCATTGGCATTGTGAGGCGTCCAGGTCTTCATCTGTCCCGTCTTCTTATCCAAAACCTGCATACTAATGTACTCATCACGACGCTTATCACAAGGAGTCAGCCCCTGATTGATGGCTTCTGAATAGACAAAGAGTTTGAAGGTGGAGCCAGGTTGGCGTTCCGCAACAACCTTATCATACTTCCATGTCTTGAAATCGATGTCTCCTACCCATGCACGTACAGCCCCTGACTGTGGTTCCATAGCAACCATTGCACAGTGCATGAACTTCACCATGTATCGAATAGAGTCCATTGAGGACATCTCTTTCTCTATAGTTCCCTTCTCATAGTCGAAGAGTTTAACCTTATGAGGTTTGTTCAGATAGTATAAAACACTGTCCGGATGGTTCGGATACTTCTGTACTAACTTCTTATAGAAGGGCTGACGTTCAGCAATACCCTCAATGAATCCTGGGATTTCATCGCCCTTAGCATCGCGCCAAGGTGCATACCACGCCAGTGATTGTTGAAAGTTTGCTGCACTTTCTCCATCTGTTTTTTTGCAGCTTGCTCTGCATATTTCTGTAAACGGGTGTCAATGGTGGTGTAAATCCTCAATCCACTGCTGTATAAATCATACCCATTTTCCTTCATCCAGTCCTTTAAGTAATCTGAAATATACTCCCTAAAGTACTGTGCCTGACCGTCATAATTCTCCTCAACATGTATGTCTAACTTCAGAGGACGGTGTGAAAGCTGGGTGTATTGGGCACGTGGCAAGACGTTATGTGTCACCATATTATATAATACGGTGTTACGTCTTGCGATAGAATTCTTAGGATGTGTGATAGGATTATAGTAGGTTGTAGCCTTCAGCATACCTACTAATGTGGCTGCTTGGTCGATGGTCATCCTCGCAGGGGTGGTGTTGAAGTAGGTTCTTGCAGCCGTTTTGACACCGAAGGAGTTGTTTCCGAAGTCGACAGTGTTGGCATACATCGTCAGAATCTCCTTCTTTGAATAGATGAGTTCGAGCTTAACTGCAATGATCCACTCCTTACTTTTCATGATTAACATGCGCAATCCAGGCACATGACCAAGTAAACCGGTGGAGTATTGAGTACGAACACGGAACATGTTCTTAGCCAATTGCTGCGTGATAGTTGATGCTCCACGTCCGTCACCACGGGTTAATGCGTCTTTAATGGCACCACCTATTCCCATGAAGTCTATTCCATGATGGCTGTAGAAACGCTCATCTTCAGTGCTGATGAGGGCATTCCAGAATGCAGGATTAACCTCTTCATACTTCACAGGAGTACGATTCTCTTTGTAAAACCTACCGATAAGGCTGAATCAGCACTATAAATCTCAGATGCAGCATAGGTTGGTGGGGTCTTAATCTCGACAAATCCAGGTGATTTTCCAAACAACCAGAGGAAGTTTGTATCTACCATACCTAAGTAAAGGAAGATTGCTACGATGAAAGATACGATTCCTACGGCAGCTTTTGTGTACCATGCACGGCCCTTATAGAGGTTTATATACCACGGAAAGATGCCTAATAGCCCCCGTACAATGCGTTTTATGATGTGAAAGAGTTTCTTAATCATTGATTGATAGTCTACGTGTCCAGGACAAATTCCTTATCTTTTGTTCTTTACAAAATTACTTATTTACTCGGGTTTTGTAGGAGAGTGCGAGTATATTTTAAGATTTCTTCAATGTTATCAGGGTGAAACCATTTGATATCAACATCTTTTTTATACCAAGTTAGTTGTTTTCTGGCATATCTTCTGGTGTTACTTTGTATCTTGAAGATGGCTTCATCGATTGTAGTTAGTCCATCTAAATATTCAAAAAGTTCCTTATATCCAACGGTGTTGAGGGCATTGAGCTCTCGTTTAGGGTATACTTTCAAAGCCTCATTAACCATTCCTGCATCCAACATAGCCACTACTCGCTGATTGATTCGCTCATAAAGTTCATCGCGATCACGGTTTAATCCAATCTTAATGATGTTGAATGGGCGGTCTTTGATGGTGTCAGAGCGAAAGGATGTGTATGTTTTGCCAGTCTGTAGACACACTTCAAGTGCATGGATGACACGCCTATGATTGTTACGGTCTACTATTTCCCAGTGTTCAGGGTCCAGTTTCTTGAGCAAATTGCACATCTCCTGCAGTCCTTCTGCTTCCAATCGTCGCTTCATCTTTTCCCGAATGGAGGGTAAAATGGTAGGAATATCATCAATACCCTTACATACTGCATCGATATACATCATCGAACCACCCGACAAAAGAGCTACCTTCGATTTAGAATCATCAATGATTTTCAATGCATCCTGCTCATAAAGCTTGCCGAATAATAATCTTCTATGTGATGATTCCCCACAAAGTAATGCTTCACCCTTCGTTGTTGCTCTGCCGTTGGGGCTGCTGTCCCTATTGGAATCTCTGCAAATATCTGTCGGGAGTCGGCATTTATGATTGGAATACCATAGTGTTCGGCAATCTGAAGTGTTGCTTCAGTCTTGCCAACACCCGTTGGTCCTGTGATGACAATTAATGTCTTGTCCTTCAAATCAGGTCTTTTATCTGATTAGACCACGCTGTGAAGCCTCAGCAAAGTCAATGATATGCTGAATCTCTGGTGTAACTTCCAGCTCTTCTTTTATCCTCTGAATGTTCTCAGCCCGTGTCCCTGTACCATAGAGAAGACGGTAAGCATTGTGGATAAGATCTATCAATTCGTTAGAGAAACCACGTCTGCGAAGTCCTACAAGGTTTACTCCCATGTAGCGAGCAGGTTCTTTACCTACTATAATATAAGGTGGAATATCCATTGAGAAACGACTTCCTCCTTGTACCATGACGTATCCTCCGATATGACAGAACTGATGACAAAGGATGTTTGCTGAGATGATTGCACAGTCATCTACAGTCACTTCCCCAGCAAACTTCGTAGAATTACCGATGATGATACCAGATCCAATGACGCAATCATGTGCGATATGCACCGACTCCATCAGCAGATTGTTACTGCCAACCTTTGTTGTTCCCTTTGAAGCGGTACCTCTTGAGATGGTGACATTCTCACGAATAGAGTTGTTGTCACCCACTTCGCAAAGTGTCTCTTCGCCCTTGAACTTCAAGTCCTGTGGCTTAGTAGAGATACTTGCACCAGGAAATATCTCATTGTTGTTGCCGATTCGTGCACCAAAGTGTATGGTTACACTGTTCTGAAATACGTTGTTATCGCCGATAACAGTATTCCTGTCAATGTAACAGAACGGACCAATGATGTTGTTATCACCCAGTTTTGCCTCTGGATGAACAAAGGCTAAAGGACTAATCTGGTTCATTTCTCGTATCTTGTTATTATTTATTCTTTACTATCTGTGCGGTGAATGTTGCTTCAGCTACGACACGTTCACCAACGAACATGTATCCCTTCATAGAGCTGATGCCGTGACGAACAGGACCTAAGAGCTCTACACGGAAGAGAAGAGTGTCTCCTGGGACAACCTTCTGACGGAACTTCACGTCGTCAATCTTAAGGAAATACGTCGACCAACGCTCTGGTTCTTCCACCTGAGAGAGCACTAACAGACCTCCACACTGTGCCATTGCCTCCACTTGGAGTACTCCTGGCATCACGGGTTCCTGTGGAAAATGTCCCTGGAAGAATGGTTCATTGCTCGTAACGTTCTTGATTCCGACAACACTTGTAGACCCCATAGCTATCACTTTGTCCACTAATTGCATTGGATAGCGGTGTGGTAAGAGCTCACGGATGCGTATATTGTCCATCAATGGCTCCTCATTTGGGTCATAACTTGGTGCCTGTATCTCGTGTTTGCGTATCTCTTTGCGCATGAGACGGGCGAATTTATTGTTGACAGTGTGTCCCGGACGTGTTGCAATGATGCGTCCTTTGATAGGTTTTCCTATCAATGCCATGTCACCAATGATGTCGAGCAGCTTATGACGTGTACATTCATTATCCCACTGTAGTGGTTTATGCTGTATATATCCTATGTTGTTAGCATCCATACGTGGCACTTTCAGGAGGTCAGCCAGCTGATCCAGCTTCTCTTGTGGTACCTGTTGCTCATAGATTACTATGGCATTGTCCAAGTCACCACCCTTGATGAGGTTTGCTTGTAGCAGTGGCATGATGTCACGAACGAACACAAACGTACGTGCAGGGGCTATTTTTGTTGCGTAAGTACTGAAGTCATCCAGTGTAGCAAACTGACTACTGATGAACTTTGACTCGAAGTTACACATCGCAGTGATGGAGAATTCCTCATCAGGAAGTATCGTTATGACAGATCCATTATCGTCTTTTATCTCTATCTTCTTACGAATTATGTAGTAATCCTTCGGTGCATTCTGGTCAACAATCCCCACTTCGTTGATCTTATCGACATACATTGCAGCTGAACCATCGAGGATTGGGAACTCAGGACCGTTCACTTGGATGAGACAGTTGTCTATTCCCATAGCGTAAAGGGCTGACATTCCGTGCTCAATAGTGCTCACACGTGCATCACCTTTCGCCAGAACCGTTCCGCGTTGTGTGTCAACAACGTTCTCTGCAACGGCATCTATGATAGGCTGACCGTCCAAATCAATACGCTGTATCTTGTATCCTGTGTTCTCTGGGGCAGGGTTGAACGTTACAGTCAGGCTCAATCCTGTATGCAATCCTTTTCCAAAGAGAGAGAAACTCCCTTTTAGTGTCTTCTGTTTGATTGTATCCATGTATGTTATTTGTTCTTTTTAAGTTCTTCTACTTCCTTCTGTAAGGTGTTCAACTGCTTATAAAGATCTGGCAGATGTTTGAAGATTGCCAGTGATTGGAAGTACGGACGCTGTTCCATTGGGGGTGTTCCGATGAGTTGTTGGTTGCTCTTCAGACTACCTGGTACACCCGATTGTGCTCCGAGGAACACCTTGTCACCAATGTTGATATGCCCAGCGATACCCACTTGCCCGCCAAACATGCACCATTGTCCTACCTTTGTAGAACCAGCAATACCTACCTGTGCTGACATAACGGTGTTCTCCCCGATGTCAGTATTGTGTGCTATCTGTACGAGATTGTCGAGTTTCACACCCTTCCGCACGTATGTGCTGCCCATTGTTGAGCGGTCAACACATGTGTTGGCACCAATCTCTACGTTGTCTTCTATGGTTACGATGCCTATCTGTGGAATCTTATCATAGCTGTTTGTTGCTGGGTTTGGTGCAAAGCCGAAGCCATCAGCGCCGATGACTGACCCTGAATGAAGAATCACATTGTTGCCAATCTTGCAACCTTGGTAGATACTTACGTTCGGATAAATGATGCATTCCTTTCCCAGTTCCACACCTTCCATGATCGTAGCGTGCGGATAAACCTGGCAGCCATCGCCCAAAGTGACGCCGTCACCAATATAAGCAAAGGCTCCGATATAGACATCTTTGCCTATCGTAGCCTTGGGTGAGACGAAGGCAAGAGAGTCAATCCCTTGCTTCTTGGGCTTCATACTTTCATAAAGTTGCAGCAGTTTTGCCACACAGTCACGTGCGTTCTTCACGCGAATGAGTGTTGGCTTGGCTTTTTTCTCCAGCTGGATATCTTCATCAACGAGTACTATTGATGATTCAGTCTCGTACAAATAATGTGTATATTTAGGGTTTGCGAGGAATGATATAGCTCCTTTCTTTCCTTCTTCTATCTTGGTAAAGGTGTTAATGGTAACGTTTTCATCACCTTCCACACGCCCTTGGATGAATTGTGATATCTGCTTTGCGGAGAATTCCATTGTTTTATAATACCATTTAAAGTGTTATTAATTGTGCAAAGATATAGTTTTTTTATTAGAATCTCTGATAACAGAGATAATATTTACATATTTTTTTGGAGAGTAGTTCGATGTTTAGAATCTCTGAAGCTACTGTAATATCCTTCAGTGTGCCGTCTTTGTAGAGGATGCTGATGTGGTCATCGAAAGGATTGTACATGTCTTTCTGCACTTTATTTACTCCCATGAGGTACTGACAGTCGGCTTCTTCAAGGCCATAGGTCGCTGATAGGGATGCTTTTAATGCCTGAATCTCTTCTTCTGTGGGTTCTTCTTCCCGCACTTCCACCTTGAACAGTCTTCGGTTGACAATGTTCGAAGCCAGCAGAGAAAGTATCTTGTCATCATGATGCTGCCATACTTTCAGCGCACTCCATATGTCGTTATCGTCCAGTTCGATATAGTTGTCCAATGCTTTTGCGTCTGATTGGAAGCTGTTGGCATCCACATCGTTGTATAAGAAGTACCGTAGGGCAGGGGAAGCAAATAGCTCTGTGCCCTTTGCTGCCAATGCTTTGGCACGGTGCAGGGCGTTGATGAGAACGTTTTCACAGCCCACGGTGGTCTTGTGAAGGTACACTTGCCAGTACATCAGACGACGGGACGTGAGGTAATTCTCTATGGAATAGATGCCATTCGACTCTACAACGAGGGCGTCATCCACCACATTGAGCATCTTTATGATACGTGCTGAGCCTATATTTCCTTCCGTTACACCCGTAAAGAAGCTGTCTCTGCGCAGATAATCAAGTCTGTCCATGTCCAACTGACTGGAGATGAGCTGATGAAGGAAGCGTTTGGGATATTCATTTTTGAAGATATTGATAGCCAGAGTCAGTGCTCCGTGCATCTCATTGTTGATGCGGTCCATCATCATCAGTGATATCTCTTCGTGTGTGATGCCACTGATCAGTGTGTTTTCCAGTACATGTGAGAAAGGACCGTGCCCGATGTCGTGCATGAGAATGGCTGCTTGAACTGCCTCAACCTCACTGTCGAAGACGAATATTCCTTTCTGTTGCAGTGAGATCAGCGCCTCACTCATGAGGTGAAGAGCTCCCAGTGAGTGCTGAAAGCGTGTGTGTTGCGCCCCAGGGTATACCTCCTGTGTCAGTCCGAGCTGCCGAATGCGTGTCAGTCGCTGCATGAGCGGATGGCGAACAATGTCGAGCAGTATGCCACGTGGTATCTTTATAAACCCGAAGACGGGGTCGTTGATAATCTTATAGTCGGTCATCTTTTCTTGAATTTCTGGTTCTTAATGACGGAAACCGAGCGCATCAGTCCCTGCAAAGGTAATATATTATAATGTAAGAGAAGAAAGATACAGAGAAAAAAGACCCTCCCGGTGTTTCCTCGTAGGGGGAGTGTGTCTGATGTGATATGCCTGAATCATGTGTTTTCAAGGTTAAGTAAATCATTAAAAGTGGAACTTTAATAAAAATATATAGTATGATTCTTTATCAACTGATTATAATGAAGAATAGGAATCATATCCTTTAACACCTTAATAAGTCGAAAAAGCAAACAGTAATGTGCTCTCTTTGCGCTCATCATGAGCGGTATTTCTGTGTCCAAGAGCACGGAGAATACAGTGTGTCTTCATGCAGACAAACGCGTTTTTTGGCACTCTCGGTTTGTGTATAGCACACTGTTTCATGTTTGAAATACTCTCTTTGCAGCATGGGTTAAGGCGAGGCTTTTGTAATATAATTTACCTATCGCTTTTTAATCTACGCCCTTTTGCATAGTGAAAGATGCCCTTTTGCAAAGTAAAAGGGCATCTTTTGAAGTGTAAAAGGGCGTCTTTTACAACGCAAAAGGGCACCTTTTACAAGCCTGTTTGTAACCTCTTGATAATCCATTAGTTACAAAGCTGAAAATAAGAGGTTTTCCATTGAAAACCGAACAAACACCGTTTGATTTGTGTAAGGATATTTCGTAATAGATAGAAAGTCCACTTTTCAGTGGCTTTACTGCTCGTTCAACCGCTCCAATCTCTCTTCTATTAACGCTTTGAATTGCTCTTTTTGATCATCACTGATAAACGATGCCTCAATACATCCCATCCACTTGTCTTTAAATTGGGCAAAATTCGATAGGATTCTGTTGGCTACAACCTCATCAATACCTGTCAATAGCATTGCTTCTCGGAAGTCATATACGAGGAGTTTCTTTTGGAATCCATTGAGTGTTAGTGCCATTTCCTCCCTGTCTTCAGGCATTACCACTTTGGTTGAAACCTGATCGTAGGTAGGGGTAAGTATGTATTTGCCTCCTTTAGGACTGTAGAGAGAGAAGTTCTTAAGGTGCATATCAGCATTACCAATAATCCATGAGAACACCACTTGCTGCCAGTAGTTGACTTTATCTAACTGTGCTATGCTGGAATATTGGTCTATTAAGCGTGCTATCATCTCATAGCTTCCCTGGTATTTCTGTTCCGTTAGTTTCCCACTCAGTTGACACATATCCTCCATTGGGAGCTTCTTGCCATCCTTGGTCCGGTCTATTCTTCGTGTGATATAGTTCAGTTCACCGTCTGCAAAGCGGATGAGTGCGTGTGGAACAACCGGTATTCGTGCTATCTCTGCAAGGTGCATTGAGAGGTCTTCTATCTCTGGTAGATTCCCAAACCTTTCTGTCTGTGGCTTCAGAATGTACTTTCCCATGACGCCCACAATGGTCAAACGCTGTGCATTACCAGCTTCGTCATGTTCAATATCTGCTGATAGCTTAGCCTGAACACCTGTCATTGTTGTTCGTTGGCCCACTACTATCTGTGCAAGGTCATTGATATCTTTGCGTGTATAGGGCAATATGGGGACTTCTACAGAGCCGAACAGCTCTTTAGCACAGTGTGGATGATAATCTATTTCACCAGCATTCAGTGGCTTATAGCAGCACAAACATCTCTTCATCTCTCTTCCTTTCCTTGTTCTATGGGTACAATACTCACGTTACCTATACAGTCTTGGCAGCAGGAAAGGAGCAGTCCCATGCGGTCTTTCCTGCTTATTTTCCAGTTCCTTTCTGCTATATTGAGCATCCATCCTTCTGGTATTAATCCGTCGAAGAAGGAAAACAGTACATTACTGTGGTATGTTTCTTCACTCAGAGGGAGTGTAAGGCTGACGGGGATGGGGCTTTTACTCTTTAAATATACTTGGTTATAAGTAAAGTTATAGCCGTTTTCATCCTCCATGATAGTACCCGCCAGCTCGTTATTGACGTAAACTGAACCTTGTCTCATTGCTTATAGGGGCTTTTAGGGGTTTCTTTTACGATGGGAACGGGACCTAAATGCAGACTGAACAACAGGAGAACCTGGTTCACTTTGTCCATTCTCAATGTTGTTTTTCCTTGCTCCATCTCACGCACGAAGCGTAAACCGACTCCCGATTTGAAGGCTAAATCCTCCTGTGTAAGTCCGTATTCCTTGCGCAACTGCTTGATGGTAAGTGATAATTCGTTTTGTTCCATGCTTTTATACCTTATCGGGTACAAATGTAATGATAATCTTTTGTTTTGCAAAAGAATACTCCCGAACGGGTATAAATTTATGGTTTGTTAACCGATTTATACCCGTTCGGGAGTGTTGGGTGGGTCTTTCTTGCTGTCCGCTACGGTCTTTCCGTGTAGGATTAACAATCCTATACCTACTTATGGGTATTGTAACTTTGATTAAATCTTTATAATTTTGCACGCGATGAACCCTATTTACAAGATTATAACGTCTATCCTTTTCTGTGTTTTGAGCATTAATACTATGGCGCAAGACCTCACTGGACATGTCACAAGCAAGGCTGATGACAAGCCAATAGCCTATGCTACTGTCACATTAAAGGAGAATCGGCTCTATGCTTTTACGGACGAAAAGGGTAATTACACGATAAAAAACGTACCTAAAGGAAAGTATACGGCAGTATTTTCCTGCATGGGTTATGCGAATCAGACCGTGGTTGTCATGGTCAATGCTGGTGGTGCAACGCAGAATGTGCGCCTTGCTGAAGACAATTTGCTGCTGGATGAGGTACAGGTTGTTGCCCATCGGAAGAAGGATGAGATAACCACTTCCTACACCATTGACCGTAAAACGCTGGATAATCAGCAGATTATGACCCTCAGTGATATAGCCCAATTGTTGCCGGGAGGTAAGAGTGTGAACCCTTCATTGATGAACGATAGCAAGCTGACCTTACGTAGTGGGACATTGGAAAGGGGCAATGCTTCGTTTGGAACAGCCGTGGAAGTAGATGGCATCCGACTGAGTAACAACGCTGCAATGGGCGAGACGGCAGGTGTAAGTACACGTAGTGTGAGTACCTCAAACATAGAGAGTGTGGAGGTAGTGCCTGGTATTGCATCCGTAGAATACGGTGATCTGACCAACGGAGTGGTAAAGGTGAAGACGCGTAGGGGCAGTTCCCCCTTCATCGTTGAGGGTAGCATCAACCAGCATACACGCCAGATAGCATTGCACAAGGGCGTAGACCTGGGTGGTAATGCAGGCTTATTGAACTTCTCTATAGAGCATGCACGCTCCTTCTTGGATGCTGCTTCACCTTATACAGCCTATCAACGCAATGTCCTCTCACTGCGTTACATGAATGTTTTCATGAAGAAGTCGTTGCCATTGACGCTGGAAGTGGGATTAAATGGTAGTATCGGAGGATATAATTCGAAAGCTGATCCCGACCGAAGTCTCGATGATTATAATAAGGTAAAGGACAATAACGTTGGTGGAAGCATACACCTTGGATGGCTGTTGAATAAGCGTTGGATTACGAACGTTGACCTTACGGCAGCTTTTACCTATGCTGATCGACTCTCTGAGAGCTATACCAATGAGAGCAGTAACGCCACACAACCTTATATTCATACGCTGACAGAGGGGTATAACATTGCTGAAGACTACGACAGAAACCCATCGGCAAACATCATTCTCGGACCTACTGGCTATTGGTATCTGCGTGGATTCAATGATTCTAAACCGTTGAATTACAGTCTGAAGATGAAAGCTAACTGGAGTAAAGCATTCGGTAAGTTCCGCAACAGACTGCTTGTTGGTGGCGAATGGACCAGTAGTATGAACCGTGGACGTGGCACTTATTATGCCGATATGCGCTATGCTCCTTCGTGGAGGGAGTATCGTTATGATGCCTTACCATCGCTGAATAACATCGCAATCTATGCTGAAGACAAGCTCTCTATGGATGTGAACGAACGGCAGAATGCCGAGCTGACAGCCGGAATACGTGAGGATATAACCTCTGTTCCAGGGTCGGAATACGGCTCTGTAGGTAGTTTCTCCCCTCGAATGAACGCTCGTTATGTCTTCCGTTTTGGGCAGAACAGCTGGCTTAACAGTATGACTTTGCACGCAGGATGGGGTAGAAGCGTGAAACTTCCAAGCTTCCAGGTGCTCTATCCATCCCCTTCTTATCGTGATATGTTGGCTTTTGCATCCACGAGTGATGCCGATAACCGTTCCTATTATGCCTTTTACACCTATCCATCCATGGCTCGTTACAATGCTAATCTTAAATGGCAGCGGGCTGATCAGTGGGATTTGGGTGTGGAATGGCGCACGAAGATAGCTGATGTCAGTCTGTCTTTCTTCCGTAGTAAGGTGTCTAATCCTTATATGGCGACGGATGTTTACACACCATTCACCTATAAATACACTTCTCCAGCAATGCTTCAAAGGAGTGGGATAGTCGTTGCTGACCGCCGTTTCAGCATTGATCCGCAGACGGGAATAGTAACGGTGAGTGATGCAAGTGGGGTGAAGTCGCCTGTAACATTGGGTTATGAGGAGCGTAATACCTATGTTACCAATACCCGTTATGTCAATGCTGATGCCCTGCAGAGGTATGGTTTGGAGTGGATAGTAGACTTCAAACAGATCAAAACACTGCGCACGCAGGTGCGGCTGGATGGTAAATATTATCACTATAAGGCACAGGATGAGACCCTCTTTGCCGATGTTCCTGTAGGACTTAACACCCGTCAGAGTGACGGAATACTGTATCAATACGTCGGATACTACCGAGGTGGAGCGGCAACAACAACCAATTACACTGCAAATGCTTCTGCTTCGAATGGTTCAGTGAGTGGTCAGGTGGACCTTAATGCCACTATTACGACGCATATTCCTAAGATTCGCCTCATCGTAGCACTGCGTTTAGAAAGCTCTCTCTATGCTTTCAGTAGGGCAACAAGCAGTCGTGGGTATGTTGTAAGTAGTGGAAATGAATATTTCGGAGTACCTTATGATGGTAAAACGGAGAACCAGACGGTGATCGTTTACCCTGAATATTACAGTACATGGGATGCTCCTGATGTGCTGATACCCTTTGCGGAGAAGCTACGTTGGGCTGAAACGAATGACAGAGGACTGTTTAATGACCTGGCACAGTTGGTGGTTCGCACGAATTATCCATATACATTGAACCCCAACAGACTGAGTGCTTACTGGTCGGCAAACCTCAGTGTGACGAAGGAAATAGGGCGTCATGTGTCGGTATCGTTCTATGCGAACAACTTCTTCAACACCCTTTCACAGGTTCATTCCACACAGACTGGACTCGAGACGAGCCTC
Source organism: Prevotella histicola JCM 15637 = DNF00424 (assembly GCF_000613925.1). Taxonomy (GTDB): domain Bacteria; phylum Bacteroidota; class Bacteroidia; order Bacteroidales; family Bacteroidaceae; genus Prevotella; species Prevotella histicola. The sequence goes on from NZ_BAJX01000002.1 coordinate 39,512, forward strand.
TTTGGCAGTGGCTATGTACCAAGTTTCTATTATGGACTATCGTTAAGACTGAAGATATAATGAGGAAAATAAGTTATTGGTTTGTAGCTTTCATGGTGTTGATGGTGGCTGTTTCGTGTGCCGACTACGATGAAGGGCTCAATATTCTCAGCTTGGATGTGCAGTTAGAGTTCCCCTCTTCCTATGATGGAGCACATAACGGACTGCGTGTTGAACTGCAGGATGGGGTGGCAAGTACCTTCGTCGACAGTACGGATGCTGCTGGTGTAGCCCACTTTCGTGTACCATCTGGACTGTACAAGATCAGTTGTTCAGCCCGTAAAGAGACGTATGACTATCGTTATTTCTTCAATGGAAGCAGGGCACAAGTTGTTGTTTCGTCTGACTCATCACGTGTGGTTACACTGCCATTGGTGATGTCGAAGAAGCGAATCGTCCATTGATAGGAGTATAAAACATTAGGATAATTAATTTCAAAGTTTATGAATAAAGTAAGTTTTATGGGGCTTATAGCCCTGTTTTTGTCGCTCATGCCATTGCAAAGTCATGCACAAGAGTGGTTAGCAACCTTTCTTGTATTGACCGAAACGAATGGTGCGAAGACGGAATTTCCGCTGGATTCACAGCCTGTAGTTACCTTTGAACAGAACAATCTGGTTGTTACCTGTAACGGAAAGACACTTTCCACGGCACTGACAGACGTGTTAGAGTATAGCTTTATACAAAGGAATGTGACGGCAGGTATCAATAATCTGCCTGGTAAAGGCACTGATAAAGAGGCTGCAACACCGTCGTTCTCTTTCCATAATGCTGAAGTCAGCGGTTTGAAAGAGGGTGCTAACGTGGGTATATATGGCCTTAATGGAAGGCTTATCAGTGCCGTTCGTGCTGATGCAGCAGGTCATGTGACACTCAATCTGTCGTCTCTGCCTAAAGGAATCTACATCCTTCGCACCCCAACCAGGAGCTTTAAGTTCGTTAATCAGTAATCTTTAAAGGAATAAAAACAAACAGAATATGAAAAGAATATTACTTCTCTTTGTTGCAATAATGGCTTTTGTCTGCAACATTAACGCACAGTCATGGAACATGGTTGTGACACATAAGGACGGTACAGTACAGGTTTTCCCTGCTTCAGAGGTAAAGAATGTGACGTTCCAGACCACAGATAAGAATGCTGATCAGGTCATAATAAAGGAACTTTATACCACAGGTGTACCGTATAATACGGATGCTAAGAAGTTTTTTCAGAGTGACAAAGGATTCATTTTGTATAACAATAGTGGTGAAAAGGTGGTCATCAGCAACCTTGCTGTGGGCATATTAGACCCTTATAACGCTCATTCCGTAGCCAATAATTGGTATACTGCAAATGCAACACAGCCTTCTTACGTCGCAGAAGGGTGGGTTCCAGCAACAAATGGTATCTGGTATTTCCCTAATTCACTTGTTATTGAACCTTATTCACAGGTTGTTGTGAGCTGTATGGGCGCAATTGACAATACAAAGACTTACTCTAAGAGTGTCAATTATGCAAATAAAGACTACTACACCATGTACGATCCAAATTCAGGATATGACAATAAGATGTATTATCCTACACCTTCTGAGGTCATTCCAGCGTCTCATTACCTGAAAGCAGTGCGCTTTGGACAGGGAAATGCATGGCCTTTGAGTCAGACTTCACCTGCTTTCTTCATCTTCCAGACGAAGAATACAACGCCAGAAGCCTTTGCTAAGAATGTAGATAACATTGTTTATGCACCTGGAAAGGCTAAGACTCCAGTGAATGCAGTGCTGAAAGTGCCGACAGAATGGATCCTTGATGGTGTTGAAGTGTACCAAGATACTAACGTAGGTACAAGCAAAAAGCGCTTTGGAGACGATGTTGACGCTGGTTATGTAGTACAGACTTACCGCACAGGGCACACTGTTTACCGCAATGTTGATGCTGATGCAACGAAGAAGATTGCTGGTAATGAGGGTAAATTAGTCTACAACTACACCCTTGGTAACGACCCCAGCCATATTGATGCAGAAGCTTCTATGAAGCAAGGTGCCAAGATTGTGTACATGGATACAAACAATTCATCAAACGATTTCCACGAACGTACACAGTCTTCTCTTAAGTAATGCAGCGTAGACTCCTATCAATCGTACTGGCAGGAACACTCTTCTCAATCGGTATCAACGCACAAGAACCGTTAAGAGACAGTCTGCTTCACCGTGATTTCAGCTTCATCAGCAATGCTGACCCATGGCTTTTGAGTCGTAATGCAGCTGCTTTATCACGCTTCAAGACGCAGAATGTCTCCATGGCTGAGCTGTATGTACAGTACGGGAAGGGTGGTTTCGTCAATTATGATGCCTCCCCTCGTGTCCTACAAGCTGGTGCTGAGGTGGCTTCTTTCTATCGTTTGACGGATAAGATCGTCATGTCAGGGAGTATGAAATACGACAATTTCTCTGGTCATGACATGTCAGGTTCAGCCTTTGCGCAGACCTCTCGCTTGCCATTTGACATCGTTGAGGACTCTCTGACACATGCTGGTACGAAGCATCGGGATACCTATCAGCTCGTTGGAGCACTGTCATGGGACTTCTATAAAGGGCTTTCCCTGGGTGCAAAGTTCGACTTTACGGCTGCAAACATAGCTAAATACAAGGATCTAAGACACAAGACAAAGCTGATGGATATGACCGTTTCAGCAGGTGTCTATGTCCCTTTACATGCTGTAAGCATTGGTTTGAACTACGCATATAGGCGCAATACGCAGAGTTTAGCATTCAGTACGTATGCCACAAGTGCGCAAGATTATGTGTCATACATCAACTATGGTCCTTGGATTGGGACCCTTGAACAGTTCGGAAATACTGGTTTCACTGATAATAGTAGGGAACAACCACTGTTAAGTGAGTACCATGGCATAGGAATACAGGCTGGTTGGGATATCCTACCCAGCCTTTCTTGGTTCAATGATATGGACTATTCTTATCGGAAAGGCTATTACGGACGCAAGTCACCCTACACGATTGTCTATGCTAACCACCACAGTCACCTCTTCAATTACCATTCCCGACTCTCTCTGAAGCTGTCCCGTCAGGTGCATAACCTTGACTTTAGCTTCTCAAGTGAGAATCTTGTCAATGACATGACAGCCTATCGTATGAATCGGAATACCCAGGGTGCAAGTTATTATGAGTATCTTAACCCTGTTAAAAGTGTGAACAAAGCATGGAATGAGGTGCACATTGGCTATACAGGATATTACAGAATCGTAAGAGAACTGCCGTTATGGACGGTGCAAACAGGACTTAACTTCTCACAAAGAAAGCAGACTGGCTACCTCTATCCATACCTCCGCCGACAGGATTTACGTACAACTGAACCTTATATGAGCCTCTCTCGTAATGTTATCATGCGTAAAGGAGTGTTCAGTTTACAGGCTGGTTATGCTTACAAAACGGGCTCTGGAGATGCTTTCGAGGATGAAACGATGGCTAAACCATCAGACAAACAGAAGGGATTTTCCGTCATGGAAGCCTTCATGTATCGTGAATACAAGTATCTTACGGCACCACAATATGCACTCAACATGGGTGTTAAGTATGCCTTCGTTCTTCCTTCAACGCGTATGAAGACTTATATTGCCCTCGACTTCAGCCATCGTCACGCCTGCGATGACAATGTTTTCCTTGTCGGGAAGAACCATACCGTGGGGCGGCTGACCGTTGGGTGCACCTTCTGATGAGGCTATTCTAAACGCAAAAAGATATAAGTAACAATGATAAAAAGAAGATTTTTCAATGCTTTCGTACTCCTTCTGCTGGTCACAGGAGCACTGGCACAGAACGTCACCACCGACAACAGCTTCCGAATAGGACGTCTGAAGAACGGTATGACCTACTATATTCGACATAATAACAAGGAGAAAGGGATTGCCGATTTCTACATTGCACAACGTGTAGGGAGTATCCTTGAGAACCCTGACCAGCGTGGTCTGGCTCACTTTCTTGAGCATATGGCTTTCAACGGGAGTAAGAATTTCAAGAATACAGATGCCTCTCCGAGCATCGTACATTGGTGTGAAGCCCACGGAATCAAGTTCGGTACGAATCTGAATGCCTATACTTCCATTGACGAAACGGTGTATAACGTCAGCGCAGTACCCGTAAAGAACCCTGCAGTTGTTGACTCAACGCTGCTCATTCTGCATGATTGGAGCCATTACTTGGACCTTGATGACAAGGAAATAGACAAGGAACGCGGTGTGATTCATGAGGAATGGCGAACGAGAAGGGCTGGTATGGCATCACAAAGACTGATGGAGCAGGCTCTACCTATTATATATAAGGGGACAAAATACGAAGACTGCATGCCAATTGGTACGATGGAGATTGTTGATCACTTCCCTTATAAGGTGCTACGTGACTACTATCACAAGTGGTATCGCCCCGATCTGCAGGCTATTATCGTTGTAGGTGATGTGGATGTAGACCAGATGGAGAAGAAGATTCAGGCTGTTTTCTCTTCTATTCCGATGCCTGCTAATGCCGCAAAGCGCAACTATTACCCTGTAAATGACAACGACAAGATGATTGTTGCATCGCTGAAAGACTCCGAACAACCCATCATGCTTGTCACACTCTACATGAAACGGGATGCAACACCTGATGCTGAGAAGTCTACAATACGCTATCAGCGTGACGGATATGTGGATGATTTGATAGCATACATGGTTGGTGAACGCCTTGATGAGATGCAGGACCGTAACCCAAAGCCTTGTTTGAGTGCTTCAGCACGCATCGGGCAGTTCCTTGTCAGTAGGACAAAGGATGCCTTTACGCTCTCTTTCGGTGCACGACAGGAGAACATCAAGGGGTCATTTGATGCTGCAATCGGTACGATTGAGCAGATTCGCCAACACGGTTTCACCCCTTCTGAACTCGAAAGAGCCAAGGCTTTCCGTCGGAAAGTTATTGACAGACAGTTCAATGAACGCAATGATCGTCGTAATTCCTATTACGTTCGACGTGCACAATATAACTTCCTCGATGCTGAACCCATCACTTCTGAGGCTTATAACAAGCAACTTGACGAGCAGTTCTCACGTGAAGTGACACTGAAAGAGGTCAATGCCGCTATGCGTGAAGCCATCACTGACCGCAATCAGGTGCTGGTTGTCTATGCTCCTGACAAGCCTGAGGTGAAGATTCCATCTGATGCTGAACTGGAAAAGATGGTTCTTGATGCACAGAAAAAGACTTATCCCGCTTACGTTGAGAAGCGTTTGGACGAGAAGCTCATCCCAGTCTTGCCAAAGAAAGGACGTATCGTGAGTGAGAAACCAGCCCTGCACGGAATGACAGAGCTCACCTTGAGCAACGGTGTGAAGGTTTATTTCAAGAAGACCGACTACCAGAAAGATGCTGTAGTGATGAACTTCTTCGGGGAAGGAGGTAGCTCTCTCTATCCTGATAAGGACGTTCTCAATACGAAGTTCATCTCCACTGCCGTGAAGGAAGGGGGTGTAGGGCGTTTCAGTTCTACGGAGTTGAACAAGGTACTGTCTGACAAAACAGTACGTATCAACGCTGGTGTAGGCATAGAGACACAGTCCATCAGTGGGTCATCATCCCTCAAAGACGTGCGTACACTCTTCGAACTCACTTACCTCTACTTCACCCATCTGCGTCGTGATGACCAGGCTTTCAATGCCGAACTCAACCGAATGCGCTCGTTCCTGACCAACCGTGAGGCAAGTCCTAACGTCAGTTACAATGACTCTATAGCCTCTATCGTCTATGGAAACTCACCCCGTGTGCAGCCCGTCAAGGCTTCTTCTATAGATAAGGTGAACTATGACCGTGTACTGCAGATCTATAAGGAGCGCTTCAGTAATGCGTCAAACTTCAAGATGATCATCATGGGTAACATAGAATTGAGTCAGCTTCAGCCTCTCTTGGAGCAGTATATTGCATCGCTACCAGCAACAGGTAAGAAGGAATCGTTCGTGAAAAGCTATCCTGATGTACGTAACTGCAATGAGACGCATCGCTTTGAGAAGCAGATGAAGACACCTTTGGCACGCGTAAGCATCTTCTATACGTGGGATGAACCATACACTGCAAAGGCTGATCTGGCGTTGGATGTGTTCAAACGGGTACTGTCCATTGCCTATACTGATTCCGTTCGTGAGGAAAAGGGTGGAGTATATGGTGTCAAACTGCAGGAGAGTCTTGAGCAATCAAGCAATCCTCACGCACTATTGAAGATTGCTTTCGACACCGATCCTGATAAGTATGACGTTGTCATGCCTATTATCACGGGACAGATTGAGCATATTGCACGCAAAGGACCAGAAGCTGTCAGCTTGCAGAAGGTGAAGGAATACCTTCTGAAGCAGTATGACCAGGCTGCCATAACGAATGATTACTGGCTCTTTGTGGCTTATAATCAGTTGCGCCATGGCATAGACTTCGATAAGGATTATAAGTCTTTGGTGCGTAACATCACGTCATCTGATGTGCAACAAGTAGCCCGTAACCTCCTCAATAGCAAACGTCGCATTGAGGTTACAATGGTTTCTTGTAAAGATAAATAGTAGTAGGGAAAACAATACATGCCCTTTTGGCTTCTAAAAGATGCCCTTTTGCAATGTAAAAGGGCATCTTTTGATGTGTAAAAGGGCGTCTTTTACATTGCAAAAGGGCACCTTTTACAAGCCTGTTTGTAACCTCTTGATAATCTATAGGTTACAAAGTCGTTTTTTCTTGATTCTGGTTTATTTTGTCGTTCATGGTAGCTTACCTTTTGTAAGGTTATTTCTTAAAGTCTAATCATCGTCATCTTGTGGGACAGAAGCACCTGGTGTTGATTACTGCAGCAATACCTTTTGTACGATAGGAGAGGGCGTGTTGACCTGTAAGAATAGGTGTTTTACACCGTATTAGTTAGACAGATTCCTCTTCAGTGAAGTAGCTTTGGAGGCTCCGCTCTTGGTGGTTTATGCCCGTTATTCCTCTATTTCAGACAGACTTCTGACGAAGTTATTGGCGAAATTGCTGACCGTTTCAAGTGGTGCATAGCCCACATAACGCAGACTTCGGCGAAGATTACGGCGCAAAACAGCCCCGTTGTTACGGACAAAACCAGCAGAGTTCTGCTTAAAATGCCACTCCTGTGCCGTGTCTTTAGCAAGGTCGGAGACACTACGAAGGGTCAGTTTATAAGCCTTCTGGTCATATTTCGTGACGAAAGGAAGCTCGTCTTCATCGAATCCGAACACCGAAATAAGAATGTTTCCTTGTAGTTCTGCCATGGGATGAAGCATCAGACTACTCAGCCAAGCATCCAGTTTCACAAAGTCAACCTTATCCCCTCGTGTCCTCAAATACTGTCCAAGGGTGATGATTCCGTCGAGGTCCATTCCCCGTGTGAGCATAGACTGTGAGTTAGAGACAATGAGTTTCAGAATGTCGAGCGCCTCTATTGACGTGTCAATGCTGTGCAATTCGTTGTGAATGATACCCTTCAGACGATGATTCAGCAGTCTGCTGCTCAGCCTAACCTTCTCAGGAACCTTCGCTGAGAGCGTTCTGTTATCATTCATCCTTGCTTTTATATCAGCTATGATACTGTCAGGCAGGCGCAATCCCTCGTCAAGTGAATGCTTATTGATACCCTTTACGAAGACAGGGATAACCTGTTGGGCATCCACCATCTGCATCAATCGACGCCATTTGAAGGGTGACATCGGTTCAATATTTGACTGACTGTTGAATGCTCCCGAGCTAAGTATGCGGAAGAAGTTACGCTGTATGACATCCATTCCTGGTGTTTCTGTAGACTGCATATCTCGTTTTCCTTTCTATGAGTGTTACTTCTTGTGTGATTATTGTGCCCTTGAGTATCGGCGTGGATACTGGAAAAGGATGGAGAGTAGGGCAAAAACGCCTAAGACATACGGATAATAAAGGTAAGGAACAATGCTTACCGGATTTATTTTTGCCAATCCTGCTGCCATAAGAATCTGTGCTCCGTAAGGGATAATACCCTGCAGACAGCAGGAGAAAGTATCCAAAATGCTGGCTGCCTTACGGTTGTCGACACCGTATTTGTCGCCTATCTGCTTGGCTATTCCCCCCACTGTGAGGATGGCAACGGTGTTGTTGGCAGTACAGATGTCCACCAGACTGACGAGAAAAGCTATTGTCAGCTCTGCTCCCCGCTTGCTATTGACATGGCGTGTGATGATTTTTATGAGGTAATCAATACCCCCGTTCTCCCTGATTATCTCTAACATACCACCTGCCATCATAGTGATGATGATCAGTTCGCCCATCCCTGTGATACCTGTTCCCATGCTTCCGAACCATCCGTAGACGTCATAAGTGCCGTCAGCTATGCCGATGACACCCGTCAGGAGTATGCCAATGGTGAGTACAGCCATGACATTCATCCCCAGAACGGCACAGATAAGAACCGCCATATAGGGGATAATCTTCTGTATGTCAATGCTACCTGCCTGATGAAGGAGGTGGATATCAGTTCCTAAGAAGATGTAAGCAATGAGTATAACGACTGCTGCAGGGGCTGCAATGAAGAAGTTTACCTTGAATTTATCCGCCATTCGGCACTCTTGTGTACGTGTTGCGACCACCGTTGTGTCGCTGATGAACGACAAGTTATCGCCAAAGAACGAGCCACCAACAACTACTGCGACGACAAAAGGTAGTGGTGTACCCGTGGAAGTAGCCACTCCTGCAGCGATAGGGGTGAGAGCTACGATCGTACCTACACTCGTTCCGATGCTTATAGAGATGAAACAAGCAGCAAGAAAGAACCCCGCCAACAGCATGTTGTCAGGGAGAATGGACAGCGTAAGATTGACAGTTGCGTCAATACTACCCATCTCTTTAGCCGAATTAGCAAATGCACCAGCCAGTACAAATATCCATAGCATCATCATCATGTTGTCCGTACTGGCACCTTTACTATAGATATCAATGCGTTTATTTAGTGGATAACGACCCGAAATGGCTATTGCAAAGATGCTCGCAATCATGAAAGCCACGGTTATCGGTACCTTATAGAAGTCTCCGGAGACGATAGATGTCACCAGATAGAGTATGATAAATACTACAAGTGGACTGAGCGCTAAGAGTCCTTTTCTGTTTTCTGTCACTTTCTTTATCTTTATTTATTGTACCCAAGAGCGATGATAGAAATCAATATTCTCCTGTGTTAGTAAGTCTATTGGCATGTAATTGACGGCTTCTACCTTCTTTTTAAGTACGATTGCACGGAAGAGTGAATCAACACTGAAGTACCCTTGCTGGTAAGCATGCTGTGCTATGAGGAAGGAAATACTACCAGCACGAAGACAATCGGCATTCTTATGCACCATGTCATAGCCCATAATCTGAACATTATGACGCTTTGTTTTCAGGAGAAACTCGCCTACTATGTGTGCTTTAGAGTTCAGTGCAACGCAGTGATGGACCTCCGGATGCTTGCTGAAGAACTTCTCTAAGATTCCGTCATACTGCTTTTTCTCCTCGTCAAGAGGGAGGTTTACCTCCACAATCTTCACCTCTGGGAAGTTATTTTTCATATAATCACGGAATCCAACCTCACGGTTTTCCTGCTGACGCTCGCCATCTTTCCGTCTTTTGTCTGCTTCATGAGCATGATTGTCGTCTCTTGACGTGCAATAAGCATGAGCATGTGGGCAGCGAAATGTCCACTTTGGATAGAGTCCTGACCATAGAATGACAGTGGCTGAAGGGCTGGCATATAGGAGTCAAGTAGTACAAACGGGATGTTACGGTCGTGTAATTCGTCTGTGAACTGGCGTGTTACTTCTAACGTTGTAGGCACTAATATCACACCATCAGGGTTATAAGAGAGACATTTCTTATAGGTTTCGATGAACGAATCTGGGCTGAGTCGACTGTAATACATTATCTCCAGGTCGAGATAAAAGTCTCTTCTCTGCTCTATAGCCTTCATGGCTCCCATCTCAATCTCGTCCCAATACGCCTCACTGGCATGCTTCGGAATCAAACAATAGAACTTGTAGCTGCGGTTATATGCCAATGCGCTGGCATACATGTTGGGTTGATAGTTCATCTCTTCGAGTGCTTTTTCAACTCTTTTTAGTGCTGAAGCCGATACATTAGGGCGTTTGTGGAGTACTCGATCCACTGTTCCTACACTCACACCTGCCCGCTCTGCAATGTCCTTTATCCTTATTTTCTCAGCCATAATACCATATAGTGATTATATTTATGTTGCAAAATTAATAATAATTGTTGGAATGTGTGAAAGCACAGTCATAGTTTTTGATGAAAAGAAGGACTTTTGATGGCAGTTTGGAGAAAGTTTTGTACATTTGCGTTCTATTTCTATTTCAATGTATAAAGACAGGTTACATAAGTTTATTGGTGGGACATTGATACTCATTCTCTTCTTTTTTGTTGCGGCATGTACGCCACAACACAGTCAGGAAGTGGATGAACTCAATGACAAAGCTTATGTTTCCCATTATCGAAACCTTGATTCCGTTAGGTATTATGCCAAGAAAGCGCTCGCACTTTCCGATGGTTACAGTGCTGGAAAGGCTGAAGCACTGAACAATCTGGTCTTCTGTGACCTGATGCGGATGGACTTTTCAAAGGCTTATGAACGCTTGGAAGAGGTGTTAAACAGTACCGATAACCAAGTGGAACTGCTGATTGCGGACGTACAATTCATGCGTTTGTGTCAGCGAGAGTCACGAAATAAGGAGTTCTATGACTACTATGAGAAGGCAGTATGGCGTCTTCGGCGTATCCAAGAAGACGAACGTCTGCTGTCAGAGCGCATGAAAAGGCGTATGGTCTATGCCCGTTCTGAGTTTTATATAGTCACTTCTATCTATTATTTCTACGTTGGTTTGGAGCAACCTTCCGTCAATGCACTGAAGAATATCAACCCAGATGGAGAGATTCAGACGGATATTGGACAGTTCCTGTCGTACCTTTACAACGTCGGAGCAGGTGGAATCATTACCAATGGGACACAGGAAGAAATCAATCAGAAGGAGTTTGACTATCTGATACGTTGTTATATGCTCTCCAGACAGCACAATTATCCCTACTGGGAGGCGAACTCTTTGCAGGGACTTAGTGAACATCTGCAGAACAAAGCAAGCCGGGATATACTCATAGAGCATAACCTTCCTTCCATACAATACATCAATATAGACCACATGCCAGACAGTTTACTTGCAGGAAACCTGGCACAACGGTCGTTGGATCTGTTCCAAAAGTATGGTGATGTATATCAGATTGCGGGTTCATACCGTACGTTAGCGTCTTGCTATTGGCATATACATGACTATCCATCAGCGTTAATCTGTCTGCAGAATGCCCTCCGTAAGAACCGAGCTATCGAACAAGCACCCGACCTTGTGGCGTCTATTCGTGAGCAGTTGAGTGTTGTTTATTCTTCAATGAACGACAAACAGGCAAGTGATTTCAACCGAAATGCCTATCTGGACCTACAGGAACAGACACGTCAGGACCGTTACTTTGAGTCACGAGCAGGTCAATTGGAGCAGACTTCCAAGCAGTTGAACCTGATGATCATGGCCATTGGACTTGCAATTGTCTTCATTATCTTCCTCTTATTGGTCCTTCATTATCTCAGAAGACGCAATGATAGCCGTAAATCATTGGATGATTTGCTTGTTCCTTTGGAGCAATGGAAGCGCGATAATGAGCAATATATGGCGCAATTGGAGGACGAGTACGACGAAGTTTCCGAACAATTAACCATCAGTAAGCTCCATCTTGTTGACAATAAACGTAAGAATCTGGAGCAACGGGCTAAGGTTACGCTTGTCAATAACGTCACTCCGTTTATCGATCGGATGCTTCATGAGATCAATAAGCTTAAGAAAGGCGGTGAGGATGCAGCCATTCAGCAGGAGCGTTACACCTATATCCAGGAGCTAACGGATAAGATTGATGAGTTGAACACGGTTCTTACCGAGTGGATTCAGCTCCGTCAGGGACATCTTTCACTGCATATTGAGAGCTTCCCATTGCAGAATATCTTTGATATTGTGAAGAAAGGACGCATGGGTTTTGCAATGAAAGGAGTGAAATTGAGGGTTGATAACACCCGTGCTGTGGTGAAAGCAGACCAGGTGTTGACGCTTTTCATGGTCAATACGTTGGCTGATAATGCCCGAAAGTTCACTGAAGCAGGTGGTGAAGTGACGATAAGTTCGACCGAAGAACCCGACTATGTCGAGATATCTGTCAGTGATACAGGCTGCGGATTGTCGCAGGATCAGCAGGAAAACATCTTTGATCACAAGATAATCCTCGACCTTCCAGAGAATACTTCACATGGTTTCGGACTGATGAACTGCAACGGAATCATTAATAAATACAAGAAAATTAGCCAGATTTTCTCTGTTTGTACAATTGGCGTTGATAGTAAATTGGGTGTTGGAAGTCGTTTCTTCTTCCGTTTACCCAAAGGAATCAGCAGACTTTTATTGGTTGTTTTACTCTCAGTAAGTTCCTTATTGAGCTATGGAGAGCGCCCAACACATACAACAGACAAGGTGAAAGCCCTTGCCGAACACGATTATATAGGGTTAGCAGGTATCTATGCTGACTCCACTTATTTCTGTAATATCAATGGCGATTATGCCCTTGCCCTTGCCTATGCAGATACTTGTAGGAACTATTTGAACAAGCAATACCTTCGTTTACATCCTCATGGGAAGTTGCTTTTAGAGAAGATTGGCAGTTTGTCTAACGTCCCTGCCGAGATAAAATGGTATCATGACAGTATTCCAATGAACTATGATATCATCCTCGACCTGCGCAATGAGAGTGCCATAGCGGCGCTTGCACTGCACAAGTGGGATTTATATAAGTACAACAACTCCGTCTTTACGCATCTTTTCAAGGAGAAATCGGCTGATAACACCTTAGCTGCTTATTGTCGGATGATGATGAAATCAGAGACGAACAAGAATGTAGCGATTGTCTTGCTCGTACTGTTGCTGCTCCTCATCCTCCCTGTTTACTATCTGATGTATTACCGTCGGCGTCTCTCTTATCAGTTCAGTGTAGAGCAAGTGAAGCATATCAACACCGTACTGCTTAGCAATGTGAGTGTTGAAGAGAAGCTCCGAAGTGTGGAATCAGTCGACAGCGGCCGTTTCCCAGAGCGTCTTAAGAACATCATTTCACAGATTCAAGAGACTCTTTTCGAGGCAAATGAGAAGAATCAAAAGAGCCAATCGAACATCGAACTGCTTGAAGATGAGGCTCGATGTGTGGAATATGAGAACGAACGTCTGCACATTAGCAATAGTATTCTGGACAATTGTCTCTCTACTTTGAAGCATGAGACGATGTATTATCCCTCCCGTATCCGTCAACTTGTGGACCAAAGGGAGAAACAATTGGAGTCGATTGACGAGCTGGCAGTCTACTATAAGGAGCTTTACTCTATCCTTAGCCAGCAGGCTATGCACCAGGTTGAGAACACAAAGCTGGTTGCTCACCCTGTCATCCTTGCTGATTTGGTTTCTGCCAATAAGTTCATTACACCTGAAACACCTGTCCCAGCCATCTTGGGCGACCCTGACCTGCTGGTTTATATGTTTGACATTCTTTTCCTGAAGAATGATAATCAGCCTTTGATTGTTACTTCTGAAGAGAAGAAGGGAGGATATATCATCCTGCATGTGCTCATGTCTGCCTTACGACTGACGGATGAAGCGTGTCGGAATCTCTTCTCTCCATCGGCAGAAAACCTGATGTTTTACATCTGCAGACAGATTGCAAGAGATAACGGAGAGGCTACTAATAAGCGAGGATGTGGCATTTCTGCGTCACGAACAGAGGATGGAACAATGATTGACATCGTATTGTCGAAAGCAAAATAAACATAAAAAGATATACAGAAATGGAGAAGTTTAAAGTAATTATTGTCGAGGATGTACCCTTGGAACTCAAAGGAACGGAAGGTATTTTCCGTAATGAAATCCCTGAAGCGGAGGTCATTGGAACAGCAGAGAACGAGGTTGCATACTGGAAACTGATTAAGCAGCAACTGCCAGACTTGGTTCTTCTTGACTTAGGATTGGGTGGTTCAACAACGGTTGGAGTGGAGATCTGCCGACAGACAAAGGAACTTCACCCTAATGTTAAGGTGCTTATCTTCACGGGAGAGATACTAAATGAGAAGCTATGGGTCGATGTTCTTGATGCAGGTGCCGATGGAATCTGTCTGAAAAGTGGTGAGTTGCTCACACGTAGCGATGTTGCGAGTGTCATTTCGGGGAAAAGAATGGTCTTTAACCAACCCATTCTGGAGAAAATCGTCGGTCGTTTCAAACAGAGTGTGAACAGTTTGCTGATGCATCAGGAAGCAATGGTGAGCTATGAGATTGATGAATACGACGAAAGGTTCCTCCGTCACCTTGCTCTTGGCTATACAAAGGAGCAGATAACGAACCTTCGTGGTATGCCTTTCGGCGTGAAGAGTCTGGAGAAAAGGCAGAATGAGTTGGTTCAGAAGCTCTTCCCTGGAGGAAACAACGGCATGAGTGTCAACGCAACAAGACTTGTTGTGCGTGCCTTGGAGTTGAGAATCATAGATATTGATAACCTACATTCTGATGAAGAGTAAGCTTGGATACATTGTCCTTACACTTGCAATAGCTCAGATATTACTAATATTTCTGTCGTGGCTGATCACTGCAGCAGCCATTGATTTGCCGTTGCGTTCCCTGCTTAGTACGGAGGGAGTGCGTTGGTTGTTTGGTTCTTTCGTGGCTAATCAGCTGACACCATTGCTCGTTTACTTTATCACTGCAAGCATCGCGGGTGGTGTTTTTGTGCATAGTAAGTTCTATGATGCACTGCGAAATGCTTTCTCTAAGGGGCGGGTTAACACCGAATTGGCTTATCGGGAGCGTATCGGACTTCGCCTGGCATTGGTTGAATTCTTATTGGCAATCGTCATTATGCTTCTACTTACAGTTGTTCCGCATGCCATTTTGCTGAGTGTTACGGGGCAGTTGTTCCCAAGTAACTTCTCGGTGAGTCTCATTCCAACGTTGTCTTTCATACTATTGGTTATGTCATTGTCCTATGGTGTGACAAGCGGAACGATAAACAGCGTACAGAAACTGCAGGAAATGCTGGCTGTAGGACTTGAGACTACGGCGAAATATCTTCCCATTTATGTGTTTGGCGTGGAGCTTTACATGTCGGTTCTTTATGTTTTCCAAGTGGGAGTATCTACTTAATATGTAATAAAAAATCCCTTTCTGTTTTTAATATGTGCCCTTTGAGGTAGTAAAAGATGCCCTTTTGCATTGCAAAAGGGCATCTTTTGATGTGTAAAAGGGCGTCTTTTACAATGCAAAAGGGCGTCTTTTACAAGCCTGTTTGTAACCCGTTGATTATCCATAGGTTACAAAGTCGGTTTTTATTGGTTTTCGTTCATTCAACCGTTGAGTATCCTTTCTTTTTTGTAAGATTGTTTCATAAAACACAATCATTGGCTAAATGAAGTAGGAAGGACTGTCAGTAGCTATCGGGAAGTGCGGAAACCCTCCAGTTGTTCGTATTTCCTTTTCTCCATTCTCCTGCATATTCGGGCTATCCAAAGTTGGTGTGTAGCAATGAAGAAGAGTCCGATGAGTGCCATAACAAGGTTTGTTGCGGTTGGCATTTTGAGTAGTTTGTTACCAATAACGATGAGGAGTAGGGGCACGAGAAGTACGCCTATGGTGACAAAAATATGGATGTATGGTGTTTCCGAACGTGTCTTTCCCGTCAGACTTTGGTTCAATGGTATTGCCACCTTATTATATATAGCCATCTGGAAGAGTATGAAATAACAGGCTCCCGTTGCGAAAAGGGCATAAGAAAGGAGTGTCCCAAAGTTCAGTCTACCCATGAAAACAGCAGGAAGGAACACCAGAAACGGGATGATTTGCAGTACCGAATAGAAGTAATATTTGGCTAATAGCAGTTGATAGATACTCTTTCGCTGCATGATAAGGCATTCCATGTAGTTGCCTTCGTAGCACATTATTTTGCTAAGAATTGTCACTCCATAGATACTAAAGCTGTAAGTGAGATAGAAAGAGTTGGTATTGAGGTCTACATCATTGTTGAAAATAATCAAACAACTGTAGATGATCACTGCTAAGGTACCCATAAAGAACGCTTTACGGATGTTTTTGTTACGCATAATGCTTCGTACTTCCAGCTTAAGGAACTCTCCTGTCTCATGGAAATGCTCTAAGAAGGTGAGGTGAAGGTTTGTTTTTGCCTTGCTCTTCTCCCCATTGAACTGTTCTTCATATACGTAACGGAAGATGATTTTACGGTTGATAAAGGCAAGAAGTACCAATATCAGAAGGAGAATGGCGCAGGTTGGTAGACTGTGAGTTGCCATATTATAGCCTAATTGGCTATAGAAATCAGCTTTGTTTCCTAAGAATTCAGTCAGGAAGGGTGGGACAGTAAGGAGTGTGTAGACGCCTGCTGGCAGCAACCAGCAAATGGAGTGACGTGTTGTAAGTGTCTGTGTAAGCAGGAAAAAGAGTCCGTTGATGAGGAAAAAGAGGTAACAAACCACCGTATAACCTATCATAAAGCCAATGCCTTGATGGCTTATTCCTGATAAAAGACCAAAGGGAATAATGAAAAAGAGCCATGAGAGGTTATAAAGACGTGTTACTTCACGGATGATAAGATAGTCTACACTTGCATATTTCGGTATGGGGAGCAAGAGATAGGGGCGTACGAGAAGAATCGTTTTCTGGTTGAATCCTGTCCTTATGACGTAGTCGAGGATAAGAAGAGGTGGAAGAATGAAGAATACAAACTGGTATCCTGCTGTGTTTTCCTCCCTTGCCATGGTTGCAAACACCATAGCCATAAGCCCCAGATAACCACAAAAATGATAGCCAACACGTAGTAAAAGAACTTAGCTAGCGTGTTGGCTTTCCATTTTAACGACCTTCTGTCTGATAGAAGGAGGTGTTTATGTAGGACTTTTATAGCATCCCAGTATGTCATAGTGTGTTTCTTAGGCTCTGAAAAGGCAGCGAGATTATCTTAAATCGACAATCTCTGCTGAAGGATATCTCTTCTTATTAAAGGTGAAGATACCATCTGATAGGTTCTTCTTCTGTATGTTTGACACTGTGATAGTGGTCCATTTCTTGCCTTGTTTCATTCTGATCTTCTGCAGTTGATAGGCTTTGCTCACAGTCACATACGCCTCAGAGACACTTCTGTTAGGGTTCGTTGCCTTCATGTAAACAACATATGCACCACCTTCAGAGGTCATATTAAGAGTGTAACCCTGCCTGTACATGGTCATCAAGCTATATGGATTCATTGACAAACGTTGTGCCTCTGTGGGGTTAGAGACGTTTACTTCGTTGGTAGACTTCATATATGACCATTGTGTTTTACCATCAAACCAAATGGTTGTCTGTGGTGTTGCAGCAACAAACTTTGCTCCTTTCACGGAGATTGTGCCTGATATCCTACCTACATGTCCTGTCTGTGAGAGGGCGAAACGCGCTGTTAAACCACCCTGATTGGACACGATTGCTGTTGCTTTGTCTAAGCATTCTTTAGCCTTAATGGCATTCTGTGCGAAGATGTTGTTGCTTATTACGATGGCAACAATCATCAATAAATACTTAATCTGTTTCATTTTCTGAACCTTTTTAAGTTTATCTTGTGTTTCTAAAATATCCTTTTTCTGTTCTTGCGTTGGTCGTTTGGATTATCCTCTCAGCGTTGTCAGGAGGGCTTCGAGGCTCATCTCGTCACCAATAAGTACCTCACGAGGCTTTGAACCCTGTGCAACTCCAACGATTCCAGCCTTCTCCATCTGGTCCATAAGGCGTCCTGCACGGTTGTAACCGATAGAGAAACGACGCTGAATCATACTTGTTGACCCTTGTTGATTGAGCACAATGGCACGTGCAGCATCCTCAAATAGAGGGTCAAGGCTATGAGTATCGAGCGCACCGCCGCCTCCTGCTGCATCATCTGATGCTGGTTCAGGAATCTCCATAGGGCTTACTGGACCTGATTGGTTGGCTATGAACTTCGTAATATTCTCTACTTCAGGTGTGTCAACGAATGCACATTGCACGCGGGCAGGCTCTCCTCCGTTGAGATAGAGCATGTCTCCACGTCCAACAAGCTGTTGAGCACCTGGTCTATCGAGGATGATTCGAGAGTCCATCATGGCACCTACGCGGAAAGCAATACGTCCTGGGAAGTTCGCTTTGATGTTACCAGTGATGATAGTTGTGGTAGGTCGCTGTGTAGCTATAATCATATGAATACCTACAGCACGTGCTAATTGAGCGATACGGGTGATAGGCATCTCTATTTCTTTACCTGCTGTGAGGATCAAATCACCAAACTCATCAATGATAACGACGATGTATGGCATGAAGTCATGGCCCTCTTCGGGGTTGAGTTGATGGTTCAGGAACTTCTTATTGTATTCCTTTATGTTACGTGCACCAGCTGCTTTGAGTAGGTCATAACGCTCATCCATCAACACACAGAGCCCTTTGAGTGTCTTAACAACCTTCTGTACGTCGGTGATGATGGGTTCTTCTTCGTTCTCTTCCACTGCTGCCATGAAGTGATCAGCGATAGGTGCGTACACACTGAACTCCACTTTCTTAGGGTCAACGAGGACAATCTTAAGCTCATTGGGGTGCTTTTTGTAGAGCAAAGAGGTGATAATGGCATTCAATCCCACTGATTTACCCTGTCCAGTAGCACCTGCTACGAGCAAATGGGGTATCTTTGCGAGGTCAACCATGTACACATCGTTGGTGATTGTCTTACCCAATGCGATGGGTAACTCCATGTTTGACTCCTGAAACTTCTTGGAATTGAGGATTGAAAACATAGAGACGATGTTTGGTTTAGCGTTTGGTACCTCAATACCAATGGTACCTTTACCCGGCATAGGAGCAATGATTCGGATACCAATGGCTGCTAAGCTCAACGCAATATCATCCTCAAGGTTCTTTATTTTGGATATTCTTACACCCTGTGCAGGCGTTATTTCGTAGAGTGTGATGGTCGGTCCAACCGTAGCACGTATGCTTCTGATCTGTACACCAAAGTCATTCAGCACCTTGATGATACGGTCTTTGTTGGCTTCCAGCTCCTCTTTATCCACGTAACTGGTCTTAGAATCAGAGTCATACTCCTTCAATAAGTCGAGTGTTGGGAACTTCCAACGTGTGAAAGGCTCACGAGGATTGATAGGAGTCATAGGCATATTGTTATCTGCAACAGTACGTCCGCTTGCCTTTTCTTCGTTGTTTGGTGTGTCAACAGTCATCGTAAGACCATCTTCTTCAGCCTCTTTTTCACGCTTGTTTATGGCTTTTTTGCTGATGATAGGCTCCATTTCAACTGGCTCAGAAACCGTTTCATCCATCAGTTCTATGGCTTCCGTATGGTTGTTTTCCTCTGTTTCATCCTGCACATCATCCTGTTCTGCTGCAGGAATGATGGTATCATAAGCATCATTAGCTTCCTTATTATCATGGCTTACCACAGTAAACTTCACCTTATCACGGATATATCCAATAGGGTTCAGCACCTTCCTGACCACTGTAATGGTCTCAGATGTGATGTAAGTAAGGAAGGCTATCATGATAATAACAAGTATAGCGACCAGTCCGGGAGGTCCAATAAGGTTTTCCATGTACTGCACACAGAAGGCACCATGGTCTCCTCCTGGGTTGAAAACCTGGTCTCCCATGAGTGGAGTGAGGAACTTTGCAAAGGTAATGGATAGCCATATCATCACCAAAGCCATGCCCAAGAACCATTTCCAAAGGTTCAGTTTCTTGTATGCACCCATCATTCTTACACTACAAAGAATGATGAACATAGGGATGATAAACGCTGGAATACCGAAGCAACGTGAGATAAGTGCATAGGAAAGGAGTGCTCCTATGGATCCACAATAGTTCTGAAACTCTCTTCCGGTGTTCTCAACCTCACCCGGTCGGAGGTCAGTTACTAAGCTTTGGTCAGCCTGTCCAGTGGAGAAATAACTAAAGAAAGCAATGCAAATAAACAACGCTACGCACAGGAGAATCAGTCCCATGACGAATCCAGTCTTGTCGTTAATAATGTTATTTATTCCTATTGCTTCGCTGAAAGTTTTGCTTTTGCGTTCAGTTTTTTTCCTTGCCATTTACCAATACTTAGTTTTATATCCCTGCAAAAGTAATAATTTCGTGCCATATAAGCATACGATTTCAGACTTTTTTTTTTAATTTTGCAAATCAGTATGCAATCTGAAATGAATACAGTACTTTACAATAAGTTTGATAAAAGCAAGATTTCTCAATTGCCAAGGGTTACCTTCCCCGGTAAAATTGTTGTTGTTCTGACTGAAACAGAGGCTGAGAAGGCTGTCGATTACCTGCTGTCGAGAGACATCCTAGGTGTTGATACAGAGACCAGACCCGTGTTTAAGAAGGGGCAACATCGCAAGGTTGCACTCCTTCAGGCATGTGACAGAGAGGTCTGTTTCCTCTTCCGTCTCAACCTGATAGGTATCCCTGACTGCATCAAACGCTTCCTTGAAGATACAACAGTGCCCAAAGTCGGACTCTCTCTGACGGATGATATGCTGATGTTACACCAACGTTGTGACTTCAAACCGGGCTACTTTATCGACCTACAAGACTATGTAAAGTCTTTGGGAATAGAGGATATGAGCCTGCAAAAGCTCTATGCGAACGTCTTCCATGAGCGTATTACAAAGCGTGAACAGCTCTCAAACTGGGAGAATGAGATACTCAATGACAAGCAGAAAATCTATGCTTCAACGGATGCATGGACGTGTATCAAACTCTATGAACGGCTCCACGAGCTGAAATGTACGGGTGATTACGAACTCATTGTCGTTCCTCCAAAGGAGCAGAATGTACCTGTTGAAACTGAAGAAAATAAGAAAACAGCGGCTGTTTAATCCTTAACAAAAGGGTTAAGCGGCCTTTTTTTGTTGATAATATAAGACCATTCATTTATGTATAAGCAAGTATATCTGAAGCGGGGAAAGGAAGATAGCCTTCTTCGTTTCCACCCTTGGATCTTCTCTGGAGCTATTAATAAGATTGAAGAAGGGCTTGAGGAAGGTGACATTGTCCGTGTAATGACGCACGATAACAAGTTCATTGCCATCGGACACTTCCAGATTGGCTCCATCGCCGTGCGTGTTTTGTCTTTCCATGACGTAGCTATTGACGATGAGTTTTGGGAAAACCGACTGCGTGCAGCGCTTCTTGTGCGTCGTTCTATAGGTGTTGTACGTGAACAAGGGGATGAGATCCGACCTTATCCGAACACCACTTACCGTCTTGTACATGGTGAAGGCGATAACCTTCCGGGGCTTGTCATCGATATATATGGCAAGACTGCAGTCATGCAAGCTCATTCCGTGGGTATGCATGTGTGCCGTGAAGTGATTGCAAAAGCACTCGTGAAGGTGATGGATGATCAGTTGGATGGCATTTACTATAAGAGTGAAACGACACTTCCTTATAAGGCTGAACTGGGTCAAGAGAATGGTTTCATCTATGGGGATACGGATAACAACATCGCAATAGAGAATGGTTTGAAGTTCCATATAGACTGGTTGAAGGGTCAGAAGACAGGTTTCTTCATTGATCAGCGTGAGAATCGCAGTCTGTTGGAGCGTTATGCAAAGGGCAGAAGCGTTCTGAATATGTTCTGCTACACGGGTGGTTTCTCCGTTTATGCTATGCGTGGTGGGGCTGAAGTGGTACATTCCGTGGACAGTTCAGCGAAGGCTATCGAGCTGACCAATAGGAATGTAGATCTCAATTTCCCTGGTGATTCACGCCATGAGGCTATCTGCGAGGATGCTTTTAAGTATCTTGACGACCATGATGGTAAGTATGATCTCATTGTTTTGGACCCTCCTGCCTTTGCTAAACACCGCAAAGCGCTGAAGAACGGACTGCGCGGTTACACCCGATTGAACGTCAAAGGCTTCGAGAAAATCAAACCTGGAGGTATCCTTTTCACGTTCAGTTGCTCGCAAGTGGTGACGAAAGACAATTTCAGACAGGCTGTTTTCACGGCTGCAGCACAGGCTGGACGTAAGGTGCGGATACTTCATCAGCTTCATCAACCTGCTGATCACCCTATTAATATATATCATCCTGAAGGCGAATATCTGAAGGGATTGGTGCTCTATGTTGAATAAAGTAAAGCAATTTATTGCTGAAAAGCACCTGCTGAAGGCTGATGGTCTCTATCTTGTTGCGCTCTCTGGTGGTGCAGATAGTGTGGCATTGCTTCTCGTTCTCAAGGAGTTGGGCTATTCCATAGAGGCTGTTCACTGCAATTTTCATCTACGTGGTGAGGAGAGTTTGAGGGACGAGCAGTATTGCAAAGAGCTTTGCGAACGGGAGAACATACCGCTTCATATTGCCCATTTCGATACAAAGGAGTATGCTGACTTGCATAAGGTAAGTATCGAAATGGCAGCACGTGACTTACGCTATAAATACTTTTTCCAGTTGAAGGATGACCTTCAGGCTGCCGCTATCTGTGTGGGTCATCATAAAGAGGATTCTGTTGAGACTATTCTTATCAATCTTCTGCGGGGTACAGGACTGTCTGGAATGATGGGTATCAGTCCTGATGCAAACAGTATCATTCGTCCTTTGCTCTCCGTCTCACGTCAGGAGATTGAGCAATATCTTGAAGAACGAAAAGTAAACTATGTCACTGACAGTACAAATATGATTGATGATGTAGTGCGTAACAAGATACGTTTGAACATTATACCTTTACTTCAAGAGATTAATCCATCGGTAAATGATGCTATTCTAACCACTGCCCAGCACCTCACAGATGCTAATATCATTCTCCAGGACTCACTTGAAAAGACTGTGAAGAAGGGTGTCCTGCAGTCTGGAGAATCCATAAAAATTGATTTGTCAGTTGTCAAATCATTTCCTGTTCCTACTTATTTCCTTTTCCATGTACTGAAGCCTATGGGCTTCACAACGGCACAGATTGAAGAGATTGGTCGACATACGGATGGGCAGACGGGACAGATATGGACCTCAACGACGCATGAACTGACGCACGACCGTGGGTTTATTTATGTGCATCAGCGCCAGACGGAGGGGCGTTCAAAGCTTGTTCTGCCTGAAAAGGGACGTTATGTCTTTGATGATAAATACTCGCTTCGCCTGTCAGAGACTGCTATTCGGGGGGAAGAGGGGACTGTTTTTTCCAGAAATCCTTTGGTTGCCGACCTTGATGCATCGCTTGTTCGTTTCCCATTGACGCTGCGCCGCACTCAGGAGGGCGACCGTTTCGTACCGTTGGGTATGCAGGGTAGTCAGTTGGTGAGCAACTTTCTCACCAATCTTAAGCGCAATCGTTTTGAGAAACGTGACCAGATGGTACTGGTTAATGCTGCAGATGAGATTGTGTGGGTTGTTGGTTTGCGCATCAATGACCGTTTTAAAATCACGCCAAAGACTACGGACAGACTCCGAATAGAACTACTCCAAAGTGCATCTTCTCTTTGATTTCAACACTGTAAGGTAATGCATTTACTATGTAAGAAATAACCTTACAAAAATAAAGAGTTGGTAAGCGACAAAATGAATGATAATCAAGAAAAATCAGCTTTGTAACATTTAGATAATCAAGGAGTTATGAATAGGCTTGTAAAAGACGCCCTTTTGCGTTGTAAAAGGGCACCTTTTACAATGCAAAAGAGCATGTATTACTTTCTTATATGGTATTTTTCATTACATAATCCTATTCTGATGCTATTTCTGTCAGCGTTTCTTTGCTTTGCTGAACAGTGATTCATAGAAGGTAATGTACTGTTTTGCCACTTTGATATGATCATGGTGTTTGCGCACATATGCATAGCTTTCACGTCTCAGTTGAGGGATGCGTGGCAGGTCTGTGACGAGTTTTGTCAGTTCTTCCACACAGCTTTCATAGGTTGGAAGGACGTTGATGATGGGCTTTAAGGTTGTCTCTCCGAGTATTTCATAGCTCTCTGGTTCACCTCCACCAATACATATAACCCCATGATTCATAGCTTCTAAGGGATTCATAGATGGAGTATAACTATAGAGTTGGTCCATGATGGCATCCGAGCCCATCATGGTTCGTACGTATTCATCAAATGGTAAGCCCGTCACAACCTTAAGATTGAGCTTGTCGGGGAAGTCTTTCTTCACCTTTTCTGCAGCCCGCAGCATGATATCTGTACCTTTATAGGCTGACCGGTTCTTGCTTATTCCAATAAAAAGGTTCAGCTTTTCGGGTGTTTCTTGTGGTATGTCGGGTTCCTTTCCAATGACAATGGGGAAAGGAATAAAGGTTGTTTTCTCTGGGAAAAACGGCTCATAGCACCGCCAGTACTCGTAGAGTCCCGTCACAATCCCGTCACATTGGTCAGCCATCAGTAGGTTCAGACGTCCTTTATCCGTACCAATCCAGTCTTCTCTCTCGGCTATTGCCTCCTCATTCTGTCGCAGTTCCTTCCCTATATTGAAGTCACTGTAACGCAAAGGCATGTCCTTTGAGCAGACATAAGCCCAATAAGCATCCATTCCGTAACCGCCTAATACGGTCTTCTGGTTGTGCCTTTTGAGGTATTTAAATATCCGATAGAGGCGTTTCGCCTTAAGTTCGAAGAACAAAGGATTGATGAATTGCACGATGTCATAGCCTCGCATGCAGGGCAGAAGCGCATAGATCTTTGCCAGAAGGAGCATTCCTCCTAACTTCCCAGGGCGTCTGCTGACGTCAATGTCACGTGGATAATTCTTCCAGAAGTCACCATTTGAGATGACAGTCACGGTGTGTCCGAGTTCCCGAAGTCCACGTGCCAGCGTGTTATGTACGTTACTGTATTCACCAATGAGTAATATTTTCATGGCTGCTCCTTGCTTTATTTTTCCGTTTTCTATCCCTTTACGCGTAGTGCCAGCATGAGTATCTTTCTTCCCATAGCCGTGTTGACGAGCATACGGAAGCATTGGTACTTCTTCGTATAATGCTTGTCGGGCAGCGGAAAGAGGTCATGTTTTGTCAAACGTTGCAGCACTCTGTCGAGGTGAGTGGCGTCATGTGTCATTCGGATGACATTATATATATAGTCCATTGTCAGTTGTGCGATGCGTCGTTCCATTGCTATCCGTTCGCTGACGGGCAGATGGTCAGCCTTATTCTTGAGTCTGTAGATGACCTGTTCAGCATCCATCAGCCGTCGCATGCGCCACCGTTTGTCCGTCTTATGTGTGATGGAGTCCTTGCGTACACGGTAGTGATAAGCCTTTCCTTCGGTTGAATAGATGTTCTCTGCACGTAACATAAGCTGCGGAGTGAACTCTTCATCCTCGTGCAACGTACCTTCCCGGAAGCGCAAGTCATGCAGAATGGCTTTCCTGAAGACGTATCCACAGGCGCTACCACGTAGGTTATGATGTGCCATGTAGTCTGTTCCACTCATCGGTCCGTCCGCTTCAGAGTGTGGAGTGGACGTTGTTGAACCAGTAGACTGGAAGAGAACCATGTCTGTTTCTTTGTATCTGATGATGTCAAGGCATTGCTCATAGGTGTTTGTCAACAGGTAATCATCAGCGTCAACGAACTGTATGAAGCTACCTTCCGCTATGCCTATTCCCCTGTTACGTGCCCGACTGAGTCCCAGATTGGGCTGCCTGACATAGATAATGTCCGAAGAAAGCTCAATGAGAAGGTCTATTGGAGACACGTCAGAGCCATCATCAACGACGATGATCTGCCTTTCTGCTGTATTAAGACTTAGTGATAGGATGCTGTTGACACACTCTTTCAGCATGTCAACAGACTCGTTATAATACGTGATGATGAAACTTACGAGCGGTTTCTTCTCATCATCCTGTGTATAAATTGGTTGAGTTGACATAAGCGTTTTAATCCTATTAAGTGGAGAATAGAGAGTTTTAATGTTCCTTTATAGGGTAGAAGAGGGAGGATGGGGTCGGCATGTGTGGCTTCATAGACATCCATCTGTATGTTGACCAATGCCTGATAGTAGGCTGGAGTCAGCTCTCCCCACAGATGAAGGTGCGTGAGATGTGCCTCAAGAAGGTTGTTTAGTTCCTTCCCTTTGGCTCTTGCCGTGATGCCTTTGTCGTTCTGACAGTAGTAATAGAGTCCCTTTGAGGTAGTTGCTACAGTCTTTGCACGCTGCAGAAGGTAGGGGTAAGTGAACGTATCTTCGAACACTTTGCCCACAGGAAAGCGTATTTCGTTGAACAGCTCACGCCGGAAAACCTTGTTGCAAGCGTATGTATGGCGATGACCTCCAGCCAACCAGTAGTCCCGAATATCGCTGATTACGGCATCAGAGAAGGTCAACAAGTGCTCCTTCGACTTGCTTCCGTAATGCACCAGGGCAGGATATTCAAGGATATCATAGGTGGGATGAGCAGTAAGCACAGCCACCAAGTCCTTGTAAGTACCGTCAGCAACGAAATCATCAGAGTCGACAAAGGTTATAAACTCCCCCTTTGCCAGCTCTATACCGGCGTTCCTTGCTGCTGAAAGTCCACCGTTTGCCTGGTGAATGAGTGTGCAGTCCGTCCTGTTTCGTATCATTTCTTCAGCAATAAGTGCAGAAGAATCCGTCGAACCATCGTCAATGAGCACCACTTCCATCGTGTCATCAACCTGTGGAAGGACGCTCATCAGACATCGTCTGAGCGTGTCCTCAACGTTATAAATGGGTATGATGATGGATAAAAGCATACATATATATTTCTTGCAAATATAATAAAAAACTTTTATATGCGTTAGATGAAGTAATGAAAAATAGTCCTAAGACAGGCGGATATCTACATATTTTGAAGTACACGGGCCTCTTTGGTGGTGTACAAGGGCTTAACGTGCTGATTGGTATCGTACGGAACAAACTGGTGGCAGTGCTGTTAGGACCACAGGGGGTTGGTCTTATCTCTTTGTTTAACACTACTGTTCGCTTCATAAGTGACTCCACTAACTTCGGTCTTTCTATGAGTGCAGTGCGCAATATATCAGAAGATTATGACCGAAAGGATGAAGAAAAACTGAAAGAAGGTATCACCCTCGTTCGTTCTTGGAGCTTGTTGACTGCCTTATTGGGCTTTTTTGTTTGTATAATACTAAGTCCTTTGCTTAGTAAATACACCTTTTCGTGGAACGGACACACGTTACATTTCATTCTTTTGGCGCCCGTTGTTGCGCTAACGGCGCTCTCTGGCGGTGAACTTGCCATCCTTAAAGCTGTCAGAAAGCTACGTTCGTTGGCTGTAATATCCGTGTTGAACGTTCTCTTTGCACTTGTTCTGACGGTTCCTCTTTACTATTTCTTCCGCAATGCAGCCATTGTTCCATCGCTGATATTGGTTGCTTTGGTACAGATGATACTGACAATCCTTGTCTCTTATCGTCTTTATCCACTTCGTGTATCGCTCCGTTGGACAGTCTTAAGCAAGGGTTGGGGAATGATTCGGTTGGGAACGGCATTTGTGATAGCAGGTATCTTGGGATCGGGAGCTGACCTTCTGATTCGTAGTTACCTTAATAATGTTGCCGACATAGAGGCTGTTGGCTTCTATAACTCCGCTTATATGATGACGATGGTCTATGCTGGAATGGTCTTTTCGGCTATGGAAACCGATTATTTCCCACGTCTTTCAGGAGTTAATAACTTAAAGTTTACCTTTAATCAAACTGTTAATAGGCAAGTAGAAGTGACGCTTCTTCTTATCTCACCACTGCTTTCTTTCTTCTTGTTGTTTCTTCCTCAGCTGATACTCTCACTTTATTCAAATAAGTTTCTGCCTGCCCTTGGCATGGCACAGGTGCTCACCCTCGCCATGTATATGCGTGCGGTACGCCTCCCTGTAGAGTATATCCCATTGGCAAAGGGTGACTCCCGTTCTTATTTATTGTTGGAATCAGCTTATGATGTAGTCCTTGTTGTCTTGGTCATTATCGGCTTTCGACAGTGGGGAATACTCGGTGCAGGTGTTGGAATAGCACTGACGGGCTTCTTACATTTCATCCTTGTCTATGTCTATGCCCATCATCATTATGCTTATCGCATGTCGACGGTGGTTCTGTTCTATGCTTTCCTGCAGCTAACATTGGGCATCCTTGTCTTCTTTTGTGTGCGTTCTGATGTACAATGGATAAGGTGGGGTGTTGCAAGTGTACTGTGTTGTGCCAGTTCAGTGGTCTCTTTGCGTGTCATAAAGTCTAAGACTGGTATGTGGAACACTCTGGTTAGTAAAATAAGAAACAAGTTTTCTCGGTCATGACAAAGGTTAGTGTACTCGTTGCAGTCTACAATACGGCTGATTATCTGCCACAGTGTTTGGATTCTTTGTTGGCACAGACGATGACAGATATTGAAGTTTTGTGCGTTGATGATGGGTCGACTGATGCTCCCCAGTTATCCTTCAGCAGTATGCAGAGCGGGATCAGCGTGTTAAACCTACTTTCTTGAAGGAGAATACAGGACTTGCGCATGCACGAAACGTGGCACTTCGCCAGGCAACGGGTGAGTATGTCTGTTTCGTTGACAGTGATGACTGGCTTGCAAGGGATGCCCTTGAGAAGGTTTATGATACCTTTGAGGACGGAGTTGACACGGTTCTGTTTCGTGTTGTCCTGCATTTTACGGACGGAAGAGAGCAGGAATACAAGATGAAACCCTTTGAAACGCTGACGGGAGAAGAGGCTTTCAAGGAGAGTCTGACATGGAAAATACATGGTGTTTATGCCGTTCGGCGCGAGCTTCATCAGTTGTTTCCTTATGATGAGACACTAAAAGCATACAGCGATGAGAATGTAACACACATTCATTATTTGCGTTCCAGGATAGTGAAGCAGTGTGATGGTACGTATTTTTACCGTCAGCATGGGGGTTCGGTGACGCATCGTGCAAGTGTAAGACGCTTTGATTCCCTTCTTGCTAAGGAGCTTTTACGTAATCAACTTATAAATATCGGTGCATCATCTGATGTGATTCGTCGTTATGAGAACGTGCGTTGGCTGAATCTTGTGGGGCTTTATTTCTTCTATTACCTGCATCGTGAGGAACTATCTATGGCTGACAGACTGTATGGAAAGGAGATAATGAAGCATGTTTGGCAGTCGATAGACATACGTTTATTGGACAATAATATTCGTCGGAAGTTCGGTTATATACCCTTTAGATGCTCATGGAAGTTGTTTTGTATGCAAGAAGAGTTATATTTCTGGCTAAGAGGATGTTTTAATAAGAACATAGAACAAAAGGTTTAAGACTTGTTTCGGGTCCTTGATTATCCTTGATCTCAATGCTTATAACCCATATTTGTACGGTACAAAATAGCTCTGTGTTGTTGAGCTTGTTCTCTTTGACACAACAATGCATGCTCTTTTATATTCTGAAGATTGCTTTTTCTTTTTCTGAAAGTTGCTCTTCTTTATTCTGAAGGATTACCCTTTTGTATTCTAAAGGGTGCTTTCTTTATTTTTGAAGGGTTGCTCTTCTTATTCTGAAAGGTTGTCTTCTTTATTTTTAAAAAGTGCTCTTTTTATTCCGAAGGGTACTTTCTTTATTTTTGAAAAATACTCTTTTTATTCTGAAAGATTACTCTTTTTATTATGTCATGTCGATAAAGTACGGTATGTTTTACGGTCTTTTACTTATGTGCTGCAGCCCCGCACCACTGGTGTTGATGCTCCGCACCAGTGGAGCTGATGGTAAACACCAATTGTTCGGGAGGGCTAACACATTGTAAAATCTTGCTGTTTTCAAGTAACTTTGTTGTTAGAGGAAGGGTGATTCAGCCATAGTTTCCACCAGGTGTTGGGCATAGAGAGTTGGTTTCTGATGAGAAGAAGATGTCATTACCTTTTTGAAGACAATACCCTAAGCGGTTTTATAGCACATGATTTTCTTCTGTCTGCTAAATGTTCAATGGATATATACTGTGATAAGTATGCTTATCTTTGACAGTAGTGAGGGCAGATGAAAACTCATTTTTCAGTTTTACTGTCACTTCTGTCATGCCTTATTTGCTTTTAAACACCTGATAATAAACTGAATACACGAAGTGTTAAAAGTGACAGCAACTATAATTAAAACTAAATTAGGGGTTTTATAGTAATAATATGGGCAGTGTTTGCAAGTATAATGCACATCACACTTCTCTGTTTTCCCTTCTATCCAGAAGTGTAGTCTTTATGATGCTATCATGTCTGAAAGCTGAATTTATGTGTAGATGATGGCTTGTCCTGATGAGAGTTTGTTGCTTAATCATCATTAAAAGGTAAGTAAACTGGAAGGATAGAGAAGTATTTTACAAAGATTTTTCTATGAGAAGAAGCCCTATTTTACCATAGGTACAACGTTTATTTTGGGACTTATTCTTAAGTTTTTGTAATCAGTGTTGTTTATATGTCATTTATTTCTTATCTTTGTGCAAGATTTATTTAAAAGGATAAAGAGTACGGAAATGGCAAAGATAAAGACAATAGGTATTCTGACATCAGGCGGTGATGCACCAGGAATGAATGCTGCTATACGTGCAGTGACCAGAGCTGGTATTTACAATGGCTTTGAAATAAAGGCTGTTTATCGTGGATATGATGGTTTGATAACAGATGATATTAAGCCTTTCACTACAGAAAATGTCAGTGGCATCATTGGTCAGGGAGGTACAATCCTCAAGACTGCACGCTCAAAAGCCTTTGCAACTGTTGAAGGACGTAAGACAGCATACGATAATCTTGTAAAAGAAGGTATTGATGCCTTGGTGGTTATTGGTGGTAATGGTTCGTTGACGGGTGCAATGAAGTTCGCACAGGAACATGATTTCTGTTGTATCGGTTTGCCGGGTACGATAGACAATGACCTCTACGGTACGGACAGTACCATTGGTTATGATACAACGATGAATACTATTGTGGAGTGTGTTGACCGTATTCGTGATACTGCTCAGAGCCATGAAAGAATCTTCTTTGTTGAGGTGATGGGTCGTGATGCGGGCTTCCTTGCACAGAATTCAGCTATCGCAAGTGGTGCAGAAGCTGCTATTATCCCGGAGGATTCAACGGATGTAGACCAGTTAGCACGATTCATGGAACGTGGTATCAGAAAGTCTAAGAGAAGCTGTATTGTCATTGTCTCTGAGAGTCCAAAGTGTGGAGCCATGTATTATGCGGATCGTGTACGCAAGGAATTCCCTGATTATGATGTGCGCGTATCCATACTTGGGCACCTTCAGCGTGGTGGACGTCCGTCAGCACGTGACCGTATCCTAGCAAGTAGTACGGGCGTTGGGGCTGTAGAAGCCATCATGCAGGGACAGCGTAATATTATGGTTGGTGTAAGAAACAACGAAGTAGTCTATGTCCCACTGTCTGAAGCCATTCGTTCGGACAAGCCATTCGACAGAAAACTCATTAAGGTTCTTGATGAACTGAGTATCTGATGACGAATCAAATAAGCGTGGCTGTCACCTTATTATATATAGGAAATAATAATAAAAAACAATAAAGATATTTATGTCACAGATTAATGGGCGTATCTCCCAGATTATCGGTCCTGTTATCGATGTCTATTTCGATACAAAGGGAGAGAATCCAGAGAAGGTTTTGCCTAATATTTATGATGCCCTGCGCGTAAAGAAGGCTGATGGGCAAGATTTGATTATCGAAGTTCAGCAGCAGATTGGTGAAGATACTGTACGCTGTGTAGCTATGGACAACACTGATGGTTTGCAACGTGGATTAGAGGTTGTACCAACAGGTAGTCCTATCGTCATGCCCGCCGGCGAGCAGATCAAGGGTCGAATGATGAATGTTATTGGTCAGCCAATTGACGGTATGTCTGCATTGCAGATGGAGGGAGCTTATCCTATTCACCGTGAGGCACCGAAGTTTGAGGATCTTTCTACACATAAGGAGATGCTACAGACGGGTATTAAGGTGATTGACTTGCTTGAGCCTTATATGAAAGGTGGTAAGATTGGTCTCTTTGGTGGTGCTGGTGTAGGTAAGACCGTGCTTATCATGGAGTTGATTAACAACATTGCAAAGGGACACAATGGTTACTCTGTATTTGCCGGAGTTGGTGAACGAACACGTGAAGGTAATGACTTGATTCGTGATATGTTGGAATCTGGTGTTATCCGTTATGGTGAAAAGTTCCGTAAGGCAATGGATGAAGGAAAGTGGGATTTGTCACTTGTTGATTCCGAAGAACTGCAGAAATCACAGGCAACACTTGTTTATGGACAGATGAATGAGCCACCTGGGGCACGTGCATCAGTGGCATTGTCTGGTCTGACTGTTGCAGAGGAGTTCCGCGATCATGGTGGTAAGAATGGTGAAGCAGCTGACATCATGTTCTTCATTGATAATATCTTCCGTTTCACACAGGCTGGTTCTGAGGTGTCTGCCTTGTTGGGTCGTATGCCTTCAGCCGTAGGTTATCAACCAACTTTAGCAAGTGAAATGGGTGCAATGCAGGAACGAATCACTTCTACAAAGCATGGTTCAATTACATCAGTACAGGCTGTTTATGTGCCAGCTGACGACTTGACTGACCCTGCTCCAGCTACAACCTTTACGCACTTGGATGCTACAACCGAGTTGAGTCGTAAGATAACGGAGCTTGGTATCTATCCAGCTGTGGACCCATTAGGTAGTACTTCACGTATCCTTGACCCACTGATTGTTGGTAAGGAACATTATGACTGTGCACAAAGAGTAAAGCAGTTGTTGCAGAAATATAATGAGTTGCAGGATATTATTGCTATTTTGGGTATGGATGAGTTGTCAGATGATGATAAACTCGTTGTAAACCGTGCCCGTCGTGTACAGCGTTTCCTGTCTCAACCATTTACTGTTGCTGAGCAGTTCACGGGTGTTAAGGGTGTTATGGTTCCTATCGAAGAAACCATCAAGGGTTTTAATGCTATCCTTAACGGTGAGGTTGACGACCTTCCTGAGCAGGCTTTCCTTAATGTTGGTACGATAGAAGACGTTAAGGAGAAGGCTAAGCAACTTTTGGAAGCAACGAAGGCATAATTACTTCTCTGACGAAATAAAAGTTGAATTGTCTATGTTGACACTTAAAATAGTTTCTCCCGAGAAGATAATCTTCAGTGGTGAGGTGGATAGTGTGTTGGTTCCTGGAACATTAGGGGAGTTTGAAATCCTCACAGACCATGCACCAATCATCTCTACACTGGATGCTGGTAGGGTAGTATATAGCGTAAAAGGCACGAAGAAGGAGCTTCATATCGTTGGCGGTTTCGTCGAGGTAAAGAAGAATGAAGTGAGCCTTTGTGTTGAAGTATAAAGGTTGCTGACTGATAAGAAGGCGTAGCTTAAATGGATTATAATAAGGTATATAAGAAGTATTATAAGATAAGTCTGTGGCTGATAGCTGCACTTTATCTCATTGGCATGCTCGTTGTGCAGTGCGTTATGCGCTCTTCTTATATTCATATGCTGACCATTAGTGCCGTATTCTCACTCCTTACGGCTTCCATCTATGGTGGAGCTTGGAAGGCAATCGCCATACAGTCTCCTGCTGTTCTGGGTAAATTTTATCTTGCAGCATCTGCTTTACGCATGTTGTTGGCATTCTTAGTCATCTTGGTTTATGCCTTGGTAGTAAAGAATCGACAGGAGATTATCAGCTTTGCAGTTATCTTTATGATATTCTATCTTGTGCTTCTGGCATTTGATACGATCTATTTCGCGAGATTGGAAAAGAACAATAAAATTAAAAACTAACGCATGAAATATCTCAAGCATTTACTTTGTATGATACTGATGCTTTTCCTTTTGGTTCCTGGTGCAGCTGCGTCAGAGAGCAAAGGAGGTGGAGTTGACCTACAAGGTATATTGTGGGGACACATCAAAGACTCTTATGAGTGGCATGTAACCAATATTGGTGACAAGCCTGTGATTATCAATTTGCCTGTAATTGTGAAAACATCAGACGGTTGGTACACTGGTTGGGCTGAAGATTTTGCCGAAGAACCAATAGAGAAAGGTCCACATGCAGGGTATCGTCCTTGTAAGAACAATCCGAATTTGTTCATTGCTACAAAAGGTAACTACGAACGTAGGATTGTTGAATTACAACCAGATGGGACGGAAATACGACCTTTGGACCTCTCAATCACCAAGTCGGTGTGTGTGCTTTTCATTGATGCAATCCTTCTTGTGCTGTGTATTTTGATTCCAGCAAGCTGGTGTCGTAAACATAAGGTTACGGATAAGGCTCCTAAAGGCTTTACAGGATTGATGCACATGTTTGTAATGTATGTCTATGATGAGGTGATCAAGCCTACATTGGGTAAGGAATCAGATAAGTATGCACCGTATTTGCTTACTTGTTTCTTCTTTATTTTCGTTGCAAACATCATGGGTATAGTACCTTTCCCACCGGGTGGTGGTAACCTAACGGGTAACATTACCATTACATTCTTCCTTGCTATATGTACGTTCTTAGTAACGAATTTCTCTGGAACAAAGCATTATTGGAAAGATATCTTTTGGCCTGATGTACCTGCATGGTTGAAGGTTCCTGTGCCATTGATGCCGGTAATTGAAATATTTGGTATCTTTACTAAACCGTTTGCATTGATGGTCCGTCTCTTTGCCAACATGATGGCAGGCCACGCAATAGCACTTGCTTTGACGTGTATCATCTTTATCATGGCGACGATGGGTGTAATACTCAGTTCGTCAATGACGGTTGTCAGTGTGGGAATGAGTATCTTCATGATGTTACTTGAGATACTTGTAAGCTTCATTCAGGCACTGGTATTCACCATGTTGAGTGCTGTCTTCATTTCATTAGCACGTGTACACGAGGCTGAAGCTGAGTAATAAACGGAAGTGTAGTTGATGAAGTAGAGAATAAATAGGTCATTAGTCCAAAGTATTTGGTCTGTGATTCTACAATAGATATGTTGTAATTGGGCATAAAAGGATAATTCTTTCATTGTTAATGAGTAGTAAGTTCATTTTGTTGTTGCAGCAGATACAGATTAAAAAGAAATTAAAAACAAAGTAATTAATAAATTAAAAGAAAGAAAACTATGTTGACTTCATTGTTATTAGCAGCAGAAACTGCAAAGTTAGGCGCCGCTATTGGTGCAGGTATCGCAGCCGTTGGCGCAGGTCTTGGTATTGGTCGTATTGGTGGTCAGGCCATGGATGCAATAGCACGCCAGCCAGAAAAGATCGGAGACCTTCGTTCTTCAATGATTATTGCAGCTGCATTGGTTGAGGGTGTTGCCTTCTTCGCAGCAATTATTGCTCTTCTTTGCGTATTTTAAACCACGCAAAGAGAGATTTAACAACTTAGTAAGTAAAGTAATTTAGCAGCTTATGTCATTATTATTGCCAGATGCTGGCTTGCTCTTTTGGATGACTCTTGTCTTCCTTGTGGTCTTCTTCATCTTATGGAAATGGGGCTTCCCATCTATTATCAAGATGGTGAATGAGCGTAAGGAGTATATAGATGAGAGCTTAGCCAAGGCTGAGGAAGCCAACTTGAGGCTTGCTAATATTCAGAAACAAGGTGAGGAGCTGCTTATGGAGGCACGTGAAAAGCAGGCGCAGATACTACGTGAAGCGTCTGAGACACGTGATGCCATAGTTGGTCAGGCACAGGAGAAAGCACACGAAGAGAGTGCTCGTATCCTTTCTGAAGCAAAGGCTGAGATTGAGAATCAGAAGCAAGCTGCCATACGTGACATACGGTCACAGGTAGCAGAACTCTCTGTTCAGATAGCTGAAAAGATATTGCGTAAGCAACTGTCTACCTCAGCTGAGCAGTCACAGCTTATCGATAGCTTATTGGATGAAGTTGCTTCTTCTAAAGGAACGGAAAGTAAATAATCGCTTATGAATACAGGTGTAATATCTGTTCGATATGCTCGTGCACTCTTGAAGGCGGCATGTGAGCAGGGAATAGAGGATAAGGTGTTTGCTGTTATGCAGACTTTAGCCCAGAATTTCCTGCAGATTCCTGAACTCCACATGACGATAGAGAACCCGATGCTTTCTAAAGAGAAGAAGCGTAAACTACTGGAAACGGCCTGCGGTGACAACTGTCCTGAACTAATTCGGAGTTTTCTCTCTCTTGTAATGAAGGAAGATAGAGAGGATTTGTTGCAGTTTATGGCAAATGACTATGTCACTCTGTACCGTAAAATGAAAAATATCATTAGCGGAAAGGTAATCACTGCCACTCCTGTCTCCGCCCAAATGGAAGACAAGATGAAGGCTTTGGTGCAAGATAGAGCACATGGTACAGTTGAATTCATCACAGAAACCGATCCATCACTCATTGGTGGCTTCATACTTGAGTATGATACATACAGGATGGATGCCAGTGTTAAGAGTGAATTGAATGCTATCCTCACACAATTAAAAAAGTAAATAAGTAATAACATGTCAGATAAAATTAAACCAAGTGAGGTGTCTGAGATTCTCGTAAAGGAGCTTCAAGGCATCAACTCAGAGGAAAAGTTTGATGAAGTCGGCACAGTTCTCACTGTCGGTGATGGTGTTGCACGTGTCTATGGACTTCGTAATGCTGAAGCCAATGAGTTGCTTGAATTTGAAAATGGCACCATGGCGATTGCCATGAACTTGGAAGAAGACAATGTTGGTTGTATTCTCCTTGGTCCAACGGTGGGCATTAAGGAGGGAGAGAGCGTGAAGCGCACTCACCGTATTGCTTCTATCCGTGTCAATGATAACTTCTTGGGACGTGTAGTGAATCCACTTGGCGAGGCTATAGATGGTAAAGGCGATATTGATTTGACTGATTCTTTCGAGATGCCATTGGACCGTAAGGCTCCAGGTGTTATCTATCGTCAGCCCGTAAAGGAGCCTCTGCAGACTGGTTTGAAGGCTGTTGACTCAATGATTCCTATTGGTAGAGGTCAGCGTGAGCTTATCATTGGTGACCGCCAGACGGGTAAAACTGCCATTGCCGTTGACACAATTCTCAACCAGAAGCGTTTCTATGAAGAGGGAAATCCTGTTTATTGCATCTATGTTGCCATTGGTCAAAAGGCTTCAACAGTAGCAACTCTGGTTCAAAACTTAAAGGAACGCGGTGCATTACCTTATACTATTATTGTCAGTGCAACGGCTGCTGATCCAGCTGCTATGCAGTATTATGCTCCGTTTGCAGGTGCTGCTATCGGTGAATACTTCCGCGATAGAGGTCTATCAGCCCTCGTTGTATATGATGATTTGTCAAAACAAGCGGTTGCATACCGTGAAGTTTCATTGATTCTTCGTCGTCCATCAGGTCGTGAAGCATACCCTGGTGACGTCTTCTATCTCCACTCTCGTCTGTTGGAACGTGCTGCACGTATCAATAATCAGCAGGAGATTGCAGAGAAGATGAACGACCTTCCAGAGTGTATGAAGGGTCATGTAAAGGGTGGTGGATCGTTAACAGCCCTGCCAATCATTGAGACACAGGCTGGTGACGTATCAGCTTATATCCCAACGAATGTTATCTCTATTACCGACGGACAGATCTATTTGGAGACCAATCTCTTCAATCAAGCTTCCGTCCAGCCATCAATGTAGGTATATCTGTATCCCGTGTAGGTGGTTCGGCACAGGTAAAGAGTATGAAGAAGGTTGCCGGAACGTTGAAGATTGACATGGCACAGTACCGTGAGTTGGAAGCTTTCTCTAAGTTTTCTTCCGATATGGACAAGGTCACAGAGATGACTCTTGACCGTGGACGTAAGAATACTCAGTTGCTTATCCAGCCACAATACAGTCCAATGCCAGTAGGTGAGCAGATTGCAATCCTCTATTGTGGTGTGCATGGCTTGCTGCGTGACGTCCCAGTTGATAAGGTTCGCCAGTGTCAGGATCAGTTCCTTGAGAGCATGCGTTCAACCCATGCTGATGTACTTAACGACCTTGCAGCAGGTAATCTGTCAGACAATTCAATCAAAGTCATTGAAGAAGTCATTGCAAATATTGACGGACAATATAAATAAAAGGTATAGAGAATGGCATCTTTAAAGGAAATCAAGACTCGTATGGCAAGTGTTCAGAGCACTCGTAAGATAACAAGTGCGATGAAGATGGTTGCATCGAGTAAGTTGCACCATGCCCAGAATGCCATAGAGAACATGCTTCCGTACGAAGCAATGCTCGAGCATATACTGAAAACGTTCCTCGTTTCTACGCCAAACACTGATACTCAGTTCGACGTACAACGACCTGTTAAGCGTGTCGCATTGCTCGTTTTCTCCTCCAGCAGTTCTCTTTGCGGTGGATTCAATGCCAATGTCATCAAGCTTTTGATGCAGGTTGTGGATGAATATCATTCTAAAGGACTGACCAATGAGGATATAGTTATCTATCCTATAGGGCGTAAAGTAGCAGAAGCAGCCAAGAAACGTGGTCTTACCTGTGTCTGTCCTTATCCTGAATTGGCTGAGAAACCTAATGCAGAAGATTGCCGGGAGATTGCCAAAGAGGTGGGGCAGAAGTGGCTTAAGGGTGAGTTTGACAAGGTAGAGATGATTTATCATCACTTCAAGAGTGCTGGTAGTCAGATTCTTACACGTAAGGTCTTCCTTCCTATTGACCTCACTGAAGAGCTGAATGCAGACAAAGAACGTGATCTTACTTCAACTCTTACGAGCAAGGAGGCGCAGGAATATATGAAGAAGAAGGGCGTGGCAGCGCAGAAGAAGAATGATTCTAGCACTGTTACTCCGCTGAATGATGACTTCATTGTTGAGCCAGACTTGCACACTGTCTTACAAACGCTTGTCCCGAAGTTGCTCCATCTGATGGTTTATACGGCACTTCTTGATAGCAATGCCTCTGAGCATGCAGCTCGAATGGTGGCAATGCAGACTGCAACAGACAATGCTGATGAGTTGCTTAAAGAGCTAAGTCTTCAGTACAACAAGTCTCGTCAGGCAGCCATCACATCGGAATTGCTCGATATTGTTGGTGGTACAGTAAACAATTAATCCTCTTTTCGGGAGGTTTATAACCTATATTATAAGGGCCGTATCAATGGTTTTAACTGTTGATACGGTTCTTTTTTCGTGTTCTTAAAGTGTGTTTTGTCCTTTCTTAGTCAGTCAATTGCTCTTAAAGAAATAACCTTACAAAAACTTATAGAGCATAAAGTAGATTTCAGAAGAAATGACTCTAAAAACTGCTTTGTAACCATCAGACAGTCAACAAGTTGCAAATCACGTTCTAAAAGGGCGTCTTTTACGTTGCAAAAGGGCACCTTTTACACGTCAAAAGGGCATCTTTTACCATGCAAAAGACGCCCTTTTAGAATGTAAAAGAGCCTTGTTTAAAAACCGAATGTAATTTGTTCTTACAAAAAAGTGTCTGTCCAATCATGATTAAGAAGACGTAGATGGCACTTCAAACACTGATATTTTATCTTATGTTTCCTGCCAGATATTAATCCGTTAAATACAGCTTTTCGTTATGTAAAATGCTTTGTTGATAACCATGTATGTTGCTTTCATATAGAGCTATATATGCAATCTGTATGTGACAAAGCGTCAAGTAAATTCTATTATTTTGTATTTTTTTCAATTGTTTATATCTATCTGTCATTACTTTTTTGTATCTTTGCACCAAGTAATTACGTGCCACTGTCCTTAGAATTCGTATATTAACAAGGTAAAATCACGTGTATCGTTTTTTAGAAACTTAAAAGAATAAAGTGTGGATTCTGCATATAACAGACTTATAGAGTTAGGTATTCGCCCTTCAATACAGCGAGTAGCCATTATGAAGTATCTCTTGACGCATCATACCCACCCAACAGTGGAGGATGTGTTCCTTGCATTGAAGAAACAGTTGCCGACAGTAAGCCGTACAACTGTTTATAACACGTTGCGCATGTTGTCCGAATATCATGCCGTATCAATGATAACCATTGATGATCATCGCGTTTGTTACGATGGTGTGACAGAGCCTCATGCTCACTTCTTCTGCAAGAAATGTGAGAAGGTTTATGACTTTGAAGCAATGGCAATGCCGAAGTACACAGGCAAAATTGGCGAAGGTTTCCGAATTGATGACACCCAGCTTTATTACAAAGGACTCTGCTAAGTGCTTAGCAGCTATGGAAGCTGTAGAGAAAGTCAGCTAATCAACTATAAGATAACTGCAAATTTAGATTATTTATATAGTTAAAGGAGGTATTTAAATTAAAGTGTTGTGTAATTAAGGTATTATTGTTATCTTTGCAAAAATGCATTCTTATGCCGCAAGAAAACAACATCTTTTTCGCAACACCTGATAAGCCAAAATGGTTAAAGCTGATAGTTGACTCTTATCAGAGGTACAATTCCCAAGGGAATGGTATTCAAGTCTTCATTTCCTTTGGTACTGATATAGCGGTTAAGGACTTGATGCCAATGCATTTGGTTACTTTAGCGTGCCTTATACAATTTCTTTCAGATCATAATTGGCAAGCTAATTTGTTTTGGAACAACCCATCTGTAGCTAATTATATTTATAATGAACTACGCTTCCGAGATTATTGGTCAGGGCAAAAGAATCATGTTGATACGGCAGATTCCTCTCATATTTTTAATCTATGGCGGATTGTTGATGGAGAAAAAGAACCTTTTGCAGCGCGAGTTGAAGAATATTTAAAAAACAATTACTTCAGAAATAAGGATTTAAGTGCCATTAGCTTAAGTTTGAAAGAAGCTTTTTATAATGTATTTGACCATGCTTCGGCAGGTAATAATGCTTTTTCTTTGATTTTTTATGATAAAGATACGCATGTATTATACGCAGCAATATCAGATTTCGGGATTGGGATTGTCCGATCAGTAAAGAAGTATGTTCCTTCGATTATAGATGATAAGCAAGCTTTACTGAAAGCAATTGAGAACAATTTCACAGTTAAATCAGCAAAATGGAATAAAGGAAAGGGATTAGATAATATCTTATCAAGTACAGATTCCTCTAGGCTATGCAGTGGTCGTGCTCTCCTTTTATATAAGAAAAAAGATAAATATGATATGCAAGGGAATAAAAGAGTTTATGATATTGACTTTGATTTCCCTGGAACTCTGTTATATTTTGAAGTTGATATTTCCCAAATGGATGATGTGGAAATACTTGATTCGTTTGAGTTTTAGATGTTTTAATTAAATCAAGACGATTATGTGTACAGTGAATATGAAAGAAGTTTTAGCTTCACATAATAGTTTGCCAGAGGCTGGAAACACTTTTTACAATACTATTGTAGGTGCAATTGCATCTGATGAGAAGGTTGTTGCAAATATGGAAGGAGTAAGTTCATTACCTTCTATGTTCTTAAACGTGTCAATCGGCAGAATCATTGATGAATATGATATGGCTACTTTAAAAAAACATATCATGTTTTTAAAGATAACAAAGCAGCAAGCAGATAGATTGAAAGATTATCTACTTCGCTATGATGAAACCCCAAAAGATGCGTAATCCTTTGAAGATATAATCTTTGTTTATATATAAAATTGTAATTATAATAAAGTATTTCACCATAGACTTATAGCCGTATCCTGTTTCAAGGGGTGCGGTTTTTCTTTTCTCATAACATCATATTTCATTGGTAACAAATTCTTTTTGAAAGCTCTAATACTTACCATTGTTTTAAATATTTGATG
The DNA here is from genome assembly GCF_000613925.1 of Prevotella histicola JCM 15637 = DNF00424. Lineage (GTDB taxonomy): Bacteria > Bacteroidota > Bacteroidia > Bacteroidales > Bacteroidaceae > Prevotella > Prevotella histicola. The sequence continues at coordinate 81,367 of NZ_BAJX01000002.1, forward strand.
TAAATAAATCGTAATTGGTCATATCTCTATTTTTACCCTACTATGTTACATTATCTTAAATGGACGCCTTTATCTTTCATACAACCAAAAAGTTTGGTAGTTTCAGTAGTTATTTGTATCTTTGCATACATTTAGAAAATCAGCAAAATAAGATAGAAAAATGGCTAAGAAATTCGCCGAACACAAGGGACTTGACCTTGTAAGCACAAATCAAGAAGTGTTGAAAGAGTGGGAGAAGAATGACATCTTCCACAAGAGTATTGACGAGCGAGAGGGTGAACCACAGTTCATCTTCTTTGAAGGACCTCCTTCTGCCAACGGACACCCTGGTATTCACCACGTTCTGGCACGCTCTATTAAAGATACTTTCAACCGCTACAAGACCATGCAAGGATTCCAGGTTCACCGTAAGGCGGGTTGGGATACGCACGGATTACCTGTCGAACTGGGCGTAGAGAAGGAGTTGGGTATCACAAAGAAGGATATCGACAACCATAATTCAGATAAGTATATCTCCACAGAGGACTACAATCACAAGTGTAGAGAGAACGTAATGAAGTTCACTGCAGAGTGGAAACAGTTGACAGAGGAGATGGGTTACTTCGTAGACATGGAGCACCCATACATTACTTACGATAATAAGTACATCGAAACACTATGGTGGCTCTTGAAACAGCTCTATAATAAAGGGATGCTTTACAAAGGGTACACCATTCAACCTTACTCTCCAGGTGCTGGAACAGGACTGTCAAGCCATGAATTGAACCAGCCTGGCTGCTATCGTGATGTGAAGGATACAACCGTAACAGCACAGTTTGCTATCCCATCTGCCGACTGGAAGACGCTGGCAGAGAAGGCAAAGCTGCCTAAGGAGACATGGGGTAAGCCTTGTTTCGTGGCATGGACCACAACACCTTGGACCCTTCCTTCAAACGTAGCATTGTGTGTCGGTCCGAAGATTGAGTATGATGTTGTTGAAACATATAACCCTTATGATGCTGAGAAACTGACTATCGTTATCGCTTCAAGCCGCGTTTCAGCCTATCTGAAGCCAGAAGGCGAGATAACAGACGGTGGTGAGCTGCCTGCTTATGAGCGTGGTGACAAGTATGTTCCTTATCGTGTCGTAGGCAAAGTGATGGGTACAGAGCTTGAAGGACTGCATTATCAGCAGCTCATGCCTTGGATCAAGCCTGTTGAAAAGGCTGGAGAGTTTGCTCCAAAGTTTGTAAATGACTATGCACAGGCTCATCCAGAGAAAGTATTCACAGGTGAAGACGGACGTGATAAGTTCGTTGAGATGGAGAGTGAAGCCTTCCGTATCATCCTTGGTGACTATGTAACGACTGAAGATGGTACGGGTATCGTGCACATTGCACCAACGTTTGGTGCCGATGATGCCAAGGTTGCCAAGGATGCTAATATCCCTGCACTCTATCTTATATCAAAGAAAGGCGAAACACGTCCGATGGTTGACCTGCAAGGTAAGTACTATCCAATAGACGAACTCGACAAGAATTTCGTCAAGGCGTGTGTTGATGAGAAGGCATACGGCCATCATGCAGGTGACTATGTGAAGAATTCTTATGATCCAAAGTTCAACCCTGATGGTGTATGGGATAAGAAAGCTTCAGAGAAAGCAGAGGACCTGAACATCATCATCTGTATGGAAATGAAGCAGGAAGGTTCTGCTTTCAACATTCAGAAGCACGTACATAACTATCCACACTGCTGGCGTACGGACAAGCCTATACTCTATTATCCACTCGATAGTTGGTTTATCAAGGATACAGAGAAGAAGGAACGGATGGTTGAACTCAATAAAACGATTCGTTGGCAGCCTGAATCAACAGGTACAGGACGCTTTGGTAACTGGCTTGAGAACCTTAATGATTGGAATCTTAGCCGTTCACGCTTCTGGGGAACACCATTGCCTATATGGCGAGATGAGAACCGTGGTGAGAAATGTATTGGTTCTGTAGAGGAGCTCTATGCAGAGATTGAGAAGGCTGTTGCCGCTGGTGTGATGGATAAGAACCCACTGAAGGAGGCAGGTTTCGTGGTTGGCGACTTCAGTCAGGAGAACTATGACAAGATTGATTTGCACCGTCCTTACGTTGATGATATCGTCCTTGTAAACGAAGAAGGTAAGCCAATGCATCGTGAAGCCGACCTTATCGACGTGTGGTTTGATAGTGGTTCTATGCCATATGCACAGCTTCACTATCCATTTGAGGGTGAAATCAATGCTGAAGGACTAAAGAAGACGGGGCTGACAGAGGCAGAATATCGTGATCAGCTCGTACATTCTTCCTATAAAGGGGTAGCTGTTCCACCAGCATTCTTCCCTGCTGACTTCATCAATGAGGGTGTTGACCAGACACGTGGTTGGTTCTTTACACTCCATGCCATTGCTACAATGGTGTTCGACTCCGTTGCTTTCAAGAACGTTATATCATCTGGTCTTGTGCTGGATGCCAAGGGTAACAAGATGAGTAAGCACGTCGGCAATGTTACAGACCCATTTGAGATGCTGCATAAGTACGGTGCTGATCCTGTACGTTTCTATATGATGACGAACAGTGAGCCATGGGATAACTTGAAGTTCGACCCAGAAGGTGTTGATGAATGTCGTCGTAAGTTCTTCGGTACATTATATAATACGTATAGCTTCTTCGCACTTTATGCCAATGTTGATGGTTACGATGCAGCTAAATGTGAACCTATTAAGGCTGATGCACCCGAGATTGACCGCTGGATCATCTCTAAACTCAACTCTCTTATCAAGGGTGTTACAGCTGAATTAGAGGACTTTGACCCAACACGTGCAGGACGTCTTATTGATGCTTTCGTTAACAATGACCTCAGTAACTGGTATGTTCGTCTGAACCGTAAACGCTTCTGGGGTAAGGAGATGAGCGCTGATAAGAAGAGTGCTTATGACACATTGTATACTTGTCTGATGACAGTTGCACGCCTCTTGGCACCGTTTGCACCTTTCTATGCTGACCAGTTGTATCAGGATCTGGGTGGTTCGAAGGAGAGTATTCACCTTGATCGTTGGCCAATAGCTGATGAATCAGTTATCGATAGCGACCTTGAAGCACGCATGGATATGGCACAACGCATCACGTCTATGGTACTTGCACTCCGTCGTAAGGTGAATATCAAGGTTCGCCAGCCATTAGCTCAGATCATGATTCCTGCAGTTGATGCTACACAAAAGAAGCATATAGAAGCTGTATCCGACCTTATCAAACACGAAGTGAACGTTAAAGACCTTACATTTGTTGAAGGTCAAGGTCTCTTAGTGAAGAAGGTGAAGTGTAATTTCCGCGTCATGGGTAAGAAGTTTGGTAAACTCATGAAGCAGGTTGCAGCACGTATGGATGCTCTGACACAGGATGAAATTGCAGCATTAGAGACTTCTGGAGTATTCAACTTCGAGCTTGATGGTCAGCCAATCACTGTTGAAGCAGCTGATGTAGACATCATTTCAGAAGATATTCCAGGCTGGTTGGTAAGCAACGAAGGCAACTTAACGGTTGCACTTGAGGTGGAACTGACGGATGAACTACGTCGTGAAGGTATGGCACGTGAGCTCATTAACCGTATACAGAATCTCCGTAAGGAGACTGGTTTGGAGATAACGGACCGTATTTCGGTAACTATCGAACCACGCAAGGAGGCTCAAGATGCAGTAGAATCATTCGGTGAACTGATTAAGACACAAGTTCTTGCGGATGAAATCACGCTTGCTGAGAATGCAGGAGCTGAGGTTGAGTTCGATGAATTCAAGCTTCATATCGAGATAAAGAAGATATAAATATAAATAAGAATAGGGAGATTGACTCTTAACAAGAGTCGATCCCCTCTTTACATAAGAGCTATAAAAACTTTAAATAACCTAATTCAATTTAACTTATGGAAGCAAAAAAGCGTTATACCGATGAGGAACTCGAGGAGTTTCGCTCGATAGTAAATGATAAATTAGCCGTAGCTAAGTCGGATTATGAGGAGACAATGAAGGTTCTGATGAACAAGAATACGAATGATGTAGACGATACATCACCTACGTATAAGGCGTTGGAAGAGGGCAGTTCTAACCAAACAAAGGAGGAATTAGTCCAAATGGCACAACGTCAACAGAAGTTTATTCAGGCATTGCAGGCAGCTCTTGTGCGCATCAATAACAAGACATATGGTATCGATCGCATCACAGGTGAGCTCATTCCAAAGGAGCGTCTGCGCATCGTTCCACATGCAACACTTAGTGTTGCATCCAAAGAAGCAAACAAAAACCATTAATGTATAGCAATAAAAAGAAGAGCTTGACAGCCGCATCATTGATTGTTCTGCTGTTGATTATAGACCAGATCATCAAGGTGACTGTCAAGCTTCACATGAATTTAGGGGAGGCAATCCATGTCTTTGATTGGTTTCAGATAGAGTTTGTAGAGAACAATGGAATGGCATGGGGAATGGAACTCGGGAGTAAACTCTTCTTGAGCATCTTCCGAATTGTTGCCGTTGGCTTCCTTATATGGTACATATCCGACCGTATCAAACGTGGAGCGCGTATGGGATATATCATTGTTTTGTCAATGATATGTGCTGGTGCTGCTGGTAATATCTTTGATTCCTTGATTTACGGTCAGATCTTTACGGCATCGACACCTTATTATTTACCGGGTGCAACACCCTCTACATTGGTCTCATGGGGCGAAGGGTATGCTCCTATGATGATGGGAAAGGTTGTTGATATGTTCTATTTTCCACTGTTTCATGGTACCTTTCCCGATTGGTTTCCATTATGGGGTGGAGAGTCGTTCATATTCTTTTCACCCGTATTTAACTTCGCTGACTCTTGTATTTCAGTAGGTGTATTTGCCATATTACTTGCTTTCCGCAAGGATTTTAATGGTTGGACACCCGTTAAAGAGGCAAAGGTTGATTGAGAAAACAAATGAAAAGTAACTGCATAAAGTTCATTACTCTTAGCTGTCTGTTTACAGTTTTAATGTTATTTGTTGGCTGTAAACCATCTATCCCATCAGATATTATTCAGCCATCTGAGATGGAAGATATGCTTTATGACTACCATTTGTCGATGGCAATGGTCAATCAGACAGGCTTTTCTGACGTCAGACAGAAAGCTTTTAAGTTAGCAGTAATGAAGAAGTATGACGTGTCTGAAGAGAAGTTTGATGCCTCTCTCCTTTATTATATGCGGCATACAGATAAGTTACATGACATCTATGAGGACCTTGCAAAGCGTCTTGAGAATGAGGCTAGGGCACAAGGAGCGTCTGAAAGTGAGCTTTCTCAATACGGAGATATAACCTCTAAGGGTGACACAACGGATGTTTGGCGTGGTAATCGTACACTGATCTTATCGCCTTATGCCTCAGTTGACCGTGAAGTCTTCGACATAAAGGCAGATACTGCTTACCATAAAGGCGACCGTCTTGTGCTCAGTTTCGATTCACAGTTTATCGTTCAGGAGGGTATGCGTAATGCTGTTGTTGTGCTATCTGTCACCTATGCGAATGATAGTATCAATACTCAGTATCAACAAATATCGTCGGATTCACATCAGACACTGACCATTGACAGTGGCGACTCTCTCCGAATAAAACACATTCGGGGCTATTTCCTGATGCTGAAGGGCCAACAACCCACTACAACTTTCAAGCTTTTGATATTGAGGAACATTCATCTTGTGCGTATGCATGTACGTAAAGGGGAGTCAACAACGCCCAATGACTCTGTGAATAACCAAGATCCAATCCGTACGATAGGTGGAGCACCAGTCACTCCGACGCCTGCACCACCTACTCCAGACGCTGCTCCACCAACGAGAACACCATCGGATGCCATGCGTGAGAGGGGTATTCCAAACCATCCATGACGATGAGGAGGATTGCTGCTAATGTTGTTCTTGCTCCTGAAGGGCGGACAGAACAAGGAGTTGTGACGATAGAGAATAGTGTTGTTTGTTCTATAATGTCTCTTAAAGAAGAGCTTCCTATGACGGAATGGTACGTCGGCACGATTGTCGTAAAGCCTGATTCTGAAGGTAAACGACGTGCTTATATGGATGGAAATCCTTTGGTATAGAACTTTGAAGACTACCTGACAGAGTATTATCTATGCCATACACATCTCTAATATAAATGATATAATAGTGAGTTTGATAATAAGTGAATGAATTTTTTCTTAGGTTTTCTTTTATCAGCATTGTCTTTTGGCTCTCCAGTCCATGTTCCTGTACAGCTTGCAGGTAACTTTGGTGAACCGCGTCCGAACCATTTTCACGGTGGAGTAGACGTGAAAACAGAGCGAGAAGTGAACCTCGGTGTCTATTCAATTGCCGATGGTTATGTCTCAGGAGCTATCGTTGAGAAGTTCGGTTATGGGCATGCTTTGATGGTAACACACCCCAATGGCTATACCAGTTATTACTTTCACTTGAACCGTTTCGCACCTCAGATTGAAGCAGCTGTGAAGAAATGGCAGTATGCACACCATCAGTTTGCTGCCGAAATACACTTCCGACCGGGTGAATTCCCTGTTGCGAAGGGGCAGTTTATAGCCTTAAGTGGTAATACCGGAGCATCCAAAGGACCACATATCCACTTAGAAATGCACAAAACAAAGAGCAATAATCTTTGTGATCCACTCAATTTTCTCAAGTCTTTTATCACGGATAAGACAGCACCAGCAGTCTATTCTTTTAAGTCTTACCCACAACCTGGGGAGGGAGTGTTCCAACATTCCTCTGATTCTCGTATCTTTACGTTTGATAAAGGACGGTTCCAGGCATGGGGAAAGGTGGGCTTTGGCATAAGAGCCAATGACCATATGGATTCTGTTTATAATAATTATGGTGTGCGTTACACCCGCCTTTACTGCGACGGAAAGCTCGTTTTTTCTTCAGATGTGAATAATATCCCTGTCAGTTGTAACCGTATGGTGAACTCATGGGGCGACTATGACCATTTCCTTCATACGAAAATATGGTTTATGAAGTCATTCATTGAACCTGGAAACACGCTTCCCATCCTTCGGGCTGGTGCTGACAGAGGTATCATTAACTTCAATCAGCAACGTGATTATCACCTTCGTTATGTGGTTAGTGATGCCTTTGGTAATCAGACAGTGAAGGAATTTACGGTCCATGGTGAGCCACAAGCAATACCATCTGTGGCAAAACCAGAGGGAGAACTTCCTCTTTATTGTAAGAAAGATAATCGTATTAATGCTGATGGTGTGCGATTGAACATTCAGAAAGGGCTTCTTGCTAAGGACGGATGGTTGCTGATGCGTACTGTTCCAATGGGCAATGCGCTCTCTATGGGCTATAGTTTCTCGAAAGCTCCCTATCCTTTATTCAATTATGCAGAGATAAACATCAAGGCAAAAGATGGTATCCGTAATCCTGAAAAGCTTTACATTGCAGCCCGAAATAGTGCTGCAGGAGGTGGTCCGTCAGCCTATTGTGGCGGCATTTATACCAATGGTTGGGTCAAAGGACGCTTCCGTGAACTGTCAGATATCTACTTCCTTACATCTGATGAGACGGCACCTTTGATTACAAAGATGAACCTTGATCCACGCCATCTGTTCTTTAAAATAACCGATTCAGGCAGTGGACTGAAAGCTTATCAGGCTTCTGTAGACGGAGAATTTATTCTTCTTGAGTTCGGAAAGAACAAGGAAGTCTTCTTCTGCGACCTCACTGAGACACCTGTTCAGCGCACTGGTAAGGAGCGAACACTGAAGGTTTCAGCCGTAGACAACCGTGACAATCGTCGAGAATTTGTAACAAAGATAAAGTATTAACGTTAAAATCAAGATTATGAAGAAAACATTTATCACACTGTTTTTCCTGTCATTGATGTCGTATGCCAATGCATGTACGAACTTCATTGCGACAAAAGGAGCAACAAAGGACGGTTCTGTCCTCGTAACTTACAATGCTGATGACTATGGTTTGTTTACAAATCTGTGTCATTATCCTGCCGGAACGCATGCAAAAGGTGACCGTCGGGAGATTATCGATTATGATACGCATGAGAGTCATGGCTTTATCCCTGAAGCACCAGTGACCTATAACGTCATTGGAAACATCAATGAGTATCAGGTAAGCATTGGTGAAACAACATACGGGGGTAGGGAAGAGATGGTTGATAAGACCGGAACGATTGACTATGGTTCATTGATGTACCTCGGATTGCAGCGCAGTAAGACTGCACGTGAGGCCATTAAGGTAATGACTTCATTGGTTGAGACCTATGGATATAACTCAGAAGGCGAGACATTTACTATTGCTGACCCTAATGAAGTATGGTTGCTTGAGATGCAAGGATGCGGTGGCGACAAGAAACAAAAGGTGGTTTGGGTTGCTGTTCGTATACCTGATGGTATGATTTCTGGTCATGCTAACCAGAGCCGTATCGGTCAGTTCTCAACCTATAATACTGAAGTCATTACGTCAAAGAACTGCATCAGCTTTGCACGTTCAAAGGGTTGGTTCACCGGAAAGGATAAAGATTTCAACTGGAAGATGGCATATGCTGAGCCAACCTTTGGTGGTCGGCGTTGGTGTGATGCCCGTGTATGGAGCTTCTTCAATCATTTCAAGGACATGTCACATTGGTTGCCATGGGCACTTGGCAAGGATCCGAAGGCTGAAGACATGCCTTTGTGGATTCAACCAGACAAGAAGCTGGATGTAGCCATCATGGAAAACTGCATGCGCGACCACTATGAGGGAACAGCTTTAGCACTCGACAATGACATTGCACAGGGTATCTGGGATTGTCCTTATCGTCCAACACCACTGCAATATGAGGTGGATGGAAAGAAATACTTCAACGAACGACCAACTTCAACACAGCAGACCGGCTTCTCTTATGTAGCCCAACTGCGTTCATGGTTGCCTCGTGAGATCGGTGGTATACTGTGGTTTGGCAATGATGATGGGAATATGGTTGCTTACGTTCCTATCTATTGTAGCAATACTGTTCGTGCTGAGTGCTTCAATACACCTGGTGCTGACGCCGTTACCTTCTCTGATAAGAATGCTTTCTGGGTTTGCAACTGGGTAAGTAACATGGTTTATCCACGTTATTCACAGCTTTTCCCAGCCTTAAAGGAGGTTCGTGACTCTTTGGAGAACTCTTATTTCGCAGCACAAAAGGGTGTTGAAGAGAAAGCTTTGTCGCTTTATAACTCTGACAAGGCAGCTGCCGTGAAGTATCTTAATGACTATTCTGTTGAGAAGAGTGATGAGATGATAGCTCGTTGGCGCCAGTTGGCAACCTATCTCATTGTGAAATTCAATGATATGACTATCAAACCAGAGAAAGATGGTCAGTTCCTTCGTACGAAGACGGGGCTTGGCGAACGTGTTAAGCGTCCTGGTTACAGCAATTATTTCAAGCAACAGATCGTTAAGCAGACAGGAGATAGATTCCTCATGCCTACTAAGTAAGGTGACGGCTGAGACTGTTCTGCACGATCAGTCACCATAGTGGAGAAAGGACTTAATAAGTTCTTATTGTAAAATCAAATCTCCTTTCAAATTTAATAGATGCCCTTTTGCATTGTAGAAGACAGCCTTTTGCAACGCAAAAGGGCATCTTCTGCTTTTGTATAAAGACTACCCAAAAGGCTGAATTCCATATGAGGAGTTCAGCCTTAAATTATATCTGATAACCAGCTTAAAGGTCAACAATGTTTTAATTTACTTTCCTGTCACTTTTAACATATTGTGTAATATGCTGATAATAAGTATGTTTTAATAGGTATATCACATGACAGTAGTGACAGCAAATCTAATATTGCTCCTCATAAGCTCTACTGAAGTTGTTCATTCCTGCAAAGAAACGAAGAAGATATATGCTACAAAATACAGCAAAATAAACAGACTTACCTCCTATTATCAAGAGAAATAACTTCTGATTAATGTTAGGAAGTTATCTATATTACCATAAGTTGTGATATTCCAATAGGCAAAACCGCTATATATAGCTGTCATTATACAGAATCTTAGCCAAGCTACCATATGCAACAACCGTTCTTCTTCAGTGCATAAATCCCTTATTAAAACATAGAGTTCTCTTAGGAACATGATAATAAGTGCCACCCATAGCCCTATTTCCCATATACCTTTCATGAATATATTTGCATCTTTCAAGCCTGGAAATATCTTCTCTGCAAAGAAACTTGTTAGCAGAAGTACTACTGCAAAACTGTTTATGAGAACAAATAGTTTACTCTTATTTGTCTTATTAAACAATGTCCACTTATCCATTGTTCTTATGTTTTTTCCTTTCTCCATGATAGAATAGAATTTGGTATTAAGCTGTTGGAATCTTATTATCTTTCCTTTGTTATACCTTAAAGATTTAAACTTGTAGTTACTTTATGAATATCTAATGTAGACTGAGGGATGTTTTCTTTTCAGAGCGTATTATAATCGGTCCTAATATATAATCCATTCTTACCTGTTGAATAAATATTTCTTTTGTAAACAAGCTGAACTTGCTTTCACAGTAAGGATAGAAGGAGGGATTCAAGTAAGGTAAAGACAGATTGATTTATGCTTTTATAAGAATAAAAAGAGCCGCTGCCTCGTGATGAAGTAGCGGCTTTTCCGTTATGATGAGAGGATTAATTCTCCTTCTTTAATGTTACTTCTCAATAGCAGCTACGCCTGGAAGAACCTTACCTTCAATGGCTTCGAGCATTGCACCACCACCAGTTGAAACGTAAGAAACCTTATCAGCAAGACCGAACTTATTGACAGCAGCAACAGAGTCACCACCACCAACGAGTGAGTAAGCACCATTCTCCTGTGTAGCCTGTGCTACAGCCTTAGCGATTTCGCCAGTACCCTTTGCGAAGTTCTCGAACTCGAAGACACCAACAGGACCATTCCAAAGGATTGTTTTAGAGTCCATGATGATCTTCTTCCATGCTGCGATACTCTCTTCAGATGCGTCCATACCTTCCCATTCATCAGGAATCTGATCGATTGGGAATACTTTACGCTCTGTATCGTTTGAGAAATCCTTACCACAAACAGTAGCAACAGACAGTGAAAGGTTTACACCCTTCTCCTTAGCAGCAGCAATTACGTTCAATGCCTCAGGCATCAAGTCATCCTCATGGAGTGACTTACCGATCTTACCACCCTGTGCTTTGATGAAAGTATAGCCCATACCACCACCGATGATGAGGTTATCAACCTTGTCAAGGAGGTTCTTAATAACACCAAGCTTTGAACTAACCTTTGATCCACCGATGATAGCTGTGAATGGATGTTTAGCATTCTTCAGCACATTCTCAATGGCTGTAACTTCTTTTTCCATAAGATAACCGAGCATCTTGTGGTCTGCATCGAAGTAATCAGCTATCACTGCAGTAGAAGCATGCTTACGGTGTGCAGTACCGAAAGCGTCATTTACATATACATCAGCGTATGAAGCGAGCTTCTTAGCGAACTCTTTCTGACGCTCTTTCATCTCCTTCTTTGCAGCATCATACTCTGGTGTGCCCTTCTCAACACCAACTGGCTTACCCTCTTCCTCAGGATAATAGCGAAGATTCTCAAGCAAAAGAGCCTCTCCACCCTTCAAGGCTGCAGCCTCAGCTTCAGCATTTCCTGCGTCTTTAGCAAACTTTACGTCAACGCCAAGAGCCTTGCTTACGTTCTTAACAATCTGGCTGAGTGAAAGCTCTGGCTTCACTTTACCCTTTGGTTTGCCCATGTGACTCATCATAATGAGCGCACCACCGTCAGCAAGAATCTTCTTAAGAGTTGGCAATGCACCACGGATACGGGTATCATCGGTTACGTTACCATTCTCATCCAATGGCACATTGAAGTCTACGCGGACGATAGCCTTGTGTCCAGCGAAGTTGAAATCGTTAATTTTCATGTCTTGTTTATTATTTATTATGTAATAATTATCTTACCGCAAAAATACTAATTTTTAGCGGATTAGGGAAGTGTTATACTGTCTTTTTTGTAATTTTGTACTAAAATAGGCTACACTTGACAAGGTGACGACTGGTCTTCTTTGTTATTGGGTGTAGTGTTAGGAATTTTAATAGGATTGAAATGAAGGATTCAGTTATTATCGTTAGTGGTGGACTCGACTCCATAACGTTGCTTTATGACAAGGCTTCAACGATAGCCTTAGCTATCTCTTTTGATTACGGACAGAACCATGGAGCAAAGGAATTGCCCTTTGCTGAGTATCATTGTCATAAGTTGGGCATCCCACATATCACCATTCCGCTCTCTTTTATGCATCAATATTTCAAGAGTTCGTTGCTGGATGGTGCTGCAGCAATACCTGAAGGACATTACGAAGAGGAGAATATGAAGTCGACGGTGGTACCTTTCCGAAACGGAATCATGCTGGCGATAGCAACGGGAATAGCGGAGAGTCATGAGCTGAAGAGGGTGTATATTGCCAATCATGGTGGTGATCACGTTATTTATCCAGACTGTCGACCGGAGTTTATCAGTGCTATGAATGGTGCAACAGAGCTGGTACGTTTGTCAATGTACGGGTTGAAGCTCCTTATACGAATATCACAAAGGCTGATATTGTGCGTCGTGGCGCTGCTTTAGGGATTGATTATAGCAAGACATGGAGCTGCTATAAGGGCTCTGATGTCCATTGTGGCAAGTGCGGAACATGTGTGGAACGCAAGGAGGCATTTGCTGACGCGGGTGTCAATGACCCTACTGTCTATGAGGAATAACACGGTGTTGGATGGTGGAAGCATGTGCTTTCTCTTCTGAAATGTAAAACTTGAATGAGTGAAAATACGATCAAGCTGCAGTGAATCTACTGCAGCTTGATTTGTTTTGGATGGTATAAGAGAAGGTATAACAGTCTGATCAGCTTTGTGTTCTGATGGTATAAAAGCCAGCGTATATGCCTGATTTATTTTGTTTTTGTCCATATTCTTGCCTCTTATGAATAGCTTTCGAATGGTATTTAAGCATGTGTTGAAGCAAGGAAGTGGGTATTAACGCCTGTTTAAAGTGTATTCCTTTCTGCGTTTATATGTGGTCTTTTGTTCTGGTCTATACCGTTTTGTGTCTTCTTTATGCCCTTGTTTTGTCTTTATAAGGCGTGTATGTTTTCAAATTATCTAAGTGTGATAAAGTATTATCAGACTTAGATAATTAATTATCACGCTTAGATAATACTTTATCACGCTTAGATAATATGGTTATACACGCACAAAAGCAACATGAAGTACTGGAGAAAGCAAAAGAAAAGCAGAGAAAACGATATGTAAAACACATACATCTCGTTTTCTCTGCTTATGTTTTTAGATAGTTGACGATGGAGTCGCTACCTTTTAATAGGGTATGTTTTAGAAATCGATAGTAACCCTACCGTTGATCTGTCTGCCTGTAAGATAGTTCGGAACGGCGTATTGTTGCCCTGCAATGTCGGTCACCCAGTAATATGAATTGACGTTATTGATTCCGAAAAGGTTCAGACAATCAATGCCCAACCATATGTTTTTGAAGATTGTGTTACGGCTTCCGTCACTGTTATCCAGCAGTCTGTAACTCATACCTATGTCTGCTCTTTTGTATGCTGGAGCACGGAATGGGTTTGCTTCCAGTTCCTTGTGCGGTGCAGAGAATGGTAATCCGTCGGCATATGCAAGCTTCAGTGACATCCGCCAACGTGTTGTTCCTGGGAAATAGTCGGTGAAGTAGAGGTTCAACGCATATCGTTGGTCGGTTGGAAGAGGGATAGTCTTGCCATTCAACTTCATCCTTGTGTTCATGAAACTTAATGTTAGCCATGAGTCAGCACCAGGGACAAACTCTCCGAAGAGCTTCAAATCGAGTCCGGCAGTATGGCCTGTAGCATTCTGATCGCCGTAATAAGTGACCTTCACATTGTCCACAGAATAGGGGATAAGGCGTGACATAGCTTTGTAATAAGCCTCGGCAGTGAACTTAAACGGTCGTCCGAGCATCTGGAAACGGTATGACATAGAGGCTATGGCATGGATAGAACGCTGCGCTTTTATCTTCTGATTGAGTGTAGCATAGGTGATTCCGTTTATCAAAGAGGTGTCTCTCAACTCCTTATAGAACGGAGCTTGATAGTAAAGACCACCCGCAATGCGGAAGCTAAGGTTACGATTCCAGCCCGGAGTGATGGTCAGTGCTGCACGTGGAGACACCAGACTCTCGCCGTTAAAGCTCCAATGTGAGAAGCGAACACCGTAGTTCAGTGTGAAGAGAGTGGGTATGGAATCACGTGTCTGGAAGTTCCATGTGTCCTGAAGATACGTCTCGAAGCGTTTAGCATTCAGTTCGTTACGTGCACGAAGGGCATAGATCATCTTCAGATCCTTACCCGTATGTGGTATGTTATAGCCTGCTGAATCACGATATTCGTACTCTGCAGAGTTCTCTGTAATCTTCTCCAACTTATACGTCAACGCACCTTCAATCTTGTGTTTGCCTGCTCTGTGCTGCATCATGAGCTTCAAGCTCTTCACGTTTGCATTGAGATAGTCTCGTGAATGTTGCATATATGTTCCTACACCAAGGTTCTCTGACGTCTCAGTCTGTGTGAGCCAATACTGTCCTTGTATGTCATATCGCTCCTGCTCGCGGGTTGTGAACGCTGAAGCAAGCAGTGAAATGTCAGTTCGGGGAGTAAGATGTCGAGTGATAGCAAGTGATCCGAAGAAGGTTCGGAAGAGGTCTTTCTCCTGTCCATCGAAGTAAACTTTGAACTTCTTTACGTTCTGTAGCGTACCGAAGTTGGTCTCTCTGTCCTCTGGTTTGAAGTTATAATGATTGTCAGAGATATTTCCAATGAAGTCAATCTGCCATCGTTTGTTCGGCTGCCATGATAAATATGTCTGGTAATCAAGGAACGATGGGCGGTATTCTCCCTCTGTTTGGAGTGATCCAAGGAGGTAACGATTGGTCTTATAGCGCACACCATTGGTCCAAGTAAACTTCTTTGTAGCCAGTCCAAGGTAAGCACTGGCACCTAAAAGGGAGGCTGAAACGGATGCTTCTGTCTTCTTCGGACGTTTGTAAGTGATGTCCAAAGCAGAGCTCATCTTGTCCCCATACTTTGCTTCGAAGCCTCCTGTGGAGAATCCGATGCCGTCAACCATGTCAGGATTGATGACTGATAAGCCTTCTTGTTGCCCACTTCTGACGAGGAAAGGACGGAAAACTTCAACATTATTGATGTATACGGAGTTCTCATCGAAGGTTCCTCCGCGAACATTATACTGTGATGAAAGCTCCGAATGGGTGGAAACGCCGGCTTGAGTCTGTACTAATTCTTCAACAGCATTGCCTGTTGCCGATGGACCTTGCTTCGTTTTCTTCACGTCAAGTTCCTCTGTCGTACCGTGTTGTTTGGCTTTTCCCTCAACAACTACCTCTTGTAACTGACTGTCATCAGAGAGTTGTACGAGTAAAGTCTGCTTCCCTTTTGGCCAATGAAGTACCCTTGTCTTGGTCTTATATCCAACCATTGAGAAGCGAATCTTGACAGAGTCTTCACTCTGTAGCTGCATAGTGAATTCGCCTTTGAGGTTGGTCATGGAGAGTTTTCCTTGTGAAACGACCATTACAGACGCCAGTTCAATGGGGTTACCGTCCTTGTCTGCTACCTTTCCTTGTAGTGTGAATGATTGTCCAAAGGCTATCTGACTGCTCACAAAGCACAGCAGTAGGAGTATATATTTGGGGAAATTCTTGCTTATCATGTACTTATAACGTTGCACTTATAGATATTATTGTGATATAAACACAGAAAGTAACACGTTTCGTTTTCTTGCTGGAAAATGATGGTGAGGGGCTCTTTGAATGGCTTGATAAAATACTTACAGAATACAATCTGTCTACATGTCTGTTTTACGAGGAAATGATCAATTTCTCGATTTGTAATGTTCAGATAATCAATAGGTTATAGAGGGCAAAGTAAAAGGGCATCTTTTGCATAGTAAAAGACGCCC
Organism: Prevotella histicola JCM 15637 = DNF00424; assembly: GCF_000613925.1. Classification (GTDB taxonomy): domain Bacteria; phylum Bacteroidota; class Bacteroidia; order Bacteroidales; family Bacteroidaceae; genus Prevotella; species Prevotella histicola. The sequence goes on from NZ_BAJX01000002.1 coordinate 97,414, forward strand.
TTTTGCATGGTAAAAGATGCCCTTTTGAAGTACAAAAGGGCATCTTTTAGAATGTGAAAGACGCCCTTCTACTTTTGATACCATGAATAAGTTTTACATAATCTGTGTTCTTCTTCAATTTAAGCATTACTTATTGGCTGTTGCTTCTGTCTATAATTATCATCTTACGCTTGGTTTTTCATGTCATTGTTTCCCATCTGTGGGTGTCGCTCTTCCCATCTGTTGCACTACAGTTTCTCTTCTATTGGATATCAATCTCCTCATCTACGGTGTTACAGTTTCCCATCTATAACATAGCTGTTTTCCATCAATTGGATATCTATCTCTTCATCTGTCGCGTTATAGTTTTCTATCTATTGAATCACTGTTTTCTATCTGTAGCATAGCAGTTTCTCATCTGTAACATCGTGGTTTTCTATCTATTGAATCACAGTTTCTTTATCAGTAGAGTTGTTATTGGATAGCAGGAGGGTAGTAGTTTCCGCTTATGTGTATGCTTGTAGTAGTCAAGTTAGGTTTTAAACGTCGCCCTTATAAACGCATAAATCCCGGTCTCTGTGCAGAGAACCGGGACTATGTTGTTTGTTTGGAATAGTTTTTTTTGTTGTTCGCTTAAGCTTCAGGCTTTACAGTCTTCGCAGCGTAAACCTCCTCAGAAAGGACAGAGACAGTGCTCTTGTTGAACTTTCCTTTGTGGAAGTAGACAACTCCGTCTGCAAGAGCATACAAAGTGTCATCTTTACCCTGTGCAACATTCTCGCCTGGGAAGTGCTTATTGCCGCGCTGACGTACTATAATGTTGCCCGCAACAATCTTCTGGCCACCCCAGATCTTAACACCTAAACGCTTTGAAGCTGATTCACGGCCGTTCTTAGAACTACCTACACCTTTTTTATGTGCCATTCTTGAGTCCTCCTTTTTAAGCGTTAATTGATTTAATTTCTACCTGAGTGAAGTGTGTACGATGACCATTCTTCTTTCTGTAGTCCTTGCGACGCTTCATCTTAAACACGATAACTTTGTCGCCTTTTACCAAAGGAGCTACTACCTCAGCTACTACTTTCGCACCATTAACAGTTGGTGCACCTACTGTGACAGCACCGTTGTTATCTACCAACAGCACCTTGTCAAACTCAACAGTCTTGCCTTCTTCCGCATCTTTGATGTGGTTTACGAAGAGCTTCTTGCCCTCCTCAGCCTTGAACTGCTGACCGTTAATTTCTACAATTGCGTACATTTTATTATTGTAAACGGGTTTTTACCGTCAGGCGGCTGAGCATCTTTCCAGCACTTGTTCTGAGCCTAAGACGGCATAATCGGCTGCAAAGTTAATAAAAAATAATGTTATGGAACTTAATAGATATATTGTTTTTGTGTGTTATTAACAATAATTAGTGTATTATTGTCTACTTTTGGTCGTTAAAAGGTGTGGTTTTATCATATAAATAAGTATTTATATAAATGTATTTTCATATTTATTCATGTGATTTTCCTTGTATTTTCATCAAGTGTTGTCTGTTTATTAGGGTTGAAAACACCATAAGAATGGGATAAAATAAGCAGATAATGATAGTGTTTTGTTGGTCTATTGGTCTTCAAAATATCGAAAAAAGGACGTTGGATAAGCAGACGATGATTGTGTTTTATTGGTCTATTGGTCTTTAAAACATATAAAAAAGGAATAGGAAAAACAACATTAGAACAGTGTGTTGTTGGTTCATTGGCATTTAAAACACCATTTGGGACAATACAGAAATGGTGCTAAAGCTACGTATTATACAAACAAATGCCCTGTACACTCCACAATAATGACATCAGAAACGAATGCCGTGAAGGGCTCCATCATAATTCTTTCCTGTTGAAAGAGGAGCCAATACTTCTTCAGAAGGCCTTACATCATTGTACTGTTACTGCCGTATATTATGGTAAAAGTGCAGGGCACAGACAGTTATCTCATCCGAAGACGAAGGTCTGATTTACAGAAATGCGACATGACATAGTATCAGATGTCTATCTATGTAGCACTTCAAACGGATGATCGGTCGCAATATCAATCTGGCGTTCATCGTCTTGATAGATGTTATCCAGGTCGAATTCATGTTCATTGTGCATCTTTGCTTTGCGTTTCATCATAGAGTTCTCCTTTCTTTTCCCTATGTTTCAAGGGCTAAATGGTTAGGTTTGAGTATATGGGATAGCAGATTTCCCCCTATTATCTCCTGTACAAAGATAGTGAAAATGTCGTGAGTTGGTTGTCAATTAATGCGAAATCTTTTCGACATTTTACCTCTTTCTTTCTATAAAATACCCCCTTTACCCCTCTTTAAAGCATTGATTTATTTGTTTATTAAGGTAGGAAATGATATCTTTGTACCAACAAAAGAACAATGTTAGTAGGCATGACAAAGGATAAAAAGCTAAGAAATAACGAGGAAATGAAGTGGAAAACGCTTTCTTCCAAGCAGCTTATTGACCGTCCATGGATGCGAGTCAGATGTGATAAGGTGCAGTTGCCAGACGGCAGAGTGCATGAAGAATATTACGTTCTGTCATATCCTTCATGGGTAAATGTCATTGCAGAGACCGAAGAAGGGGATATTATCTTAGAGAGACAGTACCGACATGGACTGGACATAGTGTCTACTGAGATCTGTGCTGGTGTGATGGAAGAAGGTGAGACACCCTTAGAGGCAGCACAACGTGAGCTTGAAGAGGAGACAGGTTACACTGGTGGAGAGTGGAAAGAGATAATGACTGTAGCTCCAAACCCTGGTGTTATGGATAATCTTTGCCATTGTTTCTATGCCAAAAAGGTGAGAAAAACCTGCGAACAGCATCTGGATGATACGGAAGATATTGATGTTCTCTTATGTCCAAAGCAGGAAGTTAAACAGATGTTGATACGTGGTGAGTTCATCCAAGCACTGATGGTTGCACCGCTTTGGAAGTTCTTTTCAACCGAGTTTTGATTCGTTTTATAAATCAGATAAGGAGTAATTCCTTTAAGAATGAGCTTATGATAACAAAAGATAGTATAGAGTCGGCTTACTGTTTCTTCCATCAGAAGTATCAGGTTTATGCCTATTCACACAGTGAACGACAAAAGGATGACATTGAATATGCCATCAGTTCGTATGTTGATGAGATGAGTCCTGAGCTTTATAAACGGTTAGCCAATGGGCGAGAGGAGTTCCTTCTCACGCATAACAGGTTTGCTGAAGACATGAAAGAGGCGATAAAAACACTATCCGAGTTGTCTCTTTAGTCTTCTCATGAGCCATAAATAGGCAGGAATAAGGAACAGATCAGCCATTACCCAGGCTACAGGATCGGCATAACAAACGCCCGTCCATGCCAGTGCAGGTACCAACCAGATACTCACACCACAGCGTGCTATCATCTCCATGACGCCACTCATCATGCTTAAGTTACTGTATCCAAGGCCTTGAATACTGTATCTGAGGATAACAAGAACGCCCAAAGAAGGATAGAACCAGTTACAAATACGCATCAATCGTGCTGCATTGTTGATTACTTCCTGCTCATTTCCATTGACGAAAAGCATCATCATCTCGTCTGCAAAGGGGTAGATGATGATGACGGTAAGGGCAAAATATGCCAGCATAATCCACATAGAATCATTCACACCAGTCTTTACTCGTTGGAGTTTACGCGTTCCGAACGCCTGTGCTACAGGTATAGCGAAGCCTGCACAGGACCCGTTGCAGAAGCCCATGACAAGGAACATGATACTACTGGATGCTCCCACGGCAGCCAATGCACCCACCCCTATCCATCGACCCACTATTGCAGCATCAATAATCAGGTACATTTGTTGTAATAAATAACCGAGAATGAGCGGTATGGCAAACCTAATAATGGCGCGTGAAGGGGCGCCTTCTGTCATGCTTTCTACGTGTTGTTGTGATTCTGACAGTGACATTATCCTTTGTTATTCTCCTTGTCTTATGATGCTAATGATGTGGTATTACAATGACTTACATCATTTTCTGTCGGTTGCAAAACCAACTCTTATCTTTTTATATCCCATAGAACGGAGGAACTGCATGAACTGTTGACGTGCATTTTCTTCTGCTATCTTGATGTTTTCAGGTGTAAAACAACGTTTTAACATCTTCCTGTAAGCACGTTTGTAGAGCTGTTCTCTGTCGCCATCGGTCCATGTTCCTTTCTCAAAGAACGACCGTGTGCGTGCTTCATCAATGAAGTTTCGCTCGAGAAGTGTGATCGGTGGGAGCATAGCGATGATGCTGTCACCTTCAACATGTAACCATTGGGGACCTGCCTGACGAAGGTCTATACCCAGACGAACGGTTCCGTAATAGATACGAACCAGCTCACTGTCAGAGAAAAAGCCACGACTGACGGTGTCAATGAGCTCTTCATCGTTAATAGAAAGGAACTCCCACTGTCCTATATTCTGTATTTCCTGTATCTGTGTAGGCGTGATATCGATGTGATCATCAGTACTTAAGCCCAGTGAATTGCTGGAGTTGAGATACCAGATGACACCTCCCACAATGGCAATGATAACCAATGGGGTAAGCAAAATAGCCAATAGTCGAGGTGTAAAACCCTTCGACGAGCGTTCTTTATAGCTTTGCAGACTGTTCTGGTTCTGCTTTCTGGTTTCTTTTTCAGTTTTCTTTTCCATCGTTTTAGCCCTCCTTTCTTGTGTCAAGTAATGATGGAAGATCATGCAGAGTAAACTTCTTTCGGAACGAAATAGTGATGTCTGCATCCTTATATCCCATCGTTGTGAAGATCGGAACGAGTTGTCGTGCAGCACTTTCCTGTGCCTGCTGGATGATACCCATTTGTGGAATAGCATTCAATATCTGCTTCCTTCCCTGCGCTTCATAGCTTGTCAGCTCGGCATCGGTGAAGTTTCGGCGCGTCAGAGCAACGTATTCCTTCACCCCCTTGTGGTCAATCTTCGTTGAAGTGAGCACAATCTTCGGATCGGGTAGGGTGACAATGAGTTTCTTTCCATCCTTTTGTATGTTCTTTTCACTGAAGGTTGACATGTCAATATATGCCTTCAGCGTGGCATCCATAGGGATAGCTATGCGGCGTTCGCCCAACGGAAGGTTGACACTGAAGTCCTTTTTCATGATCGAACCAGACAGTTTCATCTCGTCGTCATGTGTGATAATCTTGTGAATACGATATTCCGTAGTGTAGAGACGTGAGCTTTGTTGCACCTGCGTCACCAGCATTGGAATGGTGTCGAGAACCTCTTTCTTAGGTTCTTCGGTAGCTTTTTTGTTTGTACATGCGCTTGTCAGCAACAACGTACATAGCATTATGACTGTTATCCGTTTCATTTTTATAGTGTATGGAACGGCGCAAAGGTACTAAAAAGATATGATGTTACTTATCTTTTTCCCTATATATCGGTCGTATTGATGTATTTTTTTGTATTTTTGTAACCCAATAAAAGAATTGTATTGAGGATAAAGAAGAATGGAATCATTAAGCGAAATATTCAGAATAGGTAAGGGACCGTCAAGCAGTCATACGATGGGACCACAGCGAGCAGCCGTCATTTTCGCTGGTAGACACCCCGAAGCAGCGCGCTTTGAGGTGACTTTGTATGGCAGCCTGGCTGCTACGGGAAAGGGACACATGACGGATAAGGCTATCATTGACGTACTGAAGAAGGTGGCACCAGTGGAGATTGTGTGGGAACCCGAGGTCTTTCTGCCTTATCATCCTAATGGTATGCTTTTCCGTTCGTTTGGTTCTGATGCTAAACCAACGGATGAATGGACGGTATATAGCGTTGGTGGAGGTGCTCTTTCAGAAGGAAAAGCAGAGGGAGATTACTTTACTACCACCTCAGTATACGACCTTCACACGCTGAAAGACATACAAGCATGGTGCGAACATCACGGACGTGGCTACTGGGAGTATGTGAAACAGTGTGAAGATGACGACTTCTGGGATTATCTTCGTGAGGTTTGGTACACCATGCAGGCTGCTGTTGAACGGGGATTGGACAGTGAAGGGGCTTTGCCCGGTCCATTGAATCTTGCACGTAAGGCAGCAACTTATTATGTTAAGGCACGTGGTTACAAACCGTCTTTGCAAAGTCGTGGAATGGTTTATTCCTATGCTTTGGCTGTGAGTGAGGAGAATGCATCAGGCGGAACGATTGTTACTGCACCGACATGTGGGGCATGTGGCGTTGTTCCAGCAGTACTTTATCATCTTGCAAAGGGACATGATTTCTCTGAAACAAAGGTTCTTCACGCACTAGCAACAGCTGGATTGTTCGGTAACATAGTGAAGTATAATGCTTCCATATCAGGTGCTGAAGTGGGCTGTCAAGGCGAGGTTGGTGTGGCATGTGCCATGGCTTCAGCTGCTTCTTGCCAACTGTTTGGCGGTAGTCCTTCACAGATTGAATATGCAGCAGAGATGGGTTTGGAGCATCACCTTGGTATGACGTGCGACCCAGTGTGTGGTCTTGTGCAGATTCCTTGTATCGAACGCAATGCCTTTGCTGCTTGTCGGGCTCTTGATGCACAGCTTTATGCAACGTTCAGTGACGGTCAACACCGTGTTTCCTTCGACCGTGTGGTTGAGGTTATGAAGCAGACGGGACATGACATTCCGTCCCTTTATAAGGAGACAAGTGCTGGTGGACTGGCTAAGGATTATGAGATGTAACGACTTGTCAGGTCTTCTTCCGAAGGATACCTGACCCATTCTGATGTTGTTCTCTATACGTTTGAAAACGGTTTAAGAAGTAATCAATGTAAGATTAATTCACAATTATATTTTGAAAGGTGCTCTTTTGCGTTGCAAAAGGGCACCTTTTACGTTGTAAAAGATGCCCTTTTGACATGTAAAAGACGCCCTTTTACAATGCAAAAGGGCGTCTTTTGAAAGCCTCTTCATAACCCTTTGATATCCTATGAGTTACAAAGTCGGTTTTTATTGGTTTTCTTTCGTTTTACTGCTAATCGTCGATTGATTTTTGTAAAGTTGTTTTCCCTGTTGGTGTTTCTTTGTCTTTGGGTTCTGAAAGGGTCTTTCATGCGGGATTCGCTGTACGTTTTCTCTTCCTTATCGGCTGTCATGTGTGGTGAGATAATGCGGAGTTTGAGAAGTGACAACTGAGGGATTACTAACCATTTGATTATTGATAGACGACATTATCCAACTTAACTCTTAACAGTTTCCCGATGCTTCCTTTTCTACTTTTGGGATTTCCAACCCACTGATGGGTCTTCCCTTTATAGGTAATGTTGATGCCTAACTTGCCAGACTTCTCATAAATGGTGTAAGAGGTATCCTTATTCTCGAAAGAAACGCTGCCCGTTTCCTTGTTATAGGTGAACTCTTCTGATTGGTCGGAATCATCAGAAGGATAGTAGAACTCTACATTTTTCTTGTCATCCATGATGGCATAATTGAGCGTATGACCATTCTTATTATAAAGAATGATACTCTTGTTCATCGCATCTACATGAAACTTGAAATAGTTTTCAACGCTCTCACTCTTAAGGTTTATGCTAGTTGATACGCTCTCAACCATCTTTTTACCATCCCATTCTTCAGTTGTTTGAATGCGAAGAGGGTCGTTTTTTAGGTTATCAGTGAATGTTCTGATAAGTTTAGGCTTGTTATCCTCTACAATATATTTTGAGAACTGGTGCCAGCAACAACCATCTTTCGTCATCGTAGATAACGTCTTTTCTTTATAATCTACGCTGAACATTCCACAGAAATCCTGGGCTAATTCCGTGAAATCGCCACTAAATTGAAAGCCATTCTCCGTTGCTAAATAGATCAGAAAGGATGGTCCTTGATAGCAACTGTTGAACCCGTCCATGATGGCAAAGTCCTTTTTACCGTCAAAATTATAATCTTGATAGAGCAAGACACTGTATTCTCCATAAGGAATCTCAGCTATGTTAGGCTTAATCTCCCCATCATGAAGGTCGAATGAGAGCTCATCTGCATCCACGTGGATGAGTTTCTTGTTCGTAATACGGTCATAAACTTCTACCCAACCAGCAGAAGTAAGTGCGGATGTATCAGCAAAATAAACCTTTCCATAGTATTGTTTTGAAAAGCCATCGATGTTAAATGATGCCTGACCGAGGGCTGAAAGTATCCAACCCGATAATAGAAAACAAAGTAAAAGGGCTTTCTTCATTGGTAGAGGTTAATGTAGTTTGTTGCCGTTTGTATCTTGTTAATCAACTATATGGATACAAATTATTCAAAAAAAAAGCCCCCCTCTCCCTTAAATTAGGGAGGGGGAGAACCTTTAAAATCTATTGATTAGCTCCTCAGGTGTGACTAGTTCCTGTTCACCTGTGGACATATTCTTCAGTGTTATCTTGCCTTCCTGCATTTCAGTTTCGCCTGCAAGGGCAACGAAACCAATGTTTTTGGCATTGGCATAGCTCATCTGTTTCTTCATTTTTGCACTGTCTGGGAACATCTCCGTACGTATTCCGGCACGTCGAGCAGCTGCAATGATAGGCAGACAGTAGGCTGTTTCCTTCTCACCAAAGTTGATAAAGAGGAGTTGAGTACCCTGAACACTCTCTTTAGGGTAGAGGTCTAAGGTGTTAAGAACATCATAAATACGGTCTGCACCGAAGCTAATGCCAACACCAGAGAGCCCTGGCATGCCGAAGATTCCCGTGAGATTGTCATAGCGACCACCACCAGTTATGGAGCCAATCTGCACATCCAGTGCCTTAACTTCGAATATTGCACCTGTGTAATAGTTCAGTCCGCGAGCCAAAGTGAGGTCAAGTTGTATTTCATTGTTCAACCATGATGTCTTCAAAGTGTCAAGAATGAAGCGCGTTTCCTCAACGCCTTTGAGTCCAATCTCGCTCTCTTTTAGTACTTCTGCAATGACATCAAGCTTCTCATCGTTGCTTCCTTCAAGCTTAATGATGGGCTGTAGCTTGGCAATGGCTTCCTCTGAGATACCATTCTCACGTAGTTCGGCATTGACATTGTCGAGTCCTATCTTGTCAAGTTTGTCTATTGCAACGGTGATATCTACTATCTTATCTTTCTCACCCATTACTTCTGCAATGCCGGTGAGTATTTTTCGGTTGTTGATCTTTATCTGAACGCGTACGCCAAACTTAGTAAATACGGTGTCAACAATCTGCATTAGCTCCACTTCATTGAGCAAAGAGTCGGACCCAACGACGTCTGCATCACACTGATAGAACTCACGATAACGTCCCTTTTGTGGGCGGTCTGCACGCCAAACGGGCTGAATCTGATAGCGTTTGAACGGCAGTTGGAGCTCTTCACGATGCATAACAACATAGCGAGCAAAGGGAACTGTGAGGTCATAACGTAGTCCTTTCTCGCAGAGTTTGGTCTGCATCTTGAGCGTATTACGCTCTTTCAGCTCGTCATCACTGACCGATTTGAGGTAATCTCCTGAGTTTAGAATCTTAAAAAGCAGCTTATCACCTTCCTCACCGTACTTTCCCATCAGCGTATGGAGGGTCTCCATTGCTGGAGTCTCAATCTGTTGGAAGCCGTAAAGGGCATAAACTTGCTTTATAGTGTCGAAGATATAATTTCTTTTAGCCATTTCCTCGGGACCGAAATCACGTGTTCCCTTGGGTATGGAGGGTTTGTTTGCCATTCTTTTTATTATTTTTTTGAAGTTAAAGAAAGCCTCTTGGAGGTTTTTTCTTTGGTTGTTGAGGAGTTGAAAAGGCTATGGATGTTCCGTCAAGAGCCTTGTTCTATATCCTTTTCCCTTGTTGTTGAGGACTCGAAAGGGCTATGGATGTTCCATCAAGAGCCTTGTTTTATATCCCTTTCCCGTGTTGTTGAGGACTCGAAAAGGCTATGTATGTTCCATCAAATGCCTTGTTTTATATCCTTTTCCCTTGTTGTTGAGGACTCGAAAGGGCTATGGATGTTCCGCTAAAAGCCTTGTTTTATATCCTCTTTCCTTGTTGTTGAGGACTCGAAAGGGCTATGGATGTTCCGTCAAATGCCTTGTTCTGTGTTTCTGATTACTGTATTTTGCAGATTCAATTGTACATTTTGTCTGTCTACTTATCAGCTTTTCGCACTTCAATTAACCAACTAAAGACTCGACTTATCCACTTATTCAGCATCAACTTGTCGACTATTTACCTGCCAATTGAGCTACTAAACACTTGACTTACCAACTTATTAACCTGTCAACTCGTCAACTATTCACAGTTATTTTACTTCCTTACAATCGTCTGCTCACGGTCAGGACCGATAGAGATGATGCCGATTCGCGTCTCAAGATACTGTTCTAAGAAGCTCACATAGTCACGGAATGCCTGTGGGAATTCATCTTCCGACTTGCATTTGGTCATGTCTTGCTTCCAACCTGGCAGCTCTTTATAGATTGGTTTGACGTCATCTATCTCGTAAGGGAACTCCTCTGTGCGTGTACCATCAGGCAGTTCGTAAGCTACACAAGCCTTGATTGTCTCGAAACTGTCTAACACATCACTCTTCATCATGATGAGTTCTGTGACGCCATCAACCATCACTGAGTAGCGAAGTTGTACAAGATCAATCCATCCACAACGGCGTTCACGCCCTGTAACGGCACCATATTCATGACCAAGGTCACGTATCTTCTTACCTGTTTCATCAAACAATTCCGTTGGGAAAGGACCTGCTCCGACACGTGTACAATAAGCTTTCATAATGCCATATACGTTCCCTACCTTGTTAGGACCAATGCCTAAGCCTGTGCAAGCACCAGCACAAATGGTGTTAGAGGAGGTTACGAAGGGGTAAGAACCAAAGTCAACGTCAAGCATTGTGCCCTGTGCTCCTTCGCAAAGGATGTTCTTTCCGCTGCGTAAGAGGTTGTTAATCTCATGCTCAGAGTCGACGAATTGGAAGCCTTTCATGTACTCTATGCCTTCCATCCACAGCTTTTCAGTCTCTTCAAAGCCCTCAAAGTCAGTCCAACCAAGTGCTGCAAGCATCTTCATATGGCGTTCTTTGTGCTCAGAATACTTGCGATCGAAGTCGGAAAGGATATCTCCTACGCGCAAACCATTGCGACTTACCTTGTCAGTGTACGTTGGTCCGATGCCTTTTCCAGTCGTTCCAACCTTGTTTTTGCCCTTTGCAGCCTCGTAAGCACGGTCAAGAATGCGGTGAGTAGGCATGATAAGGTGGGCTTTCTTTGATATTTTAAGACGCTCTTTGAGTGGATGTCCACTCTTTTCCAGGTCCTTTGCCTCACCCATAAACAAGTCTGGAGCCAGCACAACACCATTACCAATGATGTTAACCTTACCCCCTTGGAAGATACCAGACGGTATTGAGCGGAGCACATACTTCTGATCTTCGAACTCCAACGTATGCCCTGCGTTAGGACCTCCTTGGAATCTGGCCACTACATCGTAACGGGGTGTCAGCACATCGACAACCTTTCCTTTACCTTCATCACCCCATTGGAGACCCAACAGGACGTCAACTTTACCTGTGTTCATTTGCTTTTCTGTGAGTTTTTATCTTGTTTCTGTGTCAGAAGCTTATTGCGTTGGCGCGAAATAGCAGCCTGACAACGGGAACATATACCATAGATATAAAGTGAGAAGCCATCCTTTCTGAAGCGATAAAGCTTTGTTTCTTTGATGGCATCGGCAATCTCTGGAGACTCAATCTCCGTTACTTTGCCACATACAGTACATATTTGATGGATGTGATCTTCGTTGGCATAACATGCTTCATACTTGGTTTGACCTATGAAACGATGTCTGACAACGAGGCGCAACTCTATGAAGAGTCGCATAGTATTATATAATGTAGCACGTGAGACACGGAAGTTCCGAGCCTCTAACTCTGCTCCTAACTCATCCAGAGAGAAGTGTCCTCCGATGTCATAGACGGCATCCAAGATGGCATATCGCTCTGATGTCTTACGATGATTATTAACTTCGAGATATCCATCTAAGATATCCCGAACCTTTTTTTTGACTATATCTTTAGTCACGACTTACTGATTAAATTCGCACAAAGTTACCATTTTTTAGCGATATAACCTTTATATAGCAATAAAAAAAAGTTAAAAACCGCAGTGTTCGTTCGTGAATACTGCGGTCTTTTCTTATGGCTTATTTCCCAAAATAAATGGGTTAATTTCTTAATATCGAACGAATCAAATCTCAATGTTGACCGATTCTAATCTCAACATCGAACGATTCTAATCTGAATACAGAACAGCTAAAATCTCAATATTAAACTATTCAATCTTCAATATCAAACGGTCTAATTCTGAATATAGAACTATTCAATCTTCAATATTAAATGGTTTTGTTCTCAATATCAAACCACTTTGTTCCCAATACGGACTCATCTGCATCAGAAACGTATTCTGTTTATTCCCCTGTATAGAACTGAATGAGGCGTGTAAGAGCCTGCGTACATACCGGACAGAACTCTGGATGAACGTTGGTTCGCATCCTACAATCGGGGAATCCACGATAAACTCCATGCTGAGCATAGCCTGCTGGCTCATAAGCACCTATCTTCACTTGTCCCGACGGGCGTTAGGTTTGTCAAGATCAGCGGGTTGTGGTGTTGGAATTGGGGTTTTCTTATTGATGAGATTCTCCCATTTTCCGTGGAAATCAACGAGTGTTGTCAGGTTAGGTTCCCATGGTTCAACATCTGTTGGATACATGTTTATGGTCTCTTTCTCGTATGCATACTCATCGCCTAAGCCTGCAAAGGAGTGTCCGAACTCATGAACTACGACTGGTTTGAAGTAATCATTGTGTGCCATAGATAGGTTATATGAGTTCAATATACCACCACCTCCGTATTTTTCTGTGTTAACCAGTACGATAATGTGTTCATATGGCGTACCAGCCAACCAGTTATGAAGGTCTTTTAGATGCAGTGTTGTCAAATAACGGTCACTGTAGAAGGTGTCGAAATGTGAATGTAGAGCAGTGTTTTTCCATATTCCTTTCGATGGTTCAGACGTTCCACTCTCTGCTGATGGGGCTTTTACGGCAATGATATTGAAGCGTTGACGCATTGATTTAAAGGGCTCATGAGCAAAAAGAGCTTCCATTGCGATGCGGCAATCCTTAATGAATACGGGCATTTCAGCTCCGTATATCCTTCAGCAATGTATGCAATGTGTATGCAACGGGAAGGGTCTGCTGCCTGCTGGAGCGTCTCGTACGGTGTGACATTGCGTTCTCCCATGTGTCGAATGAGGATATCTTGTGGTGCAACAAGGTGTGTCATGGAGACAGTCACCTCTCTTCTGTTGTTCCGAAGTTCAACAGTCACGTCGGCAGAGTCCTTTGGATAAGGTACAAGAAAGACGTTTTCAAATGATTTACTGCTTGGTTTCTTGGCTTCATCGTACGTAAGCCACTCCTGAAAGAGGGTAGAGAAGGAATTACGATAGATGACTTTCTGTGTACGATGATCGCGAACGGTGATCTGACCGTTGCCCTCTATGGGCAGTTCCGACAGTCTTTCGTGCTTCCCGAACCAATGTGGAAGGCGGTAAAGTTCATCTACTGCAATTGCCTGATGCTTGGCATTACCAGAGAAAATGTAGTCGATTCGCAGTGTTGCATCGTCAAAGTATTGTTTGAAATCCTGTGCAACAGCATTCAGACTGATTGTTAATAGTAATAGGATAAAGATTCTTTTCATTGTGTTTATTAGTTATGGTTAAAGTTATTTGTTCTCTAAAGCGTTGTGATCAATAGTGTTGTAGAGGGCGTGTGCAGTCCTACAGCTGCCTTGAAACCTGCCAAGAGTACGTTGCAACGATGCCTACGATACTGGTTCGAATGATTTGCTGGTCTCTTTCCATGTGTTTGGATTTCTCTTTTCAACTCTATCTTCTTTGCAAAGATATTAATAAATATTGGTAAATGGGTGAAATAGATGTTGATAAAACAGAAATATTTTATCCTTTGTTAGGTAAAATAACATTTATATCCAAAGTTCCTGTTGCTGAAAAGGGAATGATGGGGGATGACAATGTTGATGAAAGCGCCTTCTGAGGTCCATGGTTTAGATTTTATATTGTGAATAAACGGCTTCTGTATGCTTGCTTTTAAAGAGATACGTATGGGGGTTCTGTATACTCAAGGATAAGATATTATGTGTTTAGAAATAATCTTACAATATTTAGTAGGGTTTTCCCTGCAATATAGTAGAAAACGGTTTATTTCCTGCTTTGTAACCATCAGATTGTCAATAGGTTATAAAAGGCAAAGTAAAAGGTGCCCTTTTGCGATTCAAAAGGGCACCTTTTACACATCAAAAGACGCCCTTTTACCATGCAAAAGGGCGTCTTTTAGAACGCAAAAGGGCGTCTTTTAAAATGCAGATGTGAATTAGTTTTACAACAATGGTTGTTCTTTACCGATTCATTCTTCTGATGTTAGGGTTTTCTATGACGGCTGAAAGCTTTGTGTTTATCTCACAACGACTTTCTTTCCACCTATTATATATATGCCTTTCGGCAGACTCTTCGTGTCTTTACCTACGTATCTTCCCTGCAGATCATAGACTTTCTGTGGCTCGGTTGGGGTGACATTGACAACGCCATCAATCTTTGTTGGCTTCCCAGTTAATACGATTTTCACATCATCCAATACTATCTGACCATGTAGTCTGAAGGTTATCGTCGTTGTTTCGTTGGAGTCGAACGTACCGTTATAGCCTTTCAGCGTATTCTTTTTCAAATGTATTGGGTTACCTGCTGCACCGTTTATGACCATGGATAGGGTAGCATTGTCCGATTCAATACCTGCTGCCTTGAAGGAAATCTTGCATTGTCCGTTGGCATTGAACTGTGGAAGATAGAGCGTATAGTCCTTGTCTGGATAGCCAAAGCTTCCACATTGATAGCCCGAACCTTGATAGTCGCAATACCATCCACTGTTATCGGGATTGAATGTGGCAGAGAAAGTGTCGCCATCCCATTGCCCATCGTTGCCGCCAGTGCCGTTACAATTATCGAAAGACTCGCTGAATACAGTCGTTTCTCCCGATGGAGTAGGAGTGTCTGTGCCCGTGATTAAGAAGTTCAACGTACCGTTGGCGTTGATACTTGTGTTGCTAAGAGTATAGTTATAGAGCTTTTCTCCCTTCTGTCCTTGGTGCATTGCAACACCATATCGTTGTGGATCATTGTTCACAGTGTTGTTAGCCCACGTGTTACTGTTGTAGTCTATGCTTGTCATCACCAGTCCTTGAACAGGATAATAGATGTCCCATGACTCTCTTTCTCGGTTCTCCAGGATGTAATATTGGTTACGATTGGTCTGGTTATAGACAACGAATGCCTTGCCGTTTTTGTTCGTTGTGGCAACGTTTTTGTATTCTCCCGACTTCAATTCTTCGAGTTTCACCCATCCAACGAAGTTCTTTTCGTATGCAGAATAGTTACATGGCTTGTATCCATTGCCCAAGTAACTGCCTATAGACATTATACTATAGTAGGCTGGACCATAGTCACCTGAGCTTGCAGTGTTGTATAAATCAGGGAGACCAAGGCCATGTGAATACTCATGACAGAAGATTCCGACACCTGCAACATCGCCGTTTGAGTTGAGCTCTGGCGCACATGCGTAGGTATTTGCCTCACCAGTGGGGAAGCGTTGGGTGTATCCTTGGTAGTAAACCAGTGACCATTGGTGTGGCCAGATGCGGTCAGCTTCTCCCGTATCAGCCTCTCCGTGGCCTGCATATACAAACATAATGTTCTCCGCAACACCGTCTCCGTCCCAGTCATAGTCCTTGAAATTAACCTGAGAGGCTACTTTTTGAGTGCTTCTGTTACCATTTCCTCTGGCGCAGCATCGCGTCCGTTGTTGTTATATCCGTACTTTGCGTATCCTTTTGATAGCTTTACAGGACCTACAACATCGAAAGTCACATCGAATTTACCTTGACTTTGTGCCAGGAAATAGTCTCGTGCAGAACCGTTAAAGTTACCATTCTTATAGTCTTTGCCGTTAAGTACGTGCTGATAGAGGGTCTTTGGATCGCTGACAGAGAAGTCTTGATCGGCAAAAGAGACCAATACGACCAATGACTTGCGCTTTCCTGAAACCTTCTGGACGGTTCCTCCGATACGGGAAGCAGGTCTTGTCATAATGAAATCCTTGGGTTTGGGTGCTTCAGAGAGCTCTGTATATACTCCGTTTACGGGCTCATAAGCAAAGATTCGCTTGTCATCTGTCAGCCAATATTTGGCATGTTCGTCTCCACTAAGGTGTGCTTTGACTGTCGTTCCGTCTTTTAGTAGTAGGCTTTTGGTTACCCCTGGCCATGCTGGAGACGCATTCATGGCTATTGAACACAGCAATAATACAATTACGAAGACCGTGTTTTTTACGTTTTTAGTTCCTATCATGTTGTTCAATCTATGGTTTTGTCGGTATCACATTTCTAATATTATAATACTTAAAGATGCTACAAAGATACTAAATTAATTTCATTTTATTCTTGTTTTAGCATTCGTTTACGATTTATATGTGGGCTTTCCACACCTTATCTGTAGACTTCCCACGCCTTATATGTGGGCTTTCCACATCTTGTATGTTGGCTTTCCACACATTATACATAGAGTTCCCACATCTTATATGTAGGCTTTCCATACATTATATGTCGGCTTTCCTCATTTTATATGTAGACTTTCCACACATTATGCATAGAGTTCCCACATCTTATCTGTAGACTTTTCACACCGTATATGCAGGCCTTCCACACCGTGAAAACATTGAAAAAAGCATTCAATCATTTGGCTGTTTGTTTTTTTTGATGTATCTTTGCAGCCGTAAATCGCCGATATGGCTCAGTTGGTAGAGCAACGCATTCGTAATGCGTAGGTCCCCGGTTCGAGTCCGGGTATCGGCTCTTTATGCGGAATTAGCACATCGGTAGTGCACGAGCTTCCCAAGCTTGAGAGGCGGGTTCGATTCCCGTATTCCGCTCCAAGGTGCTTATCAACAAAAAGACAACTCTCTTGAGTTGTCTTTTTTTGTTATGTTTGAATTTTAATCTATTTCCTTTTATTTTCTGTTTTATGCGTTTTCAGCAGTTATTCCTACAACACTTAGATGCTATTTTACTATTCTTCAGTGACCTTATAGTCCCAGAAAGCCTTATCAACGATCATGATAAAGAAGGGTTGTGTGGTGAAACTCTGTGTCACACCCTCCTTCATGAAGTACTTCATGACGAGGTGTTTCTTTCTTTTCTTCGTCAAAGAGAGAGGTCTAAGTTCTGTTCTGCGATTGCTTTCTGGTAGGATATAGGCAATAACAAAGCTCTTATTGAAGTCTATAGGAGTTGCTTCTCCACCCTTACCCATGAAGGTTGCCATACCAAACTGCTTCTCAAACTCAGGTTGTGAAGCAATTTTCATGATGGTAGGTTTCGTCTCCTTACCAATATGGAAGTAGTTTTTACCCTCTGTGAAACTAACTTCTTTGTTACTTTCCACAAGGGTTCTGTGCGTACTACACGATGTGCAAAATAGTATTATGGCGCCAAAGAGAAATAATAACTGTTTCATATTGTTGAAAACCTTTATGTTTTTATTAGGGAAAAGTGAGTTGTTCGTCAAAGCAAGACTTCCCATTTATGGATACAAAAGTAATTAAAATAAGTTTATGTTGTGACATTTAATATCATAAAATTGGTTAATTTAACATTTAGCATACCCTTTATAGGCAAATATAAGGTACAGAATATGTACCTTTGTTACGAAGAGTGACTATCTTTGTAACGTAATATTAATAAATAAAGGTGTATTTTTTATGGCACATGGACATGATGTTCTCCACATGATGGAGGGCAATAGTTATGACACAAAAGAGGATTTGGTGAAGGCAATCATCGCACATTTCGGTGCTGATGAGCTTTTTCACACCTGTTCAGCAGAGGGAATGACGGCTTCAGAGTTGGTTGATTTCCTGGCTGAAAGGGGAAAATTCATGCCTGCATCAGCTGGTTTCACTGTTGACAGTAGCAAGATTTGTAACCATTAAGACGGTGAAGAGTCCTTTTATTAATTAATTATTAAGGAGTAAATTATGATTAAGATTTATGGAATGAAGACTTGTCCAGATTGTATTTCTGTTGACAAACAAGTAGAGGGTAACGCTCGTTACGAGGTGATAGATATTGGTGAGCACGTTAAAAACCTGAAGGAATTCCTTCGATTGCGTGATAATAATGCCGTCTTCGATGATGCAAAGAAGTACGGTTATGCTGGTATTCCATGCTTTGTGCTGGAAGATGGCACCGTAACACTGTCTCCTGAAGAGGCTGGATTACACTCGGGCGATGTCCCATCAGGTGCTGCATGCAATCTTGATGGTACTGGTTGCTAAGGCAAACGACAATAAAAAAGAAGAGGCACAACTTGCAGTCACCTGCTTGTTGTGCCTATTCTTTTGACTGACAACAGTCAGTCTACGTGTTTTCTTGTAAGAAGATCAATCGAACTTCACAGCCGTTGATCTTTTCGTTTCCTCTGAAACAATAATCTTTCTACCTAAAATAACTAAAACCTAAATCTATTTACTACTAACCTAAACAATCTATTTTTATGTATGCAAAGTTATAACATATTTCTGAATTGTACAAATTTCAAGATTAAAACATTCGTGTTATATTGCGTTTTTTGATGTATATCAAGCTATAAATCATAAGTTTTCCTCTTTCAATACTTATTATTTAATGATGAGCAACACTTCTTTCTATGAGATTAATAGTGCTTTCTTCCCGTTGGAATAGGGTGTTTTCCTACCAGAAGAGACTTTGTATTCAATGTAGAACATCTGTTTTTTCTGATGCAAGATGCTATGTTTTGTTATGCTCATCCCACTTCATCTCTAAGTGAACGTAATCAGTTTCTGAGTCGATACTTTATGGATCAAACTGCACATAAGAGTCTCTTTTTGTAAAACAAATTACATATCGACTTTTAAAAGGGCGTCTTTTGCAATGTAAAAGATGCCCTTTTGCGTTGTAAAAGATGCCCTTTTGCATGGTAAAAGATGCCCTTTTGCAATGCAAAACATGCCCTTTTACAAGCCCATCTGTAACTATTTGATAGTGACTGTATTACAAAGTCGTAAAAAGATCATTTCCATTTGTTTTGGTCTTCTTCATGTTCTTAAATCTGTAAGTTTACTTTACTGTTTACAATAACCTAACTTCTGCTCTTTCTTTTCTGTCTTTACACCTTATTATATATAGGGACGTTTCATGGCATTCATCATCTTCAGTTTTGTATATGACCAAGATTATATGTTGTAGACATAACGTTGTATTGTTTGTTTTAGTATGAATGCTGCAACAAAAAAGAGGACAGACCGTGTGATCTGTCCCCTTTTTGTATCTTGTCTCGTCCGTTTTCCTCCGTAAAGCAGAGGAGAAAGGAGAGAAGAACATGCTCAATTTGATTATTGCAGCAAGGTAGATTTAATAGCTTCTTCGAACTCTTCTCTGTTCATTGCACCCTTTTTCATCTTTGGTTCACCCACCTTTGGGATGAAAAGGATGGCAGGGATAGCACGAATATCAAAGAGTTCAGCCAGTTCGCGTTGCTTGTCAACATCCACTTTATAGACATCTATCTGCCCATTATAGTCGCGTGCAACCTCTTCAAGGATAGGTGCTGTCATCTGACAAGGGCCACACCATGTTGCATAAAAGTCTATAATCGCAGGCTTATCACCTTTGAATTGCCATTTATTTGGATTCTTTTTGTAATCCATTATGTTGTGTTTGAACATCTCAGCGTTCATCTCTTTAACGCTCATGCTCTGCTCATTGCCTTCTTCCTGACTGTTTGTCTCGTCACCCTTGATACTGATTTCAGCGTTCGCCTGCGCCTTATTGTTATTTGAAGGCTTGTTATTCTGTGTGCAAGCTGTCAATCCGAATGCCATTACGGCGACCATAAGTACTACTGTACGTTTCATCTTCTAAACTGTGCTTTAGGTTTTTATACATGCTAAAGGGATTACTTCCCATCAATAGCAGGTTTGTTAATAAAATATGATTTATTGTAAACGATGCAAAGGTAGGTATTCCTTTTGGGTGTACCAAATATTCTATAAATAAATTATCTATTGTTAACTAAATCTTCAGAGGTAATTCTTTAAGTTAAAAAAGTTATATATCAATATCCTTATAAAGTATTTTCTTATCTTTGCAACATCTTAAAATACATAGCATGATGAAACATTATTTACTTTTTTTAGTAGTCGCTCTGCTTGCAATAGGGTGCTTTACAGCCTGTTCAAGTGATGATAATGAGGGCGAAGAGAGTGTCACCCATCTCTTGCCGAAGGGTAAGATTGACCTTAACAAACTGCCGACGGTTACTTCAGATGAGTTCTTCTCAAAGGTTGTTGACCGTGGTTGGAAGCATTTAGGGACCTATGAAATCCTGTCGGATGGTAGTCTTTCTTCAACTGATTACTATAAAGGTGCAATAGGTTATGGCCCTTCTGACTTCTATTTCAGTAAGGATAAGATAACGAAATTCTTCTATAATGATGCGTTGGGGAAGCTTAACAAGTCAACAGCTAATTATCATTATGACAGTTCAAACAATGCTATTGACATCGGGGAGAACCCTAACCCTTTCGACAGAGTGTACTCTTGCACAGATACAAAGCTGCTTTTGGTGCTCTACTTGGGGAAGGTTAACGTCAATAACGGCCAGCTTCGTGATCACTATGGCATAGCATGTTACACGAAGATGAGCGATAAGGAACTCGCTGAAAAGCAGAAGAATTACGAAGATATTCCGTAAGAATACCATCCCAAAGACGATATTACAAACCATTACAAGGCGTCGGTAATAAGACTACAAGGCGTCAGTAATAAGATTACAAAGCATCTGTAATAAGATTACAAAGCATCTGTAATCTTGCGAAGTGGTGTGTTCTATACTGTAAAACATAATCTTTCACGGTGCATCACGGCTGATATTACAAAAAAAATAAGTATTTTTGCACTTGTAAACGTTATTCTTTAATGTAATCAACAAGTTGTGAACTTATCATCAAACATAAAAGGTTATGGCTATGCAAGCGTCTCTGCCATAACCTTTGGTACGATTCCGCTCTTCTCTATACCTGTAATGGAGGCAGGGATGCAGCTTCCTTCGGTCTTGATTTATCGCTTTGCTTTCGGTTGTCTGTTTATGATTGCCGTACTGTTATGGCGCAAACAGAGTCTGCATATAAGCTGGGGAGAAGGACTAAGGATCATGTTTCTTGCACTGATGTACGCCATTTCAGCTGTCTGTTTGTTCGGAAGTTATGAGTATATGCCTGGTGGTGTGGCAACAACGTTGCTCTTTTCGTATCCAGTTTGGACCGAAATACTCCTGATTCTCTTCTTTCATGAGCGTCTGACACTGCGTATTAGCCTTGCAATAGTGCTTGCCATAGCTGGAGTTTTCTTCCTTGGAGGCATCGGACAGACGGAAGGTATAAAGTCAGGCATGGGTGTTATCCTGGCAATGTCGTCCGGATTGCTCTATGCCATATACATGGTTATATTCCCACACATGCGTGTCAGCAAGCTACCAGCACTGAAAGTGAACTTCTATATATTCTTTATGGCAATGCTATTGTTGATCCTTTACTCCAATTTTACCACTGGTGGGATAGACAGAATCAGTGATGGGAGTTCTCTTTTATCGTTGATTCTGTTGGGATTGGTACCTACTACGGTGAGCAATGTTACCCTTGTACGGTCTCTAACACTGATAGATTCAGCCAGTGTAGCCATCCTTGGAGCCTTCGAACCGCTTACTGCCATGGCAATTGGTATCACATTGATGGGTGAACCATTGACAATCACGGTCGTAATAGGCCTCATTTTAATCATAACTTCCGTCTTAATTCTGATAACTAAGGGCAGAAGACTGCCCAATCCATTACATTTCTTATGTCAATAACGAAGAATAACACTTTACATTGGCACCTTCTCGCTGCTGCAATAGTAGGTATATGGGGTGCAACGTTCGTCAACACGAAAGTACTTTTCAACAGTGGACTCACTCCTTTAGAGATCTTTGTCCTCCGTTTCATCATTGCTTACGTCTGTATTTGGTTCATATCACCTCGTAAACTCTTCTCAAAAACATGGCGGGATGAGCTTATTATGGTGTTATTGGGCATCACTGGCGGCTCAGTTTTCTTCCTTGCGGAGAATTATGCAGTAGGGTTGACCTATGTAACAACGTTAGTTTCATTGTATGTACAGCCCCTTTGATGACAGTAATCCTTGGTATTATGTTCGTAAAGAGCATCAAAGCAACGTGGAGTCTTATCCTTGGCTCTGTAATAGCATTGCTTGGAGTAGCCATAGTCATCTTTAATGGTAGTCTGGTGTTGCACCTTAACCCCTGGGGAGACCTCCTTGCACTGCTTGCATCAGTATGTTGGGCTGTCTATTCCTTGCTGATGAAGCGGATATCACACCAATATTCAGCTGTCTTTATCACCCGAAAGATCTTCTTTTATGGGCTCCTTACGGTGTTACCAGCTTTCCTTTTTGATCCTTGGACAGCCACTTCCGCCATGCTCTTTACGCCGAAAGTGGTATTGAATCTGCTCTTTTTAGGGCTGATAGCATCCTTTTTATGTTTCGTTTTATGGACATTGGTGATCGCAAAGATAGGTGCGATGACCTCATCCAACTACCTTTACCTGAATCCGATCAGTACTGTTGTGATCAGTGCGTTCGTCCTTGACGAGCCAATGACAGCCATTGCGTATGTGGGAAGTGCACTGATTCTTGCAGGAGTGATTATATCTAATAAATAAAAACAATGAGAAAAACAGCATTAATTACTGGTGCTACCAGTGGAATTGGCGAGGCTTGTGCACGTAAATTCGCACAAGGTGGCTACGATGTTATTATTACTGGGCGTAACAAACAGCGTCTTGCAGCACTCAAAATGGAGCTTGAGACAGGCGAGACAAAGGTCCTTGCACTTGCATTTGACGTCCGAAACCGTGCCGCAGCCACAAAGGCTATTAAGAGTTTACAGACAGAATGGGCAAAGATAGATGTCCTTATCAACAACGCAGGGCTTGCTCTTGGATTGGAACCAGAGTACGAAGGCGACTTTGAAGACTGGGATACGATGATCGATACCAACATAAAAGGACTCCTGACGATGACCCGTCTCATTGTTCCTAAGATGGTTGAGCGTAACAGTGGACACATTATTAATATAGGATCAGTGGCTGGTGACGCTGCATATGCTGGTGGAAACGTCTATTGCGCCACGAAGGCTGCAGTGAAAACCATCACAGATGGACTCCGAATTGATGTTGCCCACACTGCCGTAAGGGTCACGAATGTGAAGCCAGGGCTTGTAGAAACACACTTCTCTAACGTTCGTTTCCACGGAGATGACAAGCGTGCGAACAGCGTTTATCATGGTATCAAGCCGTTAACAGGTGCCGATATTGCCGATGTTGCCTACTATGCGGCATCCGCTCCAGCCCATGTGCAGATTGCAGAAGTGCTTGTTCTGGCTACACATCAGGGCAGTGGCAGCGTCATTCACCGTGACTAACGGTTGAAAAGCATGATGATGTTATGCCAGATCCAGCCCGTCAGACTAACCAGGAGTACCATCATTGCAATGATAATAACCACCATCAGGACAATGAGTAATGCACTTTGAATAGCCTTTCGGTTAACATCTCGGATGACATCCTTGTCTCCTTCCACAAAGCCTCGCACCAATTCCATGTTCTGTCGGTTGGCTTTGTGGAAGAAATCAATGACATCTCCCACGTAAAACGGAATCAATCCCAATGCCACATCACGCAGACTGTTATTGATAATGGCGAGTGAAAGCGGGATACTACGTACCTTTGCGATGGCAAACCACACGTAGAGCACAGCGAAAAGTGCTGCCAGAATATCGCCAATACCAAAGGGAAGAAGACCTATGACACCATCTAAATAATAAGTATCCATTAGCTTCTGCACCTGTTCCATAGCCTTATAAGCATTGCTATCATTAAGCCTTTCCTGCGCTTTCAGTCTATTTCCTTCTTTCATTTGTTACTGTTTAAATTTACCAATGTGAGTCAATTAATCCACAACTAATACCGTTGCAAAGATACAATATATCCCTTTGAACTTATCAACTATCTTTAATTAATAATCATTAAATAACCTCTTGTACGACAGAAAACGCCATTCTCACTATTGCACATGTCGTTTTACTGTCGTATCTTTGTGCGTGTCAGAGCAAGAAGTATGCTCTGATGAATGTTTAATAATTAACAAATAAACGATATGAAACGTATAACATTTTCACTTCTTGCAGCTGCTTTGATGGCTGCTTCAAGCGTATCAGCAAGTAATAACACCACATTCGAGGCACGCACAGCCGTCGTTCTGCAGAAAGAAAAGAGCTGTTGCAAGGGTAAGATGACCCCTCAGCAGGTGACAGCAAAGATGGTTGCGAAGCTCGGACTCAACCAAGAACAGGGCTTGAAGCTCCTTTCTTTGAATCAGAAGTACGCCGATCTGTTCGCTGGTCAGCGTGGTGAATCAGCTGAATGTCATAAGAATGAGAAGGCAAACGGTGCTACTCCAAGTTGTTGTAAGAAGGAAGAACAGGCTAAGAAACCTGCTTGTTGCAAGGAGAAGACCGACTGCAAGAAGGCAGAGGCAGAGAAATGCAACAAGGATAGAGCTAATTGCAGCAAGAAAGACGGTAAGGCTGAGTGCAAGAAAGGTGAGCAGTGTGCTAAGCGCAAGGCTTATGATGCAGAGCTAAAGCAGATTCTTACTGAAGCACAATACCAGAAATATCTGAACAGATAAGAACCTTTCACCGTCAGAACAACCCACAACTGATTGCTTCTGGCAGGGTTTGAAGAAAAGAGAAAAGGTGTGCCGAGTTCCCGTTTCAAGGGACTATCGGCACACCTTCTTTCGTTTCTTGTACACTCAACAGACGCTCTGAAGAGTACATGAAAGAATCAATAAAAGAGTAGGAGAGTATGGTGAATGTAAGATAATTTCACCCTATGCATTCTACATGATGCTCTTTTGCATTGTAAAAGACGCCCTTTTGCAGTGTAAAAGATGCCCTTTTGCAGTGTAAAAGGTGCCCTTTTGAATGGTAAAAGGGCACCTTTTGAAATGCGTTTCGTAACCTATTGGAAACGTGTTAGTTACAAAGCCGAAAATAATCGGTTATGAATGAAATTGCAGTTGTTGGTAGCTTCTTTTTTGTAAGACTATTTCATGTACCACAATTCTTCTGCATATAAAAAGATAAAAGACGGTGTCTTCTACAACAGAATACCAACAACAGTGAACAGTTTAAGCATCCTTCCTCACGTAATCCACAAAAGCATAGGCAGGATTATCATCCGTTGCAGGACGTTCCTCACGTGATTCCACCTTCCATGTACCGTCATCATAAGCAGGGAAAAAGACGTCAGCATGTGGCGGAACAGCTGCTATCTCAGTCAGATAGAGCCGGTCAGCAACAGCAAGAGCTTCCTTATAAAGACTTGCGCCCCCAATGATAAAAGCCTGTTCGTCGGTACCTATGTGCTGAAGAGCTTCATCAAGCGACTTGTAAACATCACATCCAGGGAAGTCAGTCTCGGTCCTACTGAGCACAATGTTTCGTCTGTTAGGTAGCGCACCCTTAGGTAATGAATAGAAAGTGCGGCGCCCCATGATGACCGTATGCCCCGTTGTGAGTTGTTTGAAACGCTTAAGGTCCTCGCGAATGAAGTAAACCATGTCGTTCTGATAGCCTATAGCACGGTTCTCAGCTACGGCTGCAATGATGTTAAGTTGCATAGTCTATGGTTCTTTATACTGCTACATCGGCTGCTATATGCGGCCATGGGTTATAATCAGTCAGCTCAAAATCTTCGTATTTGAAGCTGAACAAGTCCTTCACATCAGGGTTAATCTTCATCTTAGGTAGCGGTCTTGGTTCACGTGTGAGCTGTAGTTTAGCTTGCTCAAGATGGTTCAAGTAGAGATGCGTGTCGCCTGTTGTGTGGATGAACTCTCCCGCTTCAAGTCCTGTAACCTGTGCCATCATCTGCAACAAGAGGGCGTATGAAGCAATATTAAACGGTACACCAAGGAACGTATCAGCCGAACGCTGATAGAGTTGGAGGGATAGTTTGCCGTCAGCAACATAGAATTGGAAGAGACAATGGCAGGGTGGGAGAGCCATCTGGTCTACTTCAGCTGGGTTCCATGCCGTTACGAGCATACGACGAGAGTCTGGATGATGCTTTATTTGGTCGATAACGTTTGCTATCTGGTCAATCGTTCCACCCTTATAATCAGGCCATGAACGCCACTGATGACCATAAACAGGTCCGAGATCTCCGTTCTCATCAGCCCATTCATTCCATATTCTCACACCGTGTTCCTGCAGGTAAAGCACGTTAGTATCCCCACGTAGGAACCACAGAAGTTCGTAGATGATACTCTTTAAGTGTAGTTTCTTCGTTGTGAGAAGAGGGAAACCATCCTGCATATTGAAGCGCATTTGGTTTCCAAATACCGACAGTGTGCCCGTTCCTGTGCGGTCACCTTTCTGTACACCCTCATCAAGTATGCGGTTGAGGAGGTCAAGATATTGTTTCATAATTCGTTTGTTTTAATGTTCGAGATAAGTATTTTAGGGTTATCGGGTATGTGACTGCTCTTTATTCTCCACTCCTGTGGATAGAGATTGTTGGCTCTGTTGCCAAGATTCTTCGCAAATCCAAGGTCATGACCATGATAAGTGAGGAGCACAATGCCCTTTTGTGTATTCTCAGGAAGCGTTATTGCCTCGTGTCTCAGATAGCTTATTGCCTGTTCATAACTGATTTCCACGGCTGGATAGGCACTCTTGTCAGCCTCAATAGCAAGTGCAAGGGTATGGTCGGGGATGATGTTCTTTCCCTTCACGATGCCTTCTTTCACCCCGTAAGACAGTACACGGAGTCTCTTACGTGCCTCTGCTACAGCTTTATCCACAGGAATATCCGTCGGACGACACAGTGTATCATCCTCTCCATGCTTACGGATTACCGCCATGAAGAGTCCCTCTCCATGGGTTATTCCGGGTATAAAACGATAAACAGGGAATGCTTTTCCGTTTTTTAGTGGGTTGTTTACAAGTGAACCAGTTATGTTCCACGACGCTTCTGTTGGGACATTGAGCAGTTCAGCATCATATTCTTTAAGTATCCATGCCACGTTCTCTTCGTCTTCATACGCATTAAACGTGCACGTAGAGTACACAAGTATACCGCCGGGTTTGAGGTTTTGCCATATATCTGCAATGATATCACGCTGTAATTTCCAGCAGTTCTCAACGTTCTGTGTGCTCCATTCCGTAATTGTCTGTGGGTCTTTGCGGAACATTCCTTCCCCAGAACAGGGCACATCAGCAATGATCAGATCGAAAGAAAGGGTAGTTTTCTTATAATCACGTGGGTAATTATTGGTTACAAGGGCATCTTTATGCCCGAATTTCTGTACGTTCTCAGCCAGGATCTGTGCCCTTTTGCCTATCGGTTCATTTGAAAAAAGAAATGAACCAGTAGGAAGTGCCGTGCGAGCACAGGTGGTTTTGCCTCCAGGAGCAGCACAAAGGTCGAGTGCAAGGACTGGGTTCTTCACCCAATGGCGCAGCACATGCGATAGAAACATAGATGAAGCCTCCTGCACATAGTAGGCTCCTGCATGGAGAAGAGGGTCGAAAGTGAAGTCGGGACGCCTGTTTAACCAGTATCCTTCATCACACCATGGCACCCTTTCAGGGCTTAAATTGCTATTGATAGACTCATCTTCTGATAGCTTAAAAGGGTTCAATCGGATGCTGACAGGTGCACTTTCGGTGAGTCCTTTTAGGTATTTCCGATAACGTTCTTCCCCAAAAAGCTCCTGTGTATATGCCTCAAACTCCTTCGGAAGTTCAGCTTCGTATTCCTTATTCAATGATAATTTCGTCGTCATCTATTGGCTTTTTGGGCTTAGGCTTGGGTTGTTGCTTGAGATTTCCCTTGTCATCAAACATACCATATGTTGTTCTCAACACCGTAAACTCCGTACGTCTGTTGAGCTGATTGGCTATTTCCTGCTTCTCTTTATCAAGTTTCTTGATGAAATCTTCGGTCAAAACGTCGTTCTCCTTTAGCCATGGATACTTCTCAGTGAGCTTCTTTCTGATCTTCTTAGGCTTCTCTTTGCCATAACCTACTGGTGTCAGACGGTCTCGAGCGATGCCATGTGCGGTGAGATAAGCCACTACTGCATCTGCACGACGTTGTGAAAGACGTTTGTTATAGTCAGCTGATCCAATGTAATCAGTGTGTGCTGACAGTTCAATTGTTACGTTTGGATTCTCGTTTAGTAGCTTAACCAGTCCGTCCAATGCCTTCTCTGACTCTGGGCGAAGCGTCGCTTTGTCGAAGTCATAGAAGATGTTATCAATCAAAACAGGTACATGTATGCCAGCCAAAGGGAACTGTAAGGTGTGTTCTTTGGAGTCTTCAACTGGTGTGACGTGTATCTCTTCCTTATGATTCAAGTACCCATCACAGGTTGCAAGGAGGATATATGTAACGCCAGGTTTGACCTCTTGCTCAAAAGAACCGTCTCCTTTGACCGATAGTTTCTTGTTTGTTCCGTCGTCACCAACCATGAAAACCTGTGCAGCAGGTAACTCATAGCCATCCATTTCATAGACCCATCCTTTGACAGTCTGTATCACTTCAGGCAGTTCAAAGCTGTAGATATGATCCCATCCACGGGCATCTCCACGGTTAGAAGAGAAGAAACCACGGTTGTGAAGACCCTCGAATGTCATACCAAAGTCATCACCTTGAGAATTCAATGGGTAGCCCGGATGTTCCAAATGATAGTGATGATCATCCCCAACCTTGGCTATAAAGATGTCTAAACCACCCAAACCGCCATGTCCATTGCTTGAGAAATAAAGGTCACCATTCGGTCGGAAAGTGGGGAATTCCTCATCTCCCGGTGTGTTAATAGGTTCCCCTAAGTTCTCAACACCACCTGTTGTACCACCGCTAAGACGCACTCTCCAGATGTCAAGTCCTCCCTTTCCACCCGGCATATCACTGGTAAAATAGAGCCAATTGCCGTCTGGTGACAGGGCTGGGTGGGCAAAATTGGAAAGAGAGTCACGACTAATCTCAAGCTTTTTGGCTGCTCCCCATGATGCATCAGCACGGTTACTGACAGCAATCTGCGCATATCGAGGGTAGTTTGGGTCAGTTTTACACTGCGTAATGTACATCTCTCGCCCATCAACAGAGAATGCTGGAGTACCTTCATCATCCTTAGTATTCAGTCCAGAGACGATATCCTGTGGTGTACTCCATTTCCCTTTGTCATCCTTTTCACTCACAAATATGTCGCCAGCCTTGACCCCTGTGATGCCACTTATCGCATCTCCTTGTGCTTCATTACGTGTAGATGTGAAGTACAACTGGTTGAATTGATCGCCATAAAGCATCGGTGAATAGTCCTGACGACGGGAGTTGAAGACGTCCATGCGGCTTACTATGTACTTAGAACCGCGTTCTTTGGCGGCTGAAGCAGTCTTTGCAGCCTCCAATTCAGCAGCAATCGTCTGGTTATCGGGCATAGAATCAAGTGCAATCTGATATTCCTTAACAGCTTCAGTATAGTCACCTTCCTTCATAAGGCATGCTGCTAACTGTCTGTGAGTATCCCCATTGTCTTGCTTATAACGGATAACATTCCTGTAAGCTGCCGCTGCTCGTTGCGAAGAAGAGATGCGTTCATAGGCTTGAGCCATCTTATTTGCCATCTCACCCCGCTGCTTTCGGTCTTTGGGAGGCGTACGTTGATAAGCTGTTTTGAACTGATTTGCGGCGTCATAGTACTCCCCTAAGGAAAGAAACTTCTCTCCTTTCTTTATGTTTCTGTCCACTCCACAACCTGTCAGAAGCACGATTAGACACACAGTCATCATGATTCTGAGCCATTTTGATGGACTTATATAGACGAAATGCTGATGATTCATACTATCTTATGTAACGTATTGCACGCCATTATATTGCCTTTGGGATATTTATAGCTCTACAACCGTGATGCCAGCGCCGCCAAATTGCACGTGTTCATCACGGTAATTGGTGACGTTAGGGACGCTTCCAAGGTACTGACGGATGAGCTGTCGTAGTATGCCATTGCCCTTTCCGTGGAGTATTCTGACCTGACTTGCACCGACAAGGATGGCATCATCAATGAAATACTGTACCTGTGTAAGGGCTTCATCGGCACGCATTCCTCTTACATCCAGCTCCTGTCGAAATTGATTACGGTGCTTATCAATCGTCTCACGGGTCTCTCTGCTATAGTTATAAGCCTGGAATTGCTTTTGTTCTTGCTGTAAAGTAGGAGCGTCAATATGCTCTAATCGACTCAAAGCCATCTTCGTTCGCATGTCACCAAAGATGACTGTAGCCTGCTTACCATCAATGGATTCAACCTTACCAACGCTTGTTAAGCCCTTGATACGTACTGCATCGCCAGCCAAAATAGCCCCTCCTGCCTGCTTTTCACGTACAGCTTTCTTCAAAGCAGCGGCTGCTTCTTCCTGCTTTCCAGCCTTTTCCTTTAGGTGTTGGGCATGTTTCTCCTTCCGATTCTTTATCTTTTCAACCTTCTTTTGGAAGTCTTCATCCGATAAAAGACCATTGTTTTTAATCTTCTTCTTGCCAGATTTATCCGTTGATGATGCTTTTCCTGCTACCTTATCACCATCTATCAACCCCGCTTCATAGGCAGCCAGCTCCTGACGAATACGTTTTGTCTCCTCCTTTTCAGCCTGTTTCTCTCTTATTTCACGTATCGCATTCTCTATTCTTCGGTTGCTTTCACGTATGATTTCCTCAGCTTGAGCCTTGGCACGGTTGATGATTTCTTTCCTACTTTGCTCCAAAGCAGCTATCTCTTTCTCGTATTGTGCAATGCGTTTCTCAAGCTCTTTCTCATGACTATGTACCGTCTGACGTTTATTTTCCCAGTAACGTTTGTCCCGAACAATGTCCTGTAAGTACTTATCACTTTGTATATAATCAGATCCAACTATCTCTGATGCATCCCGAATAACCTCCTCTGGTATACCCGTCTTGCGTGCTATCTCTATTGCAAAGGAGCTTCCTGGACGTCCAATAGCCAACTGGAAGAGCGGACACATCATGTGTCTATCATATAACATAGCACCATTTACGGTTCCGGGATGGTCTTCTGCGAAGTGTTTGAGGTTCTGATAGTGTGTAGTTATCACTGCCCAGGCATGTTTTTGCCAGAACTGACGAAGCACAGACTCAGCTATTGCGCCGCCAATCTGCGGCTCTGTGCCTGTACCAAACTCATCAATGAGGATCAATGTACGGCCATTTGCACGGCGCATCATGATCTTCATGTTCATCAAATGGGATGAATACGTACTGAGATCATTCTCAATACTCTGCTCATCACCGATGTCTATCATGATATCATTGAATATTCCCGTTGTAGAACGGTCACCAATAGGGATGGAAAGACCACATTGCAGCATGTATTGCAGCAATCCAACAGTCTTCAGACAGACTGACTTTCCACCAGCATTAGGACCTGAAATAATAAGCAGATGCTTCTCTTTGGTGAGTTGAATATCAAGAGGAACAACACTCGATGGTACGTTTCGCGTTGCATTCTCCTCTTCCAAGACCGTCTCTTCATCCTCCTTTAAGCTACCATCTACCGTCACTTTATCTGTAGAAGCATTATCTCCTGACTCGTAACGATTTACCATTTGATGGCTTTTCCGTTCCAAAGACAATTGCAACAGTGGGTGAATAGCACGAATCCAGTCGATGTGTGGCTCTTCAGACACTTGTGGTTCGAAAGCCTTAAAGAGCCTTGCCAACTCCGATTTAGCCCTAATGAAGTCGATAACAGCCAACAGATTGTATGAGTCAAGAATCTCTTTCACATTCGGGCGGACCTTCTTTGCGAACTCAGTAAGTATCCTTATCATCTCCCGACGTTCGTCATTCTCCAGCTCACGTATCTTGTTATTTGCTTCAACAACCTCCGTTGGCTCAATATAAACCGTACGTCCCGTAGCACTTTCATCATGTATGATACCCGAAATCCTACGCTTTAACCCCGGTGCAACAGGTATAACGAGGCGTCCATCACGCAGAGTTGGCGTCACATCTTTCTCTACTAATCCCTCACCTTGGGCAGAACGCAGGATACTATAGAGTGTTCTCGATATGCTTCCTTCGGTACGTGCGAGCTCCTGACGTATCTTTAGCAAGTCGGGAGACGCATTATCACGCATCTTTCCGAACTTATCAATGATCTGAGAGATGCGCTGAACAAGGAGAGGAAAGGTGGCAACGCCGTCGGCAAGGGCATAGAGTGCAGGATAATAGTGGCGTATCTCGCCCTGTTCTGTCTCTTCTCCACGACTCAGAAAGCCAACGATGGCGATGATCGTCTCCAACGAACGCTTGAGATCAAACAGTTCATCCACCTCCATATGGGTTCCTTCCAAGCGGATACGAGCCACACTCTGGCGCACATCAAAGAAGTTATCAAGAGGGAAATCATCAACTCCCTCCTGTATTTTCCTGAACTCTCGAATCTCTTCCATCCATGTATTCACCTGCACAGCATCAGTGGTAAAAGCCATTTCATCCACCTTTTCCTTACCTAAAGTGGACAGACAGCGTTCGCGAAGAAGTGCCCTTATCTCGGTGAAGCCAATCTTTTGTTCGAAGTTCTTTGGATATATCATGTTTGTTATTTCCTTTCTTACCTATTGATTATTCTTTGCAAAGTTACTCATTTCTTTGCTTAAAATGTTCTTTTTTTGCTATTTTACATGTGATATTAGGTACAGTTACAAATAAAAATACTATATTTGCGAAAAGAAATCATAACCTTTTACTTGTTCGAAGAACAATGGTAATATGACTAAATTAAACAATAATGATGAGAAAGACACTACTCTTAATCCTGCTATCATCTGTCTTTGCCACAATGAAGGCACAGACGGGGAATGTTCTTTATGACAGAATCATACGGCAAACCATGCTTTTCCCGCAGGAGAAAGCCTATATCAGCACGGATGCCGACAGTTATCAACCGGGCGGACGCATCTCTTTCCATGTTTTTTTGGTCAACGCTATGACGCATCAAGAGGACAGTTTGAGCAATTATATCTATACGGAACTGATTGATTCAAACCGTGTTGTCATGTCCCGTGTGCGTATTCTGCGCAATGAATCAGGCTTTACAGTATATAGACATCCCTGTGGATGCTGCAAAAGGGCATTATTTGCTCCGTTGTTATACCCGTAACATGCAGAATGTGGAAGGATATGACTGTCTGAAGAGTATCTTTGTCGGAGGAAGGGCACGTTTATTGCCATCTGCTGAGAATCCTTCTGTGAAAGTTAAGGGTGTAAACAGTAATAACAAACTGGCTATTAAGCGGGATAAAGACTTTATTAAAGTGTCTGTTTTAGACATGAAAGACCCTGTAAAAACGCCTCTTCATCTCCTTGGTCATTGTCGTTCTATGCCATTTTACTTCGGAGAAATCAGTCCTCAAAAGCCTCTTCTTCTTCGGAATGACAGTCTGCCTGATGGCGTTTTGTCGTTCATTCTCCTTGATGCAGGCTTTAACTCACTTGACGAAAAGCTCATCTTCTCACAGCAGGGAAAGGACGTTTGCCCTGTAAAGATCATGCTTAAACCCGCCGGAGGACAGTCTGCTGATCCGATAGAGGGCATCATTACGGCTCCTAATCTGCACAAAGATGAGCTAATAAATGTCGTTGTAAGAGTGTCAAAAGCCACGGTTGACAGTCCAGCTACCCACTCAAACATCCTATCCGAGTTCCTTTTGGCAAGTGATATGGCTGGAAACAAAGAAGAACCAGCTTCCGTTCTGTCACCAGAAGTAGCCGACAGCCTGCTGCAAGGCGGACATTGGCTGCGTTATGACATGCCTTCTGTGATACGTGGTATCTGCAAAAGAGCATCTAAGGAGAAGGAATCATCAGCCTGCATACGTGGAAGGGTACTGCAACTCATAAGAAACAAAGGTGTTGAAGGGGCTTCAGTAAACCTCATTTCACCCAACAAAGGCTTCTTTGCAGTCACAACGACTGATGCTACAGGGCGTTTTTGCTTCGAAGGAATGGACTATCCGGAAGGGACGCAATACGTGTTGAACGCCTTCAACAAAGCAGGAAAGCCTGCGGTAAGACTACAGTTGGATGAGGAAACCTTCCCTCCTTTTACTGCACAGCTCCCTCCTTACAGATGGATAAAGAGCAACAATACGTCTGACGATGACTCCTTATTATATAAGAAGAATGGTTCAATACTCCTCAAAGGAGTAGACATCGTCTCACATCGTCCTACGTATGCTTCACGTTCAGATGCCTATGCACGTACTGCCGACTTCTCTTTCGGACTGCGAGACATCGAGGCTATCGGTGCCACATGCCTGCATGAACTGCTCCGAAGAGTACCAGGATTGACCGTAGAAATGGATAAATGCTATGTTCGGAGTGGTGCTACGATACACGGAAGGAAGCCTGCTGCGATTGCCATTGACGGTACTTTCATGAATGAAGACTTTGATTTGGACAACATACAGCTGTCGGATGTTGAGCGTGTCGATGTCTTTAAGACGGGATCAACAGCCATCTGGGGCGCCATAGGAGGCATGGGAGTTATCTCCATAACCACGAAAAAAGGCGGTTTTGAGCCAAAAGCCATGCGGAAAAGCAATACCAAGACGTTCACAACGCTGGGTTATCAGCCTTCTCAACCGTATACTCCTACGTGGCAGACACCTTTCTGGAACCCGTCTCTTCGCGGTCAGTCAGTGCGTTTCTCACTTCCTTCAACCTGTCGTTCAGGCTATAGAGTCATCGTAGAAGGAATGACAACGGATGGCAGAATCGTCTTTGGTGAGATGACATTCTGAAGCATTTCAACGGCTGATCATGGTGAGGGATGAAATAATCATCATCCCTTCACTGTAAAGTTTATTCACAACGGCTTTTCAATACATGCCCTTTTGCGTTGTAAAACATGCCCTTTTGCACTTCAAAAGATGCCCTTTTACCATGCAAAAGGGCATCTTTTACATGGTAAAAGGGCGTCTTTTAGAAACGGTTTTGTAATGTATTGATTGTCTGATGGTTACAAACCGACCTAAAAAGGATATTTTGTTGTTTTCTTAAAGATTTGGTTTCCTTTTTTGTAAGGGCTTTTCATATTGGTTAAAACATGCAGGTTTGCAGTGCAGGTAGTTCTTACGCAGATGATACTTCATCTGAGAATGCACGCTGAACTGTCTTTATGAAGTAGGAAATAACTATCGAATCATGTGGTTTACAATCCTTGAAAAACATCTTAGTTCATGCCAAATCAGCAAATAATTACTATTAGGTATTTTCCTTTCAACGCCTTTGTTTTTTGTAGAAACAGACTGATAAGTGGGAAAAAATAGCTAAATTTGTAGTCCAAAAGAAAACTTATGGCAATAAAAGCAGCATTTTTTGATATCGACGGGACACTTGTTTCGTTCCGCACACATCAGGTTCCAAGCTCTACGATTGAGGCTATTAAGCAAGTGAAAGAGCGTGGTGTGAAGATCTTTATATCTACCGGTCGGCCCGTAGCCATCATCAACAACATTGATGCTGTACGCCCATTGGTCGACGGATACATCACCTTTAACGGTGCATGTAGCTTTATTGAAGACGAAGATATCACGATGATGCCTTTACCGAAAGAGGCTGTGCAAGCTATGATTGAAGACTCTGACAAACGGGGTTATGCCGTTGTTGTCTGTGGAAAGAAGGACATTGGGATTCGCAATCATACGCATATCTTTGACGAAATCTTCGTCAGAAACCTCGGAGTTGACAACATAGACATTCATAAATCAGTTGATCCACTCCTGCAAAAGCCCGTCTTACAGCTCACACCTTTCTTCTCTGTAGAGGATGAAAAGGAGATACTTCCGCATATGCCACACTGTATTTCAGCACGCTGGAATCCTTCTTTTACCGACATAACCGTGGAGGGAGCCGACAAAGGCAATGCTCTTTTGAAGGTTGCAGCACACATTGGTATCAGTCCTTCGGAGTGCATTGCCTTCGGAGATGGGGGCAATGACATCAGTATTCTGCAGGCTGCCGGCATCGGTGTTGCCATGGGGAACGCCAATGATGATGTGAAATCAGTGGCTGATTACGTAACGACAAGCGTGGATGAAGACGGCATACTGAATGCTTTCAAACACTTTGGTCTGCTGGAATAAGTAATAGAAAGAAGAACAGAAGAATGACAAACAAGATAGAACGGTCGGCACAAGAGAAGCGAACAGCCTTTGTTGTGATCTTCACTTTCTGCATGATGCTGGCTGAAATCATCGTCGGCTTGACGTCGTACTCTATGGCTCTCTTTGCCGATGGAGTACACATGGGGTCGCATGTGCTTGTGATAGGACTCAACTGGGGTGCTTATGTCTTGGTTAGAAGACTGAATAGCAAGGACGCAACACAGTACGATGGGGATAAGATTCTGAACCTTTCAGCCTTTACAAGTGGTATTTTTCTGGTGCTGATGGCTGTCTTCATCATCACAGAAGCAATAGAACGGCTCACCTCAGGCTGTACGATTATCAATTACGAGTTCGCTCTTGCTACGGCTTTCGTGGGTCTTATTGCTAATACTATCAGTGCTTCCGTACTGCATGGGCACCACGGTACGACTGATTATAACACCCATGCAGCCTATCTTCATGTGCTTTCTGATGCGCTAACGGAGATAGGTGCCATCATAGGACTGGTCTGTGCGATGTTCTGGAGTATCACTTGGATTGACTCAGCAGTGGCTGTTATCAGTGCAATCGTTGTTCTTCGATGGGCAAAACGTCTGCTTTGGGATACGGGAAGAGCACTGACTAAGAAATAGTCTGTGCTCCTTTCACATGTCCGGTACGCTTCAGTACACCCCATGTCTGTAACTCTCCCTTGATAGCCTTTAGATAACTCTTGAACAATACATAATACATTATCCAACGATAGAAGAACCGTTGTGGAATGATCCACAGCAAAACCCACAGACTTTCATGCTCGAAGATGTAAGCCATGATTGATACACTGGCATCTACAAGGAGGAAGATAAGGTAATAAATGAATATCTGACTGGCGTTACCTGAGAACAGTCCGAAGAGCATAAGGACATCTGCTATAGGTGAGAAGGTAGGGATAATGTACTGGAAAATAAGCATATTAGGCATTGCCCACATACCAAATCCACCCTTAGATGGCGCAAATAATGATGCACGATGCTTCCAAAAGGTCTGCATAACACCGAAGCACCAACGTATACGTTGCTTGATAAACTGACGTAAACTCTCTGGTGCTTCAGTCATGGCAACGGCATAATTCTCGTTCTCTATTAGGTATCCATGCTCGTTAATGCTCATGGTTAAGTCGCAATCTTCAGCCAACGTGTCGGTAGTAAAGCCTCCTACAGCTTCCAGAACATCCTTGCGGAAGGCACCAATAGCCCCCGGAATCACCGTAATAGCATTGATATTAGAGTATGCCATACGGTCAAAATTCTGGCTTGTAGTGTACTCAATAGCCTGCCAATAGGTGAGCATATTGCGTTGATTTCCTACCTTTACATTGCCTGCAACAGCACCTAATTTGCCTGTTTTGTCGGCTATGAAATGCTTCATTAACTTACTGACTGCATCCTTATAGAGCTGTGTATCAGCATCAACACATACTATATAATCTGTTGAACAGGCTGCTATTCCGTAATTCAAGGCAGATGCTTTACCACCATTCTTCTTACTTATGATGACGACTTTATCATCATTCTCAAATACTTCTCTTACCCTTTGAAGTGTATTATCCTTACTTCCATCATCCACAAGATATATTTTCAGTGACGGATAGTCCTGCTCTTTGAGGTTACTTATCGTACGAACGATGTTCACTTCCTCGTTATATGCAGGGACAATGATTGACACTGCAGGGGCTGTCAGTGGGTCAATCGGAGCGTAATTACGGCGGTTTTCAGCTCTTTTCTCCCGTATCATAAGCACGTACATGAAGACAAGTCGCATGAAACCAAGCACCAAAAAGACAAGGAACAACGCCGTTAAGAAGTCACTGATATGGTAAATCAGCTCTGCTAAGCTAAGGTTTGCCTGCATAGCATAGTACTCTTTACCCTTCTTAATAGGTGGCATTAGGGTCTGACGGCTCATCCCTAAGTACTTCTCCAAGGATATAAACTGATAACCTTCACGCTGTAATGTCTCGATAATACGGGGCAATGCCGTAACTGTTGGCTCACGTGTATCGCCTCCAGCATCATGTAACAGGATGATATGTCCGTACTCTTGATGCACACCATCAAGCACTCTCTTGTATATTTGGTCAGCTGTTACACCCTGTTGCCAGTCATTTGGGTCAATAGATTCCCCAACAAAAAGATAGTTTCTACGGCTTGCTATGATCATAGGCCATATCTCTTCGTGGTCAGTTGGGTCTGCATCGGCATTGTAAGGAGCACGGAAGAGGATCGTACTCTGACCTGTTATGCTCTCAATAAGCATTCTTGTGAGCTTCAATTCGGCGAAAGAGCGACGGTCAGAGTTCTCAATCATGTTGTGATGGGTGAAGGTGTGATTGCCAATCGTGCATCCTTGGTCGAACACATCCTTAACTATCGGGATGTTTTTCTCCATCTGTAAGCCCACCATAAAGAACGCTGCAGGCACTTTATAGTGCTTTAATATGCTCAGAACCTTCGGAGTCCATCTACTATCTGGGCCATCATCGAAGGTCAGAACCAACTGTTTCTCCTTGCATTTTCCGAGCCTTTGCACCGTATAAGTAGCTGGAAGGGAATAATAACGTTCCTCAATGATGAGCTGATTGTCCTTGTCCAACACGATACCAATGCGTCCTGCGTGGGGTTCGGAAGTAACATTGAGTACCTCACCAGAGCCAACAAAGTTCACATCGTCCGTCCCACTGAGTTGCATTATCTTTGCTATTGGCATCCGAGCAGCGCTCTCCCACGACAAATCCTTGCCATAATACTTCCAGATTCGGCGATCTTCAGTGCCTAAACGCCACAGACCGAAGCCTGCAAGATGGTATGTAGCACCGAAACGCATGATGTTGAACGTTGTGACAGCATCTGGAAAGAACACCTGATGCAGTGTTCCGTCATCTTCATCTTGGTAAGAAAAGTTCAGATTATACGTATCATCGTTGAAGTTTACCTTTGCTCCTGCGTTCAAAGCCGTAGCCATTGTCTGGTCAAAAGACATGGTTGTACCTCCCTGACCCTGTGCCCAATTATAGCCATAGGTAGCCATACCGAGTACAATCTTATCATTTGGGACATTCTTTGCAGCCCAGTCTGTGGCTTTCTCAACCCATCTTTGCGAGCTGACAGGGCCTGCCTGGCTTCCTGCATTGTGCTCATCATAAGCCATAAGGAAGAGATAATCATCGTATTTTGCAAGCTCTTGCATGTCATAATCCTCATTGAATGGTGCAACAGCCTGCGTTACATAGAGTCCATTCGCATGGAAAACACGTGCAAAATCCTTCACAAGTGTGACGAGAAGGGCGTTATCATTGATGTTCAGTTCCTCCAAGTCGAGGTTGATACCAGCAAAACCGTTACGCTTACAAGCTGTAACCAACTCATTGATCATCCCCATTCGCTTCGTACTATCGCGCATAATGCGTCCGATAGCCTCTGGACGGAAGGCTGAATTGTAGTTGTTTGTCAGCATAGGGAGGACAGGTATGTGTGCACGGCGCATGAGTTTAAGTGCCCGTTGGTCGATACGTGCTTCAATACGGTCGGTCTTTGGATTGATGAAATACCACTCTGGCAGCACCATATTGAGGTGTTTAAGATTGTTTTTCAGCGAGATGTAAGCATGTTTATCCCAGTTTACGTACCATGCAGAGCGTATTCCCATGCGTGGATCAGTCCATTCTTTGATGTATTTCTGCGTCACATTGTCCGTATGACCTACGAAACGACGCTGTCTTGCAGCCACCTTTGCATAGTTACTGTGCATCTTCTGTTCCTTGAAGAAGTCACGGAACGACTTGTAAACTTCAGCTCTCTTGTTGTCTTTTAATAGTGGTTCACTTGCCGAAACAACGCTTCGGTAATCGTGACGGAAGGGCATCTGCGGACTACCTTCCAATGCAAACATTGCCACGAATACCACTCCCAGCAGTATGGCTATCGTTATTAAAACACGTAATGTCCACTTGAACCGATTCCAACGTTGGCGGGAATCAGTTTGAAAAACTTGCTTATCCATGCTTAAACCTTTTTCGTTTACGTTCTCTCTATTTGTCGTTAAATACACTGCAAAAGTATAATTAATCTCTTTAACATAGCCTATGAATGGATAAAAAAATCAAAACCAACGATTAAATTAGTATAATCAGGGAAGGAGAGGGGGTATGACTGCAGAGACAAAGGGAGTCAGTTGACTTACTGAGAACTGTAGATTGCATATTATGAAATAATCTTACAATAATCAGACCATGATAAGTTGTATTTTCATCGAAAATGTTTCAAAATCAACTTTGTAACCAACAGAAAATCAATAGGTTGCAAACAGGCTCGTAAAAGGTGCCCTTTTGCAGTGTAAAAGATGCCCTTTTGCAATGTAAAACATGCCCTTTTGCAATGCAAAACATGCCCTTTTACAATGCAAAAGGGCGTAGTTCACTTTCCATATGTGAATAAATCATTACATAAGGGATCATGATAAGCACTTTTCACAATACTGTTTTAAAATTTACTTAATATTAGGTATTGTTGCATTTGTGGGAAGAAAGTACCTTTGCACAATAATTTTACTTACCCTATAAATACTGAATATAGACCGAAAGAAAGTGATCACAAAACCGAAACGAAAAGGCATTTTAAGGGAATTAACTTGCTTTTTTCCTTATTATATAATATATTTGCAATGTTAATCTGAATAAAAGCCTAAACAGAAGCATAATAATCAGTATCCGTTCCGCTTACGATAAGTAAGTCTGACAACCATGTTTACGAAACAAAATCTAAATATTTTTTATCTTGATTAAATCCTTGAAGAGTATGAATCTTAAAAAAAACATTCTTTTCCTATTGTTAGGAAGCATTCTTCTTTGTATGTTCTCGTGTGCAAAGGAAGATGAATTCGAGTCGCCAACATTAGTTCTTTCGGAGAACAGCATTGCCTTTGACAAGGGTGTAAACGAAAGAACCATCAGTGTAACGACC
Source organism: Prevotella histicola JCM 15637 = DNF00424 (assembly GCF_000613925.1). Taxonomy (GTDB): domain Bacteria; phylum Bacteroidota; class Bacteroidia; order Bacteroidales; family Bacteroidaceae; genus Prevotella; species Prevotella histicola. The sequence continues at coordinate 138,883 of NZ_BAJX01000002.1, forward strand.
AATCAAGGCAACTGGATAGCGTCGTCTCCACAGGAAGGTGATTGGCTTTCAGTGGTTCAGGATGCCAACGTTCTGAAGGTGAAAGTTACCGAAAACACGATGGGAACAGAGCGTACGGGCTATGTCATCGTCAACGCTAACGGTGCAACGGCTAAGATTGAGGTGCGCCAGAGTGCTGCTGACGTGACGCTCGATGTCGTTCCTACGGCTATCTACCTTCCTCAAACGGGTGGTGAAAAGACTGTTGATGTCACTACAAACGCCGCCGTTTACGATGTGACACCCAGTGAAGAGGTCAGTTGGTTGAAGATTATCAAGTCGGAAGAGGAGATAAAACTGGTTGCAGAACGCAACGACAGCTATCAGCAACGTGAGGTGAAACTCTATACAAAGAGCGGTAGTGTCATCCGTGAGATCGTTGTTTCACAGGCTGGAATACAACGTTATATCGTCCCAATAAACCCTGGTGCTCCGCAGGATGTGCACAAAATAATGGAGTATGAGCTTGGACGTGGTAGTTATCTCCGCGAGTATCAGGCTGCAATGCCAGCCTACGGACTGGAAGAGATGTACACATTCATCACACCTTCTCCTATCTTTACCCTCATTCAGTACTGCAGTTCAGACGGTATAACACCGTCACAGATCATCACTGTTGGTGATGGTTCAAAAGCCATTGCAGCAGTAAAAGACAAGGCTTTTGATAAGTTCCTCATGGACAATGGCTATGTTAGAAGTAACTCCGAGTCGGACAGAGAGTACACCAATGAGCAGGAATTGCTGACGCTGAAGGTGTATATCTCTGAGAAAGAGAGCAATGAAGGCGTTAATCTTACATTCACTCCAATCATTAAACAGGTGGGGGATTACAAGACATTCAATGCTCTTCCTTACTATCCGCTTGAGCTTTTACAGAAGTCGAACGTAAAGGTTGCCGATGTTGAAGCATATGAAAAGAATGCTGGAAGCAAGGAAGAAGAACGCACCATGAACGAATATAAGAACACAGAAGTATCACAATTGCAATATACTCTGAAGGATAATACGGATCCAATGGCAGCCTATGGGCGTATTCATGTGTTCTATACGACGGATAAAGACGGTAAAACCCCAGATAATTTAGGTAGTGTACAGATTGGAGCACTTATCTTTAAGAACACAAGTCTTGGTGTATGGAAGTACGGAACGAAGTGGATCGTGACGAAAGAGTTACGCAAGAAACTCGGTGAAGAGGGCTTCTCTTTCCTCCGTTCATCAGGTAATAACCACTTCTTTGCACGTGAACGCGACCATCTTGTTATTGATGTGACCTGCGTTTTGGACAATAATCAACCTGTTTTGGCACTTCTTTACAACTTTGATGCTACCGTTTCTGGTGCAGGAAGCAAGGCTGTTAAGGCACAGGAGAGGATGGAACAGAAGTTTGTTGCAGCCAAAAAGGCACTGAAATTCTAATGAAGTGTGTTACACCTTATATATAATAGGATATGCGTATAACAAATATATACCAACTGTTTCGGCTCTCTCTGCTCAGTATGCTGGTAGCATTGATGGCGGGATGTGCCGAGAAAGACAGTTTTGAACAACCCTATCTGAATGTCTCAGAGAAGGAGATTAACTTCTCCGGACAGGTTGATGAACAGACAATCACTGTGAATACGAACTGTAAAGAGTGGATTGCTACAACACCAAAGGCGTGGATTCACCTCACAGTGAGCGGAAATCAGATTGCAGTAAAGGCTGATCCGAACACCACGGGGGCTGAACGTAGTAGTTACATCCTTGTTGATGGCGGTCTAGCAGTTGAGAAAATAGCAGTGACACAAAGCTCTTCCGACTTCACATTGAGCATTGCTAACGGTGAGATTATGCTGCCTCAGGCTGGTGGGACAACGTCTGTTGATGTCGGAAACGGTGACAATACGTATGAATTACGTCAGCATGAAACCACTGATTGGCTGCAGATTGTGAAGAAGAAGCATGCTTTGAAGTTCTATTCAAAGCCTAATTACACAACAACAGAGCGGAAAACGACCCTCACACTGACTGTTGGTGAAAAGCCCTTTAGCGTTGTTGTCCGTCAACCGGGTGTGGCTTTATTCATCTTAGCATGCAATCCTGGGAACCCATTCAGCCTCCATAAGATGATGGATTACGAGATTCGACGAGGTAGTATACTGTCGGAGTATGGCTCACCTGACCCTGATAACGGTATCTATGAGGAGAGTTACTTCTTCAAAACACCGTCGCCTTTGTTTAAAGATGTTGTTTATGTGCATGATACAGAGCACTCTACGGCTACTCGTATATATACCCGTTCACTGGTGAAAGAGGGTGTTGACGCTGTGAAATCACAAGCTTTCCAGGAGTTCCTTACGGCAAATGGCTATACAAGAGACGCTAAAGACACGAATCATTACGTCAATATCAAGGACCAGATGACCATGGATGTGGACATCATGGAGAGCAATAACAGTGTTGTTTTGTTCTTTGATCAGATCCATACACAGGACCGTCCGTATGATACTTTCACACATCTTGACCTCGGACCGTTGGCTCTTTTGAATCAGAAAGACAAGAAAATCAGTGATGTTGAGTCGTTTGAAGCAGGACAAAAGAGCGAGGAAGTGAAGCGACAAGTATCCCGAAACAGAGAGATTGAAGCTATTGTTTACAAGACAACCGACCCTGTTCAGGTGGCACGAACCTACTTCTTCTATATGCGAGGTGGGGATAATCCAGCTGCAGCGGATATGGTTGGGAGTGTTGAACAGTACATCTTGAGCTTCAGTCAGCCTAACTTGGGCATCTGGCAGTACGGCAATGAGTGGTTCATCACACGTGAATTTGACAACTTACTCACGTCAAATGGTTTCGAGTTTGTGAGTTATAACGGTAGACATCACGTCTATGCACGTCGTTCAGACTATCTAACTCTGGCTATATCTGGCGGAAAATACTCCGATGTCAATGATGGAAAACCAGTCATGCAGATAAGTGTTCTCTACAAGCCATCGCTCTTTGCAGGTAGCAGACAGCAGAGAATGGCGAAGATAGAACGCATGATTAAGGAATACAAAACAAGGAAATAACTTTCAATCTTAATGCAATGAATAAGAAGATTATATACTTATGTGCGTGTGCCGTTGCTGGTCTGATGCTCACAACATCGTGTCAGGATAGCCTGGAGACGGATTCTTCCAATTCCAACACACGTTCTGTGATCATTGATAAGAATGTCTTTGCTGTTAAAGGACGTATCAATGTGAAGCTGACCGAGGCTGCTACACGTGCCATTCCAGCTACTCGCAGTGGGAAAATAGATATGCAGAGCGTTCCTTCTCCTATGCTTTCGGCAATGAATTATGCTGGTGCTTACAGGATGGAGAGGGTCTTTAAGCCCGCAGGAGTCTATGAAGCACGCACCAAGGCAGCAGGTCTTGACAGATGGTACACCATATATTTCGATGAGAGTAAGGATGTTTCAGCTGTAATTGAGCACTTTAATAAGGTGAAAGGGGTAGAGTTTGCAGAGCGAATCTTGCCTATCTCACAGCCAAAAGAGACCTTTGTGCCTTACGAAGGATCAGCTTCTGGCATGCAGACACGGTCGGGGAACAGTGCTTTCAATGACCCTCTACTGTCGAAACAATGGCATTATTATAATGATGGGACCATCAGTCCACGCGCTAAAAAGGGTGCTGACTGTAACGTTTTACCTGTTTGGGAGAAGTATACAACGGGTAAAAGCAATGTCATTGTAGCCGTTGTAGATGGTGGAATAGACGTTACGCATGAGGATTTGGTCGATAATCTCTATGTCAATGAGAAGGAGAAAAACGGGCAACCGGGCGTTGATGACGATGGAAATGGGTTCGTTGACGATGTCAATGGATATAACTTCGTAGAGGCAACAGACGTCGTTGGAGGTACCATTGAACCTGATGATGAAGGGCATGGGACCCATGTTGCAGGTACTGTTGCAGCACGAAATAACAACGGAAAGGGCGTATCTGGTATCGCTGGTGGTGATGGTTCGACTGGCAGTGGGGTACATCTTATGAGCTGCCAGATATTCCGTAACAAGAACGAACAGGGTGATGCAGCTGCTGCAATCAAGTATGCTGCGGACAATGGGGCTGTTATTTGCCAGAATTCTTGGGGCTATTCGTCTACAGCTGGCGTCACTGAGATGCCTGAAATGCTGAAGGAAGCAATCGATTACTTCATCAAGAACGCTGGATGTGACGCTTCCGGACAACAGAAAGCAGACTCTCCTATGAAGGGAGGAGTGGTGATTTTTGCTGCAGGTAACGAGAATAAGGACTTCTCAGCATACCCCGCTTGCTACTCAAAGGTGGTATCTGTGGCTGCAATGGCATGGGATTTCAGTAAAGCAAGTTATAGTAATTATGCCAAATGGGTGACCATTACGGCCCCAGGAGGTGACCAAGACACCTTCGGAACACAAGCAGGTGTGCTCAGTACGGTGCCTAAAAGCAAGGCAGCATCAGGCTATGCATACTTCCAAGGGACGTCTATGGCATGTCCACATGTGTCTGGTATTGCTGCACTTATTGCTTCTTACTTTGGTAAACAGGGCTTTACCAATGAGGAATTGAAGACCCGTCTGACCACAGCTTACCGTCCTTATAACATCAATGAACTGAATCCTACCTATAAAAACAAGCTGGGTAATGGTTTCATTGATGCTGAAGCAGCCTTTGAATCAGATACAAAGATTGCCCCAGAGGAGGTTAATTCTCTCAGACTAACACCTGATTTCACAGATATAACAGCAACATGGAGTGTTGTAAAGGACGAAGATAAGACTGCTACTTTCTATCGTTTGTACATCAGTCAGGATGAGTTGACGACGGAAAACATCAAGAATATGACTTACAAAGAGGTCAATGCAGTTGGTCATAAGTTAGGTGAAACACTGCATTTCACCTTTGATAACCTCCGAGATGATCAGTCTTATAACATTGCAATAGTGGCTGTTGACCGTTGGGGAAACAGTTCTCAACCAGTCATTCAGCACTGTAAAACGAAGCTGAACCATGCTCCTGAGGTCACAGACTTCCCCGAAAAGATTCTTGATGTGCCCACTGATGGCAAGGAAACATTCAACTTTAAGGTTGCTGACCCTGATGGTCAGGAATGGAGTATGAAGACTAATGGTGAGACAAAGGGTGTATCTTACAGTCTGAACCACGGCATTGTGACGGTCAATATAGTCCCAGTCCTTGCTCCAGGAAGCTATACTTGCTCGTTTATATTCACTGATGACTTAGGTGCAGTTACTGTTAAGACACTCCCTTTCCGTATTCTTAAGTATGTTCCACCGACATTAGAGACACCATTTGATAACTATATCATTGGTTTGGATGAGGGTTCTGTAAGTCTTTCTCTGAACAATCACTACACACACAGTGGTAACAAGCAGCTTACATACAAGGCAAATGTTATGAATAACGGTATCGCTGACGCTTCAATAAACAATGAAAACCTACAGTTGAGACCATTGAAGACGGGCGTAACACGTGTTAATATCCTTGCATCAGACGGTCAGCAGACCTCTTCAGAAGGCTCATTCCAGGTAAGAGTAGTCGAGAAAAAGTCGGCTCCTGTGTATGTTGTATATCCTATTCCAGTACGAAAAGACATTCACATATTGCTCAACCCAGAGGTGAAGCAGGCTGAAATGATCATCAGTTCCACTGTAGGAGAACGCTTGAAGCAGACAGAAGTGACACCTGACAAGGACCATGTAGCCACAATGGACCTGTCAACTCTGCATCCAGGGACCTACAAACTCACCGTTCATACAAGCAAAGGAAAGCACACACAGATGTTTATTAAACGATAATCACAATGAAAATGAAGATTAAACACATGATGATAACAGCTTTCGCAGTACTCTTCTGTACTGTGAAGGCTGATGCTCAGGGGCAGAGTTTGCCCATCTTAACGATGAATACTGATGCCCGAACAGCAGCAATGGGCAATGCTTCGGTAGCTGCTGAAGGGATGTTCCTATACACAAACCCTGCTGCTTTCTTCACGATTGATAAGAAATGGACGGCTGATGTGTCTGCTTCTCTCTTCGAAAAGGATGAAGATATAGAGGGAAGATACGGTCTGTACGCTGCAACCATGGGTTATAAACTTGCCAAAAGACATGCTGTCTTTGCAGGATTCAGGTATGCTGGCGGATTGAAACTCAAAGGATTCGACATGCTTGGGAACCCAACTAAGGACTATAAGCCCTATGATTGGACCATTGATCTTGGTTATTCTTACCTGATTGGCAATGGTTTCTCAGCTTATGCAACGGGGAGTTTCCTCTTCAGTCACCTCTCAAAGAATGCCAATGGAGCAGCATTTACCATCGGAGGAGCCTATCAGAACAATGAAATCAACGTCTTAAATTGTCCTGCAAAGCTTATGATTGATGCTAAAGTTGCCGACATTGGTCCAAAACTCGACTATGGAAACGGCTATAAGACATCAATGCCAACACACATAACAGGCGGTGGAGCACTGACAGTGGATGTGTCTGACAAGCATCAAATAGGCATAGCTGCATCAGCAAGTTACTATTGTGAGGTTGACAATCACAGCATGACCATGGCTGGCGCTGGCGCAGAATACACCTATAACAAGATGCTTTCAGTGCGTGCAGGCTATGAATATGGCAATCATGACCTTAGCCATTTCACCGTGGGAGCAGGCATTAAGTACCAGGGATTGCGCCTGAATGGCAGCTACATGCTGGGTACAACGGAGGCTAAAAACAGCTATCTTACCGTTGGGTTAGGCTATGATTTCTAACAGAGAGAACGTTTTTAATAATATCTAAAATAACATATTTATGAAGAAAACTTTATTCTTTATCTGTGCTTTGGCACTGAATCTCACTGCTTCAGCACAGATCTTTACTACTCCGAAAGGGAAACTTATCGACAACATGTACCGCAATAGCGACTCATGGGTTAAGAAAGGCTGGACGAGTATGGAGCCTGGTAAGTACGAAGGCTTGGCATCTAAGATTGTGGAAGGCGATGACGGATATCTCTATGTATACAATCCGCTCTCTGGATTCAATAGCAATTCATGGCTGAAACTGGAGAAAGTGGGCGAAGGAAGATACAAGGCTGTCCTGCCACAGATAATCTTTAAGGACAACGATGGTGGTGATGACGATGACGAAGAAGGTGGAAACACGGAGCGAATCTTCAAACTTAACCGTATGATATCTACTGGAAAAGACCAATATAAGGTTGTTGAAGCCAGCAAAAACTACATGGAATACACCTGGGATGGGAAGACTTTGAAGATGTTAGGTGCTGGTTCGAAGAACGAAATATTAGGAGTTGTCTACGGAGAGGACGAGTGGGAGAGTCGTTATGGTGACTGGAATGTGACGATTCAGACCTCTACTGACAAGCTTATTACACCTCCTAACACTGCACAGAACGTACAGTACACGGTTACTTCACGGGAAAACACGTCGCCACGACTGATAGATGCTGCCGTAGAAGGGAATGATATCTATCTGAAAGGACTCTTTAAGAGTGAGAAACTTGCCAATGTATGGGTGAAAATAACACGTCAAGGCGACAAGGCTGTGATGCTTTCCAACCAGTATTTGGGCGTGACGAAGGCGACAGATTACATGAGATTTTCAAATGATACATCAGCTTATCACACTTATGCAGCCGTCTTCAATGATGCAGCAGCTGCCACTAACGAACTGGAATTCAGTGTGAATGCAGCCACGGGAGTGCTTACCGCCAATAATATCCTTAAGATAATGTTTGGTAAAAGCAGTGCTACGAACATGCCAATGGTTGACCTTGAGAGCTATGAAGAGCTTGTTCTGACTCCTTATCAGGCTGTTGCAGGCAAGCCAGAGACACCGAAACTGCATTATTGCTCAGCTGCTGACAGCTATGATTACACACAAAAGATAACCACTTTGGCGTTTTACGTAAAGAATGTAAGTGTGGATGGCAAATATCTCAACCCTGAAAAGATGTATTATAACATATATCTCAACGACAGTAAGACGCCATTTACCTTTGAGAAGTCAAGATATTACTATCTTGAAAAGGACATCACCGACATCCCATTCAACTACTCTGACAAGAAGAATGACGACATAAAGAAGAGTGATGATCAGCGTATCCTGCACTTCTATGACCCGAACATTGAGAATGTTACCGTCATAATGGTTTATGAAGAGGGGGGAAAGAAGTATCTCAGTGCACCGATGAGCACCGTAGTTGTCACTGACGGAATAGAGAATATCACGGCGAATGATGCTTCAAAAGAGAGCTATTTCACCGTTGATGGGCGCAGACTGCAACACTTACAGAAAGGTTTGAACATCGTAAAACGGGCTGACGGAACAACGAAGAAGGTCCTTGTAAAGTAAGCAACATCTGATTAAAAATGCCAATAAGCCACGTGTCATTCCTTATTTTTGTTGTATCTTTGCACGTATGAGTAAAGGTAAGTTACAGAAATTTGCGGAAATGGAGACGTTTAAGAACGTCTTTCAGTACCCATTCAGCGTGATCAGCGACACACCTTTCGACATGAAAGGTCACTGGAGAGAGCAATATTTCCACAATGATAACCCCATTGTTCTTGAATTGGGCTGTGGAAAGGGTGAGTATACCGTAGGATTGGCACGTGTTTATCCTGACATCAACTTCATCGGAGTTGACATCAAAGGGGCGAGAATATACACTGGTGCCAAGCAGGCATTGGAAGAAGGACTGGAGAACGTTGCTTTTCTGCGCACGAGTATTGAGATTATTGACCGCTTTTTCGGCGAAAACGAGGTGCAGGAGATATGGCTTACCTTCTCTGACCCACAGATGAAGAATGTGCATAAGCGCCTTACTTCAACCTTCTTCATGGAGCGTTACAGAAGATTCCTGGTTGATGGAGGTATCGTTCATCTGAAAACTGATTCCAATTTCCTTTTCACTTACACCACATATATGGTTGATGTGAACCATCTGCCAGTGCTTTTCCGCACGGAAGACCTCTATGGTAACGAGCTGACAGAGCAGGGTAGGGCTGACAATCAGATGGATGATAAGACGCACGAGATACTTGGTATTCATACTTACTATGAGAACCAATGGATTGAACGCGGACTGAACATCAAGTACATGAAGTTCCGTTTGCCTGCTGAAGGGGCACTTGTGGAACCAGATGTAGAGATAGAACTGGATGATTATCGGTCCTATAAACGACCAAAACGTAGTGGTTTGGCAACCAGTAAATAAACTACTGGTGTCAAAGTATTTCACTATTGGATTTTAAAAGGGCGTCTTTTGCAATGTAAAAGACGCCCTTTTGCATGGTAAAAGATGCCCTTTTACAACGCAAAAGGTGCCCTTTTAGATCGTAAAAGGGCACCTTTTATTTTGCTTTTTGTAATCGTTTGATTACGTGATAGTTACAAAGTAGGAAACAAGACGTTTTCTCTTGTTTTTGAAGTGATATGCTTTGAACATTTGTAAGGTCTTTTCAAAGCTGTCAATCAATTGCTTTTTCGTCTGCAGATTACTTCTTCTCTCTTGCCTTACGAGCATACTCGAAGAGTGCTTGGGGCAGATGGCAGTAGCCTGTTGGGTGTTTGTCGAGATAGTCCTGATGGTAGTCTTCTGCCTTATAGAAGTTCTTCAACGGCTCCATCTCTACTGCAAGTCTGCCCTTAGTGGCTTTCTCTTCCTCGGCAAACACCTGCTTGATGACGGGAAGATCAGCTGGATCAGTGTAATAAACACCCGTACGATACTGCGTCCCACGGTCGTTTCCTTGCTGATTCACACTTGTTGGGTCGATTGATTTGAAGTAAAGTTCAAGCAAAAACTTCAGACTTATCACCTTCGGATCATACGTTATGCGCACGGCTTCAGCAAACTCTGTCCTGTCAGTGCACACCTCTTCATACGTTGGATTCTTGATAACACCGTTGGCGTAACCCACTTCTGTTGCCGTAACGCCATGTATTTGTTTCAGATAATGCTCTGTTCCCCAGAAACATCCACCTGCTACATAGATTTCTTTCATAGGTCTTAATAGTTTAATATACTCCCCGTAACCCTCCTTTTTCATGTCTTCAATAGGGATAAAGCGCAGGGAAGCACTGTTGATACAATATCGTTTACCACCCGTTTCGGCTGGTCCGTCGTCAAAGACATGGCCAAGATGGGCATTACCCGTGCTGCTTCTGACCTCGGTTCGCACCATTCCATGAGAACGATCGGTGTGATTGGTAACTAAACTCGGGGCGATAGGCTTTGAGAAAGCTGGCCATCCACAGCCTGAATCATACTTATCTGTTGATGAGAAGAGCGGCTCTCCCGTTGTGATATCAACATATATACCCTCCCGGAACTCATGGTCGTAAGCGTTGTTGAACGGTCGTTCCGTGGCAGCATGCTGTGTTACGGCATACTGTTCGGGTGTAAGCAACTTGCGGAGAGTGGCATCACTGGGTTTGGAATAATGCTTCTTGGGCAATGTTACGGAATCATTTTGTTGCATAATGGTTCTTGTTTTATTGGTACAAGCCGTCATTCCCGACATCAGAATGCTGCAGCCCGCAGCCTGAACGATGAAGGAAAAAACAAGCGTACATAGGATTGAGAACAAGTTTCGCATTGGTTTCATCTGATTATATTTAGTCTTGAATGGTCTGACGGGTGGTGTCCCTTCAGAGAAAATGGTCTCTATTTGATATAAAAAGTCCCGTTTCTCTTCTGTAAAAAGAGGAAACGGGACTGTTATTTTATTGTTTCTGGAGGAATCGATCCACCTCAATGGCAGCCATAGCACCCGTTGCTGCAGCCACAACACCTTGTCTATAGGTTGGGTCGGCAACGTCTCCTGCTGCGTAAACACCCTCAATATTGGTGGCAGTTGACTTTGGTTTCGTCACGATAAACCCATGATCGTCCATCTCAAGTTGCCCTTTGAAGAGGTCAGTGTTAGGAGTATGACCGATAGCAAGGAAGAAACCGTCGATTGCAATGTCGAACTTCTCTTCGTTAGGTTCGCCCTTGAAACGTACGAGATGTGCTCCTTGAACACCGTCATCACCGAAGAGTCCAACGGTATTGGTGTTATATAGAATCTCAATATTCTCTTTTTCAGTAACACGTTTACGCATGATCTCAGCTGCACGGAGCTGTGGTTTGCGCACAATCATGTACACTTTCTTAGCCAAACCAGACAGATACATTGCCTCTTCACAGGCAGTATCGCCTCCACCAACTACTGCTACGGTGCGCTTACGATAGAAGAATCCGTCGCAGGTAGCACATGCACTGACACCTTGACCACGGTATTTCTCCTCGTCAGGAAGGCCCAGATACTTGGCACTGGCACCTGTTGCGATGATGAGAGTGTCAGCTTCTATCTGGTTACCACGCTCATCTTCAACGTGGAAAGGACGACTACTAAGGTCTGCTTTTACGATAGAACCATCGCGAACGTCGGCTCCATACGTCTCAGCTTGCTGCTTCATCTCCATCATTAGTTGGTTAGCATCAATGCCATCATGGAATCCTGGGAAGTTTTCAACGATGGTTGTGGTAGTCAACTGGCCTCCCGGCTGTAGTCCAGAGTAAAGAACTGGCTGCAGATTCGCTCTTCCTGCATAGATAGCAGCAGTATAACCGGCTGGTCCACTACCAATTATAAGGGTCTTAACTTTTTCCATTGTAATATCTAAATGTTATCTGTCGCCCAACGAAAGTAAGTATGTCAGGCGCAATTAATACTTTCTTTACTATTTAATCTATCAATTATCATGCCAAAATAAACGCACACGATGAATCCAATTTCCTCCCTTTTCTTATTCCATTGGGAACAAACCGAAGAGTCGATCATCAATCATATCGGTGACTTTCTTGAAGTCTTGAGGGTTGCATTGGAAGTCTGTTGTGTCACCATCTACTATCATCAAGTGCCCTTTATAGGTCTTTATCCAGTCCTCATAACGCTGGTTCAGACCGCGAAGGTAGTCTATCCGCATTGTTTGTTCGTACTCTCTGCCTCGTTGTTGTATGTGATCAATGAGGTGAGGGATGGAACATCTGATGTAAATGAGCAAGTCTGGGAGCTTCACCAACGACATCATGAGTTCGAAAAGGTCGGAGTAATTATTGAAATCACGCTCAGACATGAGCCCCATGTCATGCAGATTAGGGGCGAAGATACGTGCATCTTCAAAGATAGTACGGTCCTGTATGATTGTATCCTGTGACCTTGAGATGTCTACAACATCACGAAATCGCTTGTTAAGGAAGTATATCTGGAGATTGAACGACCATCGTTTCATGTCGTTATAGTAATCTTCCAGGTATGGATTGTCGTCAACAGGCTCGAAATGAGCCTTCCATCCGTAACGTTTAGCGAGCATTTTGGTGAGTGTTGTCTTACCTGCTCCGATGTTACCTGCTATTGCAATATGCATATTCTCTTATGATAGAAGTATTTATTGAATGTTTATTTGAATGTAATCGCTTTTGTTTCTTTCAGTAATATGCCCTTTATTTGCAAGCATTATTGAACAGTCCGAAGAGTTCACGGTCAATCTTATCAGTAATAAAACCAAAGTCTTTTGGACGATTTTGATAGTCAAGTTCATCCACATCAATGGTCAATACGCGTCCTTTATACTTCTCATTAATGAAGTTTTCGTAGCGTTTATTGAGGTTTTCGAGGTAGTCTAAGGGTATTGTCTGCTCATATTTACGTCCTCTTTTCTCAATGTTTGTGACAAGATGGCTCACCGTTGACCGAAGATAAATCATCAGATCAGGGTATTGAACAACGTCTGTCATGTCCTCAAAGAGCTCCATATACGTTTCATAATCACGCTTTTCAAGGTTCCCCATGGCGTAATTGTTCTCCGTAAAGACGTATACTCCTTCGTAAATGGAGCGGTCTTGCACAACAGACTCCTTACTTCTGCTTATCTCAAGGAGGTCTTTGAAGCGCTCTTTCAGGAAGAAAACCTCCATAGGAAACGACCATCTCTTGATGTCTTTATAGTAATCTTCCATGTAAGGGTTATAGTCTACCGACTCAAACCGTGGTGTCCAACCATATCTTTTGGCAAGCATTGTTGTTAAAGTTGTCTTCCCGCTGCCAATATTTCCTGCAATTGCAATGTGCATTTACTTACTCTTAAGTTCTTGTTTCTTGGTCTATTAAACGTTGATTGTTACTGTTTAATTGCCTAAAGCCATATTTCTTGCGGTACCAATGCATCCATTTGGCATCTGAATATGCAGCATAGCACACACCGTTGGAGCGATATCTACGATGTAAGTCTGCTGTGTTGTAGCTCCGTGTTTCACGTTCCAACCATACAAAAGGAACGGAATATGTGTATCATAAGGGAACGGTTGACCGTGCTGAGTGCCCTTATAAGTTGGTGAATCCTTGGCTCCAAAGACCTGAGGACGGGTCACTACACCTATCTCACCAGACCTTCCACGGAAGTAACCATTGATCATTCGCTCCTTAATCCACTGTGGCATCGTTACTTCTGATATCCTTTCTTCATCGAAAACATACAGATATCGTGGGTCTTTCTTTAAGTATTCAACTGATTCGTCAATGATTTGCTGCTTCTTTAAGCCTGATGCAGCTATCAAAGAGTCGTTAAGGAAGACTGATAGTCGTCCTCTGCCATGACAGGAGCAATGCCAAACTTACCTTGAAGATAGCCATTGAGGTCCTTAACAGACTGCCTATAGTCCCAACCACCAGCTGGAATGCGATGCTCTTTCATGTAATTGTAGTTGTGAGCAGCACCGTGGTCAGCCGTAAGGAACAACAGATAGTTGCCTTTACCCACCTGTTCGTCAAGTGTTTTAAGGAAGTGTGCGAGGTCTTTATCTAGCTGCATATACACGTCATGGTTCTCTTTTCCACGTGTAGAGTAGACATGTCCGATGGCATCTGTTGATGAAATGCTCACTGCAAGCATGTCAGTTTCTTTCCCTTTACCAAGGTTTTCATTCTTCAATGCTGCCTCTGCCATCTTGAAAGTCATGGTAACACCCTGTGTAGAGGTCTTGATATTGAAGTTAGGGGCGGTATGATTCTTCTCATTAAAGTCTATAACCCACTGTGGAAGATGGTCTGTATAGAACGTAGAGGTAACGAAATGCCCTGCAGAAGTGTCCCACCAATAAGCGGCATCAGCTGCATGACCAGCCGGAAGGATAGATGCACGGTCCTTCAAAGCCACTCCAATGACCTTCGAACGGAAGTCATTAGATATCTGAAGTTCGTCTCCTATGGTAGAAGCAAGCAGTCTGTGCGGACTCATCTGTCCTTCTTTGCTATCTGAACCCACGCTCTTCACGTTTGGATCTTCGCAACAATAAACATTCTTATCATCCTGAAAGAAGTAGTTCCCAGCGATACCTGTGATAGCAGGAACCGACCCTGTATATACTGAACTGTGTCCTATGGCGGTGACAGTAGGGGCATAATTGATGTGAGTATTCTCAAAAGAGAACCCGTTATCAACAAGTCTTCGCAAGCCATCTGTGCCATATTCATTATAGTAATAGTACAGATAATCCCATCTCATTTGGTCAACAACTAAACCAACCACCAGCTTCGGGCGTTGGATCTGTGCACTGGCAGCAAGTGACATGCATAGTCCAGCAACAAAAATAAGTATCTTTTTCATCTTAGATAAAGTGTTTATTATTGTTGCAAACTTACAAATTATTTTTCAATATCTCGACTTTTTTCCCTACTTTTGTGCTCTATAGGAGAGTAATAAACACTATCGTCGGAATGAGAAATATTATTATTGCAGACAATCAAGACATCACACGGGCAGGAATAACTTATCTTCTGTCTCAGATTGATGGATGTTCCTGTCAAATGGTAACCGATAAAAGCGGACTGATTGCACAATTAAAGGAACAGCCGGAGTCTGTGATTATTGTTGATTACACGCTCTTCGACTTTGTGGGAGAGACTGATTTGCAGATCATCACACTGCGTTTCCCACGTGCACACATCATTCTTTGGAGTGAAGATCTTAGCCTTGAGTTCATTCAAAGCGTTGTTAACATGGACAATAAGATAAGTATTCTTCTGAAAGATGCCCGCATGTCGGAGATACAACAGTGCATTGAATATGCTTTAAGGGGTGAACGTTACCTCTGTCAGCACGTTACCGAGATGTTACTTACGCCTATTTCTGCTGCCGATAAGGAGTCGACTAAACTGACAAAGACCGAGACTGAGATTCTGAAAGACATTGCTTTGGGCATGACAACACGTGAGATTGCGGAGAAACGCTTTTCTTCTTTCCACACAGTAAACACACATCGCAAGAATATCTTCCGTAAATTAGGCGTCAATAACGTCTATGAAGCCATCCGTTATGCCATGAGAATGGGGTTGGTTGATGCTGCAGAATATTACATTTAGCACTCAACTCATCCACTTACTTACTCCTATTAATAATGTATATACCCGTAGCTGCTAACGCACCAGCAATCACATACTTTATTTGGAACTGCTCATCAAGGCATAAACAAGAAGTAACAGCCCCCACAACAGGTATCAGAGAATTGTAAATGGCAACCTTTCCAACGGGATTACACGTAAGAAGCTTGTTGTAAAGAGTGAAGCCCATCGTGCTAATGGCGATGAGTAATACCAAATAAAGGCTTCCCGTGGCTGTTACCATGGGGAATTCTCCACCTAAAAAGATACCAGGAAGAACCAGTAAAGTCCCACCAATAGCAAGACTGTAACCCGTTCCTACGAACACATCAACACGCTTTCCCAATCCACGAATCAGCAAAGAGGCTGATGCACCACAAAGAGCATTGAGGATAATCATGCCATCGCCCAACAAAGAAAAGCGTCCACTGTCAGCTCCACCAAGGTTTAATGACACGATACCAGCAAAGCCTATGATACAACCAATAACCTTATTGGCTGTCATACGGTCACTCTTGAAGAACAAACAAGCGAAGATAACAACCGAAAAGACACTCAATGAGTTGAGAATAGCTGCTCGTGAACCTTCACTATGCGACAGTCCAAAATAGAAGAAAGCATAATGAAGGGTGGTGTTCAGCATGCAGAAAAGAAGAATATACCACCAGTCACTGCGTTCACGAACCTTAAATTCACGCTTTGTCACCCCAGCAATAGAGAGGATTATAAGCCCTGATATACAGAAACGAATGCCTGCAAAGAGCATCTTTGAGCCTGTCATGTCAGGTGTAATACCAAATTCTCCGAATCCTAACTTTATCAATGGATATGCCCAACCCCATGCTATGGCTGCCGTAAGAGCAAAGACTGTAACCCATACTGGGCGCTGAAAAATACTTTTTTGTGGTGTCATAACGCTTCTGTCGTGAACAAATAATTCTCTCATCATTTTCTTTTCGGCATGCAAAGGTACGATGTTTCAAACGAAAAACGGCACGCTTCAATCATAAAAGCCTTTCTTACAGAATTACTGTATATATATTCTGTTTTGCAGGAAAATATCATTAAAAACACAGAAAATCATCTTCTTTTATTCGATATTAGAATATTTTTGTTACTTTTGTATCCATATTAAAAGAATAAAAGCAATAAAACGTGCATGAAACTGTCACAGATGCGTATGTCATCAGTGGGAGAGGGATGATGAAAACAGACTGTAATGCTTTGCTGACTGATTGGAAACGAAAGGTCTGTCACATGCAATACAAGGATGAAAAAGCAAAGATTGCCATGCGTTTCATGGAGGATGAAGAGCCGAAAGGACGCCATTCAACAGTCGTTTTAGCCCATATTCGTACACGTTTGATGGAGATAATGTAAATGAAAAGTCATGATAGGATAGCAATACATGCTCTTTTGCCTTCTAAAAGATGCCCTTTTACACTTCAAAAGGTGCCCTTTTACCATGCAAAAGGGCGTCTTTTACATCGCAAAAGGGCACCTTTTACTTTGCCTTCTGTAAGCTATTGATTGTCTGATGGTTACAAAAGTGAAAATGAACCATTTTCCTTTGATTTCCATTCATTAGTAGTGCAAAATATGTAAGGACTTTTCTTAATACAATATTTCAGCCCTTTTGAGGCATAGAACCTCACCAGTCGAGTGCTGTAAAAAGACGTTAAAAATGGGTAGGAGCCGTGATTCAAACCATAGAAGGAAATAAAGTGTTAACCAATAGAAATAAAAAAAGTCCCAGACTGTTGGTCTGGGACTGAAAGATTACTTGTTTCACAACAACTAATCTTCTAACCTTAATAATCTAATACCATGAAAAACACGTTGCAAAGATATGGGAATTAAACTATACATGCAAATATTTAATGTTAAAGAACGTAAAATATTCGATTTATTCTTTGTTTTCTTTAAATATCGCATAACGTACAACTTCTTCTTTTATTATATAGTGTAATATCCCACATCTGCCTATTCTCTGTGTTATAAGGTTATATAGAAGATTACTTGTTACTTAATACTATTCAAAAGATTTACCTTTCCTTCATTTACAAGTTTTATGATGAGCTCACCAAAGAGTGTATTTTGCCATGCAAACCAGTCTCGTGTAAACTTTGAAGCATCATCTTTGTTGAAACTCTCGTGCATGAATCCTGTGCCAGCATCCGTATTCATTAACATCTCAACACACTCTTTTATCTCCTTATCATCATGCGATGTGAAGGCACGCATCATGATTGACATTGGCCAAACCATGTCATATCCTACGTGCGGACCGCCTATTCCTTCTCCAACCTTACCACGGAAGAAGTAGGGATTGTCCTCACTCCACACGTAGCGGCGTGTGTTCTGATAGATAGGATCGTCCTGACTGACGTCGCCAAGATAAGGCATTGCGAGGAGACTGGGCACGTTGGCATCGTCCATAAGGAAGTAATTGCCGAAACCATCCACCTCATAGGCGTATATTTTACCGTACTTCGGATGATTATAGACGGCATATTTCTTCAGTGCTGCACTCACTTCGTTTGCCAGATCACTGCATTGCCGTGCAAGATTGTCGTTGTGGTTCACCTTATTGAGTATCTCTGCCGCCTTACGCAATGATGAAACCGCCATGAAATTGGAGGGAACAAGGAACTGAAGGGTCGTTGCATCATCCGAAGGACGGAATGCTGAAGCTATCAATCCCACAGGTTTTACGGGTGCACCCCAGCCTGCATTGTTCATAGTATCAAGTGCTCTGTCCGTCACACGTAGGAATTTGTAACTTCCTTTGCCGTCTTTCTTCTGCTGTTCACGGAAGGTTTTGAGGATATTCTCAATGGCTTTGATCCATTCTTCACCAAAGACACTCGTGTCACCCGTCACCTTCCAGTATTCATAAGCCAGTCGGATGGGATAGCAAAGGGAGTCAATCTCATACTTTCTTTCGTGCAATTCGGGCTTCATAGCCGTATCGTCAGTCATCCAAGGGCCTTTCGGGTCGGGCTTTTGGTTGAAGGCATTGGCATAAGGGTCAATGTTTATGCACTTCATCTGTCTGTTTATGACTCCTGCAAGCATCTTCTTCAGCTTCTTATCCTTGCCTGCCAGTTGTACGTAAGGCCACACCTGTGCACCGGAATCACGCAACCACATGGCTGCAATGTCGCCTGTATAGACGAAAGTATCGGGTGTTCCTTTGTCGTCTTCACTGTAATGCACAGTGGTATCGAGTGTGTTTGGGAAGCAATTCTCAAACATCCATGCCAGTCGTTTATTGGTTATCTGACGCAGAATGCGTTGTATTTCTTTCTCAACAGCTTCTGATCGGAACAGTCTGTCAGCCTCTTTCGGACGTTTTGATAGTAGTTTTACAGCATCAGCAGGACAACTGAGCACTGTTGAAGGGGATATTCGGAGGCACGAAGCATCAGTGTTTTGTGTGCTTAATGCCATCAATGCCAACATCGTCGATGAGAGATAATGTCTTGTTCTCATTTGGGTTAAAAGTTTGATGGGTAATGATTGATTTGTTCTATAATGTATTTGCAGTCGTCATCCGTCATCGTTGGATTGCAAGGGAGTGACAGTTCTTCTCTGTGGATACGCTCCGTAAGGGGATAATGTCTGTTGTTCCATTCGTGATAAGCCTGTTGTTGATGGGGCGGAATGGGGTAGTGGATCATCGTTCCAACACCCTTTTCTCTCAGATAAAGCTGCATTTCCTCCCGTTCAGGACATAGTATGGGAAAGATATGATAGACGTTATCACGGTCGTTATCAGCCGTTATCGTTATCTTGGGATG
Source organism: Prevotella histicola JCM 15637 = DNF00424 (assembly GCF_000613925.1). GTDB lineage: Bacteria > Bacteroidota > Bacteroidia > Bacteroidales > Bacteroidaceae > Prevotella > Prevotella histicola. Next base: position 158,205 of record NZ_BAJX01000002.1, read on the forward strand.
ATGGATAGCCGATTGATAGAGCCTTGCTATCTCTTTTCTTCGGCGGTTTTCTTCATCTAAATAGGGTAGTTTGACACGCAGGACAGCCGCTTGTATCTCATCCATCCTACTGTTTCTGCCTTTGAAAGTAAACTCATATTTTCGGGAAGAACCATAGTTTGCAAGACTTCTTATGGTCTTTGCCAGCGTTTCATCATCTGTTGTGACTGCTCCAGCATCACCCAATGCACCGAGATTCTTACCCGGATAGAAGCTGTGGGCAGCTGCATTGCCAAGACTTCCAGTGCGTTTCTCCTTATAATAACAACCATGTGCCTGTGCATTATCTTCAAGAAGCAGGAGCTTATGATGCTGACAAAGTTCGGTAATCAGGGGTGTATAGGCACATCTTCCATAGAGATGTACGAGCATAATAGCACGTGTTTTCGATGTAATAGCTTGTTCTATGAGTCGTTCGTCAAGCTCTAATGTGTTGATATCTGGCTCTACAAGGACTGGTACCAACCGATTTTCGGTGATGGAAAGGATGGTTGCTATATACGTATTGGCGGGTACAATGACCTCATCTCCTTCCTTTAAGCATCCCAATTCCATGTAAGCACGAAGGATAAGAGACAATGCATCGAGTCCGTTCCCACATGTTATGCAGTGCTTAGTACCTATGTATTGGGCGTATTCTGTCTCAAACTGCTGCGTCTCCTGTCCTTGCAGATACCATCCTGAACCCACAACTCGGTTGACAGCTGCCGTTATCTCAGCAGCATGTAAGTCTGTTATGCGCTTTAAAGAGAGGTAATCAATCATCTTGTTTTCGTATTGTCGGTAGGGAATAAGGGGTTAGAATATCTTCTGTTATGTCCCATTCATATTGGTCATAACATACAGCTCGTGCGCCAAAGCCCTCCTTTTGCTGGATAAGACCAGCATTGAGATAGTCTCCAGAATCCTCATTTGAAGTACCAAAGTCGAAGAAGTGCACATCTTTATAGTCTTCTTTGATGATCTGATGACAGATAGCATCAACGGCATGGAGTTCCTTTCCTTCTGTTGTTGCTGATATATACTGCGTGTGAACAACGTTAGATGTGACGTAGAGGAGTACTCCTGCAAGGTATTTATCACCTTGTCGAGCCATGTATAGGGGTATATTATCAGGGAAATGATGGGTTAATAATGTCATTTCCTCAAGTGTATGGACAGGTTTGGCATGGTAAGTTGCCTGTAAGTTGTTCGTGAGAATATCCCAAAACAAGTCCAGATCCTTGCTCTTACGCTCAATGATCAACCCTTCTTTTAATGCACTCTTAACCCCATGTTGCCGGTCTTTTCGCCATTTAATGGGGTTTGTCTGGTCGATAGTAGATGCTATATAACGGTGTATAAGACGTGCCTTGCATACATGAAAGAGTGCATATAAATCCTCTTCAGCCGGTATCCTATGATAAATCCAGGGCATACACTTATACAAAACATGCTGTATTCCTATGCCATAGAGGTATTTATTGATTTCAAGAAAGGCTTCACACACCCCCACAGCAGTAGCTTCTGCATTCGTAATGAGTCCTCCGTAGGTCAGTCCTTGGTGTGAATAAAGCGTAGTATCAACCTATTGGCAGGCAAAAGGGCATAGAGTCGGTCCTTCCTATAGACCATCAACGAGCAATCATGGAACCTATCAGCATGATAATCCATGTAAGAACGATTGAAAAGGAACGTTCCTTGCTTCGAATTCTCTACGAAGTTATTCCATTCAAGTTCGTCCTCTCTCGTGTATTGTCTTACTTTGAACATTTAATATTAGGGTTGATACGGAGTAAAGAAGCAATAAACTCTTCTTTATTCTTTGGTGATATGAGTGCTTCAGAACCGCCTTTCGTTGTTATACAGATACGCTTTAAAGACATAGCAGGGGCAGTAATCGGGTCATGAGAGTCCTTAACTTCGCGAATTTCAGGGATAAGCAGATCGCGTTTTACGATGATTCCACTTCGTATTCTTAAGTATTTGCCATCAATTTCATAGTAACATGGAAGGCAAAGGAAGATTATCAAGTAGCAGAAAGCAACAATAATAGTGGGTATAATGAGCTCCCATACGTCATTAAATGGGTCTTCTGGAACGATAAAAAACAATACCAAGGCGATGAAAGGAGCTGCTAAAGCGATGAAAAGCCAAGCATCTACTTTAGAATAATAGCGCTGTTTCATAGCTATTTCTGCTTTAAATAGTCAATAAAATCTTTGTAATTACGGATGTAATCATCCTCATCAAAGAGGTCTTCTGCCAACACAAGGCACACAGAACCTGATGAAAAATCATCAAGTGTGCGCCATATATCAGTGTCAACAAGCAGTCCTTGGTAGGGTCGGTTGAGTGTATAAGACTTCTTTTCACGTCCATTGTCGAGCGTAATGGTGAACGATCCACTGACAGCAACAATAACTTCACGACAGTGTTTATGGGCATGTCCACCGCGAAAGGAGCCAGATGGGACATCATAAGTCCAATAAACACGAGAGATATGGAAGGGTATTTCCTTCATATTCTCCGCTACTGTGAGGTTGCCACGTGGGTCAACAACCTTCGGAAGTGATATTATCTGTCCTAAAGAAGTATTGCTTTTCTCCATCATTTTATCAACTAAAGACCTATGCAAGTACTGCTTTTTCCTATCAGTTTATCATCTGATGAACTATGGAAGTACTGCTTTTCTTTGTTATATAACGACGAAATGCCTTCAAATATTACTTCTTCATGTAGGGATCAGTACCCAAAACGGTGGCTGCAACACGCTTTGTCTTGTCACGTAAAGCATCCATATCGGTCCCAACTTCCCCATAACAAAGGGCTACACCCATACGTCTGCCAACATGAGCAACGGGCTTTCCAAAGATGCGAAGGCGTGTACGGTCCTCCTTGCAGGCATCTTCTAAGTTGTAAGACAGTGGCTTTCCCGACTCAAATGGTGACAAGATAACAGCTGAACAACCAGCATGTTCAAGGTGAATGGCAGGGATTGGCAGTCCCATAACAGCCCGAAAATGCAGTTCGAACTCATTGAAATTCGTTGTATGTGCCAATGTTACCATACCCGTATCATGTGGTCTTGGAGATAATTCAGAGAAGATTACCTCACCTTTCTTGGTCAGGAAGAACTCAACTCCCCATATACCATACCCTGTAAGAGCCCGTGTTACCTCATCAGCAATGTGCTCTGCCTGTCGTAAAGCATCCTCAGAGATAGCGTAAGGCTGCCAACTCTCACGGTAATCACCACCCTTCTGGATATGACCAATAGGTGGACAGAAGAGTGTTGGACCGTCTTTCTGCGTGACAGTTAGCAACGTAAACTCGCTATCAAAGTCTATAAACTCCTCTATTATGACCTCTCTCACATCTCCGCGAGCGCCCTCCATGGCATTACGATACGCCTCTTCAAGCTCTTCATCATTGTGAACGTAGCTCTGACCGTGCCCACTTGAGCTCATCAAAGGCTTCACAACACATGGGAAACCAATATCATCAGCGGCTGAACGGAACTCTTCGTAAGTCTTAGCATAGAAGTATTTGGCAGTACGTAGTCCCAGTTCGCGTGCTGCAAGGTCACGTATTGCCCGCCGATTCATAGTGAAATTGACGGCACGAGCCGATGGTGCGACCTGAATACCTTGTCTTTCATACTCCAAAAGACGCTCTGTCCGTATCGCTTCTATCTCTGGAATGATGAGATCTGGGCTGTGAAAACTCACCACAGCATCAAGTGCTGTACCGTCAAGCATGTCTATTACTTCCGATTCATCAGCCACTTGCATAGCCGGAGCATTGTCATAGCTATCGCAAGCAATGACATATTGCCCTGCACGTTTGGCTGCAATAGCAAACTCTTTACCCAGTTCTCCTGAGCCTAATAGTAGGATTTTCTTCATGTGAGAGAAGGTTTTATCATAAAAAGGTGGACAAGCTGCATGAGCTTGTCCCTATGTTTACATGTCTTATCTTCCTTTTTTGGTGTACATCATATCGTAATACTTCTGGTAATCGCCCGATGTTACCTCCTGAATCCAGTCCTGATTGTCGAGGTTCCAACGGATAGTTTTAACGATACCATCAGCAAATTTGGTCTCAGGATACCATCCCAACTCATCCTTTATCTTTGTAGGATCGATGGCATAGCGGGCATCGTGCCCCAGACGATCAGGCACATGAGTGATGAGATCATTGTTAATCCAGCTGATATCGATGTCTCCATTGGCCTCTTTCACCTGCTTTTTGAGGATAGAACGCAGACTCTTGTCAGCTTCCATCATGTCATGAATAGTCTTGATGGTGAGCTTTACGATGTCGAGGTTCTTCATTTCGTTGTGTCCACCAACGTTATATACTTCGCCTTCACGCCCCTCTCGTACCACCATATCAATGGCTTTACAGTGATCTTCGACGTAAAGCCAGTCACGAACATTCAGTCCTTCGCCATAGACTGGAAGCTTCTTACCTTCAAGAATATTGTTGATTATCAACGGAATGAGCTTCTCTGGGAAGTGATAAGGTCCATAGTTGTTAGAACAACGGGTGATACTTACAGGCATATGATAGGTGTCCCGATAAGCCATTACGAAGTGATCAGCACTTGTTTTGCTGGCAGAGTAGGGGCTATGTGGGCACAGTGGAGTCTTCTCAGTGAAGTATCCTTCAGCACCAAGTGAGCCATATACCTCATCTGTTGATACCTGATGATAACGTTTACCAGCCTTCCATGTAGGGTAACCCTGGGCATCTTTGCCTGTCACCCATGCCCGACGTGCTGCGTCCATGAGGTTCTGTGTACCCAAGATGTTCACTGAAAGGAAGAGCTGTGGGTCCTCAATAGAACGGTCAACATGGCTTTCTGCTGCGAAATTAACAAGATAATCAATGTCATTCTCAGCAAAGAGACGGTCAATAAGCTCACGATCACGGATGTCACCCTTCACAAAGAAGCAGCGTTTGTCGTCAATGTCGTCCTTAATTGTCCCGAGATTACCTGCATAAGTCAATGCATCGAGGATGATAACCTTGATGTCCTCGTTCTCATACTTCCTGTGAAGCAGATACTTGATGTAGTTAGCGCCAATGAAACCGGCGGCACCTGTTACTAAGTAAGTTTTCATATCGATATCTATTAATTTGTTTTCTGTTAATAATAATCAGGCTTTATACATTATTATATTATATACGTGACGTCTTATCTCCTAATGTTATAACTTCACAATCAGTGAATTTATTACCATCAATGGTCAACCTTACCAATGTACGTTCCTTGTGCCAGCCTTTCATTCCGGCTGCTCCTGGGTTGATATGGAGAAGGTTCAGCGTCTTGTCAAACTGTATTTTAAGGATGTGTGAATGCCCGTCTACGAAGAGATTAGGCGGAGATGCGTAGAGCATGCTCTGCACTGAGCGGTCATAACGCCCAGGATAACCTCCGATATGCTTAAGAAGTACGTCGACATCCTCGCACTTGAAGCGAAGTATCTCACGATAACGAGCACGCATATCATAGTCGTCAATGTTACCATACACAGCCCTGAAGATGGGTTTCATGGCTTCAAAGCGGTCTGCAACCTCCATGGAACCAATGTCACCAGCGTGCCATATCTCGTCACATTCGCCAAGATAATACTCGTATTTATCGTCCCAATAGCCGTGAGTATCTGATATTATACCGATGTGTTTCACCTTTTTCTTATGAAATCTGCTATCAAGTCCTTGGTTTTTTCCAGTCCTAAGATGCTTGCATCGATACAAAGATCATAGCTTTCAGCGTATCCCCACGTCTTGGCTGTGTAGTAATTGTAATATTTGGCACGCTCACTCTCACCGTTTTCAATGATCTTTCGTGCTTCTTCCTCCGTACATCCACGGCGTTCACATACGTTGGCAATGCGTGTCTTAAGCGATGCCGTGATGAAGACATTGACCGTATTGGGGTTGTCACGAAGGATGTAATCAGCCGTCCGACCCACGAAAACGCAGCGTGAATACTTCTCTGCTACCTCGCGGATAGCATCACTTTGGAACTGATAAAGGCTCTCCTGAGAGAAGTTACTCTTGTAGAAATTGTTGTCAGCCAGCATCGGAAGATGAATATGGAAGTGGCTTTTCAGGAAGCCTTTCTGCTCATCGTTCTGCTCAAAGAACTTCTCCGAGAATCCACTTTCCTTGGCTGCAAGGTTCAAAATCTCACGATCGAAGAACTGACAGTCGAACTCTTCGGCAAGCATCTTTGCTATAATACGACCGCCACTACCTATCTGTCGGCCAATATTTATTATCAGTTTCTTATCCATATCTTTAGATTATCATTTATTGTTTCACTTCTTTTACGTTCTGACGACGTATGCGTCGCATGTAAATCGTCATGATGATAGCTGCCGTAATGGCTGCTGTTATGTCACTCACAGGCAGAGATGCCCATACTCCATTCAGTCCGAAAAACTGCGGAAGGATGAGAAGCAGAGGAATAAGGAACAACAACTGACGGGAGAGGGAGAGGAAAATACTGATTTTCACTTTACCAATACACTGGAAGAAGTTCGTTACTACCATCTGATAACCTATGACTGGATACATCATCATGTTTATCTTTAAGGCTTTAATAGCCTGCTCTATCAGTTCAGGACTTGTCGTAAACATACGTGCACAATAGTAAGGTGCAAGGTGAGCTATCAACCATGCCGTAACCATAATACATGTTGCGGCAATGATAGCGTACTTCAACACACGCATAAGACGGTCGGTTTGCTGGGCACCATAGTTATAACCGGCTATCGGTTGCATACCTTGATTCAATCCAATGATGAACATTATGAAGATCATCGCTATGCTATTGGCTATGCCGTAGGCTCCTACTGCAAGGTCACCACCGTATCGGACGAGCTGATTGTTGATGAAGATGACCACGATACATGCGCAGGTATTCATCAGGAAGGGGGATATACCGATTGAAATGATGTTTTCTACCAGATGCTTCTTCAGTCGATAGATACCCCGTTTCAGGTGAAGTAAGGCTTTCTGATCGGCAAACTGCTTCATCTGCCAGCACAAAGCCAGTGCCTGAGAGATAACTGTTGCAAAGGCTGCACCGCGTATTCCCCAATGCCACCACCATATAAAGATGACGTCCAGGACAATGTTCATGAAGACAGTGAAGATGGTTGCCATCATTGCCTGCCGTGGTTTGGATGCTGCACGCAGCAGAGCATTCATACCAAAGTACATGTGGGAGATGACGTTTCCAGCCAATATCACTTCCATGAAGCTACGTGCATAGGGGATAGTGGCGTCACTTGCACCGAAGAAACGTAGGATGGGATCAAGGAAAAGGAGGCATACAATGGAGAAAGAGATACCGACAATGAGGTTCAATGTCACCGTATTGCCAAGGATATTCTGTGCTGTTGCATAGTCACGTTGCCCGAGTTTCACACTGATTGCCGTTGATGCACCAATGCCAACGGCTGCTCCGAAGGCTGCACCAAGGTTGATGAAGGGAAAAGTTATCGCCAGTCCGGATATTGCCAAAGGACCAACCACCTGCCCAATGAAGACACGGTCAATGATGTTATAGAGCGAAGCGGCTGTCATAGCTATCATAGCTGGCATTGCATATTGTGCCAATAACTTGCCTACAGGCTTCGTTCCTAACTCTAATGTCGCTTCTTTATTATCCATTATGAATCCTAACTGGTTGGTAAGAGTACAAGTTTAATACTCTCCACTATGACTGCAAATGTACGAAAAAAAATGATATCCACCTCTTATTATAGGGAAATATCATTCTGATAACCTCTCTGTTCCTGGAGAAACGGATGCTATCATTCTTCAAAACAGAACCTGATGCGTACGAATGGATAAGGGATGGGGATACATGAAAGGACTTTACATATTTTTATCGGATATTCATTGCAAAATCAAGGAAAACCTTTCATTTTCGACTTTGCAACCATCACGTATTCAGAAGGTTACAAAGAGGCTCGCAAAAGGTGCCCTTTTACGATGTAAAAGATGCCCTTTTGCATGGTAAAAGGGCATCTTTTGAAGTGCAAAAGGGCGTCTTTTAGAATGCAAAAGGGCATGTATTGCGTTGTACTATGTGAATTTACTTTACATAAGTAATTCTCCTCCCCATCCCTTACCATCGTTTTCCACGTGACAGAGTGGGCGAGTGTGGGCAACCAACAGTCCTTTAAACCAGTTCAACCTTGTCTATATCCTGTTCTTTATCACAGTAGTGGCACTTGATGATACCGTGCTCTTTGTCAACGACATTGAAGATAGTACTCATCGGTTCGTTGTTGGTAATGCACTTAGGGTTGTTACATTTGACAATGCTCCGAAGCTCATCCGGTGTCACTACCTTCTTCTTCTCTACCACTTCATAGTCTTTAATGATGTTGAGTACCACGTTCGGTGCCACGACCGACAGACGGGAGATCTCCGCATCAGTGAAGAATTTATCGCTGACCTTTATGATTCCCTTTGTACCTACCATCTTCGATGAGAAGTTATAGCCGATAGTAACGGGTGTGGAGAGCTTCTGGAGCTGTAAAAGGTTGACCACCTGGAAGGTCTTCTCAGATGGTATATGGTCTATTACGGTGCCGTTCTCAATGGCGGCAACCAATCGTTCTTTCTTAGACATAGTATATTTATTTTGATTGAGTGACAACTATCTGGTCAAAAGCATCACCTGCAGACACTCTAACAACAAGTCTGCGGACTCTACCTGTAGTATTAGGAGATACTTCTATGGTGAGAATATTATTCTCAAGTGCCACATCACTCCACTTTGTCGTAATGTGATAAACAAAGATTTCAGCATCTTCCCCAATACCAACAGTACTATTATCGTGTGTCATACTGGCAAATCTAAGTTTTGTATAGTTAGTACATCTCAACGTATAAGTACCTCCCGAAGTAGGGACAGAAAGCTTATGTAGATCACCAGAAAGGTCAGATTGCCATCTCATAGGTTCCCAATCTCCGACTAAATCAGACTTATGGCAACCAGAAATAAGTACTGTTAAGCATAACATAAAGACTGTAAAGACAAGATATTTCCACTTAGTCATAATATAATCTAATTTGTTATATGATGGTTTTATCAGCTTTAATTTCTTCCAAAGATATACCCAGACAGTGGCAGAAGATGGCTTCACGGGCGAAAAGTCCATTGCGTGCCTGCTGAATATAGTAGGCATGTGAACTGTCATCCACATCGTATGCAATCTCATTCACACGTGGCAATGGGTGCAGAATCTTCATGTTCGGACGCGCCAAAGAGAGCATATCACGACGGAGAATATAAACGTTCTTCACACGTTCGTACTCCATAAGATCGGAGAAACGCTCTTTTTGCACACGTGTCATATACAGAATATCGGCGTGAGCAATCACCTCTGGCGTGAAATCCTCATGCTCTTCGAAGCGTATACCATGCTGATGACAATAGAGTTTATACTCCTCTGGCATAGCAAGTTCCTTAGGAGCAATAAAGTGAAACGTTGGGTTGAAGTGGCGCATTGCATGATCAACGAGTGAACAGTCCTACCATACTTAAGGTCACCCACAAGGTATATGTTCAGATTCTCCAATGTTCCCTGTGTCTGATAGATGGTATAGAGATCGAGCAGACACTGTGATGGGTGCTGATGTGCCCCGTCTCCAGCATTGATGATAGGCACTGGAGCCACCTCAGATGCGTATTGTGCAGCCCCTTCTATATAATGCCGCATGACAATAGCATCCGCATAATTGGACACCATGAGGATCGTATCCTTCAGTGTTTCACCTTTACTGACGCTCGAAACCTTTGCATCTGTAAAGCCAATGACACGTGCACCAAGTCTGTTGGCAGCCGTCTCAAAACTCAGACGTGTACGTGTTGATGGCTCATAGAAGAGCGTTGCCACTACTTTCCCTTTGAGAAGTTCACGATTAGGATGTGCTTCGAACTCCTTAGCCATCTCTATTAAGTAAAGTAACTGCTCACGGTCAAGTCCCTGAATGTTCACAAAGTTATGTTTTCCCATCTCTTTTTTGTGATGATTTGTTCCTTTTCTGCGTGTAAAGGTAGGTATTTATTTCCTTAAACATCAATCGACAAATGTGAAAAATACGTATACAACAAAAAAAGTTTTATTTATTTTGCTTATCCATTCATTTACGTTATCTTTGCATAATATTTTTCATAAGTTTATGAGAAGACACTTTGTACATTTCCTTTGGGGATCTCTGATAGCCGTTCTCGGCTTTATCTTTGTATTCTTCATATCCGTTTGGAATGGATGGGTTGGTTATATGCCTGACATGGATGAGCTTTCTAACCCTATAGATAAGTTCGCTTCGCAGGTATACTCTTCTGATCAACAACTCATCGGTACGTGGAATCAGGATAATAATAACCGCGTTGCCATTGACTATAACGGCTTGTCACCACATCTTGTACACGCACTTGTTGCCACAGAGGATGAGAGATTCTATGAACATTCAGGCATTGACTTCATCGCTTTAGGACGTGCTATCATCAAGAGGGGCGTCATGAGACAGGCTAGTGCTGGTGGTGGATCAACCATTACACAGCAGTTGGCAAAGCAATTGTTCTCTGAAAAGGCGCACAGTACACTGGAACGTTTACTGCAAAAGCCTATAGAATGGATCATAGCAGTCAAACTTGAACGCCACTTTACCAAGGAAGAGATTCTTGCAATGTATTTCAATTACTTCGATTTCCTTCACAATGCGGTGGGTATTAAGCGTGCTGCGAACGTCTATTTCAATAAGGAACCACGCAAATTGACCGTTACTGAAGCGGCATTATTGGTCGGTTTATGCAAGAATCCATCTATGTTCAACCCGCTCAGACACCCAGAACGCTGCCTGCAACGCCGTAATGTGGTGCTCATGCAGATGGTAAAATCAGGCTATGTAACCAAGGCTGAGTATGCAGAACTATCCCAAAGACCACTCGGAGTACACTTTACTAAAGCCAAACCCATCAATGGTTCGGCTGATTATTTCCAAGCTTTCTTGCGTCAATACATGATGGAAAAGAAGCCAGAGCGCGACAATTACCAAGCATGGCAGGCTCGTCAGTTCGTATTAGACTCCATTGCGTGGGAGCAAGATCCACTTTATGGATGGTGTAATAAGAACATGAAGCGTAATGGAGAGCCTTATAATGTGAATACAGATGGACTTCGTATCTATACAACTATCGACACTCGCATGCAACAATACGCAGAGGAAGCGGTCAGAAAGCACGTAGGTGGCTATCTACAGGCGCAGTTCAACCAGGCAATGCGCTATAAAAAGGATGCTCCTTTCTCATCAAATATCTCTCACAGGGCTATCAAACAGATTCTCAACCGTGCCTGTCGACAGAGTCTAAGATACCGTCGGATGAAGGAACAGGGTGCTACTCCAGAGGAAATCAAGCGTAGTTTCCGCACTCCACATGAGATGACGATCTTCACTTATCATGGAGATATTGACACAGTGATGACCCCTATCGATTCAATTCGGTACTATAAGTCATTCTTAAGGGCTGCTTTCATGAGCATGGATCCACATACTGGAGCCGTAAAGGCGTACGTTGGCGATATAGACTACCAACATTTCAAGTATGATGTGGTCATGGGAGGACGCCGACAGGTGGGTTCTACGATCAAACCGTTCCTCTATGCGCTGGCAATGCAGAATGGTATGACTCCTTGTACACTTGCTCCTAATGTTCAAAGGACGTACGGTGGATGGACACCACGTAATGGTTCACATGCCAGATATGGGCAGGAAGTACCATTGAGATGGGGTCTTCAGCAATCAAACAACTGGATATCGGCTTATCTTATCAACCTTTTAGGTCCTACACAGTTTGTGAATATCCTGCATGACTTTGGCTTGAACAACCCAGACATTGATAAAAACACAAGTCCTGTGCTAAGTCTTGGACCGTGTGAGGTATCAGTTGGCGAGATGACAAGTGCCTATACGACATTTGCAAACGGTGGTATTCGATGCTCACCGCTCTTCGTTACGAAGATAGAAGACAGTCATGGGAATGTCATTGCTAAGTTCCAACCACTTATGACGGAGGTTATTTCCGAGATAAGCTCTTATCAAATGATTGATATGTTACGTGCTGTTATTGAGGGAGGAACAGCCAGCAGACTGCGTTATGCATACCATCTTACGGGCGATATAGGTGGAAAAACGGGTACAACTAACAACAATTCCGATGGTTGGTTCTTGGGTATTACGCCTGAATTGGTCAGTGGTTGCTGGGTCGGAGGTGAGGATCGTGACATCCATTTCGACAACACCAGCATGGGACAAGGTGCTACTACAGCCCTGCCAGTATGGGCTTACTACATGCAAAAGGTCTTTGCTGACCCTCGATTAGGCTATAATCCGAACAAGAAATTTGCTATTCCTGCCAAGTTCAATCCGTGTCAAACGGCTGATACTATCAACGTAAACGGCATACAGGAGGAATACTTCTAAGGAACAGATGGGTGCTTCTGAGGCACCGATAGTTACCAATTAAAAAGGGCAAATGCCTTCGTTTATCCGATGGACAGATTCTGTTACGGATGGACGAGGGCATTTGTCCTTTCTTTATGTCTGGCTTTAAACTGCCGTTTTATTATTGTTTTATAAGTCGTCCGACCTATACATCAACTGCCAAAAGACATTCTTTCTCAATACGATGCCAGCCCTTTCGTTGGGCAAAAGTACAGAAAGAAAAGAACGCTTAAAGCTTCGTCATGTGATATCCCATGCGCTTCAGTTGCATGGCTGCACCCATCAGATAGAGCTGATGAAGCGCAGCAACATAAGCCATGAACGCCTCTTTGCTTCCAGCTTCTATGGGAAGATGACGCAGAAGACTGTTCGTGCGGGCGGCACATTCCCCAACGATGGCAGTCAATGACTTGCGTTCGTCGGCTGAAAGCAACAGAACCTTCTCACAGATGTAGTCATCCATGTGGTCATAATCAATCCGATCACGAAGATAAGTATATAGATTTTCCACCTTATTATATATAGACCAGTCTTCATCCCAGTATTTTGCCACAGCCATACCCACATACATCATCCAGCCAAGGGAGACAGTAGGGTAGGCAGCAAACTCCTTTGTGCCATCTGGCAGATAGGCTTCAGCGATGCCCGTCCACTTCTCTTCAATGTCCGGAGCATCGGGTAACATACTGTCAACAAGGTCTTTACCTTGCAGATAGGTGACTAAATCATCTCTGAATTTCTCTTCATTCGAAATTTGTAAATCTGCTGTTTCCATTCTCTTTCCAATTATTTTTCTGTCTGCAAAGTTACATATTAAAGCTAAAAGGAGCCCTATAACAAGGCTCCTTTTTTCTTTTTCTATCTGCAAAACATGCACCATTGCTTACTCGGAGATATAGCAACGAATGCACCAAAAGGGCTGTAATACGTCACATGAAATAACCTTACAGAATTTAAACCATCACACTTTAGTTATTACACGAAAACTGATTATTTTCAACTCTGTAACCATCAGATATTCAACAGCTTACAAAAAGCAAAGTAAAAGGGCATCTTTTGCGTTGCAAAAGGGCGTCTTTTACACATCAAAAGGGCACCTTTTACCATGCAAAAGGGCATCTTTTACAACGCAAAAGATGCCCTTCTGAAATTCAATGAGTAGTTTATTTTACAAAAACAGTTGTTCCTTCACTTTTCACGAAGGCAGATATCATCCCTTGTTCTCCTTTTGTACTTTCTCCTCACGTGCCTTTTTTATCTTGTTCTGAATCATCTCATAGTGCGCAATAGCGTGCTTTCGCGCATTGATTATCTGGAAACGATAAACGAAACAAGTCGTGGTGAAGTAGATGACAGCTTGTATCCAAAGTGTCCGAACCTCAGGTAATATGTCGTCCAAGGTGCCCCCCATTGATGCAATGCGCAGGTAACCACGCACGCCAAAGGTTGAAGGAATCAGCCAACTGAAGCCTTGCCAATAGCCCGGAATGTTGCTTTGTGGCCACGAAGCACCCGTGAGAAAGAGCAGTGGGACGGATGTAAAGACCACCAATAGCATCACGTTCTCACGGTAACGGACAAGGCAAGAGACCGTCATACCAAAGAAAATCACCGCAAGAAGATAAGGCAGTAGCAGCCAGAAGAGGTCGGAAGCATGTGCAAGCATCGTGAATCCGAAGAAATAAGGCACAGCCATCGTCACGTAAGCTGCCATCACACAGTAGATCATAAAGTAGCAAAACGACTTTCCGAGTACTATTCTCAGGATGCCGTTATAGTGCTTCCCGATAGGAACAAGGTCCTGAAAGCGGTTGTTTTCACGTGCCGTACCCGCCGAAAGACCGATTCCCAATAGTAGTGTCTGCTGCAAAATGAGGATTAAAACCCCAGGAAGAATAGCGTTACCATAGCCTCCCGTCGTATTAAAGATAGCTTTCGCGTCCACAGCCAACGGCTCAGTGTTTATCTCCTCATCCCGTTCTGTGAACGAAAAGCTTTTGTGTTTCAGTCTTTCAGAGTTCAATTCGAGTGCTACAGTCTGTGCAGTTTGATAGATAGCCTTGTATGTTAGCATCAGACTCATGTCACAATAAACACCCACATGCGCCTGTTCTCCACGTCCCAGTGCCCTGTCGAAGTTCTCAGGAAAGTACAAAACGCCCTTCACAGCCTGGTGTCCTACGAGGTCCTTTGCCTCCTGAAGGTTGTTACAATAGTAGGCTGCACGCACATCCGGAGACGCATCAAAGCTACGAATGAACTCACGTGATGCAGCAGAGTGGGAGAGATCGACGATGGCAACAGGCACATCGCGCACCACTTCATTGTTATATATCCACGAATAAAGCAACGGATAAGCCAACGGAACCAGTAGGAAGAAGATCAATACGCCCTCATCCTTCACCGTACTCTTCATCTCCAGCCACCAGATATAGCAGAAAGAAGAGAGAAAATCATACAATCCCGAAACAGATTTCTTCACAGATGCCGCTGCTTTATCCATTATTGGGATTGTTTTATTCTTGTTGTTTGTCATAATTATTGCCCCTATGGAATATACACATATTCAAGCATTGCTCGCTTAAGGTTCCTCATTGTGAGGATAGGCAGACATGCAAAGCCAACGAGAATGATGACATTCTGCCATGCGTCGATCAGTGGATAACCATTGAAAACACATATCTGATAGATCATATAGTAATGACGTAGAGGGATAATCTCAGCCAAAGCCTGAATCATTCCGTCCATTGCAAAGAGTGGGAAGGTGGCACCACAGGCAGAGAAACCCACCACTGCCCACAGTGAACACACACTCATTGACATTCTCAATGACGGCATCAGACCGAATGCAAAGGCACCAAAGCCTTGTGAGGACAGCACTGTCAGCACGGCTATCAGCAGTATCATCGGCAGTCCACCAGGGTGTGGGAAGTTCAGATAACCGTATATGTACCATTCAAAACCTAAGAAAATACTCAGGAAGATAAGCGTCTGTGGGAGTAATTTGCCCGTCAGAGCAACAAAGATGTTATAGTCTGCCATCTGTATCCACTCCCTTGCACGTCCGAATTTCAGCTCTGTTCCGATGGAATAGACCGTAATAAGCAACATGAAAAGTACGAGAACGCCCGGAATCATGATACTACTGAGATACACATTATAGCTCATCCATGGGTTACCTATCATGTGTAAGTCTATCGCTATTGGCTGAATGAAGTTCCTTATCTCCCTGTTTGTCTTTCCTAACATCTGCAATTTCGCCGAACCAACGCTCGCTGACACCAGTGTTGTTATGGTTTTGAGGTCCTTGAAGACCATTCCGCCAGCAACAAGGGTCACATTACTATAATAAAACGATACCTTCGGCTGTCGCTGAGCAATCAGATCAGCCGTCATATGGTCAGGGATATACAGGAATCCATAGATCTCTCCACGCTGAATAGCTTGTCTTGCCTCACTCACATTATTATAATGTGCCACAACACGGGTGCTTTGAAAGGCATCCAACCGTTGGATAAGTGCACGTGTAGTAGACGTGTTGTCATTGTCAACCACGCCACAAGGCAGCTTCTCCGGCTGTCCTTCGCTCATCAAAGAAGTGAAAAAGAAGATGGTAATGATGGGGAATACTACCATACAACAGATGTAGATAGGGTTATGAACCATTAACCCTACCTCACGGGAAGCGATAGATACTATCCTTTTCAGGCTCTCCCCAAAGGACGTAAAAGCAGACTTCAGACTGAAAGCTCTCCTCTTTCCCATTTATTTTATTATCAAAGACATACCCGGTTTCAGCCCATCCACCTTCTTCACAGGGCGTGCTTTCACCTGGAAAGTCTTGAGATCATATTGTCCGTTGGTCTTTGTAGCCTTCCATACGGCATACGAACCCTGATTCTTCAACGAAGAAACGCGCAGTTCAATATCCTTGTCAAGGGCAGGAACATACGCCTTCAGCACCGTTCCCACCTTCATATTCTTAAGCTGATCCTCACGAACATTGAAGGTTCCCCACATGTCATCCACCATGGAAATACTCATTATAGGACTGCCTAAGCCTACTAATTCGCCCACTTTGGGGTAGATTGTCTCCACTTCTCCATCTGCTGTGGCACGCTGAACAGTCTCTTTCAGTACCGAACGCACCACGTCGACAGCTGAATGAGCAGCCTGTGCCTGCTTCTTTGCAGCAACCTTTGCCTCCTCACGTACGCCACTCTTTGCCAGTTCCCATTGTGATTTCGCCACCTGAACGCCCGCCTTTGTAGCCTCGAAAGCAGCCTTTGCCTCATCACGTTTCTGTGCACTCATGACGCCTTCATCGAAGAGTCGTTGCATACGACCGTACGTTTTCTCCGCAATATCATTGGCAGCAACCGCCTGTTGATACACTTGATAAGCACTCTCTACAGTCTCTCGGCGTGTAGGAGCAGCTGTTAAAGCACTCAAAGCATCGGTAGCTCCTGCAGCAGCCTGCGCCACTTTCTCCTGTGCGGAAGCCTCTGGAATGGCTAAAGTAGCAACGATATCACCCTTATGAACATAGTCTCCTTCCTTCACACGGATGTCGGTTACACGTCCGGGGAGCTTACATGCCACCCTATATTCGCTTACTTCAACCTCTCCTTCAATAACTTCTTTCGTACGATCTAACGTGAAATAACCAATAACAGCTACTGCAATGACTACCGAAACAAAGCCCAATACGGCGAGTAGAATGTTATTATGTTGTGATTTTGCTGACATATTGTAGTTTATCTTTTTGTCTTTTACCTTTATTATTATAGTTCTCCCATAGCCTTTCTAACACCAGTCTGTGCAAGTTTTACGGCAATTTCTGCATCAATAATCGCTGTTCGAGCTGTCTGCCAGGCTGTTTGTGCTGCCATAACTTCCGTTACTGTCATCACACCTTCCTTGAAACCGACGTTTGCACAACGTAGGTTTTCGTCTGCTGCAGCCATATTCTGATGTGCTGTGGCAAGTTGTTTATTGGCATCTTTGAGCCGAAGTCGATTCTGTTCCAGTTCTAAATCAATCTTCTTTCGGGCATCTTCCAACTCTAATTGAGCTATACTTGTAGCCGTTTTTGCTGCCCTTACCTTGTATTTATTCTCTCCCCAGTTCCATATAGGCACCTGAAGTGTGATGCCAATGTTCCACAAATCGCTGAATTTATTTTGGAAACCGTTGAAGGTATTGGGGTTCATTACAGAGTAACCAGCTGTCAAGAGGACATGGGGTAAGTACAAAGCACGCACCAATTTAGTGTTCTGTTCGCTTAAATCCACCGCATTCTGCAGTAGACGTAGCTCTGGTCTGGCTTCTTTCTGGGCTGTGCTATCTGAAGAATAAGCCGTAGAATGAGCCTCATAATTAGGTAATGGAGTAGGCGAAAGGTCTGCTGTACCCTCGTCAGCAAGCTCAATATCACCGTCAAGGGCAATGCCACAGAGTTCACAAAGCGTCATCTTAGCCAATGAAACACCACTTTGTATGCGCGAAATCTGCAGATCTGCAGTGTTAACAACGACATCCACCTTCAAACCATCAGCCCTTGTAGCCACTCCTTCACGTATCATCTTCTTCACATCGTCGTCCAATTTCTTCGCTAAATCGCGATATTGAATGGCAAGAGACTCCTTTCTCTTCAACGAAACAGCCAGCCAATAAGCGTTATCAACACCAAAAAGGATCAGTTGTTGCTTCAAAGCGAGATTGTTTTGTGCCATTTCTTCACCAATAGTAGCCATGTCATTGGCTGCTTGTATGGCTCCACCCATATATATAGGTTGGCTGATGACGATCCCTGCAGCGTACACATTCTTCGTATTAGTGCGGAAAGCGTCGTTTATGGATTGCCCTATGTTGTTGCCGGCTTGCGTCAATGGCGCTGCAATATTACTCAAAAGCTGCCCCAACTGTTGGGCTGTCTGCGTACTGATGATGCCCTGTTGTGCCAGAGAGGTGAGGTTCTGACCAATCTGATTGCCCAGTTTTCCTGCCGTGTTAGAGCCCAAATTGGCAAGAGCACCCTTCTGTTTGTCGTTCAAAATGGATACTTCTCGTGAGAAATGTTGGTATCCTGCCAAACCATCTACACGTGGAAGGTACTTAGTTTTAGCTGATTTATGTATATTTTCAGCTACTTCAGCCGTCATACGGGACACTTTCAGCTGGCGATTGTTCTCCAATGCCAACTCTCTACAGCGCTGTAAAGACAAAACTCCTTGGGCTTGTAAGCTGAAGGAGATGCTACTGAAAACCACAAAAAAGAAAAGTTTTCTCATTATTTTATAACCTCTAAGAATATAAATGCAAATATAAATCTTTTAAATGATACCACAATAGAAAAACATTTCTTAATCCTTAAAATACAAGAAACTATCTATTTTTAAGGAAATATAGAACAACTTTCGAAAATAATGTTTATCTTTGCAAACGCAATCTGTATTTAATACAAGAACAAGATATATTACAAATAGTGAAGAAAACAAGCTTCTTTTATCGTGTGTTCGACCTCTATTACGATGGTTTTAAGCATATGACCTTAGGTAAAACACTGTGGACTGTGATTATTATCAAGCTGATAATCATGTTTCTTGTGCTTAAAGTGTTCTTCTTTCCTAACTTCTTAAAGGAGAATTCAAAGCCTGGTAAGGAAGGAGATTTCGTTGAGCAGCAGATCATGAAACGATAAAACGAACAACCTACAAGCGGAAAAATCAATTCTTAACATTATCAAATAACAAAAAAACAATGGAAAACCTACTCTTAACCATTGACCCAGGAACAGTTGACTGGTCACGTGCGCAGTTTGCATTGACCGCCATCTATCACTGGCTTTTTGTCCCTTTGACACTTGGTTTAGCTGTCATTATGGGAATTGTAGAGACCTGTTATTACAAAACTCGTACTGAGTTCTGGCGTTCAGCAGCCCGTTTCTGGCAGCGTCTCTTCGGTATTAACTTCGCAATGGGCGTTGCAACGGGTATCATTCTGGAGTTCGAATTCGGAACAAACTGGAGCAATTACTCTTGGTTTGTGGGTGATATCTTCGGTGCACCACTTGCTATTGAAGGTATCTTGGCGTTCTTTATGGAGTCAACCTTCGTTGCTGTGATGTTCTTTGGATGGAAAAAGGTATCTCCAGGGTTCCATTTGGCATCTACATGGCTCACCGGTTTGGGTGCAACACTGTCTGCTTGGTGGATTCTTGTGGCTAATGCTTGGATGCAATATCCTATTGGTTGCACCTTCAATCCTGACACTATGCGCAATGAGATGACGTCTTTCCTCGATGTAGCATTGAGTCCTTTCGCCATTGATAAGTTCACTCACACGGTTACTTCAGCATGGGTGCTGGGTGCAGCGTTCACAGTTGGCGTCAGCTGTTGGTTCCTTTTGCGCAAGCGTCACACGGAGTTGGCAAAGCAAAGTATTAAGATTGGTTCTATTGTTGGTCTTGTTGCATCCTTACTTGCAGCCTTTACGGGTGATAATTCAGCATATATGGTGGCACAAACCCAGCCTATGAAGCTGGCAGCTATGGAGGCTTTATATGAAGGAGGGACTGATCAGAGCCTGACAGGTATTGCCTTTGTCAATCCATTTAAGCAACCTGACTATATGACTGAGGCTGAACCTCCTATGCGAATAGCTGTTCCTAACATGCTTTCTGTCCTTGCTACGCATGATCCTCATGGCTTTGTACCAGGTGTAAGGGATATTATTAAGGGTTACACGAAGACCGATGGCACCTGCGAACCATCTCTAAAGGAGAAGCAGGAACGTGGACGTAATGCCATTCAGGCGCTCAAAGACTTCCGTGCAGGAAAGGATAAGGAAGCCAATCGCAAGATTCTTGACCGTGACATGAAGTACTTTGGTTATGGATATATCAAGAATGCCGACCAGATAGTACCATTTATCCCAATCAACTTCTGGGCTTTCCGTACGATGGTTGGACTAGGTTGCCTCTTCATTCTGGTGTTTGCTGTGATGTTGTTCATTCTATATAAGAAGGATATCACACGCCCACGTTGGTTGCAATACGTTGGTCTGGCACTCATCCCATTGGCGTTTATTGCCAGCGAAAGTGGTTGGTTGGTAGCTGAATTCGGTCGTCAACCATGGACCATTCAGGACATGCTTCCTACATGGGCTGCCGTCAGCGACCTGTCAAGTGGTGGCATTGCCTTAACCTTCTTCCTCTTCCTTGTTCTCTTCACTGGCATGTTGACAGCAGAGATAAGTATCATGTGCAAACAAATTAAGAAAGGACCAGAACTATGACATACGATTTCTTACAACACTACTGGTGGTTTATCATCGCCCTTTTAGGCTCAATTCTGGTGTTCTTGCTCTTCGTTCAAGGAGCAAACTCCATGATTTTCCAACTCGGAAAGACCGAAGAGGACCGCAGAATACTAATAAATTCAACGGGACGTAAGTGGGAATTCACCTTTACCACGCTTGTTACCTTCGGTGGAGCATTCTTTGCATCCTTCCCACTGTTCTATAGTACCAGCTTTGGAGGTGCTTATTGGGTTTGGTTACTGATCCTTTTCACCTTTATTATACAGGCTATCAGCTATGAATTCCAGAACAAAGCCGGTAATATCTTTGGTGTACGGACGTTCCAGACATGCCTTATCATCAATGGAATTCTTGGTCCGTTGCTCTTGGGTGGAGCTGTTGCAACATTCTTCACGGGCTCGAATTTCATCGTAGAGAAGGGTAATATCACCGACTCTTTACAGCCTGTTATCTCTCATTGGGCGAATGCTTCACGTGGACTTGACGTCCTTCTGAATCCATGGGTAGTCGTTTTCGGTATTGCAGTGGTATTCCTTGCTCGTATTCTGGGTACACTTTATATCAACAATAACGTGGATGATGCCATTATTCGTGGGCGAGTTCGTAAGCAGTTACTTATCAATACGGTGTTGTTCCTTGTCTTTTTCCTGCCTTTCCTCATCGTAACACTGATCGGTGAAGGCTATACTGTCAATGCATCGGGCGTTGTTTTCATGGAACCAATGAAGTATCTGAACAACCTGATTGCCATGTGGCCACTGGCTGTTGTCCTCCTAGTGGGTGTTCTTCTGTTGCTTTTCGGCATCATCAAGACCATTGCATCATCAGCTTACACACGTGGTATATGGCCAGCAGGAATCGGTGTTGTACTGGTTGTGCTTGTCCTTTTCCTCATCGCAGGATGGAACAATACGGCTTATTATCCGTCAACTGCCGACCTACAGAGTTCACTAACGATTCAGAACAGTTGCTCAAGTGAGTTTACACTCAAGGCTATGTTCTATGTAAGCTTCCTTGTTCCGTTCGTCCTTGGATACATCATTTATGCTTGGCGTGCTATCGATAAGAAGGCTATTACACGTGAAGAAATCATAGACGACGACC
This sequence comes from Prevotella histicola JCM 15637 = DNF00424, assembly GCF_000613925.1. GTDB lineage: Bacteria > Bacteroidota > Bacteroidia > Bacteroidales > Bacteroidaceae > Prevotella > Prevotella histicola. The sequence goes on from NZ_BAJX01000002.1 coordinate 180,192, forward strand.
ACGCTTATTAAGCTTTCGTCGGTTAATCAAACAGTAAAGGTGGGAGAAGTGCCTCGTGCACTGTCTCTCACCTTTTTTCGTTTTCCTCTTTTCAGAAGCTTAATTCATAATAATGTGAAACTGATGATATGAGCATGTACAGAACCCCCAAGGGCTTACTAATGTAAAAAGAATTCACATCTGCTTTTCAAGACATGCTCTTTTGCATTGTAAAAGACGCCCTTTTGCATTGTAAAAGACGCCCTTTTGAGGTGTAAAACATGCCCTTTTGCAACGCAAAAGATGCCCTTTTACAAGCCTGTTTGTAACCACTTGATAATCTAATGGTTACAAAGTCAGAAAAAGACCCTTTCCGTTCGTTTTCAGCTTTGTGGTGTTCTGAAATTTGTAAGACTATTTTATTTCATAATGCTGAACACCATGTAAGTCCCGCTTTTAGTCTTTTACACCTTATTATATATATAACACGTTTGCCATAAGTGCGTCTTATGGTTTACCTTTGATGGTTGGGTTCGAATAGAAAGTATGGAAATCGAATGTTTTTCAGTATAAGAAATGTTTTCCATGGTTTATACCTTACGGGGGCAGACATCCCTTGTTCTCCTTTCAGAATGCCCATTGGGCTTAATTATTGGTAGCATCAATGTTGCGTTTCAGACCGTCAAACTTCACACGTTTGACAGCTGATCCCTTGAAAAGACGGCGATAATCCTCAACGGAGAGATTGTGCCATGCCTCCTTACTCATGCTGAGGAGCTCCGGTTTCGGTTGTAAGGCTGGCTCCGTATTGGGCGTTGCGAAACGGTTCCAAGGGCATGCCGTCTGGCATCTGTCACAGCCATATATGGTGTTGCCCATGGCTGCTTTCGCCTCATCCGACAGTTCGCCACGGTTCTCAATGAGCTGATAAGACAGGCAACGGTCGGCATGGAAGTCCTCATCAGGGATGATGGCATGTGTAGGACACGCATCAATGCATCGGTGACAACTGCCACAACGACTCTGCATGGGCGTATCATAGACGTCAACAGCAAAGGGAAGGAAGACTTCTCCGAGGAAAAACATGGAGCCAGCATGCGGTATTATGAGCTGATGGTTGCGTCCTACCCATCCCAAACCAGCCTTTTGAGCCCAGTAACGTTCGAGAACCGGTGCCGTATCGCAGAAGATTCCCCATCCTGTTTCTTCTTTTTCGTCGGCTGATTGTGGTTTCTTCCCTTTCTGAAAAAGCTCCATTGGTGCTCCGATATTTACGGCAAGTTCGCGTAATCGCTGTTTCATCAGGTCGTGATAGTCCTGCCCGAGGGCGTAAGCAGCCAACTGATATTCACCTTCAGGCAGCTGTTGTGCAGGCGCATAGTTCATTGCCAGTGAGACGATGGAGCGTACGCCGGGGACGAGAAGAGCGGGATTCAGTCGTTTTTCAAGATAGTTTGTCATATAAGCCATGGATGCTTCCTCACCGTTTTCCAACCATTTCCGATAAGCTTCAGCAACATTTTCTTCCACAGGTGCCGCCTTCGCTATGCCACAAGCAAAGAAGCCAAGACGTTGTGCCTCGGCTTTTATCTTGCTCGCTATCATCTTTTCATCTTGTTTCATCAGGGTTATCAGGGAAAACTTTGAACTCATAGCCCTGATCTTTCAGCCATTGAAGTGATTCGGGGAGGGCTGTCCGCAGTTTATCGATGCTCTTCAGAGAGTCGTGGAAGGTGATAATAGACCCGTTTCGGGCGTATTTCTTCACGTTGTTCACCACATCCTTTGCCGTCAGAAGGTTCGAATAGTCTCGCGTAACGAGGTCCCACATGACGACACGGTAGTACTGTTTGGTCCACCAATACACTGTATGGCGCAGCCAACCATGTGGCGGACGGAAGTAAGGGGTATGGAGTAGGGCGTCAGCTTCGTCACATCGACAGCATAAGTCAGTGCCCAGTGACGGAAAGAGCCAAGGTGGTGATAGGTATGGTTGCCCACTTTGTGGCCACGTCTTATGACTTCTTCATATAGTTCGGGATGTTTCCTCACATTGTCAGCCACCATAAAGAACATAGCCTTTGCTCCAAACTGGTCCAATGTGTCGAGGATAAAGGGCGTAGCTTCGGGTATTGGACCGTCATCAAAGGTGAGATAGACGGAGTGATCATTCTTATCCATACGCCACAAGGCATGTGGATAGAAGATACGAAGCCAACGTGCAGGTTGTTCGATAAGCATATTTTATCTGTGAAATAGAATAAAAAGAGCCGAGTATGGTAACCTTTTTACAGGCAACCAGCACCCGGCTCGCTTTTTAATAGTCTTTTATAATGTAATGATGTCTTGTTATACCTGTTCCAAAGAACCACCAAGATTCTTGAAACGGATCATCATATTGTTCAGCTGCATGGCATGTTTGTTAGCCCATACACGGTCAGTACGATCGTTAGCATTGACAAGATTCATCATAATCTGGAAGTGCATCTTACATGAACTCTGGCTCATGTCGAAGTAACGAGGCGGAAGACTCATGTAATAGTTAGCATATTGCATGGAGATCTTCCACAAAGTATCATAGAGCTGGCGTGCTTTAGCCTTCTGACCAAGCATTGCATATGCCTGAGCCATGTCTCCTGAACCACTCATATAGCTTACAGGAACATTGTAAGTAGGCAGCACTTTCTCCAGTTTCTGCAGTACTTTGAGTGCCTTTTCCTTCTCTCCCTTGGCGATAAGGTGCAATGCGAGATTAGCCATCTCACGTCTGTGCGTATAGCACATACGCATTACAGTCTCGTCAATGTAAAGCCCTGGCACGTTAAGACCGCCCCATTTGAAGCGATTCATCATAACATCATACGTCTTTTCGGTGTCGAAGTCGCGCATATTGATGCCAGTTTGGTCGCTATTACCTTGTGTATTGAACGGTGTAATACGGTTAGCCAGACCTTCTTGTACGAAGTTATCGCCCAAATTCATGAAGTTTTCAGAGCCAACAGTGATGGCTACGTACAGTGGACGGGTCCAATTACAGTTGGCAATCATCTCTAACATCATCAAATCTCCTTTGTATAGCGCCTGCTTTCCTTGTAAAGAGATGACCATACGGTCGGGGATTGAGTCGCCAGGAAGCATCATTCCACTCTTTCGAACAGCCTCCTTGTCTATCTTCATATAGATAGTATCAGTTGGGATGACGTGTGTCTGTGGGTCTTTAGAGCGTACCCAGTACTTCAGAATGTTCTTTAGTTCGAACGGATCATCGCCAAACTGTGCCTTAGCAGCTGCTGGATTCTGCTTGTAGAAGTCCTTTATCTGCTGCTTAAACTCTGGTTGTACAGGCACATACTCGTTCGTTCCGCTCACATAATCAAGCCTTGGCCAAGAGATTGGGACGCCTGGTGAGGTGTAAGCAGGACGCTTCATCTGGTCAATATACCAATCAGTCTGCAGATAAGAGAGGTTGCAGACACGTGAATCGGTGCGTATTCCTTCCACTTCTTGGTCATACCAGAGAGGGAATGTGTCGTTATCCCCATTCGTAAAGATGATTGGATAGCCCTTTTGTTGCAGTGACATGAGGTAGTTTTGACCAAAGTCACGACAGGTATAACGTCCAGAACGATCATGATCGTCCCATGTCTGTGATGCCATTTGTATTGGAACAAACAGACAAGCCAGTGATACTACTGATGCAGAGAGCACCGGTGCAAGCTTCAACTTGCGTGCCCAGTCATACAAAGCAAGTACTCCAAGACCGCACCAGATGGCATATGCATAGAAAGAACCAGCATAAGAATAGTCGCGTTCACGTGGTTGACTTGGAGTTTGGTTTATATAAACGACGATAGCAAGGCCTGTCATGAAGAACAGGAAGAAGACAACCCAGAACTGTTGGATGCCTCTTTTGCCACGCCATGCCTGCCAGAAGAGTCCGATAAGGCCCAAAAGCAATGGTAAACAGTAGAAGACGTTATGTCCCTTGTTGGCTTTCAACTCGTCAGGCATCATGTCTTGATTACCGTAGAGTGCGTTGTCTATGAAGGAAATACCCGTAATCCAGTTTCCATGTTCTGGCTCACCGTTACCCTGGAGGTCGTTCTGTCTACCGGCAAAGTTCCACATAAAGTAACGCCAATACATGAAATTACACTGGTAAGAGAGGAAGAAACGAAGGTTCTCAAGCTGTGTTGGCATCTTAACACCATCCACATCGTGACCTGTAACGCCTCCCATCCACTGCTCATACTGGGCTGCATGACCTTGATCATACATACGTGGGAAGAACATATTCTGCTCAAATACCTGCGTAGACTTATGCCTTACGAGGAAATAAGAGTCCTTTTCATCCTTTGAAGCCTTCTCCTTGCGCTCGTAAACAGGTGCACCTTCGTCAAACTTATAGTGCATACCGTCAGCTGCAACAGCTGGTTGGCTGGTGTAAGCAGGACCATAAAACAAAGGATGATCGCCGTATTGGTCACGACTCAGATAGCTTCCGAGGGTGAAGATGTCCTCTGGTGAGTTCTGATCCATAGGAGGATTGGCTGTAGAACGTATGACTATCACTGCGTAAGATGAGTAACCGATGATCAACATCAGCATACATAGCAGCGCAGTGTTCTTTACTCGTGATGAGATTAAGGCTGTACGCAGCTTCTTTCCTTGACTGTTTACAGGGCGTTGCCACTGCAAAAGCACGTAAACAACGGCTAAAATGACAATACCTGTGAAGAAAGCTGTCCATCCATAACCATAGAATGGAATACCAATGAGGGCAAGAGCTGCAAGGAAAGCGATGTTCTCACGCTTGCGATGACTGTCTTGATAAGTCTCATAGATAGCCCATACGAAGGAAGCGATGAGCAGAATGATATAAATAATAGTACCCGTATTGAACGGCATACCCAATGTATTCGTGAAGAAGAGCTCAAACCATCCGCCAACAGTTATGATTCCAGGTACTACACCATAGAGAACTGCTGCCACAATGAGCACTGAAACGACGAATGCCAAGAGTGACCCTTTGAGGTTTGCATCGGGAACTTTCTTGTAATAGTATACCAATACCATGGCTGGAATACAAAGAAGGTTCAGCAGATGGACACCTATTGACAAGCCTGTCATATAGGTAATCAACACCAACCAACGGTCAGAATGAGGCTTGTCGGCATTGTCTTCCCACTTCAATATAAGCCAAAAGACAACCGCAGTGAATGCTGATGAATAGGCATATACCTCACCTTCGACTGCAGAGAACCAGAAAGTGTCACTGAAAGTATAGATCAATGCACCCACAAGACCGGCTCCTTCGATGGCAATCATCTTAGAAAGCGTCGGCGCTTGACCGTCACGTACCACCAATCGGCGGGCAAGATGCGTAATGGTCCAGAACAAAAACATGATACACGTTGCGGAAAGCAAGGCGCTCATGGTGTTGACCATACGTGCAACTTGTGACGGATCACTGGCAAAATGTGAGAAAAGATTGGCTGTAAGCATGAAGAATGGCGCCCCAGGAGGGTGTCCTATCTCCAGTTTATAGCCTGTAGTGATGAATTCAGGACAGTCCCAAAAGCTGGCTGTCGGCTCAATCGTGGAACAATAAACGAATGCTGCAACCAAGAAAGCTACCCACCCGAAGATGTTATCCACCAGTCTAAATTGTTTCATTTATGCGATTAGAATTTTACAGTATGCCCACTCCTGTCATGGAATAGCACATCAGTTATTTCGAAATAATCGCTGCAAAGATAGCAATATTAATCAAGAATCGGTCAAGAGAACGGAAGAAAAATAGCAAATAGTAGGCTTATTGGAAGTGAAGAATTGATGTTCTGGGAGGTCAATGACCGTCTCCAAGAAAATTACAAAGGCTTTGTAGAAGAATTACAAGGCGTCTGTAGAAGAATTACAAAGGGCTTGTAGAACTTCTACAAGGCGTCTGTAATTTTCTGGAATGCCGTCTTCTGCTTTCTGAAAGGGCATCGCGAAGGATGTAAAAGGATATGAAAAATAAAACGGAAGATTATCCCTTGTAAGGCTATTATATTCCAATAATTTTGTGTAAGTTTGCACTTATGAATCAAAACCACCTTAAATTATATCTCGCTCTCCTTCTGGCAGCTGTCACAATGACTGCTATGAGCAACAGAATGGGCGGTCCTGGACGTATTCCTTACCCTGGTGGGAAGTACTATATGTTCCGTGTTACACTGCGAGATAAGGCCAATACGCCGTATTCTGTGGGCAAACCCGAACAGTTTTTGTCGAAGAAGGCGATTGAAAGACGGCAGAGACAAGGGTTAAAGGTCGACTCTACCGACCTTCCTGTCACTCCTTCTTATCTCCAACGTATGCAAAAAGAGGGCGCACAGGTGGTGGCTGTGAGCAAATGGAACAACACTGTACTCGTAAAAAGCGACAATCGGCAGACTCTGGAAGACCTTACTGTGTTGCCATTTGTGAAGAGTAGCGAGTTCGTCTTTGTCTCTCCCGATTCAATACGTCCTCTTTCACGCCGTGTTCGTAACCATTCTGAACTCATCATGCTTGACTCTACAATCCATGATGCCTATGGAATGGGTAAGGCACAGATAGAAAGCATCAACGGAAGGAGGCTTCATGACTTCGGATTCATGGGTGAAGGAATGACCATTGCAGTGTTGGATGCAGGCTTCATGAACGTCGACAGGATCCCAGCCTTTAAGAAAGTGAAGATCCTTGGAACGCGAAATTTCGTGGCAGGATATGACAATGACGTATATAAAGAGATGGATCATGGTACGAAAACACTCTCTGTCATTGCCATGGACCAGCCGAAGTTGTTCGTAGGTACAGCCCCAAAGGCTGCTTTCTGGTTGCTTCGTTGTGAGGATTATCTTACGGAGAGCCCTGCGGAAGAGGACTATTGGATAGCTGCAGCAGAGTTTGCTGACTCCGTGGGAGTGGATGTTATCAGTTCATCTCTGGGCTATCACTCCTTTGATGATGCGTCGTTGAGTTATCATTATGCCGATCTTAATGGTCGTACAGCTCCCATTTCGCGCACTGCAGCCATGCTGGCTCACAAGGGAATGATACTTGTCAACAGTGCTGGTAACGATGGTATGGGAACCTGGAAGAAGATAAACGTACCGGCAGATGCACCTGATATCCTCACTGTAGGAGCCGTTTCACCCGATGGTATCAATGCTCCGTTCTCCTCAATCGGCCCAACTGCTGACGGAAGGACCAAGCCTGACGTGATGGCATACGGTTGTCCGACAAACGTTGTGACGGGAAGAGGATACATAACTCCCGATACTGGAACCTCATTTGCTTGTCCATTGGTTGCCGGAATGGTTGCTTGTCTGTGGCAAAGTATGCCCAACAAGACGGCATTGGAGATGATTGACATCGTCAGAAGGAGCAGTAGCAATGTCAAAACACCTGATAATATCATGGGATATGGCATCCCAGACTTCTGGAAAGCCTATCAACCGCAGAAGCAATGATACCAAGGAAAAAGACAGTTCATCGTAATTAGCATTACACCTTATTATATATAGGGAGAAAAAGAAGCATGACAAAAGCACTTTCACTTTATCAACTGAACACGCTTGTGGCTGATGTTATCAGCAACACGATGGCACATGCCTACTGGGTAGAGGCTGAATTGTCCGAAGCAAGGGAAAGTAATGGCCATTGTTACATGGAGTTGATAGAGAAGGAAGAGGGTGGAAATGTCCCCATAGCACGTGCATCAGCAAAGTGTTGGCGCAATGTATGGTCGATGATAAAGCCTTATTTCATGCGCATAACAGGGCAAACGATACATGCAGGGATGAAGGTTATGCTACAGGTTCATGCCCAATTTCACCCACAATATGGATTTTCGTGGATTGTAGACGATATCAATCCTGAGTTTACGATGGGTGACATGATGCGCAAACGACAGGAGATCATCCGCCAGTTGAAGGCAGAAGGGGTGTTCGACCTGCAACATGAGCTGCGCTTACCGATGTTTACCCAGCGTATAGCGGTCATCTCTTCAGAGACAGCAGCAGGCTATGGAGACTTCTGTAACCAACTGATGAACAATGAATACGGACTCTTCTTTCATGTAAAACTATTCCCTGCGGTGATGCAAGGAGAGCAAGTTGAACAGAGTATCATCAGTGCTTTGGATGCCATTAACCAACAAGTGGAGGATTATGACTGTGTTGTTATCATCCGAGGAGGCGGTGCAACGGCTGATTTAAGCGGTTTTGACACGCTCCTTCTGGCTGAGAATGTTGCGAACTTTCCGCTCCCTGTCATCACAGGTATTGGTCATGAACGGGATGAAAGTGTGCTGGATATGGTGTCATTCCAACGCGTTAAGACGCCAACTGCCGCTGCTGCCTTCCTCATTGACAGTCTTGCAGCCACACTTTCACGTGTGGAGAATGCACAGACAGCTATCATTGACGGTGTGAAAAGGAAGATTGAACGTGAGAATATGCGTCTTCAGCACCTTAGTTCACACATACCTGTGCTCTTCTCAGTGGTCCGTACGAAGCAGGAAGCACGTTTGGAACGCATGATTCAGCAACTTATCAGTGGCATAAAGGAGAACATCAACAGGTCGAACCACCACATAGAACTGCTCAGTCAGCGCATGGAACTACTCGACCCAACGCTCCTTCTGAAGCGAGGATACAGCATTACGCTTCACAATGGTAAGGCTATCAAGAGTCAGGAGGAACTGAAAAAGGGTGACATCATCGTCACTCGGCTGGCAAACGGCGAGGTTGAGAGTGTCATTAAGTAGTATTAAACCTATTAAAAAAGCAAGGAAAAAGTAAATGGAAACAATGAAATACGAAGAAGCAGTACACCAACTTGAAGCCATTGTAGCAAAGATGGAGCAAGGAGAGTTGGACGTTGACACCATGGCAGAGCAACTAAAGAAGGCGCAAGAGCTTATCAAACTCTGCAAAAAGAAGCTGAAACATACGGATGATGAGATACAAAAGCTACTGACTGAACAGTAAACAGTCTGGCGTTCTGTATCCTCTTAAGCCGGAAAAGCATACAACAAATTACTTAATTATCGGTTGCAAGTAAGAAGAATTTTGCTTACTTTTGCATCTGAGTCGTATAGATTATCTTTTAAACTGATATGTAATATGAAAAATTTAGATTGGGCGAGTTTATCATTTGGTTATATACCAACTGATTACAACGTACGTTGTTATTACCGTGATGGCAAGTGGGGCGAGGTAGAAGTGTGCTCCGACGAATACTTAAAGCTGCATATGGCAGCCACATGTCTGCACTATGGACAGGAAGCTTTCGAAGGTTTGAAGGCTTTTAGATGCCCTGATGGCAAGGTAAGGGTGTTCCGTCCAGAGGAAAACGCAGCCCGTTTGCAGAACACATGTCGTGGTATTGTGATGCCAGAGGTGCCTACTGAGCTCTTCTTAGAGATGGTTAAGAAGGTTGTTCGCCTCAATCAAGAGTATATTCCTACCTATGAAAGCGGTGCATCATTGTACCTTCGTCCGCTACTTATTGGTACATCAGCACAAGTAGGGGTACATCCTGCAGCGGAATATTGCTTCCTTATCTTCGTTACTCCTGTTGGTCCTTACTTCAAAGGAGGCTTCTCAAGCAATCCATATGTCATTGTGCGCGACTTCGACCGTGCTGCTCCGTTGGGTACAGGTATGTATAAGGTGGGTGGAAACTACGCAGCTTCCATGCGTGCCAACAAGCTTGCACATGAGAAAGGCTATGCTTCTGAGTTCTATCTTGATGCAAAAGAGAAGAAATATGTTGATGAATGCGGTGCTGCAAACTTCTTTGGTATCAAGAACAACACCTACGTTACGCCGAAATCAACCTCTATATTGCCTTCTATAACCAACAAGAGTCTGATGCAGATAGCTGAAGATTTGGGCATGAAAGTGGAACGTCGACCTATCTCTGAGGATGAGTTAGACAGCTTCGAGGAGGCTGGTGCATGCGGAACAGCAGCTGTTATCTCGCCAATTTCACATCTTGATGACATGGAAACAGGTAAGGTTTATAACTTCGGAGACAAGCCCGGACCATGGTCAACCAAGCTTTATGAGACGCTTCGTGGTATCCAGTACGGAACAGTTGAGGATAAACACGGATGGACAATGGTTGTGATTGAATAGTCAACCAGCTGTTCCAGGCATATAAGTGATCATTGCATAAAGCCTCATTTTCCTATTTTTCATGACGAAAAAGATAGGTAAATGAGGCTTTATGCAATTTTTTTATTTCTAAATAGCGCTGTTATCTTTTCAGATATTTGGTAGAATAAGGGGAAAAAGCTAACTTTGCAGTCCGTAAACTTGTAATGTTTACATATAAAACATAAATTACCGTACAAGAAAAAAGCAATTATGAACATTTCACAGAGAATGCAAGACGCATTCAACAAGCAGATTGTAGCAGAGTTATGGTCATCAAACATTTATCTACAGATGGCATTCTGGTTCCGCAAAGAGGGCTGGAAGGGTTTCGCAAACTGGATGTATAAGCAGGCAGAAGAGGAAAAACAGCACGCAATGGACATCTCAAACTTCGTACTTATGCGTGGTGGTGAGGTTAAACTGACTGCTATTGATGCCGTTAAGACCAACTGGAAGGATGCAAAAGAGATCTTTATAGACACTTTGGCACACGAACAGAATGTTACAGAGATGATCAATGTACTTGCTGACGTAGCTGACGAGGAGAAGGATCGTGCTTCTCAGAACTTCATTGATAAGTATATCGACGAGCAAGTAGAGGAAGAAAGAAACGTCCAGGATATCCTCGACTCATTCGAACATCAGTCAAACCACGCTGTCGCACACATTGATAAAGAGTTGTCTAAGCGTCAGTAATTACGGAAACACATACAGTACGTGTAATATAATTTCGTAGTACTGATTCCAATAGATGCTCTTTTGCATCCTAAAAGACGCCCTTTTGCAATTCAAAAGGGCGTCTTTTACTGTTCAAAAGGTGCCCTTTTACAATGCAAAAGGGCACCTTTTACTTTGCTGTTTGTAACCAATTGAATTTCTGATGATTACAAACTCAGTTTTTATCTGTTTTCTTTTGCTTTTCGGTCTTTTGTCTTTCGAAAAATGTAAGAGTATTTCCTTATTTCCGTTTAGCACCCTTCAGTACCTTATCAAGGAAGCGTGAGGTATAGCTCTCTTTGTTCTTTGCAACCTCTTCGGGCGTTCCACATGCCAGCACACGGCCTCCTCCGCGTCCTCCTTCGGGTCCCATGTCGATGATATAGTCGGCAAGTTTGATAACATCCAGGTTGTGTTCTATGATGAGAACAGTGTTACCACGGTCTACAAGCTTCTGTAATACATCCATCAAGATACGTATATCCTCGAAGTGAAGGCCCGTTGTAGGTTCATCAAGGATGTAGAGTGTCTTACCTGTGTCGCGCTTTGAGAGTTCTGTTGCAAGCTTCACACGCTGGCTTTCACCACCAGAAAGGGTAGTAGAGCTTTGTCCGAGCTTGATATAACCTAATCCTACATCCTGTAAAGCTTTTATCTTTGGAAGAATCTGGGGGACATTCTCGAAGAATTCTACAGCCATATTAACCGTCATATCCAGCACGTCAGCAATGGATTTTCCCTTAAAACGAACCTCTAATGTCTCACGGTTATATCGCTTACCATGACATACTTCACATGGAACCATGACATCGGGTAGGAAATTCATCTCTATTGTCTTGTATCCATTACCACCACATGTCTCACAACGGCCGCCCTTCACGTTGAAGGAGAAGCGTCCCGGCTTGTATCCACGTATCTTAGCTTCGGGCAGATTGACGAAGAGTTGACGGATATCAGAGAACACTCCCGTGTACGTTGCAGGGTTACTGCGTGGCGTTCTACCGATAGGACTCTGGTCAACATTGACCACTTTGTCTATGTTATCAATACCTTTTATTTCCTTATAAGGCATTGGTCGCTTCAAAGAACGATAGAAATGTTGCGACAAGATAGGCTGAAGTGTCTCATTGATGAGCGTACTCTTACCTGAACCTGACACGCCTGTGACGACGATTAGGTCGCCAAGTGGGAAGCTGACATCCACGTTTTTGAGATTATTACCCGTACATCCTATCAGCTTGATATCCTTACCGTTACCTTTTCTTCGTTCCTTTGGCACTTCAATGACACGTTCTCCGTTCAGATATTGGGCTGTAAGTGTGTGTGTCTTCAGCATGTCTGAGGGTTTACCCTGGAACACAACTTCGCCTCCTTTACGCCCAGCCTTAGGACCAATGTCCACAATCCAGTCGGCAGCACGCATCATATCTTCATCGTGTTCAACGACAATGACTGTGTTACCCATGTCTCTTAGCTCCTTCAAGGAGTTGATGAGCCGTTCATTGTCACGCTGATGCAAACCTATTGAAGGCTCATCAAGAATGTAAAGGACGTTGACAAGCTGCGAACCAATCTGTGTTGCAAGACGTATACGTTGGCTCTCACCACCCGAAAGGGTTGCACTCTGTCGGTTCAGTGACAGATAATCAAGTCCCACTTCCAGAAGAAAGTTGATGCGCTTGCGTATCTCTTTCACAATCTCCGATGCTATACGCTTCTGCTTTTCGTCCATGTGTTCCTCCACATGGTCGGTCCATTCCTTCAGTTCTGTTATGTCCATGCTTGCCAATTCAGCAATGTTCTTGTCCCAAATCTTATAAGACAGTGCCTCACGATTCAGTCTCTGACCATGACATTCAGGGCATGGAGCCTCAGCAATGAACTGATCTGCCCACTTCTTTCCTGCACTTGAATCATCGTTTTCCATCACTGTTGAAAGATACTTGATAATACCATCGAAGGAAACAAAGTAATCGGATGTGGTGTGAACAAGCTCCTTTGAAATCTTCAACTTGTCCAATGAACCATATAAAACCTCGTCCATTGCCTCCTTAGGGATGTCCTTTACGGGGGTCTTCAGTGTACAATCATACTTCTTTAGTATTGCTTCTATCTGCCAGAATATCATCTGGTTCTTGTATTTTCCTAAAGGAATGATTGCACCAGAATAGATATTTTGCTTCGTATCTGGTATGACTTTCTTCAAATCTATCTCATCAATGACACCCAAACCCTTGCAATGTGGGCACGCTCCTTCAGGAGAATTGAATGAGAAAATGTTCGGTGCAGGGTCCTTATAGGCTATTCCCGTTATAGGATCCATGAGTCTTTTTGAGAAATACTTGGCTTCTCCACTCTCATTATCAAGTATCATGATGAGTCCATCACCCTGCTTCATTGCAGTAGAGACGGTCTTTGAGAGTCGTTCCCGCAGTGTTTCAGCATCCTGTCCACCGAGTTTCATCTTGTCAATGACCACCTCAATGTTGTGATTCTTGTATCTGTCAACCTTCATACCACGTGTCAGCTCCTGCACTTCGCCGTCAACACGGATGTAAAGGTAGCCCTTTCGGCGCATTTGTTCGAACAGTTCACGGTAATGACCCTTACGATTTCTGACCAAAGGAGCAAGGATATAGATCTTATGTTCCTGATAATCGCTCATGATCATGTCCACTACTTTCTCTTCAGTGTACCTTACCATCTTCTCACCACTCATGTATGAGTAGGCTTCCCCAGCCCTTGCGAAGAGCAAACGCAGGTAATCATAAATCTCAGTGGTGGTTCCGACGGTTGAACGTGGGTTCTTATTAGTGGTCTTTTGTTCGATAGAAATAACTGGAGAAAGCCCCGTTATCTTGTCAACATCAGGTCTTTCCATTCCTCCAAGGAAGTTACGTGCATAGGCAGAGAACGTCTCTATATAGCGACGTTGCCCCTCTGCAAAGATCGTATCAAAAGCAAGTGAACTCTTACCAGAGCCCGATAGCCCTGTAAAAACAGTGAGAGAATTGCGTGGAATGGTTATATCTACATTCTTCAGGTTGTGTACTCTTGCGCCGAAGACTTCTATTTTATCGTTCATTATCTGCTGAAAAATAATATAATGTATCTGTTTATTTGGGAATAAGAACTACAAACTAAGTGCCAAAAGAGCCTCTAACATGCTGTAAGCACAAGGTTTTTGAGTTCTTATTTTATGTTTCTTGAATGCCTATCTATTGGATCTTGAATATCCATTTATTGGATTTTAAATGCCAGTCTATTGATTTTTGATTATCCACGAATTGGTATTCAGAATGTCTATCTGTTGGATTTTAAATATCCATTTATTGTTTTCTAAATACCTGTCTATTGTCTTTTAACTACCTATCTATTGGTATTTAAATACCGATATGTTGTTTTCTGAATGTCTAATTATTTGGTGTTGTTTGCGAATATCCCCTTAACAGGTTCACATCCCGCTTGATATTGAACACCTTTCCATCAGCTCCTTTTGCCGTAACATTCACGAAATAAGTGCCTTGTGCCACGTCTTTACCTTTGTATTTACCATCCATCCACCTGCCGGGTCGGTCCATTCGTAGAGCTTCTGTCCCCATCGGTTGAAGATAATAGCCCTAAATTCCACGATACTCTTGTACCCTGGCTTCGCTCTATACACATCATTGATGCCGTCACCATTAGGAGTAAAGGCGTTAGGCATCTGTAAACTGCTCTCACTTATGGATATATTGATGGCATCATAGCGTGTTGTGTCACCGTCAAGGATCTCATATAGATAGACAAGTGTCGTCCCTGCCTTCGTAAAAGTATAGTCTGTATTCTCTTCATAGCGCACAAGTAAGGCGTTACGGGGGTTATCCTGTGCAAAAAAATGCCACTCATAGCGTGTGTTAGGATTGATTCCTGCTACAGGATTGGCAGCAAATGACACACTGAGAGGGGCTGAAGCAGCATAAGTATCACCTGCTGCTATCGTGTTTTTTTCGCCCGATGCGTCAGTATATGTGCCTGATGGCTGACAGTTCTGTGCATGTATTGGCATGAAAAAGAGAACCGATAGCAATGCTAAAGTTATTATTCTATAGTTTATTTCCTTCATTTTTCTATCCTCCAAATTGTACATTCGTGCAAATATACGTATTTTTTTTCACATCAACAAGAGATTGAAGAACAGGCACTTTATTCTTTATTATGTCATACTTTATTTAGCTTTTTTTTGATTTTACACCTTTTCTTTCCAGATTTCTTTTGTATATTTGCACTTGTATAAAACCAAAAATACATTTGAATGAGAAGTTATTTGAAATATCTTTTGCTGATTTTCGCTGTTACTTTCAGCTTTACTGTGATGGCACAGAGCGTTCAATGGCGTGATCAACATAAGGTAAAACGTCGTGAAACAGTGTTCGGAATAGCTAAAGAATACGGAATTAGCATCCAACAGCTCATCGATGCGAACCCAGTAATGAAGCAAACAGGATATGAACTGAAGAAAGGTGATTTGATTTTTGTACCTTTTGCAAAGGAAGGAGACTTCAATCCTGATGGTACAGTGGCTACGAAAGACAGCCGAAAGGTAACGGCGAAGGCTACTGATAACAACAAAGTGAAGCCTGTTAATGCTATTCGTGTCGGTGTAATGTTACCCCTTCACAATCAAGATGGCGATGGTAAACGTATGATTGAATACTATCGTGGTATCTTATTGGCACTGAACCAATTGAAAAGTGAGGGCATAACGACTGAAGTTCATGCGTGGAATGTACCGAAAGGGGCTGATATTCGTGTGACACTTACCGATAAAAACGCACCCAATCTGGACATAATCTTTGGTCCATTGTACTCTGATCAGGTGAAACCATTGGCTGATTTCTGCCGGAACAACAATATTAAATTAGTTATTCCATTCTCTATTACAGGCAATGAGGTCGAGACAAACCCTAACATTTTCCAGGTTTATCAGACTGAAGAGACGCTGAACAATAAGGCGATAGCATGTTTCTTGGAGCGTTTCCAGAAGTCACATCACCCTGTTTTCATCAACTGTAACGATGCAAACAGTCAGGTTGGGGCCTTCACATCATCATTGCGTAAGCAGTTAGACCTGCAGAAAATCAAGTATGATCTTACCAGTACGAGCTCTTCTTCGGCTGACTTTGCAAAGCATTTCGATGCTTCCCGACCGAATGTAGTGGTTGTTAACTCTGAGAAAAGCCCACAACTCAATGAGGTTTTTGCTAAGTTGGCACAGCTAAAGAAGGCACGTCCAGGTATTGCCATCAGTCTTTACGGCTATAGTCAGTGGTTTGTTTATCAGGATTATGACCTCGATTACTTCTTCAAATACAACACTTACATCCCTACAACCTATTATTATAATAAGGCAGCGGACAAGACTAAGGAGTTGGAAGCACTGTATCAAGAACAGTATAATGAGCCAATGGCAAAGCAATATATCCCCCGTATGGCTATAACTGGCTATGATCAGGCTGAGTTTTTCGTACGTGGTTTGAAGCAACATGGCAAGAATTTCAAGGGAACAGCCTCTGAAGTGAAGTATAAACCTTTGCAGACTCGTTACAACTTCGTACGTGTTGGACAGGGCGGATATGTCAATGACAACTTCCAGTTGGTTCATTTCAAGACCGATCAGACGATGGAGAACCTCGTCTATTAAGCCTAAGGAGAACCAAACAGGATATGTTTTAATAAAAGAATGAGAATCTTAAAGCTATTCATTGTCCTCATCTTGGCTGCTCCACTGTCAGCAAATGCGCAGATAGGGCAGCACCGTAACGACCTTTCAGTAGGTGTTAACGCTGGTTATGTACTGTCAAACGTGGGCTTCGACCCGAAGGTTTCGCAGTCGTTACACGGTGGATTGACAGGAGGATTGAGCTTCCGATACGTGTGTGAGAAGTACTTCAACACCGTCTGTTCCGTCTATGGAGAGGTCAATTATGCCTCTATTGGATGGAAAGAGAAGATCCTTACGGGTACAGATCAGAAGGTAATCAACAGCAACGGACTTGCTGAAGAGTACTCTCGTACCATCAATTATATTCAGATACCAGTCTTTGCACACCTCGCATGGGGCAAGGAACAAACCGGATTCAACTTCTTTTTCCAAGCAGGACCACAACTCGGACTCTATCTGAGTGAGTCAACAAAGAAGAATTACGTCACTCCGAACCTTGCAACAAACGGCACTGGGCGTAGCAATCCGAACATAGAACAGGAGACAAAGCCCGTAGAAAAGAAGTTTGATTACGGCATTGCAGCCGGTATTGGAGCTGAATGGAGCAACCAACACATAGGACATTTCCTTCTTGAAGCCCGTTATTACTATGGTTTAGGTAACATTTACGGCAGTTCAAAAAGGGACTATTTCGGTAAATCTAACTTTGGAAACGTTGTCATAAAGGCTGCTTATCTCTTTGATATAACGAAAACAAAATATTAATATTAGCCTAAAATTTTAAATTATGTTTGAAAACCAACCTAAAGCTTTGTATGCATTGGCATTGGCCAACACAGGCGAGCGATTCGGCTATTACACCATGATAGCTGTCTTTGCGTTGTTTTTGAGAGCGAATTTTGGATTGGAACCGGGTACTGCCGGGCTGATCTACAGTATCTTTCTTGGTCTTGTTTACTTCCTTCCGTTGATAGGTGGTATCATGGCAGATAAGTTTGGATATGGCAAAATGGTAACGATTGGTATCATTGTCATGTTCGCTGGCTATCTGTTCTTGTCCGTTCCGTTGGGTGGAGGTACGGTTGCTTTCGGTGCAATGCTGGCAGCTTTGCTCCTTATCAGCTTCGGTACAGGACTCTTTAAGGGTAACTTGCAGGTGATGGTGGGTAACCTTTACGATACACCAGAGCTGGCAAGCAAGCGCGATTCGGCGTTCTCTATCTTCTACATGGCTATCAATATCGGTGCACTCTTTGCTCCTACAGCTGCCGTAAAGATTAAAGAATGGGCTGAGACATCGCTTGGTTATGCAGGAAATGATGCTTATCACTTCTCATTTGCCGTAGCTTGCGTATCGCTGATTGTGTCAATGGGTATCTATTACGCTTTCCGCAGTACCTTCAAACACGTGGAAGGCGGTACGAAGAAGACTGAAAAAGCAGCTGCAGCTGCCGTTGAAGAGCTTACTCCTCAGCAGACTAAGGAGCGCATTGTGGCTCTATGTCTTGTCTTTGCAGTCGTTATCTTCTTCTGGATGGCATTCCATCAGAATGGTCTGACACTGACTTATTTCGCTGATGAGTTCGTCAGTCCGACATCAACTGGTGTACAGAGCATGGCGTTTGATGTGGTCAACCTCGTGATGATTGTCTTCATTGTATATTCTATCATGGCATTGTTCCAGAGCAAGACAACCAAGGCGAAGGGTATTGCATGTGCTGTCATCCTTGCTGCAATAGCTGTGTTGGCTTATAAATACATGAATATTGGTGGTCAGGTTGAGGTTAGTGCACCTATCTTCCAGCAGTTTAATCCGTTCTATGTAGTAGCCCTCACACCAATCAGTATGGCTATTTTCGGTTCTCTTGCAGCCAAAGGTAAGGAGCCATCTGCGCCTCGTAAGATTGCTTACGGTATGATTGTGGCTGGTTGTGCATACCTTTTGATGGTTCTTGCATCGCAGGGATTGCTCACACCACACGAGCAAAAGCTGGCTAAAGCAGCAGGTGAGACCGTTCCTTTTGCATCAGCTAACTGGCTGATTGGTACTTACCTCGTCCTCACTTTCGGTGAGTTACTGCTCAGCCAATGGGTATCAGCTTCGTAAGTAAGGTTGCTCCTCCTAAGTATAAGGGTGCTATGATGGGCGGATGGTTCGTTGCCACAGCCATTGGTAACCTCCTTGTGAGTGTCGGTGGTTATCTTTGGGGCGATCTCTCTCTGACCGTTGTTTGGACAGTATTTATTGTTCTCTGCCTTGTTTCAGCCTCTTTCATGTTCCTCATGATGAAGCGTTTGGAGAAGGTAGCATAAGAAATAACAATTTAAAAAGCAGGACTGTGCAAAGCTTTTTGCAGCAGTCCTGCTTTTTGTGCAGTATTTAAGTGCGTTTCCTGAACGAAGCGGAGTGTGAGTATCTTGTGTTTCGGGTCGTCATTGTAATGTCTGACTGACGAAACGATGAAACATTACGTTTCTTTTACGATTCATGAGTAGGGACAGATGCTGCTATTCGTCCGCAATATCAAGTGATTATCGGATGGAACAGCAGCATCTGTCCTTACTGTTTTTCCTTTGTTCGTAGGCTTAAGTCCTACTAACACTTCTTGTTTCATAACCATCAGAAATCCTGTTAACAACAGACGATGTAAGGATTATTCATAGTCTAAAAACCAATAGGTGCCCTTTTGCATAGTGAAAGGTGCCCTTTTACAATGTAAAAGAGCACCTTTTGATGTGTAAAAGGGCATCTTTTGCAATGCAAAAGGGCGTCTTTTACAAGCCTATCTGTAACCTATTGATAATCTATAGGTTACAAAGTCGGTTTTTATCGTAAATACCTTGAAATGCAGTCAATGGTGAAGTGTTATTTTGTAAATACTTTTTCAGAGTTTATCTTTCAGATATTTACCCGTCAGACTCTCCTTACATTTCGCCACATCTTCTGGTGTTCCTGCCACAACAAGGCGTCCTCCCTTGTCTCCACCATCAGGTCCCAGGTCGATAACATGGTCAGCACACTTGATAACATCAAGGTTATGTTCAATGACAAGCACGGTGTGTCCGCGTTCAATCAGGGCATTGAAAGCCTGAAGCAATCGTTGAATATCATGGAAATGTAGACCCGTTGTTGGTTCATCAAAGATGAAGAGCGTGGGTTGTTGCTGCTCCTGACCAATGAAATAAGCCAGTTTGACGCGCTGATTCTCACCACCTGAGAGGGTTGAAGAGCTCTGTCCGAGTTTGATATAACCCAGTCCAACATCCTCAAGTGGCTTCAGTCGGTTGACAATCGCCTTGCGTTTGTGCTCTCCAAAGAACTGTATAGCTTCCGAAACAGTCATGTTCAGCACGTCATTGATGTTCTTTCCGTGGAACTGAACATCAAGAATCTCACGTTTGAAGCGCTGCCCGTGGCACTCTTCACACTCCAGTACAAGGTCTGCCATGAACTGCATCTCCACCGTGATGACGCCTGCTCCCTTACATTCCTCACATCTTCCGCCCTCTGCATTGAAGGAGAAGAACTGCGGTGTGAAGCCCATCTGCTTTGAAAGAGGCTGCTCGGCAAAGAGCTTTCTTATCTCATCATACGCCTTAACATAGGTAGCTGGATTCGAACGAGTACTCTTTCCGATAGGGTTCTGGTCAACAAATTCCACATGTTTTATCTGTTTCCAGTCGCCACCAAGGGATGAATATTCACCTGGGAAGTCGGCAACTTCATCCAAATGACGCTTCATAGCAGGGTAGAGGATACCCTTTACGAGCGAGGATTTACCACTTCCGCTGACGCCAGTGACCACTGTCAGCACGTTCAAGGGGAACTTCACGTCAACACCTTTGAGGTTATTCATGCGTGCACCCTTGAGTTCTATTGCCATATTCCATGGTCTTCGGCTCTTCGGAACATCTATAACTTCAGTCCCGGTGAGGTATTTTATGGTGTAAGAACGTGGATATTTCTCCAGTAACTGCTGTGTTTCAGCATCATTCTTACCATCAGTTCGCTTTATATCACTTACTTTTCCTTCGAAAACAATCTCTCCTCCGAGTCTTCCTGCATCTGGTCCGACGTCTATAAGATAGTCTGCAGCACGCATAATCTCCTCATCATGCTCCACAACAATGACCGTATTGCCCAGTGCCTGTAGTTCTTTCAGGACGTGAATGAGGCGGTCGGTGTCACGACTGTGCAGTCCTATTGACGGTTCATCAAGGATGTAAAGAGAGCCAACGAGCGAAGAACCAAGTGAAGTAGTGAGGTTTATACGCTGACTTTCACCACCACTGAGGGAGTTAGACTGGCGGTTGAGTGTCAGATAACCTAATCCAACATCCAGCAAGAACTGCAGTCTGTTCTTTATTTCTGTCATCAATCGCTTACTAACTTCCTGTTCATGGTCAGACAGTTTGAGCTTATCAAACCATTCTTTGAGGTTGATTATTGGCATATCCACAAGGTCTGTGATGGCTTTGCCACCAATCTTCACCCATGAAGCTTCCTTCTTTAGCTTCGTACCATGGCAGTCTGGACACACCGTTTTACCCCTGTATCGACTCAGCATGACCCGATATTGAATCTTATACTGGTTCTCTTTGACCATCTGAAAGAAGGAATCTATGCACACTCTGTCGTGTATATCCATCTTTCTTTCACTTGGTAGACCCTTCCAAAGACTCTCTTTTTCGTCTTTCGTCAGTTCATAATACGGTTTGAAAATGGGGAAATTGTCCTTTGCAGCACGTCTGCAGAACTCGTCTTTCCACCATATCATCTTGTCGCCATGCCAACATTGCACACATCCATCATATACAGATAGAGACGAATCGGTGATAACCAGCTTCTCATCTATCCCTATAATACGCCCGAAACCCTCACATGTGGGACAGGCACCAAGGGGAGAATTGAAGGAGAACATATTGTCATTGGGTTCCTCAAAGCGTAAGCCGTCAGCCTCAAAGCGCGTTGAAAAGTTGTAAGTCAGCTTAGCTGGCAGTATCATCAGCTGCATATTGCCGTCGCCTTCATAGAAAGCTGTCTCGCAAGAGTCCGTTAAACGGGATCGCATGTCTTTGGAATCTTCCACCGACATACGGTCAATCACGAGGTAAATCCCTTCTCCTTCCTTCTTTGAAGGCTTCTTTTCCTTTTCAACAGGGTGCTGAGCGAGCCAGTCTTCAATACGGATGAAGTCGCCATCTACGTAAATTCGTGCATAACCTTCCTGCATTTCCATCTCGAGTTGAGCCTCTGCAGTACGTCCTTCCACAACATGTAACGGTGCAAGGATGCAGAATTTCGTTCCTTCAGAGTAGGTCATGACCTTCTCAATGACGTCATCTACGGAGTGATGTTTCACCTCTTCGCCTGAAATAGGGCTGAAAGTACGCCCAATACGTGCATAAAGTAAACGCAAGTATTCGTATATTTCAGTCGAAGTGCCCACTGTTGAACGTGGATTACGTGATATAACCTTCTGCTCAATGGCTATTGCTGGGGGCAATCCCTTGATGAAATCGACCTCAGGTTTCGACATTCTGCCCAGGAACTGGCGTGCATAAGCCGACAAACTCTCTACATATCGGCGCTGTCCCTCGGCATATAACGTGTCAAAAGCAAGTGAAGACTTCCCCGAACCAGATACTCCCGTGATGGCAATGAACTGTCCTTGAGGTATCTTTACATCAATGTTCTTGAGGTTGTTTACCCTTGCTCCTTTAACTTCTATATATTTATTCATATGTATTTCTTCCTTTTCTATCTGGTTATCCAGCCTCTTTTTGTACAAAAATAGTGCCAGCAAGAACAAACGAAAGCTTGCTTTCAGTTTGTCGAGTGCCGCCTATTTTATTAAAAAATAGTGCCATTGGGCACCTTCGATGCTTGCTTTCAGTTTGTCGAGTGCCGCCTATTTTATTTAAAAATAGTGTCAGAGGACACCTTCGATGCTTGCTTTCAGCACTTCAATCATACCCTTATTAATATGCAAAAATACAAAAAAACTTTGGTTCTTTCTGGTATTTAATTTATATTTGCAGCCGATATAAACATTAAACACTAAAAATTATGAGAGTAAAAAGATTGTTATTCGTAGCTTTAATAGCGTTCCCAATGATGGGTATGGCACAAAGTAGATATGAAGAGGTTAACGATTCAACACCAAAAGCTAAGCTTGAGAACATGAAAGTCAATGCTGCTTATCAGCAGTGGTTGGGTCAATACGAGGAAGTTGGACGTAAAATCAATGATATTTCAGAGCAATATCAACGCGAAGTGGACAAGCGTGGATATCCAAAGAAGAAGACTGTACAGCGCAAGATAGAACTTGTTAGCCAGTACATTGACCTCCTTAAGCAGCAACGTGATACTCCAGACTTGAATCAAAACCTTGATACTGAGAAGATAAACAGTAAGATTTCAATGTGGCAAAGCCAACTTGACGGTCTCACAGCATTGCTGAAGAAGATTTAAATAACAACAACACAATAACAAAAAGGTGCATTTTGCTCACAGCGAAGTGCACCTTTTTCATATTCATAAACGCCATCTTAAAGCGTTAATGACAACCTATTCAGTATTAATCTATGCCGTATATTCTTTCCCATCAGTATCTAAGAGAATCTTCTTTCTTCCCTTTTTCGCCTCGAAATAGGGTGGTTCATCCCTCAAAGTGATGCTACTATAGATGAAAGGAGCAACGATTGTGCCCTTACCATCAGGCAGAATAAGTCCTAACTTACCATCAAGCTGTGCGATGACAGGCATGGTTCGCAAGTCATCAACATACACATAACATGTCCGCAGGAACTCATATTGAGGTTCAACAAGCGTCTTTCCATTGCAATCGAGCATGCCGAACTTGCCATTTTGCTCTATTACCTCATGGTATTGGATGTAGATTTTGTTGATAAGGTTCAAGTAATGCACCATCTTTCGCTTATCATTGACCAGCGTAACAAGGTAAGAGAAGGTGTCAGAGTAGTTCGCCATGGCACGAGCAAGGACTATTTTCATGTCCAATCCCTTGATAACCTTACGGTTCAAGTCAATGTATCGTGCGATAGCAGTCTCCTTTTCATGTAACGGTAAGTCCTTCAGTTGCTCCTCAAAGCGTAACATCTGCAACTTACTTCCTCGCATTGCTTTAATGTATCTATGTATTCTTCTGCCCATTTCGAGGCATACGAAATGGCGAATCTGCTGTTCCTCGATGGGATCAGAGTACTCTTGGTTAAAGTTATCTGGCGTAATCATGGGCTTAATCTCCTTTGTTTTGCCCAAAGTTACAGACTTTATTCTATTCTGCCAAATAATATATTAACTTTTTAATATACCTTATCACGACTTATAAGTCAAGTGTTACGTCCTTCCCGAAAGGGGCTAATGAGAGGCCAGCCATCTTGAAATGCTGTTTCGCGAAGGGCAAACCAATGATCGTTATAGCAAGGAGTACGCCGAAGAAGATGTGCATCAGACATGCCCATAACCCTCCAAAGATGATCCAAATGATGTTAAGTGGGACGGTAATGCAGCCTGACAGCGTCTCGGTATCCCTTACTTCAGCACCGAAAGGCCACAGACAGAGCAGTCCAAGTTTGAAGGTTTGCATTGCAACGGGTATGCCTACGATGGTCAAAGCCAGTGCTAAACTACCTGAGAAATAGCCTATTGCAGCCTCTAATCCTCCGAATAACCACCAAATAAGGTTTCCTATAATTCTCATTTTGTTGTTGATAAGATAATAGTATTGCAAGTCTTACGGTGCATTCCCTCTTCTTTTAAGTATCAGAACAGGGATTGTAACAACTTGAAATACTGTTTTTTAATGGTTTATATCGTTTCTGTTATCTCTTCTAAAGCCTTCCTTTTCTTCTCGTTCACAGGACAATCAGGGGCTATATGTCCGATAGGAACGATGACAATGGGCTCGAAACCAGGGTAGGGGAAGGCTTCTTTCAACTTCGAAACATTGAAGTTGCACACCCAACAACTGCCCAGTCCACGTTCTGCAGCAGCCAGACAGAGATGCTCTGTGGCTATGGCTACATCAATTTCTCCATGCTTTTTCCCGTCCTCCTGCCGTGTCCAGCAATGTTCAGTATCGCAAAGACAGATGATATATAGCGGTGCTGACTTTATCCACTCACGGTCATAACACTCCTGTAAACGCTTGCGTGCGGCGTCAGACTTCACTATGACGAACTTCCATGGCTGTTTGTTGACAGCTGAAGGAGCCATGCGTACCACCTCAAGGATATAGTTCAGATCGTCATCCGACACTGCTTCGTCTGTGAATTTACGTGCTGAAAAGCGCTTTTTAGATAGTTCTAAGATGTTCATACGTTTGTGTTTAGATGAGAAAAAAAACTATTTCAACTCCTCTTTATAATACAGAATGGCTTTGATACACAGCTGTTCTGCCTCCTCCATGGTGCAGTTCAGCTTACCACCAGAGGCGTCAGCATGCCCGCCACCATTGAAGAATCGGGTTGCCATGGGCTGACAATGGAAACCGTTACATGACCGAAGACTAACGAGAACAGTGTTCGGTTTCTCCGTATCTTCACGTAGAGAGATGCTTAGTTTCAATCCTTTTATCTGCTGAGGGATGTTTACCAAGCCCTCCATGTCGCCCTTAATGAAGTGGAAACGACTCATCTCTTCCTTCGTAACAGTGAAGTAAGCGGCATGTAACTCCTCTATAACGTTCATCTTGTTGAGGATGATATATGACCGAAGACGCAGTGCATTGGTGGAGTAATTATGGAAAACACGATTGTAAATCTCATCCTTATTGATGCCTTTTGCCAGCAACTGACTGATGATATAGTATATCTCAGGACGTGTAGAGTTATAGGTGAAGCCTCCTGTATCCGTCATCATACCGCAGTAAATGCACTCGGCACACTGCTCCGTCATGGTGTCATAGCCCCCTAACTGGTGAATAAGGCGGAAGATAATCTCACATGTACTCGACATATCAGGCCGTGAAATCGTCATCTTACACCCACTTTCAGGTTCCAGATGATGGTCAATGAGGAGTCGGGAGCCCTCTGATGACTCCAAAACGTCCTGCATAGCGTCGACACGTGAGCTCTGATTGAAGTCCAGACAGCACACAAGGTCGGCTTCTTTGAACGCCTGTGCCACTTCCCTTGGCTTCCGATCATAACGTAAAATGGAATTTTGTCCGGGCAACCAGTGCAGGAAATCGGGTGCAGCATCAGGCATACAGACTTTCACATTGCTCTTTCCGATATGGTGAAGATAATGCATCCATGCCAATGATGAGCCTATTGCATCACCGTCTGGCGACCTGTGTCCACAGATAACGATGTTTGTTGCCTCTGCAATCATACTGCGTAGCAACTCTGTTTCGGCATCGTTCAGTAAGTTTAATTCCATTTTTTTTATAGCTTATAGGATAAGGGATGAGTAGAAAAAAACTACCCAGACATCCGCTGTTTCTTTGAATTGAAGTCCCACCTTATTATATATAGGACTCTTGAGGATGTCTGGGTAGGATGAAATGATCAGAATAATTTGGCTGGATAAACGCCCTCGTCAACGAGTGACTGTATCCTGTCAACCACACCTTGGCGGTCTGCAGCATACGTAACACCGAACCATTTGCTCGTCGTATCCAGTACTTTCACTGTTGCCGTACCGTCATTGATGAGTTTGTTCACCATCAATGGGATGAAGTATTCAGACTTCTTGTTCTCCATGTTCTTCGGATCAGAGAGGAAATCCTTGAAGTATGCCTCGCTGTAGTCGAAGTAATCAGGAGTGAAACCCCATACATTCATGGATACAGGGGTGTTATCGTCCACCGTAACCCACTGGTCGTTCTCGTCAAGATACTGTACCTTACCGTCATGACGCTCAATCTTTGTGCGCTCAACAACGGTGGTCAGATGGCCCTGAGCATCTGTTGAACAGATACCACGTGCAACAGTTCCGTTCTCACTCAGCGTGTTACCGATGCGGAAACCAACCATTGCATACTTGTTCTTAGCATCGTCAGGAAGGTCAGAAAGGAACTTCCCAATCACTTTGAAGCTGTCACGATTGTAGAAATCATCACAGTTGATAACGCAGAAAGGCTCTTTGATGACATCCTTAGCCATAAGAACGGCATGGTTGGTACCCCATGGTTTCTCTCTTCCTTCTGGCACTTTGAAACCCTCAGGAAGTGCATCAATAGACTGGAAGACAAGCTCTGCAGGGATATGTCCCTCATATTTAGAGAGCACTTGCTTGCGGAACTGATCCTCAAAGTCCTTACGGATAACGAAAACTATCTTGCCAAAACCTGCCTGGATGGCGTCATAGATGGAGTAATCCATGATGGTTTCACCATTCGGACCTAATTCGTCGAGCTGCTTAAGCCCACCGTAGCGGCTTCCCATTCCTGCCGCAAGAAGCAATAATGTTGGTTTCATTCTATATCGTGTTTTGTTAAGTAAACAATGTTCTGCATGCAAAGGTAACAAAAAGATATGGAAAAAACATCTTTAAGGAGTTAGAAATAAAGGGCTTTTTCTTATCGCTTGTGGGAGATTATATCGGGCATTCTTCTGTTGAAAGGATGTCTTTAATAGGGATTGTGTGGAGAAGTAGCAGGTAATTACCTCTTCATGAAGCTCTAATCCCTTGTTCCGACAGGATGTTTTTCCGCCCGTCTTCTCTTTGATCTACGTGTCTAAGGAGGTTTCGAGATAGGGTTGTGAAAGAGAGTAGATGATGACTTTAAATCGGGCAGACAAGATTCTTTTGTAAGATTATTTCTCTTTCGGTTTTCAATACATGCCCTTTTGCATAGTGAAAGATGCCCTTTTGCAATGTAAAAGGGCATCTTTTGACGTGTAAAAGGGCGTCTTTTACAACGCAAAAGGGCACCTTTTACAAACCTCTTTGCAATCTTTTGATTTCCAGTTGGTTACAAACCCGATTTTAAGAGGTCTACAACTGATTTGCAGAACATCATAGGGGAGAATGTGTAAGGATATTTCTTAATGCGTGATGGTTCACAGGTGGAAAACAGATTTGTGGTAGGTAAGTAGGGGAGAGGAAGCCTCACGGGAATCTTTTTTATGTTTTTGCAATGTTCAGCGTACGTGATGTAAATGACATTCAATCATTGAGTTAACGTCAGGAAACGCCATGATAAAAGATTAAAACCAGTAGATCATATTCAAAAAGTGAACGAAAAGTTTGGTCAATTCATTGGAAATTGATACCTTTGCACTCGCAAAAACGAAATGAGCGCCCTTAGCTCAGCTGGTAGAGCAACTGACTCTTAATCAGTGGGTCTAGGGTTCGAGTCCCTAAGGGCGCACAAAATAGATTTCTGACCCAAATCTTTCGTTTTAGCAAGCGCCCTTAGCTCAGCTGGTAGAGCAACTGACTCTTAATCAGTGGGTCTAGGGTTCGAGTCCCTAAGGGCGCACAAAAAGGATTCCTTTTACGGGGAATCCTTTTTTCATTCTTATACAAACCATAGTTATTTCATAGAAAACAAAAACATTATAGAAAGGAAATCAATTCATGTTAGCACCACAAATAGAATATTCAGAACGCGAGGAACGACTTGAATTTGTGCAGGAACGCTTCGTCTGTAAGTATCCGTCATGTGGCGGATGTGGCTCATGTAACCTGCCTGATGGCGTCCCCGCAGTGGAGTTTTTCGCTGATTACATTGACGGAAAAACAGAGTTTTCTACGCTTGCAGCGAAAATCTGGGAGAACAGATGATGCAAATAAAACATAATTCGACAGGTGAATGACACGAAAAACACCGAATTATTAGTACTTTTGCGCCACTAAATTGAAAACGAGAAATTAAGAACTAAGAATGAGAAAGATTGTTTTTGCCATTGCATGTCTTGCACTGACGGTGCTTGGTACGGGTAATATTCAGGCGCAGGATTACATGGATGAGGCTCCGAATACGTATCGTCCGCTGCTACAGAAGTTAGGAAAAAAACTGATGAAAGACAAGCAGGGGAGCATCGTTGCGGTTGATCCTGCAACGGGTGAGGTGCTTTGTCTGGTGACAAACTCACCTGACGGGAGCAACGATGCACTTGCCATCGGTACGGCTTATCCACCGGGTTCAACCATCAAACCAGCCCAGGCATTGACGTTTTTGTCGGAAGGTATCGTCACACCAGCCACAAAAGTAGTTTGTAAAGGTAGTTACAGAGATGGTAATATCAAGGTGGGATGTCATAAACATTACTCTCCTGAACCATTGGAAGGGGCTTTGGCAGTGTCATGTAACACGTGGTTTCTGAAGTCATACCTCTCCATGTTGGGCAATACTCGTAAATATGAAACGAAGGAAAAGGCTGTGAATGTATGGCATGATTACCTCACAAGCATGGGATTAGGTGGTCCCGTGGGTATTGATATGCCCGATGAGAAAGGCGGATTGGTTGCCAATGTCAACTATCTCTCACGTCGTTACAAGGACGGATGGATACCATCTACCATCATGTGGAATGGTATTGGACAGGGAGATATCACTGTTACGCCGCTTCAACTGTGCAATCTCGCTGCCACAATAGCAAATCGTGGGTTCTATTATATCCCTCATGTACATAAGAACAGTAAATCAACGCCGCTTCCTGAACGCTATCTGACACCTCGTAGGACTAAGGTTGCTGCTTCAGCCTATGGTCCTGTGATAGCTGGTATGCGCATGGCAGTGACGAAAGGTACGGCTACTGTCGTAAATAACCCTGATTATCCGGTGTGTGGAAAGACGGGTACGGCGGAGAATCCGGGCAAGGATCATTCGGCATTCATTGGTTTTGCACCTATGGATAGACCGAAGATTGCCATTGCTGTGTACATTGAACACGGTGGTTTCGGTGCTGATATGGCTGCGCCAATAGGGGGGTTAATCATGGAAGAGTATCTCAAAGGAAAACTCTCTAAGCCTTCATCGGAGCTTGCAAAGCGCATCGAAAAGACCAAAACGATTGAAGAATAATTTCTGAAATACGCAATATCAACTCCTGAACGGCTTGATATTAGCTTTTAAACAATACAAGGTATTTTCTGAACAGCTGCATATCAGCTTCAGAAATGCCTTGCGTTTTCTTTCTAAAATACCTTCTTTTGATTTTAAAAACACTTCCGTTTGATTTCTGGATAATAACATATCACCTTTATAAATATCATGCTATTGGTTCCTAAAACACTTCCTTTTGATTTCATAAACACTTCCGTTTGATTTCTGGATAACTGTATATCACCTTTATAAATGCCATGCTCTTAGTTCTAAAATATTTCCTTTTGATTTCATAAACACTTCCGTTTGATTTCTGGATAACTGTATATCACCTTTATAAATGCCATGTTCTTAGTTCCTAAAATACTTCCTTTTAATTTTAGAAACACTCTCGTTTATTCCCTGAGCCACTTGAGATTATTCTCAGAATTACTTTCTATTGATTTAAGAAATACCATGATTTAAATTGTAAAACTACTGTTATTTGTTTCTGAAACACCACATATTTATTTTGGAAACACCACATATTTATTCTGGATACACCGCAAATTAATTTTAGAAACACCACAAATTCATTTTAGAAACACCACAAATTCATTTTGTAAACACTGCAAATTTATTTTAGAAGCACCACAAATTAATTTTAGAAACACTACAAATTAATTTTAGAAACACTGCAAATTAATTTTGAAAACACCGCAAATTCATTTTAGAAACACTGCAAATTAATTTTAGAAACACTGCAAATTAATTTTAGAAACACCGCAAATTAATTTTGGAAACACCGCAAATTAATTTTAGAAACGCTGCAAATTAATTTTGGAAATACGTAGGAATAGTTTCAGAACAACTGATAACAGCCTCCCGGACGATTGCTTTTTATTTATCATAAATTCCTTATTTGCACACCAAAAAAGCACCTATCGACTTGCAATACATCAATGTTTTATAATAGGAATTATGATAAATAAGAATCTTAAAGAGGGTGTTTTGAGGTTGAAACGGATGTGAGTTGAATTATATAAGTATGTCTTCAGAAATAGAAAAGGATGTCTTCAGAAATAGAAAAGGATTCTGCTTAAACTGGATAAGGATGTTTTTTGAAGTATATAAGATTTTAGTTTGAAAAGGAAATGGATATGGTTTGAAATAAAAATGGACGTGAATTGAGGTGGAAAAGAATTCTGTTTAAGATGGATAAGGAGATGTTTTGAAGCGTATAAGAGCAATGAAAAAGAAAAAGGTGGAGCTTAAAGCTTCACCTTTTTCTTCTTTCCTGTACTCTCATTGCTCATTCTGTCTAATGCAGTAACAACAAAAACGTACTTTGTTTCACCGTCTTTGTAATCGAGTTTCAGTCTGTTGTCATACGGAATACCAATGATTTTGGCTGGATTATCCGTATCTATATCTTCACCTTTTTCGAACTTATAGACTACATAACGATGTGCTTCGTCATCCCAATGTTTTGCTTTTGGGGCTTTCCATGTGAGATAATACCCATCAGGTTCCCACTTTGCTTTCACCTTTTTAGGCTTTGATGGTGCCTTATCATCAATGAATGGCATCAAAGGTTGCAGTGCTGGATAACGCCAATAGTCTGTTCTGAGTAGCGTTCCATAGTTTCCTGGATTGTCAACTACAGCCTTTGCGTACCAAAGAACAGTGCCACTGATGTTCGGAGACTGCTGATGTAGTTTGCGTTTGGCAGGAAGTTGATGTGAATTAGGGTTCTGTGGATCAGCGTATTTCACTGTTCTCAACACGTCTTCTCCTATGTAAAGCGGTCTGTTTGATGCACTTTTGTTCCACCAACCAATAAGTTCTTTATAGTCAGCTGCCCTGTTTCCAATCTCCCAATATAGCTGAGGTACACAGTAATCTACCCATCCGTTGTTCACCCACTTCAGTACATCAGCATAGAGATCATCGTAGTTCTGCAAGCCATTAGTCCTACTTCCGTTCCTTGGGTCACTCTTTTGATTGCGATAAATGCCGAAAGGTGAAACGCCAAACTTCACCCATGGCTTCACTTTATGTATGGATTCGCCCAGCTGTTTGATGAAAACATCAACGTTATCACGGCGCCAGTCTCTTATATTTGTGAACCCTCTGCCATACTGTTGGAACTCTTTTTGATCGGGAATGGCAAGTCCTGCGACGGGATAAGGATAGAAATAATCGTCTATATGCAGCCCATCTATGTCGTAACGGCTCACAATATCGTTCACAACCTGGCAGATATAATCACGATTTTCGGGCAAACCGGGATTTAATATGTACTGTCCGTCATAAGAAAAGACACGCTCTGGATGTGTAACAGCAATATGATTAGATGCTAACTGAGTGGTATTCTTCGTCTTAGCACGGTACGGATTGATCCATGCATGCAGCTCCATTCCACGTTTATGGCACTCATCTACCATCCATTGCAGTGGGTCCCAATAAGGTGAAGGGGCTACTCCTTGCCTACCAGTAAGGAACTTACTCCATGGTTCCAGCTTACTTTGATAGAGTGCATCACACTCTGGTCGCACCTGAAAGATGATGGCATTGACCCCATCTTTCTGTAGTTCATCCAGCTGATAAGCCAGTGTGCGTTGCATTTCACGTGTTCCCATTCCTTGGAACTGCCCGTTTACGCACTGAATCCACGCTCCTCTGAACTCACGTTTCCTTGGTTTGCTTTTGCCATTTGCCACATTGCTGACTCCTGTAAATAGTAATGTTACAAGCAAAAGTCTCAAGATGAAATGATAATGTCTCATGTACTTGGTCTGTATAACTTATTGTTTTTTCTCGTAATAATGTTCTTTTATTGGTCTTTTCCTGCCATTCGGCGGAACGTAAGACGATGAAAACGACGTTCAGCCTTCAATACTTGGCTCAGTTTGATGGCTGATATGACGCGAAGCATGCGTGCATGATAAGCCTTTTCGGTCTCTTTCAGTTGTATTTCTAATTGGTCTGCCTTTGTAATCAGCCCACGTGCCTGTGCTTCATTCGTTGGTTTCGTGTGATGAATAGCGCGCAACTGGTCAAAGCTTGTGCGTTGTTTCTCAAGCATTTCATCATAGATAGGGAACAGACGGGCTGCTTCCTGTGTAGAAAGTCCGGCTTCTCTCATGACGTATTGATGCAGTTCG
This sequence comes from Prevotella histicola JCM 15637 = DNF00424, assembly GCF_000613925.1. Classification (GTDB taxonomy): domain Bacteria; phylum Bacteroidota; class Bacteroidia; order Bacteroidales; family Bacteroidaceae; genus Prevotella; species Prevotella histicola. The sequence continues at coordinate 212,956 of NZ_BAJX01000002.1, forward strand.
GTTATAAATCTCTTTGGGTCGAACTTCCCTTGTGCCATTGCTGATGTTGTGCAAAGCACTGCTATCAGCATCAAAATGATCTTTTTATATTTCATATCTTTGGTAATCTAAGTGTTCTGAAGGGTGTTATTGGTCGGCAACATAGGCATACATATCGTCTTCATCCATCATTATATAATCTGCTGCTTCATCGAAACTGTCGGATGAAGTGGCTTTACTGAGCGACTCCCCTACTCCTTTTTCCGGTGCATCAGCTGCACTTTTCTGATTCGATGTATAATCAGCAAACGACCAGAAAGCAATCATGACAATACCGATCATGGCTGCTGCGATTGCCAACGGACGCACCCGACGAATGAGAACAAAGTGCGATTTCTTTGTTTTTAGCGTATTATCTGGAGTCTTGACTGGCTCTTCCACAGGGATATTAGCCATGATCTGCGATGACAAATCAGAGAAATAATGATCCGGAACAGTGAAAGGTCGCTTGTTTCCGTAGGTTGAATGTAAATGATGTTCTACTTCCATAAGAGCTATTCTTTGATATCTATTAGACCGAAAAGGTGCTTAAAGGTTTAAACAATACGAAGGATTTTATTACTCATGTTGCTTAACATAGTCGGTAATCTTCTGTACTGCAATGTGATAAGAGGCTTTCAGTGCTCCTTCACTTGTTCCTAACACCTCACTCATCTCGGAATATTTCATCTCATCATAGTACCGAAGCGTGAATACTGTACGCTGAACTTCGGGCAGAGTGGCTATCGCTTCCTGCAGAATAGCCTGACTTCTGTCGCCGTCAAAGTACTCATCTGCAAGCAAACGATTGGCAACAGACAAGTCGGCATCAGCACTTGCGAGTGCCAATGTCTTCTTATGACGGAGGAAATCAAGTGCTTCGTTGATGGCAATACGGTAAAGCCACGTGGAGAATTTCGACTTTCCTTGGAAGGAATCCAAGCTTTTCCAAGCCTTGAGGAATGTGTTTTGCAAGACATCATCACTGTCATCATGTGACAGAACGATACTACGAATCTTCCAATACAGCGCTTTACTGTATTGGTCAACAATCATTGGAAATATCTTTTGTCGTCCTTCAGGACTCGCTGACAAGCGAATCACTTCCGACTCATCGAAGTGAGGCACGATAATGGATAACTGTTTTTAGTGGTCAAGAGGCTATACTCCTAACAAATAGAAATCTTACGAACAAGCTTGCCCACCTTAATAATATAGCATCCTCGTGGCATGCTGAGTGTGTAACGTTTGTCACTGCCATCCACTTTGACTGCCAATACGCGGACACCAGTCACGTTATAGACGAATAACATTTCGTTCTCTGCACCTGTAACATGCAGCACATTGCCCGTAACAGAGATGTTTATCGACTGGAAATCCTGGTCGATTAAGTCGACAGATGTGCTCGCCTGGATAGTAGTTGCACTGCCCAGCAGGAGGATTAACGTAAAAATAATATGCGTGAGTATCTTTTTCATCATAGACAATACTTTTAGATTGTTGCTACAAAGATAGTAATTTTTGGAGTACCTATGGTTGATATGATACCATTCCCTGCCCTATTTTAGCATTAATTAACCCGTTTCGTACAATTTAAAATAGTTTTTTCAAATAAAGGAATACATCATTATAATGTGTATACAAAAACATTTAGGAACGAAGACAGTACATGGGAGTGCAAGATAAGTGCACATTGGGGATGTGAAAGGGCGTCACCGGCATACTATACTCTGGAACGATTACGATTGAAAGGAAGATGGGTTGGAGGGTATTAGTTGGTTACTCTATTACCGATAGGAAATCATCTTCTGTAAAGTTTATTCACTATTACAAAACAGAAGACGCCCTTTTGCATTGTAAAAGGGCATGTTTTACACTTCAAAAGGGCATCTTTTACCATGCAAAAGGGCGTCTTTTACAACGCAAAAGGGCATCTTTTACAATGCGTTTTGTAATCATCAGATACTCTGTTAGTTACAAACCCACTAACAGGACGTTTTCATTCAAAAAACAAAAGAATAGAGAAAGAAATATGTAAGACTATTTCATACACAGTAATAGCCCCTACTTGGAACGCTAATAAATTACATCCTATGTTGCAATACCCCCTACTTGGAATGCTAATAGATTACATCATACGTTGCAATAGTCCCGCTTGGAACGCTAATAGATTACATCATACGTTGCAATAATTCCTACTTGGAACGCTAATAAATTACATCCTACGCTGCAATAGTTCCTACTTGTGGTTCTAATAGTTTACACTGTACGTTGCAATAGTCTGTATTGGGGATTCTAATAAAGTACAGAAAACAAAAAAGACCTTAGCACTTTGCTAAGGTCTTCTGCGGTGTGTACGAGACTCGAACTCGTGACCTCCTGCGTGACAGGCAGGCATTCTAACCAACTGAACTAACACACCATGCTCTACGGGGAGGCTTCAGCGGTGCGTACGAGACTCGAACTCGTGACCTCCTGCGTGACAGGCAGGCATTCTAACCAACTGAACTAACGCACCAAAGACTATGAATTTAGTACCTCATTCCCGTTTTGCGAGTGCAAAGATAGCAATAAAAAACTATTCCACCAAAATATATTTACTGTTTTTCAATAAAAAATTGCAAAACGATAGCATCATGATAGGAACCGTCACAGTATAGCCAATCGTGCAAAATGCTATCTCCTGCGAAGCCAAGGGATGTCAAACACTGATAGCATACCTTGTTCTCTACGTCTACAATGGCGTATATCTGACTCAGTTGCAGCATGTTGTGTGCATAGGATATGAGCTTCGTGATCGCTGCATGGGCATATCCCCGTCTGCGAAACTTATCCATAATGATGATTCCAAGCTCTGCCCGATGATGTTTAGGGTCGAAGTTTACGAGGTCGATAACGCCTACCACTACCCCATTCTCATTCTCTATCATCAGTCGAACCTGCCCATCTACATAGATATCGTTCTTTGCATCAGCTATGTAATTATGCAAAGCGTAACGGCTGTAAGGTACGTTTGACGTACTGATATTCCACATGCTATTATCATTTTCCACGTGGTAGAGCACGTCAAGATCCTCGGGTTCCATTGCCCTTAATGTCACTTCAGGCCTTTTGTCTTTATCCATTACCTTCTATTATTTCGTTTGTTGTGATGATAACATTCGGTTTTTTATGATAGAATCCTATGTGGATATTCGCCATAGGATGCGCTGAGAACTTGTCGAATATCTCTTGATAGGTGAACATTTCGGTATCAAAAACAATGCATATCTGCTTGTTTGCATCATCATTTTGCCCCACGATGTCAGCTTCTTTATGCCAAAGACTCTCCTTATCTCCTGTGTAATACTCAGCAGAAAGGCCTTTCTCCATAGCAATATGCCTACATTGATCTGTCATTTCCTGCCCACCAAGGAACACATAGTGGGGAAATGATGTCGTATAGAAGCTATTAAAGCCAAGATATTTGCGTATAGAATAACATAATGTACGCACTAATGAGCAAGAAGCTTTGATGAAAATGGCTGTTTTAATGGGTAATCTGAGTAGTAAACTCATCCCTCCGTAGTGTTTACGGAAGAAGATAAACATTGCATCATAGAACACATGAACATATCGGAAACTTGATTTCTGTGTGCTTTCTCCTTTGTAATGCAGGATTCGAGTGGGTAGATACCAGTTCTCATAGTTACCTTTTAACAGTCGATAGCTTAGGTCTATGTCCTCACCATACATGAAAAAGTCCTCATCAAGTAGTCCTATACGGTCTAATGCAGCCTTGCGAAGGAAGCAATATGCACCACTTATGACTTCAATCTGTCCCGGTTTATCCCATGATAGTCCCCCCATATAATAATGTGCAAGCCTTTTGCTGGTTGGGAAACGCTTGCAAAGTCCCGTCATTTTATAGAAAGCTGTCAATGGAGAGGGCAATCCTCGTCGGCTTTCTAAGGCTTTTTCACCACAGTCATTGAGCATCTGAACACCGTGACCACCCGCCTTTGGATGGCTATCCATGAAGGAAATGGAAGTCATGATGACGTCTTCTCCCACCACAGTGTCGGGGTTTAGCAGAAGGACATACTCCCCTTTACACTGTTGAATGGCTAAGTTGTTGGCGCGTGCAAAGCCCAAATTATGTGAACTGGCTATGAAATGTGTATCTGGGAAACGCTCCTTCAGGTAGCTGACGGAGCCATCATGCGAGTGATTATCTACTACAAAAACCTCTGCATCAATGTCTTTTAAAGCTTTATACAGACTCTCAAGACATTGCTCAAGGTAGTATTTTACGTTATAACTGACAATGATAACACTTAATTTCATTCGCTTTGGTTCACTGATTTATTTCCTTTGGTCTTCTGGTTCATCCACTTTTGCCCACAGATTTATAACCTTTGGTCTAGAGATTTATCTTCTTAGGGTCATTGATTTATAAACTTTTGTCCACTGATGTATAATCTTTGGTTTACAGGTTTATCTTCTTAGGATCACTAATTCATAACCTTTGGTCTCCAGAAATATCCTTTTAGGACTTCTGATTTATAACCTTTGCTCTGCAGATATATCCACTTTTGTCAACAGATTTATAATCATCTGCCCACAGATTTATCCTCTTTGGTCTACTGATTTATTCCTTTTGTCTTCTGGTTTATCCACAGAGTCATTTGCTTCATTGGTCAAATGGCATTCATGTTCACAACGTTTCTTTGTCGGAAAGACGAAGAATAAACTCAAAGCGAGTATGATTGCAAGGTAATAAAACCCCGCAACGTCGCCGAAAGCATAATAAAAGAACACGTTAAGTACCATTGGTAGGCACAACATCATCATCCTTACGCTGCCCCAGAAGCATAACTGACGGTCTACATGGCTCTCATCAGCCTGCAGAGAGTCGGCTACATAGCGAATCTTAAAGAGGAAAAGTGCCAGCGGAATGGCGATAAGTGTTGTTAATTGCATGCAGAATTGCAACAGAACTAACAACTGACTGTTATCTTCAGTAGCCCAGAATCCGGGTAATAACAGCCCTGTTTCATAACTTCCAACGAGCAATAACGCCAGACAACAGGACGCTATGAGTTCCGTAAGGAGTATCTTTCTTGTTTTATCCATGAGTATTAAGCATCAAAAGGGGTACGGTTCAGAATACTTCTGCCCAACGTTACCTCGTCTGTATATTCCAATTCGTCACCAACAGATATACCTCTTGCTATCACAGAGAGCTTCACTTGCTTGTCTTTTAGCTTACGTGAGATATAGAAATTGGTGGTATCTCCTTCCATAGTACTGGCAAGTGCCAGGATAATCTCTTTCACTTCACCCTCCTCAACACGCTTAACAAGCGACTCAATCTCAAGATCATTCGGTCCAATTCCGTCCATTGGAGAGATGATTCCACCCAAAACGTGGTACAAACCATGGAACTGTTGTGTGTTTTCTATCGCCATTACGTCTTGAATATTCTCCACTACACACACCACAGAGGCGTCTCTGCGCGGATCGGAGCAGATGGAACAGACGTCAGTATCAGAGATATTGTGGCATACCTTACAATATTTCACGTCATGTTTCACCCTCGTTATGGCATCAGCAAAGCTGTCTACATCCTCCGTTGATTGGCGAAGAAGATGCAGAACCAGGCGTAAAGCGGTCTTACGCCCTACGCCTGGCAACTGTGAAAACGACTCAACAGCTCGCTCTAAGAGCTGAGATGGATATTGTTGCATCTATGTTTTACGTGGTTACAAGTGAAGAAAGAGCTATCCTTTCTTTATCAATCATCAAAGAGATAAACACCAACACCAAGCTTAAAGCCCACTGTTGAATATCTAGAACTCTTGAAAGATTGATCGTAATAGATAGCTGGTTCAATCGTAACGGAGCGATTCAGGAAGAAAGCATAGCCCACTTCAAGACCCGGCATCATGTCATTGTAACTGTGATTGGCATGCAAAAACTTCACACCAGCACCAAGATACAAGCCATTCTGTGTGATGTAATATCTTCCACCAGCACCAATAGAGATGTGATCGGCAACTGCCTCTGAACCATTATGTACTGCGCTGACATTGCCAAGTATCATAAGATTATCCCAAGGGAAGAAACCGGCCTTTGCTTCTAAGCCGACATTTAAGCCGTCTTGAGCATTGTAATGCAGGTCAAGTCCTGTCAGAGAGGCACCAATATAGCCTTTACCTTCTTGAAACTGAGCTGATGCACAAATGCTTACCATCATTGTTGCAACGAGCAACAGACACTTCTTAATCATAAATACTTTTCGTTAAGTGAATACTTTGATTGACAAATCACACCATTTAGGTTATGTCAATAAATCTTAGACAAAGGTAAACAGAATATTTGGATTAAAGAAATAAATGACTATCTTTGTAACTTATTTCAACGGATAATAGGATATTAAAAGATATGAAGAAATCGTTTTTTCTGGCACTTTGTTGTGTTTTCGTCTGTACAATACAAGCACAAACAATACTTAGCGACTACTTGACGCAGCCAATCCCTAAGCGTGAGACACGTGCGGTATGGCTTACTACATTGGCAAACTTGGACTGGCCGAAGACATATGCAACCTCTCCGGAAACCATTGAACAGCAGAAGAAGGAGCTGACGGATATCCTTGACAGTTATCAAAAGGCAAATATAAACACTGTTTTACTACAGGCACGTGTGCGAGCTGCCACTATTTACCCTTCAGACATCGAACCTTGGGATCGTTGTATTACTGGTGTGGAAGGTAAAGCACCAGGCTTTGGCTATGACCCGTTGGCTTTTGCCATTGCAGAATGCCATAAAAGGGGAATGGAACTGCATGCATGGATTGCCACAATACCTGTCGGTGCAAAGAGTTCATTGGGTTGTCAGACTCTGACTAGAAAGGGTTTCCGTATCAGAAACTTCTCTACTGGATCTTATCTCGACCCTTCTGACCCACGTGTTCCTGACTATCTGGCAAATATCTGTGCGGAGATTGTAAGGAAGTATGACGTTGATGGTATCAACTTAGACTATATCCGATATCCTGATGGATGGCCTCGTCCAACGTATCAGGACGGTGACACACCTGATGACAGACGCTATAATATCACACAGATTGTACGTGCCATACACGACCAAGTGAAGGCTTTGAAACCCTGGGTGAAGATGTCTTGTTCTCCAATCGGTAAGTATTCTGACCTCAGTAGGTACAGTTCGAAGAACTTCAATGCGCGTGACCGTGTTGCACAGGAGGCACAGGAGTGGTTGCGTACAGGACTGATGGACCAGCTTTATCCTATGCAGTACTTCCGTGGAGAGAACTATTACCCGTTCATTGCAGACTGGATGGAGAATAATTATGACCGGGAAATCGTCACGGGGCTGGGTACTTACTTCCTTGATCCACGTGAGGGTAACTGGCGATTAGACGATATTACCCGACAAATGTATGTCAGTAGGGCTATCGGAATGGGACATGCTCACTTCCGTTCATGGTTCCTTACTTCCAACAAACAGGGTGTTTACGATTTTGAAAAGCAGTTTAATGCCACGCTTGCTCTGCCACAAGTGACGAAAGGAAGCAAATCTGTAGCAGCTCCAATGCCTGCTTCTGCTGCTTCATTCGTACAGCATCGGGATGACAACAGTGTGACAATTAGTTGGAAAGGGGTCTCACCTTATTATAATATATATGCGAGCAGGACGTATCCTGTAGACATTAAGAACCCTCACAACCTGCTTTTCGCTCGTTACAGTGGTACTTTCCTACAGTTCAGAAATGCCAATCCTTCTCTTCATTACGCTGTTACGGCAATGAACAGATATGGTATGGAGAGTGCAGCACTGCAAGAACAGAACGTACAAGCTGCTTCTTTGCCTTCTTCACTGTTGCAGAATGACGGTAACACACTGCTGTTACCTGCCAAAGCAAAGCTGGCTGACTTTGATCATTATGAACTGCTCGACGTGCAGGGAAGAACCATACGCAGTGTCAATAGCCGACTTGTAAGACAGAATCAGCTTAATATTGCAGCACTTCCAGACGGTATGTATCAACTCAAAGGGTATACAAAGAAGAAGGCACATCACGCTTTGGGCTACTTCCTTATCCGTAGATAGAGACAGTGTTGACGGTATTTCGGATGTAACGAAATAACCTTACAAAAAAAGGAAAGGCTATGAACGCTGATTTAGAAGAAAACCGTTTAAAACCAGCTTTGTAACCCATAGAGAATCAAATAGTTACAAACAGGCTTCTAAAAGACGCCCTTTTGCATTGCAAAAGGGCGTCTTTTACATGGCAAAAGGGCATGTTTTACACTGCAAAAGGGCACCTTTTACACCTCAAAAGGGCGTCTTTTAAAAATCAATAGGGAAATGTTTTTACATTGAAGGGGCTTTGACCGTCATTTAAGGGATCAAGCATTGATGTCGTTATCCATAAAGAAAACAGTATTCCCCCACCCCTTTTTATTTATTCTTCTTATAGCTGATGACAGCCCAAACACCCATTGTCAGTCCTATTACAGACAGTGCAAGGAGCTGATGACCAATACTGTTCAGACCGCCACCACGGATGAATACGGTTCGCATTGCATCTATAAAGTAACTCATCGGGTTGACGTATGTAGACAGATAAGCCACCGGTGGCATGGAACGCGTTGGTGTGAAGAGTCCTGAAAGCAGCATGAGTATCATCACGAAGAACCACATCACGAAGATAGCTTGCTGCATAGTGTCAGAGTAATTGGACACTATTAATCCAAAAGAAGAGAAGAACAGTGCCAACAACATGGCTAACAGATAGATAAAAGCTACGTTACCAACGGGTGTTATACCGTAAATGAGCCACGAAAGGAGTAGACATACCGTGATAACAAAGAAGGCTATAAGCCAATAAGGGATGAGTTTAGCCAGGATAAAAGTCCATTTGCTCACGGGAGTAACGTTGATTTGCTCAATAGTCCCAGCCTCTTTCTCCCCCACAATGTTCAGTGTTGGCAAGTAACCGGTCAGCAACATCATCACAATAGCAAAGAGTGCAGGTATCATGAAGAGCTTGAAATTCAAGTGACGGTTGTACAGATAGAGTGTTGAAGCTTGCTTCTGCAGGGCTGCAACAGCAGGTTGAGCATGGGCAGTAACCACCTGTGAGAGATAGATGGAGCCCAAAGCACCTTTCGTTCCATTGACAGCATTGGCTGCAATCAATACCTGTGGCATCCGTCCAAGCGTACGGTCACGACTGTAATTCTGTGGGATGACCAGAATGATATCAGCCTTTGAGTGTTCAATATCCTCAAGTGCTGCCTGATAAGTGGGCTGCTGTCCGTGGAAAATAAAGTATCTGTTGGCTTCTATCTCATGTACCAATCGATGTGACTCCGTTGACCTATCGTTGTCTACAACATCCACAACAATGTTCTTCACCTCCATGTTCATCACCCAAGGCATTACACACATCACCATGATTGGGAACATGATGATGAGGCGGGGGATGAACGAATTGTGACGAATCTGTATGAATTCCTTCTGTAAAAGATATTTGAGTGTCATGCGTTTCTATTCTAATCGTTTCTTAAACATTGCCAGTGAGAGGGACAGCAGGACGATGAGCATACCTGCAAGAATGAGTGTTTCGTTGAGTACCTGTTCAATGCCTACACCCATAATCATAAGCTTTCGCATGGCTATGATGTAGTAACGGGTGGGGATAACGGCTGACACATACTGCAGAATCTGTGGCATTGACTCCACTGGGAAGACCATTCCTGAGAGCATAATGATGGGCATGAGCAACACCATTGCCGACATCAGGAGTGCCACGAGTTGTGTCTTTGCAATGTTGGAGATAAGCAATCCCAACGAGAGTGCAAGGAGAATATAGAGTGTTGAGATACTGAATATCCAGAACAAGGAGCCTTGCACGGGGACACCGAATAGGAAAACTGACATTAGAAGGATGATTATCAGGATGAGAAATGCCAGTATTAAGTAAGGAATCACCTTGGCAATGATGATCATCAGGGGCTGAGTTGGTGAGACAAGGAGCACCTCCATCGTTCCTTTTTCCTTCTCTCTGACAATGGAAATAGAGGTCATCATGGCACAGATAAGCATCAACAGCATGCCCATGATGGCTGGAACGAAGTTGTAAGTCGACTTCATCTGTGGGTTATAGAGCAGTTTCGTGTTGGTAACTCCGCCCTTTGGGTTCGTAATCACCGCATTGGCGTAGGTCGACCACTGCTGTGCCATGTTCGGATCGGCACCATCTACAATGAATTGCAAGCCCGTCCTACGACTCGCAAAGTCGTGTGGAAAGACGATAGCCATGTCTGCTTGCTGGTTCTGGATAGCCTTTTCAGCCTCTGAAGGAGTGGCAACCATCTTGCTGATGGTGAAGTATTCCGATGCACCCAAACGGTCGACAACCTCTTGTGTGGCGTAGTCGGCATTGCTCATGACGATGATGGTCCGCACATTTCGTACATCATTCGTGATGGCAAAGCCAAAGAGTAACATCATGGCAGTGGGCATACCGAAGAGCATTAGCATGGTTCGCTTATCGCGAATGATGTGCTTTGCCTCCTTAATGACAAATGAAATAAACTGCTTCATTGTATGTTTGGCGTTATGAACAGGTGTCTGCAAGGGACAGTCTGTTCATCTTTTTGTTACATTATCTATACTTTTCAGTCGGAACTGCGCACCGCCTGGCGCGCCAGATAGGTGAAGACGTGGTCCATATCGGGCTGCTTCAACTTGCGTTTCAGCTCATCAGGCGTTCCCAAAGCTTTTATTTTACCATCCACCATGATGGATATTCGGTCGCAATACTCCGCTTCGTCCATGTAATGCGTGGTGACAAAAACCGTTATTCCACGCTCTGCAGCATCGTAAATCAGTTCCCAGAACTGTCGGCGAGTGGCTGGATCAACACCTCCAGTAGGCTCATCGAGGAACACAATGCCTGGGTTATGGAAGATACTTACAGAGAAAGCCAGCTTCTGTTTCCATCCTAATGGCAGCTCAGATACCAAGCTGTTGCGGTGTTCAGAGAACTTCAGACGCTGCAGAAGGTCGTCTGTCTTGTGCCGAATGTCATCATCCTGCATACCATAAATGCCTGCAAAGAGGCGTATATTCTCTGCTACTGTGAGGTCTTCGTACAATGAAAACTTCTGACTCATGTATCCAATGTGCTGCTTTATCTGCTCATATTGGGTGCGAATGTCGAACCCTACCACCCTTCCCGTCCCACTTGTGGGTTGGTTAAGACCCGTAAGCATGTGCATAGCAGTGGTCTTTCCGGCTCCGTTAGCACCGAGAAAGCCGAATATTTCACCCTTCTTTACCGTGAAAGAGATGTCGTCTACAGCATGAAAACTGCCGAAAGCTTTGACCAGATGTTCCACTTCGATGACGTTTTCAGTCTCTTTTTCCGTGTCATCTCTCTGCTTATGCTCTATAGGAGGTGGATTAAAGATATCCTTAAAGGTGTCAAGAATAGCGTCGGGAGTACCTACTCCTTTCAAGATACCATCTGAAAGAAAGCCCACACGTTCGCATTTCTGCACCTCATCGATATAGGGTGTTGAGGCTATAATGGTGATGTTACGCTCCTTCAAGTGGGCTAATATCTCCCAAAACTCCTTACGACTGACGGGGTCGACACCTGTTGTTGGTTCGTCAAGGAACAACACTTGAGGCTTATGAACAAGTGCACAACAGAGTGCGAGCTTCTGTTTCATTCCGCCAGAGAGTGCTCCTGCCCTTCTGGTTTTGAACCTTTCAATCTGTGAATAGATGGCTTTTATGGAGTCATAGTTCTCCTCTACGGTCGTATTAAACAGTGTTGCGAAGAACTTAAGGTTCTCTTCTACCGTCAGATCTTGGTAGAGTGAGAACCTACCGGGCATGTATCCAACACGCTTGCGCACCTCTTTCATACCGCTTACCACGTCATATCCGCACACGGAAGCACTACCTTCATTGGGCAGAAGCAGAGAACAGAGGATGCGATACATCGACGTTTTCCCTGCACCATCAGGTCCGATGAGTCCGAAAATCTCACCTTCCCCCACAGAGAAGCTGACATTCTGCAAGGCTTTTACCTTACCATAGTGTTTCGATATGTTGTTTACCTCTATTGCATTCATCGTCATGTGCACCGTTTAGAACTTTACTTCACCATACATTCCAATCTTAATATAACCGTCATTGATGAACTTTACCTTGATAGCATAGACCAGATCGGCACGTTCATCATCGGTAACAATGGTCTTAGGGGTGAACTCTGACTGGTTTGATATCCATGTTATGACACCCGAATAACGCTTTTTCTCACCCTTACCATAGTCTGCCATGACCGTAACATGCTGTCCTATCCTGACGTTTTTCAGCTGTTCAGAGGTGACATATGCCCTTATAAACATCGTTTTTGTGTCTGCAATCTTGAACAAAGGCTTGCCAATCGCAACGAATTCTCCCTGCTCTGCATACTTCTCCAACACTGTTCCGGTGATCGGACTCTTCACAAACGTGTGTGAAATCTGGTCATCTATCTGTGCCTGTTGGCTCCGAACACCAGCCTGTTGGGCGTTTATTCCAGCCTGTTGGGAGCTGATTCCCTCTATCTGAGCAGCTATTCCTTTGTTCTGATCAGCCAATGCTGCGTTCTGACTGGCTATCTGTTCTTCTGTAGCAGTAAGTTGTTTGCGTAGCACTTCTATCTGATATTCAATGTCATCTACCTGCTTTCGGGGTACAGCACCATCACTTAACAGCTCTGAAAAACGTTGATGTTCACGCTGAAGGTTGACTATTTGCTGGTGAAGGGCAGCCACTTGCTTCCGTAAGTCAAGCTGTTTGCTTGTCGTTGCCTGCTTGTTTGCGTTTAATTGACGCTTGTTTGCATCCAACTGACCGTGCGTTGCTGCCAGTTGTTCATTGCTTGTAGAGAGCTGTTCACGCTTGAGTACCAACTGACGGGAGTCTATCTGTCCCACGGAAAGCCCACCTTTGAGCACTTGTCCTTCACTGACATTAAAGTGAAGAAGCTGCCCTGACAATTCTGCCGACACTGTTACCTCCGTTGCTTCGAACGTTCCTGTAGCGTCATAGTCCTTCTTATCACCCCCACAGGATGCCATTATAAGGGCAAAACCAGCCAATAAAACTATCTTTTTCATATCTGTTGCTTGTTGTTTTTATTCGTTATTGGTGTATTTAAGATTGTACATCTCCTTGAGCATGTCTATCTCATGGATGGCTTGTTGCGCCTTTGCAGCATTCTCGTTGTTGATTTCTCTGAGCAAACTATTGACATCAATGATGCCATGTGCCAACTTTGACTCTGCAGCCTTGCGTACATTGGTGCGTAAAGTGATGATTTCTTCATCTGCTTGTACCATCTTCTGATACCGATCAACGTCCTCTGTGTGTTGTATCTCGTCTAATCTGCTGTTGAAAAGGAATACTTCACGGGCGTTCTCTGCCATCTTTCGTTCCATATTCAGCCGTTCTCTGTCATTCTTATGGGTATAGAATGCTGACAAATCCCATGACATCTTGATGCCTACAATGCCATTAAGTGTCCACTTACGGTCCATCATGTCTTCGAAGATATTGTATCCCGGATAGCCGTAATAGCCCTGTGCAAAGAGTCCTAACTTCGGCATTAACCGTGCGTTTAATGCTTTTTCCTTTGCTTCAACAAGCTTTATCTGACTGTCGAACATGCTTAGTTCGGGACGATTGTTGGTCGTTGTGCTTACTTCAGCAGGCTTTGGCTTCTGCAAATGGTTCACTTCCATACCACAGAACACACTCAACAGACGTTGTAACATCTGTTGTTGGGCTTTCAAACTACTGTTCTGCTGCTCTGCAGCAAGGCGTTCTGCCATGACATTTTCATAGTCACTTGTGGCTGCCGTGCCCCCTTTCACCATGGCAGCAAGCTTCTTTTCGCTTGAGAGCAACAGTGCTTTGACATCGTCATTGAGCCGAATCTGCTCGTTGAGGAGCAACAATGAGAAGTACATCTCATTGACACGCTGCCGCAGTTGATACTGATTTACGTCGTTCTGAGCCTCCTGCAGCTTGCCTTCTTGGCGTGCGATACGTTTCTGACTACTGATAACTCCACCGTCATAGAGCGTCTGTTGAACGTCAATGCCCACTTTGTACTGATCTTTCTTCAGTCCTTTCATGTCCAATCCCATGCGTTGGTAAACGCTTTTTATGCTCTCTGGCCATGCAGCAACGGCATTCTGATAGGTGGCTTGTGCTGAAGCCGTTATCCGAGGCAGCCATTCTTTCTGCAAATTGCTAACCGTCAGCTCCGTAGTTCGCCCTATAAGGTCGTACCGTTTGATAACTGGATAGTTCTTTTCTGCAGCCTGTTGACACTCCTCCAGCGTTTGTGCATGGGCTGAAACAGCAAGGATTATAATGATAAATGTCAGGATTCTTTTTCCCATCTTTTATATATTAATGTCTGATATGTATCTGTTTCTTTTGTGCAAAGGTAATGTTATAATTATGTTATGTGCTTATCCGATACACAGAACGAATTGTCTTATTGTACGATTCTCGTAAAAATGAACTTGAAATATAAGAGAATAATGTTATATTTGCAATCGAATCATACAAAAAGGAAAGCCAATGGACAAGGTGAAGACAATCAATCTGCTGTCATTAGACCGTCTGAATCTGGAGGAACAAGCATCAAAGCAGGATTACTTCCGCATGAGTGATGACGCAATTGTCATTATTAATGGCGATATTCATAAGGCTCAGCTCTTCAATAAAGAGGAGATCTATCAGTTAATGGAGCCTCGTTTCCTTCTGGCGATGCAGGGTTGGGGCGATGTTTGTATCAATCTGCAGAACTATCACATAGAGAAAGGAAACATAATCATCACTGGTCCCGACACAATCATTGAGGTAAATGAAATTTCTGACGATGCTCGGATAGCTGGAATAGTGTTCCGTGAGAGCATTGAAGTACCAGAAGAGATTGTACTGAAGACTTCTCCGACAGAAAGTACATGGGTACTTCGACTGATATACCTGCTCTGGGATGTCATCCAACTTAAGCCTTATCGCTGTAAAACAGTGCAGAACCTTCTGCAGACTGTGATCTCTGGCGTTCAGGAGATAAAGGGTGCGGAGGACGATACCATCCAAAGTGGAGGACTGACACGTGCCGAAGAGCTTTTTATTCGGTTCAAACGACTCGTTCATCAGCACTGTAAGGCGCAACGGTCTATACCTTTCTATGCTGGCGAACTCCATGTCACGCCACATCATCTGTCGGCATTGATTAAGAAAATAAGCAACCAAAGTGTGATGTATTGGATCAATCGGGCTACGATTCAGGAAGCAAAAATCCTGCTGAAGACCAACGAACTGATGGCGTATGAGGTGGCTGACCGACTCAATTTCCCCACTGCTTCTGCCTTCTCTAAGTTCTTTAAGCGTGAGACGGGTATTACTCCGCGCATGTATCAAGAGCATTTAAGAAATGATTAAGACATCATTTATTAAACAACTGATATACAGTCATTAACCTGTTTGTATGGAAGTGTTAGATATATAAGCTGATAATACTAAAGAAAGCAGCCCAAAGTGGCTATTGATACATTCTTGTTTTGAATCCATAAGAGTCTTCTGCTGGTTGATAATGGCTGAAGAATGACAGACGATGCGCCCCTTTCTATTGCTAAACAAGACCATATTTCTACAATTACATCTTGCTTATTGCCGCTTTATTCTTTTGTCTTTTTACCTTTCAAATTGCGTTCTTAGCGTTTTACTCTTTGAGCTTTTCATCTTTCAAAGTGCGCTCTTAGCGCTTTACTCTTTCATCTTTTTACCTTTCAAATTGCGTTTTTAGCGTTTTACTCTTTGAGCTTTTCATCTTTCAAAGTACACTCTTAGCGCTTTACTCTTTCATCTTTTTACCTTTCAAATTGCGTTCTTAGCGCTTTATTCTTTTGTCTTTCTACCTTTCAAATCATTGAACTTTGAAGATTAAATTCTATTCTTTTATTCTCCTATTTCTTTAATATTAACCCGTTGGCTCGACTCCTTTAGCTCTCTAATTGCTATAACCCCTAATAAGAAATGCCGTGTTCCGTCATGTACATTTGCTCCTTTGCTTGCTTCATCAGTTGCTTTTCATTAATCTTTATACTTAATAATAAGTTTCGCCACACTGTATTTCGTCATGCACATTCGCCCATTTGCCTGCTTCATCAGTCGCTTTTCATTAGTCTTTGTACTTATAAAATAACTTTCTCCACACGGTATTCCGTCATGCACATTCGCCCCTCTGCCCAATTCATTGTTCGCTTTTCATTAGTCTTTGTACTTATAGAATAAGTTTCCCTACACGGTATTCCGTCATGCACATTCGCCCCGTTGGCGGTATTTGGGAGGGCTTTTTAACAAACTATTACCCCACTTTTATCTGAACATCCCCTCCTTCGGAGGGGCTTGGGGAGGCCACCTCTTTTGTCAATTTATTTCCCTTCTTCCTTTTAATCTACGCCCTTTTGGATAGTAAAAGATGCCCTTTTGCAATGTAAAAGGGCATCTTTTGATGTGTAAAAGGGCCTGTTTTACAACGCAAAAGGGCACCTTTTACAAGCCTCTTTATAACCTTTTGTTTATCAATAGGTTACAAAGTATGAAAAACTTGATTTCCCTTTAAAACTCACTTTCCCATAGTCTTCTTTTCGTAATATATTTTCTTAATGCAGAGAATACAATCTTTTTCCTTCCTCTATCTCTTCATTTGCATGTCAAACACAATCCTTATACAAATCAACACACGCCATAGTGCACGAAAAAAGGGATTACCCATTAGGATAATCCCTTCTTATTTGAATGCTAATCCTCAACAGATGAGGACCAAAGCAATATGCTTTCTTACTTCAATTTCTTGTAACCATAGCGAGCACAAGCACCAAGTTCTTCCTCAATACGGATGAGCTGGTTGTACTTAGCCATACGGTCTGTACGAGACATAGAACCAGTCTTGATCTGACCAGAGTTCGTTGCAACTGCGATATCAGCGATAGTTGTATCTTCAGTCTCGCCTGAACGGTGAGAAGTAACGGTTGTATAACCATGACGATGAGCCATCTCGATAGCCTCAAGAGTCTCTGTAAGAGAACCAATCTGGTTAACCTTGATAAGAATAGAGTTAGCTGCACCCATCTTAATACCCTTCTCGAGGAACTTAACGTTGGTTACGAACAAGTCATCACCTACAAGCTGGCAACGGTCACCGATAGCCTCTGTAAGCTTAACCCAGTTCTCCCAGTCGTTCTCATCAAGACCATCCTCGATAGAATCGATAGGATATTTGGTGATAAGATGCTCAAGATAAGCAATCTGCTCATCAGCTGTCAGCTTCTTACCGTTAGGATCCTTAGGCATACCATTCTTCAGTTGACGATAGTCATAGAACCACTTGCCATTCTCACATACAGCAAACTCAGAAGCAGCACAGTCCATAGCAATCTTCACATCCTTGCCTGGCTCATAGCCAGCGTCCTTGATTGCCTGGATAATAGAGTCGAGTGCATCCTCAATACCATCAAATTTAGGAGCGAAACCACCCTCATCACCTACTGCAGTAGAGAGACCACGCTTCTTCAAAAGCTTAGCAAGATTGTGGAAAACCTCAGCTCCCATGCGGATACCTTCCTTCTCTGAAGGTGCACCAACAGGGCGAATCATGAACTCCTGGAATGCGATTGGAGCGTCAGAGTGTGCTCCACCGTTGATGATATTCATCATTGGAACAGGCAATACATAGGTATTAGCGCCACCAATGTAACGATACAAAGGAATGTTAAGAGCCTTAGCTGCAGTCTGAGCAACAGCCAAAGAAACACCAAGGATTGCATTAGCACCAAGCTTACTCTTAGTTGGAGTACCATCGAGCTCAAGCATCTTGTAGTCGATAGCACGCTGATTCAATACGCAGTCACCCTTCAATGCTGGAGCGATGAGGTTGTTTACGTTCTCAACTGCCTTGAGAACACCCTTGCCCAAGAAGCGTTTCTTGTCGCCATCACGAAGCTCGAGTGCCTCGTTTTCGCCTGTAGACGCACCAGATGGTACGCTTGCACGACCCATTACACCATTTTCAAGAGTTACTTCTACCTCAACTGTAGGATTGCCACGTGAGTCAAGAATCTCGCGAGCATGTACTTTTTCAATCTTCATAACTTATAGTTTGTTTAAAAATAGTTGTTTTTTAAATATTCCTTTATACCCTGCAAAGGTAATAAAAAATATGGAAAAGGGATTGTGTGAGTATCTTATATTTCTCTTTTTGCCAAAATTAACGTTTAACCGATCAGTATAATCGTTACACCACGGGCTGCCTGTGCACCCATAACAAGTGCCTGTTCAATGTCAGCAGTCTTACTTGGACCTGATATAAAACACCCATAGCCATATTCAGGCATGGTGATACGTTCGTAAGCTTCGTGCATATTGTTGACAATTTTGTCACGATGTACGAGGATTACCAGCTCTTCTGAAATAAAACAGATGACCTTTTCCTTCATGGTTTGTGGTATCCAGACACATCCATTCTCTGCAACTGCGACGTCACCTTCGATGATTCCGACGTCAGTACCATTGAGTTCCTGTGCGGATCCGACCGTATCCGGGTTTCGATCAGCCTTGATTCCTTTTACATTCGATGCAAACACCTTCGCATTAGGGTAAGCTTTACGGATGATAGCATTGAAATCGTCATTCTTTTTGGCTTCTATTACCTTGCAACCGACGGTCTCACACATATTTATATATTGCTTAACAACGTCTGGATAGGTTATCCCTTTAACGGTTGTCTTGGGCATATCGAACTGCAGAGTAGTGTTTTTACGCAGTTTCTTTAGTAAATCTTCTTTGTACATTGCCGTGTTATAATGCGTTTATAAGTAATTATAAATGATTACTTCTTACCCTTTTTGAGTTCATCCATAGCTTGTTTGAAGATGGCATGGAATGATTTCTGTGCGAAATGAGGCATGGTGTGCCCGATACTCCATGGGTTCAGCTTGATGTCAGCCAATGATTCTGGGATGTGATTGGCTATTGGTGAGTTCCGAAGGAGGGCATCATAGACATGATAATTCTCATAAACGGCTTTCATTCCTTCCGCCATTACCATCTTTTCCTTGTTCTCTGTGCCGTATTTCTCAAGACTTTGACGCCACCGATATATCTGACTGCCTGGTTCAACCTTAGCAGGACAGACACAATCACAACTCAAACAGAGTGAACATGCAGACACATTGCCACTGTATTTCTTAGGATCATGTATCATTCCGAGATCGACTCCGATAGGACCTGGGATGAAATAGCTATATGAATAACCACCAGAACGCCGATAAACGGGACACGTATTCATGCAAGCACCACAACGAATACACTTCAATGTCTGCCAATGTTCTGGGTTAGCTATCATGTTACTTCTTCCGTTATCAACCAAAATGACATGCATTTCACCACCTGGGCGAGGCTTACGGAAGTGAGATGTGAAGGCAGTAGAGGGTTGTCCGGTACCACTTCGGCTGAGAAGACGGTGGAAAACGGCTAAGGATGCATAGTCAGGGATGACCTTTTCTATGCCCATAGCTACTATATGCAGCTTAGGAAGTGATGTTGACATATCTGCGTTGCCCTCATTGGTGCATACAACACAGTCACCTGTGGCTGCAATACCAAAGTTACAACCTGTCATTCCAGCATCAGCATCCATGAAATCATTCCTTAAATTCTCACGTCCACAGCGTGTAAGATAAGTCGGATCATAGTTACCAATCTCCTTTGAGATACCCTTTTCTTCAAACATCTTACCTATTTCTTCACGTGTAAGATGGATGGCTGGCATAACAATGTGGGCTGGTCTTAAGTGCATTAACTGTAGAATACGCTCACCGAGATCGGTCTCCACGACATTAATACCTCTTTTAATAAGGTATGGATTGAGCTGACATTCCTCCGTAAGCATGGACTTCGACTTTACAAGTTTCCTCACATTGTGGTCCTCAAGTATGCCATAAGCAATCTCATTGAACTCCTGTGCGTCCTTAGCAAAGTGCACTATGACTCCGTTTTTCTTAAGATTTTCAGTAAACTGGTCAATATAATCAGCTAAATGTGTGGCTGTATGCGCTTTAATCTGGCTGGAATGTTCGCGTAAGTCCTCCCATTCTGGCAGTTCATGTGCCCTGTCATCACGTTTCTGACGCAATGACCAGAACGTCTGATCATGTCGTGTTACCTTCTCAGGGTCCTTTAAGAACTCCGCAGCTCGCTTTGAATGATATGTTGACATATTATCTTTTTTCTTCTTCCTTATTATATATCACCTTTTAATATATTACAGTCAGCAGCCAAGATCTCTGCTACATGCATGAATTTAATAGGATATTTCTTTTTATTAGCTATCCCTTGCATGTGCATAAGACATGAACTATCAGAACCCGTGATGACCTCTGCGCCTGTAGCCATGTGTCTTTGAACCTTGTCAGTACCCATTCTGGTGCTTACTTGTGGCTCTTCTACAGCGAACATACCGCCGAAACCACAGCATTCATCCTTGCGTTCGGGTTCCTTAACGGTTATTCCTTCCTTAAGATTCAGTAGGTCTAAAATCTTATTATAAGGTGGAATATTCTCTTCTGAAGGTGCACTAAGGAGTAATTCTCGTACTCCGTGGCAGGAATTATGTACTGATACGACATGTGGGAAACTACCTGGTAGTTCCTTAACCTTTAAGACATCATGCAAGAATTCAACCAATTCTATTGCTTTCTTAGGCGTCTTACATTCGTGATCGAGTATCTGTGGGTAGTTAACACGTACAAAAGCAGCACATGATACACTTGGTATTACCACATAATCAAATTCTTTAAAGTTCTTCTCAAAGCGTTCTGCTAAATGTCCTGACATACGTTGGAAACCGCCGTTTGCCATTGGTTGCCCGCAACAAGTCTGGTGTTCGGGATATACAACATCTACCTTTAGTTTCTTTAGAAGCCTATAAGTTGCTACGCCAACCTGTGGAAACAGGGCGTCGACGTAGCAAGGAATAAAGAGTCCAACTCTCATAATGATATATTTTCTTGTTCGTTTGCGTGCTACAAATTTACGAAATAAAACCATTATATGAAAGGAATTACAGAAAAAATAGCCCCTAAAATTTTCCATGTAACGCACCTGTGAAATATTTTTCTTATCTTTGCACAGGTGAAAAGAGGACCGAATAAGAAGAAACAATGAAAGTTTGTATAGCAGAGAAACCAAGTGTTGCAAGGGATATTGCCCGTATTCTCGGTGCCAATAAGTCTTGTGACGGATATATGGAAGGCAATGGTTACCAGGTAACCTGGACCTTTGGCCACCTTTGTGAGCTGAAGGAACCCAATGATTATTCCGAGAATTGGAAGCATTGGAGCCTTGCTGCCCTCCCGATGATTCCTCCTCGGTTTGGCATAAAGCTAATAGAAGATGAAGGAATCAAGAAACAATTCGCTGTAATAGAGAAGCTTTACCATGCCGCAGATGAGATTATTAACTGCGGAGATGCTGGACAAGAGGGTGAACTTATCCAACGTTGGGTGATGCAAAAGGCTGGAGTGAAGTGCCCCGTGAAGCGATTGTGGATCTCATCTATGACAGATGAGGCTATACGTGAGGGCTTTGCAAGTCTGAAAGAGCAGGATGTGTATCAGCCTCTGTACCTTGCCGGACTCTCACGTGCCATTGGTGACTGGCTGTTAGGTATGAATGCCACACGCCTTTATACGCTTAAATATGGCAATAATAACTATGGTAAGGGACAGGTTCTGTCCATCGGACGTGTGCAAACACCAACGCTTGCGCTTATTGTACAGCGACAAAAGGAGATAAATAACTTCAAACCCGAACCTTATTGGGTGCTTGCTACGGTGTATAGGGATACACAGTTCACGGCAACAAAGGGTAAATTCACTTCTAAAGAGGAAGGAGAGAAGGCTTTCTCCACCATTGAAGGGAAGCCTTTTACCATCACTAATGTTACGAAGAAGAAGGGAACGGAACAGCCTAAGCAGCTTTATGACCTTACTTCATTGCAGGTTGACTGTAACCGGAAGTATGGGTACTCTGCCGAAATGACGCTGAACACGATTCAAAGTCTCTATGAGAAGAAGCTTACTACCTATCCACGTGTGGATACACAGTACCTTCCTGATGATGTTTACCCCAAGTGTCCACAGACAATGAACGGACTTTTCCAGACTGCTTTTGCTGGGAAACGCCCTTATGCAGAGCTTGTGAAGGCACTGGGAGGTAAGCCTTTACCAAAGTCGAAGCGTGTTTTTGATGGCTCAAAGGTGACCGATCACCATGCAATCATCCCTACTGGCATACCGCCACAGGGGCTTACTGATGCGGAAAAGAACGTCTATGACCTCATAGCACGGCGTTTCATTGCAGCCTTCTATCCTGATTGTAAGTTCTCAACGACCACTGTCATCGGCGAAGTGGACGGGATTGAGTTTAAGGTTACGGGCAAAGAGATCCTCGATCAGGGCTGGCGTGTGGTGTTTGCTACTCCAAACGCTACAAAGGAAACGGGTATAACGGAGGAACAATCAGCAGGAAACGGTGATGCATCTGCCAAGGATTCCTCTGCTGTAGAGCCTGTGAGCGAAGTCACCCTACCCTCTTTCACCAAAGGAGAGACGGGTCCTCACACCCCAACACTCACTGAAAAGCAAACCACACCACCCAAACATTACACTGAAGCATCCTTGTTGCGTGCCATGGAGACGGCTGGTAAGCTGGTAGATGATGACACTTTGCGTGCAGCACTGAAGGAAAACGGTATCGGTCGACCCTCTTCCCGTGCGGGAATCATTGAGACTTTGTTCAAGAGACATTATATATGTAGGAAGAGAAAGAACCTTGAAGCAACAGAAACAGGCATCGCTCTCATTGATACCATACGTGAGAAACTACTCATTTCGGCTGAGTTGACAGGTATATGGGAGAAGAAACTACGTGATATAGAGCATAAGAAATATGATGCCGGACAGTTTATCAACGAGTTAAAAGAGCAGATTAACAATATTGTCAATGATGTCCTCGCTGATAACTCCAACCGAAAGATAGGTCAGGGGGACGTAAATAAGAAATAGAAAGCATATGGATGAAAAAAATCATCCATATGCTTTTTTTATGTAAAATATTACCTATCTTTGTCGCATCATCAATATATTATGTAACTATGAAATCTGATATTGAAATTGCACGCTCATGTAAAATGAAGCGGATCGAGGACGTTGCTAAGTCAGTTGGCATAGCATCGGATGAGTTAGAACACTATGGTAAATACATGGCAAAGGTCCCTCTCTCTTTGATTGACGAAGACCAGGTATCCCGTAACAAGCTTATTCTTGTTACTTCTATTTCCCCTACTCGTGCCGGTATTGGTAAAACAACGGTTAGTATAGGCCTTTCTATGGCGCTGAACCGTATCGGTAAGCGCTCAGTGTTGGCTCTTCGTGAGCCAAGTCTTGGTCCTTGCTTCGGAATGAAGGGTGGTGCAGCTGGTGGAGGATATGCCCAGGTGGTACCAATGGAGAAGATCAACCTGCATTTCACGGGTGATTTCCATGCCATTACCAGTGCTCACGACATGATAGCAGCGCTACTTGACAATTACATCTACCAGCATCGGAGCGAAGGATTCACACTGAAAGAAGTGCTTTGGAGGCGTGTTCTGGATGTCAATGACCGTAGTTTGCGTAATATTGTTACTGGTTTAGGGGCTGCAACGGATGGTTTACCAAGTCAATCGGGCTTTGATATCACACCAGCAAGTGAGATTATGGCTGCATTATGCCTTGCTGACAGTGAAGCCGACCTACGTCGTCGTATCGAAAACATGGTGTTGGGCATCAAGTTCAATGATGAACCGTTTACCGTTAAGGACCTTGGTGTGGCTGGGGCTATCACCGTTCTGTTAATGGATGCACTGAAACCAAACCTTGTACAGACGCTTGAAGGGACGGCAGCGTTCGTACATGGCGGTCCGTTTGCTAACATTGCGCATGGCTGTAACAGTCTTGTTGCAACGAAGATGGCAATGTCTTTGAGCGATTATGCCGTCACTGAAGCTGGCTTCGGAGCCGATTTAGGTGCAGAGAAGTTCCTTGATATCAAGTGTCGTAAGGCTGAGATATATCCTCGTGTGACTGTTCTTGTCACCACATTGCGTGGCTTGAAGATGCACGGAGGGCTCACTGAAGGCAACACACGTGAGCAGGAACGCGAAGCATTGGTGCAAGGTTTTGCCAATCTTGACCGTCATGTAGAGAACATGCAACGCTTTGGTCAGCCTGTAGTAGTGACCCTTAACCGCTATGGAGACGATACTGACGAGGAAATCTCTCTCCTTGCAGAGCATTGTAAGCTGTTAGGTGTTGGCTTTGCAGAGAACAATGTCTTCATGAAAGGTGGTGAAGGAGCTGAGGACCTGGCACGTCTTGTTGTTGAAACGATTGATAAGCGCGGTGCAAAGGCTATCAACATGAGCTATGCTGATGATGAGACAATTGAGGAGAAGGTGACGAAGATTGCCCAGAATGTCTATGGTGCACGTTCGGTTATCCTGAAGAAAGCAGCGCAGAAGAAGCTCGCTCGTATTCGTGCCTGGGGCATGGAGCGTTTCCCAGTATGTATTGCTAAGACGCAATTCTCCTTCAGTGAGGACCCAACACAGATTGGTGTAGCTAAGAATTTCGACATAACTATTCGTGACTTTGTCATCAATGGCGGTTCAGAGATGATTGTTGCCATTGCTGGAGACATGATGCGTATGCCTGGATTGCCTAAGATTCCGCAGGCAGAAAAGATTGATATTGTGCGTGGACAGATAGAAGGTCTGGCATAATAGACGGTTGTAAATGATTTAAAACTATTGATAATTAGATTTTAATTAAAGTATTTCTTTAATCAAAAGATTATAGATTACTGCAAATCCGACGGCTGATAACATGGTTATCAGCCGTTGTTGTTGTTATGAAGTGTGGTTTTTCGACAGATAAATCATAACACTGTTTGATGCTACGAAATAATCTTACAGAAAAAGAAACATGCTTACGTGAAAATAAGGGGAAATCCTTTTATTTTCGTCTTTGTAACCTTCAGTGTTTCAAACGATTACAAAAGGCAAAGTAAAAGGGCGTCTTTTACGTTGCAAAAGGGCACCTTTTGAAGTGTAAAAGGGCATCTTTTACTTTACAAAAGGGCGTCTTTTAGAAGTCAAAAGAGCCTCTTTTGTTTTCCCAATGTGAATATATTTTACAGTGATGTGTTCTTCTTGTATTGATGAGACTATGCTGATAGCCATGTCTATGGTTGTTTAATATCCTCCAATGTCACCCCTTCGCGTAGCTGATTGATGTCTACATAGTTCCAGATACCACGTACCCTGCCCCGCTTACTCGACTGCCAGATGTCATACTTTGCTGTCCCCAGTTCGGGAGGAAGGTTGTAATTGGCAATGAAAAGATGATAATGATTGAATTCAGGGTACAGGTTTAGATGGTAATATGCCTCATTGGTATAGATCATTGGTGATACTCCCGTGCGTTCTTTTACCAAACGAATGAATTCAGCGAGGTTCTTTTGAATGATGGAACGGCTCCAACCGCGTGTCCCATCCTCCTCAATATCCACCAATAAGAGCAGGTCCTGTGCCTGAAGGTCAATGTTTGAGAGGAAGTTATCCACCTGTTTTGCCATGGAAGTACGCCGAGACAGGAAGTGATAAGAGCCCACGAGGAGGTCATGTTTCTTGGCTTCATCAAAGTTTCGTTTGTAGAATGGGTCAACAATCGAGCTGCCTTCCGTTGCTTTTATGTAGACAAACTGCAGCTGAGGGTTCTCATCAACCAGCTCATCCCAGTGGATTTTACCTTGATGACGCGATATGTCAAGTCCTTCAAAGTCCTTTGAGTAGGGTCCTTTCGTCAGGTCATGAAAAGGCCACTGGTCACTTATGGTCTCGTGATGCTTGTGCCATGGCTTGAGATCGATGATGAGAATAGTGGCAAGAGCCAGTATTGCTATACCAACCCATACCCATCTGTTCTTGTTGTTACGCCCTTTCCTGCTGCGTCTGCGTCTCTTTCTTGCCATAGCTGATTCGTGTGTAGATAGACAATGACGCCTTCTGAGCATCCGTTTGTCCTAAACTTGCGCAAAGGTAGATAAAGTTTTCGGAAATGGCAAGTGCCGTTGTGGACATTCTGTTATAGCCAAAGAAAAAGGCTTTGACTTCTTATTAAACAAGAAAGTCAAAGCCTTTGCTAATCAGCTATATATATTTAGTCGTCGTCATCATCATCGTCGTCATCGTATCTTTTGTACTTATAGCAGCGTTTGTCATAACGTTTCCGCATTCTTTTCTCCCATTTCTTAGCGTCATCCTTGCGTATACCGCATATATAGCAGCGTCCGTCATCGAATCTGTGTTGGTGAGCTGGAACGCTGGAGCCGTAAGGATTTTGCTGTCTTGATGATGGAACCCATACCCATCTGCCGCCGTCCCACACCCATTGTCCTCTGTTCCAAGCCGTAGAACTCCGTTTTCTATCGTATCTTCGGTCATATCTTCTTTGTTGCATAGCCCTACGTGCTTCTGCATCAATCTGTCTCATTCGTGCCTGATCACGCTCAAAAGTTGTGTTTTCTTGAGCAAACCCCGCTGTCACACTTGCCATCATGATAGCAAAAAGTGCTAATCTAATTAATCTTTGCATAGTTTGTTCTTTCTTTTATCATCCTTTCGGATGTGGTTAAACATTGTTTGACGCAGCAAAAATAAGGTTTAAATGACAGCTTCCTCACGGTGGAATCCATAAATATGTATAGGATTTTCCCCATGTTATGGAGGGAAAAACACTACCCGTCTGTACGCCTTGTTCTTGTATTACTTTGTAATTTTTATGCTAAAGAGTTGGTTTTCAGGAATATTTTTCTTATCTTTGTCGCCGTTAACATGGAACTCAGGCGTGGTGGTAACTCATTCTCACATAGGAACACGCCGTAGAGAGTACCTCACTTGAAGTACTTTTCCAAGGTTCCGGAAAGCTTTTTATGATGAGAATAATTAAAGTAGTAAGTATTTGTTTCTTAATGATTCTGGCATCAACTACGGTTCATGCCAACGTATTCGTGAAAGGTGACGGATTTAATTGGGGCCCAGTAATGGACGCAATTATCCAGCTTGAGAGTAAAGGAAATGCTATGGCAGTCAACGGTTCATACGTTGGTGTGCTGCAAATCTCCCCTGTCATCGTAAAAGAGTGTAACAATATCCTGAAGAGTAAAGGCAGTAAGAAGCGCTTTTCACTCTCTGATCGTTACAACGCAACGAAGTCAAGAGAGATGTTTGTCATCATTCAGTCGTTCCATAATCCACTGAATAGTGTTGAAAAGGCCATTCGCCTTTGGAGCGGAGGTATACGATATAACATTGCAAAGACTCAGGCTTATCTTCGGAAAGTAATGCAAATCATGCGTTAATACACGCCAGAATATTAAGAAAGAACCTCTTATTAAAAGCCCGGCTATCTTCCTTGTGAGTAGATAACCGGGCTTTTCTTTTATTATCTGTCGCTTTTTTGTTAATTTTGCAGTGTAAATTGATGGTTATATGAGTAAGTCTTTCCTTTTGACAACTATTCTTTTATGTGTTGTAGGTATTATGACTCATGCCCAACAAGTCCCTTATCGTGGCTCAAAACATTATAACACGCGTATGAAACAGTTTGAACAGGAGGGCGTTTTGCCTGATAATGCCATTATAATGTTGGGAGATAGTCATTCTGAATACGGTGGAGACTGGAACAGACACTTCCCTGATGCACCGATGATCTTCAATCGTGGGATCATAGGTGATGATAGTAGAGGGATTCAAAACCGCTTAAATCAAGTGCTGACATGCAACCCTAGCAAGATATTCTTTGAATGTGGGACGAATGATCTGAGCCATGGATGGAGTGTGGAACGCTCTTTTCAAGGTATTATCAAGGTGATTGAGACCATTCGAAGCCATTGTCCACAAACTAAACTCTATGTCCAGAGTCTGCTCCCGTTGAATGATAAGGTTGGAGTTTGGAAGCTTTTGAAGGGCAAAGAGGAAATGATTGTACAGTTGAATGGTAAGTTGAAAGAATATTGTGACCATCATTCGCTTCCTTTTATCGACCTCTATACACCGCTATTGAATGTAAATACCAATCGGATGCAGCCTGAATATTGTAGAGATGGGCTCCATCTGACGGATAAAGGATACGCTATCTGGGCGAATATTATAAGACATTTTATGGATGAATAACATGCTTATATACAGTGCATAACGTTATTTTGTTCAATAAATAGTATATAACTGTCTCTCACATAATAGTATAGTAAAACAATAAAGGCATATTTCCTGAAAGAAATATGCTTTATTGATTGGTCTTATCCAAATAAATCACGTAGTGCTTCTTCTACTTTCCTGACCGGATGGAGCTGAATTGAATACTTACCAGTAAGACCTTGGAGGTTATACTTTGGTATAATGATGTGGCTAAAGCCCAATTTCTCAGCTTCAGCAATGCGTTGTTCTATCCTACTGACAGGACGAACCTCACCACTTAAGCCTACTTCACCGCACATACACCATCCTTGTTCTATCGGAGTGTCCACGTTTGATGACAAAACAGCAGCAATAACACTGAGATCCATAGCCATATCCGTCACACGAAGGCCTCCTGCAATGTTCAGAAAGACGTCTTTCTGCATGAGTTTAAAGCCAACTCGCTTCTCAAGAACGGCAAGTAGCATGTTCAATCGGCGCTGATCGAAACCTGTAGCAGAACGTTGTGGAGTGCCATAAGCGGCAGATGACACAAGCGCCTGTGTCTCAACGAGGAACGGACGTACGCCTTCAATAGTACTTGAGATGGCTACTCCCGACAAACCTTCGTGGTCTTCGGTGAGTAAAAGCTCTGAAGGATTGCTCACTTGACGCAGTCCTTGCTGCTCCATCTCGTATATTCCGAGTTCGGAAGTGGACCCAAAGCGGTTCTTAATGCTACGAAGTATGCGGTACATATAGTGCTGATCGCCTTCAAACTGTATGACTGTATCAACGATATGTTCGAGAATCTTTGGTCCTGCTATGCTCCCTTCCTTATTAATATGGCCTATGAGGATGACAGGAACACCACTTGTTTTGGCAAAACGGAGCAATGCTGACGCACATTCACGTACCTGACTGATGCTTCCAGGACTACTGTCTACATCTTCAGTGGATATCGTTTGTATCGAATCTACCACTACTAAGTCTGGCTGAACATCCCTTATGTGTTCGAATATATGCTCTAATGAGGTCTCAGAGAGGATAACTATGTTCTCAGCAATGTCCTTTGTGATGCGTTCAGCACGCATTTTGATCTGGTGAGGACTCTCTTCTCCACTCACATAAAGCACCTTTTGTGTCATGTGAAGGATTGTCTGGAGCGTCAAAGTACTCTTTCCGATACCCGGTTCACCACCTAACAGGACAATACTTCCTGGTACTAAGCCACCGCCAAGCACCCTATTGAGTTCCCCATCATGCATGTCTATGCGTGGTTCATCATGAGATGAGATGTCGCGCAGGCGTTGTGGCTTATTGTTTAACGCCGAAACAGAGCTTCCAGAAGCAGCATTTCGGAGTGTCGTAGCAGCATTTCGGGCAGCTTGAGACCCCGTATCACCAGCGATACGAATCTCTTTGAAGGTGTTCCATTGCCCACAATTCGGGCATTTACCAATCCATTTAGTACTCTCTTGTCCACAGTTGCTGCAGACATAAGCTATCTTGTCCTTTGCCATATATGGGACAAAAGTAATGAGTTTTTTCTTAGTTACAAAATTTATTCTTACTTTTGCAACTATATGAAACGTATTAATTACATCCTAATAGTTGTCGTTTTGATGCTTGTAGGCTGTGGTAAGTCTGACAAAGAACTACAGGCTGAGCAACAAGCACGCAAGAAAGCTGAACAGATTGCCTATCAAAAGGCTTTCAAGATAGCTGTTATGCCTACGATGGATTGCCTTCCTGCCTATCTGTTGACAGACAGTTTGCTGTATGATACAACCAAAGTAGACTTACGTGTACGGGAGTTTAATGCGCAGATGGACTGTGATACAGCCATGGCAGGCGGTAGTGTGCAGGCTGGATTCACTGATCTTGTACGTGCTGAACGCTTGAAACACAGACAAAAGGTGCTGATGCATTATCTGACAGATACCAATCTGGGTTGGCAACTCATTGCTGACAGACAGTCAAAGCTTAAGAAACTGTCTGATTTAAGTGATAAGATCATAGCTATGACACGCTTCTCTGGTACGGATTTGCTGAGTGATTTGGTTGTCAAGAAGGGTAAACCAAAGTATCAAGTGTTCCGTGTTCAGGTCAATGACGTACTGATTCGCTTGAAAATGTTGCAGAATCACGAGATTGACGCATACTGGTTTTCAGAGCCACAAGCCACCCAAGCATTGCAAGGTGATAATAACGTGATATTCAATTCGGCTGATGCTGGTGTGCATCTGGGTGTGTTGGCGATAATGGATAAGCACCGTTTGCCTGCAGAAGAAGAGGCTCTTGCCAAAGCATATGATAAGGCTGTCGACCTGATTAACAAGAATGGCGTGAAGTATTATGCTGCTTTGATAAAGAAATATATGAAGGTTGACGATGCAACAGTACGTGCTTTACCTGATATAAAATACACGAAAGTGGGGCCACCTCGCAAGTCTGACATTCAGATGGCGCGTGATTTTCTTATGAAAAGAAGATGATTTGAAAGTATAATTAGAAACTAAACATAGACAAAAGACTGTGAACGTAGACGAAATCCTTAGTAGTGCGATAAACAATTTGATGGATAAACGATTGGATGTTGCCATCGAATTGTTAGAACAACTTTATGTCCAGCGCCCTACTTTGATAGGACATAGTGAGCTGGAGGCAGTGAAAAACGACTATCAGTTGATGGTTGACTATATGGAACGTGGTTTTACAGATGACAAAAGGGCCTTTCTTTATCTCTCACTCCTCCAACGTCTCTATCGCGTTGCAGCCGATTTGGAGATCAGTTGGCGTTGTAAGAATGTCATAGTCTATGTTGATGCCTTCCGGATCAGTGACCATCTGAACACAAGTCATGACTTTATACGCTCTGTTTTGGAGTCTTTTGTCTCTGATGTAGCCATGCTTTCGTTGCTACCAGAGGCTGAAAGGACTGAGAAAGCAAAGGATTTATATGACAGACATCAGGTTTTTATCAACCGACTCTTCAATACTTTGTGGACATCTTGCCAATGGTCGGATGATGATTGTGCGTTTTATACAGGACTGATGTTGTCCCCTATGGTTGACGTTGTTGACCAACAGCTACTCGTAAGTGCGGTAACGCTGGGCGCAATGAACCAGTTTGATATCAATAAGTTTAAGGCATTAACCACTGTTTATCAGCAATCTACGGATGAAAGGGTGCGCCAACGTGCACTTGTCGGCTGGGTTTTGTCTGTCTTTGAAGGGATGGATATCTTCCCAGAGCAGGATGAAATCATTCGGAAACTGTGTGAAAACAAGGATACTATACGGGAGTTATATACCTTGCAGATACAGTTTTTCTATAGTCAAGACACTGAAAAGGACAACGAGAAGCTACAAAGAGACATCATGCCCTACCTTGTTGACGGTTCAAACATTACCATTGGACGACTCGGAATCGTTGAAAAGGAAGAGGATTCACTTGAGAATATCCTGAATCAGGATGCTGAAGACAAGCGAATGGAGCAGATGGAAGAGAAGGTTCGTAAGATGATGGAGATGCAAAAGCAGGGCTCTGACATCTATTTCGGTGGCTTCCGACAGATGAAACGCTTTCCTTTCTTCAATGATTTAGCCAATTGGTTCACTCCTTTCTATATTGATCACCCTGCACTTCGTACTACTATAGAACGGATTGGGCAACCTAATATCTTGGAAACTATTACCAATCAGGGCAACTTCTGTGAGTCGGATAAGTATTCTTTGGCGTTTGCTATGGAGAGTATCATCAACCAAATACCTGGGAATATCAAGGAGATGATGGGCTCAGAGGGTGCCTTTGCCCCTATGGGAACAACTTTAGACAAGAGCAATCCCACCTATATTTGTAGGGCTTACATACAGGATCTCTATCGTTTCTTCAGACTTTATCGTTCATCCAACGAACTTATCAATCCTTTTATAGACAATCATAAGAGCAGTTTCGTGGCAGATACGTTCTTCTTTGTCTATAAATCATTCATCGGAACAGGACTGGATGAATATAAAATGCGCCTTGCACTTTATCTGTACAAGCACAAAAATATGGATAAACTCGTGGAGTTGATGTCTACTTTCCACGTGGAAGACGCCAATTATAACATCTTAATGGGCTACATAAACCTGTATTTTGGCAAGCCTGATGTGGCTTATCAGATCTTTAATATGGTCTTGCAGGAGGATACAGAGAACCAATGGGCACTGAAAGGGATGGCGCGTGCTGCCATGGATTGCGAAGATTACGACACGGCAGAGCATACTTATTCGCAGTTATTGCGCTTGGAACCTGACAATATCAACTATGCTGTAAAACGATGTGTAACACTTCTGAAGACAGAACGTTATGCTGAAGCACGTGAAGAACTGTTCCGTCTCGACTATCAGTACCCTGATAATATGAATGTGAAGCGTGTCTTTGCATGGACGATGCTCTTGGATAAGAGTCTTGACAAGGCTTCACAGCTCTATGATCGTATCCTTGCAGATGCTCCTATGGCAGAAGATTATCTTAATTCTGGCTATTGTTGGTGGGCAAAAGGTAACATTGGACAAGCCAAAAATAGCTTTCAGGCATGGATAACAATGACGAAAGGCAATAAAGACCGACTGCTTGAAGAGATTCGTAACGACCAGAAAGTTCTTGATTTGTATGGTATTACGGAGATAGATTGCCTGCTTATGGTCAATTTAATAAAGTAAAACAGGACTTAAAAACAAGGAGTGTATCAACGCTTTAGGCATTGATACACTCTTTTTTTATGCTCCGTCTGACGGTAATACTGTAGATAGTATGTGGTCTGCTTCAGTCTTTGATTGGATAAAAGCTGCTGATTGTTATCAGGTATGACCGTTGGTGGTGAGGAGATACAACGCTGTTTCTTTTTTGTTTATATATCCCTTCCCGTGCTATCTGCCCATTACTGTCTAATTGGAAATATGTTTACAATAAATGGAAGCAGTACATCTATAAATCTATCTCATACTGTTAAAACCCGACTTTGTATCCTATTGTTTATCAACGAGTTATAGATGGCATTCTAAAAGACGCCCTTTTGCGTTGTAAAAGGGCGTCTTTTACACTTCAAAAGGGCATCTTTTACCATGCAAAAGGGCATCTTTTACAAACTAAAAGATGCCCTTTTGAAAATCAATAAGTAATTTCTTTTACAAGAGTACGTCTTTAACCTTGATGCGACGGTATGCGTATTGAGTCATTTTCTTCCATGGAACAGTCCACAACGCACATACATCTGCCAGATGGTTGACGCTCACCCCCACTCTTTTCCTTTAGAATCTGTAACCGAAACCAAGGTTAAGATAGATGGGATACAGTCCGAAACTGATGGTCTTAAAGTCGCTTTCAAAGATGTTATTGAATGCCCATGTGAGGTCAGCATTCACAGTGAAATGGTTGAAAGCACGCCATGTAGCTCCTACTTGTGCACCCCATTGGAAGTGGCGGAGTGCAGATGAGAAGTTGTAAGAGGCACTGTTGCCATTCTCAAAGACCAGTTTCTCACCCACGGGAGTACCTTCACGCAGGTAACCATCACTCACCTGACCCGTGAATTCACCTTCAAGTTTGAAGGAAGAGTACATTCCTGCACGCACCTTCCACTGTTCATTAAAGCGATAATTAGCCATAACAGGATGGTAAGGAACGTAGAGTTATAGTTGGTCTGCACATAACCCGTCCAGTAACCAGCCACTTTACTTCCGTCTCTGACAATCTCTGTACTGTAATTCTTCACCGTTGCACCCGTCTTCATGCCCTTTACCTCGAACTTCAGACCGGTAGATACGCCCCAAGGACCGTCCTTTTCAATCCATTTTGTCACTGTTCCTTCCAATGAAGCATTCATCTTTGGACTGTAACTGCTTATTTTTCTTATTTCAGCAGGTAATGGAAGCGGAGTAGCACCACCGATGTTTACACCTGCTTTCACCTCATATTCCCATCCATTATGGTCGGATGAAACGAGTGCTGGAGTACGGTCTGTCTGTGCGGAAGCCGTCATTATACTTGAAAGTGCTGCTATAGCGATGATTATTCGTCTCATTGTTTCTTTGCTTTAGATTATAAAAGATGAATTGTTCGTCCAATTATTCACAGAACAACTGCAGTTCATCAACATACAGTGTACTTCCTACTGCACCGTTGAAGGTTGCTCCATCCTTACTTGAAGACATGATAATAGCCAGACTATACTTCCCTTCTCTGAGCTTTTGCTTATCTATTGGCTTTAATTTCTTGAACGGAATGGAGAAACGTGTCCACTTATCGGTCTCCTTACGGTCGTTGAGTTCAGCCTTCATGACGATGTTCTCACTTGTCTGTGAGTTCGTTCCGTCAAGATAATCAGCCCCTTTATCCGTCGTAAAGAATACGGCATAGATGGTGAAGTCGTCCTTTTTTCCAGCAACTTCCTTACTGTTTTTGTCCGTAAACTTCTCTCCTGCCTTGTATTTGTAGTATCCTGTCAACTCTTTTGGTACCTTTCTGAAAGGTATACCGAAGTGGGTTGACTTGGCAGCATTGGCAATATCCAGCTTGAACTGGCCGAAAAAGAGGTTACCAGCAGCTATTGGCGACTTCATCATAGCCCCTAATGAACCCGTACTGACAGTCTGTAACTTAGCACATTTACCTTTATAACCATCAGGAGACTGGCTGGTTGGATAGCTTTCAGCAGGCTGTCCGCTGGCAGTTATCATATATCCGGCGTTTCCACTGCCCCATTCAAAGGTGTCACCATTAGGTGTTTTCTCCGTAAAGATGTGGAAAAGCTTCTGTGGTTGTGCGTTGACATCCCACTCATCCTTGTACTCGTACCATTTAATATCATCGAAATGATAACTTGTTACAACGTCATCTGATGTGAAAGAGACCGTGTAAGTCTTCTTCCATTTACCATCCTGTGAGGTGACAGTGTAGACCTGTGGCTGCGTGAAATCACGTTCCGTGCCACTTGCAGGTTCGATGGTTGCACCCTCAGTGAGTGTGAATTTCGGTGCCAGATGCGTCACATCTTCCCATCCATTCACGTAGAAATGCACTTCATTGTTCGTTATTACCGGTTGTCGAATAAGCTCTGGACCATCTACAGTGATGCCTGTAATGTCAGCTTCAGCGTTAAGTGGTTCGTCTTTGATGCAAGAAGAGAACATAAATCCTGCCATCAGACAGAAGAAAAGCATTTTTCTTATATTCATAGAGATACTATATTAAATAATCTTTGTTCGTGAAATGTGCCGACAAAGATAATGAAAAAAAATGAAAAGGCACATATTATAAGTCTGATAAAGAAAGCCTTTAGCAGAAAAGGAAGCGTTTTTAAGATGGTATTAAGGTTATACAATACGGCTTTAGATATTACCTATTGCCTGCCAAAGATTGTCCTTTGGCAATGGAGACTCTACACGAATGGTCTCTTTAGATACTGGGTGTACGAACTCAACGCGGTGACTTAACAGACTGATTCCCCCATCAGGATTGGAG
Source organism: Prevotella histicola JCM 15637 = DNF00424 (assembly GCF_000613925.1). Lineage (GTDB taxonomy): Bacteria > Bacteroidota > Bacteroidia > Bacteroidales > Bacteroidaceae > Prevotella > Prevotella histicola. The sequence goes on from NZ_BAJX01000002.1 coordinate 248,919, forward strand.
CGAGGAGCACCATATTTCAAGTCACCTTTGATAGGACAGTCCATGTTTGACAGCTGACAGCGTATCTGATGATGGCGACCTGTCATGAGGTTTACCTCCAAAAGTGTGTAATGGTCCGTCTGATTGATGACCTTATAATGCAGGATTGACTTCTTCGACGTGGGCACCTGATGGTTATAAGCATAACTCTTGTTCTGTCGTTCGTTGCGTACAAGCCAGTCGGTCAGCGTTGCTTCAGGTTCAAAAGGCGGCCGAGTAACGATTGCCCAATAGGTCTTATGGATCTCACCATTGCGGAACATGTTGTTCAAACGGGTAAGAGCCTTTGATGTTTTAGCGAAGATAACGAGTCCAGACACTGGACGATCAAGGCGGTGAACGACACCCAGAAAGACGTTACCGGGCTTATTATACTTCGCCTTCAGCCATTGTTTGACGATTTCTGACAATGGAATATCACCCGACTTATCAGCCTGGACAATCTCACCTGCCTCCTTGTAAACAATGATTAAGTGATTATCTTCGTAAAGTACTTGCATAATTAAAGCACCTCCACCCCTTTTCAGGGCGTTGGGGAGGTTTTCTTTCTTACATATTCATACCGCCATCAACCTGGATAACCTGACCTGACACGTAACTTGACAAGTCTGAACCAAGATAAACAGCTGTGTTTGCGATGTCTTCTACTGTACCGCCACGACGAAGAGGAATCTTTGAGATCCATTCTTTGCGTACTTTATCAGGCAAGTTCTGAGTCATTGCGGTGTCAATAAAGCCCGGAGCAATGGCATTAGCACGTATACCCTTAGGTCCCATCTCCTGTCCTACACTCTTAGCGAGGGCAATAAGACCAGCCTTTGATGCTGCATAGTTAGCCTGACCAGCGTTACCATGAACACCAACGACGCTTGCCATGTTGATAATACTACCACAACGCTGGCGTAACATAACTGGAATACAAGCGTGGATGAAGTTGAATGCACTCTTAAGGTTTACTGTAATGACAGCATCCCACTGCTGTTCGGTCATGCGGAGCATAAGTCCGTCCTTCGTAATACCAGCATTATTAACAAGGATATCTATAGTACCGAAGTCCACTTTCACCTGATTTACCACCTCTTCTGTCTGTGCGAAGTCTGCAGCATTGCTTGCATAACCCTTTACTTTAACGCCTTTAGCTGCAATTTCTGCCTCTGTTGCCTTACCGTTCTCATCGATAACGAGATCAGTAAAAGCAATGTTTGCACCTTCTTCAGCGAACTTTAATGCGATAGCCTTACCGATACCGCGTGCAGCACCAGTGATGAGTGCTGTCTTACCTTCCAATAATTTCATTTTGTGATACTTTATTTATTGTATAAGATGATTTCCTTTAAAACTTTATATTGCTTTTCCCCAGCGCACCATAGACCACCTTTGCCACCAGTGGGCGTGATGATTCCTCGGTCAGTCCATGTCCTAAACGACCGTAGATGAAAGGAACTTCAAGTCCTTTGATACAATAGTGCGTGATATCTGCAACGAGTTCAACGTTGTCAATGTCGAATTCTCCATCCTCTTTGGCTTCAGAATAGACCTTACGGAAGAGTTCTATCTCATCCTCATCAAAGTTCTTTCTTACCTTTTCAACCATCCAGATGTTGCGGAAAAACTCTGCTCTGAGGTTGCCATTGCGCATAACCGTCTCCTTAATCATACTGAGATGCGTATATATAAGCTCTATAATCTTGTCCTGAGGACTGATTTTCTTTGCTGCAACCTCGTCTAATTTGTCCGACAAACGCTCTAATTCAGACTCGATAACGGCGTAATACACATCGTCTTTACTCTTGAAGTAAGTGTAAAGTGTGCGCCTTCCCTTGCCCGAAGTCTTGGCTATATCGTTCATCGTGGTGTTGGCAATGCCGTTCTTGGCAAAGAGTTGGCGTGCCACATCAACGAGTTTCTGTCTTGTTTTAGATATTGACATATCTTAATTGTTAGTGATTTTATCAGATTGCACAAGGCAAATATCATGCGCAAAATTAGGAATTATCTGCAACATTTGCAAGTATTATACAAGAAAAGTTTATCCTTTTTATTCTTTTTGTCTGAATAATTGTCCTTTTTCGTACGCTAATAGCTGTTAAAACAATGACTGTTAGATTGCCAGTCATTTACCTATCAGAAGAGGTTAAACGCCCCTTTTTGTTGCATTATTTCATCTATCACAAAACAATAGATGCTCTTTTGCGTTGTAAAAGATGCCCTTTTGCATGGTAAAAGGTGCCCTTTTGATGTGTAAAAGACGCCCTTTTGCAACGCAAAAGATGCCCTTTTACAAGCCTACTTGTAATCAATTGAAAATCTGTAGGTTACAAAACCGGAAATCAACCATTTTCTTTCGTTTCGCACTTCATCATGGCCTTAAATTTGTAATATCCTTTTACTATTCTTCCTGGGTGATGTTTTGCATGCGCATTCGCCGATCAATACATTATGAGTATTGTGCGTTTATACTAAGATCCTGCATGGATTGTATGGGAGCTTATTATGCGTTACGCTTTGAATATCATGTGTTTTACGTTGGGAAATTGTGTGTTTTACGATTAAATTCCGCGTGATTTGTATCGGGATTCATTATGCGTTACGATTTGAATATCATGTATCTTACGTTAGAATATGGTGTGGTTTTCGCTAAGATTTTGCATGAATTGTATCGAAATTCATTATGCGTTACATTATGAATAGAGTGTGTTGTAGGTTGGTTTTGTGAATAAACTTCTTTGGAATACGGTGTGGACAACAAAGCTTTTCAGGTGGTCTGCACGTAGAAGCGAAAGCATTTATCCTCCTATTAAACAACATCTTACAGAGTTAAAGGCTCTCCTTCCCCATCATTTTTCAGCTCATAGAAACGCATAAAGACATTTTTTCAGCATGTAGGAACATAGAAAAACGGCACAAAAAAAGAGTGAAGAATAATGTAACTTATTCTTCACTCTTTTCCTTTTCATACTGTAAACATGCTTATATCAGCGTCGCATACTCCGCAGAATAGCGTAACATCTGCTCTGTATAGCCCTCCGAATAGTCGACAATGATGTCGGTTACTTCACCAGTTGCATCACATACAGGCTTCAAAACAGGATTGATGAAACCCTTATAAGGAGCAATCTTCAGTCGTTCATAGCGCTGAAGAACCTCTGCATGCAGCTCGTTGTCAAGCTTCACAGCATAAGTCTCAACCAATTTCCGTGCTGCTTCGAAGTCGCCTTCACTCTTAATACGCTGTATTTCAGCCAACTCCTGTGCAAAGATATCACGTAGTTTCGCATAATCATTGATACGTACGAAGGTCTTAACCTTGCCACTTTGAGCATCTTTCTGCTTGATAAGTTCAACTACATGGTCCTTACTTCCAAGGTCCATAGCCCACCATGCGATGAGCGCACGGTTCTGCATGTGAGCCTCTTCGATGTTCTTTCCGAGCTTGATGCGCACCTGCTGCGTCAACAATCCGTTCATCATATAACCATAATACTGTGCTTTATAAGCCTCAGAGGAGTCAAGTAGGCCTAAATCAAGTAGCTTTTCATCCGCAATATAATACAAACCGAAGAGGTCGGCACGTGCTTCCTCTATCGTATTACCATAGTTTTTCAGCGCATCAGGGTCTGTTCCTAGAAGCAATCTGCCGCTCCCATGGCCTAAACACTCATGCAAATCCGTGTGTAAATCATCCGTCTTGTCGGAGTAAAGGTTCATCATTCGGAGTGTAGCCTCATCTATAACGAACTCCTCACGGAAGCCATTTCCCTTTGCAGCCATGTCGTAAGCATGGGTAAGATTAGAGATAGTCACACTCTTCGAGCCATGTTCCGCACGGATCCAGTCGGCATTTGGCAGATTAATACCTATTGCTGAAGCTGGATATTCATCACCTCCCAGCATCGCAGCACAGATGACATTTGCCGTAACTCCTTTCACTTTAGGTTTGCGGAAGGCTGGATTGACAGGTGAATGGTCCTCAAACCATTGCGCATTTGCAGAGATAGTCTGTGTCCGATGGGTAGCTTTTAGGTCCTTATATTCCACTATTCCTTCCCAAGAACCCTTCAATCCCATGGGGTCACCATACACTTCAATGAAGCCATTGATGAAATCTATCATCCCATCTTGCTCATGTAGCCACTCAATAGAGTAACGATCGAAATCGCGTAAGTCACCCGTCTCGTAGTATTTTATAAGTAAACTGATAACCTTATGTTGCTGTTCGTTCTCTGTGAAAGCCTTTGCTCGCTCCAACCAAACAATGATTTGCTTGATAGCAGCACCATATTTACCATCTGCTTTCCAAACATCTTCACGAACAGAGTTGCCCTTCTTGATGAGAGTAGAGTTCAGTCCATAAGAAGGTTGTTCACTATCAGGGCCTTCAGCTTTCATCTTTGCGTAGTAATTCTCCACTTCCTGCTGGTTCACACCGTCATAATAATTACATGCGGAAGTACATATAAGGTCTACGCCATCAGCCTTATTCACCCTCTTAGGGTGTAATGTAGGGTCAAAAATTACGGGACAAAGCTCGTTAAGGAGTTCGTTTACGTCTTCATTCTCACGTAAAGGTAGCTGCTTTTTATCCACAGAAAGGACAGCATCACGAAAGAATTGCTCTGTAAATGACGGTATAAACTTATCGCAAGCATAGTGATGATGAATGCCACTGGCAAACCATACCTGCTTTAAGTACTCCCCTAAGGCTTGGAATTCATAGTCAGTGCTTTCTCCCTGATAGTGTTTATAAACAGCCTCCAGCGTCTTTCGGATGCGGAGGTTGTACTTTCCAAATTGATCAAACGTTATATCACGTCCAAATAGTGTTGCCTGTGAGAGGCTGTAGATTAACTTCTTTTGCCGTAAAGATAATGTTTCGAATTCCGGCAGCCGATAATGTAACATCTGAATATCGGCAAATTGTTCTCCCTGAAAACTAAATGTTTCTTCTTCTTTTGTATTATTCATACGATTAATTACCACCCCGCCTCTATCGTTTCGGTGCCTTCTTCATGCGTGTTTCTTCTGATGGATGCTGTGAAAGATGGCGCATCTTGTAGTCACGTGGCGTTACGCCGTTAATACGATAGAATGAAGCATAGAATGACTGACGGTTGGAGAAGCCTACCATATCGCTGATATCCTCCATGTTTAAGTCTTGATAGCGCTTGTCTACCAGCAATGCCATCGCCTCTTCAATGCGGAACTTGTTTACAAATGATGTATAGTTCATGTGAAAGCGCACGTTTACAACGGCTGAGATGTAGCGTGTATTGGTCCCCAAGTCCTCTGCGAGCTGCTTGGCTGAATAGTTTTTGTCCTTGTAACGTTGCTGAATAAGGATGATATTGAGTATCTTTTCCTTAAGTTCATCCATCAATTGTGGACTGACCAAACTACGGTAGGCGGCTACCTTCTCTTTTCTTTCTGTTAAATTGTACTTAGTCATAACATATAGGTTTTAGTTACCACTCTTGTTATATGATGCAAATATAGTATAATTAATTAATATTGTCAAGTTTAAGACGATATTTTTAATATCCTTTAGTTATTATGATTTAAAGCGTAAATCCTTATTTTTTAGCTTTTTTTTAGGTTTAATTTTTTTGTCAATCTTTCCCAGTTGGTTGTACATAAAGGAGTTTCCCATTTTCCTTTTTATATTCCTTTTTACACCCAATACATCCTTTGCGCTATAAAATGGCGATTTTTTTATTTAGCATTTATTAACGTATCATGGGCACAAATGTTACCTTTTGCGTTGCTTACAGGCTTTAATTTTGCACTCACATTTATTTCGTTGAAGAAAACAAGAAAACAGATTATGGCAGAAAACAAGATGTTTTGTTTCCAATGTCAGGAGACAGCAAAGGGTACAGGATGTACTATTCAAGGTGTATGTGGTAAGAAGGCAGACACCAGTCGTTGGCAGGATCTCCTGCTGAGTGTGGTTCGTGGAATTGGGACAATTGCTGATTCCCTTCGTCAAGCAGGCGTGAAAACAGGTCAAGAGGTAGGCGATTACATCGTTGACTCACTTTTTGTGACCATTACGAATGCCAATTTTGATGACCAAGCTATACTTAATAAGGTTGACAAAGGTGTACAAATAAAGCGCGATTTGCTCGACCTTGCTGTTAAGAATAATGTCTCTCTTCCCGACTATCAAGAAGTAAAATGGGGCGGAGAGAAGTCTGATTACGAGGCAGAAGGTAACCGTGAGAGCATTCTTCGTAATGAGAATGAGGACCTTCGTTCGCTGAAAGAGCTCACAGTATTGGGCTTAAAGGGTATGGCAGCTTACTATGAGCATGCTTCAAGACTTGATCAGCGCAACGAAGAGATTGTTGCTTTCATGGAGAAAGCACTGGCAACGATCAGCAATCCAGCCGCTGACATGGACACTTTGCTTGCTATTGTTCTCGAAACCGGCAAGTTTGGCGTTGATACTATGGCGCTTCTCGACAAGGCTAACACACAGGCTTATGGCAATCCAGAGCTTACTAAGGTGAATATCGGTACAGGCAGCCGTCCAGGTATCTTGATTTCAGGTCACGATTTGAAGGATATTCAGATGCTTCTTGAGCAGACTGAGGGTACAGGCATTGATGTTTACACCCACAGTGAGATGCTTCCAGCTCACTATTATCCAGAGTTGAAGAAGTACAAGCACCTCGTTGGTAATTATGGTAACGCGTGGTGGAAGCAGAAAGAGGAGTTCGAGACCTTCAACGGTCCTATCGTCTTCACAACAAACTGTATCGTTCCTCCAACTCCAAAGGCAAGTTACAAGGATCGTGTCTTCACCACTAACGCTTCAGGATTCCCTGGTTGGAAGCACATTGAGGCTGATGAGAACGGTCATAAGGACTTCTCAGAGGTGATTGAACTGGCTAAAACATGCAAGGCTCCAACTGCTATTGAGCAGGGAGAGATCGTTGGTGGATTTGCTCATGCACAGGTTTTCGCACTGGCAGACAAGGTTGTTGAGGCTGTCAAGAGTGGCGCTATCCGTAAGTTTATCGTGATGAGTGGATGCGACGGACGCATGAAGAGCCGTGACTACTACACAGAGTTTGCTGCTCAACTACCAAAGGATACAGTCATTTTGACCAGTGGTTGCGCTAAATACAAGTACAATAAGCTCAATCTTGGTGATATAAACGGTATCCCACGTGTGTTGGATGCAGGTCAGTGTAACGACTCTTACTCATGGGCTGTTGTTGCTTTGAAGCTGAAAGAGATCTTTGGTGCTAACGACATCAACGACCTTCCAATCGAGTTTAACATCGCTTGGTACGAGCAGAAGGCTGTTATCGTACTGCTTGCATTGCTCTCTCTGGGCATCAAGAACATCCATATCGGTCCTACGCTCCCTGGCTTTGTATCTCCAAACGTACTGAAAGTTCTGATTGATAACTTCGGTTTGGGTACGATTACCACTGTTGAGGAAGACCTCAAGACAATGGTTGGATAAACCGTTAATCACATAAAAGCTATCCTATAAGGACGTCTTTCCACGTAAAAGTGGGGAGACGTCTTTTTATTATATAATGTTTAGAACCTGTTGTAACGGCTTTGATGATACCAAAAGAGCCAGAATCTACAGACAGGAAAAGATTTTACAGAAATCAAACTCCGATTAACCACATTTCAAGGGATAATGGTTAAATATCAGCTTTGTAACCTCCACGTTTTCAAATGGTTACAAAGAGGCTCGTAAAAGACGCCCTTTTGCATTGTAAAAGACGCCCTTTTACACATCAAAAGATGCCCTTTTGCAATGCAATACATGCCCTTTTACAATGCAAAAGGGCATGTATTGTTTTGCCAACTATCATTTCTTTTTACAACAGACAGCATCCTTCACCTCTGAATCGGTTTCTATGTATGATCCGTGCAAGACGCTCTTCACCATTCATTGCACCTTTATGCCACAGACGTCACAGGCTGACGGATACGCCAGAGAATCCCTAAAGCCTCAGCAAAAAATATGATTCCCTGCACACAACACGAATCTATCATCCTGAAAACAGCCCACGTTTCCACTCCCCCAACCACTGATAACAAAGCGAAAGACCACGAAAATAAAGGGTAAAGCGCAATCTTCAAAGTCATAATAATTAATGGATAAATATAGATAACTGTGATTATTCCTGCTTTTTTCACCAACCAAAGATAAGGATTCGGAAGATTATTAGTATCTTTGCAGGTATATATTCATATAATGAAGCTTATGAAGCCAACGGCAATACAGTCATTGCCGCACTTCAGCCAACAGGATATCAGCTCCGAGGTAACAAGATTTAAAAAAGGAAAACTCCATTGCTGCTTATCCGAAACACCCCATTAATGACGCCGTTCTGCCAGCCATCGCCACAGCGACAATGCCCACAAGCCACCGTCCTGACGAGGCTCAGATGCACCGAACGGCTATGAACAAAGAACAAAAGAAAATAAAACGATAATCAAAAAACAGTTTGCGAGAATCATGTTAATAGACTTTAAGAAGGTAAACATATACCAAGACGAGCGTCTGATACTGAAGGATATCGACTTTCAAGCCACAGAAGGCGAGTTCATCTATCTCATCGGACGTGTCGGTTCGGGCAAGAGTTCACTGCTGAAGACCTTCTACGGTGAGCTTGACATCGACCAGGAAGATGCCGAAAAGGCTGAGGTGCTGGGCGAGAGTGTACTTGATATCAAGCAGAAACGCATCCCAGCACTGCGCCGACAGATGGGTATTATCTTCCAAGACTTCCAACTCTTACATGACCGTTCAGTAGCTAAGAACCTCAAGTTCGTGCTTCAGGCAACAGGATGGAAGGACAAAGAGAAAATCAAACAACGCATCAGAGAAGTGCTGGAGCAGGTGGGTATGATTGACAAAGCAGCCAAAATGCCGAGCGAACTGTCGGGTGGTGAGCAGCAACGCATCGCCATTGCACGTGCATTCCTCAACAATCCAAAGATCATTCTTGCTGATGAGCCAACGGGAAACCTCGACCCTGAGACGGCATCAAACATCGTCAGCATCCTGAAAGATACCTGTAAGAACGGTACAACGGTCATCATGTCAACCCATAACATCAACCTTCTGAGTCAATTCCCAGGTAAAGTGTATCGCTGCATGGAACAGGCACTGGTCCCAGTGACGAATGAAGCACAGACAAAAGACCTTGAGGAAGACAGCACTTCAGTTGAACCGCTGATTGAACCCGTGCTCGAAGAAGAGGCACAGGCAGAGGATTCGAAAGAATAAACATACTGGAAATCTACAAAGAAAACAATAGAAGATTATGAAAGTAATGAAATTCGGAGGAACATCCGTTGGCTCTCCAGAGCGCATGAAGGGTGTAGCTTCATTAGTAACAAAGTCAGGAGAGCCTACTTTCGTAGTACTCTCAGCCATGAGTGGTACAACTAATACACTCATAGAGATATCCGATTACCTTTACAGAAAGAACCCTGAAGGTGCTAACGAGGTAATCAACAATCTTGAAAGGAAGTACCTCGGGCACATTGAAGAACTGTATTCAACAGAGGAATACAAGCAGAAGACACACGATTTCATTGTAGAGGAGTTCAATTACCTGCGTTCCTTCACCAAGGATCTCTTCACTTCCTTCGAAGAAAAGAGCATCGTTGCACAAGGAGAAGTCATCTCAACAAACATGGTTGTGAACTATCTGCAGGAGCAAGGGGTAAAGGCTACATTACTTTCTGCACTCGATTTCATGCGCACAGATAAGAATGCAGAACCCGATGCACAATATATTAAGGAGAAACTGACCGCCATCATGCAGCAGAATGAGGGCTATCAGGTATATATCACACAAGTTCATCTGTCGGAATGCCTATGGCGAGATTGACAACCTGCAGCGTGGAGGGTCTGATTACACCGCTTCTCTGGTGGGAGCAGCCATCAATGCCGAGGAAATACAGATATGGACAGATATCGATGGAATGCATAACAACGACCCACGTGTGGTAGAAAACACGGAAGCCGTACGCCAACTGAACTTCGAAGAAGCATCAGAGCTGGCTTACTTCGGTGCTAAAATCCTCCATCCTACCTGTGTTCAGCCTGCCAAATACGCTGGAATACCCGTCAGACTGAAGAACACCATGGAGCCAGATGCCGAAGGAACCATCATTGATAACGTACTGGTAAGAGGCAAAATCAAAGCTGTCGCAGCCAAAGACAACATCACAGCCATCAAAATAAAGTCCAGTCGCATGCTCGGAGCATCTGGTTTCCTCCGCAAAGTGTTTGAGATCTTTGAGAGTTATCAGACCTCTATCGACATGATTGCAACCAGTGAGGTGGGCGTTTCCATGACTATTGAGAGCGCAACTCATCTGAATGAGATCGTTGATGAGCTGAAAAAGTACGGTACAGTGACTGTAGATACAAACATGTGCATCGTCTGTGTGGTAGGAGATCTTGACTGGAGCAACCTCGGTTTTGAGACTTTAGCCACCGATGCAATGAAGGATATCCCTGTAAGAATGATCAGTTACGGTGGTAGTAACTATAATATCTCATTCCTCATCAAGGACTCTGACAAGAAACGTGCACTGCAATCACTGTCAAAAGTGCTCTTCTAAACAAGAGAAAAGCAGAAGGATAACGGACAAAAAACAGGCTGGGTGCACATGAGAGTGCACCCGGTAATATTTCAAAATACGACACAAGACAGATGCAAAAGATATTTCCCACAGACAAATTCAAGGATATTGAGACACCATTTTACTATTATGACAGTGATCTTCTACACGAGACGTTAGAGAAAATCAACGAAGAAGTAAAACGACATGAGGGCTTTGTAGTGCATTATGCCATAAAGGCTAATGCCAACCCACGTGTACTTAGCATCATCAATCATGCTGGTTTAGGTGCCGATTGTGTTAGTGGCGGTGAGATACAACGCAGCCTTGACAGTGGATTCCCAGCCAAAAAGATTGTCTATGCAGGTGTTGGTAAGGCTGATTGGGAGATAAACTTAGGACTTGATCGTAACATCTTCTGCTTCAATGTAGAGAGTATTGCAGAGCTTGAGGTCATCAACGAACTGGCAGGAAAGAAAGGAAAGGTGGCTAATATATGCTTCCGCATCAATCCAAACGTCGGTGCTCACACCCATGCAAAGATTACTACAGGACTCGCAGAGAACAAGTTTGGCATCGCAATGCAGGACATGGAGGCAGCAATCCATACTGCTTTGGAGATGGATAACGTCCGTTTCGTTGGCTTACACTTCCATATTGGCTCGCAAATATTGGACATGAGCGACTTTCAAGCACTCTGTAACCGCATCAATGACATACAAGACAACTTGGAAAAGCAGCATATCAGGGTTGAAAACATCAACGTTGGCGGTGGATTAGGTATTGATTATCAACATCCGGATCGCATACCTATCCCTGATTTCAAGGCATATTTCAATACTTATGCACATCATTTGAAGCTGAGAGAAGGTCAGAAACTGCACTTCGAGTTGGGTCGTTCCGTGGTAGGACAGATGGGTTCACTCATCACAAGGACACTCTATGTGAAGCAAGGAACGGCCAAACAGTTCGCCATTGTGGATGCTGGAATGACTGATCTCATACGTCCTGCTCTCTATCAGGCGTATCATAAGATTCAGAATATATCCAATGATGACCCCAAACAGACCTACGATGTCGTCGGACCTATCTGTGAATCGAGTGACGTTTTCGCTAAGGCTGTAGACTTAAACACGGTTCATCGCGGCGATTTCATAGCACTTCGCTCTGCAGGAGCTTATGGTGAGATCATGGCTTCACAGTATAACTGTAGGAAACTACCCATTGGTTACATGTCGGACGAACTCTAAATGCTACACAGGATGCTGCCAGTCGGCATCCAAAACAATACGGGAAAGATGGCGCATCAGCACCTTATACCCACAAAAGACGAGAAAAAAAGAATAAAAAATACGAATGTTTACCTTTGACAATACGACCATCATCCTCTCAGCAGTGCTGCTTGTCATGGCATTGTTGACGCCTCTTGTCAGTCCTTTCTTTAGAAAAGTGAGGATGACAGAGCCTGTATTGGAGGATGAAACAGACACAGAAGAGGAGAAGAACGAGGCAAAACTACCCCCAATCTCCATCATCTTCGCACCTGATGACAATGCTGAAGAACTATCAAAGTACCTCCCACTTTACCTGAATCAGCAATATGAAGCTCCCTTTCAGGTCATTGTTGTGGCGCCACAGAAGGACAATGAGACCGAAGATGTGCTGAAAAGGTTTGCCGATAATGAGCATCTTTACACCACATTCATACCCCAATCGTCCCGATACATGAGCAGAAAGAAGCTCGCAATCACCTTAGGTGTCAAGGCTGCAAGGTATGATTGGGTACTAATGGCAGACATCTGCAGCTATCCACAGACGGAGAATTGGTTGCAGACCATAGCCAGAAACTGCACAAAAGACAAGGATCTCGTCGTTGGTTACACCCGTTACGAGGATGAAACACCTGCTTATCGACGCTTCGAACGGCTCTTTCGTGCGTTATATATCATGCGTGAGTATCAGAAAGACAAGGCTTACCGTTGCTGTTTCACTGCTCTTCTCTTCCGAAAAGGTATCTTCTTGAAGGAAGAAGGCTTCCGGGGAAACCTCAAATACCTACGGGGTGAATATGATTTCATGGTAAACAAATACGCCAAAGGGCGTAACCTTGCCTTCGAAAACACACCAGAAGGAACGCTTATAGAGGAGATTCCAACGGAAAAGATATGGAAAAACAAACATCTTTTCTATATGGAGAACCGTCAACACATGTTACGAACACCACGACACAGGATCCTTCCATGTCTTGATCAGGTGGTTCTGCATCTCAATTACCTCATGGAGATAGCTGCAATCATCACTGGTTTGCTGCTCAACCAGCTGACAATCGTTGTTGCAGCGGCGTTATCACTACTGCTGACGATGGTCCTTCGCACGGTGATAGCAAAGAAAAAGCTGAACCAATTCAATGAGAATATCCCCACATGGAGGGTTGTTCCTTACGAGATAGCCATCATTTGGCACTACATAAGTTACAAGATGATGTATCACAAAGCGGATAAAAACGACTTCATTTCACATAAAATATAAATGCGAATCATCCATTACATTGACAGATTAAAGGCAGGTGACCTACTAACAGACAGTATTCTGCGACTCACAACGGCTGAGAAGGAATACGCTGATGTGCTGACTGTCACACGCAATGACGACTTCAAGAAGATCATTTCTAAGGAAAAGCCCGACGTAGTGCACATCCATGCCTGCTGGGATTATCAGGCTTCACTGCGCACACGATGGGCTTTGGCGACAGGAACTGCCGTCGTTCTCTCTCCACACTGGGGACTTGAGGAGCGTATTCGTACCAAAGAACAGAAGATAAGGAAGTTTATGAAGTCCATGATCTACCAATATAAGATGGTACATAAGGTCGATGCAATCATGGTAAGTACGGAACGTGAGAAGCAAACCATCAACCGTCTGGGATGGAAAAAGCGTATTGACGTGGTTCCAGACAGTATTCTCAACAGCCAATTCAGCGATGATGACATGGCAAAAAGCGCTGTTGCCTTTTATAAAAAGGTGCTTGACACACGCTATCAGTCGGCTATGGGCAGCATGGAACAGGATGCTATACCAGCGCTACTACACGTTGGTCTGACGCAGGAGTCGATACATAACATCCTACCAAGCGACCAACTGCTGAACCTTCGTAGTCTGAAGCCGGAACAATGGCGTCGCATTCTGCTTTATGCGGATGATGAAGGAATAAGAGATATCATTGATAAAGGCATTGAAATGATGCAACTCAACGCCCCAAACATTGATACTGAACGCATACAACGCTATGCCTTGATGGCGCCAAAGGAGGCAAAAGCGATTGAAGACAAGAAGCTTGTGGGCAGACGACCACTGACAAAACAACGACTGAATGACAACACCAAGCGGGAAGAAAAGCTCATTCGACAGATTGCTATCATGATAGCTAACATCCAACAGGTGCAGAAGAAGCGCATGTTATCACTCCGTCATCTGGCTGATCTGTACACAATCATCAAGTACAATGACTACGATGAGGACCGACTGGCTGATGTTTTGCGCCACATGAGGTTATACAGTTTCGCACGGCGTATCATCCAGTTACTTGCTGATAAGCTGCGGTTGGAAGAAGGATACATGCCCATCAAACCTCTGAACGACCGTACAACAAGGGGCATCATCAGGCAGAACTTCACACAAAGACACTAAGAAAGAAGGACTAAAACATTACGAACAAGAAAAAGAAAGATTATTCAATGACATATAAGAAATACGACTTAAAGAAAGACGAACGTTACTTACAGCTGCTCTCACAGTCGTTTCCTACGATAGCAGATGCCAGTACTGAGATCATAAACCTTGAGGCAATAGCCAACCTTCCCAAAGGAACTGAACACTTCCTTGCCGATATTCACGGTGAATATCAGGCGTTCCAGCATGTGCTGAAGAATGCTTCGGGAAACATAAAACGTAAGGTTAACGAACTCTTTGGAGACACTTTGCGAAGCACGGAGAAGCGGGAATTGTGCACACTTATCTATTATCCGGAACAGAAACTGGCGCTGGTGAAGCGCGAGGAGAAGGACATCAAGGACTGGTATCACATCACAATATACCGCTTAGTAGAGGTTTGTAGAGACGTATCAAGCAAGTATACACGTTCAAAGGTACGCAAGGCGTTGCCTGTTGACTTCTCTTATATCATCCAGGAGCTACTGCATGAGCATGCTGACGACAAGGACAAAACCGACTATATCAGTGCTATCATCTCCACAATCATATCAACAAGGCGCGCAGATGACTTCATTATAGCCATCTGTGAGGTGATACAACGGTTGGTAATCGACCAACTTCACATCCTTGGCGACGTCTATGACCGTGGTCCAGGGGCACATATCGTCATGGATACACTGAAGGCTTACCACACATGGGACATCACATGGGGTAATCATGACGTACTGTGGATGGGGGCTTATGCCGGAAATGATGCCTGCATATGCAACGTTATCCGTATCGCACTACGCTATGCTAACATGACAACCATTGAGGATGGATACGGTATCAACCTCATTCAGTTGGCTACTTTCGCTATGGATGCGTATGCAAACGACCCTTGTGAGGAGTTCATGCCGAAGGTTTCAAAGGATAACCCACTCGATGAACGCAGTAAAACACTTACTGCACAGATGCACAAAGCCATCAGTATCATGCAATTCAAGATTGAATCGCAGATCATCAGTAGGCATCCTGAATGGAAAATGGACGACAGACGACTGCTGAACAGCATTGATTACAAGAAAGGAACAATCAAAATAAACGGGAAAGAATACACCATGCGGTCGTGCAACTTCCCTACTATCGATCCGAAGAACCCTGATAAGCTGACAAAAGAGGAAGAGGCTATCATTGAAAAACTGCACCAGTCGTTCACATCAAGTGAGAAACTGCGTGGGCATATACGCTCTTTGCTGCGGCATGGCTGTATGTATAACATCTTCAATCATAACCTGCTCTATCATGCTTCCATCCCTTTGACGAAAGACGGGGAGCTGAAAGAGGTTGAACTGAAGCCCGGATTGAAACTGAAAGGTAAGGAGCTGATGTATCAGACGGGCATGCTTATCCGCTCAGCTTTCCAAGTTCCGACGGACGAAGAGGGCGAGGAAGAGCGTGATTATGCCATTGATTACTTCCTTTATCTGTGGTGTGGACCAGACAGTCCACTCTTCGATAAGGATAAGATGGCTACCTTTGAACGCTATTTCATTGCTGACAAGGAGACGCATCAAGAGGAGAAAGGCTATTACTTCAGTATGCGTAATGATGAGAAAGTAGTGGATATGATACTCGATGAGTTCGGTGTTGAACAGCCTAATCGCCACATCATCAACGGCCATGTACCTGTTCATGTGGTGAAAGGAGAGAACCCTATCAAGGCAAACGGTAAACTGATGGTCATTGATGGGGGCTTCTCACAGGCTTACCACAAGGAAACTGGTATTGCTGGATACACCCTTGTGTTCCATTCACGTGGCTTCCAGCTCGTTCAGCACGAACCGTTTACCTCCACAGAAGATGCCATTGAGCGTGGGACAGACATTGTTTCTACGATGCAGATTGTGGAGATGAACGAACGTCGTCTGCGTGTTGAGGACACTGATAAGGGTCGGGAATTACGTCACCAGATTGATGCTCTGAAGGAGCTTCTCTATGCTTATCGGTCGGGATTCCTCACAGAACACGAGCGGAAAAACCCACCGAAGATATAAAGGAAACTCAAGGAAAGGAGGAGAAGGAGCATAGATTAAAACAAGAGAAGATCTCTTCTCACTTCTAATCTACTGTCTCTCGTCACAGATTACTGCGCCTGCAACGAATGCAACAGGCGCAGTTTTTTGTCTTGAAATACCCTTACAAAAATTAAAGAAGTATTGTTCCCAAATCAGACAATA
>NZ_BAJX01000001.1 GCF_000613925.1 Prevotella histicola JCM 15637 = DNF00424
GTATTAATAATCCTAGGTTAATTCGGATAGTTCTAACCAACGAAATTCCAACTCATCCAGTTCTTCTTTTAAAAGAGGTAGTCGTTTGCTTTTCTCTGTCAGTTCTTCTATTGAAAGTGTTCCAGAGCAAAGTAGTCCCTCTATATTATTCTTTTCCTCTTCCAATTGGCTGATTCTTTCTGTCAGTTGTTCATATTCGCGTTTCTCTTTGAAAGACATTTTACGCTTTGTGTTGTTATGATAGTCTTTCTTTGTATTCTCTTCTGCAGCGTTACTTTTCCTGATAGGCGTTTGTTGCGCCTCTTCTTTAGATTTCATCTTTTGGAAATCCCGGTATTGTGTGTAGTTCCCAGGGAAGTCCTTTACCTCTCCTTCTCCTTTGAACACTAATAGATGGTCAATAACTTTATCCATGAAATAACGGTCATGAGACACAACAATGACACATCCAGGGAAGTCCTGCAGGTACTCCTCTAATATTTGT
Organism: Prevotella histicola JCM 15637 = DNF00424; assembly: GCF_000613925.1. Classification (GTDB taxonomy): domain Bacteria; phylum Bacteroidota; class Bacteroidia; order Bacteroidales; family Bacteroidaceae; genus Prevotella; species Prevotella histicola. The sequence goes on from NZ_BAJX01000001.1 coordinate 485, forward strand.
AATGTTTGGATATCAAGGTCATTGGTGGGCTCATCCAAAACAAGAAGTTTGGGTTTTGCATCAAAACGGTGCATAAATAGAGCTTTCTTTTTTCGCCACCAGAGAGTTTATATACATAATTATGTTGTTCTTCTGGTGAGAAAAGGAAGAAGTTGAGGAATTGGGATGCAGTCATGTGCTTTCCACCTCCTAAATCAATGTAGTCTGCTATATCGGTAATGATATCAATTACCTTTTGGTCCTCGTGAAATTTTAAGCCTTCTTGCGAGAAATAGCCAAAACGTACGGTGTCTCCTATGTCGAATTTGCCACTGTCAGGTGTTACCTTGCCCAATAGCATCTTAATAAAAGTGGATTTTCCAGTACCGTTGTTACCGACAATTCCCATCTTCTCAAAACGTGAAAAGTTATAATAGAAATCTTTCAAAATAACTTTATCATCGAACTTCTTTGAGACATATTGACATTCAAATATCTTACTGCCAATATATACTGTTGAGGATTTTAATCGGATTTGTCTCTCTTCAATTCTTTGTTTTGCTTTTGCTTGTAGCTCGTAGAAAGCTTCTTCACGATAGCGGGCCTTGTGTCCACGAGCCTGTGGCATTCTTCGCATCCATTCTAATTCCGTACGATAGAGGTTATTGGCGCGTGCTATTTCTGCTCGAGTATTGTCAATACGCTCCTGTCTTTTCTCTAAATAATATGAATAATTCCCTCGGTATGTGTAGATAGTCTTATTGTCTAATTCTAAGATAGTATTGCAAACATTATCAAGGAAATAGCGGTCGTGAGTGACCATAAAGATTGTTTTATTTCCACGGGATAAGTATCCTTCTAACCATTCTATCATCTCTAAGTCAAGATGATTGGTAGGTTCGTCTAGTATTAGGAAGTCAGGCTCTAATATGAGTACGTTTGCTAATGCAACTCTTTTCTGTTGTCCTCCGCTAAGCTGTTCCATAGGCTGATCTAAATCATTTATCTTCAGCATGGTTAAGATCTGCTTAGCTTTTAAAATTCTGTTAGGGTTACCTTCATGATTGAAGCATGCGTCAAGCACACTTTCCTTCGGGTCGAACTTTGGATTTTGTTCTAACATGCCTACTCGAAGGTCATTCCGATAGATGATATTTCCACTATCGTAACTTTCCCTTCCTGTAAGGATAGAGAGGAGAGTAGACTTTCCGGTGCCGTTTTGTGCTACAAGACCTATATGTTGTCCCTCTGCAATAGAAAAGGATATGTCTTTAAAGAGAACCTGAGCACCGAAACTCTTAGTTAGGTTCTGCACATCAAGATATGGTATTTGTGCCATAATTACACTAATGTCTCGTTTATCTGCTCAATATAGTCCAGTACTTCGTCTTTACCCATCTTTTGTTCAGCGGATGTAATGAAGTAAGGTGGAAGATTCTCCCATCTATCTTCCAACTTCTTCATCCATAATAACGCATTTGATTTTGCTTTTGCTGGTGACAGTTTATCTGCTTTGGTGAAGATAATAGAAAAAGGAACATTACTTTCCCCCAGCCAATCAACAAACTCACGATCAATCTTTTGTTGTTCATGTCTTATGTCAATCAGAACAAAAACATTTACCAGCTGTTTACGTTGGAGAATGTACTGTGCAATCATTTGTTCCAGTTTATTACGAACTGTCTTTGAACTTTTGGCGTATCCATAGCCAGGTAAGTCTACCAGATACCACTCATTGTTGATCATAAAGTGATTAATAAGTAATGTCTTGCCAGGCTTTGCAGATGTCTTTGCTAACCCTTTATGGTTACATAACATATTAATTAAACTAGATTTTCCTACATTTGACCGGCCAATAAATGCATACTCAGCCTTTGTATCCTCTGGACATTTCGTTACATTTGGTGACGAAATAGTAAATTCTGACTTCTTTATAATCATCTTTAGGGTTTACTTATTTATTGCAAAGTTACTAAAAAGAAAGGAGGTGAGGATTGGTAGTTAATAGTTTTTTTGTAATTTTGCAGGAAAACAAGGTGTAAATGAAGCAGATTAACTGGGGATTTATTGGTTGTGGGGAGGTCACGGAGAAGAAATCAGGACCTGCTTTCAACGAGATTATGGGCTCTAAGGTTGTTGCGGTATTCAGTCGCAGCGAACTTAAAGCCCGTTCTTATGCTGAACGTCATGGTATTCGTAAGTGGTATACTGATGCACAAGAATTAGTAGATGACCCAGATGTTAATGCTGTTTATATAGCAACACCACCATCAGCCCATGCTACTTTTGCTATAATGGCAATGAGAGCTGGTAAGCCTTGTTATATAGAGAAGCCTTTAGCTGCGTCATATGAAGACTGCGTACGTATTAATCGTATATCAGAAGAGACTGGCGTCTCGTGTTTTGTAGCCTATTACCGGCGTTATTTGCCATATTTCAAAAAGGTAAAAGAGATAATAGAGAAAGGTGATATTGGTAAGGTTCTTACAGTACAGGTGCGTTTTGCTGTTCCACCTCGCGACCTAGACTATAAACAAAACGAACAGTTGCCATGGCGTTTACAATCAAATATCTCTGGTGGTGGCTATTTCTATGATTTAGCTCCCCATCAGCTTGATTTACTTCAGAACTTTTTTGGAGTTATTGTGAAAGCTCACGGATACAAAGCTAACCGTGCAGGACTGTATAATGTAGAGGATACTGTGAACGCAGTTTTCCGTTTTGAGAATGGTTTGACAGGTAGTGGCGCTTGGTGTTTTGCAGCACATGAAAGTGCCCGTGAGGACCGTATAGAGATTTATGGTTCGAAAGGTCGTTTGGCTTTCTCTGTCTATACGTACGAGCCAATTCATCTTTGTACTAGTGAAGGTGTGAAGAATATTGAGGTGGCAAACCCTCCTTATGTACAATTACCTATAATCAAGTCCGTTATTGAGGACATGCAAGGTTTTGGAGCTTGTGACTGTACAAGCATCAGTGCCACCCCAACCAATTGGGTGATGGATCGTATTCTTGGTAAAATATAAACCCTCGGAAGGGGGATAGATATCCATTTAGCAATTTACATGAAGCTAATGTTCAACCACTGTTTATGTCTTATCTTCTTCTTTATTATAGAAGGAGGAGTGAATACTTATGCCTCGTCAGAATCGGATATATCTGTTGGGCAGAAAATTGTTCAGGATAGCGAGATGGTTCAGCCAATCAAGCAAGTGTTTGATTCTGTACGTTGGATGCGTATAGACACTATTTCGCGTTCATTTAAACGGCAGCAGAATAAAGAAAAGCGTGTGTCTCATAAGTTTAATGAGATTGATACAACCTACATTGAACCGCAAAAGTATAATTTTACGGTTATGGTCCAAAATACAAATACATATGAGGTATATAGGTTAAGTAATGCCAGTGGTCAGGGAATCACATTTGCACCAGAGGCTACAATTCGTATAGGACCTTATGTTGGATGGCGCTGGATATTTCTAGGTTATACACTTGATATTAAACATTTGGATTTTTGGCATCATGAAAATAATCCACGGCAGGAATATGATCTGAGCTTGTATAGTTCAATGGCTGGACTTGATATTTATTATCGTAAGACAGGTAATGATTATAAGATAAGGCAACTTGACCTTGGAAAGAATGTTTCAACGGAGAATGTTCGAGGTATGCCGTTTGGAGGACTAATGTCTACGATAAAAGGCTTTAATCTTTATTACATCTTTAATCATCGCAAGTTTTCTTATCCAGCAGCTTTTAGTCAGAGCACAATCCAACGACGTTCTGCAGGAAGCCCATTGTTGGGAATTGGTTATACGCGTCATACATTGGAAGTTGACTGGGATAACCTAACCAAAGCTCTTGCAGACCGTATGGGGAGTCAGCTTTCCAGAACACCAATAGATAGTACGCTGATGATAGGTCAGGTTAAGTATACGGATGTCTCTGTCAGTGGAGGATATGCCTATAATTGGGTGTTTGCACGCAATTGGCTGTTGGCGGGGTCGCTTTCCGTAGCACTTGCTTATAAAAGAAGTACTGGTGGAGCAACACATCGCAGTTTCTCTCTCAGTGAATTCAAGTTCAATAATATAAATATTGACGGAATCGGGCGTTTTGGACTGGTATGGAATAATAGTAAATGGTATGCTGGAATGAGTGGGATATTCCATGCTTATAATTATCATAGAAGTAAGTTTTCAACGAATAACTTCTTCGGAAGCGTAAATATCTATTGCGGTTTTAATTTTGGAAGAAAGAAAAATAAGGCCCAACCACATTCTGCTTGGAAGGAAGATCAGACTTGATAATAGGGTAGGAACTATTAAGGTAAATGATGAAACAGAAGTATTTTTTTATTGGTTTAGCTCTTTTAGCTTTGTCGGCATGCGGAGCTAAGGCAGAACGTAATATGAACGAGTATAGCGAGGCTGACTCTATAGCAATGGCAAGACGTGATTCTCTTGTGGTTCCTATTGATACTTTACCTTCGTATATTGATACTTATACTAAGGGGGATAGTGCACTCGTTGTGCAAATACTTAAAGAGTATGTACCGCAAAAGAAGACACTCTCTCATGAGCAACTTATTTTGCGTGTTGCTCGCCATTTCCTCGGTGTCCCTTATGTAGCGCATACATTAGACCGTAATGATGAAGAGCGTCTTGTCATTAACCTGCATGAATTGGATTGTACTACGTATGTCGAGACAGTGACAGCACTTGTTCTCTGTATAGAGCAAGGTCTTACACGTTTCTCAGATTATGTTCATACGCTCGAGGTTATCCGTTATCGTGGTGGGAAGATGAGCTATACCAATCGATTACATTATTTCCATTGGTGGCTGCAGGACAATGAGCAGAAAGGATTGGTCCGTGAAATCAATGAGCCTGATCCGCCATTCACGGCTCTACAGACGTTGAAGATTAACTATATGAGTCTCAATGCAAAGGCGTATGACATGCTAAAGGGTAATCCCGAACGGGTGGAAGAAATCAAAGCATTAGAGGATAAAACGAACGGGACCCAAGTTAAGTATATTCCAATAGGACAACTGAGAAGTCCGTTACTCCGCAATATTATACATGACGGGGATATCATTGCGATAGTAACTAATAAGCGGGAGCTCGACACAACGCATCTCGGTTTTGCTGTTTGGCATAAGGATGGACTCCATCTTATGAATGCTTCCAGTTTGCGAAGGAATGGTAATCAGGTTGTTGAGCCTTCTGAAACGTTTTATGATTATATGCTTTCGCGTGCTTCCAATATTGGGATTCGTGTCGCGAGAATTCTGTAATGCGTAATAATACCTTATATTAAAACAATTGTTTACGGCTAACTTACACTGTTATAACGCCTATTTGGAGAGATGTAGCGTAGGTAAGTTAGTTCCCTCTCTGTGCTAAGAGAGGATTCTATATTATTGGAAATAAGATTATGAGGATACATAGAGAACAAACAATTCTCTATGTATCCTCTTTTGTTTTTCCGTATTCCGTTTTATTTTAGTAGGTACTTCGTATTTCTTTTGTGCGGAGATTATTATGTTATCTAAGCGTGATAATTATTTATCACACTTAGATAATTGTTTATCACACTTAGATAATTAATTATCACGTTTAGATAATAATATATAGTCCTATGAAAAGTAATAGAGAGTCCTATGAAAAACAGAATCAGATCCTATAGGAAAGCAGGGTAGACGGTATGGAAAGAAAATGGAAATATATAGAATCAGGTATTAGGTGTTTAGGAATGAGGAACTCTATGTATGATTCTTTTTCGTGTTAAGTGTTATGTTGTGTTCTGTATTGGCATAGAAAAAGGAGACAAACAACTCCGAAAGAGTGTTTATCTCCTTTGTTTCCTATCGGGAAAAACCGTTTATTTCTTGTTTTTTACCTTCTCAACATAAGCATCAATAGCAGCTACTGCTGTGATGTTTACAATGTCTCGAACAGAACATTCAAAGTCAGTAAAGTGGATAGGCTTATTGAGACCCATCTGAATAGGACCAATCACTTCTGTCTCTGGGCTAAGTGCCTGCAGAAGTTTGTAACCACTATTGGCGGATGAAAGGTCTGGGAATATAAGTGTATTTACGTCCTTTCCTTTGAGACGGGTAAATGGGAACTTCTCATCGCGTAGCTCTTTATTCAGTGCAAAGTTAACTTGCATCTCACCGTCTATAGCCAATTCTGGGCATTCCTCCTGCAATTTCTCCACGGCAGTGTGTACTTTCTGTGGAGATCCTTCCTTATCTGAACCGAAGTTAGAGTAGGAGAGCATTGCAATTACAGGTTCATCATTGAAGAATTTGACAGAATGGGCAGCTAAACGTGCTACATCTGCAAGTACATCGCCGTCAGGGTGACGGTTGATCAACGTGTCTGCTATATAGAATACGCCCTTCTTCGTATTCAGAATATGCATTGTTCCGAAGTGATTATATTCTGGGCGGATACCGATAACATCCTTTGCAACCTTTATAGTATTGCTGTATTTAGTGTAAAGTCCTGTGATGAAAGCGTCTGCATCGCCGTTTTCAACCATAGACATGCCGAAGTAGTTACGTTCATACATCTTGTCATATGCCTCCTCAAAGGTATAACCTTCGCGAGAACGCTTCTCTGCGAGGTGCTTAGCATAGGTAGCACGGCGTCCTTGTTCCTTATCTGCACGCATGTCGATAACTTCAATATCAGAGATATCAAGCTTTAGACGGTTTGCTACACGGTTCAGACGGTCTGGGTTACCCAGAAGGATAGGCTCACAGATACCTTCTTGCTTTGCCTGTACTGCAGCTTTCATCATGGTCTGATGTCCACCTTCTGCAAAGACAATACGCCGTGGATGCTGTGCAGCTGTGGCATGCAGTGTGCGAGTTAGCTTCGTCTCCTGTCCTAACATTTGGCGCAGGCGTTCTTTGTAGTCTTCGAAATCTTTGATTGGAGTACGGGCTACGCCGCTCTCCATTGCTGCTTTTGCAACGGCAGCACTAACCTCTGTAATTAGGCGTGGGTCGACAGGTTTGGGGATAAAGTACTTAGGTCCAAAAGTAAGGTCATTGACATGATAAACCTCATTTACGACATCTGGTACTGTCTGTTTAGCTAAATCGGCAATAGCTAAGACTGCTGCCATTTTCATTTCCTCATTGATGGCCTTGGCATGTACATCCAGTGCGCCACGGAAGATATATGGGAAACCAATTACATTGTTGATCTGGTTTGGATAGTCAGAACGTCCAGTAGACATAATAACATCAGGACGTGCAGCAATAGCATCGTCATATGAAATCTCAGGAACAGGGTTTGCTAGAGCAAATACAATAGGATTCTCATTCATGGAACGAACCATATCCTGTGAAAGAATATTCCCTTTTGAAAGACCAACGAAAACATCGGCACCCTTGATGGCCTCTTCTAATGTATGGATGTCATGTCGATCTGTGGCAAAGAGAGCTTTTTGTGGCGTAAGATTTTCTCTATCAGAAGTAATGACTCCTTTTGAATCAAGCATTACGATGTTTTCTTTCTTTAGCCCCAATGCTACATACATCTTCGTGCATGAGATTGCAGCTGCACCGGCACCATTCACAACTAACTTTACATCTTTAATATCTTTTCCTGCAACCTCTAAGGCATTCTTTAAACCAGCAGCTGATATGATTGCTGTTCCGTGCTGGTCATCGTGCATTACGGGTATATCCAGAGTTTTCTTTAGCCGTTCTTCGATGGCAAAGCACTGAGGTGCTTTGATATCTTCAAGGTTGATACCTCCAAAGGTTGGGGCTATTTTTTCTACAGCTTCACAGAATTTGTCAGGGTCTTCTTCAGCTACTTCTATGTCAAAGACATCAATACCACCATAAATTTTGAAGAGTAACCCTTTACCTTCCATAACAGGTTTTCCACTCATTGCTCCGATATTTCCCAGTCCAAGAACGGCAGTACCGTTACTGATTACTGCAACGAGGTTTCCTTTATCAGTATATTTATATACATCATCTGGATTCTGTTGAATTTCTAAACATGGAAAAGCTACACCAGGAGAATAAGCCAGACTTAAATCAGTTTGTGTGCTATATGGTTTTGTTGGTTTTACTTCGATTTTGCCTGGACGGCCGTTATGATGATATTCAAGAGCTGCTTCTTTTGTTACCTTGACCATAATGAATCTTTTACTTTATGTTATTATAATGTGTATTCGTAATTATAAATATTCTTGTTTGAAGCACAAAGTTAGTAAAATCTACTCTAAAACGAATGTCATTATGGAAGTTTTTTGTAATTTTGCGGCAAAATTAGATTTTGATGCAGAATACCACAATAGAAAATGTTTATCGTCAGAATTTGAAAGAAAAGATCTTGCAGGTTGCAACGGTTTTATTCTATCGGCATGGGATTAGGCAGGTTAGAATGGATGATATTTCCAATAATCTGAGAATATCAAAACGAACTCTATACGAAATATATGATAATAAGGAAGTTCTTCTTTTAGGTGTGCTTCAACACAATAGTGAGAAAGAACATCAAAGTATGCAGAATTTTGATAAGTCTGGAGCAAATGTGATTTCAATTATTTTGGAATTCTATAGACTTCGGATGAAAGAGCTTAGCAGAATGAGTCCCTTATTCTTTGAAGATATAAGAAAATATCCGAGACTTCTGTCATATATTGATAAACAGCACCAGCAACATGATATAGATGCTAAAGCTTTTATGAGGCGTGGAGTGGAAGAAGGCTATTTTCTTCCTAATATAAACTATGATATAATAAGAGAGCTGTCGAGTGCTGCTGGTCGTGAAGTAATGAAAGGCTGTCTATATAAAACGTATGACATAAAGGAGCTTTTTAAAACGTCTATAATATTGTTTGTTCGTGGCATTTGTACTCCTAAGGGATTGAAGATGCTGGATGAAGCTATTAATATTTTATAACTAGGTTAACGAAAGGTTAGAGAATTTTTATCAAGATGAATGATAATATCTATAAACCACTGTCATTGACAGTGTTAGTTGTCTTTTTTCTTTTCCTTCTTCATTTCCTTCCTACAATAAAAATAGGAGGTGTTGAGTTGAGAGAAGTAGATATTTTAAGTGACTTAGCAAGGGAGAAGAAGGAATTGAAGAGTATTATTCCAACTCCCAAAGAGCCTTCAGCTATTCTTACATTAGATAAGAATGGGAATACTATCAACTTTAAAGAGGAGTGGCCAAAGGGAACTGAGCGTATCATTGATTATGCTGCAGGTAAAGCTGGGGGGCTAGATCATTTCTATGCACAACTTACTTCTTTAGCTGAAAAGAAGCAGACGGGTGGCCCTGTTCGTATTGCTTATTTTGGAGATTCGTTTATTGAAGGTGATATATTGCTTGCTGACTTACGTGAGGACTTACAGCGCCAATATGGGGGATGTGGCGTTGGTTGGATAGATGCAGGTAATGATCTTGATCAATACAAGCATACTGTTGACAATAAATTTACGGGCCTTACAGAACACATGGTTAAGAAACCTGCAAGTTATGATGTAAATCAGGCCGGTATAGCTGAGCGTTATTATACGATGGGGGGACAAGCTACAATGATGTATGCTCCTTTTAAGTTACATGAATATTTGCATACAGATAAGTGGGAATGTACTTATTTGTATCTGCGGACTAAAGGTGGCGCAAACGTTAACTTCCAAATAGATGGTGGAAAGACCTTTACGGAGCTGGTTTCTCCATCAAATGAAGTGCAGGTAGCTAAGATAGATGGTCTGACATCTCATGCAAACATCAAAGTAACAGGTGTGAATACAATCCTTTTTGGAACATCTCAAGAGGGAAGAAGTGGTATTGTTCTTGATAATTTTAGTATGCGTGGCTCAAGTGGTAAGACTCTAGCCAAACTACCCGAGGGAATGTTAAAGCAATTTGCGAAGATTCGTCCATACGATCTTATTGTCTTTCAGTTTGGAGTCAATGCTATTGATGCAGAAACGACACCCGAACGGCTTAAGAAATACATTTCAGATATGAAGTTGGTTGTCGAGCTTTTCCGCAGGTGTTTTCCTGAATCAAGTATTTTGATTGTCAGCAGTCCTGATCGTGGCTCAAAGACTTCTCCTGATGGAACAATGAAGGGAGTTGAAATGCTTGTCGGCTATCAAGAACAGCTTGCTGCTAATTGTCATGTAGGCTTTTATAATCTTTTTAGATCAATGGGTGGTGCTGGCACCATGATGCGTATTGTTGACGAGCAGGATATGGGTACAAAAGATTACGTACATATCAACTATAAAGGAGGAAAATATGTCAGTCAACGTATCTTTAAATCAATCGTTGCAGGGCAGAAAAACTACGCACGCCGTGCAAAGTTAATAAATAAATAATGAGATGAATATAGGTAATTTTCTTGATCAAATACTTTTTACTCTTGGATCCTTTTTCCAAGAGATAGGAGTATATATAGGTTCACTCAACTTTAGTAAGATTGGCGACATCTTATTGTATAATCAGCGTGAGCCATTATTGTTCTCCTCAGGTGCTTTTCTGTTTATTTTCCTGTTGTTTATGATTGGCTATTACTGCCTGCGTAATAAGGTTGATAAGCGCCTGTTGTTTATAACACTTTTTTCTTATTACTTCTTTTATAAGAGTAGTGGCTTCTATTTCTTCTTATTATTCATAGTCACTGTCAGCGATTTTTATATTGCTAAGCGTATTGCTAATAGGCAATATGCAAAGTTGTGGCTAGCACTGAGCCTGTTAATAGATTTGGGTTTGCTGGCTTACTTTAAGTATACCAACTTCTTTGTAGGAATGGTTGCACAGATGATAGGCAACAATTTCCAACCATGGGATATCTTCTTACCAGTAGGAATAAGTTTCTATACATTTAAAACTATTTCCTATGTTGTTGATGTCTATCGCGGAAAGATACAGCCAATGGATAAGTTGCTGGATTATGCATTCTATGTAAGTTTCTTCCCAACACTCTTAGCGGGACCTATTACTCGTGCAACAGATTTTGGACCACAAATACGAAAGCCGTTACATATTAGTCGAGAGATGTTCGCATGGGGTGTATTCTTTATTATCACAGGCTTATTTAAGAAAGCAGTTATATCCGATTACATTTCACAAAACTTCGTTGATCGTATCTTTGACAATCCTACACTCTTCTCTGGTGGTGAAGTTCTTTTAGGACTTTATGGCTATTGCATTCAAATTTATTGTGATTTCTCTGGTTATTCTGATATGGCTATTGGCATTGCCTTGCTATTAGGATTCAAGATTCCGATGAACTTTAATGCTCCATTAACAGCTGATTCCATGACGGACTTTTGGCGTCGTTGGCACATTTCTCTTTCTACATGGATTCGTGATTATGTATATATCTCTTTAGGTGGGAACAGAAAAGGTACATTACATATGTATCTCAACCAGATGATAGCCATGACAGCTTGTGGCTTATGGCATGGTGCTTCATTAAATTTTATTGTATGGGGGGTATTACATGGGGCTTTGGTCTGTTTGCATAAGTTCTGGTCACAAACTGTGATGAAGCATGACAAGCATTATCATCCTACGGGTTTACGACGCTTCTTTTCTGTATTTATAACGTTCCATGTTCTTTGTTTTACATGGCTTCTCTTCCGTTGCAAGGATTTTGAAGGCGTTGGAGTTATGATTAAGCAAATGTTCACAAAGTTTAATCCTTCCGTTTTGCCTGATGTCTTCGTAGGTTATAAGTATGTTTTTCTGCTGATGGCATTCGCCTTATTGACACATTGGATTCCTGATAGTTGGCAAAGACATTGTGTGAACGTATTGCAAAAGGGTGGTGTCTTATTGTCTGCTATAGCAATTACCATTGTTATCTTTATTATTATGCAAGTTAAGAGCTCAGATATCCAACCTTTTATATATTTCCAATTTTAGTATAAGCTATATAAAGGCAACATGGAGGATAACTATGATGATATAATTAATCTCCCACATCACGTTTCTAAGAATCGTCCGCAGATGAGTCTTTACAAACGTGCTGCTCAGTTTATGCCTTTTATGGCGGTTAAGGGACTTAAGGAAGTTCTTGCTGAGGTAGAGCGTTATACCGAACCAAAGGAAGACTTAATGGAAGATAGAAAAGATCTATTGGATAGGAAGCTATCCATTTTACAAGGTTTTTTGGAAATCTCACCAGATGTAGTAGTTACATACTTTGAGCCTGACAAGCGAAAGGCTGGTGGAAGTATCTTACTGTCACAGCTCAATTGAAGGATATACAGATGGAACGCAAGAGAATTATTCTTTCTTCTGGGGAGAAGATTCCTTTTGAGAACATTAAAGATTTAGATAGTAAGCTCTTTGAAGAGATAGAATGAGATGTAAGTCCAATCAAGCAAACTAATGATAATTTATAATAAAGCGCAAGAACAAGTATTGGCTTACTGTAATCGCTTTATATACTATTACAAGATAGAAATGAGCTTTTAGAATAAGGATACAATCTCTCGGTCTTAGATAATGCTGTTATGTGAGGCTTTTAATTTAGGGTCATTAAAAAAGGTTCTCCTACAGTTGAGTATTTTGTTTGTGTCTACTCATAAATAATGAAATTTATAGTTAACACTGTTATCTATTCCTCGTTCTCGTATTGTTATTGTATCTTTGTAGGAAATTAAGATGTGTATGAAGAATATTCTAAAAGAACTTAAACGTAAAGATCATCCACATGTGTTGGGTGCTTTAGACATTTTCAAGTATATTGGACCAGGTTTATTAGTGACCGTAGGCTTTATAGATCCAGGGAACTGGGCTAGTAACTTTGCTGCGGGCTCAGAATATGGTTATACTCTATTATGGGTTGTTACGCTTTCAACGATTATGCTGATTGCACTGCAGCATAATGTTGCACATTTGGGCATTGTTACTGGTCTCTGTTTGAGTGAGGCAGCAGTGAAATATGCTCCTAAGTGGATAGGACGCCCTATTATTATAAGTGCTATCCTAGCAAGTATATCCACCTCACTTGCAGAGATATTAGGAGGAGCTATTGCCTTACAGATGTTATTTGGTATTAGTATTCCAACTGGTTCTGTGTTGACTACGGTAGCAGTTCTCATTATGTTATTTACGAATAGCTATAAGAAAATGGAGCGCGCTATTATAGGTTTCGTATCAATGATAGGGCTTTCGTTTATCTATGAGTTATTTTTAGTAGATGTTCATTGGCCTTCTGCTATTGAAGGCGCCTTTGTCCCAACTGTTCCACAAGGCTCTTTATTGATAATCATGAGTGTATTGGGAGCTGTTGTTATGCCTCATAATCTCTTCCTTCATTCAGAGATTGTCCAAAGTAGAGAGATACATCTGGAAGGTGATGAGCGTATCCAACACATGCTGAAGTATGAGTTTATAGATACTTTATTCTCAATGATAGTGGGGTGGGCTATAAATTCTGCTATGATTCTTTTAGCTGCGACTACTTTTTTTGCGCATAATCAGCATGTAGAAGAGCTCTCCCAAGCACAAGCTATGTTACAACCTCTGTTGGGTAATAATGCAGCTAATATCTTTGCTATAGCCTTATTGTTGGCTGGTATATCAAGTACGATAACAAGTGGGATGGCTGCTGGTAGTATTTTCTCTGGTTTGTTCGGTGAATCATACAATGCTAAGGATACGCACTCCATTGTAGGAATTGTTTTATCTTTAGGTATTGCGCTCTTGATCATCTTCTTTATTGGAGATCCTTTTAAGGGGCTTATAATCTCACAAATGTTCTTATCAGTACAACTTCCATTTACCGTTTTTCTTCAAGTGGGGCTTACCTCTTCCAAGCGTGTCATGGGAAAGTATGCTAATAGCAAGGCTAATATGATGTTTCTTTATTCACTTGCAGGCATTGTTACCTTTCTTAATATATGGCTATTGATAGAGAGTTTCTCTTGATAAGTTGACATAAAGTAAAACATTTAGGGGAGCTAAACATTTTGTTTAGCTCCCCTAAATGTTTTCTTATATTCTCTTTAATAATATAGCCGTACTTAGTTGATACCATGCTCATTAAGAGCCTTGGCATATTTTGCAGCATTAACTTGATGTTCTTCGTATGTCTTTGCAAAGTTATGTGTACCGCTGAAGTCTTCTTTTGCGCACATATAAATATAATCATGGTGCACATAATTTAGTACGGCATTGATAGCTGCAATAGATGGTATGCGTATTGGACCAGGAGGAAGCCCACGATATTTATATGTATTATACGGACTGTCTACAGTAAGCCACTTCTGATAGATGCGATGTGCAGTAAAGTTTCTGGTGGCAAATTTTATTGTTGGGTCCGCCTGTAGCGGCATATTGAGATGAAGTCGGTTGATATACATTCCTGCAACCTTCGGCATCTCAGCCTCATTATCTGTCTCTTCGTCAACGATGCTTGCTAATGTTATAACCTCGACTTCGGACAGCCCTGCGGTTTTAGCTTTCTGCTTCCGTTCAAAGGTCCAGAACTTATTGTATTCTTTATGCATCTTATCAAGAAACTTATCTACAGACGTATCCCAATAGAAATCATATGTGTTCGGAATAAACATTGCAGGAATAGTTTCTGGTGTAAATCCATATTTCTTGCAGTCATCTTTTGATGTTAACCGAGAAAGAAGTTCACTACGTGAAAACATCATCTTCTCACTGATGTCGCTTGCAAGGTCATCTAAAGTTCTGACAGATCTTATAGTGAGAGAGACTGGGGCTTGAAGTCCATTCTTTATGTGACGAAAAGTTTGGAGAGAACCTGCTGAACCGACTGCAAACCTACCTGTACGAATGTTATCGGCATAATCAGTTATTTTTGCTAATTGTTTGAAAACCCAAAACCCTTGAGATGTTGACAGAGGTTGAAGTTTCGCATATACAGAATCTATATTGTCATTGTTATCAATGAAGATGTATTGTTCCTTTCCTGTGCGTGACATTCCTGAAAAGAATAGAAAATAAGTCGCACCAGCAAGAATCACGCATACTATTGCTATGATTAATCGCTTTCCTGAACTAGTATTTGTCTTTTTTGCCATTATTCTTATTTTATATTTTAATAGTGCAAAGTTACAATTTTATCAGATAAAAATATAGCAATACTAGTGTTTTGATGTGTTCTTTTTCTAAATTTAAGAGAAAACATATCCTTTTATCTTTATTATTGAGTAATTTTGCTTCGTAAAAAGAGAAGGATAATGAAAGATTTTGAAACATACATCTTTGATTTAGATGGCACATTGCTTAACTCTTTGAATGATTTGGCAATGAGTACTAATTATGCTCTTCATTGGGCTGGGATGCCGGAGAGAACTGTGGAGGAAGTTCGAATGTTTGTTGGTAATGGGGTAAAATTGCTTATGGAACGGGCAATTCCTGGTGGGGTAGATAATCCTCGGTTTGATGAAACATACGCTAAATTCAGAGAACATTATTTAAAACATAACCTTGATACGACTCGTCCATACGAAGGAATCCCTGAGATGCTGAATATTTTAAAGCAGCGTGGAAAGCGTTTGGCTATTGTCAGTAATAAGTTTTATGAAGCAACGCAGGAGTTAGCAAAACATTTTTTCCCTGAAACTATAGAGGTTGCAATAGGAGAAAGAGAAAATATACGCAAGAAGCCTGCACCTGATACGGTGTTGGAAGCACTCCGCCAATTAGGTGCTGACAAAGAAGGGGCTGTATATATTGGTGACAGCGACGTTGATATTATGACTGCAAAGAATAGCGGGTTACCCTGCCTTAGTGTTCTCTGGGGGTTCAGGGATAAAGAGTTCTTGATAGAGCATGGCGCAAATAATTTAATAGAGCATCCTTTGGATATTCTTAATGTAAAGTTCAATCAATAGGGGAGAGAAGCTGTTCGTTTTGTACGAGTCGTATATTCCATACCTAGGAATAGCTTGATTATTATAATTAAAAACTGCCATAGGAGTAAGGTTGACAGGAAAGAGGTTTGATATTTTTGCAGTTTTGATGCCCAATAGGATGTGCTATGTAATAGATATATATCCTTTTTATAGTCTTAAAGCTCTTTTGGGGGTGAACAAAAAAAGATATTCCTTTATCGCAAAAGGGAACCTTTGATTCGGAGCAAACTACATGAGGCTAGATAGAGAACTTTCTTACTCGTGTAAAATTAATTCGCTGTCTTCTTCAAATAGAGCACTTTTTGTATTCCAAAAGGGCACCTTTTGCATTGCAAAAGGTGCCCTTTTGAGTGGTAAAAGGTGCTCTTTTACATAGTAAAAGGCGCCCTTTTGCAAGTCTATTTATAACTACCTGATTATGTGTACATTACAAAGTCGTATTAAGACCCTTATCTTCCTCTTGGTTCTTTTTAGTCTTCTTGTTTATGTAAGTTTGTTTTACTATTAGTTGTATATATCCTTCTTCTTTCTTTTTTTATGTTTTTACGTATAATCATAGTATATATGCTTGCTTATAAAAAAGCAAAGCTAACGATCTTTAATGCAGAGATAGGAAAGCATTGTTCAGGCTTCTATTCTCTTATGTTGGCATAAACAATGGGATAGTTGTATACTTCATATGCTTACACCTACCTCTATACATCAAGTTATGGGTTATTTATTGAAACCAAGTTTATAAAAGTTATTATAAGGGTTAGCTGTAGTTTTGTTTAAAATGGCAAAGCATAAACCTCATTTACTTTCCCATTTAGTGAAAGTAGCAGGAGATTTATGCTTTTTCATATATATAAAAAGGTCAGAGAGTTCCTTATAAGGTATGCCCATCAAGATAATCTTGAAGTATGGCTTTATAGCTATCTGAAATAGGGAGGATTGAATCTCCTACTACAATACGGAATCTATCTATACCATCAACTTTTTTCATATGTACAATATAGGAGCGGTGAATACGCATGAATTCTGGCTTAGGTAAGGATTCTTCTATCTTTTTCATGTTCATTAGACTCATAATTGGCTTGCGATCATCAGTCAGATAAATTTTCACATAGTCTTTCAGTCCTTCTATATAAAGTATGTCGTCGAACATTATTTTAACTAGTTTATACTCGCTTTTGACAAAAATAAAACGATCATTAGCGGCATCTTCAGAATGGCGAATACTCTTGAACCAGTCTAAAGCTCTGTTTGATGCGTCAAGGAAATCATCGTAGCTAATTGGCTTTAGGAGGTAATCCAAAGCGTTAGCCTTATAGCCCTCAACAGCATATTGGCTAAAAGCTGTTGTGAAAATAATCTTCGTCTCTTTTAGAAGTATCTTAGCAAACTCCAACCCGCTAAGTTCAGGCATCTGAACATCTAAGAAAATAAGATCAATTCTATTTTCTCGAATAGCCTTAATACCTTCTATAGCGCTATTGTATACACCAATCAAATTAAGAAAGAGCGTTTTCTTGGCATAGCTGGCAAGTAAGTCTGCAGCTAAAGGCTCGTCATCAATTATTATGCAGTTTAGTGTCATAGATAATTATTTTAGATGAATATATATTTTGATTATTATCAAATTTCTTTTCCCATTTATATTTGCCAGGATAGGCTAACTCCAATCGACGTTCTACTTGGTTAAGACCTATTCCGTGTCCCGTATTCCTTAACCTTTCTTTTGGAGAGCAACTGTTTTCTATTGAAAATATAATTTGCTCGTTTGTAGCTTCTAATTTAATGTGAATAAAGTTCTTTTGCCCAGGATTGATACCATGCTTAAAAGCATTTTCAAGAAGTGAAATGAAAATCATAGGGGCTACATAAATCTTACATGGGTCTGGAATATTACATTCACGCTTAATATCCACATTTGCAGGTAACCTAATCATCATCAGTGCTATGTAGTTCCGTAGGAATTCAATTTCTTCTTTTAAGTTCACATAAGGCTGTTGGTAATCATATAGAATATGCCGAAGCATCTTGGACAAATCAATAATTGCTTTTTGGGCTTTTTCTGTATTAAATGCCGTAAGAGCATAGATATTATTCAATGTATTAAGGAGGAAATGGGGATTCACCTGTTGACGTAAATTCACCAATTCTGCTTTTGACATTGCTATTTCTGCCTCTTTCTTTTCTTCTTCTGCCTTTGATAATCGTCTTGCCATCAAGACAGAAGTTGCTACTCCTGCACAAATACTTAGGTTCAATACATTGCGTAAAACGAAGAATAGCTGTGCATATAATCCGCCTCTTTGTTCTTGTGAAAGTATACGGTAAGGATATGTTACGAAATATCTTTCCAAACCTACATAATAAAGCCACTCGTGTTGTCCAATGGATAATAAAAGAATGATAAATGCATTGTAGCACCAAAATTCTTTCTTACATCCTTTCAATAGCATTGGAGCTAGTACAAAATAATTCAAGTAGACAACTATCATCATCGAGAGGGGAATGATGTATTGTGATAGATTATCCTTCCAAGAGATGTGAGGTACCCCATACATTATAGGTATGAGGAAAAGTGGTAACCAAACGATAATTTGGCTCCAAAAGAATTTTGATGTATAAACTTGTTTCCTCATTTATTACTCTTAGTTTGCATTATATTGATAATCCGCAAACAAAGGTAATAAAAGTTTCTGTAAAATAAAATTTATTGAGAGCTTATGTGAGTTTTTTTTACATCCACCCATATAAAAATATATACAAAAGTCGTGTAATTAACTAATTTTTATATTGTAAGGGGCTTTTATGTAAAAAGGATATGCCGTTGGACATACCCTTTTTACGTAAATATAAGTTGTTTGTAATTTTGACAAACCAGATTGCTTGCGATTATTTTGTGAAGGTGTTAAGTCTTGCAATGTACTTGCCAAGTATATCAAACTCAATATTTACAATTGAGTCGATCTCTATATCTGCAAAGTTAGTGTTTTCTTTTGTATATGGTATTATTGCAACTTTAAAACTATTATTTGTCGGTTCACATACAGTAAGTGAGACTCCATTTACGGTAACAGAACCTTTGTCTACAGTAAAATATCCTCTTTGTGCTAATTGGCTATTGAATGGATATTCGAATGTAAAGTAAGTGCTACCATCTGCATCTTCTATGTTTACGCATTTTGCAGTTTGGTCAACATGTCCCTGCACAATATGTCCATCTAATCGCCCGTTCATAGTCATTGATCGTTCTATATTAATATGATCACCGATCTTTAGAGATCCAAGATTAGAACGTTCGAGTGTTTCTTTCATGGCTGTTACGGTGTAGGTTTCGTCCTTTAAGCGGACAATCGTTAAGCAGACACCATTATGGGCAATACTTTGATCGATTTTTAATTCATCAGTAAACGAACACCTGAGTGTGAGGTGGATGTTTTCCTGTTCGTGTTCAATATTAATAAGCGTAGCCATTTCTTCTACTATTCCTGAGAACATAGTTTGAATCCTTTCTTTTAATAGCCTATCTTTATGTGATAGACTGGCTTTAAAACTTAGTGTTGTCTATAGAAAAAGGTGAGAATTCCTCCTGGAACCTCACCCTAAATTCCCTTTCTGAAGAGGGAAAAATAGAAAGTCGTATCGACGATGTGATGAAAAGTCCGAGTATCAATGATAAGAGAGCTCTTCGCCTTTGTAATCCACTGGCCTTGCGGCTTAGTCGCATAATGCGTTTTATGTGGCCCGCCATTGACAAAAGAAGTCATCCCGGGTTTTCTAATTTTATTTGATGACTATCCCGATCGAATCGATACGACTAAGATCTGTATCCTTTCTTGCTGCAAAGTTAGTATAAAGATCTTTATCCTCCAAACATTTCATGTTTAAAAATGCTTTACTTGCTATGAATGGATAGAACTTAAAGATATCTATTTATAAGAGGGCATCTTGTAAAATTTCACTCAATGTTGGATGAATATGTATAATGTCACGTATTTCATCAATTCTTGCTTCACGATTCATTAAAGCCGAAAGTTCCTGAATGAGGTCTGCAGCATGTGCACCATAAGCATGTGCACCAAGAAGTAGGCCATCTTCTCTTATGAGGATTTTTATCATTCCTTCTGTTTCGTCCATGCTAAGTGCCTTCCCATTTGAGCGATAGAAGCCTTTGCGAGTAGAATAATTGATCCCATCATTCTTACATTGATCTTCTGTCTTACCTACACATGCTGCCTCTGGATAAGTGAAAATTGCAGCTGGCATGATATCAAATCGTATAAAATCCTTCTTTCCTAAGATGTGATTTACGGCACGGAATCCTTGGAAAGTAGCAGCGTGAGCCAGCATCTGACGAGCATTTACATCACCGATTGCATATACTCCTTTTATATTTGTTTCCATGTCGTCGTTTACATTAATACCTTTAGGGCTATATTCTATACCAGTTGCGTCTAATCCTAAGTTTTCAACGTTGGCTTGTCTACCTGTTGCAATTAGTACTAAATCAGTCTCAATAGTCTCTTCCTTATCTTTCCTTTTAAAGATGAGCTTGACGGCCTCTTTATTCTCCTCACATAGGTCTATTCGGCTAACTGCACTTTGCATATAGAATGTGACGCCTCTTTTTTCAAGAGACTTCCTAAGTCTCTTGGCAATATCGCTATCAATAGGTGGGAGACACTCCTTCATAAATTCTATGACGGTAACCTCGCTTCCGAAAGCAGAGAATGCTGATGCAAACTCCATTCCGATTACTCCCGCTCCAATAATAGATAGTCTTCGAGGAATTTTGTTTATAGATAGTATCTCAGTTGATGTGACTATCTTTTGTTCACCTACTTTTTGCTTTGTTATATCTTCTTCTTTTAAGAAGGGGGGAGTTTTAGAGCGAGACCCAGAAGCAATGATTATATTCTTGGCTTCTATTTGTTTACCATTTACTTCAATAATATGGTCAGATATGAAATGTGCTTCTCCTTTGATGAATGTAATTCCTGGTTGAGTAAGCAAAGCATTTACTCCTTCTCTAAGTTGGGTAATTACTCCCTCTTTTCTTTCCATTACTTTCGTAAAGTCAAGAGGTGGAATTGTGTTACAGACATGTGAAGTTGTCAGCCGTAGTTCGGCATCATGTGCAAGGCATTTTGTAGGTATACATCCAGCGTTTAGGCAAGTCCCACCAGGATAATGCTTCTCTATAATAGTTACTTTTAACCCATTTTGGGAAGCATAGGAGGCGGTTCGGTAGCCTCCTGGCCCCGAACCTATTATCAATAAATCTGTTTTTTCCATTGTTTACCTCATATCTTTAGTTTATGCTTCTTCCGACATATCATTGATTAGTTGTCGATATGTGAGAATAGGATGCTTTGCTGCAAGCACGTCGTCTACACGGCCAATAGGAGTATTATGAGGAGCCTCCTTTACAAGCTCTGGTGTATCACGAGCTTCCTTAGCAATAATATGCATTGTTTTAATGAATCCATCAATCGTATCTTTGCTTTCACTCTCAGTTGGTTCAATCATCATTGCCTCATGGAAGAGTAGAGGGAAATAGATAGTTGGTGCATGGTAACCATAATCAAGTAAACGTTTAGCTACATCCATAGTAGTAACGCCAGTACTTTTATCTTTCAAGCCATCAAATACAAATTCATGTTTGCATAAGCAATCAATAGGAAGTTCGTAATCATTTTTCAAACATTCCTTGATATAATTGGCATTCAATGTTGCAAGTGGACCTACTTCCTTAATATGATTTTTACCTAATGTGAGTATATAGGTGTATGCACGAAGGCTTACAAGGAAGTTGCCATGATAGCCACTTACGCGATTGTTTGCAGTAGAATATTCTTCTGTTAAATTTGGATTCTCTACGCTAAAACCTTCTTTAGTTTTATATACATGAGGTTTGGGTAGGAAAGGTATTAACTTCTCGCATACTCCTACTGGACCAGATCCTGGACCACCTCCTCCATGAGGTGTTGAGAATGTTTTGTGAAGATTAAGATGGATAACATCAAACCCCATGTCACCAGGACGTGCTGCACCAAGAAGAGGATTGAGGTTTGCACCATCATAATAAAGTAGCCCTCCACAATCGTGTACAAGTTTTGCTATTTCAAGAATATCTTTCTCAAAAAGTCCCAGAGTGTTAGGATTTGTCATCATGATACCAGCAATATCATCTCCCAATAGAGGCTTTAGATCATTTACATCAACAAGTCCATCGGGAGTACTCTTTACTTCTACGACTTCCAAACCACATACAGCTGCAGAAGCTGGGTTTGTACCATGTGCTGAGTCTGGAACGATAACCTTCGTGCGTTTTGTATCGCCTCGATGCTGGTGGTAAGAACTGATAATCATTAAACCTGTTAATTCACCATGAGCACCAGCATAAGGATTTAGAGTAACATCTGCCATCCCAGTAATTGATGCAAGAGCGCGTTGTATGTTGTATTCAACTTCCAATGCACCCTGTACAGTATCAATAGGTTGAAGAGGATGAAGGCTAGTAAAAGTCTTTAAAGAAGCTATTTCTTCATTGATGACAGGGTTATATTTCATAGTACATGAACCTAGTGGGTAAAAACCATTGTCAACTCCGAAGTTGTTTTCACTATGATTTGTATAATGACGAACGACTGTCATTTCATCACATTCTGGTAGTTCAGCGTCATTCTCTCTCTTAATAGCAGCTGGTAGAGGATGGCTTCCGAAGTGGTTTTCGGGAAGACTGTAAGCACGTCTTCCAGGGTGTGACAATTCAAATATTAGATTGCCATATAATTTGTTGTTCATTGTTTTGTAGTTTTAGAAAGATTGTAAGAAGACTTATAATAATCCGACAAGCATATCAACTTCTTCTTTCGTACGTTTTTCCGTAACAGCGATGAGAAGTTTGTCATCGTCAATCTTAATGCCAGGAAGGATACCTTTCTTAATGGCTTTGTCAAAGAAAGCATCACGATTCTGGACCTGAACGAGGAATTCATTGAAAAACGGCTTGTCATAAACAAGCTTTGCTTTCCCTGTGCCTATTAACTGATCGCAGAGATAATGTGCTCCATCATAGCTTATCTGTGCAGCTTCTTTCATTCCCTCTTTGCCCATGAGACTCATATATATAGTTACATAGAGAGCCATGAGACTTTGGTTTGAACAAATATTAGACGTTGCCTTTTGTCTACGAATATGTTGCTCACGTGCTTGAAGTGTAAGTGCAAACACCCGTTGTCCTCGACTATCTTTTGTTTTTCCTACTATTCGGCCAGGAAGTTTTCTCATCAGTTTTTCAGTTGCACACATATATCCTGCATAAGGACCACCGAAGGACATTGGGATTCCAAGGCTTTGTAGGTCTCCAACAGCAATATCAGCTCCCCATTCTCCAGGAGTCTTCAATAATGCTAAGTCAGAAGCAATACCATTAATAATAAACAGAGCTTTTTTTCGTGGCAGTCCTCAGCAAAACCCGTAAAATCTTCAATTATACCATTTCGGTTAGGCTGTTGAACTATAACACCAGCTACGCCTCCTTTATCTATATGTCGCTTCAAATCGTTATGAGATGTTGCACCGTTTTCTGTCTTTATACCTTTCAGTTTAATGCCATGAAAGTGAGCATATGTTTTTAAGACACCAATGATATTCTCGTTTAATGCCTCAGAGTAAAGTACAGTGTCAGCCTTTTTGGCGTTATCAAAAGCAACCATCATTGCTTCGGCTGTAGCTGTTGTTCCCTCATACATTGAGGCATTGGCAATGTCAAGACCTGTAAGTTCTGCCATCATACTCTGGAATTCAAAAATATAATGGAGGGTGCCTTGTGAGATCTCTGCTTGATAAGGAGTATAAGAGGTAAGGAATTCTGAGCGACTCAGAAGATTAGAAATGATGCTAGGAGCATAATGGTCATATACACCTCCGCCTGCAAAACAAGTTAAGACATCATTTTTCTGTCCAAGTTTGTCAAAGAAAGCACGTATCTCTAACTCACTCATATCTTCAGGAATGTCATAATCTTTTTTCAGACGTATACTCTCTGGAACTTCAGCATATAGATCCTCGAGAGAATTTATGCCGATGCGTTTAAGCATCTGCTGAATATCCTCAGGTGTATGGGGTAAGAACTTATGATTCATTGTTGTTTAGGTGTTTAGGTTATAGTAGTAAAGCTTCTTAGGTCAAACCTAAGAAGCTCTGAAAATTAGGATGGTTTTATTCTGCACAGAATTCTTCGTAAGCCTTGGCATCCATAAGATCTTTCAGCTCAGAAGTATCAGTAAGTTCTACTTTGATAATCCAGTTTTCAAAAGCATCTTTGTTTAGTAATCCTGGGTCATCTTCTAAAGCTTCATTTACTTCTAATACCTTTCCTGATACAGGAGACTTAAGGTCAGATGCAGCTTTTACGCTTTCGATAGCACCGAAGTCTTCATCCATTTCCACATCATCATCTACGTCTGGCATGTCTACATAAACAATTGTGCCTAAAGCATGCTGTGCATAATCTGTAATACCGATATAGCCTACGTTCCCAGCTACCTTTACGTACTCATGTGACTCTGAATAGTAGAGTCCTTCAATAACTTTTGTCATAATATTCTTAGTTTAAATTTTTGTTTAATCTTAGGTTGTAATGTTGATCTATAAGGCTTAAGAAATTAAATAGAATAAATGTCTTTTGATTTCAATCAGTATAATAAATGAAATACTCGACATTATCTAATTAAAACAGCCTAATTATTTTTCTTATAATGCTTTTCGTAGAATTTCTTCTTTACTACAGTTCCAGGGAAAGTCTTCTTTCGAATCTGTATTTCGAGTCTGTCTCCCATCTGAATAGAAGCATCAACCAATGCTACTGCACAACTCTTGTCTGCCGAGATGAGGTGGTAACCAGTTGTAACTTCACCTACTTCTTTGCCATCTTTGAGCACCTTATATCCATGACGTGGAATAGCATTTTCATCTAGCTCTATTCCTCTCAAACGTTGAGTAACTCCTTCTGTCTTTTGACGTAACAAGGCTTCTTTTCCGATAAATTCCTCTTTATCGAACTTAACGAACATAGATAGACCTGCCATAACAGGGGTTATCTTGTCAGACAATTCGTCTCCGTAAAGTGGTAATCCTACTTCGAAGCGTAGAGTATCTCTACATCCTAATCCGCAAGGAGTAACACCAGCAGCAATGAGTTTATCCCAAGCTTTAACAATGTATTCAGGAGTGCCATATACCTCAAATCCATCTTCGCCTGTATATCCTGTACGAGAGATGATGACATCACCAATGCATTTTACTTCGTAGAATTTTAAGTCTTTGCATGCAAGGCCAAGAACTTCTTCTATAGTCTTTTCTGCTTCCGGTCCTTGTATAGCAAGCTGTCCATATGCATCGCTCTTATGTTCTATGACAACATCAAATCCTTCCGCATTTTGTTCAATCCATGCAACATCCTTATCTATATTTGATGCATTGATGGTCATAAGGTAGAGTTGATCATCAAGTTTACAAATACAAGTATCGTCAACAACTCCTCCATCGGGATAGCATAACATGCCGTAAAGAACTTTTCCTGCAGGGAGTCCTGTTACGTCATTCGTAAAGATATGATTGATGAATCGATCTGCATCATGGCCAGAAACGAGGACTTCTCCCATGTGTGATACGTCAAAAACTCCACAATTCTCTCTTACTGCATTATGTTCTTCAATAATCCCAGTGTATTGAATTGGCATGTCAAAGCCTGCAAATGGTGTGATAAGTGCACCTAGTGCTACGTGTTTGTCATAAAGACATGTTCTTTTGTTTGTCATATTCTGTTTAGGTTTTAAGTTGTTCTTCTCTCTTGGTAAAGAATAATTCTGTTATAGATTCGGTTTCTTTTCCTTACTTTGCATGCAAATATAAAAAAAAGAACTGAAAGCACAAAACGAAATGATGTTAATTTATTTAAAGTGCATCCAAAATCAATTATAACTGTTTGACAATATGATTATTTGTTGTTTTATTATTATTTTTGCATCTCTTAGATAAATGATAGAAGATGGTAAAGAGATTACAACAGATAATTATTTTGCTTGCTTGCTTATCAGTTGTTGCAGTTGTAGCTGTACAACGTGACGGGAAGCTTTTGGGAAATAGTGTGTTCAAGGGGGAAAAGACTGGAAATACAAATAAGATAGATACGCTGAGAACTTTGGAAGATGGTACTATTATCATTAACACTAGCTATCTCGCCAAGGATATAAAAGGGTTTGGTGGTGCAGTCCCTTTGGATATATATATAAAAAATGGGAAGATTTTAGAGGTTAAAGCTCTTCATAATTCAGAAACTCCAGAATTTTTCCAAGAAGCGAGCCAATTATTGACGCGTTGGAATGGGAAAACTCTTGATGAGGCTTTGAAGATAAAGGTTGATGGAGTAAGTGGTGCAACCTTTTCTTCGCGTGGTATTATTGGAAATATGCAAGTTGGCTTGCGCTATGCTGCCAAGAATGCACAAGAGACTTCTTTATTTGATAAGATGGATCTTCGCACAAAGACACTTGTTGGCTTGCTAGTTGTATTTATGGCTGCAATGATTCCTCTGTTCGTAAAGGATAAGCGTTATCGTGTGTTTCAGCTCTTATTGAATTTTGTTGTTCTAGGTCTTTGGGGCGGCACATTTATCTCTTGGTCTGTAATTGTTGGGTACATGTCTGGTGGGATTAATGTATGGATATCTTTAGTTCCTATCATTATGCTTATTACAGCTTTCATATATCCACTCTTTGGCAAGAAGAATTATTATTGTACTAATGTCTGTCCATTTGGGGCTGTACAGGAATTAGCTGGGATGGTGAATCACAAGAAGTGGAAAATGAGTAAGAGGACGGCACAATATCTCGACCATTTCCGAAAGATTCTCTTTTGGGTTCTAATGATTTTGATGATTTCAGGAGTTTGGTTTCAATGGATGGACTATGAACTCTTTGTAGCATTTATCTTCCAATCTGCTACATGGATTGTAATGATGATGGCAGTAGTATTTATTCTTTTGTCCTTTTTTGTTCCTCGACCATATTGCCGTTTTGTTTGTCCGATGGGTAGTTTCTTTAAGCTATCATCAACGACTTCTGTTAAGAAGTTGATATAATGTCTGTAGAAAGGTTTACTCTTATAATGGTGACGTTGATTAGCACCAATAGTGTTGTTAGTTAACACGCTCTGTGTTGTTGGTAAGCTCCTATCGTGTTGTTGGTAAACACAAATAAAATAAACATATGAAAAACAACATAAGACTTTGTTCATAATAGTCTTATGTTGTTTGTATAAACTTTTATAGGCTTTCTAAAGATGTTCTCTTACTTAAAATATTGTATCTTTTAGTCTAGAATAAGACACTAGTTTTCTTTCCTTTACGAAGAAAGCTCTCAATTAACTTTTGCGCATTAATAATTCTTTTAACGCTTCATAGTCTGCTGAGAGACGAATGGACTGTCTTTTACCGGACATGAAAGCCTGCAGACGTTCTGGTATTTTGATGTCAGTAGATAGTATTTCATCCACTTTATCTTTAAATTTCGCGGGATGTGCTGTCTCAAGGAAAATACCAGTTTCACCATCGTGCAGTTGTTCTTTGAGAGCACGATACCCACAAGCACCATGAGGGTCAAGGATATATCCAACTTGTGCATAACATGTTTGCATAATTTGACGAATAGCAGCATCATTGTAACTCGCACCAGATACGTCTATTCGAATAGCATCCCAAGAACCTTTGTATAGGTCAATTATACGTGCAAAATTACTTGGGGCGCCAACATCCATTGCATTAGCTAGGGTTTGAAGGGAAGGCTTGGGCTCGTACTTACCGGTCTGTAGGTATTTGAAGAAAACATCATTGGCATTATTTGCTGCAATGAAGCGTTTAACAGGTAGTCCCATTCTATGTCCAAAAATACCTGCAGTAATATTCCCAAAGTTTCCACTGGGTACACTGAATACTGGTGGTTCAATAATCCCTATACGCTTTAGCTGTGCATAGGCGTGAAAGTAATAAAATGCTTGTGGAAGAAAACGCGCGATATTGATACTGTTAGCACTTGTAAGACGCATGTGATTGTTAAGTTCGACATCCATGAAAGCTGATTTTACCAGTCGTTGACAATCATCAAAAGTCCCGTCTATCTCCAGGGCTGTGATGTTTTTTCCAAGGGTCGTGAATTGGCATTCCTGAATCTTACTTACCTTTCCCTTTGGGTAAAGTACAAAGACGTTAATCCCTTCAACTCCTAGAAAGCCATTTGCGACAGCTGATCCGGTATCTCCTGATGTTGCAACAAGCACGTTAACATCGCCAGTTTTACGTTCTTTATGAATCTCGTATTGCAGAAGTCGGGCCATAAAACGCGCCCCAACATCTTTAAAGGCAAGGGTAGGGCCGTGAAAGAGTTCTAAAGCATAGATATTCCTGTCTATCTTCTTTAAAGGTGTGTCAAACGAAAGGGTGTCATAGACAATCTTTTTTAGGGTTTCGGGAGCGACATCTTCTCCAAAGAATACATTTGCAATATTGTAGGCGATTTCTTGGAAAGACAAATCTTCTATTTGCTCAAAAAACGTTGGTGAAAGTTTCTCTAGCCTACTAGGCATATATAATCCACGATCTTCAGCTAATCCTTTGATGACAGCTTTCTCAAGTGATGCCTCTAGAGCAGTATGATTCGTAGAATAGTATTTCATTTGATTTCCATTAATGAGTGCATAAATTCTTGTAAATATATCAGACCATATTCTCCTCTTACACATGATGTCTCATCATACTGTGTGACATTATCAGGAGTTATTCCTGGATGCCAGATAAGAAATGGTACAGGTTCTTTGACGTGTGTTCGAATCTCAACAGGAGTGGGGTGGTCGGGGAGGACAGCAATACATACAGGTTCATCCCATTTTTTTACCTCATTATATATAGGTTCAACGGCACGATGATCGAGATTTTCTATTGTCTGGAGTTTTAGTTGAAGATCACCATCATGTCCTGCTTCATCACTTGCTTCAATATGGAGAAAAACGAAATCTTTTTCACGCAGTTGTTTAAGTGCAGCTTCAACTTTCCCTTCATAGTTTGTATTGGCAAGTCCAGTAGCTCCTTTTACCTTTATGATTTCTAACCCTGCATAATATCCAATGCCACGTATGAGGTCAACAGCAGATATTACAGAGCCAGAGTGTATCTGTGGGAACATCTCTGAGAGAGTCCTCATTTGTGGACGATACCCACCTCCCCAAGGCCAAATCGAGTTTGCAATATCATTCTGTTTATCTTTTCGTTGCAGGTTGAAAGGATGTGCTGTTAATAGTTCCTGACTCTTGATGATCAGTTCGTTAAGAAGATTAGCTGTCTCTTGTGGAGATAATCTGCCATCTTCTTTATTCTCATTTTCTGCTTTTATAAGTAACGGTTTCCATGCCTCATTTGGATGGTCGTGAGGTGGTGCGCAGATAATATGCTTACTTCCTCCTTTGATAATAAGAAGATGACGATATTGTATTCCTGGTATAAACTGAATATATTCATTACCAAGTTTCTCATTGAGATACTTGATAAGTGTAGTCCCTTCTTCAGTAGTAAGATGTCCTCCGTGATGATTTTTAATAATTCCATCAGAAAGTGTAATTAAATTACATCTTAGGGCTAAGTCTTCGGGAGACATGTTATAGCCAATGGAAGCAGCTTCTAATGGTCCTCTTCCTTCATATACCTTATTAAGATCATAGCCAAGGATAGATGTATTGGCAACTTCACTCCCTGGGTGGAAGCCATCAGGGATTGTCATTAATCTTCCCGTTTTCCCTTTACGTGCAAGTAAATCCATATAAGGTGTATCTGCATACTGAAGTAATGTTTTGCCTCCAAGTCGCTCAACTGGATGGTCTGCCATACCATCACCAAGTATAATAATATGTTTCATAATCTTTAAATATTGGCAATACTCATGATGTTCGCAAATACTCCAGCTGCTGTAACGGAAGCACCTGCACCATAACCTTGGATTTGCATTGGATATTCTTTATACCGTTCGGTAGTAAGGAGAACAATATTGTTAGAGCCTTCGAGATTATAGAAAGGATGCATTGCGTCAACTTCTTTCAATGCAACAGTTGTTTTCCCGTGGTCCATAGTTGCTACAAAGCGCCAACGTTTATTTTCTTTTGCAAGTCTCTTTCTCTGTTTTTCAAACTCTCTATCTAGATTTGGTAAGTGTTTCCAAAATTCTTCCTCAGAGCATTGAAAGTAGTCTTCAGGTACAAAAAGATGTTTTTCAACATCCTCTTGATCAACCTTATATCCAGCTTCTCGTGTAAGAATAACGAGTTTACGGATAACATCTGTACCGCTAAGGTCTATACGTGGGTCTGGCTCACTATATCCTTGTTGCTTTGCTCTCAAAACTGTTTCAGAGAACGGGACATCATTAGAAATCTCATTGAAGATAAAGTTAAGTGTTCCTGATAAGACTGCTTCTATCTTAAGAATCTTATCTCCCGAGTTTCGTAAATCATTTATAGTACCAATAATAGGTAATCCAGCTCCTACATTTGTTTCAAATCGGAACTTAACCCCGCGCTGAAGTGCCGTCTGCTTCAACAGCTCATAATTATCATATGAACTCGATGCTGCAATTTTGTTTGCTGCGATTACGGATATGTTATGCTGTAAAAAGGATAGATAGAGTGCTGCTACCTCCTTAGAGGCTGTACAGTCAACAAAGACAGAGTTAAAAATATTCATCCCAAGGATCTTGTCTCGAAGTTGTTCAGGATTAGATTCTTCACTTGTCTTTAATAACTCATGGTAATTATCGAGATCTATGCCGTCACGATTAAAGATTGCATTGTGCGAAGAAGCTATACCGACAACATTCAATTTTAAATGAGAATGTTGCTTCAACTCGTCATATTGACTTTTAATTTGCTCAATTAGTTTACCTCCAACAGTACCGACTCCACAAATAAAGAGGTTTAATACTTTATATTCTGATAAGAAGAATGAATCATGCAGTACGTTTAATGCTTTTCTTAAAACTTCTCCTCTTACAACAAAAGAAATGTTTGTTTCAGAAGATCCCTGTGCAAGAGCTATCACACTGATCCCAGAACGACCAAGTGTTCCGAAAAGTTTACCTGCAATACCAGCAGAGTGTTTCATATTCTCACCAACAATTGCAACTGTAGCAAGTCCGCTCTCTTTATGCATGGGGAACATTCGCCCATCCTCAATTTCTAACTGAAACTCTTCATTCAGTATATTCACAGCCTTCTCTGCATCTCCGTCTTTAACACCAATTGACGTGCTGTTTTCCGAAGAGGCTTGTGATACAAGGAATACACTTATACCGTTATTTGCAAGAGAAGTGAAGATTCTTCTATTGACACCAACAACACCAACCATGGAAAGTCCTGTAACAGTGATGAGTGTTGTGTCTTTGATAGAGGAAATACCTTTAATGGGTTTTTGGTTGTTCTCTATGTGCGATTTTATAATTGTTCCTTGACCATCAGGGTTAAAAGTGTTCTTGACTTTTATAGGAATGTTCTTGACACATACTGGATAGATAGTTGGAGGGTATACTACTTTTGCCCCAAAGTTACACAACTCCATTGCTTCTATATAAGATAGTTCATTGATGGTATATGCACTTTTAATGACACGAGGGTCAGCAGTCATGAAGCCATCAACATCTGTCCAAATCTCTAAAACTTCTGCATCAAGTGATGCTGCAAGGATTGCTGCTGTATAATCACTTCCTCCGCGTCCTAAGTTAGTGATATCACCAGAGTCCCGATCCTGAGCAATAAACCCAGGGACGAGTGAAATACGTGGGAGTTCTGCAAAAGTTTTTCCTACTAATTTGTTTGTTAAGTCAGAATCAAGACTTCTTTTTCCAAATTTCTCCTCCGTTTTAATAAACTTGCGTGCATCAAACCATTTAGAGCCGCGAATAAGAGTAGAAACAATATTTGAGCTTAGACGTTCCCCATAGCTAACGATAGTGTCCTGAGTCTTCTGGCTGAGATCATGGATCAAGTATACTCCATAATATATCGAATGGAGTTGTTCAAAAAGGGTATCGACTGTTTTAAAAAGTTGTTCGCGGTCATATGGGTCTGTAATGATAGTATCTATCATCTTATGGTGTCTATCTACCATCTTGTCATATTCCTCGCGCCAACACTCATCCCCTTTTAATGCAAATTGAGAAGTGGCAATTAAGTGATCGGTTACCCCACCTAATGCGCTTACTACGACAATGACCGGTTGGCGCTTTGCCTCTTTCTCGACAATGTTTCTTAAACTTAAAATACTCGAAACGGAACCTACGGATGTTCCTCCAAATTTTAATACCTTCATTTCTGATGTTTTTGTTAATATTCTACATCCCTTTTACAATTAGGGAAATGCAAAACTTGTAGGCAAAAGTAATAAGAAATATTGCAATTACCAACGTTCTTTCGATATATTTATCTAAATTTGTGGCAAAAAGTAAAAACAAAATGACAGAAGAGTATCAGATACGTGTATTACCGCAAGTCGGATATAATGAGGATAATATAAAAGATTACCTTGCAAGAGAGAAGGGTATTGATCAAAGAACGATTAACCAAATACGAGTTTTGAAACGTTCTGTTGATGCACGTCACCGTGATATATATGTTAATCTGAAAGTTCGTATATACATCAATGAGTTTCCGCAAGATGAAGCTTATATAAAGACTGAGTACCAAAATGTGAGTGATAAACCAGAGGTTATTGTCGTTGGTGAAGGTCCAAGTGGATTATTTGCTTCTTTGAGACTTATAGAGTTAGGATTTCGCCCTATTGTTCTTGAACGTGGTAAAGATGTTCGAGAACGTAAGAAGGATATGGCAATGATAACTAAGATGCAAACTGTTGATCCTGATTCAAACTATTGTTTTGGTGAAGGTGGAGCTGGTGCTTATTCTGATGGGAAACTTTATACGCGTAGCAAGAAGCGTGGTTCGGTGGAAAAGATTCTGAATGTGTTTTGTCAACATGGAGCTTCTACCTCAATTTTGGCAGATGCCCATCCCCATATAGGTACTGATAAACTTCCAAGGGTGATAGAAAATATGCGTAACAGAATTCTTGAGTGTGGGGGAGAGGTACACTTTCAAACAAAGATGATATCTCTAATTCTTGAGAGAGATAAGGTTATTGGGGTTCAAGCTGTTGAAAAGTCAAATTTTGAAAATAGAAAACGCGAGTTCTATGGACCTGTTATTCTTGCAACAGGTCACTCTGCACGTGACATCTATCGTTATCTTGCTGATACTAAAATAGAAATAGAACCCAAGGGAATTGCAGTAGGTGTTCGTCTTGAACACCCCTCTTCTTTAATTGATCAGATTCAGTATCATAATAAGAATGGTAAAGGAAAGTATCTTCCTACTGCGGAATATTCTTTTGTAACTCAAGTTATGGGGCGTGGTGTCTACTCATTCTGTATGTGCCCAGGAGGTTTTGTTATCCCATCTGCTACAGGGCCAGAGCAAATAGTAACCAACGGTATGAGCCCTGCTAATCGTGGAACACAATGGTCGAACTCTGGTATGGTTGTTCAAATTAATCCTGAAGATGTGGGAGGTAATGATATTCTACGTGTTATGCACTACCAAGAACAGCTTGAACGTGATACCTGGCAACAAGGAAATCGAAAGCAAACAGCTCCAGCTCAGCGTATGGCTGACTTCGTGAATGGACGCCTGTCGTATGATTTGCCTAAGTCGAGTTATGCTCCAGGGCTTATTTCAAGTCCTCTTCACTTCTGGATGCCTTCTTTTATCACGAAGCGTTTACAAGAAGCTTTCCGTACTTTTGGGAAGCAGGCACATGGTTTTTTAACAAATGAAGCCGTGATGATTGCATCGGAAACACGTACAAGTTCTCCTATTCGTATCCTTCGTAATCCTGAAAATCTTATGCATGTACGCCTTCAAGGTCTATTCCCTTGTGGAGAAGGTGCAGGGTATGCAGGTGGAATTGTTAGTGCCGGAATAGATGGTGAGCGTTGTGCAGAGATGGCAGTAGCCTATCTTCGCCAACTGTAGAACATAGTTCTTGGATGAAATAATCTCCTCGCATTAAAAGAAAGAGTTAATCTTTCATTATGATTTATGCTCTTTTAGTTTCTTGGGATGTATTATAAATATTTTCCAATTAGTAAATCATACAATTTGGGCTATATTTTTAAGTAAGTCATTAGTATTTTGCTATATGTTTAAGGTGACTAGATAGAACAGATCTTCTCGTTTCCTATCTATGTGACGCAGTTCCTCACTTATTGTGTTATATCTCCTCACCTATGAGGTTTAGAGCAACTCTATAGGTGAGGAAGGGCCAACACGTTGTAAAATTTTTCTGATTTGCGTATAATTTGAAGTCAAGAGGAATCTATAACACTCTACACAAAGCTGATATTATTTAACTCATAGGTATAGTCTAAAAAAAATGATGGATTGTTCTCTGGTTTAGAATAGTCCACAAGGTAATATATTTCGTTTAAGTTTTATCGAATAGTAATATCAGCGTATTGGTAGGTTGTAAGAATGTAAAGGTGAAGTGATATAATTAAACCATGCAGTGCTAGGTGTACTCTTATCGGTAAAATCTTTATCTCTTGGCTTCTCATGTGTATACTGGAACTTTATTAATCAAGCTCGTCAGAAGAAAAAGTCGTAGTATTCCAGTCTCCTGTTTCCAACCCTTTCTTAAACCAATAAGCACGTTGGGCTGATGTTCCATGTGTAAATGTCTCTGGTTGGGCATATCCTCGAGCTTTTTCTTGAAGATAATTATCTCCAATCTTTTCAGCGCAATCAATGGCTTCTTCTATATCTCCGTCTGAAAGACTTTGATATTTTTCATTGTCATAATGGGCCCAACACCCTGCATAATAATCAGCTAAGAGCTCTAGTTTTACACTAAGTTTGTTTGCGTTTATTTTGTCTACTTGCGCCATTTTAGTATGACATTTACTAAGAATTCCACGAAGATATTCTACATGATGACCGACTTCATGTGCTATTACATAAGCATATGCAAAGTCGAGATCACCTTTTGCTTGTATGCCTAATTCCCTTCGCATGCTTGTAAAGAAGCTTAAGTCAAGGTAAAGTTTTTGGTCTGCAGAACAGTAAAAAGGCCCCATTGCGGCAGAACCTTTGCCACATGATGTTTCTACGCTTCCCGTGTAAAGGACAAGCGTAGGGTATTTGTAGTGCATTCCGTGCTTCTGGAACTGTTCTGTCCACACATCTTCTGTCCCTGCAAGAATTTGTTTAGAAAAGTTTGCTAGTTTATTTTCTTCTTCTGTAAATGCCTTTTGATTCCTCTCTGAAGATTTTTCGACTTGACCTTGCATCTCTTGTTGGAAGACATTGTTCACAATGTCACCCATATCTCCACCGCTTAAAAGTGTTATGAGCACAATGATAATAACTCCTCCAATACCTCCAATGCCAGCTATATTGGTGATACTCTTTCCTCGACGATCCTCAATATTATTACTTTCTCTGCGTCCAGTAAGTCTCATACAATTTGGTTTAATTAGTTTTTATAAATAAATATGTTGCAAAGATAAAGCATTTGTTTTATATCCACAAATGGCATTTTTGTATTAACAGGTTGATGATGAGAATAAATATCTTCCAAATGGGCGAAGGCTTTTTTCTTTTATCCTTTTGTTATGTCTGAGATTTTTCGTAATTTTGCACGTATTTTGAAATAAAATAATATATCGATATAATGAAGATTTCATACAAATGGCTTAAAGAATACGTTGATTTTGACCTGACTCCTCAGGAAATTGCTGATGCATTGACTTCAATAGGGTTAGAAGTTGATGCTCTGGATGAGGTTGAAACAATACGAGGAGGATTGAAAGGACTCTATGTTGGAGAGGTTCTGACATGTGAGCCACATCCTAATTCTGATCATCTTCACGTGACAACAGTTAATCTTGGTAAAGGTGAACCGCAGCAGATTGTGTGTGGTGCTCCTAATGTAGCAGCTGGCCAAAAGGTTATAGTTGCTGATCTTGGATGTGTTCTCTATGATGGTGACAATGAGTTCACGATAAAGAGAAGTAAGCTCCGTGGAGTTGAAAGCCTTGGAATGCTTTGTGCAGAGGACGAGATAGGTGTTGGTACGAGCCATGATGGTATAATAGTGTTGCCAGTCGATGCACCTATCGGACAGCCTGCTGCAGAGTACTATCAGTTAGATAGTGACTGGGTGATTGATATTGATATTACGGCAAATCGGGCAGATGCATTAAGTCATTATGGTGTAGCACGTGATCTTTATGCTTGGCTTGTGCAGAATGGATATAAGACGACTCTTCATCGTCCTGATTGTCAGACTTTCAAGGTTGATAATCACAATCTTCCAATTGAAGTAACGATAGAAAATACAGATGCTTGCCGTCGTTATGCCTGTGTCAGTATTACGGATTGTGAAGTAAAGGAGAGTCCACAATGGCTAAAGGATAAACTGAATGTTATAGGTCTTCGTCCAATTAATAACATCGTTGATATTACAAATTATATTATGATGGCATATGGTCAGCCAATGCATTGCTTTGATGCAGATATGGTTGAAGGACATCATATTATCGTGAAAGATAAAAACGAAGGGAAGAAGTTTGTTACACTTGATGGAGAAGTTCATACGCTTGGAGTACATGATTTAGCTATCTGTAATGAGAAAGAGCCAATGTGTATTGCTGGTGTCTTTGGAGGAAAGGGTAGTGGAACATATGAAACAACTAAGAATGTCGTTCTAGAGAGTGCATATTTCCACCCAACATGGATTCGGAAGAGTGCACGGCGTCATGGACTTTCTACTGATGCAAGCTTCCGGTTTGAACGAGGGATTGATCCTAATGGGGTCGTTTATGCACTAAAGCAGGCTGCAATTCTTTGTAAGGAATTAGCTGGGGGAAAGATAAGTATGGATATATGTGATGAATATCCTACAAAGATGGAAGATTTCCCTGTTCGTTTGAACTATGAATATTGTGATCGTCTCATTGGTAAGAAACTTGGTAATGATACGATTAAACATATTGCAGAGAGTCTTGAGATGAAGGTTTTGGAAGAAGACACAGAAGGTCTTAATCTCCTTGTGCCAGCTTATCGTGTAGACGTTCAGCGCCCTTGTGATGTTGTAGAGGATATTTTGCGTATTTATGGATATAATAATGTGGAGATTCCTACAGAGCTAAAGTCCTCTCTGACAATAGCTGAAGAAGCTGATAAAGACTATCATCGTGAGAATATTATTGGTGAACAGTTGGTTGGAGAAGGCTTTTCCGAGATTATGAATAATTCTCTTACTAAAAGTTCATATTATGAAGAGACAGAACTTAATGCCTATCCTTGGGATGAGACTGTAAAGATTATGAATCCTCTCTCTGCAGACTTAGGCGTAATGAGGCAAACTTTACTCTTTGGCGGATTGGAAAGCATAGTCCGTAATATAAACCGCAAAGCCCAGAACTTACGCTTTTTTGAGGTGGGCAATGTTTATAAATACAATAAAGAAAAGTGGACAGAGGATAGCCCTGTCAAGGCTTATATACAAAAGCACCACATGGCATTGTGGGTGACTGGTAAACATATACAAGGTTCCTGGGCTCATCCTGATGAAGAAAGTTCTTTCTATGAACTTAAAGCATACGTAGAAAATATCTTACGTCGAATTGGTATTGCACAAGGATTGTTAGTCTATGCAAAATCAGACAACAATGTATTTGACAAAGCTATAGCCCTTAAGACACGTGCTGGCAAAACCTTAGTAGAGATGGGGATTCTTGCTCATAAGCTTTTGAAACGTTTTAATATTGAACAGAAGGTCTATTATGCAGAATTGGATTGGACAGGACTGATGAAGGTTATACGTAAGAATAAACTCCAATTCCATGAGATTTCAAAGTATCCTGCTGTTAGTCGTGACCTTGCCTTGTTGGTTGATAACAATGTGGAATTTGCACAAATAGAGGAAATAGCACGTCAAACAGACAAGAAGCAGCTTAAGCGAGTTGAGCTCTTTGATGTCTATCAGGGAAAGAATCTTCCCGAAGGAAAGAAGAGTTATGCCGTTAATTTTATTCTACAAGACGAGACCAAGACACTTAATGATAAGGCTATTGATGCCATTATGCAGAAACTAATTAAAAATTTAACAAATAAACTTGGAGCAGAACTCCGTTAAAAAGAAATCCAATGGGTAGAGCATTTGAATATCGCAAAGCTACAAAGCTTAAGAGATGGGGGCATATGGCCCGCACGTTTACTAAGTTAGGTAAGGAAATTGCTATTGCTGTTAAGGCTGGTGGCCCTGAACCAGAAAATAACCCACGCTTACGTGCTATTATAGCAACATGCAAACGTGAGAATATGCCAAAGGATAATATCCAGCGTGCTATCAAGAATGCAATGGGTAAAGATCAAAGTGAATATAAGGAAGTTCCATATGAGGGGTATGGACCTCATGGAATTGCTGTATTCGTAGACACTTTGACAGATAATACTACACGTACTGTTGCTGACGTTCGTTCAGTCTTTAATAAGTTCAATGGTAATCTTGGGACACAAGGGTCTCTTAGTTTCCTCTTTGATCATAAAGCTGTATTTACATTCAAGAAGAAGGAAGGAATAGACATGGAAGAGCTGATTCTCGACTTGATTGATTATGGTGTAGACGATGAATATGACGAAGATGAAGATGAAAACGAGATTACAATCTACGGGGAACCAACCAGCTTTGGTGAAATTCAGAAGCATCTTGAAGATAATGGCTTTGAGATTACATCAGCCGAATTCACTCGTATTCCAAATGATCTAAAGGATGTAACTCCTGAAGAACGTGAGACTATTGACAAGATGGTTGATAAGTTAGAAGACTTTGATGATGTACAGAATGTTTATACAAATATGAAACCAGCAGAATAAATCTTTCATATTTATATTATAATATAATAAAAAGGGATGTTCCTAGATTGGAATATCCCTTTTTTATATGCCTTAAATTCTATCTCAAATAAAAAAAGTTCAGTATATAAACTGAACCCTTAGTAGTCGATAGGGGAATCGAACCCCTATGCCAAGATTGAGAATCTTGTATCCTAACCGTTAGATGAATCGACCTAAACAGTATTTTTTATTAATTTTGGTAGTAGTCGATAGGGGAATCGAACCCCTATGCCAAGATTGAGAATCTTGTATCCTAACCGTTAGATGAATCGACCATAGTGCATTTGAGCAATACGAGATATAAGCGGAAGGAGGGGATTCGAACCCCCGGTACGCGGAAGCGCACGGCAGTTTAGCAAACTGCTGGTTTCAGCCACTCACCCATCCTTCCTTAAAAGGTTTTGCTGAAATACCAAGCATTATCTCAAATGCGGTGCAAAGGTAGTGTTTTTATTTTATACCTCAAAATTTTCTACTACATTTTTTTGTGTGATTAAAGGAAAATATATATCCTAAACAAGCTCTCTACAAGGTGGTATCAATATCCTATATTTTGTAGAAAACTTATTAGTAGGTATACTTTATATATCTAAGGTTTGTAGTTTTACAGTGGCTTATTTCTGATAAACAATATGTGTCTATATATTAATACTATTTGGCTCTACCTGTATCACCTTTCATATTTACCAACAAGTCCTCACTGTTTATGAACGAGACAAACTTAAAATGCTTTAGTTTGTAGGAATAAAAATACCAGCCATTTATCATGACTGGTATCTATTTATATGAAAGTGCTTTATGTTAGTCTTATCATCGTTGTGACAAGAGATAACATCAGCCTCTACTTTACTTCTTCATACCTTTATAAGCTTGATTCATTCCTTTAATTACATCATCAGTAATGTTATAGGCTGGATCAGCATAAAGAATATTATCACCACTCTTTGCAAGGATGATTGCGAATTTCTTGTCTTTGTTATATTCCTTCAAGTAGTTGTGCACACTATCAGAAAGAGCTTTATTATACTTGGCAACTTCATTTTGGTATTCTGCACCTAAGCGTTGTTGTAAAGCATCAGCATCCTGTGCTTGTTTCTGAATACTGGCTTGAATCTGTTGAGCCTGTACCTGTGTATATTTGTTTGCTTGAACATTCTGCTGGAAGTTTGCAGCTGCAGCCTGTATAGCTTTCTGCTTTCCTGCAAGTGTACGTTGGATGTTTGCCTCTTTAGCTTTGATAATTTTCGTCACATCCTTCCAGTACGTGTATTGGCTCATAATAGAGTCGATCTCTACATAAGCAACTTTCTGATTGTCAGAAGCTGGTGTTGTGGTTGTTTCATTCTTACTTGCCACGGTGTCATTCTGCTTCGGCTGATTATTACAAGCAATAAAAGCAAAGGCTGTCAAAGTGACAATGGCAATCTTACTAAATGATTTCTTCATTTTGTATAGTATGTTTAATTAATTATTATCGTTTAATAAGCTTTATTTCTAGTGCGCGCTTCCTTGTCTTGGTCAATGACACAGTGGATACCTTTCTCTTTGAGATAAGCATTATCCGAGATGTGTTGCGACTGGAACTCTCCGTCCTTTTTGAATAAAACACGTACTCCAAGGAGCAATAGTGATATTGCAATTATTAACAGAGTGTATAATAAAGTTACAAACATTTTCTATATCTTTGCAATTAATATTGCCCGCAAAGGTAATATAAAACAGTAAAATAACAAAATAAAATATTATTAAAAATGGCAAATATAGAACTAAAGCCAGCCAGCGTTTTTGAACAGTTTGCAAAAATTAATCAGATTCCTCGTCCTTCAAAGCATGAGGAACAGATGATTGCTTATTTACAGCAATTTGCAAAAGACCGTAATCTTGACGTGAAAGTAGATGCGACTGGTAATGTACTTATCTCAAAACCTGCTACGAAAGGCATGGAGAATGTTCCAACAGTGATACTGCAAAGTCATATGGATATGGTCTGTGATAAACTTGTAGATGTTGATTTTGATTTCCATAAAGATGCTATTCAGACCTATGTTGATGGTGAGTGGCTTCGTGCTAAGGGAACAACACTGGGAGCCGATGATGGTATTGGAGTTGCTTATGAGCTTGCCATTCTTGATGCAGATGACATTGAGCATGGTCCCATAGAGTGTCTTTTCACTCGTGATGAGGAGACTGGGCTAACAGGAGCCTTTGGTTTGGAGGAAGGATTTATGACTGGTAATTACCTTATCAACTTAGATTCGGAGGATGAAGGACAGATTTTTGTTAGTTGTGCTGGTGGAAACAGTACTACAGCAACTTTCCATTTTACACGTGAGAGTGCTCCTGAGGGTTACTTCTTTATGGAGGCTAGTGTGAAAGGACTTGTTGGCGGGCATTCTGGAGACGACATAAATAAGAAACGAGCTAATGCTATCAAGCTTCTTGCACGTTTCCTTTATCAAGAGCAAACTAAGTTTGACCTTCGGTTATCACTATGGGATTCAGGGAAAATGGATAATGCTATACCACGTGATGGCAAAGTTATTTTTGCTGTACCTACAGCTAAGAAGGAAGAGGTTAAAGCCGATTGGAATATCTTCACTAAAGATGTGGAAGGTGAATTCCATGTAACTGATACCGATATGGTATGGAATCTCCAGAGTACGGAGGCTGATAAGGTGCTACCGAAGCAAGTCTCTCATAATGTTATCCTTGCTCTTCAGGCTGTTGATAATGGACCTTTGACAAATTGCCAAGACGAAGCTCTTGCATATATGGTTGAGACTTCAAGTAACGTTGCAAGCATTCATATATCAGAGGATACTGTTACCGTTGTTAGTTCTCAGCGTTCAAATGTCATGAGTAATCTCGTTAATATGACTAATACGGTTAAAGCATGTTTTGAATTAGCTGGAGCTGAAGTTTTGGTTGAAGATAGTTACCCTGCTTGGAAGATGAACCCTAATTCTGAACTTGTTAATGTTGCGGTTGAACAATATCATAAGCTCTTTGGTAAGAAACCACGTGTATTGGGAATACATGCAGGTTTGGAATGTGGACTATTCTCAGAGAAGTATCCTAATCTGGACATGATTAGTTTCGGACCGACGTTACGTTATGTACATACACCTGATGAACGGCTACTTATACCTACTGTTCAAATGGTATGGGATCATCTGCTTGCTATCTTGAAAAATATAGATTAATAAATCTTTTTAGCAATACCACCATTCTCATTATTCATATAAAAGTGGATTGAGAATGGTGTTTTATTTTAGAATTCATGTAATAGGGTTGGCCAGTCAGGCGCTAGTAGAATATTAAGACTGGCTCAATTCTGTAAAATTAAATTCCTATTGAATTTTAAAAGGGCATCTTTCGCTTTCTGAAAGATGCCCTTTTACACTGTAAAAGATGTCCTTTTGATGTGTAAAAGGTGCTCTTTTGCATTGCAAAACATGCCCTTTTATGAGCCTGTTTATAACACTTTGGTATTGTGGATGTTACGAAGTTGTTAAAAAAGGGTTTTTAGCTATTCTGTTCTGGTTGATAGTCATTAGTTTGTAAAGTTGTTTTATTGTTGTCTACTTCTGTCCTTTCATACTTTCTTCTATCTTTTGCAAAATACTATTGTGCTATGAGTATCCTTTAAAAGTTTATCTTTCCTGTTTGCTTCTGTTTGAGATATGAAGAAGGTTGGGAGATATTTGTATTTCACATAATAGTATAAAGTAAGGCAAATCCGTCCTGCTTAATCCCTTATAATTTATTCTAAACTTAGATATGTGTGAAGTGGCACATTATTTGTATTGACAAAACAAAAAAATAAAAATAATATATGACTATGCAAAAAGGAAATATTGGGGTTACAACAGAGAACATATTCCCCGTTATCAAAAAGTTCTTGTATTCTGATCATGAGATATTCCTTCGTGAAATGGTATCAAATGCTGTTGATGCTACACAGAAACTGAAAACACTTGCTGCTACTGGTGATTTCAAAGGAGAGTTGGGCGACTTGAGTGTACGTATCAGTCTGAATGAAAAGGAGGGCACACTTACCATTAGCGATCATGGTATAGGTATGACAGCAGAAGAGATTGAGAAGTATATCAATCAGATTGCCTTTTCAGGAGTAAATGATTTCTTAGAGAAATATCAAGATAAGGCTGAGGCAATCATCGGACACTTTGGACTTGGATTCTACTCTGCTTTCATGGTCTCAAAGAAAGTTGAGGTCATTACTAAGAGCTACAAAGAGGGTAGTAAAGCCGTGAAATGGAGTTGTGATGGTAGCCCGGAATACACCTTGGAAGATACTGATAAGAAAGATAGAGGTAGTGATATCATACTTTATATTGATGATGATTGCAAAGAATTCTTGCAGAAATCAAAGATAGAGGAGCTCTTAAATAAGTATTGTAAGTTCATGCCAGTACCAATTGTCTTTGGAAAAAAGACAGAATGGAAGGATGGTAAGAATGTTGAAACGGCTGAGGATAACATCATCAACAGTGTTGAACCACTGTGGGTGAAAGCGCCATCATCTTTGAAGGATGAGGATTATAAGAGTTTTTATCGCACACTTTTCCCAATGAATGATGAACCATTGTTCTGGATTCATCTGAATGTAGACTATCCATTTAATCTTACTGGTATACTTTACTTCCCACGTGTAAAAAACAATATAGAACTTCAGCGTAACAAGATTCAACTTTATTGTAACCAGGTGTTTGTTACTGATCAGGTTGAAGGTATTGTTCCTGAGTTTTTGACTTTACTACATGGGGTGATAGATTCTCCTGATATCCCTCTCAATGTAAGTAGAAGTTACTTGCAGAGTGATTCTAATGTAAAGAAGATAGCAAGCTATATTACCAAAAAAGTAGCTGATCGTCTACAAAGTATCTTTAAAGAAAATCGTAAGGAATATGAAGAGAAGTGGGATGATCTGAAGCTTTTTATAAATTATGGAATGCTTTCAGACTCAGATTTTTATGAGCGTGCTAAGGACTTTGCTTTGATTAAAGATACTGAGGGGAAGTACTTTACTTTGGAAGAATATAAGAAACTGATAAAGGATAATCAGACGGATATGGAAGGAATCCTTGTTAACTTATATACAACGAACAAAGAGGAGCAATATAGTTATATAGAAGCGGCTAAGGCCAAGGGATACAGTGTTATAGATGCTAGCGGGCAATTAGACGTCCCCACGCTCTCTATGCTTGAGCAGAAACAGGATAAAACCCGTTATGTCCGTGTCGATTCAGACATTGTAGAACGTATTATTCAGAAAGAAGATACACCAAAGAATAACTTGTCTGAAGAAGAAACTGACAATCTGTCAGAGGCTTTCCGCTCTCAAATCCCTGCTATCGATAAGGCTGAGTTTACTGTTGATGTTCAGTCTCTTGGTGAAACTTCACAACCTGTACTGGTTACTCAAAATGAGTATATGCGTCGTATGAAGGAAATGAGCCAGTTCCAGCAAGGGATGGGATTCTATGCACAGATGCCAGACACTTATAATTTAGTTTTGAATGCTGACCATCCATTGGTGAAGAGGGTTCTTGAAGAGGTTGAGGCTAGCACTACTAAAGAATTAAAACCTGTAGTTAGTGACTTAAAAGGATTGCAAGCTAGGTTAGCTGCATTACATCAATCACAAGATAAGAAGAAGCCTGAGGAACTAACTCAAGAGGAAAAGGATGAGGTGCAAAGTACTCAGAAGTCTATTTCTGAGTTGCAAAGTAAG
The DNA here is from genome assembly GCF_000613925.1 of Prevotella histicola JCM 15637 = DNF00424. Classification (GTDB taxonomy): domain Bacteria; phylum Bacteroidota; class Bacteroidia; order Bacteroidales; family Bacteroidaceae; genus Prevotella; species Prevotella histicola. The sequence continues at coordinate 45,172 of NZ_BAJX01000001.1, forward strand.
AAGAAAACAATTATAGCTACTTGCGCAAAAGACAATGCTATTGTACATCAACTTATTGACTTGGCTCTTCTCCAGAACGGGATGCTTCAGGGAGCTGCACTTGATAAGTTTCTAAAACGTTCAATAAGTCTGATAAAATAACTAGATATTTGTATAACTAAAGAATAAGAAAAGAGCCAAAGGTCGTAGCATAAGTTCTTTGGCTCTTTCATTATTGCAGATTTATAGTCTATTCTTGGATACTATAATCTATATGGTGTTAGAATTCTCTTATATATAAATAGATTCAGAATTAGATTTAGAAAATAGGATATATATGCTTGTAATCTTATTATAATATGATCTTTAAACTCTCGAAGAGTGTCTTTATCTTTTATTGGGTATATGAAAGAACGATATGAAAGATTATGGAATATATGCAAGAATGCAGATAAATCCTCTTCACACTCTCTATTATCCTCTGAAATTCAGATGTCCTGTGCCCTTTGAGAGGGTCATTTTTGCTCTTTGCCATTCCAAAATTCCCAACTGGCAAAAGCTTGAAGAAGCAGCATCTCAAGTCCATTCTTTGTGATTGCCCCATACTCCTTACCCTTCTGCATGAAGAGGGTCTCATCTGGATTATAAAGTAAATCGTAAAGTAAATTATGACTGTCCATAGCTTCATAAGGAAGAGTAGGGCAGACATCAGTATTAGGATACATACCTAATGGTGTGCAATTTACTATTATGTTGTAGTCCTTGATAATTTCTGGAGTTATCTCTTCATATGTAAAAAAGCCAGGGCGTTTTGTGCGTGAGACAAATTTTGTTTCTATTCCAAGAGATCTCAAACCATAGTCTACGGCTTTAGATGCACCACCGGTTCCAAGTATAAGGGCTTTCTTGTGATGACGTTCGAGTAATGGTTCTATACTACGTGTAAAACCTATAACATCACTGTTGAATCCCTTGAGATGAGTTTTATCCCCTTTACGTGTAATACGAATAACATTTACAGCTCCAATAGCATTGGCTTCTGGACTAAGACTATCAAGATAAGGAATAACCTGTTCCTTGTATGGGATAGTAACATTTAATCCTCGTAGTTCAGGATTAGACTCAATTACTTCAGCAAAATCTTCTATAGAAGGAATCTCGAAGTTTATATATTTAGCATTGATGTGTTCGTTGGAGAACTTCTCATTGAAATATCCAACAGAAAAAGAATGCCCCAAAGGGTAGCCTATTAGTCCATATTTATCCATATCCTAACCTTGTTAATCTATTTTTCTGCAAAATACATGGTACAAATACCATACGTTAATCGGTGAAAAGTCATTTTACTAAAACCAGCTTTCTTGAAGATTTCCATCATTTTCTCACCCTGTGGAAATGCTGCAATAGTTTTATTGAGGTATTCGTAAGCGTTACTATCTTTGGATATAAGCTTTCCGTATAATGGCATTATGGTATTGGAATATATATGAAAAAGCTGTTTCATAGGAAAGCTGGTAGGTGTAGTCAGTTCTACAATGCTAAGGTGTCCACCTTTTTTTAAAACTCTACAAATCTCTGTTAATCCTCTGTCTAGATCTTGAAAGTTACGTATACCAAAAGCAGCTGTAACGGCATCAAAAGTGTTCTCGGGGAAAGAAAGGTTAAGACAGTCTTCTCTCTTGAAGGAAATGATATTCTGCAACCCTGCAGTTTTTACCTTCTTACGTCCGATAGACATCATCCCTTCCGAAATGTCAGCACCTATAAGATTTTTGGGTTTCAATTCTTTCGCAGCAAGTATAGCAAAGTCACCTGTACCAGTTGCAATGTCAAGTATCTTTTCTGGACGAAAGGGTTTGAGTTGTTGGATAGCTCTTTTTCTCCACCCTTTATCTATGTCCCAAGATAGCCGATGATTTAATGTATCATAAGTAGAAGCAATATTATCAAACATTTCTTCAACTAGTTTTCCTTTGTCACCTTTGCCATTATAGGGTTTTATCTTTTCTTGATCGTACATTTTCTTATGAAGAGGATTGGAGAATTTAGAGAAAGTTAGAAGCAATAAGAGGTTATGGGGAGGAATATCTCCCAATAACCTCTTATTTGTTTTTAGATTTTATTTCCTAGAAGCAAGATACTGCTTAACATTTCGTTCTATTCGTGCAGCAATATCACCTTCTTCTGCAGCTTTATCAAATTTTTCGCCAGTGATGTGCTCATATAGTTCTATATAACGATCGCTAACGCTCTTTGCATATTCATCTGTTATCTCTGGCATTTTCTGCCCTGGCTCATTCATGAAGTTATGTTCAATAAGCCACTGGCGTACAAATTCCTTTGATAATTGTTTTTGTGGCTCACCCTTTGCCAATTTCTCTTCATAACCATCTGCATAGAAGTAACGGCTTGAATCTGGGGTATGAATTTCATCTATTAAATAACACTTTCCATCACGTTTCCCAAATTCGTACTTGGTATCTACGAGAATCAATCCATGCTTTGAAGCAATCTCTTGCCCACGGGCAAAAAGTTTACGTGTCCAATCTTCAATTATAGCATAGTCTTCTGCCGAGACAATCCCCTGCTTGATAATTTCCTCTTTTGAAATGTTCAGATCATGTCCTTCGTCGGCTTTTGTTGTTGGTGTGACAATCGGTTCTGGGAAACGTTCATTCTCACGCATACCATCAGGGAGTTTTACACCACAAAGTTCACGACATCCTTCTTTATAGGCACGCCACGCAGAACCTGTGAGAATTGAGCGGATAATCATTTCAACACGAAAGCCCTCACACTTCAGACCAACAGTTACCATAGGGTCAGGAGTCGCCAACTTCCAATTTGGACAGATATCTGCTGTCTGGTCAAGGAACTTGGCGGCAATCTGGTTCAAAACTTGTCCTTTGAACGGTATTCCTTTAGGCAATACGACATCGAATGCTGAGATTCGGTCAGTAGCAACCATGACGATAAGATCGTCGTTGATATCATACACATCACGTACTTTGCCGTGATAAACACTCTTCTGTCCATCGAAATGGAATTCAGTTTTTGTTAATGCTTTCATTGTTCTTATGTTTATAGAGTCCTATCTCTTGTCAGCTTTATCATGTGCCTCATAGGCATTCACAATACGCGTAACTAATTTATGTCTTACGATGTCCTTTTTCCCCAGATTTATCACGGAGATTCCTTCTACGTCTCCTAATATGGATAAAGCTTCTTTCAGTCCACTCTTCTCTGCATGTGGGAGGTCTATCTGCGTTAGATCGCCAGTAATTATCATCTTTGTGTTCCATCCCATACGTGTAAGAAACATACGGATTTGTGCAGGAGTTGTATTCTGTGCCTCATCAAGGATTACTACAGCATCACTCAATGTACGCCCTCGCATGAACGCTAGTGGAGCAATTTGAATAATATGTTTGTCCATCATGTCCTGAAGCTTTGCAGCAGGAATCATGTCTTCCAATGCATCGTAAAGTGGCTGTAGGTATGGATCAATCTTATCTTTCATGTCTCCGGGTAAGAATCCGAGTTTCTCACCAGCTTCAACAGCTGGGCGTGAGAGGATAATTTTTTTCGCAGTCTTATCTTTAAGTGCCTTTACAGCTAAAGCAATACTAAGATATGTTTTCCCTGTTCCTGCTGGGCCAACCGCAAATATCATGTCTTTTTTTTCAAAATCATCAATTAGTTGTTGTTGGTTTTCTGATCTACCTTTTATCGGGCGTCCAGCAATAGAATATACAAGTACATCTTTTATTGTATCAGCTTTTGTCTTACGACCTTTCACAATATCTAAGATATCTTCCTCCGAAATAGTGTTATAGTGCTCTATGTGTTTACGCATAGTCTCTATGTCTTCTTCGAATTTCGCCATTTCCTCTTCATCGCCTAAGACACGTATAACATTATCTCGGGCTATAATCCTTATTTTTGGGAAAAGCGACTTTATCATCTGAAGATGATTATTTCCTATTCCATAGAACACCACAGGGTCTATATTCTCTAAAACTATATGTTTTTCTATCAATTTGAACAATTTTATATTTGCTCGCAAAGTTACTATAAAAACGTGATACCTGCAAATAATTCTTAATTCATAATTACCAATTATCAAATTCTTATTACCTTTGTAGCAATGAAAAGAAATTCAACGATAACAAAGAAGAAATTTTTGTTAGGATTCCTTGTTATTACTCTTTTTTAGCATTGATAAGAGTTATAGTTCCATCAGTAGCCGAGACAAGGGTAATTTTGAGGAATAATAATGTTAAACATAAGCTTGTTGTGGCTACAAAAAGCACAGACTCAGTAAAAATCAAATATCAGTCAGCTCCAAGAGAAGTCGCACTCTCTTATTTCTTCAACTCTGATGGTTCTCCAAAGAAAAATAGGATATTGGGTGTAAGGGACTATGATGAAAGCTTTCCTGACTCTCAGCCCCAACAGTTGAGTGCTGCTTTAAAATTTGGGGTAAAGCCTGTTGCAGATCGTGTTGATGCAGAGAGGCGCAAGAGTGAACTGGTGTATATAGGAAGCAATCCTTATTATAATATGAAAAAACTCAATAATAGTGTTCCTTATCTTGTTCCTCGTGCAGCCGTTCTGCTTCAAGATATCGCGCGAAACTTTATGGATAGCCTTCAGACAAAAGGCGTTCCTCTTAATAAACTTCTCATCTCAAGTGTTCTCAGAACAAAAGAAGATGTAGAGCGCTTGCGTAAATATAATAAAAATGCAACAGAGAATAGCTGTCATCTATATGGTACGACTTTCGATATTGCCTATAATAAATATGCAGCTATTACTCGTCCTGTAAGAAATGATACACTGAAGTGGGTTTTGAGTGAGGTTCTTAATGATTTACGCTCACAAGGTAGATGTTATATCAAACACGAAAAGCATCAAGGTTGTTTCCATATCACTGTTAGATAAGAAAAGAAGATAATAGCCCAATCACTTGGATATTAGAAAAAAAAAATGTAATTTTGCATCCGTTGTCACGAGATGACAGCATTAAATTCAAACCTTTAAAATATTTATTAAAAAATTATGGCAACAAAAATCAGATTGCAGCGCGGTGGTCGTAAGAACTATGCTTTCTACAGCATCGTAATCGCTGACGCTCGTGCACCACGTGATGGTAAGTTTACTGAGAAGATTGGTACTTATAACCCAAACACCAATCCAGCCACAGTAGATTTGAATTTTGAACGTGCTCTTTACTGGGTTGAGACAGGTGCTCAGCCAACAGACACTGCTCGTAACATTCTCAAAGGTGAGGGCGTTTACATGATGAAGCACCTGCGTGGTGGTGTTAAGAAGGGTGCATTCGACGAGGCTGCATGCCAGCAGAAGTTCGATGCATGGAAGCAAGCTAAGGTTGCAGCTACAGAAGCTGTCGAGAAGAAAGTAACTGATGCGAAGAAGGCTGCTGCTACTCAGAACCTTGAAGCTGAGAAGAAAGTTAACGAAGCTATTGCTAAGAAGGTTGCAGACAAGAAAGCTGCTGCCGCTGCGGCACAAGCTGAGGCTGAGGCAGCTAAGGTTGCTGAGGATACTACTTCTGAAGCTCCTGCAGAGGAGGCACCAGCAGAGGCATAATCCTCGCTCGCTATTAAAGTATAAGTCCATAGACTCGGTACGAGTTTATGGACTTTTTCATTTATATTAGTTTCTAAAATGATACCGTACAGTAAACGTCCTCTTTCAAGTAAGCTATTATATTGATAATGAATATAATAAGGTACTTCCTCCTTTTTAATTCAAGACAGCCATCAGTAGCTACACTGACGCTGAGATTCGGACACCTTAATGAATATCGTCAAGGTAGAAGTAGCATATTATAATTTTCATTAAATACTATCTAGACATACTCTTCTCCTTGTAGGAATACACGTTTTATGATAGGTGTTGTATAGGCGTATGGAATAAATTCAATAGAAGGAATCGTATCTGTAATAAAGAAATTAGCAACCTTTCCACGTGTGATAGAGCCATACTCTTTGCTCAGTCCCATTGCACATGCTCCATTTAATGTCGCTGCATTAATTGCTTCTGCAGGCATTAATCGCATCTTGATACAGCCAAGCGAAACAATAAACTTCATATCTCCTGATGGAGTAGAACCTGGGTTATAATCACTTGCAAGGACAAGCGGTAGACCACGGTCTATTATCTTACGACCCAAAGCAAAAGGAAGATTAAGAAAGAAAGACGTTCCAGGAAGTGCTGTTGGCATAGTTTTGCTATTCTTAAGGATATCTATTTCTTCTTCTGTCATACTTTCTAAATGGTCAACTGACACAGCCTTATATTCTACACCAACCTCAACACCACCAGACGACGCTAACTCGTCAGCATGAATCTTGGGACGCATGCCGTATGTAGCACCAGCTTTTAGAATCCGAGCAGTCTCTTCTGGAGTAAAGAAGCCCGTGTCACAGAATACATCTATAAACTCAGCTAATTTCTCATCACCCACAGCTGGTATCATTTCGTTGATGATTAATTCAACGTAGGCGTCTTGTCTACCTTTATATTTACGTGAAACAGCATGTGCACCAAGGAATGTAGCAACAATTTTCAGTCGTGTTGTCTCTTTGATACGACGAATAACACGAAGCATCTTTAGTTCGTCTTCTACGTTAAGTCCATACCCACTCTTTATCTCTACACAACCTGTTCCTTTCCTAATAATCTCATCAATACGCTTCATAGCCTGCTGATAAAGTTCGTCTTCGCTCAGTTCATGAAGGCGGTCTGCAGAGTTAAGGATACCACCACCACGCTTTGCTATCTCAGCATAACTAAGCCCACGAATCTTGTCAACAAACTCTTGCTCTCTGCTTCCTGCATAAACAATATGAGTATGGGAGTCGCACCATGAAGGGAGAACGCTTCCTCCATTCGCATCAACAACTTCCTTATTATCAGAAGTCTGTGGGCAATCATTCATTTTACCATAATCAGCAAAACGTCCATTCTCTATGACAAGGTAAGCGTCTGAAAGCGTGTTGAACTCTGCCATCTCTTTACCTTTCAAACATAGCTTTTCTTCATGCCCTATACCAGTCAGTAAGCCAATGTTTTTAACTATTAGTCTTTTCATATCAAGCCTTTTCTCTAATCAATGAAAGTATGATAATATAAGATATTCAAAAGGAAAGGAGCTACATCAAGATTGTATCTAATCTTGACATAACCCCTTCTACTTTATTTATTTACGTAGGAACTCAACAGACTTAGCGATGTGAGGAGCCATAAATTCGTCCGTATCAATGAAAGGTACAAACTCACGATAAGCCTTATGGATTGCTTCTATCGTAGGAGATGACTTCAACGGACGGCGGAACTCAAGTGCTTGTGCAGCATTGAAGAGCTCAATAGCAAGTACACGCTCGGTATTCAATACGACCTGATAGAGCTTCGTAGCAGCATTAGCACCCATGCTGACATGGTCTTCCTGTCCTTGTGAAGATGGAATACTATCAACAGAGGCAGGAGTACAATAAGTCTTACTCTGGCTAACGATAGATGCTGCTGTGTACTGCGGAATCATAAAACCACTGTTTACACCAGGTTTAGCTACAAGGAAACTTGGTAGGTTACGTGTACCAGAGACGAGCTTGTAGATACGACGCTCAGAAATATTACTTAACTCGCAGAGTGCTATAGCAAGAAAGTCCATTGGTTGTGCAATCGGTTCTCCATGGAAGTTTCCTGCTGAGATAATAAGGTCTTCGTCAGGACAAACGGTTGGGTTATCAGTTGCAGCATTCACTTCAATGTCTATCACAGACTTAACGTATGCAATCGTGTCCTTTGAAGCGCCGTGCACCTGCGGCATACAGCGGAATGAATAGGGGTCTTGTACATTGAACTTAGGCTGTTTAATAAGTTCACTGCCTTCTAATAATTCTCTTATTCGTGCTGCAGTATCAATCTGTCCCTTGTGATGGCGAACGGCATGAACGGCATGTGTGAAAGGTTCAATGCGTCCATCGTAAGCCTCAAGAGACATTGCTCCGATGACATCAGCCCACTCACTCAAACGTTCACTTTGTAAGAGTGCCCATACAGCAAAGGCATTCATGTTCTGTGTACCGTTGAGTAGGGCAAGCCCTTCCTTAGAAACGAGTTCTATTGCATCCCATTTCATCTTCTTCAAGATGTCAGCACCAGAGAAGATCTCTCCTTGATATTCAACCTCTCCCATTCCGATAAGTGGCAAAGAAAGGTGAGCCAAGGGAACGAGGTCGCCCGATGCGCCCAAAGACCCTTGCATGTATACAATAGGATAGATGTCATTATTGAAGAAGTCTATCAGTCTCTCAACGGTCTTCAACTGACAAGCAGAGTAGCCGTAACTGAGCGACTGAATCTTGAGCAGCAACATTATCTTTACAATCTCATTAGGGACACGGTCACCCACACCACAAGCATGGGACATCACAAGGTTTTTCTGTAACTGTGACAGGCTATCCTTGTCAATAGATATCTTGCAGAGAGAGCCGAAGCCCGTTGTTACACCATAGATAGGAGTTTCTGATTCTTTAATCTTATTATCGAGATACTCTCTACAACGAATAATTCGTTGACGTGCATCTTCAGAAAGTTCAAGCTTTGTGCCGTTCTTGATTATCTCGCCAATCTGCTCAATAGACAGGTGCTCGGCACTGATCTGATGAATTTTGTTCATAGTTTCTAAGGATTAGTATAATAGATTTAAATGATTAAAAAGCAGTGTTTATAACATCATCATCAACAATGTTAGGGAGTGTGACACAGAGTCCTGGGGTACGTTCCATCTCTCTTCGAATAGCATCAATAGAACCTGTGTTGCGAGCCCAGCTACGACGTGCTATGCCGTTGTTGACATCCCAGAGGAGCATCTGACGGATGTGACGGTCAGAGTCTTTGCTACCATCAATCACCATACCGAAGCCACCATTGATAACTTCTCCCCAGCCAACACCGCCTCCATTGTGGATAGATACCCATGTTGCACCACGGAAAGAGTCGCCGATAACATTCTGTACAGCCATATCAGCACAGAACTGTGAGCCGTCATATATGTTAGATGTCTCACGGAAAGGAGAGTCTGTTCCCGACACATCATGGTGATCACGTCCCAGAACGATAGGTCGAGAGATTTCTCCCTTACGTATTGCTTCATTGAAAGCCAAGGCAATCTTGGTGCGACCTTCCGAGTCTGCATATAGGATACGAGCCTGGGAACCAACAACTAAATGATTCTTTCCTGCTTCTTTTATCCAATGAATATTATCGTCAAGTTGACCAATAATATCTGGAGTTGCTGTCTTGCGTATTTTTTCCAATACTTCCGTTGCAATGCGGTCGGATGTTTCCAAGTCTTTTGGGTCACCTGATGAGCAAACCCAACGGAATGGTCCAAAGCCATAGTCAAAGAACATCGGCCCCATAATATCCTGTACGTAAGATGGATAACGGAACTTACCATCTTTCTTCATGATGTCCGCTCCCGCACGACTTGACTCCAAGAGGAAGGCATTACCATAGTCGAAAAAGTACATACCTTTTGCTGTCAGCTTGTTAATAGCTGCCACCTGACGGCGTAAAGACTCCTGAACTCTCTCTTTAAACAGTAGTGGCTCCTCTGCCATCATACGCTTAGACTCTTCTAAAGAAAGTCCTACAGGGTAATAGCCACCTGCCCATGGATTGTGAAGGGAGGTTTGATCACTTCCTAAATCTACGTGTATGTCTTCTGCAGCCAAACGTTCCCAAAGGTCAACGACATTCCCCACATAGGCCATAGAGACTGTTCGCCTCTCTTCAATAGCCTTCAATGCTACAGGGATAAGTTCGTCGAGCGAGGTATGAAGTTCATCAACCAACCTTGGTCATAGCGTTTCTGTGCCGCAAGTGGGTTTATTTCAGCCGTAATACTTACTACACCTGCTATGTTACCAGCCTTAGGTTGAGCACCAGACATACCTCCTAAGCCAGAAGTAACGAAGAGCATTCCTTTTATACTGGTCTCTCCCTCCTTCAATCGTTTGCGTGCTGCATTCAGGACAGTGATAGTAGTTCCATGTACAATACCTTGTGGTCCAATGTACATGTATGAGCCGGCTGTCATCTGCCCATATTGGCTTACACCAAGGGCATTAAGTCGTTCCCAATCATCAGGTTTGGAATAATTAGGTATAACCATACCATTGGTAACTATGACTCGTGGAGCATTTTTATGTGAAGGGAATAGTCCAAGAGGGTGCCCAGAATACATAACTAATGTTTGCTCGTCGGTCATCTCACTCAAATACTTCATTGTAAGCCTGTATTGTGCCCAGTTTTGAAATACAGCACCATTTCCTCCATATGTTATTAATTCGTGTGGATGTTGTGCAACAGCTTTATCCAAATTATTCTGGATCATCATCATAATTGCTCCCGCCTGTTTAGATATACAAGGATATTCACTTATAGGACGAGCGTACATATCATAAGATGGGCGGAATCGGTACATATAGATTCTTCCGTACTGTCGTAGCTCCTCGGCGAATTCGTGGGCTAGTGTCTTATGGAATTTCTTCGGGAAGTATCGTAATGCATTACGTAAAGCAAGCTTTTTTTCTTCCTTAGTGAGAATATCTTTCCGTTTGGGGGCATGATTGATAGTGGGATCGTATGCCTGTAGTTCTGGTAAAGTATCAGGTATGCCTGTACAGATATCTCTAATGAATTCTTCTTTTGTCATAGTTGTCTAGGTGTTTTATTCATGTTTATGAAAGGTGTAATAGTCCTTTTATGTGGATGAAATATTACACCTTATTATATATAGAATTATATATAGAGAGTTAGAATAATATATAGAGGGAGTTAGAGCTTTGCTTCAACTATCTTCATAATCTCCTTCTCTGCTTCATTGGCTTTATTAATCAGTATATTTGCTTCGCTTACTAGTTGCTCTGCTTTTTGCTTATCTTTCAAGCCTGATGCATTGATTTTCACATTAAGTCCTGCCCCAAGAACAGCAGCGCGAGCAGCAAGTACACCTACACCTGCATCTGAAACACTATTGGGATTACCCTCTTCTGCCATTGCCTGGCAGAGTTCAAATACTTTGTATGAAGCTTGCATTGTATGTAATGGTACTTCCGTAGCAAACAAGGTCGCTTCTTGTATAGCCATTGAGCGGGCAGTCTTTTCTTCTGCAGATTCCTTAGGTAGTCCAAAGGCTGACATGATACGGTTGAATGCCTCGGTATCTTCATCAACTAGTACCATTAGTTCAGATTGGATAGCTTGACCCTTATTTGCCCAGTTGCTGAATTCTTCCCAACGGGCATCCCATCCAGCTTTATGGCTAGATAAATTAGCCACCATTGTTCCTAGTGCAGCACCCAAAGCTCCCATATAGGCTGAGATTGTTCCTCCACCTGGTGCTGGTGACTCGCGTGAAGTTTCATCAGCAAATTCCTTAACTGTCAGGTCAATGAGTTTTTGTTTCTTTTCAGCATCCTCTAATAGATATTCGATGACTTTCTCTCTTGGGTTGAAAGGCTTCAAATCATCAAGCCCCATGGACTTGATAGCTATTTTTATAATATCCTCTTCGGGAATACCCGTCGAGCGATTTTGTTTTTTAAGGAAATATGCTCCAGCTTCAGTTAGTGTCCGTTTTGGAATCAAACCGACAATTTCTGTTCCTGTGACACGAATACCTCTGTTTTGTGCACATCGGCAGACTTCATCGAAAGCAATGTGGAGTGGGGTAGTGTTGATATTAGTAATGTTCATTGACACCTGTGCAATACCGTATTCATCTATAAACCAACCTATCGCCTTGGTATCTTTTAAAGTCCCAGGTATCATAATGATCTCACCATTTTCATTCTTCATAGGTTTGCCAACAGGTGATCCTCCTTCACGTTTTGGCCGACCTTTTTCTCTTACATCAAAAGCTATTGCATTTGCGCGACGTGTAGAAGTAGTATTTAGGTTGAAGTTTGTAGCGATAAGGAAGTCACGTGCTCCTACAGCTGTACATCCTGTCCGTGCCATCTGCTCGTCCCATTCGCGTGCACCATAATCTGGTTTTTCTCCTATTGTACTCATGCGTTTAGCAAGTCCTTCATATTCACCCTCTCGGCATACAGCAAGATTTTTTCTTTCAGGAGTAAAGGCTGAGGCTTCATAGCAATAGCAAGGGATGTTTAGTTCGTTGGCAATGCGTTCAGCCAACTGACGCGCAAGGTGAGCACACTCCTCTAAAGTAATACCAGAGACTGGGATTAGGGGACAAACATCAGTTGCACCCATACGAGGATGAGCACCATGATGCTGGCGCATATCTATAAGTTGTGCAGCTTTCCTGACACAACGGAATGCAGCTTCCATGACTACTTGTGGTTCACCAACAAAGGTTACTACGGTTCTATTGGTAGCTTCTCCTGGATCAATATCCAAAAGCTTGACACCTTTGACTTGTTCTACCTCATCAGTAATCTGTTTGATAACATCTTTGTTACGTCCTTCACTGAAATTAGGAACACACTCGATAATTTGTTTTTCCTGTACCATATTTGTTTTTAGATTTAGAAATTCACGATAGTTTAGGTTTTCGTGCGTAAAAATACAAATAAGTTACTGGAAAACAAAATATTTAATGGGAAAAGTAGGGTTAATTATGGTAGGAACTTCTTGGCCTTTAGTAGTTTTCAATGATTTTGTTAGTAGTTACCAGTGATATTCTTAATGTTTTTCAATGATATTCTTAGTGGTTGCCAGTGATATCCTTAATGTTTTTCAATGATTTTGTTAGTAGTTACCAGTGATATTCTTAATGTTTTTCAATGATATTCATAGTGGTTATCAGTGATATCCTTAATGTTTCTCAATGGTATTCTTAATAGTTTCCGATGAATTATTGAGCAGTTTCTGATGATATTATAAAAGGGAAAGGGAATAATGTGAGTGATGGTTTATTCTATAAATAAAGAACGGAAGCTATATCAGATGATAGCTTCCGTTCTTTGTTTTTATTGTTTTCTTAGATTGCCTTGTAACCTTTCGTGCTGTTACGAGCGAGCAAATCTTTAAGATTCAGTTCTTTATTTCCATTGGCTTCATAAGCCTCTCTCATTTCTTCTTCTCCCTCTTCCTCTGCTTCTGAGTGGGTGAAAGTGATACTTTTGCTTTTAAGTTCTGCGATTGCCCAGCCAACTAATGAAATAATAAGCAGTGCAATCAGTCCTATCATTGGAGTTGTCATAATTTGATTTGTTTTTATTTATGATGCAAAAGTACATTAACTTTCGGAAAACGCCAAATAATCTGCAGATTTTCAGTACCTTTGCATAAAAGAACGAGCAAGATGACGAGAAAAGAAAGATATGATTTTGTATTAGGATACTTCCGAAAGAATGTTGGACACGTGACGACTGAGCTGAATTTTGGTTCAGCTTTTCAGTTGCTTTGTGCGACATTGCTATCTGCCCAATGTACGGACAAGCGGATTAATGCTATTACTCCGGAGTTGTTCCGTCATTATCCTGATGCGAAAGCTATGGCAAAGGCTACTGTTGAGGATGTTTTTGAATATGTAAAGAGTGTTTCTTATCCGAATGCGAAGGCGACACATCTGGTGGAGATGTCGAAGATGCTGGTTGAGAAGTTCGGCGGAGAGGTACCGTCCGACCCTGATGAGCTGACGCAATTGCCGGGAGTGGGGCGTAAAACGGCGAATGTTATACAGGCTGTCTGGTTTGGAAAACCGACGTTGGCTGTAGATACGCATGTATATCGTGTCAGTCACCGACTGGGTTTAGTCCCATCTACGGCGAACAATCCGCGTAAGGTTGAGGATTATTTGATGAAGAACATCTCTACGGATGAGGTTTCTGATGCGCATCATTGGATATTACTTCATGGGCGTTATGTCTGCAAGAGTGCTAAGCCTGATTGTGAACATTGTCCTTTTGATGCGATTTGTCCGAAGCTGATGAAAGATAGTAAGTTGTGAAAGAGTAATTAAGGGGCGTTGACTCCTGATAATTCATAGAAGAATATGGATACAAGAAAGATAATGCACTTCCTAAAGGGGATTGCTGCAAACAATAACCGAGAGTGGTTTCAAGAGAATAAGACTGAGTTTGAAGCCGTAAAGGCTAACTTTGAAGAGGGAATTGATAAGGTGATTGCCTGCCTTTCTACCTTTGATGATGAGGTTTCCCATCTCACGGCTAAGGACTGCACTTACCGTTTTTACCGTGATGTGCGCTTTTCTCCTGATAAAAGTCCTTATAAGCGTCACTTCGGAGCTTATATCTGTGGGCATGGAAAGAAGGCGCTTCGGGGTGGATATTATATTCATCTGCAGCCGGGAAACTGCCTCATTGCGGTGGGTTGTTACTGGCTTCCGACGAATATCCTTACGTCATGTCGCAACGAGATTATGGCGAATATTGATGAATGGCGAAAGGATGTTGAGAATAAGGACTTCGTAAATCTCTTCGGACTACCGAATGCGGGGCAGTGGACTGAGGACAAGGTGAGCGAAAAGGGCTTCGGTCTGGCTGCTTTGAAGACTGTTCCTAAGGGTTTCCCAAAGGATTATGAGTTCCTGCAGTATCTACGAATGAAGGATTATTGCTGCTGGGTTTCCGTTCCCGATGACTTCTTTGAGGGTGATAAGTGGCAGGAGAAGTTGGAAAACATCTGCAAGACGGGCAAGCCGATGATGGACTTTATTAATAATGTGGTGGATGATTACGAGTAGAACGGCGTGGCGTTCTGCCTATAATATAAGGTGAAAAAAGATTATCCCTCTCTTCAGTCTGACCGAAGAGGGGGATAATACGTTTAGGAAAACTCTGTTCCTGCTGGCTAAGGATTAAGGTGTACCGCCTGTTTCTTCTTTCTTCTTCTTGTCATCCTTGCCTTTTTTCTTTTCCTGCACTGCTACGCGGAAGAACTCAACGTCCTTCAGTTTGCGGAATTCGGTGGATGGGGTGAAGAGAATCTGCGTCCTTGTTATGCATTCTGCCGGCTTGAAATCCTCCTCTTTCAGCACTGCTTTCGAGGTGAATGTTGGGCGGAATGTACCGAGCGGACCGCCGTCAACGATGAAACCCTGCGAACAGAGTTGGTTCAAAACCTTGCGGAAACGATAGAACACAGCGGCAATGTCAGCCTGTCCTACTGTTGAATCGTCTGCCATGCGCTCACAAAGTTCGTCAAAAGTGATGTGATGTTTCTGACAAACAGCACTTGCAACGAACACTTCTTTGCCTTTTAAAGCACCAAGATTTACTTTTCTTTTACTCAGTGAATAGTCCATACAATAAAATAATACTATGTTTTTTATAAAACTAGAGTGAGGTTATCTGTACTCTTCACAGAACTGACACCCAGGTTAATCGCTACAAATTTAGTGAAAATATTCGGACAATAAAATAAATAAGATTACTTTTTTCCGAGTTGTTTTGTAATCTTCTTTTCTTAGAAGAATATACTATTTGCTAAAAACGTATATACCTTTCACCAGAAAAGTCTATAGGTTTCACAAAAAAGTATATACTTTTAGTGGAAAAGTATATACTATTTAGTGGAAAAGTATATACTTTTTTTGAGAGAGTATGATGGTTTTATATCGCTCTGATAATCAGCTACTTATAAACGTGTAGAAAATGGGCTGAAAACGGTTGTTTTTCTGCTGCCTTTCAGCCTAAAAAGAGAGTAGGAGATAAGCATGCCGTTGGCTATTATGCTCATCTCCTACTCACGTATTGATAGGTAATTTTTATTTACTTCTTTCTTAATTCTTCAAGACTTGCCTTGAGGGCTGCAATCTTTTCTTCAGAATCACTCTGCTTTTTGCGCTCACGTTCGATGACGGCTGCAGGAGCATGCGCCACGAAATTCTCGTTGGAAAGTTTCTTCTTGATGCCTGCAAGGAAGCCTTCCAAGTGGTTAAGCTCCTTCTCCTGCTTCTCTATTTCGGCAGCAACATCAATCAAATCGCCTACAGGCACTGCGAAACTGTCCGTTCCGACCATGAATCCTGACGCATCGCCTGGCTTCTCTTCAACCACTTCGATAGCTTTCAAGTTCGCCATCTTGCGGATAACACTGTTGTAAGCCTCATAGTTGTTCTGCCCGATAACGTCAAGTTCAAGCTCAACCTTCGGAGCAATATTCTTCTGATTGCGCACCGTTCTGACACCGCCGACGATGGCTTTCACCTGCTCAATATCGCTGATCAGCTTCTCTTCAGCCTGCGTTGGAGCCGGAATCTTCAGCTCATCACGCATGATACTCTCGCTGTCCTTGCGGTCATAAATGTGCTGCCAGAGCTCTTCGGTGATGAAAGGCATGAAAGGATGCAGCATCTTTAGCAGATTATCGAAGAAGCTTAGCGTCGCATCGTAGGTCACTTTGTCAATAGGCTTGCCGTATTCTGGCTTAATCATCTCCAAGTACCAGCTTGAAAACTCGTCCCAGAAGAGTCGGTAAACCGTCATCAAAGCCTCAGAAATACGATAGCTCTTGAACTGATCGTTCATCTCCGCATTCACCGCTCTCAGCTTGGCTTCGAACCATTCAACGGCAATTCTGTTCGCTTCCGGCTGCTCAATCTCCGTAGTCTCCCAACCTTGTACGAGGCGGAAAGCATTCCAAATCTTATTATTGAAGTTACGTCCCTGCTCGCAAAGCGTCTCGTCGAAGAGAATATCATTACCCGCCGGAGCTGAAAGCATCATACCCATGCGCACACCATCGGCACCATATTTCTCAATAAGCATAATCGGGTCAGGCGAATTGCCAAGACTCTTGCTCATCTTCCTTCCGAGCTTATCACGCACAATACCCGTGAAATAAACATGCTTGAATGGGAATTTCCCACGATATTCATAGCCCGCCATGATCATTCGTGCCACCCAGAAGAAGATAATATCCGGACCAGTTACAAGATCACTGGTAGGGTAGTAGTAGTTTATTTCCTCATTATCGGGATGATTGATACCATCAAACACCGAAATAGGCCATAACCAACTTGAGAACCATGTGTCCATACAGTCGCTTTCCTGCTCAAGATCTGCAGCAGTTACGGCAGGGTTCTTCTCCTTAGCAAGCTTCAAAGCCTCCTCAGAGGTCTCTGCAACTACGGTAGCATTCTTACCCTCTGCATCCTTAAAGTAGTATGCCGGAATACGATGTCCCCACCAAAGCTGGCGACTGATACACCAGTCCTTGATGTTTTCCAGCCAGTGGCGGTACGTATTCTTATATTTCTTTGGATAGAACTCAATCTCATCATCCATAACAGGACCGAGCGCAATGTCAGCAAAGTGCTGCATCTTCAGGAACCACTGAGTAGAGAGTTTAGGCTCAATAGGCACGTTTGTACGCTCGGAGAAGCCCACTTTGTTGTCATAGTCTTCCACCTTTTCCATCAAACCAGCCGCCTCTAAGTCCTTAGATATCTGCTTGCGCACGTCCATTCTGTCCTGACCTACGTATAAACCAGCCGCCTCGGAAATGGTTCCGTTATCATTGAAAATGTCAATTGTCTCCAGTCCGTGCTTCAAACCAAGTGCATGGTCGTTGACATCATGTGCAGGAGTAACCTTCAAACAACCCGTTCCAAACTGGATATCTACATATGAATCCTCGATAACAGGGATTATGCGGTTGACTAATGGTACGATGACATGCAAGCCTTTAAGCCATGTATTCTTCACATCCTCTGGATTGATGCACATAGCCGAGTCGCCCATAATCGTCTCTGGACGGGTAGTTGCAACAACAGCGTAGTAACCTTTCTCGTCTTTGTGCATTACGTTACCCTCGTCTTTGCGTTCAACTTTAGCCTGATCGTCCGCAGCAACATAATATTTAAGGTGATAAAGCTTGGAATGTTCATCCTTATAGATAACCTCCTCGTCCGACAGAGCAGTCTGAGCCTGTGGGTCCCAATTGACCATTCGCACGCCACGATAGATATAACCTTTATTATATAAATCGCAGAACACCTTAATAACACTCTTGCTTCTGGTGTCATCCATGGTGAAAGCAGTACGGTCCCAATCACAAGAGCAGCCCAGTCGGCGCAACTGTTTCAGGATAATCCCTCCATGTTCATGTGTCCAATCCCATGCATGCTCAAGAAATTGCTCGCGAGTAAGGTCAGTCTTTTTAATACCTTCCTGCGCTAACTTGTTAACAACCTTTGCTTCTGTAGCAATACTTGCATGGTCTGTTCCAGGAACCCAGCAAGCATTCTTACCCTCCATACGGGCACGTCTTACCAGAATGTCCTGAATAGTATTGTTAAGCATGTGCCCCATGTGAAGCACACCCGTAACGTTTGGAGGTGGGATGACCACAGTGTAAGGCTCACGGCCATCTGGTTTAGAACTGAATAGCTTATTGTCCAGCCAGTACTGGTACCATTTTGATTCCACAACCTGTGGATCATACTTGCTTGCTAATTCCATTGTTTCGTATATTTTTATTTCTTTATTATCTTTAAAATACGGTGCAAAAGTACAAAAAATCCGCTTAAAAAGTGTATCTTTGCAACGATATTAGTACTCACAGAGAAGTACTTTAACGTTTATCTTTAACTTTAAACATCAAGACATTGCATACAAAAGAAGAAAAATTAAAAGCCTTTGCTCGTTTATTGGATGTTCAGGAACGCCTTCGAAAAGAGTGCCCTTGGGATAAAAAGCAGACCAATGAGAGTCTTCGCCCTAATACTATTGAAGAAGCATTCGAGTTAGCTGACGCTCTTCTTAAGGACGATTCAAAGAATATTTGTAAGGAATTGGGCGATGTTATGGAGCATGTCGTGTTCTATTCTATGCTTGGTCAGGAGAAAAAGGAGTTTGATGTCGCTGATGTTTGCAATGCACAATCGGATAAACTCATGTTCAGACATGATTTTATTGATTGGACTGGATGGGAGGTAACACGGCAGGATATGGTCGTAAATACCAATGGCCAGGTTGTGTACAAAGATGAATTGAATAAACAGGCTAATAATCATCAAGCTGCACCTGATACTGCAACGCAGGTAGAATCAACATGGGAACAACGGAAGCAACGCGAAAGAGATGGAAATACGTCTGTCCTTTCTGGTGTTCCTGATTCTTTACCAAGCCTTATTAAAGCTTATCGAATACAAGATAAAGCCCGTAATGTGGGCTTTGATTGGGAAGAGAAAGAGCAAGTATGGGATAAGGTTTATGAGGAATTGGACGAATTAAAAGCTGAACTGAAGAAAGGAGACAAAGAACATTCTGCTGAAGAGTTTGGTGATTTTATGTTCTCTCTTATCAATGCTGCTCGACTCTATCATATTAATCCTGATAATGCTCTTGAACATACTAACCAGAAGTTTATAAAAAGATTCAATTATATTGAAGAAAAAGCTCGTGAGAAAGGAGTTAATATAAAGGATCTTACTCTAGAAGAGATGGATAAGTTCTGGGAAGAAGCAAAACAGACAAATAAATAAACCTACATAAATTCCACAATATGAAAAATTCTTTTTATCTCATTATTTCGTTATTTCTCCTTTTAATGGTTGCCTCTTGTAAGGATAATAAGCCTAAGACAATAGCAGAACAATCTTCAAAGAATGCTGATACGCTCACGACGGGGGACAGTACTGTATATGGAACAATGGTAGATGGTGGTATGAACTCCATCATTCTTCTTACAGACAAAGGTGATACTATAGAGTTTCTTGCCAATCCTAATGATACTGCAGAGGTGGTTAAAGGAGGTAAGATAAATGGCGATCGCTTTGCCATTATCGGTTATACAGAATATGGTGATCGTTTTATGCGTTCAGCAATCAATCTTACATCTTTGTTTGGAAACTGGCATAGCCTTGATCGCAATTTTGAAATAAAGGAGGATGGAACGATTACTTCTACTCTTCAGTCAGAGAAAAGTCCATGGACAACATGGAAAATATGGAATGGAAAGCTTATCCTTTCGAAAGATACTTTCACGGTAGATAAGCTCGGAGCTGAGGCTTTATCTTTAGAAAATAAGGATGGTATATTCGTGTTTAATAGGGGAAAGTAGCCCTATCTGTTTATAGAATGGATCCATTTAAAGTGCACATCCTGGGCTGTGGAAGTGCTTTGCCTACTTTGCAACATTATGCTTCTTCTCAAGTTGTAGAACTTAGGGAGAAGCTTTTTATGATTGACTGTGGAGAAGGTACACAAATACAATTGCGTCGCTGTCATATTCATTTCTCGCGTATTACAGCAGTCTTTATTAGTCATCTCCATGGTGATCATTGCTTTGGCATCCCTGGTATGATATCTACTTTTGGAATGACAGGACGTACAGCTCCACTGCATATATATGGTCCTGCTGCTTATGAACCAGTACTAAATCAGACTCTTGATTTCTTTTGTCAAGGTCTAGAGTTTAAGGTGGTCTTTCATCCAGTTGTTACAAAGGAGCAAACTATTATTTACGAAGATCGTGGTTTGACAGTCGAATCCATTCCTTTAGAACATCGTATTGAATGCTGTGGTTATTTATTTAAAGAGAAACCAACTTTACCCCATATCCGCCGTGATATGATAGATTTTTATCACATTCCTGTTAGTCAGATAAATAATATTAAAGCAGGGGCTGATTGGATAACGGAAGAAGGTGAAAAGATTCCTAATAGTATGCTTACAGTTCCTGCGAAAGCTCCAAGAAGTTATGCATATTGTTCGGATACCCGATATATGAAGAATCTGCATAAAATAGTCAAAGGTGTCAGTACTCTTTACCATGAAAGTACTTATGCTACAGAAGATGAGGACCGTGCACATCTATATTGGCATAGTACTTCTCGTCAGGCTGCAACTGTAGCAAAGGATGCTTCCGTCGGTAAACTAGTGTTAGGTCATTTCTCTGCAAGATATCAAAATGAAGAGAAAATTTTGGAAGAAGCAAAGGAGGTCTTCCCGAATACACTCCTTAGTAAAGAAGGGATGACTATTGATGTATAAGTCATAGACGTTAGGATTTTGTTCCTATCGTTAAAGATTAGAAGGTAATATCTACCATCAACCTATCTATAGTCTGCAGACATATGTAAATGTATTAGGGAAAGTCTTTTCTATATCTACAGGCTTTCTTCCAAAAATACCAAAGATAGTACTACCGCTACCAGACATTTGTGCATAAAGGGCATTTTTTTCGTATAACTTTTCTTTAATTGCTTTTAATTCTGGATAACGCTTAAATACAGGAACCTCAAAATCATTAAATAATTCTGTTCGCCATGTATCGATAGGTTGTTTAACTATGTCACGGCAACATTTTATTGGCTGTTGGGGTTCTATGGTTGCGTAAGCCTCTGCTGTTGATACTGCTATATCAGGTTTGATCAATACTAAATAATATCCATTAAGATTTCCACTTTCAGAGTCTGCAGGTGCCAGTATGTCTCCTATGCCCGTTGCATATGATATTTCTGAACGAATAAAAAAAGCGCAATCAGCTCCTAACTTACTTGCGTAACGTTCCATCTCGGCATTACCCATGTTCAACCGAAAACGTTCGTCAAGAAGGCGAATCATATATGCTGCATCAGCCGATCCACCTCCTAATCCAGCTTGTGTAGGAATACGTTTATATAGATGTGTGTGAACGCGGGGTAACTGGTAGTCTTCAGCTATAAGGTTATAGGCTTTGACAACAAGATTATTTTTTTCTTCTCCATCGATTAGATTACCTGTTATCTTTAAGTCACACTGTACGTCTGATGGGAATTCTTCGTCCATTTTCTTTATTTCAAGTACATCACAGAGTGGTACTGGGTAGAAAATAGTCTCAAGGTTGTGATAGCCATCAGGACGTTTGGATACAATATTTAAACCAAGATTGATTTTACAGCAGGGGAATGTAATCATAGCTTCTTTATTTTTTGCAAAGATAGTAAAACTGTTGCATAATGCGGTTATGATTGGAATATTTTTTGTAATTTTGTGGGCAAATGGTAGAAAGAAGTAATAGTAAAAGCAATCGAAGGAGCAAGCAGGCTCCTATAGATACGACCTTTGGACATTTACAGCCACAGGCTACTGATATTGAGAAGGTAGTCTTAGGTGCCCTTATGATAGACAAGGATGCCTTTACTGTTGTATCTGAGATTATCAAGCCCGAAACTTTTTATGAGGCTCGTCATCAGAAGATCTATGAGGCAATACAATCGTTAAATCTTCAGGAAAAACCTGTAGATATTATGACTGTGGCCGAGGAATTACGACATAAAGGAACTTTAGAAGAAATAGGAGGTCCTGCTTATGTTGTAGAGCTGAGTTCTAATGTAGCTTCTTCTGCCCATATAGAATATCATGCTCATATTCTTGCACAGAAATTTCTAGCACGGCAACTTATCCAGTTTGCATCAATGATAGAAACTGACGCTTTTGATGAGACTGTTGATGTAGATGAGTTGATGCAAAAAGCAGAAGGAACTCTTTTTGAGATTTCTCAAAAGAATATGTTGCAAGACTATGTACAAATTGATACAATTGTAGAGCAGGCGCACCAATTATTACTTCAAGCTGCTAATCGAGATGGTGGATTGACTGGTGTTCCAAGTGGATTTCATAAACTTGATGAAATCACGGCAGGATGGCAAGCTTCAGATCTTGTGATTATTGCAGGTCGTCCTGCTATGGGTAAGACCTCATTTGCTCTGAGCATTGCAAAAAATATTGCCGTTGATTATCGTGAGCCCATAGCGTTCTTCTCTCTTGAGATGAATAATGTTCAGCTAGTAAATCGTCTTATATCTAATGTTTGCTCAGTACCTGGTAATAAGATTCTTAATGGTCAGCTTACACCTGATGAATGGGAAAGGTTTGATTCAAATATCCGAAAGATGCAAGGAGCTCCCATATATGTTGATGATACTCCTGGGTTATCTATTTTTGAGCTTAGAACAAAGGCACGCCGTTTAGTGCGAGAGCACGGCATTAAGATTCTTATGATTGACTATTTGCAATTGATGAATGCAAATGGGATGCGATTTAATAGTCGTCAAGAGGAGGTTTCCACTATTAGTCGTTCTTTGAAAGGTCTTGCAAAAGAGCTTAATATTCCAGTACTTGCTCTTTCACAGTTGAGTCGTGCAGTTGAACAACGTGATGGCGCTGAAGGTAAACGTCCACAACTTAGTGACTTGCGTGAGTCAGGTGCTATTGAGCAAGACGCTGATATGGTCCTTTTTGTGCATCGTCCAGAATACTATCATATCCTTCAGGATGATAAAGGAAATGATTTACATGGTATGGCTCAGATTATTATTGCTAAGCACCGCAAAGGCGCAACTGGCGATGTCCTTTTAAATTTCCGAGGGGAATATACTCGTTTTGCGAATCCAGAAGATACCGATTTTACTGCACCTCTTCCCGAAGATCAGTTTGGTGGTGAAATTGTGGGTAGTAAGATAAATGAAGATCCTATGCCTCCTACACCTCCAGGGATTCAACCTCCTTTTTGAAATTAGAGAAAATGCAAGAGAACTTATAAAAGAGGGAATATATTTTCTTCTTATTTTTTGTTTGATGTTGCTGTCATTTTTAACAGTTTCTGTAAATTCCTATATCATAGATTTTTAGCTCTCTATTAGAGTGATACTAATGACAGCAAAATCCAAAATGGCATATATATAGTTCAAGCTATATTATGAAGAGATATAAATTCTCCGTCTTAATTCTTTGCTGAATTATAAAGAAATTTGCTTGTTAAAGTCACATGTAAATTGGAGATAGCTTCAGTATTATATATTAATGCGTTTCTTTAGTTTGTGTTTTGTAATATGTTTATTATTAATATGTTATATATTAAATGTGTGTGTGTGCTACTCAGTAATGTACAAAGGTGATACATTAGGTTTGTGTTGATGGTTAACACTAGGAGTGCTAGAGTTAAACACAATACGAGTTGAATGGTAGCACCATTTAAAGTTTGTTGTAAAGAGAAGATTTCTAGTGCTACAATCAGTTTTTTATATTAGGAAGGAATTGTGAGGATGGGGGCTTTCCCCATCCTCACTTAGATATTTGAGATTTTATTTTCTCCACTCTTATACTTTGTTTTCTCTTAAAAAGATTTCTGCACGTTCTAAGTCTTCAGGAGTATCAATCCCTATGGTTTCAACATCAGTGAGTCCTACTTTTATGCGGTATCCGTTCTGAAGCCAGCGAAGTTGTTCTAAACTTTCTGCAAGTTCAAGGGAGGATTGTGGCAAACGGCTAATTGCTCGTAAGACATCTGTACGGTATGCGTAGAGACCAATGTGTTTTAGAAAAGGATATCGTTCAATCCATTCGGATTTCTCATACCCTCGCACAAAAGGTATAATAGAGCGGGAGAAATAAAGAGCATAAGAATTATTATCCAAAACAATTTTTGGAGAATTTGGATTTTTTGCCGATTCCATCGACTTAAAATGTTTGCCTAATGTTGCAATTTGCGTTTGAGGATCATCAAAGCAATTCATCACTGTTTTTATCTGACTCTTTTGAATAAAAGGTTCATCTCCTTGAATGTTGATGACTACATCATAAAAAATACCGATTTTATCGAGGGCTTCGCAAATGCGGTCGGTTCCGCTTTTATGATCTGATCGTGTCATGACAGCCTTACCTCCAAATGACTGGACCGTATTCGAAATGCGCTCATCATCTGTTGCAACATATACATCAGTTAGAAT
The DNA here is from genome assembly GCF_000613925.1 of Prevotella histicola JCM 15637 = DNF00424. Taxonomy (GTDB): domain Bacteria; phylum Bacteroidota; class Bacteroidia; order Bacteroidales; family Bacteroidaceae; genus Prevotella; species Prevotella histicola. The sequence continues at coordinate 69,902 of NZ_BAJX01000001.1, forward strand.
ACTGCTTACCTGTTTATAAACACGCTCTATAACAGTTTCTCCTCCGAGCATGGCTAAAGGTTTGCCAGGGAAGCGAGAGGATGCATAGCGAGCAGGAATAATACCTATAAATTTCATTTGTTTTCTTTTGTTGAAGTTCTTATGAAGTCTGCTAATAGCAGAAACTCTAGACGCAAAAATAATAATTCTTTCGTAAAAAGACAACTCGCAACTGCTATATTTCAGCAAAAAATACTAAATTTGTTGGCATGAAGAGTATTATAATGGTTGGTGCAGGTAATCTTGCAACGCAGTTGGGGCTGGCTCTAGCTGAAGTTGGTTTTCCTATTGTTCAGGTATTTAGTCGTACTAAAGAATCTGCACAGGATTTAGCTAATAAACTTAATTCTGAGGCCATAACGGATATAAACTCCTTGCGTAATGATGCAGATGTATATATTTTTTCTGTAAAAGATAGTGTACTTTGTCAGCTTATTCCTAATGTTTGTAGAGGCAAAAAGGATAAGCTTTTTTTGCATACGGCAGGCTCTATGCCTCTAGATTGTTTTAAGGGCTTTGCAAATCGATATGGGGTTTTCTATCCAATGCAGACTTTTTCGAAATCACGTAAAGTTAATTTTAAAGAAATCCCTATATTTATCGAAGGTAGTGCAAATGATACAGTACAAGAAATAAGAGATATTGCTTCATCAATATCAGATTATGTTATTTCTTTAAGTACAAATGATCGGCAATATCTACATCTTGCAGCTGTATGGGCATGTAATTTTGTAAACTATTGCTATAGTGTTGCCGCAGATATACTTGAGAATAAGGATATTCCGTTTAATGTGATAATACCTCTTATAAATGAAACTACACAAAAGGTGCATGACATTAATCCCAAAGATGCACAGACTGGTCCTGCAGTGAGATGGGATAAAAATATAATAGAGAAGCAAATGAATTTGATGTCTTCGTTTCCAAGTAAGCAGGCTATTTATGGGATGATTTCAAAAGATATTCATGAACAAAATAAACAGTAATGATAAACTACGACTTAAAGAAAATTAAAGCCATCGTTTTTGATGTAGATGGAGTCTTATCAGCTGAGACAATCCAGATGGATGATAAGGGAGAACCTATTCGTACAATAAACATAAAGGATGGCTATGCTATCCAGCTTGCGGTGAAGCATGGGTTACATTTAGCTATCATGACAGGTGGGCATAATGATAATATAAGATTACGATATGATTATCTTGGAGTTAAGGATGTTTATATAAATTGTTCCATGAAGATAAATGTGTGGAGTGAATTCTTACATAAATACGCACTTAAGGAAGAAGAGATTATATATGTAGGTGATGATATTCCAGATTATGAAGTAATGCAGCGTGCAGGTTGTGCATGTTGCCCAAAGGATGCATGTTCTGAAATTAAGCATATATCTACATATGTGAGTGATGTAAAGGGTGGGGATGGAGTTGCACGTGACATCCTTGAGCAAGTTATGAAAGCACAAGGGAAATGGGTCTTGAATGAAAAAGCTTTTGGATGGTAAATGGTGATATGAAAAAGATTATTTTGGCCAGTAATTCACCTCGCCGTAAGGAGCTATTAGTTGGATTAGGTGTTGAATTTGAAGTTAAAGTCTTGCCAGGTATAGAAGAGTCCTATCCTAATAATCTTCCTGCAGAGGATGTTGCCAAGTATATAGCATGTGAAAAGGCAAATGCTTATAAGCAAGGATTGCAGGAGGATGAACTTGTTATTACTGCTGATACTGTCGTTGTTGTAGATCAGCAAGTACTAGGTAAACCTAGAGATGTGATAGATGCTCGAAGAATGCTCCATTTGATTAGTGGACGATCGCATCAGGTTGTAACGGGGGTATGTTTAACAACAAAACAGTTTCAACGCTCTTTTTCAGTGACCACTGAAGTTACATTCAAGGATTTATCAGAGCAAGAGATAACTTATTATATAATGAATTATAAGCCGTTTGATAAAGCTGGGGCATATGGTATTCAAGAATGGATAGGCTATGTAGGTGTTACGGCATTAAAGGGTAGCTATTTTAATGTTATGGGTTTGCCTGTACAAAGAATATGGGAGGAAATAAAAAATGAAGACGGTATTAATCCTTGTTGGGAAAACGCAGAATAAAGTATTTAAGGTGGGGATAGATGAATATGTGAGTAGGATAGGGCATTATATTCCCTTTTCTATAATAATTATTCCTGAACTAAAGAATACTAAGAGCCTATCGGAAGAACAACAGAAACAGAAAGAGGGAGAATTGATTTTGAAAGAAATTCATCCAGGTGATACCGTGGTATTGCTAAATGAGCATGGGATGGAACTCCGCTCTGTTGAGTATGCTAAATGGTTAAAACAAAAACAAAATATAGCTCGTCGACTTGTTTTTATTATAGGTGGTCCCTATGGTTTCTCACCTAATATCTATGCGCGGTCAAACGAAAAAATCTCTCTTTCTCGTATGACCTTCTCGCATCAAATGGTAAGACTCATCTTTACTGAACAACTTTATCGTGCTTGTACTATTATAAAAGGAGAACCTTACCATCATGAATAAAAAGAGTAGGTAGTAGAATGCCTTTATCCTTCCTCAGGGATTTCCTCTTTGCATATAGGGCAGAGATGTTCGTCTGTCTTTATGTCTTTATAATGTTCTTTGCGTTTTGGATTCATTGGGAACCAACCTTTCGCTACACGTTTTTCTTGAGCTAAAAGCTCGCCAATTCCCCAAAGAAGAGATGCTCCAAGTACACCAAGGAGAGCAGACCAGAAAACACTTTTAATAAACAGCGCACCAATACAACATGCCAGCCCAGATATAAGCCATATCCACCAAGGTTTTGTTCCAAAATAATATTCCGTTTTAATGACCAAAGGATGACATAGTCCAATTATGAGAAATGTACATATTGCGAGTAGAATTCCTTCGAAGTTTATACCCATTTTAGTCTAAGTTTTAGATGTTTATATTTAAAATACTATTATAATATAATAAGAAGACCTATAATCTTCTTAATTTTATAGGTGCAAAAATACAAAAAAAAAATATTTTCAAGAGATATTCTCAGAATAATTGACTATATTTGCAGATAAGAAGATAATAGAAAAACTTAAATTATGGAAAATAACCAAGCGCTTATTGCGCAATGCGAAAGCAAAGCAAAGCAGTGGTTGTCTCCTGCTTTTGACGAAGAGACACGTTCAGCTGTAAATAGAATGATCGCTAATGAGGATAAGACTGATCTGATAGAGAGCTTTTATAAAGATTTGGAGTTCGGAACAGGTGGTCTTCGTGGTATCATGGGTGCTGGTTCTAACCGAATGAATATCTACACAGTCGGTATGGCTACGCAGGGGTTTGCTAATTATCTGAAAATTAATTTTAAGGATAAGAAGCAAATAAGTGTAGTCGTTTGTCATGATTGCCGTAATAACTCTCGCCTTTTTGCAGAAACTGTTGCAAATATTTTCTCAGCTAATGGTATTAAGGTTTATCTTTTTGAAGACCTGCGTCCAACTCCTGAATGTTCTTTTGCAATCCGCTATCTAAAGGCTCAAGCAGGTGTAAATATCACAGCTAGTCATAATCCACGAGAATACAACGGTTATAAAGCTTATTGGGAGGATGGAGCTCAAGTACTTGCTCCACACGATAAAGGTATTATAGATGAGGTTAATAAGGTAAAGATTGAAGATGTTAAGTTTGAAGGGAATAAAGCTTTAATTCAATCAATAGGCGAGGATATAGACAAACCTTATCTTGATCGGGTAAAGACTGTTAGCATAGATCCTGAAGTGATTAAACATCAGCATGATTTGAAGATTGTTTATACTCCACTTCATGGTGCAGGACGGGTTATGATTCCTCGTTCTTTAGCTCTATGGGGATTTGATAATGTACACTGTGTAAAAGAGCAGATGGTGAAAGATGGGAACTTTCCTACTGTGGATCGTCCTAATCCTGAAATAGCGGAAGCACTGACATTGGGTTTACGTGATGCTAAAGCACTTGATGCTGATATACTTATGGCATCAGACCCTGATGCTGACCGAGTTGGCATGGCTTGCAAGGACAGTAATGGTGAATGGGTTTTGATAAATGGTAACCAGACTTGTCTTATTTTTCTTTGGTATATTATCACCAATCGTCAAGCTGTTGGTAAGATGAAGCCTACTGATTTTATAGTGAAGACAATTGTCACAACAGAAGTTATTCGCAAGATAGCTGAAAAACAACATGTAGAAATGCGTGATTGCTACACAGGATTTAAGTGGATTGCACGTGAAATTGCTATATCAGAAGGTAAGCAACAGTATATTGGTGGTGGAGAAGAAAGTTATGGATTTCTTGCAGAGGACTTTGTGCGCGATAAAGATGCTGTAAGCGCTTGCTCATTGTTAGCAGAGATTTGTGCATATGCAAAAGATCATGGTAAGACTTTGTATGATATTCTCATGGATATATATTTGGAATACGGGTATAGCCATGAGCATACGATTAACGTAGAACGACCAGGTAAGAGTGGCGCAGATGAGATTCAACAAATGATGAAAGACTTCCGTACTAACCCTCCAAAAGATCTTGGTGGAAGTCCAATTAGTATTTATAAAGATTACCAAAGTCTTGAGATGACAAAGGTTGATGGTAGTAATGAAAAAATAGACATGCCTGATACAAGTAATGTATTACAATGGTTTTGTTCGGACGGAACCAAAGTGAGTGTTCGTCCCTCAGGTACTGAGCCTAAGATTAAATTCTATCTTGAAATAAAAGATAAAATGTGCTCTGCTTCAGACTACCCGGCTTGTGAACAACGTGCCGTAACGAAAATAGAGGAAATCAAGAAGAGTTTGAAGTTGTAGAGCTTATTCTGTAGACCTTCTTTTTAGTAGAAGAAAAAATACTTATATATGAAAAATAAGAGGATGTATCAAAATAATACATCCTCTTATTATTATGCATTTATTTGGCGTTAGAACACCATAATACCTTAATGCAATAAATCTATTTTGTAAAGTCACTTATAGTTGTTTTATCTCTTGTATTATATTCTCGCAAGAGATGTAAATCTCTAAAAAAAGGCAACCTATATCTATTTATAAGTTGCCTTAAGGTGTTTTGTTTCTTCAACAGACTATTTACCTTCCATGACTCCTTCTATATATAGACGGGTCATTTCGTTTTTACCATTCGTACGTACAGTGATACTTTTTTTAAAATGACCAGGAAACTTTCCTGTCCCATTATATGTAACATCAATACTACCTTTCTGCCCAGGTGCTATTGGTCGTTTGTCATATCGAGGAATGGTGCAACCGCAACTTGCAACAACTTGGTTTATCACTAATGGAGCCTTTCCAACATTTGTGAAAGTAAATGTCGTCTTGTGGACTGGATTATTCTCAGAAAATGTACCAAAATCGTAACTCACTTTGTCAAATTTGATTTCTGCCTGATTCTGTGCAGTTGCGAATGTTAATCCAAAAACAAGCAGTAATGTCATTAATATAAACTTCTTCATGTAAATCTTTATTTAATTATAACTTCATTGAGTTGGATGCAAAAGTAATCAGAAAGTTTATTGTTATCAGGGGTTTTATATTTGTTAAATGTAAATTATCAAATATTAAGTATTCTGTGAGCTATGGTATTTAATCTTCCCATATTTTTATAAGGTATCTCCCGTTTCTCATTTAAAGTTCGTACCTTTGCAGGGAGAATATAATAAATATACTAGAATATGTATAGAACAAGTACTTGTGGAGAGCTGCGCCTTTCAGATGCAGGCAAAGAAGTAACCCTAGCTGGCTGGGTACAGCGCTCACGTAAAATGGGAGGTATGACCTTTGTAGACCTCCGTGACCGCTATGGTATCACTCAGTTGGTTTTTAATGAGGCAGATGATGCAACTTTATGTGGTGATGCCAACAAGTTAGGACGTGAATATTGTATTCAAGTGAATGGCATTGTTAGCGAACGGCAGAGTAAGAATAGTAAGATTCCTACAGGTGATATAGAGATAATAGCAAAGGGATTGAAGGTGTTAAGTCCGTCTTTAACCCCTCCTTTTACAATTGAGGATAATACAGACGGTGGTGATGATTTGCGCATGAAGTATCGCTACCTTGATCTCCGTCGTGAGGCTGTACGTAAAAATCTTGAGTTACGTCATAGGATGACAATCCTTATCCGTAATTTCCTCGATTCACAAAAGTTTATGGAAGTGGAGACTCCTATCCTTATTGGTTCTACTCCAGAAGGGGCTCGTGACTTCGTAGTCCCATCACGTATGAACCCTGGGCAATTCTATGCTTTACCACAGAGTCCACAAACTTTGAAGCAATTATTAATGGTAGCAGGCTTCGATCGTTACTTCCAAATTGCAAAGTGTTTCCGTGATGAGGATTTGCGTGCTGATCGGCAGCCAGAGTTTACTCAGATTGACTGTGAGATGTCTTTTGTAGACCAAGATGATGTTATCAATTTGTTTGAGGAAATGGCTCGCCACCTTTTCCGTGAGATTCGTGGCGTTGAACTTCCTAAGTTAGAGCAGATGACATGGCATGAGGCATGAAGCGTTTCGGTTCTGATAAACCAGATTTACGTTTCGGTATGGAATTCGTTGAATTGATGGATGACCTAAAGGGTACTGGTTCTTTCTCTGTATTTGATGAAGCTGCGTATATAGGAGGTATTGCCGTTCCAGGATGTGCTGATTACAGCCGTAAACAGCTCAATGAACTTACAGATTTCGTCAAGCGTCCGCAGGTTGGAGCACATGGTCTCGTGTTCATCAAGTACAATGCTGATGGTACTGTTAAGAGCTCTATTGATAAGTTCTATACGGCAGAGCAATTACAGAAGGTAAAGGAGACAACTGGTGCCAAAGATGGTGATCTTGTTTTGATATTGTCAGGTGATAATGCAAATAAGACACGTATTCAGCTTTGTTCTCTACGTCTTGAGATGGGCGATCGCTTAGGACTTCGTGATAAGAATGTATTTAAGTGTCTTTGGATTGTTGATTTCCCATTGTTTGAGTGGAGTGATGAAGAGCAGCGTCTTATGGCAACACACCATCCGTTTACAATGCCTAACCCTGATGATATACCATTATTGGATGAGCATCCTGAGCAAGTACGGGCTAAGGCTTATGACTTTGTCTGTAATGGTATTGAAGTTGGTGGTGGTTCTCTCCGTATCCACGATACTCAACTACAAGAGAAGATGTTTGAGGTACTCGGTTTTACTCCAGAACGTGCAGAAGCACAGTTTGGCTTCTTGATGAATGCTTTCAAATATGGAGCACCTCCTCATGCAGGGCTTGCCTTCGGTCTGGATCGTTTTGTTAGTATCCTTGCAGGTCTTGATTCTATTCGTGACTGTATTGCCTTCCCTAAGAATAATAGTGGTCGTGATGTTATGTTAGATGCTCCTTCAATGATAGATCAGAAGCAGTTAGATGAGTTAGAAATAAAGCTTGACCTGAAGTTATAAGTGTATTAAGTTGATATAAATCAATAAATTAATAATCAACACTTTAGAGTGCTATAGTATTATTTACTTTTAGCTATTAGTATTTGATACTACCAATTATTTAATGTACTTTTGTGGAGTATATTACAAATTATTATTTGATAACTTGGTTAGGACTTTAATTTATTTAAATTATGACTGTAAAGAAAGAAATAAAAACTGCTCCAAAGAGCACTGCAAAGAAAGCCACTACAAAGAAAGTTGCTGTAAAGAAACCTGCAGTTGTTATTAATGCAGAGAATGTTGGATTCAAGGCAGGTGATGTTTATAATGCACTTGCAGCAGAGGCAAAGGCACTCAGTGTTAGTGAGATAGCTAAAGTTGCTAAGATTACAGAAGAAGAGGCTTATCTAGGTATTGGCTGGCTCTTTAAGGAGGGTAAAGTAAAAGATGAGAATAGCAAGATTGTACTTGCTTAAGCTAATGACATTTTAATATAAATAGAAAAGAACGGGGAGTCTGTATGAGATAGTATAGACTCCCTTTCTTATATGCAATACGATAAAGAGATACTACAGGTGCTTATTGAGGCAGGTTGTGAGGGAATTTCTGTTCAGAAAATTTCTCGCCATGTGCATAATGCATGTAACTCTTTATTTAATCCTTTATCTCAAAAGGATATTCACAAGTACGTTCAGCAGTTTTTACTGCGGAATTGTAAAACTGATACATCTTTAGTTGAGAAAACAAAAAAGGGGATTTATCGTTTGAATGTAAATAATGGAATGACACAACAGTTGTTTCTTCAATTCCGTGAAGATAGGGAAATTGTAGAGGAAGCGCCAGAAAAGGACTATAGCCTCGATCTCTTTGGTAATTTAGATTCTGGAGTATAGTTGGAATAGACTATACCTTCTGTGTATTTTTTCTATCTTGTATCCATTCTTGTTTATTTGGAATGTGCACTTCTAAAATCTTAATCTCCTGATAAATCCCTCTTTCAGAAATCTATATATGGGAAATGTTGTTATTAGCTTATTTCTCATATTCTTGTAACCTGTTTTACTCCTTTCACTGTTCTTAATTTCTTGATAAGCATGTTTAATTTTGAATTGTCATCAAGTAAAACTACAAGATTGCCAGAAAAGAGGCCATCATGTGAGTCTATATTGATAGATCGCATTACTATCTTTTCATCTTTAGAGATTACATTAGTAATATTACTTACAATACCTATGTCATCATTGCCTATTACACGTAGCGTGATAGCATACTGTGAAGATCCCTTTCCACTCCAACGTGCTTTCACAATACGATAACCAAAACGTTTACACATTTCTGGTGCATTTGGACAATCTGTACGGTGAATCTTTATACCCCCATTTACGGTTACAAAACCGAAAACGGGGTCACCATAGATAGGGTGACAACATTTGGCCAAAGAAAAATCTAATCCTTTAAGATTCTTATCAATGACTAGGACATCATCATTCTTCTTTAGAAACTCATTTGTTGGATTTTCAAACTCAAAGTTCTCAGCACTTTCAGTCTCTTTGGGTTGATTTAAATTATGGTCGTGGTTATATACCTTCTGATACTCCTCTATAATATAATTTGGGTCAAGTTTCTCATCAGCAACTTGTTTATAGAATTCTGAAACTTCTTTAAATCCAAGTTTACGCAGAAGGTGCCCCATAGTAGATTCTTCTATCTCTATTTTCTTATTCTTAAATCTACGTTCTAAGAGCTCTTTGGCGTAAAGTCCGTCTTTTATTTGTGTTTCTTTTAAAGCAAGACGTATTTTAGCTTTAGCTCTTGAAGACTTAACTATTTTTAGCCATTCTGCTTTAGGTTTCTGTGTGGCAGAAGTAAGAATCTCTACAGTATCACCGCTATGAAGCTCTGTACGAAGCGAGACATTCTTGGCATTTATTTTCCCTCCGACACACTGATTACCTACTTTCGAATGGATGTGATATGCAAAGTCAAGTATAGTTGCTCCCTTAGGAAATTTCAATAAATCTCCTTTGGGAGTAAAAACATAAATCTCCTTTTCGTATAGGTCAGACTTGAATTGGTCCATAACTTCCAAGTTGTCCCCTGCTTCAAGTGCAGCGCGAATGGAGGCTAGCCAGTCATCCAATCCTCCCTCTTCTTTTATTCCTTTATAGCGCCAGTGTGCGGCAAGACCATGCTCGGCAATCTCATCCATTCGCTCTGTACGGATCTGTACTTCTACCCATTTTTTTTCTGGCCCAAGAACAGTAATATGTAAGCATTCATAACCGTTGGATTTGGGTACAGACAACCAATCACGTAATCTCTTAGGGTTAGGCTGATACATATCTGTCACGATAGAGTAAGCTTGCCAACATTGGATTTTTTCTTTTTCCAATGGGGCATCTAAGATGATGCGGATAGCGAATAAGTCATATATTCCTTCAAAACCACATTTTTGTTTTTTCATCTTTTGCCAGATGGAATGTATTGATTTTGTTCGTCCCTTTATATGAAATCGTAATCCACCAGCTGTAAGTCGTTCTCTTACAGGAGCTATAAATTGATTAATATAAGCATCGCGCGAAGCTTTTGTTGCATTTAGTTTATCCTTAATTAAGTAATAGGCATCATGCTCAAGATATTTTAATGATAGGTCTTCTAATTCACGTTTTAATTGATAGAGCCCCAGCTTGTGTGCTAGTGGAGCATAGAGATAACTAGCTTCCTCTGCAACTTTGTGTTGTGCTTCTTTATCCTCAGCATCTCGTATCTGTCTCATAAGATTTACGCGGTCGGCAATCATTATCAGAATGACTCGCATGTCTTCTGCAAAGGACAATAAGAGATTGCGAAAGTTCTCACTTTCGATAATAGGATTTTTCTGGTAAAGTGTTTGTATACGAATGAGTCCATGGATAATTTTTGCAACACTTTTTCCGAATCGATTATCTATGTCTTCTAATGTGATGTATCCATCTTGTACGCTTTGGTGAAGCAGAATAGCTATAACAGAATCACGCTTTAATCCAATATCCTTTACAGCTATGGCTGCAGTTTGTAAAGAACACAAAATAGGGTTTAGCCCGAAAACATTGCGATGAATAGTATTTTTAGCTACAGAATCTTTAAGTTGTACTTGTAGCATTGGCAAATCATTTTCAAGAAAAGATTTGTCCAAAGTATCCTTTAGTTCATCCAAAATCTGATAAGATAATTTTCTCTCTTTATCTGTATATATGAATTTATCCTCCATGAGCCATAAAGTAATTGTTTATGGCAAAGGTACAAAGAAAATCGACATTATAGAGCATAAAAGTTTCATTTACTTTCTTTATTCTAATATAATTCTTTATTTTTGCAATAACAATACAATCTTTTTAATTTTCTGTCAAATATGATACACAAAGAAGACCTAAAGCAAATCAGGAATAGGGGAATTGATCTTGCACAAGTTACTAAGCAATTAGAAGATTTCTGTAATGGTTTTCCTTATCTTAAGATAAAATGTGCTGCAACACCAAAGAGAGGTATTGTAGTATTAGGTGAATCAGATATAAGCGAAGTTTGTAGAACTTGGGAGGAATATCAATCATCTGGTCATAAAATAGTAAAGTTTGTACCAGCCTCAGGTGCAGCAAGTAGAATGTTCAAGGACCTCTTTGCTTTTCTTAATGGAAATAATGACGTACCAACAACTGATTTTGAAAAATATTTTTTTGCTAATATCCATAATTTTGCTTTCTATGCTAAGCTTTCTCAGCAATGTATGATTTCTGAAGGACAGACGGTTGATACGCTAATTGCAAATGGTATGTTCAAAACTGTTGTCTCTATACTCTTGGAAAATAAGGGCTTAGATTACGGAGGACTTCCCAAAGGCTTCTACTTTTCCATACATACAATGGTAATCCTCGTACTCCAATGGAGGAACATCTTGTCGAAGCTGCACTTTATGCTTCATGCAATGGTGATGCTCATGTTCATTTTACGGTTTCTCATGAACATATTTCGCCATTTAAGAAGAAGTTGAGAGAGGTAAAGGATACTTATGAGTCCTTATATAACACCAGCTTTGAAGTTACATTCTCCGAGCAAAAACCAAGTACGGATACAATAGCTGTGAATCCTGATAATACTCCGTTTCGGAATAGTGATGGCACTTTACTCTTTCGTCCAGCAGGACATGGGGCTCTGATAGAAAACCTGAATGAGTTAGATGCTGATATAATCTTTATAAAGAATATAGATAATGTAGTACCCGATCGTCTGAAGGATATTACAGTTAAGTGGAAAATGGTTCTTGCAGGTAAACTTGTTGAACTACAAAAGCGCACTTTCTCCTATCTGCATAAACTTGATGCTGGAACCTATACAAACGATGATATTAATGAAATGATAGACTTCTTGCAGCACGACCTTTGCTGTTATAAACCAGATATAGAACTCCTTGAGGGTAAAGATCGTATAAGTTATCTTTATCATAAGCTTAATCGCCCAATGCGAGTTTGTGGAATGGTGAGGAATGTAGGAGAACCTGGAGGAGGCCCATACCTTGTTTTTAATAAGGATAATAGTATCAGTTTGCAGATTCTTGAAAGCTCACAGATTGACAAACATAATAAGGCTTATGTTAAGATGTTTACAGAAGGGACACATTTTAATCCTGTAGATCTAGTTTGTGCAGTGAAAGATTACAGAGGTAGACCTTTTGATCTTGCTATGTATGTTGATAAGTCTACTGGTTTTATAAGTTCAAAGTCTAAAGATGGTCGTACTCTTAAAGCTCTTGAGTTACCAGGTTTATGGAATGGTGCTATGAGTGATTGGAATACCGTATTCGTAGAGGTTCCTCTTGATACTTTTAATCCGGTTAAAACGGTCAACGATTTATTACGTGAACAACATCAATAAGGTGATAGCATCATATATCTTATTCCTAAGTTCTGTATAAAGTACAATGATATTTTTATATTCAAAGGATGAGAGCTCTTAAGATATCTGAAAAGGCTGACTAAGGAGAGTTAGCTCAGAGAGCCTATTCACATGCGAGTATACTGATATATAACAAGGTTTAGAGGAAGAGGGATGAAGTGAATAGTAGTGTATGACAAAGGGTAAAAAATATATACGTATTACAAGATATGGAAAAACAAAGAATGAAAGGGAATAGTATTTTTCTTGTTTTGTAACTTAAACATTGTCAGACAGTTATAGGTAGGCTTGTGAAAGGGCCTCTTTCATGCTGCAAAAGGGCATCTTTTACATGCTAAAAGATGCCCTTTTATAATGTAAAAGATGCCCTTTTGAAAAGCAAAAGATAATCTTTTGGAAAACATAGGAAGTTTTCTTTTACAGAATGGGAGTAATTTTTTATGTATTCCTAAAGAGTTCTTTTTATTTTGTATATGTGGCTTTGCCTTATGAATATAGTTTAATCTGTTTGAATGCCGATAATATCTTTCAATTCTATTGGTTATTTTATAATTTTGATAAATAGTATTTATTGTATAAAGGAACGATAATTTGACCCATGTAGCTTTAAGTTCAAGAATTATTTCTAATAAAAAAGAGTGGATTTCTTTGTCTCTTCCAAATAAAGTTTTTATCTTTGCATCATAAAAGGCACGAAAAGATGTTTCTCTTTATGAAACGTCACAACTCTTAAAATAAGATTTCCTATACATATTATATATGTTAAGCAAAGAAGAATTGTTAGAAAAAAATGTTTCTGAGCTTGAAGAAATTGCTCAGCAGACAGGTGCTGTTTACTCGCCTGGAGACGATAAGGATAAATTGGTGTATGCCATTCTTGATCGTCAGGCAGAGGAGGTGGGAACGGCACACCCTTTAGAATCAAAGCGTAAACGTACCAGAATTGCACGTAAAGAAACTGACCGTGTTTATTCTGTACATGGTAAGAATGGTGAAAATTTTGATGTAAAAAATAATAAACCGACGGGTGTTAGTCAGCCAACTCTTTTTAAAGATGCTGTTGAAGAAACTCCTGCGACGGAGGAAGAGAAGACACCAGAAGAGATACTTGCATCTATCCCTAAACATCGTGGACGTAAGTCAAAAGCTGAGCTTGAAGCTATTGCTGCAGCGGAGGCTGCTTTAAAAGCAAAGCAAGAAGTAGATAGCGTGGAGGATGAACAGAAGGAAGAGCCAATATCAGCTCCTGATGATTCCTTAAATAATGGGAAAAAAGTAGACATGGACGGAGAAGATTTTATTCCAGAAGACCAGTTTGTTCCTGAAAACGAGCAAGAGTCTGGCCACGATGATGATATGTTGGCTCGTCTGCAAGAAAAAGTAAATGCGCATAATATGAACTATGAAGCTTCAATTGCGCCTACAACTTTTCCAAGTGGAGTATGGGAAGGTGATCCAGGAGATGGAACGGATTTCATTCCAGTGGTTGATCTACCAATAGAAGATCAAGGGGCTGTACCTACATATGATATGTTTGACCAACCTACAGTGCCTGGTCCTATGGCCTCTACTCCTGTGTATGAAGAAGCTCCTACTTTGAATGCAGAGGCTACTTATGATTTCGCTGACATTATTAAGGCAAATGGTGTGTTAGAGGTAATGCCTGACGGATATGGTTTTTTACGTTCCAGCGATTATAATTACCTGTCTTCACCAGATGATGTTTATGTTTCTAATAGCCAGATTAAGCAATATGGCTTAAAAACAGGAGATGTTGTTGAATGCCATGTACGTCCGCCACGTGAGGGAGAAAAGTACTTCCCGCTTACGGGTATTGATAAAATAAATGGGCGTAAACCTTCTGAGGTGCGTGATCGTATTCCGTTTGAACATCTAACACCATTATTCCCTGACGAAAAATTCTCACTTTGCGGTGATCCAAAGACAACAAATCTCTCTACACGTATTGTAGATCTTTTTTCTCCAATAGGAAAAGGACAGCGTGCATTGATAGTGGCACAGCCTAAGACTGGTAAGACTATCCTTATGAAAGATATAGCTAATGCCATCGCTGCTAATCATCCTGAAGCCTATTTGATGATGCTGTTGATTGATGAACGTCCAGAGGAGGTAACAGATATGGCGCGTACGGTAAATGCTGAAGTAATTGCTTCTACATTTGATGAGCCGGCTGAACGGCATGTAAAGATTGCTGGTATTGTTCTTGAAAAAGCAAAGCGCATGGTTGAATGTGGGCATGATGTAGTCATTTTCCTCGATTCTATAACTCGTTTGGCACGTGCTTATAATACTGTAGCCCCAGCTTCAGGAAAAGTACTTACGGGTGGTGTTGATGCCAATGCATTACAGAAACCTAAGCGATTCTTTGGTGCTGCACGTAATATAGAAGGTGGTGCTCATTGACTATCATTGCAACCGCATTGATTGATACAGGTTCAAAGATGGACGAGGTAATCTTTGAGGAGTTCAAGGGTACAGGTAATATGGAATTGCAGCTTGATCGGAGCTTAAGTAATAAGCGCGTCTTCCCAGCTGTTAATCTTGTTGCCTCAAGTACACGTCGTGATGACTTGTTGCAGGATCGTACTACCTTGGATCGCATGTGGATTCTTCGTAAGTATATTGCAGATATGAATCCAATAGAGGCTATGAATTCTATCCATGACCGTATGGCGCACACGAAAGATAATGAAGAGTTCTTGTTATCCATGAATGGATAACGGCTTTCGTCCGTATGTTGACAGATATATAAAATGTCAGAAGCATGTAATCTATTGATACAGCTTCTGACATTATTATTGTATTATAAACTTTACATTTGAATATCCAACTAACTTATCCGTTCTTCCTCCTTGGGGGCGAAAGTATATTAAGGCTTGATAACTGTTTTCTGTCTGATAATGACTTTCGTCAATTCTGAGAGAAGACAGCTTATTATTCTCATCAGTAGTTATAAACTGATAATTATAATAACCCAGTTTGAGAGGTATAATAGCTTCATAGTATTTTTGTTCAGCATTATATCTCATCTCATATTCAGGAAGAATACGGTCATAAGTCCAATCTCCATTTAAGTAAATATGTGCTTGATATGGAGTAGGGGCTGATAATCGGATATGTGTCATAACATAATCGCTAGTGGTATTGATATCTACATTATCAGAATTGCGTATAAGAAAAGCCCCGTCAGCATCTTTTTCATAAAGATAATTTGTGAGTGGGGTCGTAATAAATGGATAGACTTGATAATTCTTTCCATCCCATGTAATATGATCAATACCCATAGAAGCTACATCTGTAGAGAGAATTTCAAACTTGCGGTATTCATTTCCAGCCCAGAAAATGTAATCCTTATTATGGTTCCATTGTAGACCATCTGCCATGATGTATTGTGGTTTAGAATTGTATCGAGCATCTAACCAATTACGATTTTGTAGGACAACCGTCTTTATCTGTTGTTGCGGATTAGATACAATGTAGTTTCCATAATTAATAATCATATCTACCTGTTGATGTTTGTCGTTGATGGTTGCGTCTGTCCTCGCCGTAACATTAAGTTTTAGACCCATAGTTTGTCCAAATGGTTCTGTTAGCATAAAGCAAGCTATGAGTACAGGCTGGCCTGGATGATCATCATCATAAACAGTAAGTTTGTAATTCCCAGATATTTTAGGCTTGCAATTATCATTAGGGATATCTAAGTGATAATGAGTATAGAGTGTGTTTGTTAGTGATGACTCTTGAATGTTCTCGATTGTATTTCCCGATGCAAATCCTTCAATGAAATCACTGTCAAACAGCCCTGTAGAGGGACTCCAGTCTGCCTCATAATGTTTTATCGT
Source organism: Prevotella histicola JCM 15637 = DNF00424 (assembly GCF_000613925.1). Lineage (GTDB taxonomy): Bacteria > Bacteroidota > Bacteroidia > Bacteroidales > Bacteroidaceae > Prevotella > Prevotella histicola. The sequence continues at coordinate 86,195 of NZ_BAJX01000001.1, forward strand.
ATAAGTTAGTCTTCTATAAGTGTGTGTAAGATCATCAAAGTCAATGCTAATTTTCCCTTCATTAATCATCATAACAGGCAATTCTTGCCATTTTCCATTAGCAATGACCTGTAAAGAGCGTATGTTACGGTCTTTTATCTCATGTCGTTGAGCAAAAGTAGAAAGACTATATATGGAAAAGAGAATACAACATAGTCTGGTTATAGTGTATTTCATTCGCTTTGTTTTAAGATGTTCTGCAAGAAATTGTCGAGATCTTCATCAAGTCCTTGCATAAGGTTGCCACCAATCATTACTAAGTCGTCATCAACAAGATAAAGCTCAGCAATATTATTCTTTTCATCATCTTCAAGAATAAAGCTAAAAGGCTTCATGATCGAGAGGTTGTCAATCGTGTCTTTCATGCGGTTGAGCTCAGATCTTAAAGTGTATGCTATTTCTTGATAGAAATTATCACTTTTGTTTTCTATCCATGTGCTTATAACACAACGACTAATTTCGTTATCGTCATCGTCAAAGGCCATGAGATCACCACTGTCTTGTGATGCACGTAAATGAATATCCGTCATAGGCATATCACTTTCTTTTGCGGTGAACTTCTGTGCAACTTTTCTGAGAAAGCGCTCTATCTGTTGTTGTGTCTGTTCTGTATATCCCATTTCAGTTATAAATTATTATGTCGGCAAATATACGAAAAGTTTTCTATTTTATATTCCTTTGCTTAATTTTTTGCATCTTTTTTTTGTTGATATTAAAAAAAATGTTATCTTTGCACCACTACTGATATTGGGGATCAGCCTAAAAAATAAAATCTAAAGGACATATGAAACAGACTATATTGGTTACAGGTGGAACTGGGTTTATTGGTTCTCATACAAGTGTTGAACTGATAGAAGCAGGGTACAATGTTGTCATAGTAGATAATCTGTCTAACTCTAAGATTGAGGTGTTGGATGGAATAGAAAAAATTACGGGTACACGTCCAGCATTTGAGCAGGTTGATCTTCGTGATTTTGAAGCAACTAAAAACGTTTTTCTTAAGTATCCTGACATAGAGGGTATTATTCATTTTGCTGCATCAAAGGCTGTTGGAGAAAGTGTTCAAGAACCATTGATGTATTATAGAAATAATGTAGTTTCACTTTTGAATCTACTTGAACTGATGCCGCAATATAATGTGAAAGGTCTTATTTTCTCAAGTTCATGTACGGTATATGGTCAACCAAATCCGGAGAATCTACCAGTTACGGAAGAAGCTCCTCATCAGAAAGCAACTTCCCCCTATGGTAATACAAAAGAGATTAATGAACAGATCATTTTAGATTATATTCATAGTGGAGCAAATATCAAAAGTATTGTCTTGAGATATTTTAATCCAATTGGTGCACACCCATCTGCGCTTATTGGCGAACTGCCAAATGGAGTTCCCAATAATTTAATACCATATGTCACACAGACAGCTATGGGTATTAGAAAAGAGTTAACTATTTTTGGAAATGATTATAATACACCTGATGGCACGTGTATTCGAGACTATATCTATGTAGTTGATTTGGCCAAGGCTCATGTTGCGGCTATGGCACGTGTCCTGGATCAAGATACTGATAAAATAGAGTATTTTAATATTGGTACAGGTCATGGTAACTCAACACTTGAAATTGTTGAAACCTTTGAACATGCTACTAAAGTAAAAGTAAATTGGAAATATGGACCTCGTCGTGAGGGAGATATTGAGAAGATATGGGGTGATTGTTCTAAGGCAAATTCTATACTCGGGTGGAAGGCTGATACACCTTTGTCTGATGTTCTTCTCTCTGCCTGGAAGTGGCAGGAAAAACTGCGGGCTGATGGTGTAATGTAGTAAAGGATTAATTGTTTTTCATAATATATTATAATTGTAGATATTTAAAGATTTGTAGGTTTATCCTACATTATTTTGTGTTTGTGTTGTTGTTATCCCTCGATGTGAATCGGGGGATAATCTTTTACAGGTCTATCTTTTACAGGTCTATATAATTGGTACTTAAAAAAGATTCATAAATTTGTTATATCCATTATTATTCTGTATCTTTGCAAAACAGTTATATTATTTCTATAACAATTTAAAGCCAAATTACGTGAGAAATAAATATATTATAATTTTACTGCTCCATTTATCTACTACGCTCTTTGCCCAAACAGTGGAGATAGGTTCTTGCATAACAAAAGATGGAGGAAACTATTATGGACAGATGTTTCGTGGAAAACCAAATGGAAAAGGTAAAACTACATATAAGAAAGGAGATGTCTATGAGGGAGAATATATCCGAGGTATGAGAGAAGGAAAGGGGACATACACTTTTGCAGATGGTGAGAAATACAGAGGGCAATGGTTTCAGAATCAACAACATGGACAAGGAGTTTATTATTTTTCTAATGGAAACCGTTATGATGGTCTATGGTATAAGGATTATCAACAGGGGCTAGGAACTATGTACTATTATAATGGTGATAAGTACATAGGTAATTGGGAGCATGATAAACGGAGTGGACAAGGAAAGTATATCTTTTCCAATGGAGCCTATTACGATGGCTCATGGAAAATGATATGAAGAATGGACATGGGCGTTTTTGTTGGCCAGATCATTCCTCTTTTACAGGAGACTGGGTTAATAATTTGAAGGATGGGAAAGGAATTTATATCTATTCTGATGGAGATGAATATACTGGTGAATGGAAGAATGATTTGCAGAATGGGAAAGGTATATATAAGTATAAAGATGGTGAGATCTACGAAGGGCAATATGTAGATGGCGAACGGACGGGACAAGGAATCTTCCGGTATAAGAATGGTGATCAATATTCTGGTCATTTCCTTAAAGGTCAAAAATCTGGTTTTGGTACAATGTCTTGGCGAAATGGAGATATCTACACTGGATATTGGGAAAGAGATTTACAGAATGGGCAGGGTAAGTTGACCAAAAAGAACAATGATATATATGAAGGACAGTTTCGTGATGGGAAATTAGAAGGCCTTGTTATCATCCATTATGCTGATGGTAGTAAGTTTAGAGGCAGTTATCATAACGGAAAACGTAATGGTAGTGCTATTGAAGAATCCTCAAATGGGATAAGATTTGAAGGTAATTACCGAAATGATGTTCGAGATGGCAAGTTCATAGAGCGTGACAAGAATGGCAAAGTGATGGTCAGTGGGCATTATGAAAGAGGTAAGCGATATACAAATTAATTTTTATACACGTAATCAATACTGATTTTCCATAATTTTAGATAAGATTAATAAAAACATGTTGTCTACTAATCAAACAAAAAGAAATTCTAAAGAAGTTCCTGAAATGGAAATTGTCAAGAGAGATCCTTATCTTGCTCCATACGAGAGTGCTATAAAGGGACGTCATGACCATGCTTTATGGAAGCTGAATCAGCTTACTCAAGGAGGAAAGTTCTCGTTGTCAGAATTTGCAAATGGCTATCAGTATTATGGTCTTCATCATGAGTCTGATGGTTGGATTTTTCGCGAATGGGCTCCAAATGCTACAGACATTTATCTTGTAGGTGATTTCAATAATTGGCAAGAGACAATAGCTTATAGATGTAAAAGAGATGTTGATACTGGAGATTGGGAATTAAGGCTTCCTGAAGATGCGATACAACATGGTCAATTTTATAAGATGCATGTATACTGGAATGGGGGAAAAGGAGAACGCATTCCTGCTTGGGCACAGCGTGTTGTACAAGACCCTCAGACGGGAATTTTTTCTGCTCAGGTATGGAGTCCTAATGCTCCTTATGTATGGAAGATTAATTCCTTCAATCCCCAGATTTCTCCTTTATTGATCTATGAATGTCATATAGGTATGGGTCAAGATGCAGAGAAGGTTGGGACATATAATGAATTTCGGGAGAAAGTGCTACCAAGAATAGTGAAGGATGGGTATAATGCTATTCAAATAATGGCAATTCAGGAGCACCCTTATTATGGTAGTTTTGGTTATCATGTTAGTTCTTTTTTTGCACCCAGTTCGAGATTCGGTACTCCAGAAGAGTTGAAAGCTCTTGTGGACGATGCGCATGAAGCAGGTATAGCCGTTATCATGGATATTGTCCATTCTCATGCTGTGAAGAATGAAATGGAGGGCTTAGGTAATTTAGCTGGTGATCCTAATCAATTTTTTTACTCTGGCGAGCGACGTGAACATCCAGCTTGGGATTCTTTGTGTTTTGATTATGGCAAGGATGAAGTCCTTCATTTCCTCCTTTCTAATTGTAAGTATTGGTTAGAGGAGTTTCATTTTGATGGCTTTCGTTTTGACGGTGTTACTTCTATGCTTTATTATAGTCATGGGCTAGGAGAATCTTTTTGTAACTATGGAGATTATTTTAATGGTCATGAAGATGATAATGCCATATGCTATTTAATGTTGGCAAATACTTTAATACATGAAGTTAATAATAGAGCTTTGACTATTGCAGAAGAGGTCTCTGGTATGCCTGGTCTTGCAGCTGAATTCAAAGATGGTGGGTATGGGTTTGATTATCGCATGGCTATGAATATACCAGACTATTGGATTAAGACCATTAAGGAGTTGCCTGACGAAGATTGGAAGCCTTCCTCTATCTTTTGGGAGATAAAGAATCGTCGAATAGATGAGAAAACGATTTCGTACTGTGAATCACATGATCAAGCTCTTGTAGGCGATAAGACAATTATTTTTCGTTTAGTGGATGCTGATATGTATTGGCATTTCCGTATAGGAGATGAGACTGAGAGGGTACATCGAGGTATAGCGCTCCACAAAATTGTGCGTTTAGCAACTATTTCCGCTATTAATGGGGGATATCTGAACTTTATGGGTAATGAGTTTGGACATCCCGAGTGGATAGATTTCCCTCGTGCCGGTAATGGATGGAGTTGCAAGTATGCGCGACGTCAATGGAATCTAGTTGATAATCCAGAACTATGTTATCATTATCTTGGTGATTTCGACCGTAATATGTTAGCTGTAATTAAGAGTGAGCATGGGTTTACAGATACTCCTATTGAAGAAATCTGGCATAATGATAATGATCAGATTCTAGCTTTTAGTAGAGGGGAATTAATATTTGTTTTTAATTTCTCTCCTAGTCATTCCTACTCTGATTATGGATTTCTTGTTCCAGAAGGGTCTTATGCAGTTGTTCTAAATACTGATGCGAAAGAGTTTGGTGGCTTTGGATTTGCTGATGATTCTGTCGAACATTTTACAAATGTAGATCCTCTTTATACCAAACAACATAAAGGATGGCTTAAACTTTATATCCCTGCTCGTAGTGCAGTTGTCTTAAAAAAGAAATAAAGTTTATGAGTGAACAGAATTTTATACATATAGTATGCTCTGTACTATTTTTCTTGTTTACATTTAGTTATCTGTTTTTCTTTCAGGCAGATGTAATGACTGTGACTCAGCATTTAGCCTCTGGAGGTCAAACTTTTTATAATCCTCTATTAGGAGCTATTTTGATAACTATTGTTCTGAAGTTGCTCCAAATAGGTGTTAGTTCTCTGATTAGATTGACAAAGCGGGGCTATGCTTTGACTTATTTTCCTTCTTTTCTGTTTCTGACAATTATTTCTGACCTTAAACCAGCATCTCAGGGAGTTAGCCTTGGCAACTGGATTTGGATATCCCCTATATTATTTGTTATTTATTTCTTTGTGATTGTTTCTGTAAAAAGATATGAACCTTACGAACTTGAGTCACGCAGTATAGGGCCTTTTTCACAACAGGTTTGGTCAAGTCTTCTTATTATGCTTGGTCTCTTTCTGTTTACAGGACTGTTTAGTAATACTGATAAACACTTTCACCAAAGGGCAAAGGTTGAATCTATGATAGATAAACGGAATTATGTTGGTGCTTTGCATGTTATTAAGACGGTATCTAATACAGATTCAGTAATGTCTATGCTAACAATTTATGCTGTAGCCCGTTGTCATCAACTATCTAATAGCTTATTCTGTTATCCGTTAATAGGAGGATCAGATGTGTTGAGGCCAGGCAAAATACATTCCTGGCTGCAACCAGACAGTATTCTTCAGAAGTCTACACGTAATTCTGCAAATTATCAACTTGTTGGTTTTCTTTTGGATCGTAATCTTCATGACTTTGCACGCTATTTGGTTAGATATTACCCAATAGATACGATTCGTCCTCGTTATTATCGTGAGGCATATCAGATTTATTTACTCCATAAAAAAGGATTAAAGCCCAAGGGACCTTATGCAGCAGGGAGTTATGCTGCCTATTATTTTAGGCAGTATGCAAAATAAGCCTGGGTAGTATTTTATCGTGCATAAGTTTAATCAGTAATTAATGTAACATTGAAGAAATTATCCCTCAATACTATTTAACTTAAAGATACTAGGGCATATTATATAATACCAGGGTAATTACAATATAGAAAGGTGTGTATGAGGGAAATATATTTATCCCTCGCAAGCAACTGGTAAATGTAAAAGGTAGAAAGCAATGGATCCCAAAATGAAAAGGATAGTTTTGCTTTTGAAAATAATATTAGATATGATTCTGAAAGTTAGGTGCCTGACGAGTTTAATACAGAAGGTGGCTATGTATCTTTCTATAAATCGATAAAACTAAAGAATACTTGCCATTCTGTTTGTTCAGATTCTTTGTGCTGTAGAAGGAGGAAGCAAGTTTAGACTATATCGTTTGCCAGAAGGAGAACATAATTATCAGGAGTTTTTTTTAGAAGTAGAAGTTCCTGTGCTCCAGACAGAAAGAAGGTTCGTACTTACGGGCTATTAGGTTTATCCTCTTAGCTGTTTAGTTTAAGATCAGTTTTTATTTGTTAGCTAAAAATAGAAATAAGCAAAATAGCTGACTTTCAAGTGGGGATCTGATCTTAAAATATATTTATAAGAACTAGTTTGGTAAACAACAATAGAGCGGAACAAAGAAAGCGGCTGTGTTAAAGTGATACAGCCGCTTTCTTTAGTATAGACCTTTCTATTCATCTTTACCTAAATGTTTGATTATTTTAGGTGACTTCTAATAATGTCCTTTGTCAGATTCAAGATTTATCATTTCGTTCCTTCATGTCAATGAACTGCTGTTTTGCATCATAGAACTCATATTGCAAGAAAGCAAGTTTCTGTGAAGGAATGATATTTACACCTAATCCATACTTAATCTGCCACTTGCGTTTCAAGGAGATGAATCCTTTGTTAATATAGGCTGCAACATAAGGATGAACGTGTAAATAGAATTTCTTAATTCCAACTTTATTGACAAGGCGGTCAATTTTTCTCTCTAATTGATCTGTGAAAAGAATGCTTGAACGAATCTTTCCAGTACCAAAGCATGTTGGACAGTCTTCATCAACATCGACATCCATTACGGGTCGTACACGTTGACGTGTGATTTGCATTAAACCAAACTTACTTAATGGAAGGATATTATGGCGAGCACGGTCTTTCTGCATGTTCTTGCACATACGTTCATAGAGCATTTGTCTGTCCTCCGCAAGATTCATGTCTATGAAATCAACAACGATAATGCCGCCCATATCACGTAAACGTAGCTGCCGAGCTAACTCATCTGCAGCTCCTAGGTTGGTATCAAGTGCATTCTGTTCTTGAGCTTTCTCCTTAGTTCTGTTTCCACTGTTTACATCTACAACGTGCATGGCTTCTGTATGCTCGATGATGAGATAACAACCATGTCCATAATTAATGGTCTTCCCAAAACTAGATTTGATCTGTTTGGTAACATCAAAGTTGTCAAAGATTGGTACCTTGCCATTGTATTTTTTCACGATGTTTGCCTTTTCAGGGGCTATAAGTGAAACATAGTGTCGTACAGCGGTACAAATCTCGTCATCATTAACGTAGATGTTTTCGTAAGTTGGGTTGAATAGATCACGAAGCATTGCAACAGCACGTCCTGTTTCTTCAAAGATTAATTGAGGACGGTCCTGTGTCTTTTGTACTTTCGTAATAGCTTCATTCCAACGGTTCATTAGGATCTTCATCTCAGCATCAAGTTCAGCGACACGTTTCCCTTCAGCTACAGTACGAACTATTACTCCAAAGTTTTTCGGTGTAATACTTTGAATAAGTTGCTTAAGGCGTGCACGTTCTTCTCCACTTTTGATCTTTGATGAAACGCTAACTTTATGCCCAAAGGGTATAAGCACCAGGTACCGACCAGCGAAAGATAGTTCGCCTGTAAGGCGCGGTCCTTTGGTGGAAATGGGTTCTTTAACAATCTGTACCAGTACTTCTTGTCCTACTTGCAGTGTATTTTGGACAGTACCATCTTTCTGTAGATCAGGCTGATGACTGGCTTTTTGTATGGGATAAAGTTTCTTGCGATCGCTCTGAACCTGTTTCAGATACTTTGCATAGGAGTTGAATTGACTTCCTAAGTCGAGATAATGAAGAAAGGCGTCACGCTCATAACCTACATCTACGAAACAGGCATTAAGCCCTGGCATAAGCTTTTTAATCTTTGCCACATAGATGTTTCCAACCGAGAAACTAGCCTCCCTTGGTTCACGCTGATATTCTACCAGGCGTTTGTCCTCAAGTAGTGCTATCGAAATCTCTTTCGGTTGGGCATCAATAATTACTTCGCTTGTCATCTTCTTCTTTTAATATAAATATCAGATAGCTTCTCTAATGGTTATTGATAGCCGTACTATCTGTTGATATAAGCCTATCTATCTGCCATAGATAGTAATACTAAACGATACTTATAGGTAATAAAAAACGGAACCTGTCGTCGCACTTCCAGGGAAAGAAGCTTTCTGCGATGACACGCCCCGTCATGTTTTGAAAGTCTGTTTATAAGTTCTTTCAGCCTTAATGGGGGCTTACTTGCTCTTATGTCTGTTCTTTCTTAATCTCTTTTTACGCTTGTGCGTAGCCATCTTGTGTCCCTTTTTCTTCTTACCGTTTGGCATAGCTTTTAATGTTTTAAGTTGTTATTGTATTTATATTTAATTATTTCTTCATATCCTCGATGAATGTCTTTGCAGGCTTAAAGCTTGGAAAGTCATGTGCTGGAATTGTAATAGTCGTATTCTTTGAGATGTTACGAGCAGTCTTTTCTGCACGATGCTTTACGATAAAGCTACCAAATCCGCGCAGGTATACGTTCTCTTTTTTGTCTAATAAGCTGTTTTTGATAGCGTCCATAAAAGATTCAACCACAGCTGAAACGTCCTTCTTGCGATGCCAGTAGATGTCGCAATCTCATTAATGATATCTGCTTTCGTCATTTCGTTTTGTTCTTTATTGATGTTTATATCTTTATTCTCTCTTCATAACGGAGTGCAAAGATACTCATTTTCAGCTTAATAGAGAAATGTTTTTGTCTTTTTTTGCAAAAACTGTTTGCTTCTATTCTTAACTCTCAACTTTTTCGTACCTTTGCGACCTAATAATATATAAGGTATATGAAGATAGCCATAGGAATAGATGTGGGTATTTCAACGACGAAAATAGTTGGAATAAGGGATGGAAAGGTTGTGAAGCCTATGCGTATCAAGGCTACAGACCCTATAACATCTCTATATGGAGCTTTTGGAAAGTATCTCTATGATAATAGGATTGATCTGTCTGATGTAGAGCAAGTTATGCTTACAGGGGTCGGTGCTCACTATATTGATAAACCCGTTTATGGGCTTCCGACGTCAAAAGCTGATGAGTTTCTTGCAGATGGCTTAGGTGCCCAATATGAATCAAAGCTACAACGAATGATCGTTGTCTCTATGGGTACAGGTACGTCTCTAGTACTTTGTGATGGTAATGAGATACGGCATATTGGTGGTATTGGTATTGGGGGAGGTACGCTTAGTGGCTTGTCCCGCCTCTTGTTGAAGACAGATGATATAAAAGAGATTATAGCTTTAGCTATGAAAGGTGATATCTCGCGTATCAATCTTCAGATTAAGGATATATCAACTAATCCTTTGCCTGGTTTGCCAATGGATGCAACTGCTTCTCTTTTTGCAAATGCCCAAGGTAATGCTAGCCGTGAAGATATTGCTTTAGGATTGATAGGTTTAGTGCTACAATCTATTGGTTCTGCAACTATATTAAGTGCATTAAACAGCAATATCAGGGACTTTGTTCTCATTGGTAATCTTACATTATTGCCCCAATGTGAGCTTCTTTTCCCAGTAATGGAGAAGATTTATGATGTAAGGTTTATTATTCCTAAGTATTCCGAGTACTGTACAGCAATAGGTGCTGCACTACAAGCGAGTAGAATAGGGGGATGAGAAATAAAGAAAAAAAGTCTGGCAGGTTTCCTGCCAGACTTTTTTTATACTGTATACTTTGAGAATTTTATTCCTGATGCGAGTCTTTTAGAAGATGATCTCTCATCTGGAATCAAGTCGATTCAAATGAAAACGAAATCTGTTTCTTAATGATTGTATGGTGATTTAGAACTTCCTTTTGTAAAACAAATTCTCTTTTGGTTTTTAATAGGTCATATTTTGCTTTCTAAAAGGTGCTCTTTTGAATTGCAAAAGATGCCCTTTTGAAGTGTAAAAGACGCCCTTTTGCAATGTAAAAGACGCCCTTTTAAGAGCCTGTTTCTAATTGCTTGATAATGTATGTGTTACAAAACTATTTAGAAATCATTTCCTATCCCTTAATTCATCCTTATATTCTTAAATCTGTAAATTTACTTTATCATTTCGTAATATTCAAGTTCTGAGTTGTTCTCTTAGTACCTTGTATTTTATTGTATACATGGAAAGCATATAGGACATCATCCTTTGTACTTAGCATCATCGCCTGAAATGAATGGGAAGTATAGACATTTTATACTTCGAACTTGAAATATTGCCTTTAAACTTTATACTATATTCTAGTGAGATGCTGATACAAAAGATAATGAAACTGAGGACCACTAAGATGGAAGTAATCCCAATTTCCTGTATTATATTTGGGGTACAGTCTCAAGATTCTTTGCTATTTCTTCATCTGATAGTGTATAATTCCTAAGATCACCATTGATATAGTTGTCGTATGCAGTCATGTCTATGAGCCCATGTCCTGAAAGATTAAAGAGAATAACTTGTTGTTTGCCTTCCTCTTTTGCCTTTTTTGCTTCACGTATAGCTGCTGCGATTGCATGACAACTCTCTGGTGCGGGAATGATTCCTTCAGTGCGTGAGAAGAGAATACCTGCCTCAAATGTGTCTAATTGTGGGATATCCACACCGTGCATATAGCCATCCTTTATCAGTTGACTGACGATTACACCAGCACCATGATAGCGTAAGCCTCCTGCATGGATATTGGCAGGCTTGAAGTCATGACCTAAAGTGAACATTGGTAATAAGGGAGTATATCCCGCTTCATCACCAAAGTCATATTCAAACTTACCTCTTGTCAACTTTGGACAACTGTTAGGTTCTGCTGCTATAAACTCTGTTTTCTTATCGTTGAAGAAGTTGTGACGCATAAATGGGAAAGCTATACCTCCAAAATTACTGCCTCCGCCGAAACAGGCAATGACTTTATCTGGGTATTCTCCAGCCATCTCCATTTGTTTCTCTGCCTCCAGACCGATAATAGTCTGATGTAATGTCACATGATTCATGACAGAGCCTAAAGTATATTTACAATTAGGAGTTGTTGTTGCTAGCTCTATGGCCTCAGAGATTGCTGTACCTAATGAACCTGGATGTGTTGGGTCACGTGTAACAATGTCCTTTCCCGCACGCGTTGACATGGAAGGTGACCCTTCAACCATTGCACCGAAGGTACGCATGATGAGTGAACGATAAGGCTTTTGCTGCATGGAAATCTTTACTTGATAGACTGCTGCTTCTAATCCATAGACCTTTGCTGCATACGACAATGCAGCTCCCCATTGTCCTGCTCCAGTCTCTGTCGTTACGTTTGTAACTCCTTCCTTTTTGCAATAGTAACATTGTGGGATTGCAGAGTTTACTTTGTGCGAACCTAAAGGATTTACACTTTCATTCTTAAAATAGATATGTGCAGGAGTGTCTAAAGCTTTTTCTAATGCGTAGGCACGTACAAGAGGTGTAGAACGATAGTATTTATACATGTCCATGACTTCTTCCGGAATGTCAATCCACGCATGTTCTGTATCCAACTCTTGTTTAGAGCATTCTTTACTGAATATTTTTGCAAGATCATCTACTCCCATTGGCTCATGGGTAGCAGGGTTTAGCGGTGCAAGAGGCTTGTTTGGCATGTCGGCCTGAATGTTATACCACTGTGTAGGAATGTCCTTTTCACTAAGGAGGAATCTTTTCTGGTGTGCCATATTGAGATGTTTTTGATGTTTGATATTTCTTCTTGCAATCAAGTTTTATCTTTTACAAAGGTACGAAAAATGATATATTAGGGGGCTTAAATGATAATATTTTTCGTAATTTTGCCACTAATATGATAATAATAGGAACAATTCTTGCATATTTTTGCATCTTATTACTCATCAGTAGAGTAACAGGGGGCAAGGCTGATAATGAAGCTTTCTTCCGTGCAAATGGGAAATCTCCCTGGTATTTAGTAGCGTTTGGCATGATTGGTGCAAGTATTTCAGGGGTTACTTTTGTTAGTGTCCCTGGAATGGTAATGGTAAATAATATGTCTTACATGCAAACATGTCTTGGCTTTATTCTAGGATATTTTGCTGTAGCTTATCTGCTTTTACCTGTCTATTATCGTTTGCACCTGACAACAATCTATTCTTATTTGCAAACAAGACTGGGCAATCGAAGTTATAAGACAGGTGCTTCTTTCTTCTTACTATCAAAGATGGCTGGTGCTGCAGTTCGTTTTTATGTTGTATGCATGATACTCCAGCGCTTTGTTTTGGATGCTTATGGTGTTCCTTTTGCCATGACTGTTGTTGTGTTAGTATTACTTATTTGGTTGTACACACGACACGGAGGGATACGAACACTCGTTTTAACAGATACTTTCCAAACCGTCTGTATGTTTCTGGCACTTCTCCTTATTATATATAAGGTGATAGATGCACTCGGTCTGGATATACCTGAAGCCGTACAAGTTATTGCTTCCAACAGCCATTCACGTATCTTTGTGTTTGATGACTGGTTCTCACAGGAGAACTTTTGGAAGCAATTCCTTAGTGGTATCTTTATTGTTATTGTCATGACAGGACTTGATCAAGATATGATGCAGAAGAATCTTACTTGCAAAAATCTACATGAGGCACAAAAGGATATGTGTAGTTATGGTATTGCATTTGTCCCAGCTAACCTTCTTTTTCTATCTTTGGGTGTGTTGTTGATGCTGTATTTTCAAAAGACAGGGCAGACTCTACCTACAATGCCGGATGAGTTGATGTTGCAGGCTGCTGCAAGTGGGCAGTTAGGTAGCATAGTGGTAATACTCTTTACGATAGGTATTGTAGCTGCTTGTTTCTCAAGTGCTGACTCTGCTCTTACTGCTTTGACAACTAGTTTCTGCGTAGATATCTGTGGTCGTTCAGCCGATGAGCGTCTCAGAAAGAGGGCACATTTGTATATCTGTAGTTTTTATATTGTTTATTCTTGTCTTCCGAGCCGTTAATTCGACGAGCCTGATAGATGCTGTTTATATCATTGTGTCATATACATATGGACCACTTTTAGGACTTTTTGCCTTCGGACTACTTACAAAAGGTACTGTAAATGACAAATGGGTCCCTTGTATAGCAGTGTCAAGTCCACTATTGTGTTTTGTTCTCGATACCATAGTGTCTACTACTTCAGGCTATAAGTTCGGTTATGAACTACTGATGTTAAATGGTTTAATAACCTTTTTAGGACTTTTGATGATAAGAAATAAAAGGTCTATGATTTAAAAAAATATAGGAAAAGGAATACAAATAAGATCAAATAAAAAAGGTAAGAGAATCTATCTGTTTGTTTACAGATTCTCTTACCTTAATAAATATCTATTGTTTCTTACTTCTTTATTTTCGCTTTTGGCCTTTTCTATAGTAATGCTTCAATCTGCTTTGCTATATTCTCAACCTTCTCTGTAGGTTCAAAACGTGCTACAACCTGTCCTTTCTTATTGATGAGAAATTTCGTGAAGTTCCATTTTATATCAGCACTTTCCTTATAGTTGGGATCGGTTTCAGAAAGCATCTTGTCTAAAACAGGGTAGAGTGGGTGAGATTCGTCCCAACCAGCGAAGCCTTTTTGTTCCTTAAGGAACTTGAAGAGAGGGTCTGCATCTTCTCCATTTACTTTTACTTTCTTAAAGCGAGGGAACTCTGTACCATATGTAAGCTTACAGAATTCGTGAATACTCTCGTCAGTTCCAGGTGCTTGTTGTCCAAATTGGTTACAAGGAAAATCAAGAACTTCAAACCCCTGTGCATGGTATTTCTCATAAAGTTCCTCCAGTTCTTTGTATGTAGGGGTGAAACCGCACTTGGTTGCAGTGTTTACTATTAACAGTACTTCATTGGCATACTCTTTTAAAGATACTTCTTTCCCTTTTCTGTCCTTGACAGAGAATTCATAAACTGTTCTCATTTCCTTTTATTTATCTTTTCTTTTTTATTAAGATACTTAGTTATTACGAGTTGCAAATGTACGAATTTTATTTTTATTCTTTGCTTTATTCCCTCTTTAAAAGTACAAAAGTTTTATAGATACTGTAGGGAAATCCCTATTATTAATAGTAAATTTACATATTATAAGCTACAATCTTTATATACTTTTGCATCAGTCAGAAAAGAAAAAGATTAGATAATAAAATAGTATACATATGAGACAAATAACAAAACTCTTCCTTGCGCTTGCTATAGTAGCAAGTCCGCTGACATTTACTAGCTGTGATGATGATTCATTATATAGTGGAAATGATTATTATGATGATTTAGTTGCTAATGCTGTACAGAACTATTACAGGGTATTTCCTAATGGTTCAAGTAACACTGCTGCCTATAATTGGTTCATAACTTACTATCCAGATGCCTATACTAGTGAATTGGAGGCATTTATGAATGCTATAGGAGGTGATATCTATTGGGATGATTAATAATAATGGCCGTTATGTATGGAATAATAATTATAACCAAAGACAGGAGTCTCAGAATAACAGTTTACTGGAGGAAGCACGCACTTTAACGGGTGAATGGGAAGGTAGTATGGTCTATGAGTACACGGATGATAGTACGAAAAAACGTGTAAGTGATCAGTTTAAAGCAAATATGAAGTTCTTCCAATATAACTCTTCTGCCAATTCTTTGGGTGGAAATGGTGTCGAGGTTGATACAAATGCGAAGGGTGACCAACAGACTTTGGCTTTCTCTTGGTATGTAAACACTGACGGAAATATCTATATTAAATATACTAAGAGTGGTAATGTCTTTGTTCTTGACAGTAAATCAGATAAAAATGGCTTCCACTTAGGGTATGAGAAAGAAAAGGGTTATGACACCTTCTTTGGTACAGCATTCAGCACAAATACTACTGATGTATTGCGTTTCGATCTTGCCCGCCAGCAACCAGCTAGTGCAAAGGCAACAAATAGTTTGACGAGAGCTGCAAATCAAGCGACTTTTGGAGCTGCTAAGAAGAATGATTTCGCAAAGTATAGTACAGATGCTGTAAACCGTCTACACGTAAGATAAATGGCATAAATTGCTTCTCTATAGCCTCAAGTGTTGAGGTGACAATCCCACTGACTCCATGTTGGTGGGATTTTTATTTGTTGTATAATCTTTGTTTTGGTCACTAATGGTGGTTAGACGTATTGGTATAGAGGAGTTGATGGTAAACACTATAACTGTGATGAACGTTAACATCTGTGGAGTTACCTATAAACACATATCGTACTTAATGACTGATGGAGATTTCCTTGGTATTATTTGGACATAGGAAACAACCGTTCCGAATCTTTTATATGGGATCTTTTGTTTGTTCTTCTTGCTTTACTTTGCTTAGTTTACATAGTATTTACTTTGCCTTCTTTAACTCCTGATAATTGCTTTTATATCTGATTCTCAGTAATTTTTCGTAACTTTGCACCCGTTTCTCTTCTTTTTAAGAAGTTTAGAATCCAACTTGAGTACATGAAAGATGGTGAGAATAATTCATTTTATAAAGGATTGGACGCTGCCTGTAGCAATAGCTACGGGTGCAATTATATATCTCTTTTTTGCTTTTATCCCTGCATTAGACAAAGCATCTGTTTTCTTTGCACCAATCTTTGATGAGATGTTACCACTCTTTATGTTCTTAGTCTTATATGTAACTTTCTGTAAAGTAGACTTTAGAGGGCTTGTTCCTGTAGGCTGGCATTTCTGGATAGGTTTCTCCCAAGTACTCTTTGTGGCAGTCATTATTGGTATAATCTCTTTCTTTCATGTTACAGGAAAAGGACTTGTCCTACTTGAAGCGATTCTTACATGCATCATCTGTCCCTGTGCAACGGCTGCTGCAGTAGTGACACAGAAGCTGGGCGGAGATCTGGAAGAGATGACATCATATACTTTTCTGTCGAATATTATCTGTGCCATTCTTATCCCTCTTTGTCTTCCATTGATAGAAAAGAGTGTCAACATGACTTTTATGAGTGCTTTTTTCCTTATTCTTTATAAAGTATGCCTTGTGTTAGTTGTACCTATGTTCTTGGCTTACCTTACGAAGCATATACGTATGCTACAGAGATTTTATCGTTGGGTTATAAGTGTGAAGGATCTTAGTTATTACCTTTGGGGGTGTTCATTACTTATAGTTTCTGGGACAACAATGAAAAATATTCTGCATGCTGATGCATCTGTAGGATTCCTTTTGTTAATAGCTATATTGGTTCTTGTTGTCTGTTTAGTGCAATTTGCAGTGGGTAGACATATTGGACATTATTTTAATAGTACGATTAATGCTGGGCAAGCTTTGGGGCAAAAGAATACAGCTTTTGCAATTTGGATTGCTTATACATACATGAACCCACTTTCAACAGTTGGTCCAGGATGTTATATCCTGTGGCAGAATATCATTAACAGTATTGAGATATGGTATTATGACCATACTATGAAACGAAAGAATTAAGAATCATGAAGAAGTATTATATAATAACATTATTAATATTGCTGTCATGCAATGTTTTGGCACAAGAAGATTATAGTTTCTCTGTACAGAAGAATCGTCCTGTTGAAACAGTGGAGCCTGATGTGTTGTCAGCACAGCCCTATAATGAACAGTCTTCTGAAGAGACAGAAGATATTTTGGTTTCACCGCCTTCTACATCCTCAACGCATGCAACACAAGTTGCTGATAGTCGTAATCAAGTTGTGTTACTTATAGGGGATTCTATGGCTGATGGCATGGGTGCTCGCTTCAATGATTACGCTGTCAAGAACGGTTTTGAATTCCATTCTATAGTCTGGTACGGTAGTACAACACGTGATTGGGCAATAGCTTCTGACCTACAATATCAGATAGAACGGGTACGTCCTACGTATATTATCATAAGTTTAGGTACTAATGATTTAGGATATAAAGATTATAATCGACGTACGGCTGCGATACAAACTATTCTAAGTCGTGTTGGTAATATTCCTTATGTTTGGGTAGGACCGCTTCCATGGCGAAAGGTAAAGGACCGTAGGATTGTTAATGTTATTCGTGATTGTACGGGTGAAGGGAAGTTTTTTGATAGCAGTTCTGTTATTGCTTCACGTGCTGATGGTGTTCATCCAACACGCCAAGGAGCAGCTCATTGGGTTGATAAAATAGTAGAATGGATGGGAGAACCTGAACTGAATGATAATCCGATAGAAATGGATCAACCTGATTTTACAACACGTTATCGCCATGACGAAAAGCATGGGATGGGGTATCACGGTAGAAGATAGTAAGAAATCGTATTCGCATAGTTATTTATCTAACGATTTAGTGTATAATATAGAAAGTCCATAGGGTTCTGAAAAGATCCTATGGACTTTCTATATTATTAGTAGGAATCAAAGCTATTAGCAAAGTTTAATTGCAGTCTTCATGGACTTTTCAGTCTCTTAGAACTTAACTTTGGTATGCAGGCTTAATGATATTATTCTTCTATTTCATCCTTTCGAGGCTTTGTCGCAAGGATAAAATAGATAATTAATGCACAATATGCAACGAGAGAGAGGAGCTCGGACAAATGATTTCCCCACCAGGAAGAATAATCAAAGTCGATACCTCCAAACTTGAGTAGGGCAGAGATGACCCCCATGAGTGCACCACCAGCAATGAATCCTGATGCCAAAAGTGTACCTTTGTCACCACGAGCTTTATTGATTGCCTCACTCTTTGAGCGTGTTGTTACGTACCAATTAACAGCTCCTCCAACAAGTAGTGGGATATTCAGTTCTAAAGGTATGAACATTCCAAGAGCAAAAGCCAGAGCTGGAACTTTACAACGGTCAAGTACAAGTGCTATTACAGCGCCAATCGCATAAAGAATCCATGGCGCCCCCTGTCCACTCATTAAAGGTTTGATGACAGCAGCCATTGCATTAGCTTGTGGGGCAGCAAGCTTGCCAGAGTTAAAACCATAGGTTTTGTCAAGAACAATCATCACACCAGCCACTGTCGCAGCTGATATTATGGTCCCCAGGAACTTCCAAGTTTCCTGTTTTCTTGGTGTTGTCCCAAGCCAATAGCCAATTTTCAAATCAGTAATAAATGACCCTGCCATTGATAGTGCAGTACAAACCACACCTCCCATGAGCAATGCAGCCAACATACCAGCATTGCCTTTCAAGCCAACAGCTACCATAACAACAGAAGCAAGGATCAAAGTCATCAATGTCATTCCTGATACAGGATTACTACCAACAATAGCAATGGCATTGGCAGCAACGGTAGTAAAGAGGAAAGCAATAACTGCAACCAAAATGATTCCTACTACGGCATGGAGTAAATTGAAGTCCATTACACCAAGATAGAAAAAGAGAAAAGTAACTACTAATGTAGCAATACTTCCAAAAGCTATAATCTTAAAGGAGATGTCACGCTGGGTTCGGATTATCATCCCTTGGTCTCCTCCTTTTCCTTTCATCTCACGTGCAGCTAAGCCTATAGCACTTTTAATAATCCCCCATGATTTTATGATACCTATAATTCCCGACATGGCGATACCCCCAATGCCAATAGAGCGAGCATAAGCCTTGAAAATTGCCTCTGGGGCCATCTGTCCAACAGCCGTGGTTATAGTTGGATCCCATTGGTTGAGTACACTATCTGGGAAAATAAGTGCCATACCTGGGACAATTAACCACCATACAGTCACGGAACCTAAACAAATTATAAAGGCATATTTCAAACCAATGATATAGCCGAGTCCAAAGACTGCTGCACCGGTGTTTACTTTAAACACGAGTTTTGCTTTGTCTGCAATAGTTTCTCCAAAGCCTATCATTCGGCTTGTTACGTTTTCATTCCACCATCCAAAGGTTGCAACAATGAAGTCATATAATCCGCCAATAAGACCTGCTATCAATAGTGGTTTTGCTTGACTTCCTCCTTTTTCTCCACTAACAAGTACTTGTGTTGTGGCAGTAGCCTCGGGGAAAGGGTATTTTCCATGCTGATCCTTTACAAAGTATTTACGAAAAGGAATCAAAAACAAAATGCCAAGGACACCTCCTAAAGCAGCTGCAATGAAAATCTTAAAGAAGTCAGCCTGAAGATCAAGCATATATATGGCTGGCATGACAAAGATACCACCTGCAACAACTGCTCCTGAACAAGCACCTATACTTTGGATGATAACATTCTCGCCAAGTGCATTTTTCCGCTTTGTAGCAGATGATAGGCCTATGGCAATAATAGCGATAGGGATAGCAGCTTCGAACACTTGACCAACTTTTAAACCTAAATAGGCTGCCGCAGCAGAGAAGAGAACAGCCATGAAGATGCCCCAAGTAATTGACCATGGACTTACTTCACGATATGTTTTGCTGGGTGACATGATAGGCTCATACTCCTCATCATCTTTTAGTTCTCTAAAAGCATTCTCTGGGAGATCAATGTTTTGCTTCACTTTATTTTCCATATTATTATAACTTTTATTCTGCTTGCAAAGATAAATAAAAATCATTTATCTTGCATCAATTCAATACAAAATATTACCTTTGTCTCTATGAAAGAGATTACACCGATAGCTTATTTCCACTCTCCACTGACTTCAAAGTTTGGTATACCTCGACAAAGTGGTTTATCTGAGAATCTTATTGGTCATATTGTTTTTGAAAAAAGATATCGTAAAAAAGAAGCCTTAAGGGGATTGGATGAGTTTGATTATTTATGGCTTATCTGGGGCTTTTCTGCTAATAAATCCTTGAATGAGTGCAAACTAACAGTACGCCCTCCGCGATTGGGTGGTAATGAGAGACTAGGAGTTTTTGCTACACGCTCTCCTTTCCGTCCTAATGGATTAGGGTTATCGTGTGTTCGTATCAAACAGATCAGTGAAGAAAATATTGAAGTTGTCGGGGCTGATCTTATGGACGGAACACCAATATATGATATAAAACCTTATATTCCTTATGTAGATTGTCATCCAGAGGCAAAAGGTGGGTTCACTGATATGAGGAAATGGAAACGTTTGTCTGTACATATTCCTAATAAGTTCTCCAAAGAATTTGGTGAGAATGAATTAGCAGCATTAAAGGATCTGCTTGCGGAAGATCCACGTCCACAATATCAACATGACGCAACGCGCATCTATGGTATGCCTTTTGGAGGTAAGGATGTAAAATTTAGAGTTCATAAAGATTTGTTAGAGGTTATCGGAATCGACTAGGAAAGACTGGATTTTATAAAGTAATATGATTCCTTGCGAAAATACTATTTCATGAGTTTATATAAATGAAGAGCATTTTTATAATCTTTTGAAGAATTAGTAGTATGTGAAAGAATAAAAAGTTTACGTGATTATAAAATGGTAAAAACACAATTAAATAGTAAAAGAAGCCTTTCTACAAAGTAAAATAGCATCTTTTGAATTGTGAATTGTAGATCTTTAATTATCTGTGTATTATGAATCTCAAGATGCTTGTTTTATGTTCATTCTTTGTATCTCTTACGATATATTATTTGTATAGATAGTTTCTTTTGTATCTTTAGGAGAGATTATGTAGATTTGAACAAGTATATGCTTATTCGTAGAACCATGTTGGAGTTCGCCTTACATATAATGTAGCCAAGCAAAAGCTTTGCGTTCTGAAAGATAGTTCAAGTTGTTCATGTTCCGATAAGCTTCACGTTCAAATGACAGATTCAAGTAAGCACGACCATGAAAGGGGAGGCGAATCAACCATTCTGTAATATACCAAATATAAAATGGTAAGATTAACATCTCAAGCATTTGACGCGTGTGTATACGCTCATGATTGATAAGTTCTTTTGTTAGATCAGTGTTAGGATGTACGAAAAGAATACCAAGAATATTGATCGCATCATAATTCTGGGGAGGTAAATATGGTGTTCGGATAATCTTCATTATTCTGTTTCTATTGACTCTATGCGGGGCTTAGATGCCGTAGGGGTCGTTGATGTCTCATTTAGTGAACTAGATGTCGTTTCAGAAGGGCTATTATCTATATCTGGATCTTCCGAAGTTTGTTCAGATTTCTTATGTCTTATTTGGTGTCTCCCACGAATACTATTAAATACTTTCTCTGCTTGTTCCTCCTCTTGATTATCGAGAGAGTCTTTAGATGTCGTATCCTTAGTGATGGTATCAAATTTTGCCTTATTTGATTCGGCTAGATTGGAGTCGGGTTCAATTGCAGTTTGAGTATATTCTGGATCATTTTTGTGTTGGCCGTAATAGAAAAATCCAAAGCCAACAAGGGAAAAAGTACCAATAATGATAAATGTTACGATTCCACGTCCTAATGTAGGTTCATCTTCTTTGCGAGGTATTGGCGTACCACAATGTGGACAGTGATTTGCTTTTTCATTTATTTCTGTATTACAGTTTGGACATCTCATTTTATATAAGCTTTGTTTCTGTTGGCAAAGGTAACGGAAAACGTAGAGATAGCAAAAGGATTTAGCTTTTTATTCATTTCTACTTTCTTTTTTGTATCTTTGCAAATGTTTCTCTGAAGATGAAAAAGAAATAATAAATGAAGAAGTTCCTACTGATTATAATTGCTTCTTTCCTGATAGCTGCTGGTAAAGCGCAACGAGGTATAGACGGTATTACTTTCATGGAAAACAGGCAAGAAGCAATGAAAGAGCTTATAAATAAGTTTGGACAGCCAGTGTCTGAAGTTGGTAATAAAGTTGTATTTAAAAATGTTTTGTTTAATGGGGATAAATATTCTGAAGCCGATGTCTTTTTTAATGGTGATAGTTGTCTGTATATTATTCGTCTAAGAACTATTTGTATAAGTCGACCAAAGGCAATTGAACATATGAAAACTTTGTGGAAAAAATATGCAGAAGTTTATAGTACTACGGAAGGAATGAATGCGGAAGATGGAAGATTTGTTGTAGGTTATGATAAAGATGGAACTCGTTTTTTTACTATTGCTACCTTCCGTAATAGCTGTGAACTATCGTTTGGTCCCTTCTAAATTTTAACATTATGAAGAAAATATTTGTAATTATATATTGTCTTGCTTGCAGTCTTTGTATTTCTGCACAGAGTCTTCGTGAAATATGGATAGAAATGCCAGATAGTATTATCCCTTATCTCACTAAAAGCCAGCGTACTGAGCTCGTAGATTACATTAAAATGAATGTTACTCCTGTTGTGAAGAACACTTTTGGTGATTCTACTTTTATAAAAAGAATGACAAAGGATTACCTTAAAGTTTTGCTAAATAAGAATACACAACTTGAGATAAAGATATTGGACCCATCTTCATTTGCCTTAGTTGAAACTTGGAATGGGCCTGTTGCTGAAAGTAAATTGCGTGTTTATGATTATCAGTGGAATGTTCGTAAGATAACTCTTCCAGAAACTTTTTCTGTACAACAGCCTGATACGATGAGTAATTCAACGTATGCAGATTTGTGCTCAATAATGACTCCGAGACTACAGGAACTTCATTTCTCAGACATGGATAATTTCTTGTTAGTAGATTATAACTTCCCATTATTGTCTAAAGAGGATGTTAAAAGGGCGAGGATGTTATTAAAACCTTCGCGATTAATATGGACAGGAAAGGTTTTTCGTTATGAAAAGTGATAGTTCTTTTGGCAATCTCTAATAAAATAATTACTTTTGCGGTGCGTTTTAAATAGCTGAAACATGAATTTGAAGATACGTTTAGCGTTGATGAACTTCTTGGAGTTCGCAGTGTGGGGGGCTTATTTAACTTCCATGGGACGCTATCTTGGTAATGTTGGTATTGGGTCTGAGATAGGTTTATTTTATTCCATGCAGGGTGTTGTCTCAATCTTTATGCCAGCCCTAATGGGTATTGTTGCTGACCGCTGGATTCCTGCTCAGCGTTTATTGGGCTTTTGTCATTTACTTGCAGGTTTATTTATGTTTGCAACAGCAGGTTATGGCATTAGTGTTGGGAAGCAGGCTGATTTTCCCGTAATATTTACTCTTTATTCTTTATCCGTTGCTTTCTATATGCCTACGTTAGCTCTTTCAAACTCTGTAGCCTATAGTGCGTTGACAAAAGCTGGGATGGATACAGTTAAAGATTTCCCTCCAATTCGTGTGTTTGGAACCATAGGGTTTATTTTAACCATGTGGATAGTAGACCTATTAGGTTTTCAGAGTAATCAGAATCAGTTTATAACCTCTGGCGTTGTAAGTATTATTCTTTTCTTATACACATTTACATTACCAAATTGTGATGTCTGCAAAGGTAATAATAAGAAAAGTTTTGTAGATGCGTTTGGTTTACGAGCCTTTGCGCTATTTAAGGAGAAGAAGATGGCAATATTCTTTATATTCTCAATGCTTCTTGGTGTTAGTCTTCAGATAACGAACAGTTTTGCTAATCCTTTCCTATTCAGTTTTGGTGCACAGCCAGAGTTTGCTGAAGCGTTTGGAGTACAACATGCGAATATTCTAATTAGTTTGTCACAAGTTAGTGAAACATGTTGCATTCTTCTTATACCATTCTTTATGCGTCATTATGGCATAAAGAATGTTATGCTGATAGCTATGTTCGCTTGGGTATTGCGCTTTGGATTATTTGGAGTAGGGAATCCAGGCTTCCCTGGAGTGTTGTTGTTTGTGTTGTCAATGATAGTGTATGGTGTAGCTTTTGACTTCTTCAATATCTCTGGTTCTCTGTTTGTTGATAATAGTACAGAGCCTGCGTTACGCTCGTCAGCACAAGGGTTGTTTATGCTTATGACAAATGGTGTTGGGGCTACAATCGGTACTTTAGTTGCTCAAGCTATTATTAATGCTTATACACATCCCCAAAAAGTTGGTATGGATATCTTAACTGTTGGCGACTGGCCAGCTTGTTGGTTTATCTTTGCTGGTTATGCTTTTGTTGTAGGAGTTTGTTTTGCTGTGATATTTCATCCGAAGAAGGCATAATATATGTAAGTCAAATTGTATAGTAGATATACTATTAGAGTGTAGAAACCTCACTATGAGTAAAGTTCAACTTCTTTTTGTTGGCATATCCGAAATTGTTGGAGGTCCGGAACTGGGGCTTCTTTTACTCACAGACTTAAGTCGTACAAGGCAGGTAGCTATTGTCTGTGATAGTAATATAGAATATGAAATCGGATTACGCACGAGTAAAGATGTGGATACGAGTAGATTTTTGCCTGAAGTATTATGTCAAGTAAGCCCTCTTATGACGAATGATCATTATGAAATCCTATTCAATTCAATTATTGATGGACAGTATAAGGCTTTGTTAGTTAATAAGGATGATTTAACTCATACACCTATGCGCGCTTCTGATGCAATTCTCTTAGCCTTAGTGGCAAAACTTGAGATCTTTATGGAGGAGCATCTTTTTAATCGTCAGAGTGTCCATAATATGGGAGGGCAGAATAAGATGGCATTACCACTTAATGCACTTAGCCCAGATATGTTACGTCGTGCTTTAAAGCAAGCCATAGAAGATGAAAACTATGAATTGGCATCAATGCTCCGAGATGAGATGAAACAACGTGAGAAGAGGAACTTAGATGAATAGATTTTCTTATAATTTTGATAAATGAAAGAAGCTAGATACTTTTATGTTCCTAATGCTGTAACAGAAACAGAATTACCTGCAGACGAAGCAATACATGCATTACGTGTTCTCCGATTGAAGGAAGGGGATGAGCTCTTTCTTATTGATGGGGAAGGATGTTTCTTTCGAGCAGAAGTCGCATTAACTACATCAAAGAAGTGTGTTTATACTATTAAACAAACACTTAAACAAGAGCCTACATGGCATGGTGGAATTCATCTTGCTATTGCCCCTACAAAAGATATGGGACGCATGGAATGGTTAGTAGAGAAGGCTACGGAGATTGGCTTTAATAAGATTAGTTTTCTTGATTGTAAATTCTCTGAGCGTAAATCTTTACGTGTAGATCGAATAGAGAAAATCATAATTTCTGCTGTAAAGCAGAGTAGGAAGGGATGGAAGCCTGTTGTAGAACCTATGATACCGTTCCATCAGTTCATTGATAATTGTACATCAGCAGGGCAAAAATATATCTGCCATTGCTATTCTGAAATTTCGAAACTGGATTTCTTTACAGAGGCGAATCAATCACTTGAAGAAGACATTCTTGTTTTAGTTGGTCCAGAAGGTGATTTCTCTTTTGATGAGGTACGTTATGCAATGGAACATGGCTTTAAGAGTGTGACTTTGGGGGAGAGTCGTTTGCGCACGGAAACTGCAGGGCTCTTTGCCGTTATGATATCACAGCTTGCACGTAGGGTGTAAGCTGTTTTTGTATATTAAAATTAATAATTAAGAATAGAATATTAGAAGGAATATGAGTAAAATGGGTATAATTTTTTATAGTCTCTCTAATGTGACATGAGTATTTGAAAAGAAGGGCTTTACAAGAATAGTCCATTACAAACTTTTGTCTTTCATCTCGTGTAAGTATCGAAAGTTTTATTTATATTTGCAACATACATTTAAATAACGTTATTATTTCATTTAATCTCTTAGCTTAAACTATGCAAAAAAGATTACTTTTCTTGTTCATGTTGTTAATGACAATGACAACTACTGTCATGGCTCAGATAACAACATCAGGAATCAGTGGTAGAGTGACATCTCAAGGTGAAGATGTCATTGGTGCTACTATTACGGCAACTCATGAACCATCAGGAACCGTCTATAGGGCTGTGACGAATATAGATGGTCGGTATACTATTCAAGGTATGCGTGTAGGTGGGCCGTACAAGGTACAAGTGGCTTATGTTGGCCAAAAAACAAAGACCTTTGAGAATGTGATGCTCCAACTTGGTGAGACGGAAGATCTCTCTTGTACACTACAAGACGATTCTAAAGAACTTCAAGAAGTTGTTGTAACAGGGAGTGCGGGTGTAAATGCCACAAAGACGGGTGCCGCACAAAGTATCAGCTCAAAGCAGATTGCTGATATGCCTAGTATTACTCACGGTATTGCTGATGTTGCCCGATTGAATCCACAGTTGACAACTTCAAATAATGGGGCTATGTCATTTGCTGGTGCAAGTAACCGTTATAATTCATTTATGATAGATGGAGCTATGAATAACGACGTGTTCGGTCTTACTGCAGATGGTTCAAATGGTGGTCAAGCAGGAACACAACCTGTTTCAATGGAGACTATTGAGCAAATTCAGGTTAACGTTGCTCCTTTTGATGTACGACAGAGTGGTTTTACGGGTGGCTCTATTAATGCTATTACTAAGTCTGGTACTAATAAGTTCCACGGTAGTTTGTATGGTTTTGGAAATAACCAAAGCTTGATAGGGCATCACTATCCGTATTCTGATGGTACTGGCTATGCACCAAAATATCAAAAACAGCAAGAGTACCAATGGGGTATGACACTTGGAGGTCCGATTATTAAGAATAAGTTGTTCTTCTTCATTAACTATGAAAATACGAATAAGACTTATCCAAACCTTAATGGTTATCGTCAGTCAGGTTCACGTGTTAATCCTGATGAAGCTGATGATGTCATGCAAAAAATTAAGGATATGGCTCAACGCCAAGGCTTGTCATATGATGGAACCTTTGCTAATCCTGACATTTATACGAAAAGTAATAAGTTTGGAGCTAAGATAGATTGGAATATCAACGATTTCAATAAATTCTCCTTCCGATGGAGTTATGTTGATGCAAAGCAATTGAATGTTGTTAGTTCAGCTTCTTCTTTGAATGATGATCACTATTATTTCCCATTCACGAGTAAGACGAATTCTTTTACAGCAGAGTTGCAAAGTAGGTTATCTCCTGTTGTAAGTAATGAAGCACGTGTAAGTTATGTACGTGTTCGTGATAAGCGTAATGTATCATCAGCTTTCCCTATGATCTCCCTACAAGTGACAGGTGGGTCTGTTAATATTGGTAATGAGCGCTCTTCAATGGCAAACTCTTTGGATCAGGATATATATACAATAGAAGATAACTTGACCTGGTATAAAGGTAATCATACCTATACTTTTGGTACACATAACGAATTCTATAAGTTCGCTAACCTCTTTATCCAAGATGCCAATGGCTCTTATGATTTTACTGACAAGGCCCATTTTGATAAATACTATGCTGATTTCATAGCAGGAACAATAGATCCTACCTATAATTATTTCCGTCAGTATCGATTTGGAGTAGCAAATGTTGATGTAACAGGAGACCCACGTTGGAAAGCTCCTTTCTCTGCAGGACAACTTGGTTTCTATGCCCAAGATAAGTGGAATGTGACACCATCTTTCCAATTTACATATGGTTTGCGAATGGAAATTCCACTTTTCTTCAAAACACCTACTGCAAATGAACCATTTAATCAGTATGCTGCAGCCCATAACTGGGGTGTTCGAACGAATCATAAACTCTCAAGTACTCCACTTTGGAGTCCTCGTGTAGGTTTCCGTTGGGATATTAATAAAGATCGTAAGTATATCCTCCGTGGTGGACTTGGTGTCTTCACAGGTCGTATTCCTTATGTATGGATCAGTAATAACTTCGTGAAGACAGGTCTCCAAATGCAGACTTATTCTGTGAATAGTCCTAAAGGACTGGATCTGATACTTGATCCAAATGGACAGGAGGCTAATGCGGCACGCTTAAGAGCTGCTGGTAGTCAAGAAGTCAATGTGTTTGAGGATAACTTTAAGTTTGCTCAAACATTGAAAGCAAACCTCGGTTTTGATTTTAATCTTTTGGGTATTGATTGGACAGCAGAAGCAATTTACTCTAAGACTTTAAATGATATTTATTATAAGAATCTTTCTGTTGATAAGACAGGGCAGACCTTTGGTCAGGTAACAGGGTATGACTGGGATAATCGTCCAATGTATGAACGGACAACTACTGGTACTCCTTATTCATATGTCTATGCTCTTTATAATACCAGCAAGGGATATACACTAAACTTGTCACTTAAGGCAGAGAAGCACTTCAACTTTGGTCTTGATCTTATGGCAAGTTACACATGGACTCGCTCTATGAGTGTCAATAGTGGTACTTCTTCTGTTGCTGGTAGTAACTGGATGTTCAATGCGACCTATCGTGATGCAAATGATCCAGAACTTAGTCTTAGTGCATACAATGTTCCTCATCGTATTCAAGCTAGTGCATACTATCATACAAATTATGGTGCAAGAAAACAGTGGGAGACAACTGTTGGATTGATATATCAAGGACGCAGTGGGTCACCATATGTCATTGAAGTTTATGGAGATATGAATGGAGATGGTGCTAATGGTAATGACCTTATGTGGATTCCTACAGATGCACAAATTGATAAGATGAAGTTCGCTAGTAATGTCAGAGTGAATAACAGTAAAGATATTTATCCACTGATTACCAAAGTTCTTGGCCCAGGCTTTAATGGAACATTAACGGAAGATCAGCAGCGCTCATTGATGAAGCAGTGGGTTGGTGATGATTCTTACATGCGTGATCATCGTGGGGAATATTTCAAACGCTATGCCGATAACCTTGCTTTTGAGCATCATTTCGATGTACACCTTGCACAAAAGTATAGTTTTAAGGTTGGTGGTCAGCTGAATTCACTTGAGTTAAGTTTTGATATCATTAATCTTGGCAACCTGTTAAATAAAGATTGGGGACATACTTATGGTGATGGTTTTGGCCGTTACTTTAGTCCTTTCAACTACGAAGGAAATGGTGTGTTTAAGTTTGATGGTACTCACGTAGCTCGTAATTACGATACTTATTATAGCCGTTGGCGTGGTCAACTCGGTTTGCGTTATACCTTCTAATTGGATGAATTAAGCATATAAAAAAGCAGGGACTCGGTATGGGTCTCTGCTTTTTTTCTTAACTTTGTAATCAAAATATTTATAGTATGATAATAGATTTTGATAAGATTAAAGAGGAGCACATAGATGGCTTCAAAGGTGGTGAAGGGAAACTTGATATGCGTGCTTATGTTGATGATAAAGCACGTATTATGTATTCAACATTACGACCAGGTGCTTTTAGTGGGAAACACCAGCATGTCGGAACCTTCGAAGTTATGTATGTCATTAGTGGGGAGTTAACAGTACATTATGATGATAAGACTGAAGTTGCTAGGGTAGGTCAGTTACATTATTGTCCGGAAGGGCATTTTCACTGGTTTGAGAATTGTACAGACCATGATGTAGTATATTTAGCTATTGTACCAACATTAGGATAATAGATTAATTATTATATGAGTTCACATGGACCGTATAATGATCACCTTTCAATTGCATTCTTTTTTTAATAACAAAATAGATGCTTATTTAACGTGAGTTCTACGAACTCACGTTAAATAAATGTTGCTATCACTTTTAACACTTCAAATAACATGCTAATAACAAGGAGGTTAAGTAGCAATACGACATGACAGAAGTGACAGCAACTTTGGAAAACAGGTCTTATCAACGTCTATTATGCAACTTTGTGTATGTCGTATTTTTCGTTTTCCAACTCATAATTAATGCCAAATCTTCTTAGAGGTATATAGAGTAAGTACAGTAATATTATCCTTGTTGTAACCTATCCTGTCAACAATAAAACAGAGTTGAGTACCATCATAGCCCTCTATCTGCATTTTTGCTACAACTCCCGTTTTTGCCATAACCCAATAGATCTTGCAGCCGAACTGATTCATCTGGTCTATGTAACTTTGGAAGTTTTGGCTACGTTCAATGACATTCTCGTTAGGAGAAATTTCAAAATCTTTTAATGAAATTAATTTTGTATCCATATAGACATAAATAATGTGTAAATAGTAAACGACGCTACAAATATACCACAAATACTCATAAAATACATTTTTTTTAAAATAATACTGACTTTTCTTGTTATAAACAATATAGATATATATATTTGCAAAATATAATTAGAATAAAAAAAGAATTGATTAAATGGTTCTATTGTATAGAAAAAATAAAAGCTTGTTGTTTCGGTTAACAAACTCGGCGAATCAATGAGAATGTATAATATTCGAGTCTATCTAAAATTTAATAGTATGAAAGTATTCAAAAAACAATCCAAAAACTTATGTTTGCAACCCGAAGATTTGCGTGCAATTCGTGGTGGAAGTGCAGAAAATGTAACAAGTAATAATCTTGCAAGTGAAGCAAGTTTTCCATGCACGGTAAGAGAGAAAGATGGTTCAATACGCACAAAACAAGTTTCTTCCGTTCAAGAATGCTTAGAGTTTGCAGGAAAGTGTTAATGACAAGGTAACGAAAACTAGTCAGTACTAAATTATTGACCAGTTTTCGTGTTTCTTTCAATTTATACATTTTATGAAAAAAATATTTATAGTCCTTTTGTTATTTTTTTTCTCACTTGAATTTGTCAAAGGTCAGACCTCTAAGCTTGGATATGAGGTCTCGGACTCTGCAGGGGTCCTTGAACTTGTAAAATGGGAAAGAAAAGATAGTATAGTGGATTTAACTAAAGAAGATAATTTAAAACAGGTTAAGGCTATAGGAAATTGCTGTTTTGTTTTTAACGATTACATTAAAACGGTCATACTTCCCGAAGGTGGAAATAATCAAAGGAAGAGCTTTTGATACTTGTAAAAATCTACATCATATATATCTGCCAAATTCTCTGAGAATTATTGGACAAAATTCTTTTAATATGTGCGAAAATTTACGTTTAGACTCACTGCCCCCAAATCTTAAAAGGATAGAATATGGGGCATTTTGGGATTGTTGCAGGATTACAATTTCAAAAATACCAAATACTGTTACTTATATAGGGGGTAAGGCATTCACATTGTGTGAAAGCATACAGGAATTGGTATTGCCCGATTCTATCATAGAAATAAAAGAACGCACTTTTGCAGGTTGTAAAGGATTAAAAAAAATAAAACTTCCCAATTCTCTGCAAACTATAGAGAAATATGCTTTTGCACGTTGTTTAAGTTTGGATGAAATTTCCTTACCTGCATCTATTCAAAAGATAGGGATACAAGCTTTTATTGGTTGCATTTCATTAAGATTAGTTATCCTATCCCCAAAGGTGGAAGTAGAAAATAATGCCTTTGACTTGTGCAAGAATGTTGTAATAAAAGAAATTCAAAAGTGACATTAATAGCTTATATTCTTAGACTACTGAAAGTACCCTTTACAAATAAGAATTTGAGAGGATTTTTTTGGACTCACCCTGATAGGGATAATCTATTAGGGTATGCAAGGATATTATCTTATTATGGGATTAAAATAAATGCAAAAATAATCGATAGTTTAGATTCTATAGACAAACAAGAACTTCCATACCTTTATTTTGGAAGAGAAAAGTTTATAAAACATTATTGCAAAAAAGATAAGAGCAAAGATAGCACAAAAAATTATATAATATTATCACATTATAAATGGTTTGAAAATGATCATATAGGAAAAACTCCTACATACATCCTAAATGGAGAAAAACTTCCATCAGGAATAACGATATTAGATATTATTAATGCATCTTAGTTATGAAACAGAATTATTTAGTCCTCTTTTTACTCATCCCTTTACAAGTTTTCGCTCAGAAAACAAATAATAATTATGAATGTATTTACGAATACACTGTAAAAACAGCGAATGCCGAAACAGAAACTTATACAGCGATATTGCAGTTTGATGCTATTCACGCTAAGTTTGTCGACTATGCTGCTTTTCAGTTAGACTCTTTGATGCAGACAGGACAAGCAACCGAAGAGCAGGTAAAGAAAGCAGAAGAGCGCATGGTGAAAACCGCCTACTACTTTGACCAAACTACCTTTGTAAATGTGGCAGATAAATCAATCTCCGTGTACAGTGTTATCCCTCCAAGTCTTTATTTTTATCAAGAGGGGATGAATGGTATTTCATGGCAACTTACCGAAGAGATCGATACTATATGCGGCTATCTATGTAATAAAGCGGTAGGAGAGTATGGCGGACGTACTTGGAATGCTTGGTTCTCATCAGAAATTCCATCCCAATTCGGACCTTGGAAGTTTGGTGGATTGCCTGGACTGATAATGTATGCTTGTGATACCGATAAAATCCACTGCTTTAAAGCTATTACGTTTAGGCAAGGTGCTACGCCAATCACTGCGCCTAAAATATCCAATAGCATTACTACCAGCCGTGAAAAATTTATCAAGGCAAAAAATCACTTTGAAGAAAACCCGATAGCCAACATCCCTACTGAGAGCATTACGGACATGAGAGTGGAAAAAGGCGACGGTGGAAGCAATTCTATTTTTATCAATGGGGTACAAGTACGCCTACGGACAAATGGCTATGTGCCTTTAGAGATTAAATGATGATGAAAAGATTACTCCTTTATATTCTCTGTCTTTTCGTTTGGATACAAGCACAAGCTCAAGAAACTATACGTTGACTGGAATTGTGTCGGACTCTAATGGTATGCCAATAAGAAATGCCAATGTGCAGATTTTAGAAAATAACAAGCCCATTGCCTATACCTTTACCAATGAGAAGGGAAGCTATGCTTTAAGCTACAATAGTGTTAAAACGCAGGTGCTACTTTCTATCGGACATATATCGTTTGAGAAAACCAAGCTAGTAATAGATAGCAAAGAAACAAAAAAGAACATTACATTACTTGAAAAAAAGATGCAGTTAAGGGAAGTTGTTGTAAAGGCTCCACAAATAATTCAGCACGGCGATACACTTTCCTATCGGTTGAGTTCTTTCGCAGGAAAGGGCGATTACACGCTTAGAGATGCGATGAAGCGATTGCCCGGTATAGAGGTAACTAATTCGGGAAGTATAAAATATCTAGGAAAGGATATTTCCAATTTTTACATTGAGGGAATGGATCTTCTTGGTGGACAATATAATGTAGCCACAAACAATATTCCAGCAGACTACGTTACATCTCTGCAGGTGTTGAATAATCATAAAGACGCCAAAATGGACAAAGACGTGCTATCTGATGATGTGGCAATAAATATAAAACTTTCAAAGCACGCCAAGTTTAAACCAGTCGGGACATATGAAGCAATTGGAGGTTTAGGCAGTAATGGAGGACTTTACCAAACTAATGGAGCTGGTATGTTCTTCAAATCGCGTATGCAACTTTTGGGAACATTTAAGATAGGGAACATAAGGGAGTTTGCTACCGATGAAAATATCAATCATTTTCTAAACGACCAGTTAGAATCTTACGGTGTAAAACTATTGGGTAACTTATCTTCTTCTAGTGCACCACTCAAAAGAGAAAGGTATATCCATCCCAAAGATTATTCCGCTAGCTTCAATCTACTCTATAAACTGTCGGAAAACAAGTCGTTAAGAACAAATGTAGGCTATGCTTATTCCCAATGTAACTATGCTTACAATCATAAGATGTTTTTTGGTAATGGTTTGGACGAATTAGTGCAAGATTATCAATACCAATCTGCCTCTACACTTCACAAGCCTACCCTGACTATCGAATACAAGGACAATAGCGATAAACGATATATCACCAATCGGTTTTCATCAGTGGCTTCGTTCGTAAAATCAGAATTGCCAACAGTTGAAAACAATAGCAATTCGGTCTTTCAAAATGAGAAATATCACGATTTAGGTTTTTCCAACAACCTTTCCATACGTTGGAAAACAAATAAGTTTCGCTGGAGTCTTTCTTCTCTTCTCAGTTATACTACTATGCCTAATGGCACTATTCGCGTTTCACACGTAGGAGTAGCCTCTTTTCAGCAAAGTGCAAACAGCAAACAGTTTACGAATCAGGAAACTATTTCTGCCACTTATGAAAGAAGAGCCTCACGAGTTTATTTTCCTCTTTCATTCCAATATCGTAGCGAAAGGGTTAATTCAGCTTTGATAACTGATGACTATTCAGGCTTTAACCTAGTGAGGGGAAATGAATTAGATTTTTCATTCTCTCCACAATATGAATATACCCACCCACAACGGAAATATAATTTCAAGGCAGGCGTATCATTGGCTACAACAAGAATCGATTTTGAAAATGAGGGAACAACTCCATTAAAGAAGCAGAAATGGAGCTTTGTAATTAATCCTTCATTTTATTTTCTCTACAATGTTACACCAAGAGCTACGATAAGGATTCAAGGGGCTTTTGCAAACAAGATAGGTGATTTGGCTGATTTTATAACAGCACCGATACAAACCAGTCTGAACTATCAAAGGTACAGTTTAGGGATCTTGAGTGAGAATAGGAGTGTTACGCTCAATGCTATTTACGATTTAAAATATCCAATAGAAATGTTTTTTCTTAATTTTGGTATAGGCTACACACATCAGCACAACAATTTATTGTCGGCACAGAATGTGTCGCAAACATTGATTAAGGAATGTCCGGCACTAAGTCCTAACGGCACTGACAATATTAATACCTATTTCAATATTACAAAACAGGTAAAAGCTATCAACACCAAGTTTTCGCTGTACGGAATTTATATGCACAGCAAGAGCTTGATGATGCAAAATAGTATGATTTACAGCTATTCGTGGAACAGTCTAAATGTAGCTCCATCTGTTTCATTCAAACCTGTTTCTTTTATGGAGTTATATTATACTTATAGCTTTTCAAAGAACTTTACAAAGGTACAAAACGTGTCAAAATCTTTCTTGTCGCAAACACATGATATCAACTTGGTATTACAGCCTGTAACAAATCTGCAATTCAAGGCAATGGCAGATATTTCAACAAAGGAAATGTATCAAGATCTTACCAAGACTATGGCTATCTTCGATGCAGGGGTCAGTTACAGACACAAAGCATTTCGTTTCAGTATTGATATGAGAAATATTTTCAATCAGCAGTATTATAGTTACACCATTTTTAACATGATGAATACCTACGTTTACAGTTATCACATGAGAGGGAGAGAGTTGCTTTTTACTATTTCATTAACAAAATAAGAATGGCAGGTTTTGTTTTTATAAAGCAACATGACGCTATGCAATGTGGAGCAGCATGCATAGTAATATTATGCCATTTATATGGCAAAAAATATTCTCTACAACAAATATCAAAGAGCTTAGAAAGTTCAAAAGGTGGAGTTTCTATGTATGATATTAGTGAACTAGCAAAAAAATAGGATTAAAATGTAATGGGAAAATAGTATCTCTTGATATACTAAAGACTTATGAAAAACATCTTACAATTCCGAATACAAAAAGACTTGATAATTAAAAGAAAACCTATTATTTCCGCTTTCATAACTCACGCTGTACCAATAGGTTACAAAACCGAAAATAAAAGGTGCCCTTTTGCGTTCCAAAAGAGCACCTTTTACACCTCAAAAGGGCATCTTTTACAATGTAAAAGAGCGTCTTTTAATTTACTAAAGAGCACCTGCTATTTTCTATTTATGAATCTTTATTACAACATTTCCAATGTCCCTTTTCTTTTCATAACAAACGAGTATTGTACCTTCTGCATAGTTATAAGAACACCATAAAAACGACTGCTTTTCAATTTTCCTGTCACTCCCTTCACCCTTCCTCACATCACAACGTATTGATAACAAGATGTTTATGAGAAATGTTAAAAGTGACAGCAACTAAAAGAAAAATAAAATAGGGCTTATGAGCAACAATGATTATTATGCTGACGAGAATTTAAGAATTATAATAATCTCAGAAATATAGAAACGTTATTGCTTCTACATTTGTGATATAGCCGGTGTATCTTAAAGCTTTATTCGTAATGCATTGATTTAGCTGGATGAATATGACTGATAAGATAACTTGGTGCTATAAGAATAACTAAACATACCAGCATTGTTACCATGTTTAGTGCGATAATAAGTGGAATGTTGATTTCTACAGGAACTGTGTTGACATAATAAGTTTGAGGATCAAGTTTTACAAGTCCTGTCCAAGATTGAAATAATATGCAGCCAAGTCCTATAATATTACCCCATAAGAGTCCTTTACCAATAATAAAGGTTGCAAACCAAAGGAAGATGTGTCGTATCTGTCTGTTACGTGATCCTAAAGCCTTCAAAATACCAATCGTCTGTGTCCGTTCAAGGATAATGATAAGAAGGCCTGAAATCATAGTTACACCAGCTACGGAGATCATAAGTGCAAGGATTATCCAAACATTCATGTCCATCAAATCTAACCATGAGAATATTTGTGGGTTTTGTTCTATGATGTTTTCTGATGAATAAGTACCTCCATAGTGGTCAACAGTATTCTTTACCTTATTAAGAACACGCATAGATATAGGAGTAAGTTGGGAGAATTTGTCGACTTGTAGTTCGGCGCCACTATACTGGTCAGGCTCCCAACCATTTAGTTTGTTCGTAGTATATATATCAGTGAAGCATATCTGCGAATCAAACTGTTTCATATTTGTTGCATAGATACCTGTGATAGTGAACTTACGTGTACGTACCCCTTGCTTATTTATGAAATATGCGAAGATACGTTGCCCAACCTTCAGATTTAGCTTATCAGCAATAGTCTTTGATATAACTATTTTTTGTTGGCTCTCATTATCATGAAAGTGTGGGAGTGATCCCTCCACCATGTTCTCATGGATAAATGTAGAGTCGAAATCAGGGCCAACTCCTTTTAGCAATACTCCAAGGAAGTCATTATCTGTCTTCAGTATACCTTGCGTATAATCATAGCGCTGTACATGCTTGATTCCAGGCGTTATCTGTAGAGCCTTGACCAAAGAGTCCGTAATTTGGATAGGGTATTGCTCTGAACTTTGGAGCGTAAGGAAATTCGCTACTGTTATATCACTACCAAATCCTACTACTTTATTGCGAATTGTATGTTTAAATCCTAAGACAACACCAACTGAGATAATCATAACCGCAAGTCCAATAGCCACACCTATAGTGGCAATGCGGATAGCAGGCTTAGACACTTTACGTGTTCTATCACCTCCGTTATAAATCTTTCGGGCAATAAAAAGTGGATAATTCATTTACTATTCTTCTTCTACACGACCTGGATATTCCTCTAAAGCCTTTTCCAGTATAACGAGAGCACGCTCTAAGTCTTTTCTTTTCAAAACGTAAGCAATACGTACCTGATTGATTCCTGCTCCTGGTGTCGTATAGAAACCGCTTGCTGGAGCCATCATAACGGTCTCACCTTTGTAATTGAATTCCTCCAAACACCAACGACAGAACTTCTCGGAATCATCAACAGGGAGTTTAGCTACAGTATAGAAAGCTCCCATAGGAATAGGAGAGTATACTCCAGGAATACGGTTTAGCCCATCTATCAAGCATTTACGACGCTCTACATATTCATCATATACATCACGGTAATATGATTCCGGTGCATCTAAACTAGCCTCTGCAACAATTTGTCCAATAAGAGGAGGAGACAAACGAGCCTGACAGAATTTCATAACAGCCTTACGAATCTCTTCATTCTTGGTTATTAAAGCACCAATACGAATACCACACTCACTATAACGCTTTGAGACAGAATCTATTAATACCGTATTGTTTTCAATTCCATGTAAGTGCATCGCTGATATGTAAGGAGACCCCGTATATATGTATTCACGATAGACTTCATCTGAGAAGAGATACAAATCATACTTCTTTACCAAGTCTCGGATCTGATTCATCTCACGTCTTGTGTAGAGATATCCTGTTGGATTGTTTGGGTTACAAATCATAATGGCACGTGTACGTTCATTTATGAGCTCCTCAAACTTCTCAACTTTAGGCAAAGCAAACCCTTCTTCTATGGAAGTAGCTATTGTTCTAATCTTGGCTCCTGCAGAAATAGCGAAGGCCATGTAATTGGCATAGGCAGGCTCAGGGACTATTATCTCGTCACCAGGATTTAAACATGCCATGAAAGAATAGAGTACGGCCTCAGAGCCACCAGCGTGATAATGATATCATCCGGAGTGACATTGATATTAAACTTCTTATAAAAAGTACAGAGTTTCTCGCGATAAGATAGATAACCCTGTGAAGGAGAATATTCTAAAATATTACGATCAATGTTTTTCAGAGCATCTAAACCACATTGTGGCGTTGGTAAATCGGGCTGACCAATATTTAAATGGTAAACTTTAACGCCACTTTTTTTAGCTGCAGCGGCAAGAGGAGCCAACTTCCTGATTGGTGACTCCGGCATCTCAAGTCCACGAACTGATATTTCCGGCATAATCGTTTAATTATTTCTTCCTGTGGTAGAGGAGGGTATTCGTCCTGTTTCTTACTGTGTTGCAAAGATAGACATTTTTTTTATTTTATCTGCACTTTTATGAGATTAACGCAGATTTTTTACTACTTTTGCACAACTATAAAACAGTCCGATAGATTTCTTTTCTCTTTATTTGTTGATAGAATAGTCGGGCTTAAATATTTAAAATTATTATGAGAAGTAGGACAAGTACCTGGTTTGAAACAAGAGTAAGATATGACAAGACCATGGAAGATGGTCAGATGAAGAAGGTCATTGAACAGTATGTTGTTGATGCTTTCAGCTTTTCAGAAGCTGAGAAGTTTATTACTGAGGAGATGTCACATTATGTAAGTGGAGAGTTTGATGTCAAGGCGATTGCTCCTGCTACCTATGGTGAGATTTTTTTTAGTGATATTGATACCGATGATAAGTGGTTTAAGGCAAAACTTTCTTTTATTACTATAGATGAAAAAACAGAAAAAGAAAAGCGTTCATCAGTTACTTATCTTGTGCAGGCACATTCTGTCAATGGAGCTGTAAAGCATGTTGATGAAGTGATGGGCTCTACAATGATTGATTATGAGATTGCTGCTATTACAGAAACGCGCATTATGGATGTCTTTGAACATCATACTGGAAAGAAAGAAACAGTAGAATCAAAGCCAGAGTACGAGCAGTAATTATATAAAAAGAACTTACAACTATGTATGATGTTGCAAAGAATTTACACGAAGTATTGAGGGATCTTCCTGATGGAGTGAAGTTAGTTGCTATCAGTAAGTTTCATCCTAATGAATATATTGAAGTAGCTTATAATGAAGGACAACGTATCTTTGGTGAAAGCCAAGAACAAGAATTGTCACGTAAAGTAGATACGCTACCAAAAGATATTGAGTGGCATTTCATAGGTCATCTTCAGACAAATAAAGTGAAATATATAGCTCCTTATATCTCAATGATAGAAGCTGTTGATTCATTGAAACTATTGAAAGAAATCAATAAACAGGCTGCTAAACATAATCGTGTAATTAATGTTCTTTTAGAACTTCATATTGCAGAAGAAGAAAGTAAGTATGGTTTCTCTCCTGATGCTTGCAGGCAACTGTTGGAAGAAGGTGAATGGAAGAATCTCAGAAATGTACATATTGTTGGGCTTATGATGATGGCATCCAATGTAGATGACCAGGAGCAGATAAGAAGAGAGATGACTATTGCAGCTGATTTGTTTGATGAATTGAAAGCAAAATACTTTGCTGATGATGCTGATTTTAAAGAACGTTCCTGGGGGATGAGTCATGATTATAAGATAGCTGTAGAGTGCCGTTCAACAATGGTTCGTGTGGGAACCACAATTTTTGGTCCACGTATTTATTAGCAACAACTTTGTAATATAGGTGTAAAATAAAGGTGCAGTATCCTCAATTTGGATATATTGCACCTTTATTTGTTTATGGTAATATCACCTAATGTTTGAAACTAGAGAGGCTTCTTTTGTAAAATAGATTCCTAATCGATTATCTATTATATTCAAAAGAGGCACCTTTTACCATGTAAAAGATGCCTTTTTGTAGTGTTACTTCACAAACTTCTTTCGGTCCTGAATGTATATTCCACGAGGGAGAATATCCTTATCTGTCCCTACGAATCTACCGTCAAGAGTATAGATTCTGTTGTCTGAGACATTGGTTTCTTTGATTGCAGCAGATTGAATACCTGTAGTTATTCTGTTTCTAAAGTCGAAACTAACATATCTGTTGTTTATATCTACTCCATCAGTCTCAGTAATATTAAATATAGATCTCTCAAGTGTGGATTCATTGAACATCTTGAATCCTTTGATAGAATCTATGCCATTGTAAGGATAAAGGTCATTGTTATGCTGCAATAGGTAATTATTCATAGTTCCTGCATGTGCTGCAGCTATTATTTCACCATCTGCAGGTATTACAATAACACGAGGCTTTCCTTTAACGTTATTAGGTCCATCATGTAAGTTTACCTTATCTGATGCGTATGATATACGATATGTTAATAAACCTTTAGGATAAGTAATATTCTTATTCCCCCAGCCTTGGTACCAGCCGCCTTTTTGTATACTTTGCAAGATTACATATTCATTTGCGGCTGAAGGATTCAAAATTTTATAAGCCTTGCCGCCATTATCTATTGTTTTTAAGTTTGAAATGTGGCAGTCGGTCGTTAATGTGTCAATACTCATCCAACCCATAGTCTCACGCTCCCATGCAAGGTAAGGAGAAGGGATTCTGCCACCCCAGACATCCGTTCCACCATCCATAAGATCCCAATACTCCATGCCTTGGTTGTTTTGGTTCACAGCCTCATTATTCTCTCCTTCATATCTGTCATAAGCATATATATCGGGGAGTCCAAGTGTATGAGAGAACTCATGACAAAAGAGACCTATACCATTAATTGTTTCTCTCTCTTTCTTCTTATTCTCTCTTCCTGCAAGTTCATTGCTTACGCCATAACGACGAACACTTTTACCATCAAAAGTCTTAGATAATATTGTCGTTCCTGATTTAGGCCAAATATCAGTAGAGGCATTCCCTCTATAGTTGGCTGAGTGACCTGCATAAATGACATAAACGAGGTCAACCATTCCATCTCCATTTGAATCGTATTGCGAGAAGTCTACTTCATTATCGACAGCATTACAAGCATCTGTCAGCAGATCTTTTATATTATCACCTCCTGCTCCATAATAAGTCTGGGGCTTTGGTAACTTTATAGGACCAACAACATCAAATGCCGGGGTGAACTGTCCATAACTACAATCCTTAAAGTATCCACGTACACCTTTATAGTTCATGTTCTGGCCATAGGCCGTCTCAGTAAAATGCCCTTCATTCATCAAGTAATTGGTGAACACTTGCTTGGTATTCTGAATTGTAAAGAGCGTGTCAGCAAACTCTGCAAGTATGACGAGTGCCTTTGGGCTTCCAGTATGGGGGAAATAAGCTACACCATCTGAACTAGCACCTATTGATATTCGTGTCATAGGACTTTCTTTATATGCATTTTCAGATTGTGCAGCAACGCTTCTTACATAAGAATAAAATCTTTCCTTATCTTGCTTTTGTATTAAGCTTCGCTCCGTTTGCGAGCGGAAGGCTGGTTCATGTGCAAGTTGCTTTGTTGCTGTTAGATGTCCATTGTTCGCTACACGTCCAACATAATAGTTATTGTCAGAGCCTTGAACGAGCAATGTACCATCAAGTGCAATGTACCAGTTAATGTGTTCATCACCTTGGAGGATAACAGTAATAGTTGTCCCATCAGCTTGTTTCACTAGTACTGGTATCGATTGTGCTTTTGCCGCCCAAGTTGTGATTGTAGTACATGCTATGAAACAAATAAGTAGAATTATTCTTTTCATCTTTTTTATCTTGTGGTTATTTTAATATACTTTCAAATTAATGCAGTTTGTTTCTGTTATAGAAGTACTGACCTTTCTTCTGTGTGCGCTTACCATATTCTATTGCATGATGTGGGCAATGATGGTAACAGGCAAAGCAAGTGAGGCATTTGCCATTGTGTATCCATTCAGGTTCAAAGCCTAATCCTCCTTTAATATCATTGACAGGACAGACATTCGCACATATTCCGCATTTTACGCACCGGTTGCTTTCTACGTGGAAAGGTTTATCTTTGATAAGGATATGCTCAAAGAAGCCACCCACTGGCCCGGAGAAGAATGAAGGTATAGGACCTCTTTTGATTTTTCTCCATCCCCAAGGTTTCTCATTAGTACCCATCTTCTTTTGCTGAATAACTTCTATAAACTCCTTTAGTTCCACTTGTGCTGTCCTTTTCTTCTCTTGCTCTTTCTCCTTAGTATCAACATCCATACTTGGTAGTCCTACGTATGATTCAGGCATAATAAGTGAAAAGACCGCTTCAAGTGATAAGAATTGTCCTGCTGAAGATTCCATGAGTAAATGTTGGAAATGTTCAATAGTCTTTGCAACAGTATCACCTGCTGTCACTAAGCAGAAGCAATAATGCTTACATGAGGCTTTTTGTAGATTTAAATCATCTTTCAAAAATGTCAATTTTTCTATGAATTCTCTTACTATAAGTGGTACTCTCCAGCCATGTACAGGGAATACAAAGCCCACATGCTCATCCTTTCCCAACGTGAAGGAGCAGTCAGTATTGATTACTTCTGGGATGGAAATCAGTTTGTCACTGGTATATAATGCCAGTGTATTTGCAGCCCATTGGCTATTGCCCGTACCAGAAAAGTAGAAAATCATGTGACAAAGGTACTTATTCTTTGTAATTCTAGCAAGATTCAGACCTTATTCTCTTTATTAATTATTAAATTCTCAGTTGTTTTTATTACATTTGCACGGCTATATATACATGAAAGCATTTTGCTATGAAGAGGAAAATAGACTTAAGGATGTATCCGTTTGTTAAGTTGGTTATACCACTTGGCTTGGGTATTGTGGTTGGCGATACTATATGGGATATATTTCCCCGTGTTTATTGGTGGATACTTCTTTGTGGATCAATCTTTATGACTTTTGTTGTTTCACACTGGAAGTACTTTCAAAGTTTTATGATGCTTCTGACCATTTTCTTCTTAGGTGCAATACTTACAATCGAGAAAGAGCATGCTATGTTGATTAAACTTCCCAAGGGACAAGTTGAATATGAAGCTATAATTCAGACAGAACCTGTTGTACATGGGAAGATTATACAGGTTGATTTGTTAGTTTTATCAGCCGCATCCCCCTTGAAGGTGAAGGCAGATATTCTCCGTGATACTATCACAAATCGATATAAGAAGCTGCATGTTGGAGATGGTATTAACGCTAAATCATTTATAGAAAAGCCTAGGAACTTTACTGGAGATTCATTTGATTATGCCCGTTGGTTACGGTTTCATGGTTTTTCTGCAGAGACATTTATCTATTATGATCAATGGGAGAAGGCGCGTGTAGATGTTCGATCTCTTGGTGTCTTTCAACGTGTAAGCTTATTGATGCTTGTTTATCGGCAACGGATTGTTTCGAAGTTTGAGAAAGAACTTGCTGGTAATAATCTTGCAGTAGTCTCGGCTATGGTGCTTGGGGATAGAAGTCAATTGAGTAAGAACTTGAAAGATGATTACTCAATTTCAGGTGCAAGCCATGTTCTTGCTTTGTCAGGTTTACATCTTGCAGTAGTATATGGATTATTGCTTCTTTTATTAAAAGGACTTAGCAATCTTTTACCTGTATTACGGAGAAAGGGATTGAGGGAGTTTATTATTCTATTTACAGTATGGGGATATGTCACATTAGTCGGTTTCT
The DNA here is from genome assembly GCF_000613925.1 of Prevotella histicola JCM 15637 = DNF00424. Classification (GTDB taxonomy): domain Bacteria; phylum Bacteroidota; class Bacteroidia; order Bacteroidales; family Bacteroidaceae; genus Prevotella; species Prevotella histicola. Next base: position 130,283 of record NZ_BAJX01000001.1, read on the forward strand.
CTCCCTCTGTTGTACGGTCAGCAGTAATGTTAACCATTTATAGCTTTGTTTCTCTTCTTAATCGTGACCGGTTATCAGTAAATACATTAGCATTAACAGCTTTTATAATGCTTTTAATAAATCCCTTCAGTCTTTTTGATGTAGGTTTCCAATTATCATTTATGGCGGTTTGGGCAATTATGGTCTTCTATTCTCCAATATATCATGCACTGTCAGATAAGTTACTTGGGAAGTCTATAATAATGAGATATCTATGGGCTATGTTAGTTGTATCTTTTTCTGCACAAATAGGCACAGCTCCTCTTATTATGTACTACTTTGGAAGGTTCTCGACAGTGTCACTTTTAACAGGCTTCGTTGCTATTCCTATAACGACTGTAATTCTTTATTTGGCCTTTTTTATGTTATTGCTGAGCTCATTTTCTTCAATCGATTCCTTTATGGGCTATTTGCTTAATATGTTAGTAGACTGGCTTAATACGTTCCTTCATTGTTTTTCTCTTTTACCTTGGGCTAGTATAGAGCATATCCATCTTCCTCTTCTTTATGTCTTAGCCTATTATTGCCTCTTAATGATTCTGAGTCTTCCTTGGAGTTTTTATATGGCTGATGCAGAGTTAGAGTAATTTTTACTATCTTTGCAACCAATTATGCAACGGTATTTTATAACTCTTTCGTATGATGGTACGGCTTATCATGGCTGGCAGATACAACCAAATGGTATTTCTATACAGGAAGTATTGGAGCAGGCTTTGTCCACTCTTATGCGAAAAAAAATAGCAATAACGGGTGCAGGACGTACAGATGCGGGTGTACATAGTCGTATGATGGTAGCACATTTTGATACGGAAAGTCTGCTCGATTGTGAACAACTTACCTATAAGATAAATCGTTTATTGCCTCGTGATGTATCAGTTAGCCAGATAGAGACAGTGGATAGCGAACTCCATGCACGTTTTTCTGCGACTTCGCGGACTTATCATTATTATATTCATACTTCTAAGCAGCCTTTCTTACGTCAGTATTCATGCGAGATCAGATATCCATTAGATTTTGATAAGATGAATGAAGCTGCCGCCTATCTTATAGGAAAAAAAGACTTTAAGTGCTTTTGTAAGACTGGGGCGGACGTAAAGACAACCATATGCGATCTGACAGAAGCACGTTGGATACCTTGTAAGCAAGAGTTATCCTTAAGTAAATCCGGAAATAGTTGGTGCTTTGTTATTAGTGCTAATCGGTTTTTACGGAATATGGTTCGTGCCGTTGTCGGTACGTTAGTAGAGGTAGGACGTCATCGTATGTCTATAGAAGAGTTTAAGAAGATTGTGGATGGTGGAACACGAAGTGATGCTGGTGAGAGTATGCCAGGCAATGCTTTGTTCCTTTGGGATATAAAGTATTAAACTTATGTGGATTCTTTTAGCCTTTATTTCAGCTACATTGTTAGGCTTGTATGATACATCAAAGAAGTATTCTCTTCGTGGGAATGATGTCATTCCCGTGTTATTCCTCAATACTCTTTTTTGTTCATTGATCTTTCTTCCTCTTATTCTCTTGTCACAATATACAAACTTATTGGATGGAAGTTTGCTTCATGTGGGTTTCGGAGGCTGGGAAATGCATCGTTGGATAGTCTTGAAGAGTTTGATAGTGCTTCTTTCTTGGGTGTTTGGTTACTTTGCTATTGCTCATTTGCCTCTAACAATAGTAGGTCCCATCAACGCCACACGCCCTGTAATGACTTTGGTCGGGGCAATGGTAGTCTTTGGCGAACGTCTGAATGGTTGGCAGTGGGCTGGTGTTGGGCTTGCAATCTTATCAGTCTTTCTCTTGGCAGGGAGTGGTAAGAAGGAGGGAATAGACTTCAAGCATAATCGCTGGATATTCTTTCTTGTATTAGCTGCATTGATGGGTACGTGTAGTGGATTATTGGATAAGTTCCTGATGGCGAGCCCAGAGGATGGGGGAGTTGGACTTGATCGTATGATGACACAAAGTTGGTATAATATTTATCAATGCCTGATGATGGGAGTTGTTTTCTTTATCTATGTAGTAGGTAGAAAGAGGAAGAAGACAACCTTATCATTCTCTTGGAAGTGGTCAATCCTTTTGATCTCAGTTTTTTTGTCTATGGCAGACTTTGCTTACTTCTATGCTTTATCTATCCCTGGTGCGATGATATCCATTGTATCAATGGTTCGTAGAGGTTCAGTACTTGTATCATTCCTTTGTGGAGCATTACTTTTCAAAGAGCATAATCTTAAGGCAAAGGCACTTGATTTATGTTTTGTTCTTTTAGGTATGATATTCCTTTGGATAGGCTCTCATTAAGGAAAAGTAGGAGACGTATATAAATCTTGTTTATAAAGATAAGAAGGAAAAGCCTTTGCTGATTGACAATAAATTGCTATATTTGCAACAATATTGATAGAAGCTTTTTCTTATAAGAAGATATATTACTATGCAAAATGTTTTTCATGGACTAGGTATAGCATTGATAACACCTTTCAAGGATGATGGGAGTGTTGACTATGATGCACTGGTGAATTTGGTTAAGTATCAGTTGGATAATGGGGCAGACTTCTTCTGTATTCTTGCAACGACAGGTGAGGCTCCTTGCTTGACGCGTGAAGAGAAAGATGAGCTGACACGGGTCATAAAGAAAGTCGTCAATGGGCGTGTACCAATCTTGAAATATTGCGGGGGGAACAATACTGCAGCTGTTGTTGATGAGATAAAGACGACAGATTGGAGTGGGATTGATGGTATTCTCAGTATTTGTCCTTATTATAACAAGCCAAGTCAGGAGGGACTGTATCAGCATTTCAAAGCCATTGCACAAGCAAGTCCATTGCCCGTTGTGATGTATAATGTGCCTGGACGTGTTGGAGTAAACATGACGGCAGAGACTACAGTCCGCATAGCATCAGAATTTGAAAATATCGTTGCAATCAAAGAAGCATCAGGCAATCTTGAGCAGGTTGATGAGATTATAAAGAACAAGCCAAAGCACTTTGAAGTCATTAGTGGTGATGATGCTTTGACTTTCCCAATGATTGCCAGTGGAGCAGTCGGTGTCATATCGGTTATTGGTAACGCATTACCCAAGGAGTTTTCTCGAATGATTCGACTTGAATTTAATGGGGAATATGAGCCTGCCCGTAAGATCCACCATCAGTTTACAGAGCTATATAAGCTCCTTTTCGTAGATGGTAATCCTGCCGGCTGTAAAGCTTTGCTAAATGATATGGGAATGATAGATAATGTTCTCCGTCTTCCTTTGGTCCCAACACGTATTGAGACGAAGCAGAAGATGAATGAGATACTGAAAGGGATGAGGATTTAATAGTATTCATTAACTGACAGATAAAACGAAATAAGAGACAGGCTTAATAGTCTGTCTCTTATTTTTGTTTAATGGATAAAAGACCTAATATTATAATATGTGGTCTATACCTCTATAAGGAGTTGTTTAGGACTTCTTAAAGAAGTAGGGGAGGAGTTCTTAAAGAAGTCGTCAAGGAGTTCTTAAAGAAATCCTCTTGTAGTTTTTTAAAAGATGTCAATTATACCCGGAATAAGATTGAACGTATTACCTTAAACAGCGTGTCAGATAGATATATAATAATTAGTTTACTTGAGGGTCTCTAACTCTGATGCCATCTCAAGCTGTAGCTCCTTTGCCTTCTGGCCCGCTATTTCTGCAAAGTCTTCATCCTTGCTAGCATAAATGATACCGCGAGATGAATTGACGAGTAAGCCACAATCCTTTGTCATCCCATATTTACATACCTCTTGCAGGCTTCCACCTTGTGCACCTACGCCTGGTACAAGAAGGAAGTGATTGGGGGCTATTCGGCGAATATCTTCAAACATCTTACCTTGTGTCGCTCCAACTACATACATGAGATTCTCTGTAGTTCCCCATTCTTGTGACTTCTTTAATACCTTCTCAAAGAGTCGTTCGCCTTGTTTATCTTCTGTTAATTGGAAGTCGTGACTACCTTTATTGCTCGTAAGTGCGAGAAGGATAACCCACTTACCATCGTATTCAAGGAAAGGCTTCACACTGTCTTCACCCATGTAAGGAGCTACTGTGACAGAATCAAGGTTATACTCCTCAAAGAAGGTCTGGGCATACATCTTTGAGGTATTGCCAATGTCACCACGCTTTGCATCGGCAATGATAAAGTGATTAGGATGATTCTCTTTTAAATACTTGATAGTCTTTTCGAATGCAATCATACCTTTGAGTCCGTAGCACTCATAGAAAGCTAGGTTAGGCTTATAGGCGACGCAGTAGGGTGCTGTTGCGTCAATGATAGCTTTATTGAAAGCAAAGATTGGATCCTCTTCCTTCTTCAAGTGTTCAGGAATCTTATTGATATCCGTGTCTAGTCCGACACATAAGAAACTCTTCTTTGTAAAGATCTCGTTGATTAGTTGTTGTCTGTTCATATTAGGTATAAATGTTTTATATGACATGGGGACATACGTTGTCGTATATCCCCATAATTTAATCTTATAACTCTGTTTCCTTTAATTTTTCTGCATTCTCTGCTACAGTCAGTGCATCTATCATCTCTTGAATGTCACCATTCATGAAGCCCTGTAAGTCGTGAGTTGTAAAACCTATACGATGATCGGTAACACGTCCTTGTGGAAAGTTATAGGTTCGAATCTTAGCACTACGGTCGCCTGTTGACACGAGAGTCTTGCGCCGAGAAGCAATATCATCAATATACTTTTGATGTTCGTGGTCATAAATATAAGTATAAAGACGACTCAAAGCACGTTCTTTATTCTTTGGCTGGTCGCGTGTCTCAGTACATTCAATAAGAATTTCTTCAACCTCACCAGTGTTAGGATTCTTCCATGGATAACGCAAACGTACACCAGATTCAACCTTATTGACATTCTGTCCACCTGCACCACTAGAACGGAAGGTGTCCCACTTGATGTCGCCTTCATTGATGTTAACCTCAAACTTATCAGCTTCAGGTAACACCGCTACTGTGGCTGCTGATGTGTGCATACGTCCTTGTGTCTCTGTTGCTGGCACACGTTGTACACGGTGCACACCTGATTCATACTTCAGAGTCCCGTAAACGTTCTCACCTTCTACAGCGAAATCTATCTCTTTAAAGCCGCCTACAGCACCTTCTGAGACTGATGTTATAGATAGTTTCCAACCTTTTTTATCGCAATAACGCTTGTACATATTGAAGAGATCACCTGCAAAAAGCGCAGCTTCATCACCGCCTGCACCACCACGAATCTCCATTTGAACATTCTTCGCATCCTCAGGGTCCTTTGGTACGAGTAAGATCTTAATCTCTTCTTCAAGCTTTGGTTGTAGCTCTTCGTTCTCAGCAAGTTCTTCACGTGCCATCTCCTTCATCTCTGCATCACTCTCATTGGCAATAATATCCTTTGCTTCCTTGATAGTTGTGAGGCAATTGATATAACGTCGACGAGCATCCATGATGTCACCAAGATCTTTATACTCCTTTGTCAGCTTAACGTAGCGTGACTGGTCTGCTATAACACTTGGGTCTGTAATAAGTGTTGATACCTCTTCATAACGAGCTTCAAGCCCATCAAGTTTCTGTAGTATATTGTTGTTATCGATCATAATCTATATAGGGGAATTTAATGTTGCTAAGGGGCATTAAGGATGTTAAGCCTAATGTTCATTTGTATCCCTTTTCTCTAAAAGATTAAAATAGTAAGACTAAAAGTAAGTATAAGAAACTTATCCTATTGCCCTCTCTAATACCTTTTATTTCTTTAACTCCTAATATTAGTATTCAAATGTGCCAAACTCACTCTTAATAATCAAGCTACGGTTTCCTTCTTCAATGTGTCCAACAACCTGTGCATCAATGTTAAACTCCTTACTGATGGCTATAACTTGTTCTGCAACTTCTGGACGAACATAAATTTCCATGCGATGCCCCATATTAAATACCTGATACATCTCCTTCCAATCAGTACCGCTACAGTCTTTAATAGCACGGAAGAGTGGGGGAACTGGGAACATGTTATCCTTGATTACACAACAGTTATCACCGACAAAGTGTAGGACTTTAGTCTGGGCACCACCTGTACAATGCACCATGCCATGTACTTCTGCGCGTAATTCATCAAGTAATCGCTTAATAACAGGAGCGTATGTGCGAGTAGGAGAGAGTACAAGCTCACCAGCATTGACAAGGCTTCCCTCAACAGAATCAGTCAGTTTGTACTTACCACTATAAACTAAATCCTCTGGCACTGCATGGTCGTAACTCTCTGGATAATTCTCTGCTAGGTATTTGGCAAAGACATCATGACGTGCGGAAGTTAATCCATTGCTGCCCATACCACCATTATATCGTGTTTCATAGGTTGCTTGTCCAGTTGATGAAAGACCAACAATGACATCACCAGGACGAATATTCGCATTATCGATAACATCCTTACGACGCATACGACAAGTGACAGTAGAATCTACGACGATTGTACGAACAAGGTCACCTACATCAGCAGTTTCTCCACCAGTGGGATATATTCCTATCCCCATATCACGCATATCAGCAAGTAACTCATCGGTTCCGTTAATGATAGCCGAAATAACCTCACCTGGTACGAGCATCTTATTACGGCCAATAGTTGAACTAACAAGGATATTATCGACTGCACCCACACAGAGTAGATCATCTGTATTCATGACAATTGCATCCTGTGCAATACCGCGCCATACACTTAGATCTCCAGTTTCTTTCCAGTACATGTAAGCTAGAGAAGACTTTGTTCCAGCTCCATCAGCATGCATAATATTACAATACTCTGGGTCACCTCCAAGAATATCTGGGATGATTTTGCAGAAAGCCTGCGGATAAAGACCCTTATCAATGTTCTTGATGGCGTTGTGCACATCTTCCTTTGCAGCACTGACGCCGCGCAACATATATCGATTATTCATATTCTTTGTGGGGTTTATTGGATTATCAAATGATTTAAAGTAAGTTATTACTTTTACTCCTTATGTGGAATCTGAAGTTCCGTTATCCAACCACAGGAGATGGACAGAAGAATGTAAAATTATCGCAATTTAAAGGTGAAAGGCAAAGAATAATATACATTCATCTTTTTTCCATTCAATTCTGCTGGCTCCCATTTAGGCATTAAGCGAATGACACGTGCAGCCTCTTTGGCAAAGGCCTTGGCACATTCTTTCTTCAAACTTTCTTGTTTACTTAATGGGAGTTTGTTGAATTCGGTTCTATTATAATTAGTTATTTTACAATCTACCGCCGATATGTCTTTGATACTACCATCGCTAGAAACACAGAACTTCATGAGACTTCTACCTTCTACACCAAAAGCTTGTGCCTTTTCAGGATAATGTAAGTTCAAAGATAAGAAAGCTCTTAATGCTCCATCACCTCCAGGGTACAATGGCATCTTGTCTGGTAAGGAAAAGTTTTTTGTTTCATATTTTATAGGTTTCTCTTCCTGAGCCAAACTATTCATTGTTATGGTTCCTAAAAATAAGAACATAAAGAATAATCTTTTCATTATTATTATTTTTATTTCGCTTACAAAGGTAGTGAATATTTGTTGATTACGTATTGTATTAGAAGAGTTTTTTGATACTTAACAAAAGGCTATCAGACGGTCTCAGTATTGTTCTGATATAATAATTCATCTTTTATAGTTATTGTGGTAAGTTATTATAAATCAGACTATGTTTAGTTGGATTGGAGCTGATAATCAACACATGTTGTGCTAATGCCTGACACGAGTAGTGATGATGGGCAGCACAAGTGGTGATGTTGGTAAACACATTATCAATATAGTTTTCTTGACACAAAGACTAAATCTCTGTCACCTTGCTTTTACCTTAGTGTAACCTGTAAAAGCAGTAGATACCAAGAGCTGGTTGGTTAAGAGGGAGCTCTAACTTATTAAAGAAACGTTTGCTTTTATATTTTTTATTTTGTATATTTGCAGCTATAATCATTTACAATAAGACTATGGCACAAACGGATAATCATCTTGTTATAATGGCAGGAGGCGTGGGTAGTAGGTTTTGGCCAATGAGTACAGCTGATCGCCCCAAACAGTTTATTGATGTACTTGGAGTTGGTAAGACTTTGATTCAACTTACCAATGAGCGTTTTTCTGGCGTTATTCCTCCATGCAATGTATGGGTAGTAACGAATGAGAAATATGTTAGTGTTGTACAAGAACAGTTGCCAGATATCCCTGTTGACCATATTCTCAGTGAGCCTTGTAGGCGTAATACTGCCCCTTGTATTGCTTACGTCAGTTGGCGTATTAAAAAAGAGAATCCCAAGGCTAATATCGTTGTCTCACCGAGTGACCATATTGTGACGAATCCAGAAGAATTCCGTCGTGTTGTAACAAACTGCCTAAAGTTTACAGCAGAGACGGATGCTATTGTTACTCTTGGTATGAAGCCGACACGTCCAGAAACAGGATATGGCTACATACAGGCTGATTTGTCTACAGCCTCTGCCCGAAACAAAGAAATCTTCCGTGTAGATCAGTTTCGTGAAAAGCCTGATTTGGCTACAGCTATTCAATATACGAAACAAAGTAATTTCTTTTGGAATGCTGGAATCTTTATCTGGAGTGCATCTACAATAGTCAATGCTTTTCGTATTTATCAGCCTGGAGTGGCACGTATTTTCGAGAATATCATGGATATACTTGGTACAGCTGATGAACAACGTGTGATAGATGAGGTCTATCCAGAATGTGATAATATATCAGTAGATTATGCTATCATGGAAAAAGCTGAGGAAATATTTGTTTGTCCAGCTGACTTTGGTTGGAGTGACTTAGGTACATGGGGATCCCTACTAGCACAAACACCACATGATCTTTATGGTAATGCCGTTATAGGAGAAAATATTCAACTGTTTGATAGTAAGAATTGTATTATTCATACTACAGAGGAACGTAAAGTTGTTGTCCAAGGGTTGGATGGTTATATTGTAGCAGAGAAGGATGATACTTTACTTATATGTAAGCTTTCTGAAGAGCAACGTATAAAGCAGTTCTCGGGAGAGTAGTATTGTTTTAAATAAAAAGAGGTTAAGAAAGAGGTAGTAATATTGATATTTGGAGAATCTCTTTCTTAACCTCTTTATTTTTTTGTACACAGTCAACACAATGTATAGAAGATTATTCTTTCTTTTGATCATATTTCATTCGTTATCCATCTTTGGGCAGACTCTTATACGTATGAATTCACAGCACAGTTTTCAAAAAGATGTACCGAAGGGAAATTATAGCGGATTAACCTGGCTAGGAGGTGAACGATACGCTATAGTGTCTGATAAAGCTCCTCAAAGTGGATTCTTTATATTCAGAATCCAGATTGACTCCATCAATGGTGATATTATTAATATTAGAACAGAAGGCTTTCGATCTTCGGGAGTTAAGAATCATGATGAGGAAGATATAGCTTTCTTCCCGAAAGATAGTACAGTTTTTATTTCCCGTGAGAGTGATAATAAAATCATGGAATATAGTTTGGTAGGACAGCTTACGGGGAGAGAATTATTAATTCCTCCTGTTTTTAATGATGCTACAACACAATACGGTTTTGAAGCACTGACATATAATAAAATGACACATCGTTTTTGGTCGACCTCTGAGAGTACATTAAAGGGAGATGGTAAGCAGGCTGATTCGAAGAATAGCGTAAGGAATAAGTTGAGGATACAAAGTTTTAATGACTCTTTACAGCCAATGGAACAGTATATTTATCTGATGGATACACCTAAAAGCCATGCGTCAGCTTCAGTTTTTGCTATGGGAGTTCCTGCGATTGTGGCATTAGATAACGCAAAACTGCTTATTTTGGAACGTGAGTTTGCTGTAAAACCAGGAAAGATTGGATCCTATGTTATTAATAAAATCTATGCAGTAGACCCTTCTACAGAAGAACCAATTCATATGGATTTGCCTTTACCATCTACACCTCCTTACATGAAGAAACACCTTATTGTAGAATGGAAAACCTCTTTATCATTATTCAGGCAAGATCTAGCCAATTACGAAGGGATGTGTCTTGGCCCCAAACTTGTAGACGGTAATCAAGTAATTATTCTCTGTGCTGATAGCCAGGACCAATATAAAGGTATACTCCAAGATTGGTTTAAGACTATAGTCATCTCTCCTAAATAAAATAAAAGGTAGATGTATTTAAGTAGATTTGAGACAAACAATACCTACAAACCTCTAAACTTAGATACTTCTACCTATAGTAGTTGTTTTCTACTTCATTCTTTTATGTAGTTTACGCAATGCTTTATCACGAATCTGGCGAACTCGCTCTCGCTTAAGCCCCATATGATAAGCAATTTCTGCCATTGTGTAAGGGGAGCCTGTAAGCCCATATATAAGTGTGATTACCTGCTTTTCACGCTCATCAAGAACATCCATCCCAATCATAATCTCTGCATTGAGAATCTCTGTATTGAGATGTTCATCTGCATGTGGTGCATTCTCGTTCTCTAAAACATGCTTCAAGGTAAAGTTATTATTACTACCTACGGGGACTGGTTGATCAATAGATATAGCTCGAGAGCGTATCTGTTCAACTTTATTTTTCTCTGTTTTAGGGAGCTTATATAGTGCAGATTGTTCCTTAATAGCTTCTTCCATTGCAGCACGAATGTAAGGAGCTGCGAAGATAACGAAGCGAATCCCTTTGGTTCCATCAAACTTTTGGGCCGCATGCATCATTCCTATATTTCCTTCACTTATGAGATCATCCTCTTCTACGCCACGATTTCTATACTGATGTGCTAATGATATGACAAACTTAAGGTTGCTTTTTGTCAATTTTTCTAATGCTTTTGCATCTCCAATCTTTATTTTTGCAGCTAAAGTACGCTCTTCTTCGTCAGATAGAGGTTGTTCTTTAATGATTTCTTTAAAATATTTCTCATTTAAAGTCATGATATAAAATCTTTAGAAGTTATTTGTATATTGGGCATTATACAGTGTAATTTTCTTACTTGCTATTACCTTTCTTCTTGATGTACCACCTTATTCCAAAGTAAGTTCCTGCTAATATTACTAACAAGATAAGCCCGATCTTAATATATTCTCCATACTCCATGATTTTATCATGAAGCTGGTCTTCAGGAACAAAAGTATGTAAGTAATGTCCCATGAGAGCAAGGATACTGTGCCATGCCCCTGCACCTATAGTCGTGTAAAGTAAGAATTTCCAGTAATTCATCTTTGCTAATCCTGCAGGTATAGAAATAAGATGGCGTATACCAGAAAGTAATCGACCTGTAATGGTAGCTACTAAGCCATGATCATCAAAGTATTTTTCGCTTTTCTCAACTTTTTCCTGGTTTAAGAGGCACATGTGTCCCCATTTGCTATTAGCAAATTTATAAATAATAGGCCGCCCAAGATACCACCCTGCAAGGTAATTTATTGTAGCACCACAGTCAGCTCCTAGAGTTGCAAAGAGAATAACAAGCCACATATTAAGGTTTCCTCCTGCAGCATGATAGGCGGCTGGTGCAACCACAAGCTCTGAAGGGACTGGTATAACAGTACTTTCTAAGAGCATTAATAGGAAGATTGTACCATAATTAAGTTGTGAGAGAAGAGCTGTTATAAAGTTCATATTGAATATTATTCTTTAATTATAGGTAATTATTGATATTAAATCCTGATGGAAGAAATGTAATTTTTAGGATCAGTTCCTTGTGGATAGAGGTCTGATAAGACCTCCAAACATTCCTCAGGATTTCGTTCTATAGCAATTAAAAGATACTTTTTAAATTCTTTCTTCTTTTTAAGTTCATAACAACAGCGAGCTAAATAAGCATATCCTATATCCCAGTCCGCACTTGTATCAGATAGTAAATTGCTAAAGATCCGGTAGGCGTATTCCACATATCCATTATCAAATGCAGAAATTCCTATATGAATAAGTGTGAGAGGCTTATCTTTTGACTCAGCTAAAGCTTTCTTATAGTGCTCCTGAGCTTCTAATGCTTTCCCTTTCATTAGATAGATATGTCCAATAGTAACATCAATTATGCTAACATCTGCATAATGACATAGTTTCTTATAACGTTCATAATACTTAAGCGCTTCATCGTAATTACCAAGTGTAAAAAGCCCGTTTGCCTTGTTTAAGACTGCTTCCTCATCATTTGGATTGATAGCTATTGAGTACTCACTGGATATAATGGAATCTTGGATGTCATTACGGAGGAATTGACTTTGTGCCAGCTGATTCCAATATGGACCAAAGTATGGATCTGCATCAAGTAATTCATTGAGGATAGTTTCACTCTCAACATAATTACCATGACTTTTCAAAATCTGTGCTTTTAGCTCCTTATAGTCTTTATCTTCAGTCTTAGTAGATTGATTTAACCATTTCTCAGCATATATGATTTCCTCATAATCGGAGAATAATGCTGCAACATCAAGGATAAATTCTTCCTGGGCTTCAGAATCGATTATTTCATCATAACAAGCTTGAAGATATTTATCAGCATCATCTGGTCTACTAGAAGCGATCATAATCTCCGCTTTTAGATATAAGAAATCTACGTCATTCTTATCTATAATTGACTCTGCAATTTCATCTGCCTTTTGAGGATTATTATCTACAAGTAAAGCCATTCTAGCCTTAAAAGCCAATGGAGATACTGCAGACGGATACATTCTTGTCGCATAGTCAGCCACTTCTAAAGCTTTTTCCTCCTCCCCCAGCATGTGGAAATACTCAGCAACATCAGTGAGATCCTCTGCACAAGGAATCTCGCTGATGTTGTTTTCTTGCAGTTCTTCGTATTTGCGAAGTAGCTGCTTGAACTTCTCACTATGATAATATATATCCAATATAATCCGTATTTACGCCTTAATTTTTTTTGCCCAAGTATCCTTTAGGCCTACAGTCTTGTTGAAGACAAGATGATCTGCAGTCGTATCAGGGTCAAGTATGAAATATCCGGTACGCTGGAATTGTAGATAATCACCAGGTTGTTTCTCTGAAAGGAATTTTTCTACATAACAGTTCTTGTGTACTTTCATACTCTCAGGATTCAGTAATTCACGGAAGTCGCGTTCGTCTGCTGATGGATTTTCTACATTAAACAATCTATCATATTCACGAACTTCTGCCTTTATACTGTGATTAACACTAACCCAATGTAGTGTCCCTTTTACTTTACGGTCTGATCCTGGCATACCACTCTTGCTATCAGGATCATATTCTGCCTGTATCTCTATGATATTACCTTCATCATCCTTAGTACATCCGGTGCAGTTAACAATATATGCATTTTTTAATCTAACTTCTTTTCCTGGAGTCATTCGGAAGAATTTCTTAGGTGCATCCTCCATAAAATCAGCCCGTTCAATCCATAAATACTTTGAGAAAGTGATAGTATGTGAGCCATCAGCTTCGTTTTCAGGATTGTTAATAGCTTCCATCTCTTCAGTCTTATCTTCTGGATAGTTTGTGATGACAAGTTTAACAGGATCGAGAACAGCACTAACACGGGTTGCTTTTTTATTAAGATCTTCACGTACAGCAGCCTCCAATAGAGCAACATCATTAAGTGCATCAAATTTTGTATAACCGATAGAATCAATAAAGTTGCGGATAGATTCAGGAGAATAACCACGGCGACGCATACCACAAAGAGTTGGCATACGTGGATCGTCCCATCCATTTACAAGGTGTTCGTCTACAAGTGTGTGCAGCTTACGTTTAGACATTACGGTATAAGTGAGATTCAAACGATTGAATTCAATCTGTCGTGGGCGATTGTCACTTAGGTTGTCTGATGTACCATCAGATTCTTTAAGGAAGTCTATGAATTTATCATATAAAGGACGATGAGGTACAAATTCAAGTGTACAAATAGAATGTGTTACTCCTTCAAAGTAATCACTTTGTCCATGTGCAAAGTCGTACATTGGGTAGCAGTGCCACTTTGTTCCCGTGCGATGATGAGGAATCTGGATGATTCGATACATGATTGGATCACGGAAGTGCATGTTTGGATTTGACATGTCAAGCTTTGCACGCAGGACCATACTTCCTTCTACAGTCTCGGCTGTGTTCATATTCTCGAATAGTGTGAGGTTTTCTTCTATAGGGCGATCACGATAAGGTGAAGGAATACCAGCTGTTGTAGGTGTACCTTTTTGTTTTGCAATTTCTTCCGATGTCTGTTCATCAACATATGCTAACCCTTTCTTGATCATCCATATTGCGAATTCCCACAATTTTTCGAAATAGTCACTAGCATAGTAGATGTTACCCCATTTGAATCCCAACCAACTAATATCATGTAGGATATTCTCAACATACTCTGTATTCTCCTTACTAGGATTCGTGTCATCAAAGCGTAGATTACATACGCCGTTATAATGTTCAGCGACACCAAAGTCCATGCAGATAGCTTTTGCATGACCAATATGAAGATAACCGTTAGGTTCTGGCGGGAAACGTGTTTGGATTCTTCCTCCATTTTTACCTTCCGCAAGGTCTTCTTCTACCAGTTGTTCTACGAAGCTCAAGCTGCGCTTTTCCTCATTGGTGTTATTCTCTATTGACGTCATATTATTTTGTTTGTTATTATGCTGCAAAGATACTTATTTTTTCTTGTTTATAGCAATCTTTAGAACATTATTACGTAACTCCTGACATGAATAACCTAGAATAGACTTTGTCGGTGACAGTTAATAAGTAGAAATTTATATGGCTTATAATAATTGTCAGGCTATGAAATATATAAGAGCCTTCTGAAGTAATATCCTGAGATTAAATTATATTAGAGTCGATAGTTCTATAAGTAAAAGCCAACTATACTTGTCCCATTTCAGCATAATTATTCATGCAGATTAGAATGAAGCAAGACAGTTTAAATCCTCTCTAATTCCTTTTTCATCCTTTATAATCTGCAAACTTTAGACTGAGAAAATAGTTGGGAGTACTCAATTTACATTGTTACCAAGTATAAATTTGGAGATGATAAGTTAGGAATGATGTCATGTTTTTTCACAATTGGTTTTTAGATGATGCTTTTTTGAATAGTAAAAGGGCATATATTGCACAGTAAAAGATGCCCTTTTACATGGTAAAAGGTGCCCTTTTGCATCATAAAAGAGCATCTTTTGCCATGCTGTTTGTAATCACTTGATAATCTTTATTTTACAGAGTCATTTTCAATACGTTTATATGTGCTATTGGATAGTTGCTCGTTCTTTATTTGTAAATTATTACTCGTAAGTTTTACCTACCATTCTTTGGACTGTAGCAAAGAATTATTTTGTCTAATATAGTACCTGCTATAATGGCCTTAAGCTGTTGCAAGTAATATTGATGAATCTTAAAACTATTTTGTTGAAGTTGTTAGATAGAAATGAACTTTTGCTCGTTCTTCATTCCTTTCGAGTATAATGAATTCGTAAGCTACTCACTAAATTAATGCGCTATAATGTATATCGTATGTGTGAAAATCCTCAGGTTTGGGAGTTTATGAGACGTTTTTGAGAATTATTTACCATGTTTCGGTTTTTACATGATATATATCAATTTATCGGTGTTATTATTTATTCTATAGCTTTATTGGTAAATGAACAATTTGATATTGGACGAAAAAACAAAAAAAATGTTTTGTTGTGAAAAAAAAGTTTGATGAAAGCTTGCAAGGCAGAAATAAATATTTTATCTTTGCAATCGTTATCCTGAATACAATCTTTTTACCTTAAAGGACTAATACCTATTGAGATTGAATGCCTGTCGCTGTGAAGCGTCGGGCATTTCTTTTGTTTTTCAAGCAATATTTTATTAACTTTGCAAACGTTATGTTCAGAGCCTATGAGGCTAATATACAGACGACGTGCAGATTATGTTTAGTATTATCAAACAATATGATTAAAAAGATACTTCGTATTTTTCGATGGGTTGTTGCATTGACCTTTATTTCAACAATATTGGCTGTTGTTGTTTATCGCTTTATCCCAGTTTATTTTACACCATTGATGATCTCTCGTTGTTTTGAACAAATAGGGAAGGGAGAACATATAAAACTGTACCACAAGTGGATACCTTTGGATGAAATGCCAAAGTCAATGCCTGTAGCTGTTATGGCAAGTGAGGATCAGCGCTTCCTCATTCATCACGGATTTGACTATCAAGCAATAGAACAAGCAGCAGAAGATCATTTAAAAAGAGGGAAAAAACTTCGTGGCGGTTCTACAATCTCCCAGCAAACTGCAAAAAATGTATTTCTATGGCAGGGACGTTCATGGGTAAGAAAGGGACTTGAAACTTACTTTACCTTTCTTATAGAGCTGATGTGGAGTAAACAACGAATCATGGAGGTATATCTGAATTCTATTGAGATGGGGGATGGTATATATGGTGTTCAAGCCTGTGCGGAACAGAATTTTGGAATGGATGCACAACAACTTAGTCGTCGAGACTGTGCACTCATAGCAGCAACATTACCTAATCCACGCCGATTTTCCTCAAAAAATCCTGGCCCTTATATGAGGAAACGCATTGGTCAGATTGAACATCAAATGACGTTTATACCAGCTTTCCCTGAAGAACATTAATAGGACTTCCCTTCTATAGTAATATAAAAAGGATATTATCATCCAACATGAGTAGTTATATGACAGATCAAGAGAAAGAAAAAGAGATTCTTGCCGCATTAAATGATAGCCAGCGGGAAGCTGTAGAATATTGTACAGGACCTTCGTTAGTTGTTGCAGGTGCAGGATCAGGAAAGACACGTGTACTAACATATAAAATAGCTTATCTACTCAATAAAGGTTTAAAACCTTGGAATATTCTTGCACTTACTTTTACCAATAAAGCAGCTCGCGAGATGAAAGAGCGTATAGCTATGATAACGTCATCATCTGATGCAAGACGGTTGTATATGGGAACTTTCCACTCAATCTTTGCACGTATATTGCGCCGGGAAGGAGAGCTTATTGGTTTTGGTAGTAATTTTACTATTTATGATGAAGCCGATTCGCGCTCACTTTTAAAAAATATTATAAAAGTATTAGGGCTTGAGGAGAAGGTGTATAAACCAGCATCGGTTCACAACATAATCTCCATGGCAAAGAATCATCTTATTACTGCTTCTGAATATGCCGAAGATCGTTCTGCTATAGAACGTGATAGGAGCATCAGAATGCCTGCTATTCATATGATTTATAAGGCCTATGAAGAGAGATGTCGCCAAGCAAATGCAATGGATTTTGATGATATTCTTCTTTATACCTACACCCTTTTCCGAGATCATAAAGAGGTGAAGGAGAAATATGCACAGTTGTTTGAGTATATTTTTGTAGATGAGTACCAGGATACAAACTATGCGCAGGTAAGTATTATTAGCCAGTTGGCAGAATTACATCACCGCATATGTGTTGTAGGAGATGATTATCAAAGTATTTATTCTTTTCGTGGTGCAAATATTGATAATATTCTTGATTTTAAAAATAAGTTTGAGGATGCACGTACTTTTAAGTTAGAACGAAATTACCGATCAACACAATTAATAGTAGAAGCTGCTAATTCTCTGATGAAACATAATGAACGACAGATCCCAAAAGATGTGTACTCAAAAGAGGATGAAGGGGATAAGGTTCTTTATAAACCTTGCTACAGCGACAAAGAGGAGGCTATGGTTGTTGCAAAAGATATACTTCGCATTAAACGAAACGATAAATGTGACTTTTCAAGTTTTGCAATTTTGTATCGAACGAATGCACAGAGTCGCCCTTTTGAGGATGAGTTTCGTAAGCAGGGGATTCCATATAAGATAATAGGTGGATTATCGTTCTACCAGCGTAAAGAAATAAAAGATATCATAGCTTACTTTAGATTGGTGTCAAACCCAAATGATGAAGAGGCTTTTCGTCGTATTATAAATTATCCTACGCGGGGTATTGGCAGTACTACTATACAAAAAATTATTGATTGTGCACAAGAAAATAACGTTTCTTTATGGCAGATCATAATTAACCCTACGCAGTATGGTTTGAATGTTAATAAGGGTACGATGACAAAACTCTTTGATTTCTGTTCTCTAATTACAGGTTTTATCAAGAAAGTCACAACGGTTGATGCTTTTCAATTAGGTCGGGAGATAATAGACTTAAGTGGGATGATGGCTGAGATTCAAACCGGCAGTGATCCAGAAGATCTTGTACGTCGTGAAAATTTAGAAGAGTTCTTGTCGTCGATACAGGACTTCGTTGAAACAGGAAAGGAAGAAGGCAGAGAAGAAAATATCTTTTTAACAGACTACCTTCAGGAAGTTGTACTTTATACAGACGCAGATAAAGTAGATGATGATGTGCCCAAAGTTACATTGATGACAATTCATGCAGCGAAAGGTCTGGAATTTCCTACAGTTTTTGTTGTAGGATTGGAAGAAAATATTTTTCCAAGTCCTATGTCTTCTGACTCTAAAAGGGGTATTGAAGAGGAGCGCCGACTTCTTTATGTTGCTATAACACGTGCTAAACGCCACTGTATTTTGACGAATGCAAAAAGCCGTTTTCGTTATGGTAGTATGCAGTTTGATAATCCTAGCCGTTTTTTGAGAGATATAGATCCTTCTCTATTACTTTTAGATAAAGGATATATCAATAACTCGTCAACAGAGTTTAGTAAAGTCCCTTGGAGTAGAGACCGTGATGTTGATAATGATATTCAAAATACAACGAGTAGATGGAATGATTTATCTAACGATAATTTTCGAGATTATGAGCCAAATAAGGCTTATACAGGAAGTCATCTTTGGGGGCAGGAATATCGCAAAATGGGATCTCGGTGGCAAAATTCTAATCCTGTAGCAAGTCAATTCCGAGCAGACCCGAAGCCAAAGATTACTGAGCGTAAACGTCCTGAATTCGCTATAGATCCTCTTTCTGAACGTACAAAACATAAACTTTTAACCGAAGGAGGTAACTTCAAACGGATTTCTTCTGCAATGACTAATGGGGGACGGGCATTTCCTACTAATTCTTCACCAACTAGTATTACTACAAATCTAAAAGTTGGAAATACGATAGAACATCAACGTTTCGGTATCGGAGAAGTCTTAGCTCTTGAAGGATCTGGGGAGAATGCAAAAGCAACAGTTGCATTTAGAAATGCTGGTCAAAAGCAACTCTTATTAAAATTTGCGAAATTCAAAGTGATAGGGTGATATTATTGGTGTCATTGCAATTGCTTTAGTCTTTTATTATTATCTACCACATAACTGTTTATACGGGCAGTATTCGCATATTTTTAAATCTGCTGTAGGAGAGAAAGGTATCTCTGGATCATAAATCTCTGCAAGTTTATTAGATAGTTCTTTCATGAAATCTTCTTCATAGACTGTTACATCTGTGATTTTTTCACCTGCCATCGAGATAACCGGAGTATAATCATTTCCTCCAGCATGCTGGATGAAAAGCAGGGCCGGGCTTACGGGTTTGTGATAGGGGTTGTGAATATTGTCATACTTTGCTTCTATTAAACTGTAAAGTAATGCCTGCATAGTATAATCACTTTTCTTGGTTCTAATATTTTTAGAATCAAAAACGTCTTGGATACTCTTTAATTCTTCTGCTTTTTTACTACCAGTCTTATAGTCTACTACACGTAAATAAGTTGTCTTATTATCAGAAAACACTTCATCCAACCGGTCAATACGTCCACCAACTTCTACCGTTTTTTCTATACCCCTAGATTTTATAGTAATATTCCTTCTAACATCAAACTCATGGCTAATTACTTGTAAAGGAGTTAATCTTCTATCTATCTTTAATAATTGACGTAAGTATTTGTTTACGACTTCTTTATTGATTAATTGCAGACCATTTAATTTAGGATGCTTTTTTGTTCCTGAGCTCAGATTAAACAGTTCAGTTGCAAAAGCATCATCTATGACTCCCTCAAGAGTCCATCCTGTGTTGCCCGATGTAATAGGTTGTGTGCTTTTACCTGTTTTAAGAAGATTATCAATGTCTTTAGCCGTTATTATTTCAAGTGGTAATAGCTTCTCATACATCAATTGTGCCGAACGGTGGAAGATATTACCAAATAAACGTCCATCTATATCGTCTTCATCGATATCATTTAACTCTGCTATACCAGCTATATATTTAAAATAAAACATTAGCTGGCATCGCATATAGGTATTGATAGCAGTAGGAGAAAAACGTTTGATTTCATCGATTTTTTTAAGTACACCTTGTTCTTTTTGAATGATTTCAGCCTCTATTTGCATCGTATTCTGCCCTGCCTGAAGTTTTAGCCGATGAATTGGGTGATTCCACTCTGTCATCAGTTGGAGCATAAACCGACTCATTTCACCAGTTTTACTTCCCTGTGTAGAGCTGTTATAAAGGAAAGTAACATCTTGTGCACGTTGTATTAGTTCATGGAAATAATAACTATAGATGGAAACTTTATTATCAATTGTTGTTAACCCATAGGCTTTGCGAATCAGGTGAGGAATAAATGAAGCATCATCGACCCCTTTAGGCATATTGCCTTCATTACATGATAAGACCAATACATGGTCAAAGTCTAGATTGCGTGTCTCCAAGATTCCCATAACTTGTACTCCACTGGCAGGCTCTCCATGGAACGGAATACTTGTAGATGAGATTAGTTCCGACAATAATCGGCGGAATATGATAATATCTGTATCTAGATCTCCACTCTTCATTAATTCCAAAACTCTTGTGAGTAATGTGTACATGCGAAAAGTAGATTCTACAAATAGGGGATCTTTATTTGTTGCCCCATTTACACCAATTGATCGAACAATTTTAATGATCCAGGTAATTAACTCTGGTAAATGCTGCTTGTCAACAGAATAATGAGTAAAGAGAGAATTGACATCTGCAGTAATATAGAACCGTTTTTCTTTGTTCAAAGTATTTAGTAGTTCTGTTGATTGGGTGACAATATATTTGCAATAAGGATGACGAAGTACTCTGTTGACATAGTGTAGTCTGAATGCTTTTTCTTGTGCAGAGTATCCCTCTGTTTGTAATGCGATCAGTTGAGTCACGAAAGAGGCTATTGGTGTCTGTTGTAATGGATAGCCTGTCGTGACATTTAGTTTCCTCATATTCTCTGGGATACAGTGTATTACGGTATGTAGTAGATGTTCGTCACACATCACAATAGCAGTGCGTTTCCCATCTTCATATCTATTATCTTCACGTAACCATTTTGTGACGTAACGTGCCTGTAGATCTTCTGTAGATGCAGAAATGAAATTAATGTCTTTTTCTCTTTTCAGATTATCGTAAAGAATTTCATTATCGTTTTGTAGTGCATTGGGAAATTGGTCCAACCATTTACGGATATAATTTCCTGCCTCATTACCTTTTTTCATATAATAGTAATCATAATCCCAGTAGAAGGCTGCTTTATCTTTCAATCTGTCAAATAAGACTTGTTCAACTTTTTGTAATACATTGAAACCTACAAATGCATAGTGTTTATACTGTGTCTTTATGTTGTTTTTTTCGATGACATCTCTGTACATCATTCCCTCATATGCAAGACCTTGGTTTTTAAGCCTTTGTTTAAAGTTGATATAAATATTGTTTAAGTTTGACCACAGTGCTATGAAACGTTCACGAATTCCTTCTGGGTTATCTTCGAAATTTGCAAAAAAACGATGGAGCTCAGCTTTCTGTTCATCTGTTAGATAACTAACGTCATCGAATTCACGAAGGTTTGATATATTAGAGAACAACATACTTGCATCGGCCATATTTTTATCGAGATCATCATAATCGGACAACAGTAGCTGGCCCCACCCGTAAAATTGGTCAAGTGTTTCTGTTAAATTACCAGTTTCCTCAATGTAGCTTTGGTACAAGTCACAAACACTTTTAATGGGGTCAGCTACTGTTAAAGAAGATTGTTGACGAAAGAAATCAGAGATAGTCATATATGAAGGGCTCCACATTGGTTTGTTAGCCAATTGTGCAAGTTCATTATTTAGGAAAAGAGCAGCACGCTTATTAGGAAATACCACTGCTACGTCCGTCATATCTACACCATATTTATTTAGCAGATCTTTTGCAACTTCTTTTAAAAACATATTTTTACGGATTAAGAAGAGTTATTCTTTAATTTTATTTTCAAGTGAATATATAATACCTTGAGGATATACTACTTTTATCTAAACAGACTTTCATTCTGTATATGTCCAGTTTATAGTTTTTATAATAGAAATTATACAATACAAGTTTCTATTTTGTTCCATATAACATACCACAAATAGCCTTTAATATTCTTATATCCCATAGTTTTCAAAATCTGGATATACTCTATCACTTGTTCTTTGTATTCCTCTCTAGGCTTTCCAAACTTAAAATCTATAACTATAAATTCTTTCCCATTCGTCATGACACGGTCTGGACGACGTTCCCTTATTTCTCCACTTGCCTTATCAAATTCTATAATTGTACGCTCATTAAAGACTTTCCAATCTGGGCTAAACCACTTTCTTACCGTTTCATTCTTAAATGCGTTGTGAATCCTTTGTCGAAGTTCGCGCGAAGTTACTTCATCATTATATATTATACCTTCTTGCTCTAATTCCTTTAGGCGTGGTTCTATATCCGCTTCTGTGAGGATTGTCGAGAAAAGTTGGTGGAGGATATTTCCCATTTTGATATAACGAGAAGTATCTGAAGGATCGTTGTCTTCCCCATTTATAAAGTCGTTACTTTTATTACTTTGTCTAAAGCTGACAACCGAATTAGGGAATGTTTCAATTGCTACATGCATTTTCTTTTCTGTTGCGGAGAATGGATTTGTTTTTTGAAAAGAAGGTTGTATATCTTTTTTCGTTGAAACCAATGGAATTTTACCCCATGTAAATTTAATTGGGTCATTACAATTATCTGGATATTCAAGCTCTGATTCTACTAACTTTTCTGTAAGTAATGGAAGAATCTGTTCTATCACTTGAGAACGATTTGATGTTGTAAATTCTTTCTTTAGTTTATCAAGTGTTGATTTCCCCATGCGTCTACCCGTGATAAATAGGTTCTTTCTAGCTCTAGTAAAGGCAACATATAGAAGATTCATATTATCTACCGTATTTTGCAGATGCTCATCTTTATAGTTGTTCTCAAATACTGTTCCCAACATATTGTTTTTAGAGAAATCAACGGGGATAAGAGGTAGATTGCTGAATGGTTGCTCTTTATCTTCCCCTGCACACCAAACAATATTCCCAGTTTTCTTTTCTAATTCCCAGTCACAAAAAGGAATAAATACATTATCATATTCCAATCCCTTACTTTTGTGAATAGTAAGTAAGCGGATGCCATTAACCTCATCACTTGGAATAGTTTTCTCAGAAAGTACATTTTTCCATTCTTCGATAAAATCGTCTATATCTGCAGAATGATCACGCAGATATTCATTTAGTGTATCATAGAAAGTGCAGATATATGCACTTTGGTTTTTCAATCTGTCTAATGAAAAAATCGAATATAATTTCTCTACAAGATCCACAAGAGGAGTTCTTAATAATTCCTCGAATTTTGATGTGTAATCTTCTGGTAATAATCTAGTTATATCGTTATTATCAATAAATAGTTCGTTGCTTGTCTTTTTAGTCTTAAGAACTTGCTGCTGATATAACTTTACTAATTTACTTTCTTCTAGTTTATCGTCTGGATGTGTTAATACACGTAGTGCACTTATAATTACATTTACTGCAAGAGAAGCATCTAAGCGGAAAGCTTCATCCGATACAAGGCTTACTTTATCTCCAAAAGTATGTATAAAACTATCTGCGATGTCTTGAACATCTCCTTTCCGCCTAACAAGTATAGTGATACTCTTTTGACTATAGCCTGCATCAAGTAATTCTTGTACTCCATCTGTAAGTTTACCTATAATAGCTTCGCGATAATCCGTTTGAGGAAATAATTCTATCTGTATATAACCTTGGTTATCGTTCTTAAATGGTATCTGTTCTATTTCTTTATAAGCTTCTGCAAGCTGTTCCAGACCTATAATCTCATCATTCTTCAATTCATTAACTGTCTGCTCTACAGCGTATTTGAAGAAGGCATTATTAAATTGGACAATTCTTTCTTCTGATCGATAATTCGTGCCTAGTGCCAGTATCTTTATTTGTTCTTTCTGAAAACTTCGTTCAATATTGTTCAGCAGTCTCCAATCTCCTTGTCTCCATCGATAGATACTTTGCTTTACGTCCCCTACAATAAGATTCCTAGAATCTTCCTGTGCTATGCAATTGTCTAATAATTTTTTAAAATTACTCCATTGTATGGTACTTGTATCCTGAAACTCATCAATCATGATGTGTTTTAGATAAGCCCCCATCCTTTCAAAGACAAAAGGTGTATCAGAGTCCTTCATCAATGTGCTAAGCAGTGATTGTGTGTTACTTAGCATAAATCGATTAGAGTTCCTATTTATATCATCAACGGCATCTGAAATTGCATGTAATAAACGTAGTTGTGAGAGGTGGCGTAAGGTCAGATTACACGACTGATACTCTTTCCAACTACTCTTTCTATAATCTTCTAATTGCTCTAACTTTTCTCGTAATTGCTCTTGAGCGAGACTTATTATAATATTCTTCTCTGTTATAGGGCACTTTCCTGCAGGCCACTTTTCAGCATTTTCTATGCATTTCAAGGTATTTGCACCAGCTGGCTCATTTTTAATCTCACCCTTAGAACATTTTAGCAGATAGGAATATAGTCCTTTAATAAAATATGAAGGGTCATCTACGTTATTATTACGAAATGTAGAAAGTATTGTTTGTGCCTTGTCTACAATATTCTTTTCAATATTCCTTTTTCTATCTCGTAGATCTCTGATGAAACCATTGAAAAAGATTTCATCTTTAAAGCATTCCTCCAATTCTTTTTGGTGTTCCTTATAAAAGTCTTTGAAAATGTTTTTGCCAAAGTCTTTTATCTGTCCAATAACGTTCCACCCCTGGTCATCCTCTATGTTTTTGTCAATATAGTCTCGTATCCAATGTAATACAGGGTCTCCTTCCTCCAAACTATTGATTAGTTCGTCAACAGCTTGCTCTTCTACCTGATCATCATTAAGGTCAATGCGTAGATTTGCCGTAAGATTTAACTCACGAGCAAGGTTACGCAGTACAGATTGGAAAAAAGCATCAATAGTCTGTATACGAAACTCATTATAGTGATGGGTGAGTAGTGATAAAGCTTTACTAGCATTCTCTCTTATAATGGATTCTTGTAAGCCTGTTTTCAACTGTACCTGTTTAAGATATGGCTCAGCTTCCACTTCACAATGTGCAATCCCATATAATTTTTCAAGAATACGCATCTTCATCTCCTGTGTAGCCTTATTGGTAAAGGTTACAGCCAAGATATGATTATAATCTTGTGGATTTCTTGCCACAAGTGAAATATATTCTACAGCGAGAGTAAATGTCTTCCCAGAGCCTGCAGATGCCTTGTAAACAGTTAGTGACATTGGAGTTTAGGGGTTATTGAATACTTTGCATAACATTGTACCTGCAAAAGTAATAAAAAAGATTGTAATTGTAGAATAAAACAATTCCCTTTGAGAATGAGACACTATACGGAGTATGTGAGTTGAAGGTAAAAATATTGCTGCTTTGTAAACTTAGTGATATTTATGTATTTGGAGCCTCAATAAATTGGAATCTCTAATACGTGCATTATACTGGAAATATCCAATCTCTTTTTGAGCTGTTGATTTTTTTTATAATCGGTGCTAGACAAATAGGCTTTGTGTGTTGTAGACGATAATAAAACGGTTCTGGCAATTCTTACATACTAGTACTACTTTTACCTCTTTTCCCATATAAAGGTAATGATGAACACTCATATAAGGGTATTGCCCGTTATCCTTATATGGGTGTTGTAGCATACCCTGGTATGGATAAGTTCAAACTGTTTATATATGGTTTACCATAGTCTTACTGTTTTAATATATATTCTGTTATTTATTGCTGTCGTGGATTGGCGTCTGTGTGCCACATTAATTATTTTTTATTTTGCCAGCCTCCGAATTGAAGCATTACGGTTCTTTACTATTACAAACAACCAAATACATGAACATAAATAGAGAATAAAGTACCATACGATATATCTTACTGTCACATCGTGTTGTTCAAATATTTCATCACATTCTTTGTCGTAAAACAGTTTTATTGTTTGGGGATTAAATGATTTACATTGACTCGTAGTAATTCCTACATAATATTGCTTTGCGTTGAACTTTATTAGAAGGTTTGAGCCACCCCGATAACCACTGCTGCAATTAACTTCCAGTACCGGGAAATCAGTTATCGCCTTCTCGCAATTTATAATAGTCTTTCTATGACTATATGAGAACCAAGCATATATAAGAATGACTAATAAGCCAACATTTAAGAATATAACTTTTTTCATTCAATATTTGTTGTTCTTTTTATTTTGATAACTCCCGATTTGGAGCATTACTCGCATTATCAATTGTTCCTGGTAAAACAATATCCTCTATAGGAGTTTGTTTATACCACATTTTTGTTATGTACGGATACCTTTTCAAAATCTTTTCTATAATTCTTTGATCATTTTCACCTGTCTTCCAGTAATCAAAACAAGAGTAATAGTTTCCATAATCAGAAATTATATCAAGAAATATTTTCCTATTATAATCGCTTGGAAAACTAACTACCTCACTAATAAGATTTCTATCGTCAAGAAGTAAAAAATCATCAGAAAGATTATTCCTGCTATTTATCATCTCTTGCCCACATTTACTCGTAATTATATTAAGCAATTTATCTTTATCTATCACGAAAAAAAACAGATATCCTTTTTCGCGTAGCTTATCACATAAGCTATTTGCATTTTGTAGTTTAAATTGTTTGTTGTTTCCTCTTCTTAATTCATTAATGTCTTTATAATTATCTCTACAAATAACTCTTTTAAGCATTAAAAAGTGTTCATAAGCTAATGTATCCTTTTCTAAAAGAGATTTCAAGTGCACCCTAAGTTCTATTTTAGGAGCACAGACTCTCTGTGCATATACACAAACTGAATATTGCAAAATCAGCAATAAAAAAAATACATTTTTCATTGTTTTCTTCCTTTCTTTTTTGTTTCATCAGCTACATAAAGGTATACAACTTTAGCCTGACTTCCCCAGAATAGCTAACTCCTTCTTTAGATATCATAATAAAAGTTTCCCTTCGACTTCCAAATATACCCCAGGTTTTATCCTGCTCGTATTTTTTATATGGTTGTTGCATAATTTTTTGTTTTATTTTTAGATCCATTTGGCGATATTTGGTTACCATTATAATCAACCCCTTTAACCTTTTTCCTGTTTTAGGATTTGTAACATCATAATGGTCTTTATGTTTTCTGTCTTTTCCCAAATATTTCCTTACTTATCTTTCCATTCCTGTCCACCACGCAATTTAGTTAGTTTACCGGGAGGTCCTTTAGAATATCTCGGGGTACTTGAATATCTACTACCATTTTCTTGTAGATGCCCTTTCCTTTTTTCCTATATCCTTTGTGCCATTAACAGTCATCATTGAAGTAAGCTTGGCATTACACTCGACTTGCACGATAATCCACATGGATGGCTTCGTGCTCGCCACTCGTTTTCACCGTGCGCTCGCTTTCGGCATCTTACCAATGCGAGAATAAATGCTGTTGTCGTCCACTGTAAGCGGATGATTTCCACATTGGCAAATGTATATAACATTCTTGAGAAATCCAAAGAAAGTTATTACTTATTTCTGATGCGAATGACATGTTCTTAAATGAAAGTATATTTTATGCTATAAAAACTGTTTTACCGACTAGGTGTTTCCTTAAGTTTTAAAATTATAGTATTGATCATTAGGCCAGTTGTAGTATTAAAACCTCCTCTACGTGTACATTTTTGTAGAGTTCATGTGTAAACAATGTAAGAAATCAGAGTTATTGTTCTAGCTTAATATTCATAAAAAACCTCTTTCCTGTAGTATTTTAGTGCTACAAAATTACCTTTTCTATTTCTTTTGAACTCTAAAGATTCGTGTTTTGCCCTCTTTCCTTATAATAATATATAGCTATATATTTTGGGGGAGAGGATATATCGTTGTATAAACACGGTAAAGCACGACTCGTGTTAGGCGTTAACACTATTTGTGTTAGGCTCAGGCACCGATAGTGTTAGGCATCAGCACATATGTAAAAGGTCATATCTAATGAGTTTATTAGTTCTATCTTATTAGATAAAAAGGCGTATAAATCTACGTTTAATAATATTTATTATCAAAAAAGTTACAAACTATTTTGTAATTAAGGGTATATTGTTTAACTTTGCAAGCGGTAATAATTTAAAGCAACAGATATGGTTATTCTTTCTCATCTACTAAGTATTATTATTCAAATTCGACTTCATGATTGGAGTGGAAATGGTGAAACGTGCATGTAGATTGATGAAACAAAAGTTATAAGCCTTTCTTACTTCAAACAAGTTTGGAAGGCTTTTTTATGAGTTTTATGTGGAGTAAAAAGTGTAGACAGTAGGCATATGAATGAAAGATTGTACATTTTCGACACAACTTTGCGTGATGGAGAGCAAGTACCGGGCTGCCAATTGAACACCATAGAGAAGATTCAGGTTGCTAAACAACTTGAACAGTTAGGTGTAGATGTCATAGAAGCAGGATTCCCAATATCAAGTCCAGGTGATTATAATTCTGTCATCGAGATCAGTAAAGCGGTAACTTGGCCTACCATATGTGCGCTAACACGCGCGGTGGAGAAAGATATAGATGTTGCTGCAGAGAGTCTACAATATGCAAAACATAAACGAATTCATACGGGTATTGGGACAAGTGACTCACATATTCGATTTAAATTTAACTCGAATAGAGAGGAGATAATCGAGAGAGCTGTTAGAGCCGTGAAGCGTGCTAAGCGGTATGTTGAGGACGTAGAATTCTATGCAGAAGATGCAGGACGAACAGACAATGAATATCTTGCTCGTGTTATAGAGGCTGTAATCAAAGCTGGGGCAACAGTTGTCAATATCCCTGATACGACAGGATATTGTCTACCAAATGAATATGGTGCAAAGATTAAATATCTTATGGAGCATGTTGACTCTATAGATAAGGCTATTATATCAACACATTGTCATAATGATCTTGGGATGGCAACCGCTAATACGCTTGAAGGGGTTCTAAATGGAGCACGTCAGGTTGAGGTAACAATAAATGGTATAGGAGAAAGAGCTGGGAACACTTCATTGGAAGAAATCGCAATGATTCTTAAATGTCATAAGCATTTAGGAATTGATTCAAATATTAATACAACTAAAATTTCTCCCGTATCACGGCTTGTATCAAGTTTAATGAATATGCCAGTACAAGCTAATAAAGCTATTGTTGGTCGAAATGCTTTTGCCCATTCTTCTGGTATTCATCAAGATGGTGTTCTGAAGAATGTTGAAACCTATGAGATCATCAATCCAAAAGATGTCGGAGTCGAAGATAATAACATCATTCTAACAGCCCGTTCTGGACGCGCAGCTCTTAAATATCGCTTACAGGCAAATGGTGTAGCATGCAGTGAAGAGAATCTTGATGTCATTTATCAAAGGTTCTTGGAATTAGCTGACAAAAAGAAAGAAGTCACTGATGCAGATATTCTTATGTTAGCAGGTACTAATGTCTCTGATGATAAGGCATTGCGACTTGATTTCCTACAAGTAACAACAGGTAAAGGAGTCCGGAGTGTTGCAAGTATAGGACTTGACATTAGTGGACAAAAGTTTGAGTCTGCAAGTTCGGGAAATGGCCCTGTTGATGCAGCTATAAATGCTCTGAAGAATATTATTCATAAGCACATGACATTAAAGGAGTTTACGATTCAGGCGATAAACAAAGGTTCAGATGATGTCGGTAAGGTACACATGCAAGTAGAATATGATGGACATGTTTATTACGGTTTTGGAGCTAATACAGACATCGTTACTGCTTCTGTTGAGGCATATATAGATTGTATCAATAAGTTTAAGAAATAAAATAAAAGCATTTATGAATACATTATTTGACAAGATCTGGGATTCCCATGTTGTGCAAGTTGTTGAAGATGGTCCTACACAGCTATATATAGATCGTCTTTATTGCCATGAAGTTACATCACCACAGGCTTTTGAAGGTTTACGTAATAGGAGCTTAAAATGTTTTCGTCCAGAAAATATCTTCTGCATGCCAGATCATAATGTGCAAACCCATGATCAAGATAAACCCGTGGAAGATGCTATTGGGAGAAAACAGATTGATACTTTAGATGCCAACTGTAAAGAGTTTGGACTGACAGAGTTTAAAATGAATACGCGGGATAATGGCATTATCCACGTCGTTGGTCCTGAAAAGGGTTTATCACTCCCAGGAATGACTATTGTCTGTGGAGATTCTCATACTTCTACTCATGGTGCAGTTGGGGCGATAGCTTTTGGTATAGGGACCTCAGAAGTAGAGATGGTTATGGCTTCTCAATGCATTTTACAACAAAAGCCAAAATCAATGCGAATCAGTATAAATGGCAAATTGCCTAAAGGCGTTGTTGCAAAAGATGTTGCACTCTATATCATGGCTAAACTGACAACAAGTGGCGCTACAGGATATTTCGTTGAATATGCGGGTGAAGTCATAAAAGATATGAGTATGGAAGGGCGGTTGACTATTTGCAACCTGTCAATAGAGATGGGCGCGCGAGGAGGTTTTATTGCACCTGATGAAAAAACATTTGAGTATTTAAAGGGTAGAGAATATGCCCCCAAAGGAAAAGAATGGGATGTTGCTGTAGAAAAGTGGAAGGATTTAAAAAGCGGAGAAGATGCAGTTTTTGATAAAGAATACTTTTTTGATGCTGCAGATATTGAACCTCGTATTACTTATGGAACGAATCCAGGCATGGGTATCGGCATAACAGAGAGTGTGCCATCACTTAACAAAATTCCAAATGAAGAGAAACAAGGTTTTATGAAGTCACTAGACTATATGGGATTTAAAGATGGTGAGAAATTAGAAGGTCATCAGGTTGATTATGTGTTTCTTGGAGCATGTACAAATGGACGTATAGAAGACTTTAGGGCATTTGCATCTATAGTAAAAGGACATAAGAAGGCACAGAATATAACTGCTTGGTTAGTACCGGGTTCATGGTTAGTTGATAAACAAATACGTGAAGAAGGACTTGACAAGATTTTGAGTGATGCTGGCTTTGTCATTCGTCAGCCAGGATGTTCTGCATGTCTTGCGATGAATGACGATAAAATCCCATCTGGGAAATATAGTGTATCCACCAGTAATCGTAATTTTGAAGGGCGACAAGGACCTGGAGCACGAACAATACTTGCATCGCCATTAGTTGCTGCAGCTGCAGCTATTACTGGGAAGATCACAGATCCTCGAACATTACTTTAAAAATCTGTGTTAAGATAAAGATATTATTTAATCATAAAAGAGAAAGATTCTCATGAAGCAGAAATTCAATATAATCAAATCAACCTGTGTACCACTGCCATTAGAAAATATAGATACAGACCAGATAATCCCTGCACGCTTCCTTAAAGCAACAGATAAGCAAGGGTTTGGTGATAACCTCTTTCGAGATTGGAGATATGACAAGAATAATCAACCTATAAAAGATTTCGTTTTAAATGACCCCAAGTATGGTGGTTGTATACTTGTTGCTGGGCGTAACTTTGGTTCAGGGTCTTCCCGTGAGCATGCAGCATGGGCCATTGCAGGCTATGGATTCCGTGTTGTTATTAGCTCTTTCTTTGCAGACATTCACAAAAATAACGAACTTAACAACTTTGTACTTCCAGTTGTTGTATCTGAAGGTTTCTTAAAACGACTGTTTGACAGTATCTCAGATAATCCAAAGATGACAGTAACGGTTGATTTACCTCGCCAAACTGTGATAAACGAAGCTACTGGAGAACAAGAGAGTTTCGAGATCAATGGGTATAAAAAACATTGTCTTATGAATGGATTAGATGATGTAGACTTCCTTGTTCAAAATAGGAAGTGTGTAGAGGCATATGAAGCTAGGAGAAAGTAGGAAAAGACTGGATGATGACAAAGAGTACAAAAGATATTACATTGCAAGGTAAACAACTGTCTATAGAGATTATGGATAGCACCCTTAGGATGGAGAACAGACAAATGGCGTATCATTTCTTCCTCATGAGAAGCTGATGATAGCTCGTATGCTTCTAAGAGACGTCAACGTTGACAGGATTGAAGTTGCATCAGCAAGAGTTTCTGAGGGAGAAAAGAATGCTGTCACAATGATTTGTAATTATGCTAGAAATGCAGGAATGCTGGATAGGGTAGAGGTTCTAGGCTTTGTTGATGGGCATCTTTCCATAGACTGGATAAAAGATTGTGGAGGAAAAGTAATCAATTTATTAGCAAAAGGGTCTTTAAAACATTGCATTCATCAGTTACATAAGTCGCCCAAGGAGCATATTAATGATATAAAAGATGTATTAGCTTATGCGAAAGAACAAGGGATGATAGTCAACTTGTATCTAGAGGATTGGAGTTCTGGAATGAAAGATTCGCCTGATTATGTATTCCAAATGATGGATGAATTGAATGATTCTTGTATAAGACGCTTCCTCCTTCCAGACACGTTAGGACTACTTAATCCTATAAATACTTTAGAGTATTTGCAACAAATGATTAGTAGATATCCACATTCTCATTTTGATTTCCACGCACATAACGATTATGATATGGCAGTCTCAAATTCTCTAGCAGCTGTAATGAGCGGTGTAAAGGGGCTACATGTAACTGTGAATGGGATGGGGGAGCGATGTGGTAATGCCCCTTTGGCAAGTGTTCAAGTGATACTTGCAGACCAACTTCATGTAAAGACAAATATTAATGAAAATCGTTTGAATGAAATTTCACGGCTCGTAGAGGGTTATAGCGGTATTTCTATTGCTCCCAATCAACCGATTGTTGGTGAGAATGTCTTCACGCAGGTAGCTGGTGTACATGCAGATGGAGATAATAAAGACAATCTGTATTGTAACGATCTTGTACCAGAACGATTTGGTAGAAAACGGTCTTATGCTTTAGGAAAGAACAGTGGAAAAGCTAATATTGCCAAGAATTTGGAAGAACTAGGATTAGAGCTTAGTCCTGAACAGACAAGACTTGTAACTAAACGCATTACAGAGTTAGGTGATAAGAAGGAACTCGTAACTCAGGATGATTTACCTTATATAGTATCGGATGTCCTCAGGCATCAAGTACCGGAGAACCGTGTTAAGTTGATTAGTTACATGGTGAGTACCACATATGGTTTAAAGCCTATTGCAAGTGTAAAGGTAGAGATTAATGGTGAGGAATATGAATCAGATGATACGGGTGATGGGCAGTTTGATGCATTTGTAAAAGCGTTACGTAAGATTTACAAGAAAAATATGAGTCGGACATTTCCCATACTTCAGAATTATGCCGTAGGTATTCCTCCTGGAGGACGAACAGATGCTCTTGTACAGACAATCATAACGTGGGAAGACAATGGTCGTACGCTAACAACGAGGGCTGTAGATGCAGATCAAACTGAGGCAGCTATAAAAGCTACTATTAAAATGTTAAACCTGTATGAGGAAGAACAAATAGATAAAAATAAATAATTAAATTCTATCAGATATGAAATTAGACATTGCTATCCTACCTGGAGATGGAATTGGACCAGAGATAATGCAACAAGGTGTAGCCACCCTTGATGCCATAGCCCAAAAGTTTGGACATGAATTCACGTACCATGAGGCAATTTGCGGTGCACATGCCATTGATGAAGTGGGGGATCCTTTCCCTGAAAAAACATTCAAGACTTGTATGGATGCTGACGCAGTATTGTTTGCTGCTGTGGGAGATCCACGATTTGATAACGATCCAACTCTTAAAGTACGCCCTGAAACGGGCCTTTTAGCTATGAGAAAGCAGTTGGGATTATTTGCTAACGTACGTCCTGTGGCAACTTTTGACTGCCTATTGCATAAATCACCTCTAAAAGAAGAACTGTTGAAAGGTGCTGATTTTATTGTTATTCGAGAATTAACAGGAGGCATGTATTTTGGAGAGAAATATCAGGATAATGAGAAAGCCTATGATACAGACATCTATTATCGTAATGAAATTGAAAGGATTTTAAAGATTGCTTTTGAATATGCACAGAAGCGAAACAAGCATCTGACTGTTGTTGATAAGGCAAATGTCCTTGCAAGTTCTCGTTTATGGCGTCAAATAGCAAAGGAAATGGAACCTGTATATTCTGATGTAACCACAGATTATATGTTTATAGATAACTGTGCGATGCGCGTATTGACAGAACCAACCTTTTTTGATGTTATTGTGACAGAAAATACATTCGGCGATATTTTAACAGATGAAACTTCGTGTATTACTGGCTCTATGGGGCTGCAACCATCTTCAAGCATTGGAGAATATACACCATTATTTGAACCTGTACACGGATCTTGGCCACAAGCTGCAGGTAAAAATCTTGCTAATCCTGTTGCTCAGATATTATCAGCGGCAATGCTACTTGAGCATTTTGAGTTAGAAGATGAAGGCAGAATAATCCGAGAAGCTGTAGAAGCAAGTTTACAGGCAAATGTACGCACACCAGAGATTCAAGCCGAGGGTGGCAAGCATTACGGTACAAAGGAAGTTGGCAATTGGATTGTTAACTATATAAAAGAATCCAATTAAGGTTATTTCTAAAAGTAAATAGTCTATACTTTATAATTAAGGTATAGAAGGATATGATAGGATATTGAGTATTTTACATGTGGGAAGTAGAGAATTCTTACAAAATATGAAGTATGGATGTTCACAAAAATAGAAGGTTAAGTTATTTTCTTATTTTTATTCTTCACAATATCAGATAGTTATGAGTAAGCAGCCAAAAGGGCATCTTTTACATTGTAAAAGATGCCCTTTTATCAAGTAAAAGGTGCTCTTTCACTCTGTAAAAGGGCATCTTTCAGAATCTAATAGATACTTTCTTAAAATAGCAATGACTTTTATCTTACATTAAAAGACATTTTAGATTAGTTCATTCCCATTGTTTTAGTTCTAGTTCATTTGATTGAAAAGTTGAACGAAGACCTTTTTAGCAAAAGTATTTTATATAGTATGATGTTATAAATGATAGCTTAACCTTTCTCTTAATATCAATATTCAGACTCCTTATAGTCAATTTATGTGGAGCTAATAATATATGTTTGAAATATAATTAATATATTATTTATAATCAACATTATGATAAATATAAAGATTTATAATGTCCTCTTATAATTCATATCTCTTGAGGATAAGAAAAAGAGGCAAAGGAATTATTGCTCCTTTGCCTCTTTCTGTCTATACTAATTATGCCTTCTAAAATTAAAAACGATATCCAAGAGTAAGTAATAACTGACTTCTATCATTTTTTACTTTAGAGCCTGTTGCAATATTTGATTCTGTAACTGTTGTTGTACCTGTTGCTGGATTAGTGGATGTTATAGTCACACCTCTAATATTAGAGAACGGATAGAAATCACCGCTTTGTGCACTATATTGGTAAGCTAAATCAATATTAAATTTCCTGAATTGGTATCCTAAACCTAATGTAAAACGATTTGTCGCTTTCCAATCTGTGTAATCTGTTGCTGAAGCATAAGACGTTCCTAAAGAGGAAATACCTGGATCTTTCTGACCATCACTTGAATACATTGGGCTTACATAATTATATCCCAAACGTACAGCAAGATTAGTTACTGGCTTATACTCAACGCCAAGTTTAAGGGTACTAACAGCTTTCAACACTTGACGAGTATGGTCATTCATATATTTATCGGGGCTTGAAGACTCATAATATTCACCATAGTAGTAATCATAATAACCACCATCATTGATTCTGCTGTTTATATTACTATAATCTTCGTATTCATATGTTAGCCCTAAAGCAATGTGGCTACCGATTGTATGTCCGAGCGATAGACCAAATCTCCATGGAGTCCATATCTTGTAGTCATAAGAATTTGATATACTTTTTTCTTTTTTAGTTGTTCCATTACGGTATGTAAGCGTAGTTATGTTTGAAGTCGTCAAATCATACCATGTTGGTGTCTTTATATATGCGCCAATCCTAAAGGGAGACTCTGCAACAGGCCGAACAATGACACCTGCAGTAACATCGAACCCAGATCCTGTAATCTTTCTATTGTCGCTGACAATAGCTCCTGCCCCATTCGTAAATGTCTCTGTATACTCACTATATGCATTGTAATGAACATCTTTCAGACCAAACGTAATACCAAGGTATACCCTATCGTTCAGATTTCCACTTACATTGAAATCATAATTGCCAATATATCCTGTATGAGAACGGTTAAAATCATAGGAAGAAGCTGGTTCGTAGTTGTAAGAACTTGCTGTAGGACTTCCTGGAATAAGGGTATTCCAATAGAGATAGTCTATTTGACTCCAAGTATATGCTACAGGTTTACTCGTTGCA
Organism: Prevotella histicola JCM 15637 = DNF00424; assembly: GCF_000613925.1. Lineage (GTDB taxonomy): Bacteria > Bacteroidota > Bacteroidia > Bacteroidales > Bacteroidaceae > Prevotella > Prevotella histicola. Next base: position 166,931 of record NZ_BAJX01000001.1, read on the forward strand.
TTTATATATCCAATGTTCTCCCCATTAGTATTTTTGTCAATATAAAAACCGCCTTTACCCTCATCACCAAGTGCTCCTTTCAGATAAGACTGCTTATTTTGAGAACTACCGTTTAGTGAGTTCGCAGCATTGAGTATATAATCAAAGTTCTTTCCCTTATGGTAATTAAAACCAAAGTTTAGAAAAGACTTCTGTCCTGTGCGAGTAGAATATACTCCACCTATCTGATCAAAACTTGGATTAGTCTTATTGCCGTTAGCAAAATCTTTTCCATTAGTCTGCATAACTAAACCACCACTTAGACTGATATTGCTATGACGAAAAAGTCCTAAGCCTGCAGGGTTAGTTCCAATAGTTGAAATATCCGCACCTAAAGCTTCCATAGCTCCACCCATACCAACATAACGTGCGGTTCCGTTTAGATCTTCTCCAGCTAATTTAGCATTCTCGTATGTCTCTTGAGCATTAACAGATAATGCTGTGAACAAAGATACGGCAAAGAATATATATTTACTCTTCATAATACGATAATCATTATTAAATTATATTTTTATTTTGTATTATCTATGACCTCCAAAACCACTGCGTGAAGCCCCGAAACTGCTACCTCCAGCGCGAGACCCTCCAAAGTTTCCTCCTCCGAAACTACCTCTAGTTGTTTCACCAAATGAACTTCTTGATGGTTGTGAGAAAGAATTGTCTGGGCGCGAGTAAACCTGACGTGATTGATTATTATAATCGCTTTGTCTTGCACCTCCAAACTGACTTTGATACGTGTCCATACTCCTATCATATTGGTTTTGGCCTATATTATTACGGGGAGTCGAATAACCTGGCTGACCATAGTCATTATATGCTCTTGACCTTGACTGATTCCCAAAACTTCTTGGAGCGTTGCCCCAGTGGTTAGCAGTGCCAGTATGACCATTATGAGAGTAATATACTCTCCTATATCCATAGTAAGGATAACCCCAAGCATAGTAACTATCCCAAGGACTATACCATCCATATCTTGCATATCCATAATAATATGGATAGCCATAATATGGATATCTGCCATAATAACTATAATATGGATATCCACCATAATATCCATAATAGAATGGATCGTCATACCATGGATCATACCAGGTACTATAACCATAATATGGTGAATGCCATCCCCATCCTAAATAAAAAGAAGAGCGACCTGCAAGCCAAGGATCATAGTATCCACCCCAAAATCCATCAAAACGACTCAAACGTCTACTGTATGCAAAATCGTCATTATACCCTTCATATTTGCGAGTAAAGCCACTATAAATAGTGTCTAAAACAACAGAATCGCCATGCTGTGTAGATACTTTTGACATAAAAATATCATTTCCTAAAGAATCAACACCTATTTTTTTATATGTATATTGCCCACGACGATTATATTCTTCATCTGTTTTACCAATACCACTATAATAATCTGAACGCTCAGCCTCTATTTTAGCTTGCTGATAGGCAGATTGTTCAGCCTTTGAAGGGGTAAAATAAAGATCATCTTGCGCCTGTGATAATAGTGGCAAGGCACTAAATAAGACCGAAAATAATATTGCTTTTCTCATAACATATATACTTTATTACTTTTTGTTCCTTATATCTCAAGTATCGTATATTTACGTTTTCTATAATGCAAAAATAAAATAACTTATACTGCAAATGTACGGAAATTCCCTAATCCATGATAGGTTTTTCCCTAATTTTTATAAATTTGCAACAGTTTTTTTAAGTAAGATGAAATATATACAAGTCACATTTACCGTAGCCCCTGATACCCAGGATGTAAGAGACATTCTTGTTGCATTGGCTGGTTGTAATGGTTTTGAATCATTCACAGAAGAAGACAATGAACTTATTGGGTATTGTCAAGAGAGTGTATTTAATCTACATTCTTTAAAAAAAATACTAGATGAATTTCCTATTCCAAATATACAGATAACATATTCAATCAATAAAATTGAAGATAAAAATTGGAATGAAGAATGGGAGAAAAATGGGTTTAATCCTATTGTTATTGATAATCGTTGTGCTGTAATATGTAAAAATACAATGGAGAGTCAATCTGTGCAAACTTTAATAGCTAAAATTCCTATGAAGGTTATCATAGATGCACAGCAATCTTTCGGAACAGGTACGCATGAAACAACACAAATGATAGTATCTTTATTGCTCAATCAAGATATGCAAGGTAAAAGAGTTCTTGATTGTGGGTGTGGTACTGGTATTCTGGGCATTGTTGCTGCCAAATGTGGAGCACAAGATATCGTATGTTATGATATTGATGACTGGAGTGTCCGTAATACAAAGCATAACGCAGAGTTAAATAATGTGAAGTTAGACATACTTGAAGGGGATAAAAACGTCTTGTCACATGTAAATGGTATTTTTGATTTAGTATTAGCTAATATTAATCGCAACATAATTCTTGAAGATTTAGAAACCTTTTATAGTGTTATGTCGGATGATGCAAAGATTATTTTAAGTGGATTTTATGAACAAGATACTGAAGTTATTCTTCAACAGGCGATAAGGCTTGGACTGAAGGAGAGTCAGCAGCTATTGAATCAAAAATGGTGCTGCTTACTCCTTGAGAAGGCATAACTTCTTGGATGAGTAACTGTTGTAAATCGTAAAAGCTCCCGTTATAAATGTCCAAATCAACATAGCCATTTATGCCAGGTAGCCTTCCAGCATCAGTATGTTGCCAGAATTTCCAATCACCTTTATATTCCATTTTATCAACATAATAATGTGCTATCCAATAAGGATAATCGTCAAAACGGGAATCTGATAAATAGAGGTCCTTGAATTTATAATAAGTATATATGATAGGTTTGACATGATATTTATCTTCAACAATATGAAGCCACGTGAGGATATTCTGCTGAAATTCTTCTGTGGATATATTCTGAGGTTTATTTTCAATATCAAGTACAGGGGGGAGATCTCCTGGTTCTAAGTGAACCATGGCCAAGAAATAATAAGCTTGTCTACGTGCGGTCGAGTTATTGCTCCAAAAGTGATATGCACCACGTATAAATCCTGCTTCTTTAGCATTAGAGAAGTTTTCTCTAAAGTTTGTGTCTATATGGTTTCCTCCCTCAGTTGACTTAATAATAATAAAACGGATAGGGGAACGCTCTATCATGGCATTCCTTAGTCTATTCCAATTTATAGATCCCTGATATCTACTTACGTCGATGCCATGAATGGTATACCCTGCTGGGTAATCAGGATCACCATATATAGCACGCCATCTAAAACCTGTAGGAGATACAAAAAGGTTATAAAATAAAATACTATATATAGAACAAATAAACAGAACTATCCCCCATTTTACCCAATTCGGTAATTGAAAACAAAGCCTAAGGCATGAGTAAAAATAATTGGAGCTAGGCATGAATCTTTTATGCTTACCTTATGATTTATTCTATATATAAAGGAGGAGAAATAGAAAGAATCCTCTCACTATTCCTCCTCATGTCTTTTTTGTTTTATTTCTGCTGTTCTAACTCGAGAGTTTTAGTTGTTTGGTCACACACAGAAGAAGGCCCCCAATACTGAATAGGACCAGGATAGACATAGCAAGTCTCTTTTGCCCATTTTTCACGTTGAGTTGAAAAAGATTTAAATGGAGCACCATCAAGCTCAACAAGTGCTTTGCGAATAACTGGTTTCATTTCTCCGTTACGTCTCTCCATGTTCATCATCATGGTGATTGGCACTCCCCCAGCCTTCCATTGATCTGTACCTGCGGTGGTGTTTTTAACTATTGCCATATAACCAGTTTTGCCATTAGCAATCAATTGAGCTGCTGATGAACCAAGGGCGTAGCAGTAGTCTGCATCGAAGTTAGAAGGAGCCGCACAACGACCTTCGTATCCGAAGAAGTGATGCTGAGCTGCAAATTTGCCTTTATACTTATCTTCCTTCTTCCATTGATCTAATTTAGTAGCGACCATTTCAGAAATAAGCTTCTCTGTCTCAATGAGAGAAACCTGTACATTTCCATGAGGATCACGATCAAGAGAAAGCTGACGAGCAACACCTTCTGGAAGAGTTTCGAAAGTAGCCTTGTTCTCTGTTGACAGATGTTCGAGGATGTACTTACGCTGAGCATCCTTATCAAGATTCATGTAATCAGCTCCATGAGCAGCCAATAAATCATTTAATTCTTGGATAAGACGACCGATAGCAGGGATAAATTCTATAAGGCCTTCAGGGATTAGAACAACACCGAAGTTATTACCCTCTGCAGCTCGATAAGCAACAATATCAGCAATATATTCAACGATATCATTCAATGTCTGATCCTTGGCTTGAATTTCCTCAGAGATAAGACAGATATTTGGCTGGGTCTGTAAGGCACATTCAAGCGCAATATGAGAAGCAGAACGACCCATCAATTTGACAAAATGCCAGTATTTTCGAGCAGAATTACAATCGCGCTCAATATTACCAATCAGCTCTGAGTAAGTTTTAGTTGCAGTATCGAAACCGAAAGAAGTTTCTATCTGATCATTCTTTAAGTCACCATCAATAGTTTTAGGACAACCTATTACCTGTATACCATAGTTCTTTGCAGCATAATACTCGGCCAAAACACATGCATTTGTGTTAGAGTCATCACCACCAATAATAACAATAGCCTTTATATTGAGTTTTTTGATAATTTCAAGGCCCTTCTCAAATTGGTCTTCTTTCTCTAACTTAGTTCGACCAGATCCAATCATATCAAACCCACCCGTATTACGGTAAGCTTGGAGATTCTCTTCTGTAATCTCAATATAATTATGATCGACAAGACCACCTGGCCCCATAAGGAAACCATAAAGCTTATTTTCTGGATTCAACTTCTTAATTTCATCAAAAAGACCTGAAATGACATTGTGTCCTCCAGGTGCTTGACCACCAGAGAGGATTACACCGACATTCATGTTTGCATTGTTGGCTGAATCTGCTGGCTCAAACTCAACAAGAGGCATCCCATAAGTATTAGGAAATAGTTTCTTAATATCTTCCTGATTGTCAACACTCTGTGTAGGAGCACCTTCTTTTACCTTTACCGCACCCTGAAGAGCTTTAGGCAGCTTTGGCTGATAATTTGCTCTTTCTTTCTGTAATGCACTTATTTCCATTGTTTAATTAAATGATTAAATATAAAGATTTACTTTAAAACTATCTACTATATACGCTTTGCAAAATTACCTTTTTAATCCCATATTAGAAAATAAAAGATCTAAAATTAATTTTTTAACTCTATTTTCACTGAAGAAATACTTGCTTTTCTTTTTTTTTATTTATCTTTGAGCAATAATTAAGTATAATATAGATATTTGGGATTAAGATGAATAGCAAAAGAAAATTAAAACGTACCATTAACTACGTTTGTAGTGATTTGTTCGCAGAAGGTATCGCAACCTCCCTCTATAGCGACATACATGATTCTAGTAATATAGAGGTTCTTTTAACATCTATTCTAGTAATACATAATAATTATATTAGAAGAGTATCGCATATAGAGCCTGGTATGTCAGCTAAAGTATACTTTAAAGACCTAAAAGAGAAGTTTACTAAAGAGATAAACGAAATAACAGATCAACTTAACAACATTTCTTAATGTTACAGACATTATCTAAATTCTTGCTTTATAAATGTATGGGGTGGAAGAAGGATGTTAGGTTTAAATTACCTAAAAAGGCTATAATTTGTCTTGCACCTCATACAAGTAACTGGGATTTCTTTATAGGTCAATTATATGCAGAGGCGGAAGGATTGCGAGGAAATTTTCTTATGAAGAAAGAGTGGTTTATAGGACCTTTAGGTATTTTTTTCGCAAACTTGGAGGCATCCCTGTATATCGAGACAAGCATACAAGTATGACAGATAGATTGGCTGAGATGGCAAAAGAGGTCGATAAGTTTCAGCTTTGTATTACTCCAGAAGGTACGAGAAGCCTAAACTCGAATTGGAAAATGGGATTTTATTATATAGCGAAAAAAGCTAATTTACCGATTTTTTTATATGGATTAGATTATGATAGGAAGCTTATTGCCTGTACAAAATTTATTAATCCTTCTGGTGACATTGATACAGATATACAAGATATAAAGTCATACTTTAAAGATTTTAAAGGTAAATACCCAGAATTATTTACTGTAGGAGAAATAGGCTAATCAATGAAAAAGATATTTTTGTGTACACTCTTTATAATATTAGTTTTACAAGCTTATGCACAAGCTGGTAAAATGACATGGGAGAAAACAAATTATCAAGATGCTCCCTGGGTATTTAATGCATCTCGTCCAAACCAAATTTCAGAAGGATTACAGAATAGACACCTCTCTGTTTGGTCTTCGCATGGTAGATATTATGATGGAAATAAAGGCGTTTGGAAATGGCAACGTCCAGTTTTATTCGGTACGACAGAGGACCTTTATACTCAGACTATAGTTCTTCCCTACCTCATCCCTATGCTTGAAAATGCTGGAGCTATAGTTTTTAGTCCACGTGAAAGAGATTGGCAAAGAAAAGAGATTATAGTTGATAATGATGGCCATAGTAATGACTATAAAGAGGAAAGTTTAAAGAAGAAATGGAAAAACACCTCAGCTCAAGGGTTTTCTTTTCATCTGGGAAATTATAATGATGGGGAAAATCCTTTCACATCGGGCACTGCTCGGCAAGTAAAAGCTAGGACAAAAGATACAAAAATTAGTTCTGTTATTTATCAGCCAACAATACCAGAAAATGGGAAATATGCTGTTTATGTGAGCTACCAAACACAAAAGAAGAGTGTTGTAGATGCTGAATATATTGTTTTTCATAAAGGACAAGAGACTCATTTTCGTGTGAACCAACGTATGGGAGGTGGTACTTGGGTCTATCTTGGAACATTCGAATTTGATAAGGGTAATAGTATCAATAACTCCGTGGTATTAACGAATCATAGTTCTCATAAAGGGATAGTTACTACAGATGCTGTTCGATTTGGAGGAGGAATGGGAAATATATCACGTGGTGGTTCTGTTAGTGGCTTATCTCGTTCGTTAGAAGGGGCAAGATATTTTGCACAATGGGTAGGAGCCCCTTGGAACGTTGTAAGTAAAAGCAATGGCGCTAATGACTATAATGATGATATAAACTCACGTTCTTTGATGACAAACTGGCTAGCTGGAGGTTCTTGCTATGTACCTAACGTAAATGACGGTAAAAATGTCCCAATTGAGTTAGCATTAGCTGTTCATAGCGATGCTGGTGTAAAGCTTGATGGGAGTTTTGTAGGAACACTGGGGATATGTACAACACAACAAGGAACTAGAAGTTTAGGAGATGGACTATCTAGGCAAGTGTCTAAAGCTCTTGCACAACAGCTTGTTTCCAATGTAAAGAAGGACTTAGATAAGGCATTTGAGATAAATTGGGTGACTCGATCTGTGTGGGATCGTAATTATAGTGAAACCCGTTTGCCAGAAGTACCTTCTGCTATAATAGAAACGCTCTCTCATCAAAATTTCCCTGATATTAAGTTGGGGCAAGATCCAAATTTTAAATTCACAATAGCACGCTCTATTTATAAGACTATATTAAAGTATGAAGCTAATATGCACCATACTAAATATACAGTACAACCGTTAGCACCTGATAATTTCAGAATTGAATTTATTACTCCAAAAAGAATACGCTTGCAATGGAAAGCAACTTATGATACGGAAGAGCCTACTTCGATCCCAACTTCGTATAATATTTATACTTCAAAAGGAAGAGGTGGATTTGACAATGGAGTAAATATTACTAACTCATATTATGAGATAGATCTTACTCCTGGACTTATATATAATTTTAAGGTTACAGCTTGCAATCGCGGTGGTGAAAGCTTTCCAACAGAGGTCCTCTCTGCAGTGTGCCGTGATGGTGCAACACAGACAATTCTTGTAGTAAATGGTTTTCATCGTTTATCTTCTCCTGCTATTATTAATTCTGACACAGAGCAAGGCTTTGATATCGAAGCTGATCCGGGCCTAACTTATGGGCCTACAGCTGGCTGGAGTGGTAGGCAAGCAAACTTTGATAAATCAATGATAGGTAAGGAAGGAATAAATGCACTTGGTTATGGCGGAGAAGAATTAGTTGGGAAGATTATTGCCGGTAATGATTTTAATTATGTAAAGGAGCATATTGAAGCTTTATATCATGCAGGTAAATACAACATCGTAAGTTGTTGTAGTAAGGCAGTAGAGGATGGTGAGGTTAATCTTGTTAGATATACATTAGTAGATTTACTCTTAGGTAATGAGAAAGATGATGGTCATAGCTTGTATTACTACAAATCTTTTAAGCCTGCACTACGCCAACAAATAGCTAATTATCTTAATAAAAATGGAAAGTTATTTGTCAGTGGCTCTTATTTAGCTTCAGATATGCAAAGTGATGAAGAAAGAGTATGGATTCAAAATAACCTAAAAATTGCATATGATGGCAGTAATGTTGATAATTATAATTCCTTTGTTAGTGGTATGGGTATGAGTTTCGACGTGTTTCGTACAATCAATGAACAGCATTATGGCTCATATTCTCCAGATAATATTGTACCTGTCAACAATGCTTTTAGTGTATTGAATTATGCAGATGGGCATAGTGCAGCTGTAGCCTATAAGGGACTTGATAATTGTGTCTTTACAATGTCATTCCCATTTGAATGTATAAAGGATGTGGCTGCACGCAATAGTATTATAAAGGGTATTATTGCTTATATGACGAACAAATAGAATATTAGGGCACTGCCTCTTATAACAAAATAGTAAAAATCTATGTATAAAATTAAAGCAAATGCTTCTGGTACACGAACTATAGTAGTAACGGAGAAACATCTTGAGACAATTCAAAAATATTCTCTCTTCTCTGGACTAGTTGATTCCAACGGGATAGTAGATGAAGACATCGTTAACAAGCTAAGATTCAATATTAGAGGCCTGTTAGAGTCTGAACCTGGTAAAGATAAAGATTTACTAGATTTATGTCTAGATGTAATTTATAATCAGAATATGAAAGCAATTGGATTAGATAATCTGGTAACACTATATAAGGAATGGTCTGTGAGGCAATTACCTTCTCAAGAAGTAAATAACACCCCTGTCACTGAGTAGTCATAACAAAGAAAATTGAAAAACTCTAAACAAGATAGAATAGCCATTGTTGCACAAAAGAAAGGATATAAAAAAATAGATGTTCATCAGTCAATGTCAGTTCATTCTAAATATAAATTGACAGATTTCCTTCCGACAACAAAAAAAGAAGTAGAACTAAGAGGGTGGGATCAGCTTGATATCATTCTTTTTAGCGGAGATGCATACATTGACCACCCTGCTTTTGGGGCAGCTGTTATAGGTAGAACACTTGAGGCTGCTGGTTATAAGGTTGCGATAGTACCTCAACCAGATTGGCATGGAGATTTCCGAGACTTTAAGAAGCTCGGACGACCACGACTATATTTTGGTATAGCACCTGGCGCAATGGATTCGATGGTGAACAAATACACAGCTAACCGCCGTTTACGCTCAGAAGATGCCTATTCACCTGACGGAAGACATGACTTGCGCCCAGAATATCCAAGCATAGTCTACTCTAATATTCTCAGACAACTTTATCCTGATACCCCTATTGTCTTAGGTGGAATTGAGGCATCTTTGCGTCGTCTTACACACTATGACTATTGGAAAGACCGTCTCCGCAAGTGTATTCTTTGCGATGCACATGCTGACATGATTATCTATGGTATGGGCGAGAAACAAGTTATTAGCATTGCACAGAAGTTAGAGAATGGTGCTCACATCAAAGACTTGAAGCATATCCCACAGACTGTTTACCTCTGTAAGGAGGATGATATTCCTGGTGGAATTAAAGAGGATGACATCATACTTCATTCGCATGAAGCATGTCTTCATAATAAGAAATATCAAGCGGAAAACTTCAAGCATATAGAAGAAGAGTCTAACAAGAAACACGCACAACGTATTCTGCAGTCTGTCGACAACGTTTATGCTGTCGTCAATCCGCCATATCCGACGATGTCAACAGCAGAGGTAGATGCAGCTTACGACCTCCCATACACACGTGAACCACACCCAAAGTATCGTGGTAAGACAATCCCAGCATACGAGATGATTAAGCACAGTGTGAACATTCATCGAGGATGCTTTGGTGGTTGTTCGTTCTGTACCATTTCTGCACATCAAGGCAAGTTTATTAGCTGTCGTTCAAAAGAGAGTATATTGAAGGAGGTAAAGCAAGTAATACAGATGCCCGACTTCAAAGGTTACCTCTCCGATCTCGGTGGTCCATCAGCGAATATGTATGGTATGGCGGGCAAAAACCAGAAGGCGTGTGAGCACTGCAAACGTCCAAGCTGTGTCAATCCAGAGATTTGTCCTAATCTCGAAACCGACCACACCAAACTACTTGAAATCTATCATGCAGTAGACGAACTACCAGAAATCAAGAAGAGCTTTATTGGTTCAGGTGTACGCTACGACTTACTACTTCATAAGAGTAAGGACGAGAAGAGTAATGAAGCGGCCAAACAATATACACGCGAGCTGATAACACGCCATGTCAGCGGCCGTCTGAAGGTTGCACCAGAGCATACCTCTGACCGGGTACTGCACCTTATGCGCAAACCTTCTTTTCAACAGTTTTATGCATTCAAAAAGATTTTCGACCGCATAAATCGTGAGGAGAATATGCGACAACAGATAATTCCTTACTTCATTTCCTCTCACCCTGGATGTCAAGAAGAGGATATGGCCGAGTTAGCAGTACTGACGAAGGACCTCGACTTCCACCTCGAGCAGGTGCAAGACTTCACCCTACTCCAATGACTGTTTCTACAGAGGCATGGTACACGGGCTATGATCCATATACACTTGAGCCAATTTTTTCTGCAAAGACACCAAAGGAAAAGCTTGCTCAACGCCAGTTCTTCTTTTGGTATAAGCCTGAAGCACGTCATGACATTGAACGAGAACTTCATCGTATTGGGCGCAGTGACCTGATAGCCAAGCTCTATGATAAACCATCAAAACAGCATCCACGTGCTGTTTACGACCCTAAGGCAATTGGAAGTACACCTGACGTCTCTAACAAGAAACGTAAAGGACGTGAAGAAAAGCCAACGGATAATCGCAGAAAATCTGCAAAACAAAATGATAAGCGTCATAAGAGTTTCAATCCGAATTTCTCAAGTAACCATCGTCGCAGACAAAAATAAAACAGTCAAAAAGGAGTTATGACACATAAGTCATATCTCCTTTTCTACTTAGTGATAGTTACGATTTAACCTACCAAGCAAATACTATTTAGCATATATCAATCAAAAAAAACGACAGTAAAAAGCACTGTGGTAGAGTATATATTAAAATGAAATATCATGAAGAAAAATCAACAAAGATAAGTTTTCGTCTCACTCAGCAACAAGATTCTACATATCCATAACTAGCTAATATACAAGTGGATATGAACAACAAAAGAAAAGATGCTTAGTTAGACTCTAAAAGGGCGCCAGTTAGACCGTAGAAGAGCGTCTTTTACAAGTCAATTAGGCCTTGATTAGAAGTCAATATAGCATGTCTTATTTTTCCACTTGTTTTTTTATTACAAAACAAAGGGTTGAGTGAAGAATTGAAAGACAACGAGTAACTCTTTTTATCTTATTATCAATGGTTCGATAAAGAATGGTAATAGTTGATTTACTTTGCAACGGAGGATTCTTACCTACTAAAGTCCCATTTTCACCCACAGACATGTATAACCAGATATGAACAGAAGGAATGAAACGCAAAACCTTAACAAAATTTAAAGAGGTGAAGAAAACAATCTCCACCTTTTTTAGTAATTTTGCATTTGATTCAGTGAGAAGGTCTTTTTAACCCACACACGAAAGGGGCATAGATGCCTACAGATGAAACAAATAGATATACGAAGCTATAAATAAGAAAATAAAATCAAATTATGAGTAAGCAAACAGAAAAGATCAAGGCACTCGTGGAGAAGCGCGAGTTGGCACGCTTAGGTGGTGGTCAGAAAGCCATCGATAAGCAGCACGAGCGCGGAAAATACACTGCACGTGAGCGTATTGAAATGCTGGTTGATAAGGGCAGTTTCGAAGAATACGATATGTTTAAACTTCATCGCTGTCATAACTTTGGAATGGAGAAAAAGCAGTATCTTGGTGACGGTGTTGTGGCTGGTTCAGCTACTATCGATGGCCGTCTTGTTTACCTCTATGCACAGGACTTCACCGTAAACGGAGGTTCGCTTTCTGAAACGATGGCTCAGAAAATATGTAAGGTAATGGATATGGCTATGACCAATGGTGCACCAGTCATCTGTATGAACGACTCTGGTGGTGCACGTATTCAAGAAGGTATCTCTGCTTTGGCGGGGTATGGAGAAATATTCGAGCGTAATATCCTCGCTTCTGGTGTAATTCCACAGATATCAAGTATCCTTGGTCCTTGTGCTGGTGGTGCGGTTTACTCTCCAGCACTGACTGACTTCATTATTATGAAGGAGCAGACAAGTTATATGTTCTTGACCGGTCCTAAGGTTGTAAAGACCGTTACAGGTGAGGATATCGATGCAGAACACCTTGGTGGTGCAAGTGTTCATGCATCAAAGAGTGGTGTAACAAGTTTCACTGCAAAGACTGAAGAAGAGGCAATGGAGCTTATCAAGCAGCTCTTGTCTTACATTCCTTCAAATAACCGAGAGGAAGCTCCACGTGTTGAATGCACCGATCCTATTGACCGTAAGGAAGACCTCTTGAACGAGATTATACCAGACGATCCAAACCAGGCATACGATATGTACAAGGTGATTCAGGCTGTTACTGACAATGGTGAGTTCTTCGAGGTTCAGCCAAAGTTTGCTAAGAATATCATCACAGGCTTTGCACGTTTCAATGGTCAGAGTGTAGGTATCGTCGCTAACCAGCCATCAGCATATGCAGGAGTATTAGATACCAACGCAAGCCGTAAGGGTGCACGCTTCGTTCGTTTCTGTGATGCATTCAACATCCCTATCGTTTCTCTCGTTGACGTACCAGGCTTCTTGCCAGGAACAGGACAGGAGTACAACGCTGTTATCCTTCACGGTGCACAGCTACTCTATGCTTACGGTGAGGCTACAGTACCAAAGATTACTATCACATTGCGTAAGAGCTATGGTGGTTCACATATCGTTATGGGGTGTAAGCAGCTTCGTTCTGATCTCAACTTCGCATGGCCAAGCGCAGAGATTGCCGTTATGGGTGCATCTGGTGCTGTTGCCGTTCTATGTGGTAGAGAAGCTAAGGAAGTTAAGGAGCAAGGTGGTGATGTTAAGCAATTCCTTGCAGAGAAGGAAGAGGAATACTCAGAGAAGTTTGCTAATCCATATCAGGCTGCTCAGTTTGGCTACATCGACGATGTTATCGAACCACGCAACACTCGTTTCCGCATCTGCCGCGGCTTGGCTCAGTTGGCTCATAAGAAGCAAGACTTACCAGCTAAGAAGCATGGCTGTATGCCAATGTAATAAGGAGGCCGCAACTATGGATAAAAACGTATATGCAGCTATTGCAATGGCACTCTATGAGTTTGCCGGAAACAATGTTCACGATAACGAACCAGGCTTTATCACTATTCTGCCAAAGCAGACAATGTGGGATGCCAAGTTCGAGATAATGACAAAGAAACCATAATAGACAACAATGAAAGAATTCAAATATACTATCGACGGCAAGGAATATAAAGTCGAGATTGGTGAGATTAATGCCGAGAATGTTGCAGAAGTATCTGTCAACGGCGAGCAGTATGCAGTACAGATGGAACATCCTGCAGAACCAGAGAAGAAGAAGGTTGAGCTTGGTAAGCCAGCTGCTGCTGAAGCAAATGAGGAGGCTACTCCTGTTGTTGCTATCAACAGTTCTGCAGCTGTTAAGGCTCCACTTCCAGGAACCATCACATCTATTGAGGTGACTGTTGGTCAGGAGGTGAAGGCTGGCGATACTGTTGTTGTCCTCGAGGCTATGAAGATGCAGAATAACATCGAAGCTGAAAAGGATGGTAAGGTGACTGCTATTGCTGTGAAGGTCGGTCAGGCAGTCCTTGAAGATGACCCACTCGTTGTTATAGAATAATGTCGGATATAAGATAAAGAATAAACAGTGATTATTCTTCCTAATTGATAACTATCGACACCCTATAGAATTATAATAATTATTCTTAGAGGATATGTCTTAATGGCATATCCTCTTTCTTTAATTTACATTTATACTTTTGCTAGATTCTTGGCATTGTAATAGGTGTATTAGGTCGATAAACGTTAACCCTAATACATCGGTAGATAATAGATTCTACTTTTACAAAAAGTTCTAACGTGTAGAGAAACTAATTGGTAAACTTCTTATATCGACTGTAATTGAACTTAATGGACTAAAAAAGAAAACTTTTAAGCATTCTTCTAAGAGCTTCTGATCCATTTAATAAGATTTCATCACCTTTCAAAAATAAGAACTTTGCTCAAATACTTATAACAGTTTTTGAGTACTGAAAAGTTTGATAGCCTTATATTTACAATCTAGTTCTAATACAAGTTTTTTATAATCTATTTCCTTCTTTGGGAAACACTATGGATGGATTAAAACTCTTAGCTTCTTTAAAATCCATTAGTGCATAGGAAATGATTATCACCTCATCTCCGACAACTGCTTTACGGGCAGCAGCTCCATTGAGACAGATACAACCACTGCCTCGTTTTCCCTTAATTATATAAGTTTCAAATCGTTCTCCATTGTTATTATTGACTATCTGTACCCTCTCTCCAGCTATCATATTTGCAGCATCCATCAAGTCCTCGTCAATAGTAATACTACCCATATAATGGAGATTAGCTTCTGTAACCGTTACACAATGAAGTTTACTTTTTAATACGTTTATCTGCATTTTATCCTCTATATTTTATATGATCTATAAGTCGAATTGGTGTTTTCCCGCAATAGACAGTAATACATCCAACTATATATGAAGAATCTTCCCAACTCTTTACATCAAGTAGAGTATTTCCATCCACAATCTCAAAATATTCAACCTCAAGTCCTTCTATACGGTTAATATCCGTAACAACCTTATTATGCGTTTCGTTGATATCGTGAGTTTTAGAATATTTGATGCTCTCTTTTAAAATCTTGAAGATATTGGGAGCTATGAGACGTTCTTCGCGACTCAAAAGTATATTGCGTGAACTTTTTGCTAATCCATCCGTTTCACGGATTGTAGGACATTCGACTATTTGGATTTCTTTTTTTAAACATATAAAATCAACTAATCGTTTAATAACTGCTATTTGTTGCCAATCTTTCTCCCCAAAATATGCCTTATCTGGATGAACAATATAAAACAGGCGACTGACAATTTGGCAAACTCCATTAAAGTGTCCAGGGCGTTTAGATCCTTCCATCACAGTTGTTTGTGGTGGAAATTCAAAATTTCGATTATCAGGAGTGGGATAAATCTCCTCGACCGTAGGAGCAAAGACATAATCAGCCCCACACGCTTCGACAAGCTTACAATCAGCATCCAAAGTACGTGGATATCGGTCTAAATCGCTTTTGTCATTAAACTGAGTTGGATTCAAGAATATTGAAACAACAGTTGCATTATTCTCTTTTACGCTTCGTTCTATCAATGAAGCATGTCCTTCATGCAAAGCCCCCATTGTAGGGACTAGTCCTATGGTTTCTCTGTTTTTATGAACTGTAAAAAGTTCATTTTGAAGATCAACAATCTTTTTAAAAACTTTCATCAATACCTAAAAATTTTATTGTTGCAAAGTAACAACAAAATAATTAAATAGACGAGAAATAAATTAAATAATCTCAATGGAAAAGTTTTTTTGTACGCTTTCAAAGAGGAAAAGACTAATTCTCATATTTTTTTCGTAACTTTGCAGAAAACTAATTCTAACAGAAAGAATGGGAAAAAAAGTATTATTTGTTAATCAAGAAATCATACCGTATGTACCTGAGACAGAAATGTCTCTATTTGGGTCAGAGATGCCGACTAAGATGCAAGAGGCCGGATTTGAGATTCGTACTTTCATGCCACGATGGGGTAATATCAATGAACGACGTGGACAATTGCATGAGGTAATACGTCTATCGGGAATGAACTTGATTATAGACGATACAGACCATCCTCTGATTATCAAGGTGGCAAGTATTCCACAGACACGCATACAGGTTTATTTTATTGATAATGAAGATTATTTTCAAAAACGCCCTGCAATGACCAAAGATGAGTTAGGTAATGATTACCCTGACAACGGTGAACGAGCTATCTTTTTTGCAAGAGGGGTTTTAGAGACTGTTAAAAAGCTTAGATGGACTCCAGATATCATACATTGTCAAGGGTGGATGACTTCTGTTATCCCATTTTATGTTAAGACTGCCTATAAGGATGAACCACAATTTGCTAGCTCAAAGGTAATAACTTCTCTTTTTACAGAACAGCCACAGAGCAACTTGGGGAGAATTTCAAACAATGCTTAGAATTCCGTGAAATAAAGGCTGGTAGTCTTAAGAAATATGGAGATAATTTTGATTTCATGGAACTCGGGAAACTTGCCATAGACTATTCTGACGGTGTTATTAGTACTAGTAACAATGTCAATTTAGACCTTATTGACTATGCTAAAACTAGTAAAGCTTCCTTCTTTGAACATTCTGTTGACGATGCAGATTTGAAAGAGAAATATTCAGAATTTTACAATAATATAATTTAATGAGAAAAGAAATTATAGTTACCTGCATGCTCATTGCCTGTATTGGTATAGTATCATGCGATGATACAACTGATACCATTGGAGGCTCATTGGTTGATAATACTGATAAGCTGAATGTCAAAGCAGATACGTTCAATGTTACATCAAACACTTTACTTGCAGAGAATATTATTGCACGAACTTCTACAGGTTATTTAGGTCGTATAGAGGATCCTGAGACAATGACTACTGTAACAGGAAATTTAATGTCCCAATTTCACGTTTTGAGTAATTATGAATTACCAGCAAAAGACAGTATTGTAAGCCATGATTCTAGTAATCAGGTAATAGCTGATTCTTGTGACATACAATTGTTTTACAGTTCTTTTTATGGCGATTCATTAAGTCAAATGAAATTGACTGTATATGAGTTAAAAAAGCCTATAGAAGAAGGACATACTTATTATTCTAATTTTAACCCTGAAGCACAAGGGTATATTCGTTCGCTGAATACGGGTGGTATAGTGGAAAAGCAATCATATACACTTGCAAACCCGGCAGAAACAGATAGTATTAGAAAAAATAAAGATTATATACCAAACATAACTATCCGCCTCAATAAGCAATATACGGATAAAAATGGTGTCGTATACAATAATTATGGTACTTTCTTATTACGTAAGTACTTAGAAAACCCTGTAACCTTTAGAGATTCTTATGCATTCCTGCATGATATTTGTCCTGGATTTTATTTTAAGGTAGATGACGGATTAGGTTCAATGGCCCACATTCAGCGTGTGCAAATTAATATCTATTTTAGGCATAAGAAAAATGGAAAGTCTATCACAACTTCAACAAACCTTGTAAGTACGGAAGAGGTTCTACAGATGACAAATTTTTCTAATGACAATACAAGACTGCAACAGTTGGCTAACGAGACTGGTCATACATACCTTAAAACACCAGCAGGGTTATTCACACAGCTAACTATTCCAATGTCTGACATTATGGCAGGACATGGAAATGATTCTGTTAATTCTGCTAAAATTATTTTATACCGGCAGAATAATACTTCAGAATCTGCCTATCATTTTAACATTCCTAAGAATCTCGTAATGCTACCTTCAGATAGTTTGCAATCATTCTTCGCAAACAATCGTATACCAGATAATAAAACTTCATTTTTGGCCACATATAATAGTACGACGAACTCTTATGTTTTTAATAACATCTCGGGAATCGTTAATCTCTTTATGCGCCATACCAATTCAGCCAATTGGGGTAAAGTTGTTGTTGTCCCCGTAGAATTACAGACTGTTACACAGGGGACTGGTAATAATCAGCAAACAAAGATCACAAAAGTTTCTCATGAGATGGGATTAACAAGTACAAAATTACTTGGAAACTCTCCTGGTCGTAATAACATAGAAATTAGTGTTATTTATAGTCGATTCAATGGCAGATAATTTTTTGGAACGACATCATGAGATCTACGAGCTACGAAAAGTAGCTTGGCTGAAAAAAAAGAAGCATCTAAAATTCCGACCAGCAACAAAGATTCAACGCCCCGAGGAAGAATCTTTGTAAGTATGAAAAATAGGGGAAAGAATCGGACTTACCAACAAATTGTGTATATCCGATTCTTTTCTTTTGGCACATCTTTTGTCAATATTGTCTTACAAGAGGTGTAAATGAACCCTCCTATAAATCAGTAAATAAAAAGAAAGGTTAAGGATATGATAAATCAATTTTCTCCAAAAGTATCAGAAATTCTCTCATTTAGCAAGGAGGAAGCAGAACGATTGACAAGTAGGTCAATTGCCCCTGAGCATATTATGCTTGCTATTCTGAGGGAAAAGTCTGGTCCTGTTTGGGAGATAATCAATCAGAAAAAGATTGATATTGAATACCTGAAGAAAGACATTGAAAAGCGTATTAAAGAGAAGTCCAATATTTCAGAAAGTGTGAAAGGACCCGATATGCTCTTAAATGAGCATGCAAATAATATTTTAAGGTTAGCTGTTTTGGAAGCGAGATTACAACATGCACAAACAGTTGACATCATTCATTTGTTTCTTGCAATCCTACATGATTCTTCTAACAATGGGGCTAAACAGGCATTTGATGTACATGGTTTTAGCTATAATAATGTGATTAGTATGTTTACAGCTTCAGCTAAACAGCCTAAAAATGGTATTGGGATGGCAGATGAAGAAGAAGAAATTGATGACAACATGGTATCGTCGCCAAATAGTAATACCAAAACGGCATCATCTTCTCGAACAAGGTCAAAGACTCCTGTGCTAGATAGCTTTGGTACGGACTTGACACAAGCAGCTACTGAAGGTAAACTTGATCCAGTGGTTGGTAGAGAAAAGGAGATTATGCGTGTTAGTGAGATTTTAGGGCGTAGAAAGAAGAATAACCCTATATTGATTGGAGAACCAGGTGTCGGTAAAAGCGCTATTGTAGAAGGATTGGCACAACTTATTGTAAAACATCTCACCTCCCCTATTCTCTTTGATAAGCGTGTTATAACACTTGATCTTACAGCAGTCGTTGCTGGCACCAAGTATCGTGGACAATTTGAAGAACGTATACGTGCATTGATTAAAGAAATAGAATTAAATCCAGATGTCATTATTTTTATTGATGAGATTCATACACTGATTGGTGCAGGTTCTTCTCCGGGTTCTATGGATGCTGCAAATATCCTAAAGCCAGCATTAGCACGAGGAACAATACAATGTATTGGTGCAACAACATTGGATGAATATAGAAATTCTATAGAAAAGGATGGAGCTCTAGAACGACGTTTCCAAAAAGTGCAAGTAGAGCCAACAACAACTGATGAGACATTACAGATTCTTGGAAATATTAAAGATCGATATGAGACTCACCATCATGTTAGTTATACAGAGGACGCGTTAAGAGCTTGTGTTAAATATGCAGACAGGTATATTACAGATAGGTTTTTTCCAGATAAAGCAATTGATATTATTGATGAAGTTGGTTCACGTATGCGTCTACAACATATAAAGCTACCTCAGTCAATATTAGATATTCAAAAAGAGATTGAGATTACACAAGAGAAGAAACAGTCTGCTGTAAAAAATCAGAATTTCGAATTAGCAGCAAGCTTCCGTGACAAGCAGGCAGAACTTGAACAAACATTAAAAACAGAGCAGGAGAAATGGCAGAAGGGTGATGATACAGACAAAGTAGAAGTCAATGAAGGAGATATAGCATCTGTTGTTTCTATGATGACAGGTGTCCCAGTTCAACGCATGCAGGAAGCTGAGAGTATTCGCTTAAAAAATATGAGCAATGAATTAAAAAAGCTTGTTGTTGCACAGAATCCTGCTATTGACAAGATTGTAAAGGCTATTTTGCGTAATCGAGTAGGACTGAAAGATCCTAATCATCCTATAGGTGCTTTTATGTTTCTAGGTCCCACAGGTGTAGGTAAAACTTATCTTGCTAAACAGTTAGCAAAAATTATGTTTGGCTCAGCTGATGCTTTGATTCGTATCGACATGAGTGAATATACTGAAAGTTTCAATACCTCACGGCTCATAGGAGCACCTCCAGGATATGTTGGCTATGAGGAAGGTGGCCAGCTTACGGAACAAGTACGCCGTCATCCTTATTCTATTGTCTTGCTGGATGAGATAGAGAAAGCCCATGGGAATGTTTATAATATGCTCTTACAAGTTCTTGACGAAGGTCGTTTAACAGATGGGAATGGACGACTGATTGATTTTCGTAACACAGTAATCATTATGACATCCAATGCAGGTACACGCCAATTAAAGGAGTTTGGTCAGGGTATCGGCTTTAAGGCTTCGACTATCAATGGTCTCTCACATGGTGAGCAAGATAAAGAACGGGCACGTGCTATCATACAAAAAAGCTTGAGTAAGCAGTTTGCTCCAGAATTTCTTAATCGTTTAGATGAAATTATTACTTTTGACCAGCTTGATCTTGAGGCTATAAAAAAGATTATAGATATAGAATTGAAAGGCCTATTCAAGAGGGTGGAGGAACTAGGATATACGATAAAACTAACAGATGAAGCAAAAGAATTTGTGGCTACTAAGGGTTATGATGTACAGTTTGGTGCTCGACCTTTAAAACGAGCTATCCAGAATTATATAGAGGATGGACTGAGTGAACTGATTCTTTCTGATAAACTTACTCTAGGAGATACTATTTATATATCAAAAATAAATGATGAAAATAGTCTAAATTTTACCATCCAAAATGATTCTATAAGAAAAGTTGAACCAACTAATTAATATAGAGAAATCTAAGAATAAAGGGTATCCGGTTAGCAGTAATGCTCTAGATACCCTTTCTTTAATATTATTGGTATCTACTAATTTTAGAAAGACTTAAGTACTATACTTTATGAATAAAAAATAATGTTGCTTAGAAGTAAGATTTATAATTATTATCTTATAACCCCCAAATCATATTTCTTGAGATAGCCTTTAGCAGGTAACACGAATTATTTAATCTTAAAACGGATGCGAAATGCATGTTTCTGTTCATCCCAGTTAGTACCTAACATCTCAAAATGTCCTATTTGGGAAGTGGAACGTACATGCTTACCAATACAAGGACATACATCATAATCTCCAATCCTCACAAGCCGTAACATCTCAGAGACATTATCAGGTAGTCTATCTATACTTATATCTGAAGGCACCTCTTCTCTATTTACCATCTCATATGTTATGGGTAAATCTTCTGCAATCAAGCGGTTCATCTCTTCTTCAATTGCTTTCTCATCTTTACGGTCAGGTTTTTGGTTAAGAATAAAAGTCATCTTGCTCTTCTTACGTTCTATGTGCGTATTACTACTACGTTCAGTTCCGAACATGCGAATCATAACCTGATTAAGTAAATGTTCTGCCGTATGAGCAGGCGGAAACTCCTCCTTATTGTGTGCATTTAATACGTAATCCATTAATTATTTCTTTATCATAAATTTATAAACCCTACCATAGTATCCATCAACCTCCATCTCAACCTGCTTATTTGGTTCCAATGTAGCAGATAAACTATCTCCAGAAAGGAGGTCAGTCATAACCACATTCCCTGTTGATAAGCCAAGGAATTCAAACGCATGAGATGGGATTGTCACACCAATATATTTCTTATCCTTACTAAAATTCGCAACAATCAATAGAACTTCATCCTCTGCTTTCCGTAAAAAGGCAAACTGTCTGTGTGAATTAAACTTATCAGATTGTACATTAACATACATAAGATCATAGGACTGACCTTCCCGAGCTGCAGCTTCATTATTGCATATATTTAGTATTCTTTGATAAGTTAGTAAGAGAGATTTCGTCTCATTTGTGAGTTGTTTTTTATTCCAGAAACCCTTATATACACTCTCTACCGTCCAATAATCAAAAATCGTGGAACGTCCATCGCATCCAGAGAATCCTTCTTTATCCATACCTCGTTCTCCAAACTCCTGTCCAGCATAAACCATTACAGGATTTTGATAAAGAAGTGCTGTTACCAGCATACCTGGAATAGCCTTTCTCGGATTTCCTGCAAAGAAATCTGAAGCTATACGTTGCTCATCATGATTCTCAAGAAAGTAAAGCATATGGTTACGGATGTCATCAACTTTCTGCCATTCGGAAGTAATGGAGACTGCAGCACGTTCTCCACAAATCACCCCTCGCACACAATCATACATACCAACCTTATCATAGAGATAATCAAATCCTGAATGTATATACATGCGATAAAGTTCTGGGTTATAAACTTCAGCTATGAAAATTACTTCTGGATAATGCGCTTTGACAGCCCTTATTGCATAAGCCCAAAATTCGCATGGAACCATTTCTGCCATGTCACAACGAAATCCATCAATTCCTTTCCCTGCCCAATAAAGAAGAATATCTGTCATTTTCTTCCACGTAGAGGGTATAGGGTCATAATGAAAACTGCGACCTCCTGCATCACAATAGTCAATGCCATAATTCAGTTTAATGGTTTCATACCAATCATTCTGCTGAGGATGAGAATCAAAGCGATCATTACCAGTACATTTTGCAGGAAATTCCATATAAGTTTCTGCCCCAGTAGCATAGTCATAGGTAGGGACTCCAGACAAGTCAAGGTATTCTCCTGGACAATAGTAAAAGTTATTTTGCATATCAAAATGCTTTCCAGTGTCATCACCCTGTCCAAGATCTTCAACACCTTCTGGCTTTGCTATACTTTTATATTGACGTGCAACATGATTAGGAACAAAATCAATTAGCACCTTTAAACCTTCAGCATGAGTTCGAAACACAAGATTTTCAAACTCTTCCATACGTTTATCAACATTCGTCGCAATATCAGGATCAATATCATAATAATCGGTAATAGCATAAGGTGAACCTGCACGTCCTTTCACAACATGTGGATTCTGTTGTGGTATACCAAACAAAGAATAATCAGTACACGTAGCATGACGAATTACACCAGTATACCACACATGAGTTATACCTAGGCCTTGAATCTGCTGCAACACTGTCCTGTCAAGGTCATTCATCTTCCCTACCCCATTTTCTGTAATAGTTCCATACTCTTTCCTTGTCAGAATTCTATTGCCAAAGGTACGGGTAAACACCTGATAGATTGCTAATTTAGTTTTCATAAATGAAATAAAAAGCCCCCTCCCCATCCCATCCATTATGAGGAGGGGGTCGGAAGAGGGAGTAAATAAAAACAGATAGGAATTAGGCTACACCATGTACATTAACATTCTTATCAATTCTACCTATCATACCTTGCAAAGCTTTACCAGGGCCACACTCTATAAACTCCTCTGCACCATCAGTAATCATATTTTGCACACTCTTTGTCCAACGAACACTTGATGTGAGCTGAGCTATTAGATTCTTCTGAATATCAGCAGGATCAGTATGAGGCAAAGCATCTACATTCTGATAAACAGGACACTTCGGAACATTAAACTTTGTTGCTTCAATAGCTGCTTGCAGCTCATCCTTAGCTGGCTGCATCAATGGAGAATGGAACGCACCACCAACCTTCAGTGGTAAGGCACGTTTTGCACCTGCTTCTTTCAACAATTCACAAGCTTCATTGATTGCTTCAACAGAACCAGATATTACCAACTGACCAGGACAGTTGAAGTTAGCTGCTACACAAACCTTACCTTCTTTAGAGACCGTTGCACAAATCTCTTCAACCTTTTCATCAGAAAGACCAATGATTGCAGCCATAGTCCCAGGATTCAATTCACATGCTTTCTGCATCGCATTAGCACGCGCAGCTACAAGCTTTAGACCATCTTCAAAACTCAATGCGCCAGCTGCAACAAGTGCAGAGAACTCACCCAAAGAGTGTCCCGCAACCATATTTGGCTTGAAATCCTCACCTAAACAAAGTGCAGAAATAACACTATGAAGAAATACTGCAGGCTGAGTAACTTTGGTTTCTTTGAGTTGATCATCAGTTCCTGCAAACATAATATCGGTTATCTTGAAGCCAAGAATCTCATCAGCCTTCTCGAAAAGTTCCTTTGCCAAAGGGTTATTCTCATAAAGATCTTTACCCATACCAACAAACTGAGATCCCTGTCCTGGGAATACAAATGCTTTCATATCTGTTTTAATTCTTTAAATGTTAATACTTTACGAGATGCAAAGATACAGAAAATTAAGCAGACTAAGAAGAAACCTCTAAGAAAAAGCTTCTTAAGCAAAAGTCTCTTTTTGCTTCAAAAACTCAGCCTTTATCATAACATATGATAGTATTAGTATTATAATGTTATTTATTTTTCTCTAGGCCAAAAGAAAAATCAATAAATCTTCATGGTAAAAGGGCATGTTATCCATTAATTCTTTAGCTAATATGAAAAGCTACGTATATATAAAGACGATATGCATTTTCACCAAACTGTGGCTTTTTCCACCATTATTAGCTATGTCCATAACCGATTGAGGTTAAAAGTCATTATGGTTATGTTGTAAGAGCACTCTTCAATATCTTCAAAATACATAGACTATCTAGCTACAAACAACGATAGGCTTATCTATCACTGGTAACGGATATAAGCACACGGATGACTACCAAATGGATGCAACATCTCACTCTTGACAAGGAAAAACTAAGAACTTTGCACTTTGATTGATACTGTCAACCGAAGATGTACTTTGGAAAAGCTAATGACAACAACACTATGACTTAAGAAAATAGTGTGTCAACCAACATTGGATTTAAACAAATTAATTGTCAAATAGCATCTAATTTAAAAACTAAAATTGTCAACTAAATCCAGTACATAGCACATTACAGAAAATTACAAAGGCTTTGTAGAAAGATTACAAGCGCTTTGTAGAAAAATTACAAAGGCTTTGTAGAAGTATTACAAACGGCTTGTAATGTTTTGTAAATACGTTTAATAAATATCAGATAACTTGTTTTGAGGTTGCATTAGCAAGTCTTAGAGATTTTATAATAACAAAGATTTGTAAAGAATTAGACTTCAACGATTTCGCAAATAGTAAATAAAAAACTTGTATTGCCTACATTTTTATTTTACTTTTGCATCCAATAATAAAAATAAAACCTAAATTCTTTAAAACATAACAACTTTATTGAGATTATGAATATTAAAAAAAATGTATTAGCATTTTGCATTACTGTTTGTTCACTCCAACCTTCTTTAATACAAGCTCAGTATAACTGGAAATATAAAATAGAAAACGGGAAGGCAATAACTGAAGTCCCTCAACGTCCTGAAGGACAGGAAAGTGCCCTCAATCTTTCTGCGCCCAAAATGAAAGTTGTACGTGTAGCTTTTGTAGGATTGGGCATGCGTGGTCATGATGCAGTAGAAAGATGGACGCATATACCAGGAATACAGGTTGTTGCTCTCTGCGATTACGAACGTGACAGAGCAGAACGATGCCAGGACTATCTCCGCAAAGCAAGTATGCCCGCAGCAGCAATCTACTCTGGCGAAGATGGTTATAAAGACCTTTGTAAACGTAAGGATATTGACCTTGTCTATATAGCTCCTGATTGGAAACATCATTTTCTTGTTGCACATGAGGCAATGATCAATGGCAAGCATGTGGCAATAGAAGTACCAGGTGCTATGAATCTTTCTGAAATATGGCAACTAATTGACCTATCTGAGAAGAAACGTTTACACTGTTTTATGCTTGAGAATTGTTGTTATGACTTCTTTGAACTTAACGCATTAAACATGGCTCAAAAAAATGTCTTTGGGGAGATTCTTTACGTACAAGGCGCATATCGCCACGATCTTACTCAATATTGGAATGAATATTGGAAGAAAGACGCACAAGATAAACTGGGTTGGAGATTAGATTATAATAAGAATTTCCGGGGAGATGTCTATGCTACACATGGCTTAGGGCCTATCGCACAGGTTTTAGATATACACCGTGGTGATAAAATGAAGACACTCGTTGCAATGGATACAAAATCAGTTAATGGGAAGATGCATGTGAAACAAATGACAGGAGAAGAATGCAAGGAGTTCCGCAATGGTGATCAAACAACAACACTTATTAGCACCGAGAATGGGAAGATTATCGAAATACATCATAATGTTATGACTCCTCAACCATATAATCGTATGTATCAACTAACTGGAACAAAGGGCTTTGCAAATAAATATCCATTTGAAGGTTTTGCATTGTCTTCTGATGAGATGAAGAAATCAGGTGTCATGCCCTCGTCTGATGATATTTCAGGACATTCTTATCTTTCAAAAGCTGATGCAGATGCCTTAATAAAGAAATATGAGAGCCCAATTGTTACAAAATATGAGAAACAAGCTAAAGAAGTAGGAGGCCATGGCGGTATGGACTTCATTATGGATTCAAGACTTGTTTACTGTCTCCAGAATGGATTACCACTTGACATTGATGTATACGACCTTGCTGAATGGTGTTGTTTGGCAGAGTTGGGGGCAATATCAATGGATAATGGTAATATTCCTGTAGAAGTTCCAGACTTCACTCGTGGACAATGGACCAAAACCAAAGGCTATCATCATGCATATGCTAATGCTGTAGACGAAGAAAAAGCCGCAGCCGATGCCATGGCATTTACTATCAAACTAAAAGAGAAAGGTAAGAAATATTGGGAAGAACTAGATAAATCAAAAAAGAAAAAATAGATCATCTGAACAGGAATATTAAATGCCGTAACTTAATAAAAGAAAGTTACGGCATTTAATATTGTATACTACATAAATAAAGGTCGTTTCAAAGCAGACCAATTCTATCTCTTCAGAGCAAGATTATAATTATAATACTCTGTCTTACCAGTTATGTCTTCAAGAACTTCTAAGAATGGCGGAAAATTTACATCTTCATGATCCACAATACCTTTTGTCTCTAAAATCTGAAGATTGGATATAGGTTCTAAATATGTATCCAGTTCAAAAAACTGACCACGCCATATAAATGTCTTCCGAATCTTATGTATTGAATAACGATAAGGATCAGCTTGTCTCATAAGGGATTCGTAGAGATTATTATCTATCTGACGTTCAGTCTCAACTTGCTCATTAGTTGGCAAAGTTTTCTTTGTGGTGCGAACATTAACAGAGACCCCATTAAGTGTGCGCCTGCGGAGTCGCACCTCACTACGTGGCTCAGAAGTAAGGTATGTTTGCTTGATATCACTTTCTATGGCTCCAGGTATATCCCCTATAAGACGAACTATATATTTCCTCTCTTCAATAACCTGCTGGGGAATCTCTAATACATTTGATATCTCTTGTAAGACACGATTGATCTTTGTATCAAAGTTTTCATGATTATTGATAACGCGTAAGCGTGGATGCTCTGACCAAGCAGAAATAACTTTTTTATCCAACTCTCGTGCAAGCTCAAGTCCTTCAGTACGTTCTGCATTAGTAGCTGTAGTATAGAATTGTTCAGCACCATCAGCTGCACTAACAAGGTGAAGCACGGCGTCATAACGTGCACGTAACCGTTCAGAATCTGTTGATAATGCCGAGGTAATATCCTGCCACATAGCAGGTTTCATGTATGCAGAGATATCCATTGTTCCACGATCACAAACAATAATCGTAGGCTCTTCTATCGTCTCTGCTATTCGTGTGAATTTTTCCTCTAATGCAATTTGCATTTCTAAAGTGGCTTTTTCACCTTCATAAAAAAATGCATAATTATCTGTAAGATAATCCATTCCTGCCTGACTGAACAATGTTGGAACTTCAGGAATGATAAACACTTTATAGCCAAGACTGGAGAAATGCTCAATTATCTTGACAAGTGCTGTCGTTTTGCCGGCACAAGGGCCGCCAGTAAGTACTATACGTTTCATAAAAGAACTAAAAATCCCCTCCACTCGAGAGTGAAAGGGATAATTATCTAACATACTGCTTTACAGTGCAAAATGTCTATATTACTCAGCTGCTGGAGCCTCTTCTTCTGATACAGAAGCTTCTACAGGCTGCTCTACAGATGTCTCCTCAACAGCAGGAGCTGGCTGATTCTCTGCTACTACAGTAACAGGGATTTTAACCTCAACCTCCTTGTGGAAGTGAACTGTTGCTTCAGAAGAACCAACTTTCTTCATATCGTGCATTGTGACAATCTTACGATCAATCTCAATACCACGCTTTGCAAGCTCTTCAACTACTGTAGCAGCATTAACAGAACCGTAAGTAACTCCAGTTGCAGATACCTTTGTTTCAATAACAAGTTCTACGCCATCCAACTGTGCTGCTTTCTTCTCTGCCTCTGCTTTAAGTGCTGCAAGCTTAGTAGCTTGCTGTTTCAAGTTTTCAGCCAACTGCTTCTTAGCAGAAGGAGAAGCAATAACACCTTTACCTGTTGGGATAAGGTAGTTACGGCCATAGCCGTTCTTTACATTAACGATATCGTTCTTGTATCCAAGGCCGATAATATCTTCTTTCAATATAATCTCCATCTATTGACCTCCTTTTTACTTCATCAAATCGGTTACGTATGGAAGGAGCGCAATCTGGCGAGCACGCTTAACAGCCTGTGCCACACGACGCTGATACTTCAAAGAAGTACCTGTAATACGACGAGGAAGAATCTTTCCCTGTTCATTGAGGAACTTCTTCAAGAACTCGCCATCCTTATAATCGATGTACTTAATACCGCTCTTCTTGAAACGGCAATACTTCTTCTTCTTTGTATCAATAGAAGGAGCTGTCAAATAACGGATTTCTGATTTCTGCTCTGCCATGATTTAAGCCTCCTTTTTAGCTGCCCATTTAGCACGACGCTTCTCAGCATAAGCTGCAGAATACTTGTCCTGCTTAACGGTGATGTAACGAATAACCTTCTCGTCACGACGGAAGCCGGTCTCGAGAGTGTTGATAACTGATGGTTCTGCGTTGAACTCCAACAAAGCATAGAAGCCTGATGACTTCTTCTGGATGTTGTAAGCCAACTTCTTCAGACCCCAGGCCTCCTCGTTCAAGATCTCAGCGCCATTATCGGTGAGCAGTTTCTTGAATTTAGCGACCGTTTCCTTCATCTGTTCGTCAGACAAAACGGGAGTCAAAATGAAAACGGTTTCGTATTGATTCATACTACTTAAAATATAAATTTGTGAATTAAATTACATCTGCTTACGCAAAATGCGGTGCAAAAGTACTCATTTTTATATAAATGACCAAATATTTTTAGTACTTTTGCGTCTGTAAACAGCATATTTACTATTATATATGAAAAGATATATTAAACATTTAGGAATTGCAGTGGTAATTATTGGTCTTCTGCTATTTGTTGTCCATGTCGTCCTACATATTCATGGGAATGTAGTTCTCTTCAGTGGACTTCTATTAGTTTTGGGTGGTATTATCTTATTTGTAAAGGGTGAGAGCGCAGCTTCTATCCATTCATTTAACGAAAAAAAGGATAAAAAATAGCTATCTTCGCTACGATTATTAGAGAATTAAATCACAGACTTTCCATATCACAAAAAGTCTAGATTGTTAGTCAAACATTAGAGGTTATAATCTTACGTATGATAGAATGGGATAGAAATCTAAAGAGTAAAAACTTGTTTATATACCTTATACCAGAGTGATTTTTATTTCGTTTTACTTTCACTTTTAACATTTCGAGTCAACACCCTACAAATCATTTAATTACACATCTGAAATAAGTGATAGAAATGACAGGAAAATGTGTTTTAGGAAATTGTATATTGATTATAATCTATTCATCTAAACAGTAATCACAACTACAAAACCTTATCCCATAATCCTATTTTTAGGATCTTTATTGGACCTCTCTTTTTGTTCTAAATCCAACTTCATTTACCTTATTTACAAAGTTTGTTGCAAATAAAGGAGTTCATAAAATCTTGATGTACGAAAGATAAATAGTAAAAAACTACCACATCCCCAAATTATTTTCATAGAAGGAAATAATTATTTATGCGAGAGGAATATTTCTCTTCGTGAAAATTAAAAAGTCCTCTCACATAAATAATTCTGAGTCATTCATAGATTTGACTCCATTAATCCTTCTTCGTCACCGCCTTAAAACTCATATCAAGTCCTTTAACACTATGTGTCAATGCACCAAAGGAGATGAAGTCGACCCCTGCCTGTGCGTATGGAATCATCGTATCGAAGGTGATTCCCCCACTTGACTCCGTCTCACAACGACCTCCAACTATCTCAACAGCCTTGCGAGTGTCTTCTGGTGTAAAGTTATCAAACATGATTCGGTCGCACCCTTCACGTAAGGCTTCCTCCAACTCATCGAAATTTCTGACCTCACACTCTATCTTGAGACCGTTCTTTCCATGTTCCTTACAATACTGCTTTGCCTTAGAGATAGCATTATGTATCCCTCCACAAAAGTCAACATGATTATCTTTTAAGAGAATCATATCAAATAATCCAATGCGATGATTCAGTCCACCCCCTATCTTAACTGCCTCTTTCTCCAACATTCTCATCCCTGGTGTTGTCTTACGAGTATCGAGGACGCGCGTCTTCGTGCCAGCATCTATCAACGCTTGTTGGTACTTATGCGTCATCGTGGCTATACCACTCATACGCTGTAGGATATTGAGCATGAGCCGTTCTGTCTGTAATAGACTTTGTATCCTACCTTTTACTATCATCACAATATCCCCTGGCTTCACCCACGCACCATCTTCTATAAACACCTCAACTTGAAGTTTAGGGTCGAAGCGATAGAATACTCGTTTGGCTATCTCAACACCAGCTAAGACCCCTTCTTCCTTTATTAGCAACTTGCTTTCGCCTACTGCATCTGCAGGAATACAACAAAGTGTTGTGTGATCACCATCTCCAATATCCTCACTAAAAGCGAGTTCGATAAGTTTATCGTTAAGTTCTTCTACTGACAACATAAATATATGATTAAATTATAAACCTAAATTCTTTGATATTTCCAACATCCTGTGAATAGACTTCACGGCTTTCTTACCCATCTCTGGCTCAACTTCGATAGCAGGCCACTCGTATTTCAGACAGTTATACAATTTGTTCAACGTGACAAGTTTCATATACTCACATTCGTTACAAGTGTTATCACTATCTTCCGCAGGAGCAGGAATGAATGTCTTATTCGGTGCCAATCGTTGCATCTCAACAAGAATACCACTCTCTGTCACCACGATGAACTCTTGAGCACTATCAGTAACACTATACTTCAACAAGGCTGCTGTACTCCCCACCTTGTCAGCCAGGCTGATTATAGCTGGTGGACATTCTGGATGAACGAGTACCTTAGCAGCTGGATACTTGCTTTTTAGCTGTTGAATTTTCACTGCAGAGAACTTCTCATGAACCTGGCAAGCTCCATCCCAGAGCAACATCTTACGACCGGTCTGCTCGCTGATATAATGTCCTAAGTTCTTATCTGGACCAAAGATAATCGGTGCTTCTTTCGGCAAAGACTCCACAATCTGTTTGGCATTACTGCTTGTTACTACAATATCTGTCAAAGCCTTCGTTGCTGCCGTCGTGTTTACATAACTGATAACCGTGTGATGAGGATGTGCCTTAACAAACTTCTCAAACTCATCGGCTGGACAACTCTCTGCTAAAGAGCAAGAAGCATTAAGATCAGGAACAAGTATTGTCTTCTCAGGACATAATATCTTATTCGTCTCACCCATAAAATGCACACCACACATCACAATAATGTCGGCATTTGTTGATGCAGCCTTCTGTGCCAAGGCCAAACTATCTCCGACGAAGTCAGCCAACTCCTGGATAACTCCTTCTGTGTAATAATGTGCCATGATAAGTGCGTTCTTCTCCTTGCACAACCTACGTATTTCAGCCTTAACATCTACCCCTTCTGGGATAGCCTCGTCGATAAAGCCTTGCTCCAACCATTTTTCTTTTATCATCTGATTCTTAGTTATATGTTGAATAATCTATGGTAACAGTGTTTCTCTTTATTATCTATCTATTTTTTCTTCGGTCTTCTTGTCATAAGCATGCTTCGGATAATCTACAGTATAATGTAGCCCACGACTCTCTTTCCGCTCTATCGCTTGCCGTGTTATCAGATAACCAACATTTATCATATTACGGAGTTCGCATATATCCTTCGTTGCTTT
The DNA here is from genome assembly GCF_000613925.1 of Prevotella histicola JCM 15637 = DNF00424. Lineage (GTDB taxonomy): Bacteria > Bacteroidota > Bacteroidia > Bacteroidales > Bacteroidaceae > Prevotella > Prevotella histicola. Next base: position 199,391 of record NZ_BAJX01000001.1, read on the forward strand.
AACACGCTTAAAGAGGTTCTCGGTCTCTTCATAGAGTAAGTCGAGCCTGTCCCACGCACGTTTCAAGCGTAAGTCACTACGAACAATACCAACATAATTACTCATGATTTCGCCTACTTCTCGAATACTTTGTGTTATCAAGACATGCTCTTCATTGGTCATTGTGCCTTCGTCATTCCACTCAGGGACATCCGTATTGAAATCATAGTTATCAATCTTCTGTAGAGAATGGGCTGCTGCAGACTTAGCGTAAACGGCTGCTTCTATCAGAGAGTTACTGGCAAGGCGATTCCCTCCATGCAGTCCTGTGCACGAACATTCGCCCACAGCATAAAGTCGATGGATGGAACTCTCCCCATTCAAATCTACCTTTATACCACCACACATATAATGGGCACTGGGGCAGACTGGTATATAGTCTTTCGTAATATCTATCCCAACGCTCATACACTTCTCATAGATATGCGGGAAATGGCGCTTTGTCACTTCAGCATCCTTGTGTGTCAAGTCAAGACAAACATGGTTGAGTCCGTGTATCTTCATCTCATGGTCGATAGCTCTTGCCACAATATCACGTGGGGCAAGAGAAAGTCGTTCATCATACTTCTGCATGAACTCCTGACCATCTGGTAGTCGCAACACTCCTCCATAACCCCTCATAGCCTCAGTAATTAGGAATGCCGGATGGGTCTCGGAAGGGTTATAAAGAACCGTAGGATGGAACTGTACAAACTCCATATCCTTCACCGTACCCTTTGCACGATAAACCATTGCTATGCCATCTCCTGTAGCTATCACCGGATTTGACGTCATTGCATATACAGCCCCAACGCCTCCTGTAGCCATGAGCGTCACCTTACTCAAGAATGTATCAACTTTCTGAGTATCAGGATTGAGAACATATGCACCATAACACTCTATATCAGGCGTTCTTCGAGTCACCTTTTTCCCTAAGTGATGTTGTGTGATAATCTCTACAGCATAGTGATTCTCAAATACTGTAATATTTGAGTTAGCCCGCACAGCATCCATCAAGCCACGTTGTATCTCAAATCCAGTATCATCAGCATGATGAAGTATGCGGAAGTCACTATGTCCACCTTCACGATGTAGATCGTATGTTCCGTCTTGGTGTTTATCAAAATTAACCCCCCAGTCAACAAGCGTTTGAATTGCTGAAGGGGCATTACACACAACTTGTCTCACAGCTAAAGGGTCGGAGATATTATCCCCTGCCACCATAGTATCATTGATATGCTTTTCATAATTGTCAACGGTAAGATTGGTAACAGATGCTATTCCTCCTTGTGCTTTTGCTGTATTAGTTTCATTCAAAGAGGTTTTACATATTAATGCAACTCTACCCTTTTCACGATTTGCAACACTTAAAGCATAAGTCAATCCTGCGATACCACCACCGATAATCAGGAAATCGAATTTGTATATCATTTGTTTGTTCAGTCTGATCTCAAAATATTAGTCGGTACAAAAGTAATAAGAATTACCAAAACACGGATAAGAAAAGAGTAAATATATTTAAACGTAACCAATAAAAGTTATTCAAACGTATTAAATATTAGTATCTTTCTATATGGTTTGATAGAAATAACGTCCATCTTTGGCCATTTCATATCATGGTGTTGATGCCCAGCACTTATTGTGCTGATGGTGAACACTAACAGTGTTCGTGGTAAACACCAATAGTGCGGAGTACTAAACACATAACAAGATTGACTCCAATCTGTAATATTTTCACGAAATTTCCAAATGTGGTTTAGGTGCGATCTTTATCATCTCACTTCTTGATTAAACAAGAAAAACGCTATCCAATCCCCTCAACGGGAATAGAATAGCGTTTGACATATAGGTCCTGCATGCGGCATGCATTACAGTATAAGGTTCTTACTGCTCGTCTGGAACAATGAGCTTATATCCTTTACCATGAATATTAATAATCTCTATTTGAGAATCTGGCTTCAGATGCTTACGCAACTTAGTAATGTAAACGTCCATTGAACGTGCATTGAAATAGTTATCATCAATCCAAATAGTCTTCAATGCATAATCGCGCTGAAGGATCTCGTTAGAATGAGCACATAACAAAGCCAACAGTTCATTCTCCTTTGTTGTTAACTTAGTTGCTTTTGAAGGATCATTGTCCAACGTCAGCAGCTGCTTCTGAGTATCAAAGGTAAAACGACCAATATTGTACATTGTTGATTCCTTTGTCTTTTTACCCCTTACACGGCGAAGAATTGCCTCAATACGGAACACGAGTTCTTCCATTGAGAACGGTTTTGTAATATAATCATCTGCTCCAATCTTGAATCCTTCCAAGATATCTTCTTTCAACTGCTTTGCTGTAAGAAAGATAATTGGAATCTCAGCATTAGCCTGACGGATTTCTTGCGCAAGTGTGAAACCATCCTTTTTAGGCATCATCACGTCAAGAACACAAATATCGTACTTATTCTTCAAAAAGAATTTATAACCTACTTCACCATCAGGGCAAAGATCAGCTTGATAACCTTTAGCTTGCAAATACTCACTCAACAATGTTCCGAGATTCTCATCATCTTCACACAAAAGAATTTTTAGCTTATCGTCCATATCAATAATAATTTAATTTGTTAATTCTAATTTATTTAATCTACTATATCCTCATCATGAATAACAGGGAGTTTAATAATGAACTTAGTTCCCTTGCCATATTCACTCAGTACTTTTATCTCTCCATCATGAAGGTCTACCATACGTTTTACATAGGCTAATCCAAGTCCAAATCCTTTCACATCATGTCGATTACCTGTATGCACACGATAGAACTTTTCAAAGATCTTCTTAAGATTTTCTTTCTTAATACCCATACCCGTATCACGGATTGACAGATAAAGATGCTCATTCGTATTCCATGTTTTCAGATAGACATCCAATGGTTGCTCTGGCTTTGCATACTTGACGGCATTATCAAGAAGATTGAAAATCACATTTTGAAAATGCATTTCATCAACAAACATAGTAGAATCGACTGCTTCTATATCTGTATAAACCTTTCCACCAGTATGTTCTACGCGAAGTGTAAAGGAATTCGCTATGGTCTCAACCATTTCATTTAAGTCTGTATATTTCTTCTTTAAAACAGCTTTTTTTCGATCATACATGCTCATTTGAAGCACTTTCTCAACAAGAAATCTCAGACGTTTTGACTCATCATTGATAACCCCTCCTAAGTGTTCCAGCATCTTTGGTGTTTTCGTCAGACTCTTATCATTCATCATTTGAGCTGCCAAAGAGATACTTGCAATCGGAGTTTTCAACTCATGGGTCATATTATTAATAAAGTCATTCTTTATCTCACTATAACGTTTCTGTCGGAAGATAATTACAATTGTAAAAATGAATGTGAACAGAAGGACAAAAGTAAAGATGATAGATGGGATCATAAAGCGTACACTCGAGAAGATGTAATTATTCATTTCTGGGAAATGTACCTTAACAACCCCCATTCGATTTACAGGGTCATTGCGGAAAAGAACCTGGGAATAGGTATTTTCTTCACCGTCACTCACATAATCTGGACAACGGTAAACTTCTCTCCCATCCTGTGTTGTAACTGTGAAGTGATAAGGAATATTAATACCATTATTCATCATCTCAGCCTTTAAGTCCTGATCCAACAGTTTAAAGTTTATACGTTGACGTAGAGGTTTATCCGAAGCTGAATACAGGATATTATAAACAACTTCCTCCAACATGGCTTTCTGATAAACATAACGATTACGAACAATCTCTTGCATATTACGTTTTGTAGCAGACAAAGAACTACTATCACTCCGTAAAATTGAACCTTTCGGAACCAAAGAAGGCTTCGATTGCTTTAGTTTTGCTTCAAAAGAGGTGTAGACATCACCCTGATTATCTGTCGACGGAGCCTGATGCGTAGCTGTGACAGAATCTTTTGAACTCATTTGATTCTGCGGCAACTTACGCTCTTTATTATTAACATCATCCTCTAAATAACGAAGAGTCTCATTCAACTCCATATTACGAGAAGCTTGATAAAGAGCACGATTGACAGATTCATCAAACTGTTCTTTCTTCATCTCAGCCATTTCTTCGATATAGTTGAGCTGGAGCAAAAGTAGTCCAAGGAATGAAAACCCCATTATGACAGCTATGATCCAAATTGTACTCTTCTTCATTATCCGTTACTTCTTATGTGTAAAAACCTCATAAGGTTACTACCAATCGTCTTTTATTATTTGTACTTGCAAAGATAAGCAATTCTTAATAGATTAACATATAGAAGTTAATTAAACTAGTTAAATTCCCTTTTATTAACAAATATAACAACTTTAACTGTATAAATATCAATTATAATGTAATTCAAACATTGACTTTATAAATATAATATGGCGTTTAACAATCCAAGATATACTTAATTATTAATGTGTTTAGTCATAACATTATTCATGCTTAACATCAACTTTATTGGTGCTTAGTAACAACTCTAACATAAAAAAATAAGAGTCTATTCTTTCTCTAGTTATTGTAGAGGCTCATGTAAACGTAAGAAAAAGGATGGTCCATCTATCTTATGATATGATTGGACCATCCTTTATAATTTACTTAGTTTAAAATATAAATTTTATTCATCTTCGTCTTTAACTTCTGCTCATGCTCGTCAATCAGTTTCTGCTGGACGTCATTCGGGACAAGCTCGTAACTTGCAAACTTAGTAGTGAAACTTGCACGACCACCAGTGAGAGAACTCAATGAAATACTATAGTTAGCAAGCTCCTTCAAAGGAATCTTTGCCTGCAATTTCTGATAACCAGCCTCAGAGTCCATTCCCATAATCATGGCACGACGCCCTTGTAAGTCACTCATCACATCACCCATATAATCATCTGGAACAAAAACCTCCAAATCATAGATTGGTTCTAGGATTTTAGGTCCTGCAGTTTTAAAGGCATCAGAAAAAGCATGACGGGCTGCTAATGTAAACGATAATTCATTAGAATCAACAGGATGCATCTTTCCATCATAAACGATTACACGAACGTCACGTGCATAACTTCCAGTCAGAGGACCACGCTCCATACAATCCATAATGCCCTTCAGTATAGCCGGCATGAAGCGTGCATCAATAGCACCACCTACAACGGAATTGATAAAGACGAGCTTTCCACCCCATGGGAGGTCACGTTCTTCACGCCCTTTGATATTCATCTTAAACTCTTGCCCATTAAACTTATAAACTGTTGGATCAGGCATTCCTTCTGCATAGGGTTCTACTATCAAATGTACCTCGCCAAATTGACCAGCACCACCACTTTGTTTCTTATGCCGATATTCTGCTTTAGCTTGTTTAGTAATTGTTTCACGATATGGTATCTTAGGCTCTTTAAAATTCACTTGCAGCTTTTCGTTGTTCTCCAAACGCCATTTAAGTGTACGAAGATGAAATTCGCCCTGCCCATGAACGATTGTCTGCCGAAGCTCCTTACTCTGTTCCACAACCCATGTAGGATCCTCTTGATGCATCTTCAACAGTGCTACCATCAACTTTTCTGTATCTTGTGAGTTCTTTGCTTCGATAGCACGAGAGTATTTAGAATTAGGATATTTGATAAAATCAAATCGTTCATCCGTACCTTTACCATTCAAAGTGTTTCCTGTCTTCACATCTTTCAGTTTGACAGTACAACCTAAATCTCCAGCATTCAATTGATCTACAGGAACTCTATTTGCACCTGCACAAGCATATATCTGTCCTATTCGTTCCTTTGAACCACGATCTGAATTTGTTAAGTCATCACCAGCCTTTACACATCCACTCATTACTTTAAAGTAGCTAACTTCCCCAATATGTGGTTCTAACCCAGTTTTGAAGAAGTACAAAGACTCTGGTCCATCACTATTAGGGGCTACTTCTTCACCACGTGTATTATGAATATTAGGCATTTCATCTACAAATGGAACGACATTGCCTAAGAATTCCATCAAACGATGTACCCCCATACTCTTGCCAGCACATACACAGAAGACTGGGTATATTGAGCGTGTGATGAGTCCCTTACGGATTCCCGTACGAAGTTCATCCTCTGAAAGAGTTTCTTCTTCAAAGAACTTCTCCATCAATCCCTCATCATTCTCAGCTGCAGCTTCAACAAGAATTTTGTGAAGCTCCATAGCCTTATCCATTTGATCTGCAGGTATATCTTCAATTATTGGTTCACCTCCCTCTGGCTTCCAACTATATTTCTTCATCAACAAAACATCTATTAAACTATTAAAGTTCGGTCCTGTTTCTATTGGATATTGGATCTGAACACACTTTGGACCATAAATATCCTGCATTGTTGATATGATATTCTCATAATCACACTTATCAGAATCAAGCTGATTGATTAAAAAAATAACTGGTTTCTTCAGTTTCTCTGTATAACGGAAGTTATTCTGCGTACCCACTTCTGGCCCATATTGACCATTAATAAGGATGACAGCTTCATCTGTAACATTAAGAGCTGTTATTGCACCACCAATGAAATCATCACTACCTGGACAATCAATAATATTCAGCTTCTTGTTATTCCACTCAACATGAAAAACAGTAGGGAACACAGAGTAACCATACTCCTGTTCTACAGGGAAGTAATCGCTAACTGTATTCTTAGCTTCTACTGAACCGCGGCGCTTAATAACACCAGCTTCGAACAACATACTTTCGGCAAGAGTAGTCTTGCCGCTACCCGCACTGCCAACCAAGGCAATGTTCTTAATCTCGTTTGTCTGATATACTCTCATATCTGATAGATTTAAGCTGTTAGTAATAATTTATTCGTCTCAAGAGGACAAGTATTAACTCATCCATTCAGCGGTCTAAGTTAGGCATTTTCAATGAAAGAGCCAAAGTTTCTTACGAAAAAAACAAATTCTTTTAAAACTTATTAGTACATTTGCATTAGTTCTTTTAAGACATACATTAATATATACGCATATACTTAATCATGTTTGGATTATACATTCACATTCCTTTTTGTGCCAGTCGCTGCATTTACTGTGGATTCTACTCCACTACATCTGCAAGAGAGAAGGGTGAAAGGCTTTCTGTTGAAGAACAGTATGTGAATGCTCTTTGCCATGAGATGGAACTCCGTATGGAGAAGGACGATGATATGTTTGGTAGGAAAATGACAGGCTTATCAAGTATCTATTTAGGCGGTGGAACTCCTTCACTGCTTTCCTTCAATAGCTTACAGAAGATATTCCAAACGATAGATAAAGTATACCACATTGGTTTAGAATGGAACAAAGAGGACAACACCTGTTCTACTGCAATACCTATCGAAATCACAATGGAATGTAACCCAGATGACGTGACAGAAGAGTTCGCACAGAACTTGCATTCTCTTCCTATCAATCGTATCTCTATGGGAGCACAGACCTTCTCGGACGAACGTTTACACTTTTTACACCGTAGACATACAGCTGACGAGGTGAAGAATGCTGTCAAACGTCTAAGAGGTATAGGAATCAAGAACATATCAGTAGACCTTATGTTTGGTTTTCCCAACGAGACACTTGAAGAATGGAACGATGACATTGAACGACTACTTGCTTTAGATATTGAACACATTTCTGCATACAGTCTTATGTATGAGAAAGGAACCCCCCTCTTCCGACTCCTCCAGGAAGGAAAGGTCAAAGAGATAGACGAAGAACTCTATCGACAGATGTACGATACACTCATCGACCGCTTAGCCAAAGCAGGATATGAACAATATGAGATTAGTAACTTTGCTAAACTAGACGTTCAAAGTCCCAAGTTCAATATTCAAACCTCAAAGTCCAAAATTCAAAGTCTTTATCGTTCCCAACACAACAGTTCGTATTGGCAAAATATCCCTTATATAGGCATCGGTGCTGCTGCTCATTCATATGGTAATGGTAAAAGAAGTTGGAATGTAGCAGATATCAAAGCTTATATCACTGCAATTCAAAAAAATAGACTTCCGTCTGAAGAAGAAATAATTGATGCAGACACACACTATAATGATATCATTATGACAGCTCTGCGCACATGTGAAGGAATAGACCTTTCAATACTCCCTGCCGAATACCGAACCTATCTTATACGCCTTGCAAAACCTTTTCAACAACAAGGTCTATTAAAAGAGGACAACGGCAAACTCCACCTCACTCGCAATGGTATCTATGTCAGCGATTCTATTATGAGTGATTTAATGAAAGTATAAGTAGATCGGCACTTAACATTCAACACTTATCCCTCCTATGACAAACGAAGAATTTGAGAAAAAATGGACAGAGAATCGTAAAGAGATTCTTGCCAACAATGAAGAATATCAACGCATCGTACAGAGCTATAAAAGTTCGGGCTGGATTGATTATATCATCTTCATCGCAGGCTTTGTTATCTGCGAGAACTATACAAAGACTATCATAAATAGTGTCGTTTTACAATATCTCCTTGCACTTATAGGCATGATATTGATATGGTTAGGTTATCGCCTTATCAAAGGTCTATTTGACAGCAAGCAAACATTAGAAGAACTTGAAGAAAAGATTAAGCAACAGTATAAGGATTCGGTTGGTAACTAAAGACTCTTTTATAGAAAAAGATAAGGCTAATAGGCTTTAACGCATCTATTTGCCTTATCTTTTTATCGTCAATATAACATGACACTTTTATTCCTTCTCAATAAACTTCTTTTCCTTTGCTGGTGGAAGCAGAAGATTTAAAATAACACCAATAACTGCAGAGAGTCCGATACCACTAATAGAGAAACTACCCCACTGTAGCACGGCACCTCCAATACCCATCGTCAGCGTAATTGATATAATAATGATGTTACGTGTACGATTAAAGTCTACCTTATGTTGAATAAGGTTCTGAATACCAACAGAAGCAATTGTTCCAAAGAGTAACAGCATAATACCTCCTAACACTGCAGAAGGAATACTCTGTAACAAAGCACTCAACTTCCCTATCACCGAAAATACAATAGCTGTTGCAGCAGCAATACGAATTACCTGAGGATGAGTTACCTTTGTAATACTCATTGCTCCTGTTACCTCACTATAGGTTGTTACTGGGGGACCACCAAAAAAAGAGGCAGCAAGACAAGCTAAACCATCACCTAACATTGTGCGATGTAAACCAGGAGATGCTGTAAAATCCTTACCAGCAACAGCACTTACTACGTAAATATCACCCACATGCTCTATCACAGGTGCAATAGCTACAGGAATCATATAAAGGAATGGTTCCCATGCGAATTGCGGCAGATGAAAATCAGATAAAGCTGGAGGCAGAGCTAACCATGGTGCTGCTACAACATGTGAGAAATCAACGACTCCCATACAAACTGCTAATATGTAACCAGAAACTATACCACAAATAACAGGTACAAGTTTCATCAAACCACGCCCCATAGATAACACACAAACTGCCACAGCCAATGATACAAAAGCCAATAGCCAATTAGTTTTTGCCATATCAACTGCTGATGTCGATAATGATAAGCCAATTAAAATGATAACAGGTCCAATAACAACAGGTGGAAACAATCTATCTAGCAGTTTCTTTCCCTGCCATTTAATTAAGGCTGACATAACAAAATAAACCAGAGATACACCCGCTATGCCTGCCAGTGTCCCAGGCATACCCCATTGCTTCGACGCCGCAATGATTGGTGCTATAAAGGCAAAGGAAGAACCTAAAAAAATCGGGACCTTACCCTTCGTAACTAAATGAAAGATAAATGTCCCTAAACCTGCAGTAAATAGTGCCGTTGCAGGATCAAGCCCTACAAGTAAAGGGACAAGAACAGTAGCACCAAAGGCAACGAAGAGGAATTGGACTCCCACTATCGTCTTCCGAATTGGAGAAAGTTTCAACGTATCCATGTATATATTGTTTAATATTAGTTTACATCAAGATAAACGAAGTATATCGGTTTCTTCCCACAAAAGTATAAAAAAGATTGCACATGTCACAGACATAATGCTTGAAATGTTATTTAAACACATCTGATATTAGCCATCAGTTACCTTCACTTTGACGGGAGGGTCATTGCTAACATCTTTCAGTCCTCAATTATTGCAGTAAGCAATATAGATTTAACACCAATAAACAAAAAGAGGATGTACCTTTAAAAAGTACATCCTCTAATATTACCTTTATAGAAATTAATTCTTAAAGAAGTCTTTGACAGCCTCATTAGGGACCATCTGCTCATCAAAGATGTAAGCACCGGTCTTAGGGCTCTTTACCATCTTAATTACTTTTGAATATGCGCGACCATCCGTTGATCCTTCATGGAGGGTAGCGACCGCTTTCTTTGCCATAGTCTATCTATTTTAACTATTAACTAAATCTATCGCATCAGCTTACTTAATCTCCTTATGAAGAGTCATCTTCTTCAGAACAGGATTGTACTTCATGAGCTCAAGACGCTCAGGAGTATTCTTGCGATTTTTTGTTGTCACATAGCGACTTGTTCCAGCCATGCCGCTGTCCTTCATCTCTGTACATTCCAAGATAACCTGGACTCTATTTCCTTTAGCTTTCTTTGCCATGCTATTTAGTCTCCTATTACCTTAATGTCCTTCCAGTCAACATAACCTTTAGAAACAGCCTGTTTAAGAGCTGCATCAAGGCCTACTTTATTAATAAGACGAAGACCAGCTGCACTAATCTTCAGCTCAATCCAGCAACCTTCTTCTACGTAGTAGAACTTTTTGCTGAAAAGGTTAACATCAAAGCTTCTCTTAGTACGGTGCTTTGAGTGAGACACATTACAACCGAGCTGTGCCTTCTTTCCTGTGATTTGACAAATCTTAGACATTTCTATCTTTGTTTTGTGATTCGTTAATTGATACCTATTCCAAACAGGGTGCAAAATTACAAAAAGTTTTCAAATGAGCAAAACTTTCGTAATGATAATTACTGTTTTTAAGCTTTTTTGCGCTTTTATTCGGATTTAATATCCAAATCCTTCAGGAAATCAAGCATCAACCGAATAGCTTTGTTAGTTGCTATCGCAAGATTTATGTCACGACCAAAATCTTCTGTAAGCTTAAAAGTTCTTACCTCCTCTTTATTGCCATATGCGAGCCATATTGTACCAACAGGATTATCCTTAGTACCACCGCCAGGACCTGCATACCCAGTTGATGCTATTGCAAAATCAACATCTATAGTATTGATCGTACCTAACACCATCTGACGCGCAACTTCCTCTGACACAGCCGTATACTCCTCTAATATTTCGTGAGGTACGCCCAGAATTCTCTCTTTCACTTCATCAGTATATGCAACTATTCCTCCCTTATAGTAATCAGAAGAACCTGGTATTGCAATAATTGCTTCACTGATGCGTCCACCTGTACAACTCTCCGCCGTACCAATAGTTAACCCAGAGGCATACAGAATGTCTCCTATTTGACGAGATATTATTTTACTTTCAAAATCCATAATTTATGTTTATAGGGCCTAAATTTGTTATCATTCAAAAGTTACTTTACTGAAAACAGGAATGTCCATCTTAGTAAAATCTTTATCCTTATATTTAAAAGTTCCGACACTTGCTATCATCGCAGCATTATCTGTTGTATAACTAAACTTTGGTATATATATTGTCCAGCCAAATCTCTTTGCATGATCCTGGAAAGCATTTCTTAGTCCGTTGTTAGCTGAAACACCACCAGCAACCGCTACATGTTTGATTCCTGTTTGCTTTACTGCCAAACGCAATTTTTTCATGAGAGTATCAACGATAGCATGTTCAAGGCTTGCAGCAATATCTTCTTTATTATGCTCTATGAAATCGGGATCATCTTGTATCCATTTTCGCATATTATATAAGAAAGAAGTCTTCAAGCCCGAGAAAGAGTAATCAAAACCTGCAACATTTGGTTCGGCAAACTTATATGCTAAAGGGTTACCTTGCCGTGCAAGTTTATCAATGATAGGACCTCCTGGATACCCCAACCCCATTACCTTCGAACATTTATCTATTGCTTCACCAGCAGCATCATCTATTGTTTGACCAAGCACTTCCATATCATTATATGCATTCACTTTGACGATCTGAGAATTTCCACCAGAAACTAGGAGACATATAAATGGGAATGGTGGCATATGAGTATCATCCTCACTTTCTTTAATGAAATGTGCCATGACATGCCCTTGTAAATGATTGACTTCTATCATTGGGATTTTCAATGAACGAGCAAATCCTTTTGCAAAGTTCACGCCAACCAAAAGACTTCCCATCAACCCTGGCCCACGTGTAAATGCAACTGCTGACAGTTGTTCTTTTGTAATACCTGCACGTTTTAAAGCCTGATCTACAACTGGCACCACATTCTGTTGGTGGGCTCTTGAAGCCAGTTCTGGGACAACACCTCCGTATGCCTTATGTACTTCCTGTGAGGCCGTAACATTGCTGAGGATTATGCCATCCTTTAAGACTGCTGCACTTGTATCATCACAACTACTTTCTATTCCTAATATATATATACCCTCTTTTTCCATTCTATAATTATCTCTTAAAAGAACTACATGAAAGTTAGTGGGTCAACACTTCTACTCCATGTTCTGTCATTACAAACGTATGTTCCCATTGAGCAGAAGGTAGTTCATCGCCTGTAACGACCTCCCATCCATACGGATCATCCGCATCGATAAACACTTTCCATGTCCCCATATTAATCATTGGTTCGATCGTAAATACCATGCCTGGAACAAGTAACATTCCGGTGCCTGCATGCCCATAATGAACAATATCTGGTTGTTCATGAAACTCAAGTCCTACACCATGACCACATAGATCACGAACAACTCCATAACCATTCTTTTCTGCATGTTTCTGAATAGCATGTCCTATATCCCCAACAAAAGAATAAGGTTTAGCAGCTTCTGCTCCAAGTTCAAGACACTCTTTTGCTACACGAACCAAACGCTCTTTCTCAGGAGTAGTCTTATTGCCTACAATAAACATACGACTCGCATCTGCAAAATAGCCATCAACGATCGTTGTCATATCAACATTGATAATATCCCCTTCCTGAAGAATATCTTCTTTTTTAGGAATACCATGACATACAACCTCGTTGATACTGGTACATACACTTTTGGGGTATCCTTCATAATTTAGGCAAGCAGGTATAGCATTATGATCTTTGCAATATTGCATACAAATATCGTCAATTTCTTGTGTATTCATACCAACATGAATAGTATCTGCAACTGCATCTAAACAACCTGTGTTAACGACACCACTTTTCCGAATACCCTCAATCTGTTCAGGTGTCTTTATAAGATCACGAGTAGGCACTAATTTCCCCTTCTTTTCGAAGGCCATAATCTTTAAATCCATCTCGGTTGGTTCTTGTCCTGGAAGACAATGCCATCTCTTCTTCTTTAATTGCATATCAATCTAATAAACTTTTATGCAAAAGTACTATAATTCAAAGATAATACAAAATAAATAAAGCCCTTTTTAAGAGATTAAAAACCTACAGATTAAAGGGAACATAATTATTGATTTAAATAAACTGCTAAGACGTACATAAAATTGTTCGCGAACAATTTGAAAAAAGTTCACGAACAATCCCACAACAGTTCGCGAACTAATTCTTCTTGTCTATAAATCATTTTATCTTTCTTAAATCAGCAACTAATCAATAGTATAGCTCATATTCTAACAGAAGCTATTTCATATTGTATTCAATAATCTACACATTCTAAATTACTTATTCAAAAAGATTTAATTTATTTTCTCTTGCTTTGTCCAAAGATAATATTTTCAGTTGTTGCTCTTTGTATCCAGCACGTAGACATTCATACGTCTTATTTAACTCTTTACAGAAATTCTCTCTCTCTCTCTTATTGAGCAAGACAGCCGCAATAGAAGGATTAACAGAGGCATCTTTAATCCAAACTACGGGACTATCATATAATGGAGCTATTTTCAGTGCAACATGAAGCTGGGAAGTCGTAGCTCCTCCTATCATTACAGGAATATTTAGTCCTGCCTCCTTAAAAGCAACAACATCATTTACCATCTCCTGCAAACTTGGAGTTATAAGCCCAGAGAGACCTATCAAATCAACTTTTTCCTCTTTTGCCTTCTTTATAATTTTATCAGCAGGAACCATAACGCCCATATCTATCACCTCATAGTTATTGCACGCCATCACTACTCCTACAATGTTTTTCCCAATGTCATGAACATCACCTTTCACTGTAGCTAGTAGTACTTTTCCAGCAATAGCCTTACCGCCAACTTTTTCTTTTTCAATGTATGGTTGAAGAATAGCGACTGCATCTTTCATTGTTCGAGCCGTCTTAACAACTTGGGGTAAAAACATCTTTCCAGCACCAAACAAGTCACCAACCTCATTCATCCCACGCATTAATGGCCCTTCAATGACATCTACTGCGCGGGAATACTTCTGTAAAGCCTCATGGATATCTTCATTTAGATAAGTAGAAATACCTTTCCTCAGAGCATACACCAGTCTTTCTTCTAAACTTTCAGATCGCCATGCCTCCTGGTCAGATGAGCTGTGATTTACCCCATTCTCTACTTGTTCATCCTTTTGCTCAAGAATCTTGTTAGCAAGGTCTATCAATAGTTCATCACTCCCCTCCACCCTATCCAGTACAACATCTTCTATAATCTTTAGATGGTCTTCCGGAATATCAGCATAAGTTACTTTAGTGGCAGGATTAACTATCCCAAAATCCATCCCTGCTTGAATAGCATGATAGAGAAATACGGCATGCATTGCCTCACGTATATAATTATTCCCACGAAAACTGAATGACAAATTACTTACACCTCCGCTAACATGGGCACCTGGGAGATTCTTTTTAATCCATTCTGCTGCTCTTATAAAGTCAAGAGCATAGCTATTATGCTCTTTCATCCCAGTACAAATAGCTAAGATATTTGGATCAAATATAATGTCTTGGGCAGGGAAACCTACTTTTTCTGTGAGGATCTTATACGCCCTGCTTGCTATTTCTATACGTCTTTCGAAACTTGTTGCCTGCCCTTCTTCATCAAAACACATGACAACTACAGCTGCTCCATATCTTAACACATCTTTTGCGTGCTGTATAAAAGAATCTTCCCCCTCTTTCAAAGAGATAGAATTAACGATAGATTTACCTTGCACACATTTTAAAGCAGCTACAACCACACTCCAATCAGAAGAATCTATCATTAACGGGACTCGAGCTATCTCAGGCTCAGAAGAGACCATATTTAAGAAATGAACCATCTCCTCTTTAGCCTCAAGCAAACCATCATCCATATTAATATCTAAGACCAATGCACCATCATCCACCTGCTTACGAGCAATTGTAAGAGCCTCTTCGTAATTCTTCTCTTTGATCAATCGCAAAAATTTTCGACTTCCAGCAACATTACATCGTTCCCCTACATTGACAAATGTAATCTCAGGGCTTAGACGGAACTGTTCAAGCCCTGACAGAATTATTTCCTTAGGCCATTCAACTGGTATATGTGGACTTTTTCCTTTAACAATCTTAGCATAACCAGCTATAAAATCATCAGTAGTGCCACAACACCCTCCAATAATATTGACCAGTTTATCATCTATATAAGTAGCCATCTGAGGGACCATTGTGTCTGCAGTCTCATCGTATAGACCCATTGAATTAGGTAAACCTGCATTAGGATAGATACTTATATAATAAGGAGCTTTTGCTGATAATTCTTTCAGATATGGACGCATCTGCTCTGCACCAAACGAACAGTTCAGACCGATAGAAAAAATTGGATAAGAAGAAACCGAAGCAAGAAAGGCATCAAGAGTTTGCCCACTAAGTGTTCTACCTGATAAATCGGTTATTGTCACAGAAAGCATGACAGGCAAATCAACACCAGCCTTACACATCTCAGATATAGACGCATCAACAGCTACTTTAGCATTAAGTGTATCAAAAATAGTCTCTATTAATATTACATCTATTCCACCTTCTATCATAGCTGCAACCTGCTCACTATAAGATTCAAACAAAGAATCATAAGTCAGATCACGTTTTGCAGGATCGCTAACATCTGGTGACATAGAACAAGTCTTATTAGTCGGTCCGATACTTCCTGCTACAAAACGAGGCTTGTCTGCCGTAGAAAATTCATCTGCACATTTACGAGCAATTTTTGCTCCTTCCAAAGCCATATCTCGTGCAGAACTTTCCAAATGATAATCAGCTTGTGAAACACGCTGAGAAGAAAAGGTATTTGTTGTTATGATATCTGCGCCAGCCTTTAAATAACGGCGATGAATATCTTCAATAACATCTGGACGTGTAAGGTTCAACATATCATTGTTACCTTGATAATTCAGCATCTGTAACAATTCAAGCCTTCCTCGAAAATCTTTCTCCGTTAAGTTGTATCCCTGGATCATAGTGCCCATGGCACCGTCTAATATAAGAATTCTTTCTTTTATGCTATCCCTTATACTCATTATTTCTGTTTTAATAATATTTTCTTGCACGATCCATTTCTCGTCTGTCTTCTTTTTCTTTCAATGTCTGACGCTTATCATATTCTTTTTTTCCCTTTGCTAAAGCAATATCGACTTTGGCACGACCATTTTCATCGATAAAAATAAGTATAGGTATAATTGTGAAGCCTGGAGTCTTCGATTCTGTTTCAAGACTACGAATTTCTTTTTTCGTTAACAAGAGTTTACGGGGCCGTTTGGCTTCATGATTAGCATAAGATCCATAGAAATAAGGAGAAATGTTCATTCCCTGTACCCACATCTCACCTTTATTTATATAACAGAAAGAATCAACCAAGGAAGCCTTTCCTGCTCGAATAGATTTAATCTCAGTACCCGTAAGAACTATGCCCGCAGTAAAAGTATCTACAAAAAAATACTCAAACGAAGCTTTTTTGTTTCTTATCTGGACTGGGGACTTCTTTCTTCTATCTTGTTGTTCTTTATTCATTATTCAATCGTTGCTAAATTTTCAATATGATCATCAATATAGGCAGCTATCATCTCTGTCCAATGCTCTTCATTTACGACAAATTCATCATCAAATTCATCAAATTCTGGCATTTGTTCATACAATGCCATAAAATCATCATCTGAAACTACAGCTTCTATTCTTTCATGATATTTTTCATAATATTTCTTTGCATGACAAATATGTGTATAGAGATCACGAAGTCCCCAATTACGCACAGCTACAGCAAATGGATTTTTGAAAATAAAAGCGCCATATCCGTTATATATTAGTTGAACATAACCACCATTCATCACCTCTCGATGTAGATAGCTCCAGGCTAACAAAGTTATCTGATCAGCATTGAGCTGCTCCATAGTCTCCAATGTTAGGTTGCCATTTATAGCTTTATTAATTGCATCAATAAATACTTGAACAAAGCTATCCATGCCTTCACCAACAGCCGTACGAATATCACTATCTTTTATTTTCACATCAATCATCGCTACTGAAATATTTTGTTATAACACTGCAAAGATAACTTTTTTTTCTCGATTAATATGCTTTCATCAATTAAAAACAGATTATAATTCAAAGAAAAAGCCTACTCATATAATCGAGTAGGCCTTATGTTATGAACTCCTGTAAACTGTATTATTCGTCAACAGGCTTAAAATCATCTTTACTTACACCGCAAAGAGGACAAACCCAATCATCTGGAATATCTTCAAAAGCTGTACCTGGAGCAATGCCACTATCTGGATCACCTACCTCTGGGTCATAGATATAACCACAAGTCTCACATTCATATTTCTTCATAATGCCTTGTTATGTTTATATAATTTTTAATAGTTTTATTGGTTGCAAAGATACAAGTATCCTGTAATAATTACAAACTTTTGACGTTAAAAAATGTATTTTACACGATTCATAAATTATGAATTCTGTGTTATTATAAGACTTACTTATCCTTCGTTATCTCACTCTCCATGCTGATTAAATATACTATATAATAATTTTAGCCGATATAATATAATAGATGAATGCGAAATTAAAAGGTACTTATTTCTAAGAGAATATTCCAATTGATTAATAATAGACCATTTCTTTTTTCCAAAAGGATCTCTTGGGCATTATAAAAGAGGCTTGTTTGGTCTGTGAAAGATACTCTTTCAGTACATAATTCAGGCCCTTTTACTATCTTACATGCAACCAGCTGATACTTTTAAAGTTATAAAACTTAAAAAAGGATTGTATTTCATCACCTTTTCCTTCATCTCCCTATTTCAACTGTAAACTTTATTCGCTACGCCTTTTCAAACATATATTCAACTTTATCACTTTCTACATCATTGTATTAGAGTAGCGAACAGCAAGGTATGACCTGATGGTTTCAAATCATAATATTTACACCATAAATTCAAAGATTTAAAAGTAGACTGTCTTACGTAGCTAAAATTAGTTGAAAGGAATAATAGGATTTAAATGTCCTTCTACAAAGTCTTGTATAGAAGAACTTCTTATGCTAATGAAGGCATCAGAAGAGAACTTCCTTGAGTCTGTATGTCAGAGTTATCAATTCATCCAAAATTTCAAAACAAAAAATAAGAAACACGTCCTTACAGCTTTAATTCAAAAAATTCGCTAGGTGTTTTTCGCTTCAACACATCAAGTATGAAATCTTTACCAGCTATAATTCCGCTATCACGCAAAATCGATTCTATTGTTTTTTTGGCTAATTCTGGATGATTATTCTCATCGCTTAAATGACAAAGCCATACATGGCGCAATAATGGAGAGGCATTCTGAACCAATGCAAGTGCACAAGCTTCATTACTTAGATGACCATTAGGTCCACTGATACGTTCCTTCAAATGACGTGGATATGGTCCTGCAGCGAGCTTCTCGGGCTCATGGTTTGCTTCAATAACAAGATAATTAGATATAGAAATATAATGTGCAATATCTTCCGTAATATGCCCACAATCCGTGACTAATGTGAATCGGACTCCATCATGCTCTATCGAATATCCAACACAGTCTGTACTATCGTGCGGAACATCAAAAGCAACAACTTTAAATTCACCTAATTGAATCTCTTCCCCCTTATTTATTGTATGCGTTAATTTAGTATCAATCTTACGTCTGACACACCAATTGTTTCTTATACCTTGGAGAGTTCCATCAGTTGCATAAACAGGTAGTTGTAAATCTCCACTGATAGAGCCAACAGACTTCACATGGTCAGCATGATCATGAGTGATAAGTATATGATGTATCATACTCATTTGCAGCCCATAGTTGTAGAAATGCTTCTTCAAAGTACGAATCCCTACTCCACAATCTATCATAAGACAATCAGCACCTGTAAAAAGAATATAGCAGTTACCACTGCTACCACTGCCAAACGACAAAAACTTCAGCATCTTATTTTTTATTTTACGCAAATGTAAGAAAAGAAATTTAATATGCAAAATTGTTCGTAGCCTTTTGCAGGACTTTCAACAAGAATTTAGCAATAATTAATTGTCAGACTCACATACTCTACTAAAAAGGAAGTCCCACTGCAAAATGTAACGTAAAGTCACGTTTGAAACTTGGGTGCAATAGAGCATAATGTTCATGAGAATTAGTATATGCCGGGTTTATTGCTTTCATACCCCCATCAAGACGTAAAACAAAATAATCCAAATTTAATCTAATTCCCAAACCATATGCAAAGGCTATTTGCTTATAAAAATCCTTGAAACGAAATTGCCCTCCAGGTTGATCATTATAATTGCGTAAGGTCCAAATATTACCGGCATCTATAAAAGCTGCACCATCAAACTTCCAAAATAAACGACTACGATATTCTGCATTCAAATCAAGTTTCATGTCACCTGTTTGATTGATGAAGTCAATACGCCCATCTACACCTCTAAATCTACCAGGCCCCAACTCTCTTACACCCCAGCCACGAACAGAATTTGCACCCCCTGAGAAATATCTCTTTTCAAAAGGTAACACAGTACTATTCCCATAAGGGAAAGCAATGCCAAGTCCACCATGTAAAGCCAAAGAGTTTCGTTCATCAAACCTAAGGATCTGGGTATAGTCAAAGTCAAATTTCGCATATTGCGCATAGGCGATATTAAATAAAGTCCTCTTGCCTTGACTATTTCGTTTGAAATCAAAGATACTCCCTAAACCGTTAAGAAGATTACCAGCAAATTCGACATTCAATCTATAAACATGACTGGCACTCGAATAATGAAGCCCAAAGCCAGTACGTAAGATAAACAGGTCTTGATAATTATATCTGAGTATAGCATTACGTGTTGTAGCATTATCAAGATAATCCTGCTTAAAAGTTTCACTTATCCAAGGCATGTAAACATAACTTACATCCAACAAATCAAAATCATAAGTCAGATGATGAACAGAATTAATCCAATGATATCTCCATGCAGAAGAAAAAACTCTCCGATGGAATTCGGGCCTATTCTGCAGATTCCAGCCAACAGATACCTCAGATGTGGCACTGCTGCGTCTCCTAAAATTACGAGTTACAAAAGGTGCTAAGAAGCGGGGAAACTGTAAACGTGCCTGAACATCATACTCTTCATAGTTACTATTCTTATAACCTTCCAACCCTCTTATAGCTTCAAAAGCCGCACGAAAGTCCAAACTAAGAATTTCACTTCCTCTAAAAAGATTCCTGTTCTGATAGGAAAGAATGGCTGCAGCACCTAAGTCACCTGCAGTGTTTGTCCCTTCAGGTTGAAATGATATGGTATTTGGTTTATTATTAGAGATCTGTACATCTGCATTAAGATAGCGCGTAGCCGAAGTTGTGTATGCAAAAGATTTACCAATCACAAGGCTATCATAATGTGGAACCTCATGAAAATTTATATTTGTATAGTGCACAGCACCTAAGCGTGAGAAGCTATTATAAGTTTTTTGTAAATCAGTTGCAGAGAAATATTTACCCTTCTCTATTAGAGTATTTTCTTCAAGTACACTCTTACGAAGATGAAACCCTGTAGAATCTCCTGGTATAAAATTCACATCCTTAATAATATAACGAGGATGCAATGTCGGTTTCGAGCCAGACCCTTCAACATATTTCGATAGATGCAATATTACGTTTACATGTTGTCGTCCAAGCGTAGAATCAGCTGTATAATATATAAAATCTTTATTAAAACGATAATAACCAGAGTCATTCAGGATATGTGTCAAACGCTTTCTCTCTTCATCCAAAGATGACACTGTAAACTGTTTCGGTTGATTGTGATCAGATAACAGATGTGGAGCAAGAACTTTAGCCACGATAGAATCCTCAATATCATAACTGAATTTGTCTATCATATAAGGTTCACCAGGATGAATATTATAAATAGCCGTGAGTTTCTTTCCTCTTATTTTCTTGTCTAAATCAACGGAAGCATTCATATATCCCATGTTCTGTAATGCAACTCTCAGATCTTCACATGAAAGATGTGCTTGTAACGTATCATATACCACAGGCTCCTCCCCCATCTTCTTTAAAGTACGGTTGATCCACCTTGTGGAGTCTTTCCCCGACATAGCATATGCACCAAGTGGTATTTTGAAGAGGGAAAACCAACGAGAATTACCCTTCTGATGCACATATTGCATAAGAAGAGAAGTATTTATATCCTTCTTATCAGACCGTAATTCAACTTTGTCTAATAGATACTTTCCATCAGGTATTAGCTTATCAGAAGAACAAGCCATGACAACAAAAAGCACCAAACTTAATAAGAGAGGACTAAGAAACTTGTATAATCTTGTAAATGACATTGATATCCTAACGAATTTCCGGCAAAGATACTAAAAAGTTAAGAGTTATACATGACGAGTGGAGAGTTTTTTGTAAATTTGCGAGGTGATTTCAAAGAATAAAATAAAACTTATCCGTTCTCTCAACACAAAGAAAGGGAGAGAGAATACAGGCTTATTTGTTGCTGAAGGTCCAAAGTTAGTCCACGATTTGCTCAACGAAGGTTTCATCCCTGATGAAATTTTGGATAATATTGACGATATCAAAAAAGTATCTTTCCTTCAGCATCCACAGTCTATGTTGGGCGTTTTCAAAATACGTAAAGGGGACAACAAACCTACTATAGATTTATTATCTGACAGCAAACTCGTACTTGCCCTTGATGGAGTACAAGACCCTGGCAATCTTGGTACTATCATCCGGATAGCAGATTGGTTTGGAATAGAGGATATTTTATGTTCACATGACACTGTTGACTGTTGGAATCCTAAAGTTGTACAAGCAACTATGGGTAGCATAGCAAGAATAAAGTTACACTACACAGACTTAATTAAAATGGTAGATGACCTTCCATCAGATTATCCCGTTTATGCAACATTACTTGATGGAAACAACATTTATGACCAGCCATTATCCCATCATGGAATGATAATAATGGGAAATGAAGGAAACGGTATATCACCAGAACTTCGAAAAAGAATTAACAGGAAACTATTTATTCCTAATTACCCACCTGAAAGAAAAACTGCAGAATCACTGAATGTTGCTATTGCAACATCTATAGTCTGTGCCGAATTTAGAAGAAGATAACATATAACCATTTTCAGAGAAGAACTTATGAAAAGTCTAAAAGAATTAGTTCGTCCAAACATTTTAGCTTTAGCACCTCATTCCATTGCACGAGAGGAGAATGCTGGGTACGCTGCACATGTTTTCTTGGATGCTAATGAGAATCCATACAACAAACCTTACAACCGCTATCCAGATCCCTTGCAACGCGAGCTTAAAGAGACTATAGCAAAGGTCAAAAACGTAGAAAGCAAACAAATATTTTTGGGGAATGGGTCAGACGAAGCCATAGACTTATGTTATCGTATTTTCTGTCAACCAGGTATTGATAATGTTGTAGCAATAGAGCCTACCTATAGCAGGTATAAGACATATGCCGATATCAATGATGTGGAATATCGTGCCGTTCCTTTAGATGATGACTTCCAGCTCAATGCCGAAAGACTCCTATCTGCATGTGATAAGCAAACAAAACTAATATGGATCTGCACGCCTAACAACCCTACTGGAAACAACATAAACACCAAGGAGATTGAAAAGGTATTACGTACATTTAATGGTATAATCGTTATTGATGAGGCTTACTCTGATTTCTCACGTCAACGTACATTTAGAGAACGGCTGGAAGAGTTCCCTAATATCATCGTACTAAATACTTTCTCAAACGCATGGGGATGTGCTGCAATTCGCCTGGGAATGGCTTTTGCTCAAGAGGATATCATCCAATTCTTTAATAAAGTTAAGCAACCTTATAATATAAGCTCACTAACACAAGAACAGGCTATTGAAGCCTTGCGAAACCGTTTTGACACAGACGAGTGGGTTAGAATACTGCTTGGAGAACGCAATCGCATGTTACAAGCCTTTTCCGAGTTACCTTCATGCGTAAAGGTCTACCCCACCGATGCTAACTTCTTCTTAGCCCGCATGACAGATGCACAAGCAACATACGATTATCTTGCAAATCAAGGTATCATAGTACGAAACAAGACTCAAGTCACCCTTTGTGACAACTGCCTACGTATCACCATTGGTGCCAGAGCCGAAAATTCCGAATTACTGGGCGCATTAAGAAGATTCAAATAAATGAAATGTGCCCAGGCAGAACTATACACCCCTAATTTAGTTTTAATTTTTAGTTGCTATCACTTTTAACACTTCATATAACAGATTTATAATCAGAAGATTAAAGGCGAAGAAAGAATGACAGAAATGACAGCAAAATAGAAGACGGTATGCAACTGGCTTTTGTATTTGAGTAGAAAAAGGGAACTCATAGTTATAGCATATAGGTGTTAATAGTAAAACTATCTCACGCAGTTTCTTGTAAACTTATTCACTCTTACAAATATCACTGCCCCATTACGGATTAATCAAAAATATGTTTACAAGAAGTTGAAGTCGCAAATCCATGAATATAGGAGATGAACAAAGAGTGTAGGGACGTATCCCATTGTTTACCAGCAACTTACGAATACTATACTTAAAGATGCCCTTTTACATTACAAAAAGGCATCTTTTACACCTCAAAAGAGCACCTCTTACCATACAAAAGGGCATCTTTTATTGTGTCAAAGACCATCTGTTATTTTCAACTTATGAATCTTTATTACAACACTATTAATGTATTTTTTTTTGTGACAACAGAATACAGGCCCTTTAGCATTGATAGAAAGATACCATTTAAATGATTACTTTTCAATTTTCCTATCACTCCTATCACTATACCCTTTACTGCAACACATTAATAATAAAGCGTTTATGCGAAATGTTAAAAGTGACAGCAACTAAAAACAAAAACTAACTTCGGATTTTAGCGTAATTATGAGTCATATAGTCCAAAGACTGCATCCGTGAGAATAGGGATCTTCCTTTGTGGTTATAAGTCTTCTTTATGTTGGAACAAAGATAATCAAAAGAGCTAAATCCCTATAGAGAAGTTCTTATAGAGTGATTACTTAATCTAAAAATGTCAATAATTGACAGTTATACTCGAACAAATGGTTATTGTATACACTCATAATCTATTAAAAAGCCCCTCACAAACAATTGTATTTGTGAGGGGCATTCTATATTCTAATCTGAATTCTTAGAAGAAGAGGTAGCGATTATCAACTACATTTGCTTTAAGAATAAGATCTTGCATAAAGTTTCCAACTTGCTGCATGTTCTGTTGTGCACACTGTTGAAGCATTTGAGCCTCATTATATTTAGACCCTGCACGCATGGTCTTCTTCATAACTTGGAAAACATATACACCTGCATTACCCTTTACAGGAGCCTTTGAGAATTTGCCTGCAGCAGTAGCAGCAACTGCGCCTGAAAGTGCTGGTTCAACTGAACCAGTTGCCTGTACAAAAGCTGGACTAGCAAAAGTAATTTGATTTACCATACTTACCTTTGCACCCTTAGATTGTGCAGCAGCAATGGTATTTACACCTTTAAGTTTAGACTCAAGCATCTCTGCCTTCTTATCCTTCATTACCTCACGCTTAAGGATCTCCTTTACTTGTGGATCATCCCATGCACGATAACCTTGTGGGTGAACAGCAGTGAGGACAAGAACCATGAAATGATCATTATCTCCACATTCATAAAGAGGAGAGATATCACCTACCTTAGCATCAAACAGCCATTTGAGTGCATCACGAGTTCCATGTATTCCTGCTACATAATGCCCAGCCGTAGAAATATCATTAAGAGACTGTACACGATAACCATATTTACCTGCATTCTTCTCAAGATCAGCAGCAGTAGTACTCTTTGCGACAAATTCAGAGAATTTATTATAAGCTTCACCGCGTGTAGACTTAGAGAAGTCTATAAGTTTCTTGATAACAGCTGCTGTGGTCTTTGTCTTGAAATCTTTCTTATCAAGAACCTGAAGAATAATATTTCCTTGTGCTAAAGACACATTTTGTACAGCATTAACTTCTCCATTGAGGAGTGCGTTAATAAATGTACGATTATCTTGACTCATAGAAGGAGCGCCCTCATACTGCTGCCCTGTGAACCAAACCTTTTCACCAGTCTGACCATAACGTTTTGCAAGTGTCTCAAAGTTCGCACCAGCTGCCAATGCCTTCTGTATTGAATCTGCCTTTACACGTGCTTCATCAGGTGTATTAGCAGCAATTTGTATCTGACGGAACTGTACCGAGTCAGGCAGCTGAGCTTTTGAAAGTACACGAATAATATTCAAAGTATTATCCTGCTTATTCTCAATAACTCCAGTAGTACCAATAGCAAGCGAGTCAATTTTAGAAGCTATATCTGGATACTGCTGGTAAGCCTTGCTACTTACAGGAACGCCAAGATAAGGAATTGCACTACTACTCTTACTAACAATTATCGATGGATCAGAAGCTGTTGAAAGTTGCTTTTGGAAGTCATTCATTTCTTTCGCTACTGCATTACGATCAGCTGTACTTGCCTTTATCTGATAATCGACATACTTAATATCACGTGTCTCAATATTCTGACGGAAAGCTGGCTTAAGCTCTTCATATTTAGCCTTGAGATCTTCATCTGTAACCTTTACATCTGCATCCTTAACAGAGCTATATGCTAAAGAGGCAAGCTGAATTTGGCTTTCTTCATTATTGTCATTGAAAGCCATCTTGGCTTCTGCTTTATTGGAAAGGACACAACTGGCAAGTAATGCCTGATACTTCTGCCCAAGGAGCTGTGTACGAAGCTGCTTCTCTATAAAGAGCCAATAATCATAGACCTGCTGCAACTGATCGAGTTGCTCCGACTTTGCAGCTTTAGCCTTATTATACCCATCAAGGAATTGCTTCAAAGCATTCACATCAAAACGCCCCGTCTGTTGATTGACAAATGGGGTTTGAGCTAACATTGGACTTGTTCCATCATTAAGAACATTTTGAATCTCTTGTTCAGTAACAGTAAGACCAACTTTCTTTGCATCAGCTTCCAATACGCGATTATTTACCAACTGCTGCCATACTTGATCTTTTACCTGGTTGAGTTCCTCTTCAGATAGATTGTCTCGTTGCATGGTAAACTTAATTGCAGACTGATATTCATCAATCAATTTCTGATAATCCTGGACACTAATTTTCTCGCCCAGGATTTCACCAATTTGCTGCCGAGCCTCTCCCTTAATTCCATTACAAGAACGGAAGGCCTCTTCAGCAATAAATGCGAACAAGGCTAGACCGATAATGACTATCAGCGTTACGCCCTTGCTTCTAATTTTTCCTAATGCTGCCATTTTTAGATTTTTATTTTGATATTTAATTATTTCGCTTCATGACAAATTGCCCACAAAAATACAAAGAAAAAGGCAACTATCATAATTTTTCATGCACAAATTAGTTC
This sequence comes from Prevotella histicola JCM 15637 = DNF00424, assembly GCF_000613925.1. Lineage (GTDB taxonomy): Bacteria > Bacteroidota > Bacteroidia > Bacteroidales > Bacteroidaceae > Prevotella > Prevotella histicola. Next base: position 226,342 of record NZ_BAJX01000001.1, read on the forward strand.
ATTGAGTGGACTTTCAATTTTACAAGTTCTATTTTTGTCATAGTATTTTTAATAATCTTGAATTCATAATTATCAACCATAATGATTTCATTCAATTTAGGGAAGCTCTGGTAAACATGTAAAAGCAAACCACCAACTGTTTTATAATCATCATTTTCTGGTAAATCAAGATTGAACATTTCATTGACTTTGTCTATCTCCAAACGAGCTGAGAGAACATATTTCCCATCACCTGTCTGTTTAGCTATGTACTTTGTATTGTCATGCTCATCTTCAATATCACCAAAGATCTCCTCAACAATGTCTTCCAAAGATACAATTCCATTTGTACCACCAAATTCATCGACAACAACACCTAAACTTTTTTTCTGCTGAAGGAAATTTGCATGAGCTTCTGTGCCGCCATAGTTTCTGGGACAAAAGGCATTTGTCGTATGCACTCTTTCCACCTTTCAGGAGCACGAAACATCTCTGAAGAATGGATATAACCTTTTATATGATCTATATCTCCTTGGTATACTATGATCTTAGAATTTCCACTTTCTATAAACATCTGCTGAAGTTCATCAAGGGTACAATTTTCCTCCACAGCATTAATCTCTGTACGTGGTACCATACAATCTCGAACTTTTGTATCTTGGAAATCCAATGCATTTTGGAAGATCTTTACTTCATCCTCGATTTCATCCTCATTCTCTGCATTATCAATAGAACTTTGAAGAAGATAATCTAAGTCAACTTTCGTAAATGTCCCATCATTACTCTCTTCATCTACCTTTGCTCCTAACATACGAAGAAGTATACGTGCGAGAAAAGTTGCAAAACGACTAATCGGCCATAGTACTATAAAGAAAACATATGCGAGTGGAGCAAAAAATGTCAACAAACGATTTGGATTACTTTTGAAAAGAGTTTTCGGTAAAAACTCACCAGTAAAGAGTATAACAAGTGTTGAAGCAATAGTATCTGCTATCACTCTTGTGGCAGGATCAAAAGGATTGAATAATGTTGCATCAAAAAGTTGTGCGAAAAAAATACCATAGACAACAAGCACTATGTTATTCCCAACCAGCATTGTTGAGACAAATCCGTTGGGATTATTATAGAACACTGTCAGACATTTCTGCGCAATGCCATTCTTTTCCCTATCCATCTCTGCAAGAAGACGATTACTTGCAACAAAGGCTATCTCCATTCCTGAAAAGAATGCTGAGAGAACCATTGTTATAAAAATTCCTATAATTAAATTTATATCCAACTTTTGATTTTTTACTTTTGCTTTACTATTGGTCCTTTCAAGCTATCCACATGGGAAGTATCAATAGGAGTAAACCCAGAATTAGGACCAGGCATCATTTCCGTATCAGAAAAAACACCCCACCCCTTTGTTTGACGTATCTCATAATTAGTCATTTGTTCATCACTACGAAACCAATTACCCTCTAGATCTTTGTCAGGAGTTCGTAAATGAGAATAAGTGTATGACCACATCTGATGATTCCTTTCATCCCAAAAGAGTTCATTACTATAAAAGGAGAGTCCTTGTGCAGTAAGAATCCTAACACGTCCATGGAGTTCCCAACGACGATCTTTATCAAAATATACAGCTGTATCACATTGGATATAGCCTACTATATGCTTTTTTAAATCAAACTGGGTCAGAAGTATTCCTTTATTGAAAGTCCAACGAGAAGGTTTTTTATTTTCATTCACTTCCCACTGTTCGGTTACAATTCTATACTTAATAACTCCTGAATCAGAAATCAAGGTATTTACACCATAGGTTGTCATGACTGGAACAGAATCACGATCATATATGGCAGGGGCAGTGTGCTCACGTTCCTCTGTGCAAGAAATAAGCATACTCCCTAAAGTTATAAGTAACAGAACTAAAAAAAGGATGTTACGTCCAAAACGCATATTATTCAACCTTAAACTTAGCAAACCAACGCTCATTGAAAGTTAGGCCAACGTTGATTCGAAACATGTTCTCTTTAATTAATCCTGTAGCACTTTGATTTACCCACTCAGCACTGATATTTAAAATACTACGATTGTTGTAGCCGTTAATGATTGGAATGCCAACGCCAAGACTTGCAGATAACTCACGTGGCCCATCTGCTCCATTTATCTTTAAATAGGGGCTTGTATAGCTGATACCTGCACGATAGTGCAAACGATCAAAGAATCCGCGATAACGTTCACCTCTACAATAATCACCTCCAAGAGTCAGACGGTGTCTATCTTTAAAAAAACCATCAGCTAAGGCAAAAGTTGTGGTTGATCCGGTCCCACTCAATCGGGGGTATAAAATCTTAGCCCATTTCTGCAACTGATAGTCAACTCCTATTTTCAAATGATTATTGTGATTCCACATTAAACCTATACCAATAGTATGTGGCAACTCAAAAGCATTAGATATCATATAACGAGTTGTATCAGAAACACCTGTTTGTGAGTTTGTTGAGAAAAGATTGCATTCAGTATTAGAATTCAACTTATGCCCAAAAGAATAGGTTAATCCTAAAGTAAGTTCATCTTTCTTTGTGATAGCATGTGTATATTGCGCTCCAAAATCCAACTTATAATTTTTAATTTCTGCCGTATAATTCCTTGAGATAGTATTAACATAACTATCACTATAACTATTTGTAGTATATCTGTTTAACGTACCCCAAAGATAAGAAATATTTGCTCCAAAAGAAAAACCCTTAAAAGGTTCCCATCCTGCTCCCAAATATACCTGATGCAATCCTCCGTCACCACTATATGTGTTTGAATAGGTTGTACTGGGAGATGATGGGCTAGGAAAAGCATTTACGTTACGCGTGTTACTAAAGTTATAGCCCACATTCGAATATGGCAAAAGTCCAAAACTTACTCCAACATGTTTAAAAGCCCTAAAAGAAGCAACAATATATTCGATATCAGCATTATGCGCATTAACTTTATGCCCACCCTCATCAAAATTAGTCAATTGAAGACTAAGGCCAGCATCAAAGATAAATGAGAGAGAGTCAACGGCAGAATATGAAGCTGGATTCATGTGATTAACCTGATTATGCTCGTGAAAACCATAAGCCAATCCATTCATACCGCGATTGAATCCTGTCGCTTGGGTTGCCAAAGCTCCTAAGCCATATTGGCTATAAGGTGAATTAGTGCCACTTTGAGCGAAGCCTTGCATCGCAAATCCAGCAAATAATGCCGATACTATTATCTTCTTCATTCGTTATCTGTTCTGATCGTGACCGTTAAGTCTTAACAATATATTGGCGCAAAGTTATTAAAAAAAATCTATATAGCAGAAAAACGATAAAGGATTTTGAATTTTAATAGGCTTTCTTTGTGCTCTCATGCTTTTTTGTTACCTTTGCCACAAATAATGAAGAGAAAAGTTTTATATATTGTACTAATATGCTTGCTGTCAGTCTTACAAATGATAGCGGTGGCACGTCCTATCAGCAATACTGATAGTATACAGATATCGCTTCTAACATGTTCCCCTGGACAGGAAGTTTGGGCACAATATGGGCATACAGCCGTTAGGTATTGGAATAAGACAAACGGAGAAGATTTCGCCATTAATTATGGGATTTTTTCTCCGAATCAATCTTATTTTATTCCACGTTTCATCTTAGGTCTAACAGATTATCACATGGGGGTAGAACCCATGAGTTCTTTTCTCGCCCAATATGATTATGAAGGAAGAGGAGTTGTTGAACAAGTCTTAGATATTTCTATTGAAGATAAAGAAGCTATTCTGAAGGCATTAGAGGAGAATATAAAACCTGAAAATACTGTATACAGATATAATTTCTTCTATGATAATTGTACGACTCGTGCACGTGACTTGATTGTAAACCACTTACACGATAAAGTTATTTATCCCAAAGCACAAGAGGACGCAACCTTCCGTTCAATGATCCACAAATGGAATCACTCTTTTCCATGGACAAAATTTGGAGAAGATTTGCTACTCGGAGTAAATGCCGATCGAAGAACGACAAAATCAGAACAGCAGTTTCTACCCGAAAATTTAAAGAATGATTTTGAAAAGACCATTTACAATGGACATTGGCTAGTAAAGAGTACACATGTGCTATTGGTACCTAAACAAATGACTCAAACTTCAGGATTTCCAATTCCCCCGCTAATTATGGCCCTGTTCCTTGCTTCGATTAATTTAATAATTGACATTATATATTATCGCAAGCATCAGGCTTATTGGATATGGGACACTACCTTACTTGTATTGTCTGGAGCATTAGGTCTTATATTTTTTATTATGATATTCTCCCAACACCCTTGTGTCAGCTTAAATACTATTATATTATTCTTCAATCCTCTCCCATTTCTATTTTTGCATAAGACTATACAAAAATCTAGGAGACAGGAATATAATAGCTGGTGGTTAATATGGGGGATTCTCATAACTTTAGGATTTATTGGAACTATTTTTCAGTATGTTCCATCCCCTGCACGAATCATGGCATTATCCTTGCTGATACATTGCATAATACATTTGCTGATTGATAAGCCAACATCCATAAGACCTGGCTCAAACAAATGAGAGAAATGAATAAATACATCACTGCACTACTTGTAGTCCTAGCTACGACAGGAGTAGAAGCACAGAATTATCAGTCTGTGCTCAAACTGGTATTGGGTGATGTCAATGTAGAAGATTTCTACCGTTTAAAAGAATTTAAAGGTTCTGAAAAGGATATTCTATCTATCATAGAAACTTTTAGGCTAATAAAAGAAGAAAAAGAGACTGAGCCCGTAAAAAAACTAGCAGCCCTTATTACAGATTCAGCAAAGGTAAATTCCGCAGAACTTTTTTTCTTTATTACATGAATATAAAAAACAACAGTGTTTTCTCCCAATTCCTTCCATTAGAACTGGGATAAAAATTCGTGCACCAAGCGAGACCTAACAAAGGTCAATACAAGGAAGTAAGACACCGTCTTACTTCCAAATTTACAAAAAAAGAAGCTTGAATCATTTACTTCTCAAGCAATTATATACAAAGATCCACATAAGAAATATGCGGAATAAATAATAAATAAAATGAATTTCAACAAGATATTAAAATCACTTTTTGGGGATAAATCAACACGTGATATGAAACTTATTCAACCTTATGTAGATAAGGTAAAAGAAGCATATCCAGAGATTAAAGCATTAAGCAATGATGAACTGCGAGCAAAAACGAAAGAAATTCAAACGTATGTTCAAGATGCAGGCAAAGCTCAACGCGAGAAAATAGCAGAATTACGTGCAACAATAGAAGAAACTCCTATTGATGAGCGCGAAGAGATCTTCACTCAAATTGATAAATTGGACAAAGAGGCCCTTGATAACTATGAGAAGGCACTAAATGAAGTTATGCCTGTTGCTTTCTCAATTGTAAAAGACACTGCACGTCGATTTGCCGAGAACGAAGAGACCGTTGTCACTGCGACAGAATTCGATCGTGAGTTAGCTGCAGATCCAACAAAAGACTTTATAACAATAGATGGTGATAAAGCCATTTATCATAACCACTGGACAGCTGGAGGAAATGATCTCAAATGGGAAATGGTCCATTATGATGTACAGCTATTTGGTGGTACAGTCTTGCATCAAGGAAAAATCGCGGAAATGGCTACTGGTGAAGGTAAGACTCTTGTTGCTACCCTACCAGTATTCCTTAATGCTTTAACGGGTAATGGTGTACACGTTGTCACAGTTAATGACTATTTGGCAAAACGTGATTCCGAGTGGATGGGACCACTTTATATGTTCAATGGACTCTCTGTTGATTGTATTGACAAACATCAACCTAATTCTCCAGCACGCCGCAAGGCATATCAGGCTGATATAACTTTTGGTACTAATAACGAATTCGGCTTTGATTATTTACGTGACAACATGGCAGTATCACCAGCTGATCTTGTGCAGCGCCAACATAATTATGCAATTGTCGACGAGGTCGATTCTGTTTTAATTGATGACGCCCGTACACCGCTTATTATTAGTGGACCAGTACCCAAAGGGGATGACCAGATGTTTGAGGAATTTCAACCACTTGTCCAAAGTCTTTATGAAGTACAACGCAAACAAGCTACAGAGCTTTTGTCGGAGGCACGTCATAAACTATCTGAGGCACAGCAACATGCAAACGACAAATCTACTTTCCAGAAATTACAAGAGGAAGGATTTCTCGCTTTATATCGTTCGTATAAAGCATTACCTAAGAATAAAGCTCTCATTAAATACCTTTCAGAAGAAGGTGTAAAGGCTGGAATGCTTAAGACGGAAGAATATTATATGGCCAATAATAATCGCGAAATGCCAAAAGCTATCGAGCCACTTTATTTTGTAACAGATGAAAAGATGAATTCTTGTGATCTTACAGATAAAGGCACAGCTTGGCTTGCAAATCAGGTTAAGGATGATCAATTATTTGTATTACCAGACATCACGACAGAACTCTCTGCACTTGAGAAAGAAAAAGAAGAGAAGGCTATTGATGAACAAACTTATATCGACAAGAAAGATGCGTTGATGGCCCATTATGGTGTTCAGAGTGAACGTGTTCACACACTCCAGCAACTACTCAAGGCTTATACAATGTTCAACAAAGATGATGAATATGTTGTCCTCAACGGAGAAGTGAAGATAGTCGATGAACAGACTGGTCGTATCATGGAAGGGCGACGTTGGAGTGACGGTCTACACCAGGCCGTAGAAGCAAAAGAACATGTAAAAGTAGAAGCTGCTACTCAAACGTTTGCTACTATTACATTGCAAAACTACTTCCGTATGTACCACAAACTTGCAGGTATGACTGGTACTGCATCAACTGAAGCTGGCGAACTTTGGGATATCTATAAATTAGATGTCGTAGAAATCCCTACTAATCGTCCTGTCATTCGTAAGGACATGGAAGATCGAGTTTACAAGACTGCACGTGAAAAGTATGCAGCTGTTATCGATGAAGTTGAGGCTATGAGAAATCAGGGACGCCCTTGTCTTGTAGGTACAACATCTGTTGAAATCAGCGAACTTCTTAGCAAAATGCTTAATATGCGCAAAATCCCTCATCAAGTACTTAATGCAAAACAACACTTGAAGGAAGCCCAAATTGTGGCTGAAGCTGGTCGTTCCGTGAATGGTTTAGGTGCTGTAACTATAGCAACAAATATGGCTGGTCGTGGTACCGATATTAAGTTAACACAAGAAGTCAAAGAGGCTGGTGGCTTAGCAATCATTGGTACTGAACGACATGAAAGTCGTCGTGTCGACCGCCAGCTACGTGGTCGCGCAGGACGCCAAGGTGACCCAGGATCTTCCGTATTCTATGTGTCATTAGAGGATAAGCTTATGCGCCTTTTTGGATCAGAACGTATTGCCAAAGTCATGGACAAATTAGGTTTTGAAGATGGCGAACGTATTGAGAGTTCTATGATTTCTAATAGTATTGAACGTGCCCAAAAGAAAGTTGAAGAAAATAACTTTGGTATTCGTAAACGTCTATTGGAATATGATGATGTAATGAATAAACAGCGTACTGTTATTTATGAGAAGCGCCGTCATGCTCTTATGGGTGAACGTATTGGAATGGACATTTCAAACATCATATGGGACCGTTGCTTAAGTATCATAGAGAAAAATGATTATGAAGGTTGTAAAGAGGATTTCTTAAAAGTCCTGACGATAGAATGTCCTTTTACTGAGGAAGAATTTACAAACGGCAACACAGAAGAACTTGCAGAACGCAGTTTCCAAGTTGCAATGGAGACTTTCCAACGTAAGACTGAACGTATTAAAGATGTAGCATGGCCTATTATCAAACAAGTATACGAGAATCAAGGGGCAATGTATGAACGTATAATGGTACCAATAACAGACGGTAAGCGTGTTTATAATATTCCATGTGACCTTAAAGAAGCTTATGACAGTGAAGCAAAGTCTGTTGTGAAGCAATTTGAGAAGGTTATCTTACTGCATATTATTGATGATAACTGGAAAGAGAATCTGCGCCAATTAGACGATTTGCGCCACTCAGTACAAAACGCTTCCTACGAACAGAAAGATCCTTTACTGATTTTTAAACTAGAGAGTGTTAAGTTGTGGGATAATATGATAGATGATATGAACAATCGTACAGCAAGTGTACTTATGCATGGACAGATTCCTGAGATGCAAGAGGCAGACGAAGTTCAGGAAGCTGCTCCAGAGGAGCGTTCACAACGTTATACCGAGCAAAAGGTTGAGCTTGATGAATCTGGACAAGCTGAGGCTGCGCAACAGGATACACGTGAAAGTTCTCAGAATATCAACCACACACCATACCGTGCAGACAAGATGCCACGTCCAAATGACCCATGCCCTTGTGGTAGTGGGAAAAAGTTCAAGAACTGTCATGGTCGCAATATACGTTAAAGAACTTATAAAAAAATTCGGGGATAGGACAGCTGTGTCTATCCCCGATTTCTGTTTTCCACCTAATGAAATAATAGGTTTAGTTGGCAACAATGGTGCAGGTAAAACAACCCTATTCCGACTTATTTTAAATCTTATAAGATCAGATAAGGGAATGATTGACTTTTGTATTATCAAGCAAAAGATTACAGAGAACTATGAGACACACCTGTCTAATCTTGAGGACTCTTGGAAAGACTTCACTGGTGCATATTTGGATGAAAGTTTTCTTATAGACTTTCTCACACCAGAAGAATATTTTGCTTTTATTATCAAAGCAAACAAACTTGATAACAAAACATTATCAGAACAACTACAAGATTATCAAACATTTCTAGGAGAAGAGATAACAGGTCAGAATAAATTTATACGAGAATTTTCAGCAGGAAACAAACAAAAAATAGGAATAGTATCGGCATTGATTGCTAAACCTAAGGTTGTTATTCTTGATGAACCTTTCAATTTCCTTGATCCAAGTAGCCAAAACCAACTCAAACAACTTTTGACCTCTTATAAGCGGAAAGAGCAAGCAACAATCCTTATCTCGAGTCACAACCTACACCATACAATTGACATCAGTGATAGAATTGTCTTGTTGGAAAATGGAAGACTGATCGAGAATATCTCCTCTATTAACGTTGGAACTATTAGTGATTTAGAAAATTATTTCATGTAAATTATCCTTAGACATAACAATAACATTCTCTAATTAACTTTCAAGAAGGAAAAGTGATATAGTTACCAAAAAATAAACACAAAATTATAACTCATTGCGATATAAATAACCAACTCACGCATATGGAACTATCAACAATTAAAGAGAAAAACTTAGTTAGTAGGTATTCTACAGTCTTTGCAAGATGTTCTTTATGGTAATAATACAATATTAACTACCAATAGATTATTTAGGCTTGCAATTCTATCTTTTAAATAGAAGCTGGAAGGAATATTCTTAACCATATTCGATCTATGCGTTATAGCCTATCACAACTTGTATTACACCTCATCACCTATGGGACTGTTGTCAAACACCTATCCTGTAGGACACTCAACAGCTTATAATTCATTCTAAATATACACAATATAAACCAGAAATAGTTTGTTTACTTTTCCCTTAGGCCCTATGCCCTCCTATCTGTTGGTTACGTTCTTTTGCCGTCGAACCCTCTCTAAAATTCAGACCACGCAATAAAGAGTTTTTACCAAACTTGTGCTTTATCCTAAGAATGGTTTCCTGCATAGAACGGTCTTGCACAGAATTTCTCCTGGTCTCCTTTCTATCTACTTTCTCGGGGTCAGCAAGAAAGAAAAGGTCTAACTCAACCGGGATTCTCTGTACTTTATAAAACTGTTCCTCAGTGATAAGGTTGTTAGCAGAAATGCTAATACGTCTGACCAACAATTTTCGATCTACTAAGTGATCATATAAAGAGAGTATTGCTGCAGTGATAATCCGGGAAGAGGATGAAAAGGTCATGAGGTTTGAAGTCCCTTTGGTAGATTTCGGAACTTTTCTACCATAGTAGTCAAAGGTAATTAGTCCCAAATAATCATCTCTATCATTGAGACTGTCTTTGTCATAGCCAACGGAAAGAACAAGCTGATTTGTAAAACAGTGCTTTTCTAATAAATCTAAAGACAATGCATCAATCATTTCTTGAACAACGACTCTTGCTTTAGAGAAAGTATAAGCCTCTTGTAAAACTTGTCCATTAACTACTGATCTTTCCTCTGGACGATAGAGCTTTATCATTTCCATCGTACAAGGTTCCCACCCCCATGCATGGTCTATAATTATCTCTGCATTAACACCAAATAAGTGATAAAATAGCTCTTCATGTTCTATTGAGCAGCGTGCTATCTTTCCCATAGTATCAAGTCCGTAAGAAGATAAACGCTTTACTATTCCTGATCCAAAACGCCAAAAATCAGTAAGAGGACGATGATTCCACAACAACTCACGATAACGTTTCTCATCTAATTCTGCAACTCGAACACCATCCTTATCTGCAGGAATATGCTTTGCTACGATATCCATAGCAACTTTACATAGAAACAAGTTAGTCCCAATACCAGCTGTGGCTGTTATGCCTGTTTCTTTAAGTACATCCTGGATTATCTTCATTGCTAATTCATGAGCAGAAATTTTATAAGCAGATAAATAATTTGTAGCATCAATAAAGACTTCATCTATAGAATAAGGATGTATATCCTTGGGTGAAACATATCTCAGATAAATATTATATATCTTAGCACTATATTGAATATAATGTGCCATGCGCGGCTTTGCCACAATATAATCAATGGCTAATTCAGGGTGACTCTCTAACTCTTTAATATCAACAGAACTTCCTAGAAGAATATTTTTTCCAATAGATAGTGCTCTCTTTTTATTAATATCTTTTATTTTTTGGATAACTTCAAAAAGGCGCGCACGTCCAGGGATACCATAAGACTTCAAAGAAGGAGATACAGCTAAACAAATAGTTTTTTCAGTTCTACTATTATCAGCAACAACCAAGTGAGTTCTCATAGGATTAAATCCTCGTTCAACACACTCAACACTAGCATAGAACGACTTAAGATCTATGGCCAAAAAGCTTTTAGTATTTAAATAATTTAAAATAGACAATATAGAACAACTGTATTACTTACCGGGGGATAACTCTAAAAGAGCAAAATAAATTAAACAAAATAACTAGAACCGACACTACCTATAAGATAAAAAGCGGAAGTAGAGGGATTCAAACCCCCGATACGTCAAAAGACGTATACCGGATTTCGAGTCCGGCGCATTCGTTCACTCTGCCATACTTCCTTTATAGGAAGTACAAAAGTAAACATTTAACGTGTAAATGCCAAATTATTCAAATGATAATTTACTAAGTCGGGAGCGAAGTTCCTCAACTTTACTTTTTCGAACAGAAAGGGTAATTTCACAAGTATTATCAAACTGCCCATTTATAATATTAAGATCCATTTCCTTGATTATACGCATAACATTATTCATCATGGGATAAGTGAAAGAAAACCTAATTCTTTCTTCAATAAATCTTTCTTCAATTTCACAATGGGAAATTGCATCAAAAGCAGCCTCACGATAGGCAACTATCAAACCTCCTGTACCAAGATTTATACCTCCATAATAACGAATAACACAAACTAGAATATTCGTTAATCCATTACTATCAATCTGCCCCAGAATAGGTTTACCTGCAGTTGAAGAGGGTTCTCCGTCATCATTGGCACGAAATTCTCTTCCTTTGAATCCCACTCTGTACGCATAGCAACAATGTCGTGCATCATAATACTTTTTCTTATACCTCTTTACAATTCTCAAAGCATCATCTACAGATTCAACATGATGCGCAAAAGCGAGGAACTTACTCCGCTTTTCAGAGTAATATCCCTCGCCAATTACTTTCTCTTTAATTGTTTTATATTTATCGTTTGCCATTCAAAACATTAAATTCGTATCATTCTAGCTTGTGGATAACGAGACCAGAACGAAGCTTAGGCTCAAACCAAGTTGCTTTAGGTGGCATAATTTTCCCACTATCTGCAATATCCATAATCTGCTGCATAGAGACTGGATAAAGCGCCAGAGCCCAACGCATTTCACCACTATCTACACGACGTTTCAATTCTCCAAGACCACGCAGACCACCAACAAAGTCGATACGCTTGTCAGAACGGAGATCCTTTATACCCATCAACTCATCTAAAATCAGTCGACTTGAGATATCTACATCAAGTATGCCAATTGGATCATTATCATTGTATGTTCCTGCTTAGCCACTAAACTGTACCAGTTGCCATCAAGATACATGGAGAATTCATGCAATTTCGTTGGACGGTATTCATCCTTACCTTTCAACTCAACAATGAAGTTCTTCTCCAAAGCTTTTAAGAACTCGGCAACTTCCATGCCATTTAAGTCTTTGATAACACGATTATAGTCAAGAATCGTCAACTGACTTGCCTGGAAGCATACAGCCATAAAGTAATTATACTCCTCATCGCCCTTATGATTCTTATTATTCTTAGCCTTCTCAGCACCAACCAAAGCAGCTGCAGCAGATCGATGATGACCATCTGCGATATATAAACTTGGCATCTTCTTAAACTCTTCAGTTACAGTTTTGATGTCAGCTTCGTCTGTTATTACCCAGAACTGATGTCTGAAACCATCGTCAGGTGCAACGAAGTCATACTCTGGCTTTGTAGCTGCATAACGAGCCAACAAACTGTCAAGTACCTCATTGTCAGGGTAAGCAAAGAATACAGGCTCTACATTTGCATTACAAATACGAACATGCTTCATGCGATCCTCTTCTTTATCTCTACGTGTCAACTCATGCTTTTTGATGTTACCTGTCATGTAATCATCAACAAAAGCACCAACAACAAGACCATACTGAGTCTTGCCATTCATTGTCTGCGCATAGATATAGTAGTGTTCTTTATCATCTTGTACTAACCAACCCTTATCTTGGAACTTCTGGAACTGCTCAGCAGCACTCTCATAGGCTCTTGGATCATATTCGCTTGTCCCAACCTCAAAGTTGATTTCTGGTTTGATAATATGATATAAACTCTTTTCATTATTACCAGCTTCTGCGCGAGCTTCTTCTGAATCCAACACATCGTATGGACGGCTGGCAACAGACTCTACTAAGTCTTTTGGAGGACGAATCCCCTTAAAAGGTTTAATTACTGCCATAGTGTTTATCTTTAAGAAAATAAGAAAAGGATTGAGAGGCACAATCTATTATGAAGATTAAGACTATCAATCCTTCTTACATTAGAAAGTTATTTGTTTACTTGGAACTTTGTGTCACCGGTTGCAAAGAAAGCATTAATCTGCTTTGCTGCAGCAATACCAGCATTCGTATTTGCTTCAGCAGTCTGAGCACCCATCTTCTTTGGTGTAGAGAAATAGCGACCCTCAAACTTCTTAAACTCTTCGTCTGCATCTGGCTTAATATCGGTAACAAACTTTAAGTCCTCACGCTCAGCCATCAACTTCAAAAGCTCTTCCTCGTTAATAACCTCTTTGCGAGCAGTGTTTACGAGGACTCCCTTCTTTGGAAGAAGATTTACTAAACGGTAATCAATACTCTTTACGGTCTGTGGAGTTGCAGGGATGTGAAGTGACAAGACGTCACAAGTCTGGAACAACTCATCCTGACTCTTACAAGCATGAACACCTGCAGCCTCTATAGCATCAGCAGGACAGAATGCATCGTATGCATAGACTTCCATACCAAAGCCTTTTGCTATGCGTGCCACGTTTCTACCAACATTACCGAAAGCAAGAATACCGAGTTTCTTACCCATTAACTCAGTACCAGCCTTGCCATTATAGAAATTGCGTACAGCATATACCAACAAACCAAACACAAGTTCGGCAACTGCATTAGAATTCTGACCAGGAGTGTTCTCTACTACGACATTCTTCTCCTTTGCATAAGCTGTATCAATTGAATCATAGCCTGCACCTGCACGTACTACGACCTTCAACAGTTTAGCAGCATCAAGTACCTCTGGTGTAACTTTATCAGAGCGTACAATCATTGCATCTGCATCTTTTACAGCCTCGAGTAATTCAGCTGTACTCGCATATTTTTCAAGTAGGACAACTTCATGTCCGGCATCTTTTAATTCGTTTGTAATACCTTGCACAGCAGCCGGTGCAAATGGTTTCTCAGTTGCAATTAAAACCTTCATAGCTTTAATGTTTAGGTTAATAAAAAGTAAAGACAATTACTTAGACTTAGCAAACGAAATACTTATGCTTGCTAAGTCTAATGACTATGCGACTTAGTGCCTAGCTTCGAATTCCTTCATTGTTTCAACGAGAGCCTTGCAGCCTTCAACTGTCATCGCATTGTAGCAGCTTGCACGGAAACCACCAACATCACGATGTCCCTTGATACCAACCATGCCTCTTTCTGTTGCAAACTTAAAGAACTCATCTTGAAGTTCAGCATATTCATCGTTGAGAACGAAGCAGATATTCATGTAAGAGCGATCTTCCTCACACTTAACTGTGCCACGGAACAACTTATTGCGATCGATCTCACCATAAACAATATCAGCACGCTCCTTAGCAAGTTTCTCCATAGCTTCTACACCACCATTAGCCTTAATCCAACGAAGGTTTTCCAATGCGGTATAAATAGGTACTACAGGAGGAGTATTGAACATTGAACCCTTCTTAATATGTGTACGATAATCCAACATAGTTGGGATTTCACGCTGTACACGACCAAGAACGTCGTCCTTAATAATAATGAATGTTACACCTGCCATTGAGAGATTCTTCTGTGCACCACCATAGATACAGTCGTACTTAGAAACATCAACTGGACGACTGAAGATATCAGAAGACATATCACCAATCAAACGAACTGGAACGTCCAAATCTTTGTGATATTCTGTACCATAGATTGTGTTATTAGTAGTTACGTGCAAATAATCCAAATCTGTAGGAACATCGAAGTTCTTTGGGAGATAGGTATAGTTCTCATCTGCTGATGAAGCAACTTCAACAACTTCTCCAAACAACTTAGCTTCCTTCATTGCTTTCTTTGCCCAAACACCAGTATTCAAATAACCAGCCTTCTTTACCAAGAAGTTAAAAGGAATCATGCAGAACTCAAGTGATGCACCACCACCCAAGAAAAGCACTGAATAGCCTTCAGGAACATTTAACACTTCCTTTACTAAAGCCATTGCTTCGTCCATTACTGGTTGAAAATCCTTTGAACGATGGCTGATTTCAGCAATTGAAAGACCAATTCCATTGAAATCTAAAATAGCACTTGCTGTTTTCTCGATTACTTCGCGTGGAAGGATACATGGACCAGCACCAAAATTGTACTTTTTCATCTGATTGTTTAGTTTAAGTTTGACTTATGTTTTGTAGTTATTATCAGTATTAAATATTGTAATAGGTTTCTATATTCTACGATGCGAAGATACGCTTTTATTTTTATACTTCCAAATAAAATAACACTTTTTTTTATCTGTAAAATATCAAACGATTTATACACACCGACGGACATGAAAAGGAAAAGGTGACACATTGTATAATGCATCACCTTACTTCTTCCACAACGGTACGAATACCTTTTATTTTTTCTCCTTTAGTCAAAGAGATTATTTCTTTTATCTTCGTACGTACTACTGCTACATAAGTAAAACGGTCCTTTATGTCAATCTTTCCTATCTCAGAAGACTTCAATCCTCCCTTTTTACAAAGAAAGCCAACAATATCCATCTTTGAGATTTTGTCTTTCTTTCCTTTACCTATATATATAGTAGCCATGCGAGGCTGAGCAGGTTTCTGTAAAGAGTCTGGAATCTTGTATTCTTCATGTTCATTGCTAACAAACTCTGGCAAACGTTCTTCTGGACCAAGAATGAAGAAGGTTCTTCCTTCTTTGTCCCAACGAGCTGTACGTCCTACCCTATGAACATAGCTATCTTCCGTTTCCGGGAAATGATAATGTATTATGTTATCAACATCAGGAATATCCAGTCCACGTGAAGCCAAGTCAGTGCTAACGAGTATTGGTGCAGAACCATTAGAGAAACGATAAAGTGCAGCTTCACGCTCACGCTGTTCTAAGCCACCATGGAACCAGCTAATTATAAACCCTTCTTCCTTTAAGAACAAGGCAGTACGCTCAACAGAGTCACGATAATTTAAGAATACAATACTACTCTTGTCACCTAAAGAAAGTAAAAGGTCCTTCAAAACCTTCAGTTTATCCTTCTCTGGACTTGTGACCGTGTAGAGGCAAATACGATTAGGAATATTCTCTTCATCTGTACGATAATCCAAATGAATAGTTCTTCCCATTGATACAAAATTAGGAATAGTCTCTGATTCTGTCGCTGATAGTAAGATTCGTCTTTCAATATTTGGCAACTTACAGAGAATACTCATCATCTCTTCTTGGAAACCAAATTCAAGGCACTTATCAAACTCATCTATCACAAGCCACTTTATTGTCTCCGTATTAATATTTGCTTTATCAAGATGATCATTCAATCGTCCAGGAGTAGCAAAGACTATTTGTGGCTTTACATCTCTCAATACGCGATGCTCTTCCATCGTTGGACGCCCACCATATAATGCCATAGAACGTAAGCCACTTCCCATATCTTTAAGTACGTTAGCTGACTGCAATGCTAACTCGCGTCCTGGTACTAAGACTATTGCCTGCAACTCATCAGTCTTAGCATCCAACCGCTGGATTAATGGTAGAAGATAAGCGTATGTTTTACCAGAGCCTGTCGGTGACATAACGACGATATCCTTCCCTGTATGTAATACAGCTTCAGCCGTAGCTTCCTGCATTGTATTGAGTGTTATACCAAGTTTATCAATAATATCGTTGTTCATCAATACTTTTCCTTTCTCAACTTATCAATTTCATCAAACTCCTTACCCATATTAAGATTAAGATAAATAGTGTATAAAGGAGCTAACCATTTACTCTTTGCAGTTGGTGCAAGCTCTCTGAACTTCTCCATATAGGGCTTAGAACGCTGATATAATGTTATTATCTTTTCTTTGTTGGCTCTATACTTCTGCCTATCCTTATTTAATTCTATTGCTTGATTAAAATAAGCAAGCCCAATGTTATAATAAGCATCAGAAAAAGATGCATTCTCTTTAATTATCTTCAAACAAAGCTGAATACTCTCATCATAACGCCCCAGGTTCAATAAGGCTGTACTCTTAGCAAACTTAAATAAAAGGCTTGTTGAATCTGCCTTTAAAGCTCGTTCTGACAAATCCAAAGCCTTTCCATATTGTCCCATTTTTACATAATATTCTGCCAAACGAGGAAAAAAGAAAGCAAAGTTAGGATATTGCTCAAAACCGACCTGCAATGACTTCACATACATTGTTGTATCTTTCTTTAGCAAGTAAGCTTCAGCCTCATATTGACGGACGAAATTAAGCATAGAAGTATCACGCTCTGCTATATCTTTAAACAACATAATCTTATCTGCATCACCTAATTTGTATCCACAATACATTGCCCAGTAAGCAGCATGAGGCATTAGTGCATCCTTTTCTATATAATCATATTTTTCAAAAAGAGGCCATTTAGCGGAACAAAGATAATCTGAGAAAAAATTAAAAGCAGTTTGATAATCATTCTTATGAATAAAAAAAGATCCGCCATTGAACAAATTGGGTCGAATAGAGTTAAGAAAAATCGAATGCTTTAGTCGATATTTAGGTTGAATTCTCCCTATAGAATTGGAACAAGCATCAAGAGTATCAAATCGTGACATCGTATTATATAACTTACGTGTTATAGAAAAAAAAGCAGTTGTATCGTACTGCTGCTTTAAATATAATTTTTCATTGCCTAATTCGTACTGTTTTATCAACACATCGCATAGAAGTAACCATATTCTATTTTCTTTTCTATATATAGAATCATCCAACAATCCTTGCAGAGTTTTCTCTGCCTTATCGAGTTCTTTCCCAGCCTTGACTTGCTCTTTCACAACTTGTAACTGCTTTTTCTGTGCAAAACAACATAGGGGAAAGAGAAACCCCACCATAAATAAAAAAAACTTAATATTCCTCACTTCTTATATTTTGTAACGAGTGGTTCTAACTCGTCGGCCTTTATTTTATCATTTAGAATCGTATAATCAAGATAAAGAGGTTCCACCCAATCTACTTTATTACGTCGTGGGTCTTTTGCTCTCACACGTTCAAGATAGGAACGTGCTTCCGCAAAGATATCCAAAAAACTTTTATCAGAAACAATCTCTCCCCTTTTCTTCTTTGCAATAATAGAATCACGTAAAGCCAATCCTTTCGTATTCAAACACACACCAATATTAAAAGCTACAGGAATACTACTTGGATCTATCTCATCTGCCTGTTTATATGCATCAATAGCTTCATCCAGCGCTCAGCATGCATCGCAATCTCGCCTTTTAATATCCATGGGACAACAGAATTAGCCGTATTATCTTCAAGGATCTTGTCCACAAAATCTTCTAGATTAAACCTAGGTGTAGGATTCTGATAGAACTTCATGATCCACGAAAAATATTTTCATTTGTAGGCTCTGTCCGATAAAGCTGCTGTAAAACAGATAAATAACGGATAGAATCCTCTGCATTCTTCATTTTATCGTGCATACATTGTGCCTTCACCTCAGCCGCAGATTGTGCCGTTTCATCATACTGCATAGCAATATCTGCATATTTGTCTGCTTCTTGTAGATCACGATTCTTCAAATAATAATATGATAGATAATAGGCTGCTACTCCAGATTCATCTACATTATCTTTCACAAGCTCAGATTGACGTACTTTTAGATATAGTTTAAATGCAGCCAAACCTTCTTGCCTTGTACGAATATTTTTACTGAAATATTTACCCGCATCTATTAATAAAGGATGTAACAAGGCCAAACGACTTTTGTTCTGTTCTTCAAATCTTAATTCAATCTTACCCTTTCGATTAGGTTTCCTATCAAACTCATCTGAGTTCAAAGAATACTCAACCCCATCAATGATTGTTTTAAAAAAAAGAACAGAATCCTTTTCCATTTTCTTTTCTATGCGAGTAAAAGCATCTTTCGCAAGACGGTTAAAAGACTCTGCTTGTTTATAAGCTTCTTGTGCAGAAACGGGCTCCCAGCATAAAAGAAAGAAAAACAATAATGTAAATAATCGTATCATCAACAATTACTTTAGTAAAACAAAAATCCCTCTCTTATAATTTAGCCTACAGGGTCATCATAAAAGAGGGAAATATCTCAAAAGCTTACTGCTGTACGCCTGCGTCAGCTGCAGCATTTAAAGTCTCAGGGGCTTGTGGACCCTTTACAAAATAATAACAACCATAAAGAGGATAAGCCCAAGCAGACTTCTGTTCTTTCATTACATCAAGCTTCTTCGCTGTCTCTAGATAAGAGATAGCTTTATTATAAACTTCATTGAATTGTGCACGAGCAGCTGGAGATAATACACCTTTCACTGCTGCTACGCGTTCCTGCGCTTTATAGAACCAGCACTGACCAATTGAAGCATTGATTGCGACTCTAGCATTATCATCCTTTGCCTGTGCAAGTGCCTTTGTTAGATAATCTGCAGCCTTTTCATAATCTTTTTTCTGACTGGCAAACTGACCTTCCATCACAAGAGCCCCATAACTATTAGGATTCTTTGCAAGAGCCTCATGAACGATTGCCTCAGCCTTATCTTGCATACCTAATGCACTGTAAGTTGAGGTTAGTGTAGTCAATATAGCATCATTTTCCGGATCTTTTGCATATATACCGGCAAGTTTCTCAGCATAATTGATAGAATCCTGACGACTCTTAAGTTGCGCACCTAGGATTGCCAACTGCAATTGCTGAGCATCTTTAGCACGATCTTTATTTTGCATTGCATAAGCAACATACTTCTCAGCTTTCTTATAGTCCTTATTCTGATAAGCGTAATAAGTAGCAAAATAAGCTATTTCATTGAGATTCTGGTCCTTAGATTTATCAAATTTTGCAAACATTGGATCATCAGCAGAATCTACATAACGTGCAAGATACTTATAAGCATTAGCATCATCCTTCGCACCCTGATAATAAATACCTCCATTAATTAGTTGACCACGCAGAGTATAAAGCTGATCAGCAATATTCGTGTATCTAGGTTTTACCTTACCTTTTGCATTAGGCATATTATCATACTTCTCTACCTCTGCAGCAGCATCAAAGGCTTGTCCAACAGCTTCGTAAAGTCCCTTTTCATCAACAGGCTTATTACCATCTTTACCCATCTGCTTATTGGTCTCATTTTCAAGCTGAACAGCTTGCTCTGCGGTAACTTTCTTCATTGCAAGCTCATAAAGCTTATCATAAGCTCTTGCTTTTTCTGCATTGTCAGTAATTTGTGCAAGATTAGCCTTCAAGAGGTCTAAAGCCTCCGCATAAGTTTGTGCTTTCAAGATAGCTTTTAATGGCTCACTATCCCCTGCAAATACAGCCGATGTACTGAGTAGCATCAATGCTGCGAACAATAATTTCTTCATATTAGTTATCACTTTAAAAGGTTTATAATTCTATTCATTATTCAAAATCTACTGGATTATCTTCCAAATTTTCAATCGAAGATGATGTTTCGTTCCTAATTTCTTCACTATTTTTCTCCCATTGCATATGACTTTCTTCTTCCATCTCTGATTCCATTTCTGAGCTCATTACTTTACATACAGATGCAATGACATCATTTTTCTTAGCAAGATTGATTAGGCGTACACCCTGAGTAGCACGACCCATAACACGACATTCTGATACTGCCATACGAATAACAATACCGCTCTTATTGATAATCATAAGATCATTCTCATCCGTAACATTCTTAATGGCAACTAATTTACCTGTCTTATCCGTTATATTAAGAGTCTTAACACCCTTTCCTCCACGATTTGTCAAGCGATAATCTTCAACCTGAGAGCGTTTGCCATAACCTTCTTCTGAGACAACCATTACGGTCTCATTTACAGGGTCATTTACAACAACCATACCAACGACCTCATCCTGACCATCATCATCAAGACGCATTCCACGGACACCAGTAGAAACACGTCCCATTGTTCGGATATTTGACTCATTGAAACGACATGCGCGCCCATTACGGTCAGCTATGATCAACTCATTATGCCCATTTGTCAAACGAACATCAACCACTTCATCACCCTCATTAATATTGATAGCAATAACGCCATTAGTACGAGGACGAGAATAAGCACGAAGCGAAGTTTTCTTTACAATACCTTGCTTAGTAGCAAACACAACATAATGCGAATCAAGGAAAGTTTCATCATCCAAACCTTTGATTCGTAAGAAAGCATTTATAGAGTCATCTGGTTCAAGAGATAGCATATTCTGAATAGCACGTCCCTTCGAATTTTTATCGCCCTCAGGAATATCATAACACTTCATCCAATAACAACGCCCTTTACGAGTAAAGAACAACATTGTCTGATGCATTGTTGCAGGATAAATATACTCCGTAAAATCTTTATCACGAGTACGAGCACCCTTAGAGCCAACACCACCACGAGCCTGTTCTTTAAAATCAGTCAATGGAGTACGTTTGATATATCCAAGGTGGCTTATTGTAATAACGACAGGATCATTAGGGTAGAAATCCTCTGCATTAAATTCATGCTCATCTGGTATAATCTCTGTACGACGGTCATCGCCATATTTTTCCTTAACTTCCTGCAATTCAGCTTTCATCACCTCCTTACAACGCTCAGGGTTATTAAGAATCTCCTGCAAGTCCTTAATGGTTTGCATAAGTTCTTCAAACTCCTGATGCAACTGGTCAAGACGTAAACCCGTCAACTGCGACAAACGCATATCGACGATAGCTTTGGATTGTAACTCATCAAAACCAAAGCGCTTCTCCAGATTTGTTTGAGCTTCTGAAGGAGTTTTACTTGCACGAATAATATGAACAACCTCGTCGATATTATCACATGCCTTTATAAGAGCCTCTAAGATGTGAGCACGTTCTTGAGCCTTCTTTAAATCAAACTTAGCACGACGAATCGTTACATCATGACGATGTTCTACAAAATATTGAATACACTCACGTAGACTCAACAGACGTGGACGACCAGCAACCAATGCTATACAGTTCACAGAAAATGAACTTTGCAAAGCTGTCATCTTGAAAAGTTTATTCAAAATAACATTGGCATTAGCATCTCGTTTTACGTCCACAACAATACGCATACCCTGTCTACCCGTTTCGTCATTTACGTTTGAGATGCCTTCAAGCTTACCCTCCTTTACCAAGTCAGCTATATATTCAATGAGCTGCTGCTTATTAACACCATAAGGGATTTCTGTTACGACAATTTTGTCATGTTGCTCGCCACTCTCTATTTCAGCTTTTGCACGCATAACAATACGTCCACGACCTGTTTCATAGGCATCTTTTACACCTTGAAGACCGTATATATAAGCACCAGTTGGGAAATCTGGGGCAGGAATAAATCCCATCAATCCATCTGTAGTGATATCAGGATTATCTATATAGGCACAACACCCATCAATTACCTCGCTTAGATTATGGGTTGGAATATTTGTTGCCATACCAACAGCAATACCGTTCCCACCGTTTACAAGCAGATTAGGAATTTTTGTAGGCATTACAGCAGGCTCACGTAGCGTATCGTCGAAGTTGTTGACCATATCAACTGTATCCTTCTCGATATCATCCATAATATGCTCACCCATCTTTGATAGACGGCACTCCGTATATCGCATAGCAGCTGCAGAGTCACCATCGACAGAGCCGAAGTTACCTTGCCCATCAACTAGCTTATAACGCATATTCCATTCTTGCCCCATTCGAACAAGAGCACCATATACCGAAGAGTCGCCATGTGGATGATACTTACCAAGCACTTCACCTACGACACGAGCACATTTTTTATAAGGCTGGTTACTAAAATTACCTATACCTCGCATGCCAAATAGAATACGACGGTGTACTGGTTTAAAGCCGTCACGAACATCTGGGAGGGCACGAGCCACAATTACCGACATAGAATAATCGATATAGGAGCTCTTCATCTCCTCCTCGATGTTGATCTTCATAATTCTGTCCTGATCAATTGTCTGATTTTCGTCCATTATCTTTATTACTTGTGAATCTTCTAATCTTTACATTATGTTAGCTCATACTTAAAAAGACAAAATTGCCTACAATAGCCTTTATTTTCTTTCTGAGCCGTTTTACATATATTTCAAGGTGTAAAGATACAAAAAAAATATAGATTACCAAATGCTTAAAACGAAAAAAATGTTATTATAGGCCTAAACGATAATATATTATAAAACCCAATAATATTAACTAAACTTTATCTTAACTATAAAACCTTGTTATGATACGAAGAGGGTCTAAGGTTACAGAGTTGACTATAGCACAATAAGAGATGACGGCCAACACAGATTGAGATGATAGCTAACACAAATGGAGCTAAGGGTGAACACAAAGCTGACTCTAGGCTTGATAGTATTTATAAAGTACGATAAAATGATCATTATAACTGAAATAAGTCCAAGACATACATATCTGCCCACACTGTAATATCAATAACTACAGATATCCCCATACGTTGAAAACGGAGAACATTGTTTGCTGGTTTCTTTGCTTGCAACTGGTAACCATACTGTTGCATGTCTCGTGAAAATATACGATAATAAGCTTTATCCCAAAAAATTATCTGTAAATGACCGTCTTTATCATCTACAATCGCTATACTAGAATCATCCTTCTTCTCAAAAAGTCTATAAAGAGGTTGTTGAAGCGAGTTAAAATTTGGATTAGGCCCAACATGCCATCCCCAAAGCTGGCGAGTATCCGTTGAACCAACAACCAGTTCTGTTCGAATCTGCTGAAACCCATACTTACTAAAAAAACTAGATGGGATTGTGCGTTTTATCTTTTGCGCCTGATATTGTAAAAGATCTGAAATTTGAATTTGAACTAAAGGGAAATTCCCCTGTGCCGTTAGGCATAGAGGAAACATTACCCACATAAAGATTAATAATATTCTCTGTTTCATGACAATCCTTCAAGTTCATTAAGCCAATCTGTGGACATAGCGTCAGAAGGCATACGCCAATCTCCGCGTGGAGACAAGCTGACACTACCGACCTTGGGGCCATCTGGCAAACAAGAACGTTTAAATTGTTGTGAGAAGAAACGACGGAAGAAGATGCGCAACCAATGCAGAATAACTCCATCTGCATATACATTATAAAAAGCCTTTTGGGCCATCCAATAGACCTTAGAAGGGCGAAAACCACAACGAAGGACGTAATAAAGGAAGAAATCATGTAACTCATAAGGACCTACAAGGTCCTCTGTCTTTTGCGCTATATTACCTCTATCGTCAGCTGGCGTCAACTCTGGAGATATCGGAGTCTCAACGATATCATTTAGTGTCTGGCGTGAAGTCTCATCTACTCCACTCTCTGCTACATAACGTACAAGATACTGCGTAAGTGTTTTTGGAATACCAACATTCACAGCATACATACTCATATGATCTCCATTATAAGTACACCATCCAAGTGCCAACTCACTAAGGTCACCTGTACCGATTACTAATCCGCCCAACTGATTGCTTAGATCCATCAATATTTGTGTTCTCTCGCGAGCTTGAGAATTTTCATAGGTAACATCATGTACTACGGGATCATGGCCAATATCTTTAAAATGCTGTAATACAGAAGTAGCAATGCTTATCTCACGGATTGTGATACCAAGGCTTTCCATAAGTACCATTGCATTATTATATGTACGATCCGTTGTGCCAAACCCCGGCATAGTTACACCAATAATCCCTTTACGGTTAAATCCCAATTTATCAAAGGTTTTCACTGCCACAAGTAAAGCTAGTGTAGAATCTAAGCCTCCACTAATACCAATTATGACGGTTTTACAATTAGTATGAACCAATCGTTTGGCCAGTCCACTAATTTGAATATTAAAAATCTCATCACATATAGCCTGCATATTCTCACTTCTCGGAATAAACGGATGCTTATCAATTTGACGGGTAAGAGTAAACTCACGCATTGGATTTAAATAAGGTAGGCATTCTATACGCAATGCTAACTCTCCAATCTGTCTTGTTATCCCATTCAACCCAGCTACAGGGCGCTGCGCATTAACAAACGTACTATTAGTTCTGCGCTCACTACGGAGTCGTTCTACATCAATTTCTGATATCACCAACTGAGATTCTAGTTGAAATCGTTCAGACTGCTCCAAGAGACTTCCATTTTCAAAGATAAATGCATTACCCCCATAAACAACATCTTGTGTACTTTCACCAAACCCACAACCGCTATATACATAACCACTAATAGTACGTGCACTCTGCTGAGCAAGTAGTGACATAAGATAAGCATGCTTTCCTATAAGCTCGTCACTGGCTGATAGATTAAAAATAATTTCTGCACCTGCCAAAGTAAGATGATTACTTGGTGGAGTTGGAGCCCAAACATCTTCACATATTTCTATTCCAAACTTAGCACCTTGGGCTGTTCGGAATATCTGCATATCAGGAGTAACAAGAATATGATGACCTGCAAAATGAATAGACTGTGGACGCAAATCTTGTGAAGAGGCGAACCAACGCTTTTCATAAAACTCACTATAATTTGGCAGATAAGTCTTTGCCACGATTCCTAAGAGTTTTCCTTGCTGAATAACTAAGGCACAATTCAGCAACAATGGACCTGCAGCTACAGGGGCACCAACAATTACAGTTATATCCAATTGTCTGGTAAAATCAAGTAAAGACAACGTGGCCTGTTCCGCATTATCTAAGAGTAGCTGTTGGTGAAAGAGATCTTGACAAGAATATCCCGTCAAAGATAGTTCTGGGAAACATATTATCTCAACTCCCTTACCTTCTGCAATTGCTATCTGATTTTCAATCTCGGAGAGATTATACTTTGTGTCAGCAACTTTAACTGCAGGGATAGCTGCTGCAACTTTGATAAGTCCATATTTCATACGCTCAGGATTATTTGATTGTTATTTGTGTTGCTCCATAGCCATATTCACGGAAGGAGGCATCTTGGTAAGAGTAATGTTTATATTTATAATTTAATTCATGGATAATGGCATGACGTAACACTCCTTCACCTTTCCCATGAATGAAAATGATCTTCTTTCCACGCTGCGCTTTATACTGTTCAAGTGTACGCCGGAAAACATCAAGTTGATATTCTAGAATATCAGCAGAAGACATACCTGCAGTCGTATCAAGGAGCTCTTCCGAATGCAAATCAACTATAATCTTGTCATTATTCAGTATCTGCTTTGCAGGCTTTTTGTATTCTACCTTGTAGCGTTTAGCAAGTTCGTCCGTCCCTTTCTGTACAGCATCATCTACATGACAGTCTAAAGTGACATATCCAGTCTTTAACTTCTCTACTGCCTTATCTCCCGTCTTCTTTATTAGAGGCTCAAACATTGGGCGCAGAGCTAGTTTATCCTTTTCTACTAATGTATAAATCAATGCTGGTTGCTCAAAGAATACATTCTCATGAAAAGTATTCAACTTGTAGAACTTCACAGCATCAATATTCACTTGAATATCACAAGTAGGCTTAAGTTTAAAAGGCTTATTCTTGTAAGCATGAAATTGCACGCATCCATGAAGCATATCATTAAGGTCTGCAATCGTGAAATCTTCTATTAGTAATTTCATGTTCGGTTCTAATTCTCCAACAGCTCTAAGACTCCAATTCTCCCCGTCCTTTACTGCATAAGAGAAATGAATATAGTAATTAGAGTCATTCACTAAATAAGATTTAAAATGAGTTGTTGATAGATTCTTAATATCAGTAGGTGTGAATGCTAAATAGATTGAAAGTTCATCACCACCTATACGCTCTTTCACAGGAGCTTCAAAATCAATAGAAGGATCATCATTCAAATCAATTCCAGCATCAACATCACGCCATGCAACATTAATGGGTTCATCATCTACACTTGCTGAAGTCAGTCGTTGTTTGATACTACGCTTATCTTCACCTTCATCTACTTTCCTCTGCTGCTGATCGATGCGTAGTTTTGCGCGGTCAACAGCTGCATCCTCAACAACAACAATTTCATTAGCTGGTGTAGGAATCTGAAAGCCATCCTCATCCTCAACTAACACGATTTTTCCTTTAAAACCAGCAATAACTCCACCACCGGTATCACTTAAAAATCTAACTTTATCTCCTATCTTCATTCTTCAATACATTTCAATAAATTAGTTCTATTCTTTACTATTGGACACATTTGTCCAAAGAATTAGACAAACGTGTCCAATCAGTTAGACAGATTGATCCAAGCAGTTGGACAAGTCTGTCCAAAGACCATTTCCTTACAGCTACAATCAAGGTATTAATAAAGAGGAGTCACCATAACTTAAGAAACGGAAATCATGACCAATTGCATAATCGTAAATCTTCCGCCAATCACCTTTAACAAAAGCACTCACAAGGAGTAGTAATGTCGACTGTGGTTGATGGAAATTTGTTACTAACGCTTTTACTATCTTATAAGTATAGCCAGGAGCAATTATAATCTGCGTACTTGAATGTAGGCTCATCAAATCTTCTCTTTCTAAATAATCAAGTAATCGGCGAATAGAATCTTCGACAGTAATAACATTACCATCTACTTCCACTAATCCGTCCTGATTATGCGGTAAGTCGTACGGTTCCCACTGATTTACATGGAGTTCATTCTCCGAAGAATCAGGGTTTGTCACGAGTTTTACCCCCATGTAATAGAGACTTTCCAAGGTCCTGACACTGGTTGTCCCTATAGCTATTGCTTTACAATTATGCTTGAGCAATTTCTCTAAGGTCTGACGCCTTACAACAATAAACTCCGTATGCATATTATGTCCCTCAATCTCATGACTCTTAACAGGCTTGAAGGTACCTGCACCCACATGAAGCGTCAATTCTTCACGATCAACACCATGTGCATCCAATGCACTTAAAACCTTTTCTGTAAAATGTAACCCGGCTGTAGGTGCGGCAACAGAGCCTTTAATCTTAGAGTATACTGTCTGATAGGTTTCTTTATCACTTTCTTCTGTTGCCCGATTAAGATAAGGCGGTATTGGCAACTCCCCTACAACCTCCAGGATTTCTGCAAAAGAGATATTCTCATTATCCCAAACAAAGGTTATCCAATGATTAGTCCCTCCTCCATGTTCTTGAGACCTTACCCGATCCAGAGTTGCCGTAAGAGTAAGTCTATATCCTTTAATCTCAAATTCACGCTGCAGAGAACCTTCTTTCCATTTCTTCAGATTCCCTACCATACAAAACCATGCGCATTGATGGTTCGTCTGAAACATGAGTTCATAATCCGTTGGCTGGGCAGGTTCCATAAGAAATACTTCTATTAAAGCTCCTGTATCCTTACGGAAATGTATACGTGCTTGTATTACTTTCGTATTATTAAAGACCATCAGAGCTTCTTTTGGCAGATAATTTGGAAGATTATAAAAAACATCTTCTGTGATAACGCCATGCTTGTATAACAACAATTTACTGTGATCACGCTCTGCCAATGGAAACTTTGCTATACGCTCATCAGGTAGCGGATAGTTATAATCAGAAATGCAAATATGTTTTGTATCTTCAGACATAATTTATTTATATAGATAAAACAGCACGAAAAGCTGCATAGATAAAAGTCAATATAAGAATGCTAATAACCACATCTATGTCTGCAAAGCTATAGCCCGTTCGAGTATACTTTGTAGATATATAATGTAATTTATCACTACACCGAATATAAATACGAAGGTATAAAAAATAAACGAGAACAGCTATTGATGACCCAAAAATGATACCAACAACAACATCAGAAGGATAATGAACCCCTAAATATATTCGAGTAAGCGAAACAACAGAACACCAAACAAGCATACATGTCGTAAAGACCTTATCTCGAATCAACAAACTAAAGAAGACAGCCAAGACAAAAGCATTCGAGGTATGTGAGGAGAAGAAACTATAGCCAGATGCAGAATAGTTATTTGTTGCGGAGATAATCCCTCGTAAAGAGGGCTCTTCTAAAGGACGAAGACGCGCAACAAGAGGTTTAACAAGTCCTAAATTTATGGTATTACTCAGTAACAGACATATTGCTACTGCACCTATCACTAACAATATCTTTTGCCAGTTCTCATTATTCTTAATAACCAAATAAAGTAAAGAAAAATATAGAGGTATCCAGGTATAAGCAGAGGTCAGAACCACTACGAAGTTATCCAAGAACAAATTCTCACTTCCATTAAAAGCAAGAAGAATCAACCTATCTATTCCTTGTATTACCCCTATATCCATTATTAGAATCCTTGCAAATCAAAAAGTCTTTCTAGATTGCCTCTATACGACTTGATTGTATCCACCCTCTACGTCCATCATTAAGCTCTATCTCTGTCCATTTCCCCATGCTATCATCTGTAATTTTAACCTTTGATCCCTCATGGAGAATAAACACCTCTGCAGAATTCTGGTCAGGCGTTTTCCTTGCCACAGCAGATGAAGACATGATAACACCTCTATCATGAGAATTAAGAAACAAACTTTGCTGTATTGCAAGCGTTGTTCCCAACAAAAAACAAATAAAAAATAAAGGTAAAACCATCCTTAGAATCCGACGGACGATATCACTTTCTATAAACAAATAGAGGATAAGGCCTAACAAGCATATTAACAAACAGATAAGGCTCAGATAAGCCCATACGTCTATACTAACAATACTAACAAAAGATTTATACCAAGTAACAAAGAACATCTCTGGTTCTGGCGTTAAATTATCTATTGTTTTTGATTGAGCCAGTTGGAGATTAAAACGTATATCATCGTTACTCGGCGCAAGCCTTTGCGCACGCTCATAAGCAAGTACAGCGTGAGGAATATCATCTAAACGATAATATGCATTACCTAGATTATAAAACAAAGCAGCAGATTCCTTTTCCTTCAATAAATTTTCGTAGCCTTTAACAGCTTGCTTATAATTACCTTTCTGATACATCTGATCAACCTCTCTCTTGCTTTGTGCAGATATGTGCAAAGAGAATATACTGAACACAAATAACAATACCACGAAAATAAACGATTTACTAATAGAAGGAGCTGCTTTCTTTATGGACTCTTCGATACCCGCTATAGCTTGCATTGCACTATCAAAAGTTTTTTTCATATTACCTTTTTCATCACCTGGTGCATAACGTTCATATTCACATTCATCAATGGCAATAATAAACTTCTCTGCGATTTCATTAGATACACCAATCTTAGATAATTGTTCAATTATATTTTCGCGTGATAACTGCTCAATAGGTAGACTCAATTTATCACTTGCATATCCCCATAAAGCCTGTAGAATCTCATCATAAAAGTCAAGATTATTCCCTTTAAGCATAAAAGAGTTGGCATTATGAAGCCGAATAGCTGCTGTTCGATTAGCATTTTTACCGCGCTTAAGTACCATGTCTACATGATGTGCAAACCGACGACGAAAACAGAAAGAAAGGATGCCACATGCTGCCAGTAAAAGGCCAAGAGTTAGGAAATAAGCTACCGAACCAAAGAAAGAATCATCTACTACACTCAGTGACGAGTTGCCCAACTTTAACGGTAGAATATCCTCTTTAGGCAAATTAACTTCCATTGCATCACTAACTGAGCCATTTCCTTTCAAAACCCGTATATCAATAGGAGTTGTCTGAAGTGTAATAAACTTCCTTTGCAATAAATCATAATAGCAGAACTTAGCTGAAGGTATAGAGAATACTCCTTCTTTATGTGGCACAACAACTTGGTCATATATCATATTACCTTCATTTCCCTTTGTTGTGAGCTGAGTTTTATCAGTCACTTTAACATCATAAGCTTCAAATCCATTAGGAAGTTTTATAATTGGTTGCTTTATAAGCTTCAAATTACCAGACCCACTAACAACCACACGGATAGTAAAAGGATCTCCAACTCTAACTTCTTTTTTATTCAATTGTGCGGAAAGATTAAAATGCCCAACTCCACCTGAAAACTCTGTTGGACGAGTAGGCAAAGGAAGAACACGAATAGAAAGCCCTGGTGCAACAACATCTTTCTTTATACTAGTGGAACCACCGTCGATTCCAAAGTCTTCAAAAGGATTAAAAGCATCATTTACTTGAATTATACCATGAAAGGTTAATGGAGGAACACGCAATGTACCTGTCACCTGCGGATACATAACATATTCACTCCAAGTAACACAATTATAAATACGTTTACCAACACGTTCTTTATGGAAAGTTTTTTGTTGGGGAAGATCAATTTCCTGAACATGAAAGCCTGATAAATCAGGCATTTTTCCAACTAGCTGACGAAGATTCTTTGTAGTATATACCTTATATGTCAAAAGAACAGGCTCCTGTTCGTAAACAGTACTCTTATTGGCTCTAACTTTTATAAACAGGTCATTAGGGCCAATCTTTGAATTTGAAAGGCGAGATCTTTCTCTAGTATCATAATAACTACCCGAATTTGAGGCATGGGAGTTGTTTGCAATATTTGATGCAATTATCTTTACAGGGGTTGAAGCTAGATCTTGTCCATTAACAAAAATTTTTGCAGGACCGATACTCAACCCACCTCTCTTTGTGGCAATAAAAACATAAGTAAATGAAACTGACGACGAACTACTAGCATGTCCATCGATAAATTGGAAATTGGATTGAGAAGACGTAGCTGGACCAAAAACCTTCTCTAACCCAGCAGACAATTTGCCTAATTGAAATCTACGAACATCTTGTGTATATATCGTATACTCAATTTGAAATTCCTCTCCAACTGCTACATGCTTAGGCGCTGTAACACGGATGTGTTGTGCACTCATAATAAGAGTACTCAACAAGGTTAAGAAAAACATCATATATCGTTTCATATTTAATTTACCAATTTTTATCAAGTTTTCGATCCGACGGTTGCTTCATTGCTTTAGATAAACGTTCTTGTGTTTCTTTTTCTTGCTGCATTGCTGCATTTAGAAGCTGTTGGGCATTGTCTCTACTCATACTATTACGATTCTTTGCCTGATTCGATTCTCCATTTTTATTGTCACCATTCCTTTTCTGATTTTTCTTTTGATTATTATTAGATTTATTCCGCCCACCAGCAGAATGCTTCTTTTTTTGTTGTTGCTGTTTTTTGCACAGTTCCAAATTATAACGTGCTTTGTTATGATTAGGATCTATACGTAATACTTTTTTATAAGTTTCTATAGCTTCGCCATAGTTTTTCTCTTTTTGCAATAGAGTCCCTAAATTATAATAACTACTAACCCGAGCAGAAGAAGCATCCTTTAACTTTATGACTTTTTCATATAAAATCTTTGCTTCAGAGTCCTTATTTTGAGCTTGTAAAGTCCTAGCAAGGTTATAACAAGCTACTATATTATTATTATCTTTATTCAAAACTTTCCGGTAAGATATTTCTGCATGCACATAATCTTTTTGGGAATATTGCTTGTTCCCTACTCTAATTAATTGATTAACAGTCTGACTGTTAATCGTTAAAAAGAACATAAGCAAACATAGTATGACATAACACCTTCTTATCATAAATCTAAGTATAAAAGCAATTTATTTTTTCCTTTCAAGAATCAAAGATTCTAAAATTAAGAGTAGAATTACTATAAGAGCTATACCTTGAAACTGCTCATCGAAATCACTATAGATAACATTATTAATTTCTCCTCTCTGCAATTTACTCAGCTCACGATTTAATATAACGTCCGCCAAGTCTGTATTATCAACATGTATATACACACCATGCCCTACTTCTGCGATCTTTTTACACATCTTCTCATTCAAACGCGTCTTTACAATATCACCACTAGGTGTTTTCAGGCTTTCTCCATTTGGCATTGGGATAGTTGTACCTTCCTTAGAACCGACACCTAAAATAAAGACCTTTATACCTTTCTTCTCAGCTTCATTAGCCATCTCCTCTGCACCACCTTCATTATCTTCACCATCAGTAATAACAATAATCGCTTTACCAATTTTAGAATTTGGTGTAAAACTATGTATAGCAAGATTAAGCGCTTTACCAATATCTGTTCCCTGAGTACCTATCAGAGATGGACTAATATTATCTAAGAACATTTTCGCAGAAATATAGTCACTTGTAATAGGTAGCTGTACAAAAGCATCACCAGCAAAAACTATAAGCCCAATCTTATCCTCACTGAACTTAGTCATTAAATTCTCTACCATCAATTTACTTTTTTCCAATCGCGAAGGAGGAACGTCTTGTGCCAACATCGAATTACTGATATCTAAAGCAATGATAGTTTCTATCCCTTTCTTGTTTTTTTTGCTGGCTATTCTATTCCCGACCTGAGGACGTGCAAGCATAATCACAAGCAAAGTTAAAATTACTTCTGACAGAATAAACTTAATTAATATTCTTTTATGACTTACTGTAGAAGAAAACCTCTTTATCAACTCTGGGGTTCCAAACTTCTTTATCCTTTTTTTATAATTACATAAAGACATATAGTAAACTGTTGCCAATAAAGGGATCAGCAACAGCAACCACAAATATATAGGGGATTCAAATCTAAACATTCTTTATTTTATCTCGTAAGACCCGCAATAATAAGAACTTATGGTAAACGTCTAAAAACTAGAAGACGCATGAATAGTTCTAAACTAAAAAATAATAAAGCTGCCCATGCAAAAGGCATATAGGCTTCATATAAATGGCTATATGATTTCATACTCAACTTCGTTTTCTCTAGTTGATCAATGTCTTGATAGATCCTAGATAATTCACTTTGACTTTGAGCACGATAAAACTCTCCATCAGTTGAAACTGCTATATTTTGTAAAGTCTTATAATCAATAGCACCCATAGAATCACCTGTCTCTTTACCAAGCCCTATCGTATAAATTCTTATACCAAATTTCTTTGCTATAGTTGCAGCCGTCATGGGAGAAATAGACCCAACATTATTACTACCATCAGTCAATAAGATTACCACCTTGCTTTTAGCTTTAGAATCTTTAAGTCTACTAATTGCATTGGCTAATCCCATTCCTATCGCAGTACCATCTTGTATCAACCCTTTCA
Organism: Prevotella histicola JCM 15637 = DNF00424; assembly: GCF_000613925.1. GTDB lineage: Bacteria > Bacteroidota > Bacteroidia > Bacteroidales > Bacteroidaceae > Prevotella > Prevotella histicola. The sequence continues at coordinate 260,550 of NZ_BAJX01000001.1, forward strand.
TAACTAAATCTGCTCTCACATTATGAAGTAGATTTAACAAAGCAGCATGATCAACAGTCATTGGACATTGAGTAAATGCTTCACCAGCAAAAATGGTAAGACCTATATTATCATTCGGACGACCATTAATGAACTCTGATGCAACTTCTTTCGCGACTTCCATACGATTTGGAAAAACATCTTCCGTTAACATACTTGCAGAGACATCCATTACCAACATAATGTCTATTCCTTCCACATTTTCATTATTCCAAGAATTATAAGTTTGAGGGCGTGCTAAAACAATTACAACTAAAGTATAAACAAGGCAATGTAACACCAGTGGAAGATGTATCATTCTAGCTCTCCTACTTTTAGGAACATTCTGATACGCAAATGTATCACTCATACGTATCATAGGTTCTTTTCCTTTTCCTCTCAAGAAAAACCATAATATATATGGTATCAATAAAAGTAACAAAAAAAGATAACCACTATTTGCAAATTCCATTTCTATACTACTTAAAGATTCAGAAGAATATAACTCTCAGCCGCAACATAAATTAACAAAGCTACAGAGATACTAATCAATACTGCTATGCTTAACTTTACCAAAGAGCGAGGACTATCAATCTTTGTATGTTCTTGTTTTTTTTCTACGTTAGGCTCTATGATTTGTGTTTTATGTACGAAATGAGTTATGTTATCAAGAAACAGAAGCTTATCATTTTCTCCTGTAGAAAACTTTGCAAACTTCACCAAATCAATCGTATATAACAAATCTATTAGATCTCCAAGTGAATCTTCTTCACATCTAGATTTTAGTATCCCCATTATTTCCGTAGATGTCATTTCTAAACCATTAACTCCAAATCGCCAAGATATATATTTTTTCAGGATATCAGTAAGTTCCGAATAATATGCTTTTTGATCTCTATAAGACTCTATGTTAGCTCTAATAGATCCAATATCATGGAGAACCTTTTCATAAGGAGTAAGAGGCTTTTTAAAGTGGACAGAATTCCATATCTTATTTTTATTCCTCAATTGATTATAAAGATATAGTGAAATACCAAGAAATGAAAACGCCAAAAGACTTAGAAAGAGTATAGGGATCCATTCACCCCACGCAAAAGGAAGTTGAAAAATGTCATCAGGAACTTTAGCAACATTTCTTTTTACATCGATAGGAATTGCTCTCACATTAAGAACAAAACGATGTGTATAATGAATATTCCCTCCAATAAGAACTTTTTGTACAGGTATTAAGTACTTTTTTTCATCCCACCCCGTTAACGTATATACCATCCTGACTTTCAGCCTATTACCATTAATCATTGTATCACGCTTAACGGAGAGGACCTCAAGACCAGGAATCATATCCTCACCATTTTTATACATTGGGAATGATACCGTTTCACCTTTTGGCACATTAACAACAATACTAAAATGTGCTCTTCCACCTATTAATATATCTGTGGAATCCACCTGTGCTGTAACCTGTACTTGCGCATGACTAACTATTACAGCATTGATAAGCAATATTATTATTACAATATACTTTCTCATCAACTTCTCTTTGAAAATAAAGACATTAATTTCTTTACATAATCATCATCTGTCGCTATTGCCACACTATCAACATGACCCTGTTTCAAGATATCAGTCAATCGTTGTTCACGCTCTTCCCAATAGATATTATGCGCCTTACGTAAACGAGAATCATGTGTATCTATATACATTTGGTGCCCAGTCTCTGCATCAACTACTTTTACCAACCCAACATCAGGCATTTCTTTAGCACGGGGATCATACACCTGTATTGCTACGACATCATGCTTCCGATTGGCAATACGAAGCTCTTGTGAGAAGTCTTTGCGAGTATAAAAATCACTAATAATAAAAGCCGTACAATGTCGTTTCATGACTTTATTAAGATATTCTAGACCTGCCCCGACATTGGTTCTTCTACTAACTGGTGTGAAAGTAAGCATTTCTCTAATAAGAAATAGAATATGCTTACGGCCCTTCTTAGGAGCAATATATTTTTCCACATGGTCAGAGAAAAAAATCACCCCAATCTTATCATTGTTTTGAATAGCAGAGAAAGCTAATGTCGCTGCAATCTCTGTAGCACACTCACGTTTCAATTGATTTACAGTTCCAAAATCTAGAGAACCGCTGACATCTATGAGCAACATTACCGTTAACTCTCTTTCTTCTTCAAAAACCTTTATATACGGATGATGGAAACGCCCAGTAACATTCCAATCAATGTCACGAATATCATCCCCATACTGATACTCACGCACCTCTGAAAAAGCCATACCACGTCCTTTAAAAGCAGAATGATACTGCCCTGCAAAGACTTCTCGGCTCAATCCTATAGCTTTTATCTCTATCTTTCGAACCTTTTTTAGCAACTCAGAGGTATTCATGTATTACAACATTTTTATCTTTAGAAATATGATCTGAACCTACTACAAATAACTTACGGCACCTGCACTTTGTTAAGAACCTCTCTGACAACTTCTTCTGCTGTGAGATTAGTAGCTTCAGCTTCATATGAAAGACCAATTCTATGGCGTAAAACGTCATAAGCTACGGCACGAACATCTTCTGGAACGACATATCCACGATGCTTTACAAAAGCATATGCACGACTTGCCTTTGCTAAATTTATACTAGCACGGGGACTACCTCCAAAAGTTATCATCTGCTTCAAGTCTGATAATTGATAACGCTCAGGATAACGTGTTGCAAAAACTACATCAGCAATATATTGCAAGATTTTATCATCCAGATAAACTTCTTCTACAATTTTTCGAGCATCAAAGATATCATTAGCAGAAACAATAGAATTTACTTCTGGCATTTTATCTTGTAGATTCTCACGTACAATAAGTTTCTCATCCTCTATTGTTGGATAGTCTATAATAACTTTTAGCATAAAACGATCCACTTGGGCTTCAGGAAGCATATAAGTTCCTTCCTGTTCTACAGGATTCTGTGTCGCCATAACAAGGAATGGATCAGGAAGAGTAAAAGCTGTATCACCAATTGTCACTTGGTGTTCTTGCATAGCTTCCAACAAAGCACTCTGAACCTTTGCTGGCGCACGGTTAATCTCATCAGCAAGAACAAAATTTGCAAAAACCGGACCCTTCTTTACATGAAAAGATTCATCCTTTTGAGAATAAATCTGCGTACCAATAACATCAGCGGGCAATAGATCTGGTGTAAACTGAATACGATTATAACGAACGTCTATGAGTTGAGATAGCGTCTTAATAGCTAATGTCTTTGCTAAACCAGGTACGCCTTCAAGAAGAATATGACCACCGCTAAGTAAAGATATTAGTAACGAATCTATAAGATGTCGTTGCCCGACAATAACCTGATTCATACCAACCGTAAGATCTGTAATGAAGGAACTTTGTTTCTCTATTCGTTGATTTAACTCTCTAATATCAATAGATTCTGCCATTATAATGTCTCTTATATTATACTGTTTATTATAAACTCTATGAATTACAAAAGTACAATATAAAAGCGATATGAAACAAGAATAAGAGCCTAAATTATATTAAAAAAGTTCCTCAAATTCATTATTTAAGAAACTTTTTGTCATTTTATTTTTTTCTGTATTGGGGTCGTAATTCTACACGAGGTACTTTCATTGTATCTCCTTCTGCCATTGTATTACGCCCATTAAGGACCTGAAAATAACCTATCATATCAGCCCCCAAGGTTTGACGGCTATATTTCGCCATTGTCTGACCTTTTTTCAATACAACTATACGATCTATCCCTACAATATTATATGCACCATAGCGGATACGTGCATCATTATTCATATGCATAAAATATTCTACCTTCTTTACTCTTGAAGCAACATGCTTTAGAGTATCAGGCACTGAAGCTTTTGCAACTGACACTGTGGTATCCTTCTTTACAAGTTTTTTCTGTTGAAGGCTTAACTCCACTTTATTATTTTTTTCATTTCCCACCTTCATCCAAAAGAAGACTCCAAGAAAAACAATAATAATAGCAGCCAAAAATGCAATTACTCTCAGTATACTATTAGAAGAAGATTCTATATCGTCATCAGTGTCATCAATATCACTAAGAGCCTCTCCAGAAGTAGTTACATTAGGGGTATCAACATATTTATCTTTAGTAGAACATAGAGTTTCTTGCGATTTTGAATAAATTGAAGAATCCGTTTCTACTACCTCTTTCTGACTAGTATTATTTTCCTGTGTTCTCTTAACCCCATTAACGGACTGAGTATTAAACGTATTAGGAGAATCATTATCTTCATCTATAGAATTATCCATTGCTGCAGTAAAACTGTTTTCTACAACAGAGGACTTTGATATAGTATCCTCAAAATCCTGATCAGCCTGCTCTACAGTATCTGACAATTCCTCCTCTGGAAGAGTCTCTAATTCTTCTACATTCACGTTATCATTAATAACAACCGTTTCAAATTGAGAGAAAGGTTTATTAACGAGTTCTTTCATTGATGCATCAGGAGTAAAAGATATTTTATCATGCCCTTTTATCAACACACGCTCTCCTGTATTCACATTTACACTCTCACGTGGCTTTACTGTTTGAACCTTAAATGTTCCGAGTCCTTTAACTTTTACTTGATTGCCTCTCTTCAACTCATCTCCTATAACCATGAAGAAAGCTTCTACGAAACTTGACGCATAAGCTATAGAAATATTATGTTTCTTTGCTATAGCTGTTGCTATTATTTGTATAACACTTTTAGCCATTCTCCATTCCCCCTTTCTTCACTTGTACCTTTATCATTGTAGCAGGCTTAAAGTTAAGTACCAACTTGGGAGGAACCAACATTCGGAGGCCTGTTGCCGGATTTACCATTACACGCTCTAATCGTTTCTTAACTTCAAATGTGCCAAAGCCTGAAACTGCTACAGATTCACCTGACTCAAAGTATTTACTCAGCTGTTCTATAACATCTTTCACCATCTGCTGACTCTCATCTTGAGTATATCCTGTCTTTAAAGCAATCGCGCCAATAAACTCTTTATTATTCATATCTTTTAAAGTTTAATCGTCGTATGAAACTACCTCACCAAAAAGGTCAAACTCATCAGACTCTGTAATACGGACACTATAGAAATTACCTACACACAACACTTTTTTTTCCGACTGGGATCAAAACCTCTGGATCAACTTCAGGAGAACAGTATTCTGTACGCCCAACATAATAATCTCCCTCTTTGCGGTCAATAACCACCTTAAATATTTTTCCAACTTTTTTTGCTTCTAACTGTCTTGATATCTCTTGTTGAATTGCTAATAATTCATCCAATCTTTGCTGCTTTACTTCGTTAGAAACATCATCCTTATAGTGTGTTGCACTGTATGTTCCATCTTCTTCAGAATAAGCAAAAGCACCCATACGTTCAAAGCGAACTCTAGAGATGAATTCCTTCAATTCTTCAAAATCGTCATCTGTCTCACCAGGAAAACCGACCATCAAGGTCGTCCGAAGATGAATACCAGGTACTCTACGTCGAATTTTCTCTATAAGATTCATTGTCTCACTCTTAGTAACATGACGATGCATACGCTTTAACATATGATCAGAAATATGTTGGAAAGCGATATCCAAGTACTTACATACATTAGGTTTCTCTGCTATTACATCAAGTAATTCAAGTGGGAACTGATTAGGATAGGCATAGTGAAGGCGAATCCATTGTACCCCTTCTATATCAGCCATACGAGAAATAAGTTCAGCTATATGGTGCTTCCCATCAATATCTACTCCATAGTAAGTCAGCTCTTGCTCAATAATTTGAAACTCCTTTACACCTTGAGCAACAAGTTCTCTGACTTCTCCAAGGATATTCTCTATAGATCTTGAATGATGTTTACCAGTAATAAGGGGAATAGCACAATAGGCACAATGACGATCACATCCTTCAGCTATCTTTACATAAGCATAATGGCGTGGTGTTGTGAGATGTCGTAATCCGTCACAAGAAGGAATTTCAGCCTTACCAAGATCAGACAGCAACTGTTTATAATTAAACTTACCATAAAATTTATCAACCTCTGGGAGCTCTTTTTCTAATTCATCTTTATAGCGCTCCGAGAGACAGCCCATGACATACAATCTATTAAGCTGTCCATTCTTTTTTCTATTAACAAATTCCAGTATAGTATTAATACTTTCCTCCTTTGCTGCTTCAATAAAGCCACAGGTGTTTATTACAGCTATCTCCCCTTCTGGCACTCTGAATCATGAGTGCAATAATAGCCATTAACCTCAAACTGCTTCATGATAAGTTCGGAATCCACAAGGTTTTTTGAGCACCCCATGGTTACAATATCAATCTGGTTCTTTTTCATTTTTTACTTAAACAGACTATCAACAAACTGCGTTTTATCAAAGAGTTGTAGATCCTCCATCCCTTCACCCAAACCAATATACTTAACAGGAACTTTCAGCTGGTCACTAATACCTATTACCACGCCACCTTTCGCTGTCCCATCAAGTTTTGTAATAGCAAGAGATGTTATGTGAGTAACTGCCGCGAACTGTCGAGCCTGTTCAAACGCATTTTGCCCAGTACTGCCATCAAGAACTAACAAGACTTCATGTGGAGCCTCTGGGACAACTTTTTTCATGACGTCTTTTATCTTTTTCAACTCATTCATTAAGCCAACCTTATTATGTAATCTACCTGCAGTATCGATAATAACAACGTCAGCTCCATTCGCTTTTGCACTTTGCAGTGTATCAAAAGCCACACTGGCAGGATCAGCACCCATTTGTTGCTTAATAACAGGAACACCCACGCGTTCACCCCATATCTGTATTTGTTCAACAGCAGCCGCCCGAAACGTATCAGCAGCACCAAGGTAAACCTTCTTACCAGCCTGCTTAAATTGATAGGCAAGCTTGCCAATGGTAGTTGTTTTACCCACTCCATTAACACCTACAACAAGAATAACATAAGGTCGCACATCCTGTGGCAGTTCCCACTCGCTATTATCACCTGTATTATTTTCAGTGAGAAGAGCTGTTATTTCACTTTTCAGGATTCCATTCAATTCATTTGTTGACACGTACTTATCACGAGCGACACGGTCTTCAATACGTCGAATAATCTTAATGGTTGTATCAACTCCCACATCTGATGTAACAAGTATCTCTTCAAGTTCGTCTAAGACCTCATCGTCAACTCTTGACTTCCCTGCTACAACACGGGTTAACTTTGAAAAAACATTTTGTTTTGTTTTCTCTAATCCCTTATCAAGAGTATCTTTCTTACTTTTATTGAATAAACCAAATAATCCCATAATTAGCTAATTTGATGCAAAGATAATAAAAAAAAAGGAACAGACAAAACTTATCAGATAGCCTTACATTCGGCTTTTATTGCTTTATCTATTCTTATGCTTTATATACCAACAATGAACAAAGCCGATGTAGAAGATAAGACTGACACATAGTACAAACAGACAAAACCATAATATGTAAGAATGTTCACCATGAAACAAGCCAAACGACACTGCCAACCCTATACCAACACCAGTCTCCCAAGCTAAAAGGAACGTGTTTTGACTCGTACCCCGTTGACAATGGCCAGAGAGTTTGATAAAGAAAAGTAAAAAACGACTACCAAGTACCCCATAACCCAACCCAATGAGAATAGGAGAAATATATCCTACACTCGCTTGTCTACGTGTCAACATAAGTAAGACTGACATACCGATTACTAACAATCCGGTAACACCTCACTACGAAGATCGGCATCAGCAAAAGCGAAACGTTCAGCTAACAATGCTACTAAGAAGCCCAACATTATCAAACTGTAAAATAAAGGATTATGCTCTATAGACAACAAAGCACCCAAAATGGAAGTCACAAGAACTATATTAAGAAAAAGCCAATGGCTTCCCTTAAGTAAGAAACGATCTAAAGATAAATGGTTTAAATCTTCATTAGGAAGCCGAAAAGGGAAACGTACAAGTTCTACAAGTAGTAATGATAGAATTACACATACACAAGATAACAATAGAACTGTATTAAAATCAAAATGATGATAAACGACCAATCCTAATAATGGACCTAATGATATGGAGAAACGTCCAAACCATGTAGCTGCATGATTTGCCTCCGTCCTATGCACAGCTTCTACCGTATCAATAATAAGCGTACCAAGTAATACCATCTGTGAAAGCCCATAAAAGATTCCTTGTATAAATCTTAACAATGTTAAAAGAAGATAATTAGTAAATCCATCCTGCATTTTATACAGGTAATAAATTGTCATTGTTACAGCCAGAAGGAGAAGAGTCGAAACAACAAAAACAGACTTACGCCGATATTGTTGTACCCAATAAGCAGAACATCCACCCAAAAAATACATTCCTAGGAAGAAAGAACAGAGTACAGCAGCAATCTGCCACCATGAAGAACTGTCATTCATCATTCGCAAAGGAATAACGGGAATGAGCATGTATGACGACATGACAAGCAGGAGATTCGCTAATGCCAATGCCCAAAAGCGCTTGTTCCACAAACGAACATGAATAGGTATATTTTGAGTATCCATGATAATTATCTAATATGATTCTGCTTCCGAAGGAAAGCTTTCACTTTTCACACACCTTATATACTCCATAACTCCCTCCGTCATACACTTATTTACATTTGCAAAATGACGAAGAAACTTCGGCTTAAATCCCGATGTCATGCCAAGAGCATCCGCATACACAAGCACCTGCCATCTGTCCCATTACCAGCTCCGATTCCTATAGTAGCAGCTTTTACCATTGCTGTAACTTTATTTGCCACCGCAGCTGGAACCTTTTCAAGAGTAATTCCACTAACTCCTGCAGCATCAAGAGCCAATGCATCTTCTATGAGTTTTTCTACTTCCGTATCTTCCTTAGCCCGAAGTCCATAGCCTCCAAATTTATGAATGCTCTGAGGAGTAAGTCCAAGATGCCCTATAACAGGGATTCCAGCATCAACAATTCCTTTAACAGTATCAGCTATCTCTTTCCCACCTTCCATCTTAACTGCACCTGCCCCAGTCTCTTTTATAATTCGAATAGCATTTCGAATTCCATCTTCCCGACTTACTTGATAAGAGCCGAAAGGCATATCACAAACCACTAAGCAATGGTGACATGCTCGTACAACAGCACGTGCATGATAAATCATCTGATCAACAGTAATTGGAGTAGTATCTTGATTACCTGCCATGACATTTGAAGCAGAATCACCCACAAGGATACTATCAATTCCAGCAGCATCAATAATACTAGCTGTAGTAAAATCGTAAGCTGTCATCTGGGTAATCTTCTCACCCGCAGCCTTCATTTCTAATAATGTTTTTGCTGTTATCTTTTTCTTATCCGTTGTTAGATATCCCATATACTTTCCTTCTTTTTATTTCTCATATTGGGCTGCAAAGTTACTCTTTTTTAATCATTTAACAAACTAAAACCTTCATAATTGCTGATAATCTCTTTAGTATAAACTTGGATTTCAGCCACAGAATTGGTAGTAGCAAGTCCTACCACACGAGCGCCAGAAGCAACTCCAGAGCGCAAGCCATTGAAACTATCTTCAAAAACCACACAATCTTTTGGGGAAATATCAAAGTAAGCTGCAGCTTTAAGATAACAATCAGGAGAAGGTTTACTTTCATCAAAATCTTCTGAAGTAAATATAGCATCGAAATAACTTTTGAATTCTGGATGCTTTTTATAAACATTATGCATCTTTTCAAGGTTAGAACTCGTAACAACAGATGACTTTAAACCTTTACTTCTTATATCTTTAATAAATCTTTCAAAACCAGAAACATAGTTATAGTCCATGTCTTGCTCATACAAATCTAACAATCTTGTTATTTCCTTTTGTTTTTCATCGTGCCCTTTAAAATATTTATCATATATCTGTACCAATGTTTGTCCTTTTATAACATATTCAAAGTTCGGTACATTGGGGCAGAACTGTTTACCTATCTCTTTCCAAAACAAAGTATACAAGGGCTCTGTGTCGAACACAACACCATCTAAATCAAATAAACACGCTTTTACCATTCTTCCTATTTATTATATATACTATAATGCAAAGTTACAAAATCTTTTTTGTAACTTTGCCCCTATATATGGTAAAGAAAACATTACTCACTCTGGTTTCTCTTCTTTCACTTCTCCTTATTATGAGCTGTGAAGGAAAAACTAAAACTCCTAAAGTATTGCATATACCAACAGCGATTGTAACTGTTGATACTTTGGCTCGTTTGTCAGATGACATGCAATGCCACGTACATGTAGATTTCACGTATCTTAAAGGAAAAAAATACGAGGTTATCAATGATTCTCTTCTAAGAATGGGACTCTTACAACCTGATTATTTCTCCATCAGTCATAACAGACTAAAACCACAAATTACCATATCTTCATTTGTTAGACAATATGTAAAAGAGTATATGGAGATAGCTAGACTCATACGACAAAAGGAGAAGAAAAGAAGTCAATTGATAGGCGAATTAACCATTAAGACGGAACTAAAGGCGGCTGCAGATGATTATATTACCGCCATTTCCCATATAGCAATTAACAATGGTAATGGCAGATTAACACAGTATACCATTATTCGCAACTTCAATCCGAAGAATGGACATCTGGTGAATTTAGGAGAAGTGTGTGGAAAAGAATACAAAGAAGAGCTAACAAAAAAAATTATTGGGCAGTTAGCCGAACAAGAAGGACTTGATGATGATGACCTTATAGGCCTACAAAGAAAAGGCTATTTCATAGGAATCGACCCCTATCCGACAGAAAACTTTATCCTTACAGATGACTCTCTCATTTTTATCTATACGCCTGGAGAGATTAACCAACATGAGGTTAGAGTGGCTATTGAAAGATGATAATAATTAAAACAGATTGATATATAGCAGCCTTCATATAACAAAAAAAGAATATGATAGAAATTATAAAGAAATATTTCCCTAAACTTTCTGCTAAACAAATAGAACAGTTCACTGCGCTCAATGCACTCTATCATGAATGGAATGCAAAGATTAATGTTATATCACGCAAAGATATTGACAATCTATATGAGCACCATGTGCTTCACTCACTAGCCATTGCCAAAAGGATAAACTTCCGTGAAGGAACGAATATACTCGACTTTGGTACTGGAGGTGGATTCCCTGGTATTCCCCTCGCTATCTTTTTCCCAGAAGCTAACTTCAAACTTATTGATGGAACAGGAAAGAAAGTACGTGTAGCACAGGAAGTAGCAAATGCCATTGGGCTTGAGAATGTCCTACCAGCACACCTGCGTGGAGAGGAGGAAAAAGGGAAGTTCGACTTTATTGTATCACGTGCTGTCATGCCCCTACCCGACTTGATAAAGATCGTCAAGAAGAATATTGCATGTGATCAACATAACGTTCTGCCCAATGGTGTCATTGCTCTTAAAGGTGGGAATCTCGAAGGAGAACTTATGCCATACAAGAGAATTGCAGAAAAGACAGAACTTTCACAATGGTTTGAGGAGGATTGGTTCAAAGAGAAGTATCTTATCTATGTTCCAAGTTAAGCTTATTAAAACTACATAGTATACCTCTCATTTATTTATAAAAGACTTTATCAAGATTCTATACAAGATGATTAAGATAGAAACATTTGTTGTAAATCCTATACAAGAGAATTGCTACGTTATCAGTGATGAGACGAAAGAATGTGTCATTATCGACTGTGGAGCACTCTCAGAAAGTGAACAAAAGGCAATTATTACATATATAAAAGAGGAAAAGCTGAGACCTGTACATAACCTCGGAACGCATGGGCATCTTGATCATCACTTTGGTGATGCAGTTATCGAAAAGGTTTTCAAGTTAAAACCAGAAGTTGAGAAAGGTGATGCAGTCTTAATGCAATCACCAAAAGAGGCCGCAAGACATATGTTTGGGATGGAACTACCTGAAGATCTGCCTGCAGGCAACTTGTCACTAACAGCTGAAGGAGACATCAACTTCGGCTCTCATGTTTTCCAAGTCATCCCTACCCCAGGACATTCTCAAGGTTCTGTATCCTTCTACTGTGCTAAAGAGAATATTGTTTTTACTGGTGACACACTCTTCAAGGGAAGTATTGGTAGGACAGACTTCCCTGGCGGCAATAGATTTCAGATTATAAGTAGCTTGCGCAGGCTTGCCCAACTACCTGATGCAACAGTCGTTTATCCTGGTCATGGTCCACAAACGACTATTGGATACGAGCTTGCTCACAATCCCTACATGGATCGATAACAACGTAGAATTACATGCAAGCAAAGACTGCACAGCCCGAAAGGATTCTATTAGGTATTGACCCTGGCACAAATGTCATGGGATATGGCATATTACGCGTGCGAGGAAATAAGACTGAACTTGTTGTCATGGGAGTGATTGATATGCGAAAAGAGAAGGATGTTTACCTGCGATTAGGAAAGATCTTTGATCGTGTAACAGGAATCATTGATGAATATCTCCCTGATGAACTTGCCATTGAGGCCCCTTTCTTTGGGAAAAATGTACAGTCCATGTTGAAGCTTGGAAGAGCACAAGGAGTAGCCATTGCTGCTGCAATTCACCATAATGTACCTATAAATGAGTATGCACCTTTGAAGATTAAAATGGCAATTACAGGAAATGGCTCAGCATCAAAAGAGCAAGTTGCAGGGATGCTACAGAAACTTCTTCATCTAAGAGATGACCAAATGCCACACTTCATGGATGCTACGGATGCCGTTGCCGCAGCCTATTGTCACTTCCTCCAGATGAGTAAACCGACAACAGATACAAAGCATTACAACTCTTGGAAAGATTTTGCTCGGAAGAATATTGAGAGGATAAGATAGGCTATTAAAAGTATAAGAAAACAAACTTTACATGTCTACAAGTAAAAACAAGGGCATCAGTTCCAAACCAATAAAACAACAGAAAGTCAAAAAATAAAACTAAAAGAACAGAAATATGAAAAATAAGATTATTGCAATCACATTATTATTAACATCAGTCCTTTCTGGCAATGCACAAGAACGCGTTTCAAAACAGATATACTCAAGTGCATATAAGGTTGCAACAGACAAGACTGAAGATGTAAACGTACGGAAAGCTGCATCCTTTAAAGTGGATGCAATTACCTATCTGAACACTCGTACACTGTCTGCAATCGTAGATACAACACGACATCTATCCAACAAAGACATTGCCCATCTTAATGCACAACTTGATTCTATGGCATTTTACATGCACGAATATATAAATCTATTTACGAAAGAATATGCACGTGCTGGTAGTCAACGAGAGAAGACTCGCATACTGAAGATCTTCCGTGATGCAAGTATAAATCATCCACTTTACAATGACCCAGATAAGGATATTGTATTAGCATACTACAATCGTGAGGATTACCTCACACAGTTTTCACTTGACACCAACTGGGTGGCAGCTCTGGCCGACGTCAAGAAGAAGCTAGCCGCATAACGAAGCTTCTTGTATACGCAGAGAAAATATAGGTACCCCTGTTAGTAGATATATCTTTACAAATTGTGCACCTACAAAGTATAGATATCCAAGTAGACTTACTTATTTTTAGATTTGTAACCCACAGATTATCAGGTTATTATAAATTCTATTTCAAAAGGTGCTCTTTTGCCATGTAAAAGGGCACCTTTTACACCTCAAAAGGGCATCTTTTACCATGCAATATATGCCCTTTTACATAGCAAAAGAGTATCTATTAAAATTCAAAAACGAATTATCCTAACAAAAGAGGAAGTTGAAAATAAACCGTACTCACAAACAAATAGTACGCTATACACATAGTCATAAAGAAAGACTGTACAGTACACGAAGTTCTGTATTAAATGCTTTAAAATAATTAGACTATTTGGAAGAAACCAAAAATTAAAGAATCAAGAAAGAGGGGTACGCAGTCTAAGTGGCGTACCCCTCTTTATAAATATTAAATATGTTCAGAACAGTTCTTTAGAAGTTGTAGTAAACACCGAATGTAACGTTGTTACCATCGAGGTCTACACCCCATACGTGGCTGTCATCATTTGCGCCCTCAGCCTTAACAGACTTCCAACCAGCGAAACCAACGTGAGCTACGAAGCTAAGCTTTTGGTTCAAGTTAACAGCAACACCTGGCTTCAAACCTACTGACCACTCGTTTACTGAAGGAGTACCCCAAGCCTGGTGAGCGTGATTGTAGTGTGTATAACCGAAACCACCATCAACGAATACGTTTACATACTTGCTGTGAACGAATGTGTAACGAGCGTATGGCTGTACTGTAAAATAGTTACGAGACTCACCCTCAATGTTTACAGGAGTACCTTTACCCCAACCGAGAGTTGTACCAACTGCCCAGTCTTTGTTAATGTTGTAACCAACTTCTGGAAGAACCTTGTAAGTTGTTACGTTGTCACCATTACCGATCTTTGAAGAAGCGATACCAACGTTACCACCAACATAAACCTGTGCATTAGCAGCTACAGCTACAAAAGCCACTGCAAGTGTCATTAAAACCTTTTTCATAATAGAAAACTTTTTAATTGTTAATACTGAATATACATTTTCTTTTTACCAACTCCCTAACACTTAAAAGTATAGGGAGTATTATTAATTTGGGTGCAAAGTAAAAGCTTTTAAACCATTCTGCCAAATTTTAAAGATAAGTTTTTCAAAAGTGATGTGAATGAAAGTTAAACTCTTGTGTTTTCACCTTATTATATATACCTTTGTAAAACTCTTGAAGATTTAAAGCTTAAAAATAATTTGATCAGGGGTAATCAGATAATAGTATGACAAATAAACCAATATTCGTAGCAGGGCCATGCGTCATTGAAAGCCCAGAACTTCTGAACACTGTAGCAGAAGAATTAGTAAGACTGAATGAGAAATACGATATAGACATTATTTTCAAAGCCAGCTTTGATAAGGCAAACCGTACAAGTATCCACTCTTTTCGCGGTCCTGGACTTTACAAAGGCTTATCAATGCTACTGAATATTAAACAAAGGTTTGGCTTACGCATATTGACAGACATCCATGAAAGTAATCAAGCAGGACCTGTAGGAGAAGTGGTGGATGTAATACAGATACCTGCTTTTCTGTGCCGGCAAACCGACTTACTGGTTGCTGCTGCTAAGACAGGAAAAGTGGTCAATATAAAAAAAGCTCAATTCCTTAGTGGAAGAGATATGCGATATCCTGTACAAAAATGTCTTGAAAGTGGGGCGAATGAAGTTTGGTTGACAGAACGTGGGAACAGCTTCGGCTATAACAACCTTGTTGTTGACTTCAGAAATATCCCTGATATGAAAGAAATTGTTCCAAACGTGATCATGGATTGTACACATAGTGTACAACGTCCAAGTGCAGGAGAAGGGAAGACTGTAGGCGATCGTAAATTCGTACCATCAATGGCATTAGCAGCAAAAGCATTCGGTGCGACTGGCTACTTCTTTGAAATCCATCCGAATCCTGATGCTGGTCTATCAGATGCAGCCAACATGTTAGAGCTTAACAAACTGGACGAACTAATAGGGAAATTGTTATGATTGGGGCAGAACAAAGACTAAAGAAAGTCAAAGAATACGCTATACAATGTATTAAAGAAGAGACTGATGCTACTCTAAACCTTATCAACCAGCTAGATGAGAACTTTGATAAGGCTGTCGAATTGATGTACCATTGCACCGGAAAGGTGATAGTTACGGGTGTTGGCAAAAGCGGGAATATTGGCGCTAAGATAGCTGCTACCCTATCATCTACAGGGACACCAGCTTTCTTTGTTAATCCACTTGATGTTTATCATGGAGATTTAGGAGTCATGACAAAGGAAGATGTCGTTCTTGCACTCTCCAATTCGGGTCAAACTGATGAGCTTTTAAGATTTATCCCTATGGTTTTGCACATGAATATCCCAATTATTGGCATGAGTGCTAACCCAGATTCATTGTTAGCAAAATATTCTACAGCGCACTTAAAGGTTTGGGTTGAGAAAGAAGCATGCCCGCTCAATCTTGCCCCAACAAGTTCAACCACGGCAGCACTTGTTATGGGGGATGCCCTGGCTGTTGCTCTCATGCGTGTAAGAGACTTCAAACCACAAGACTTTGCACAGTTTCATCCTGGAGGAGAATTGGGGAAACGATTACTAACTACCGCACAGGATGTGATGAGGTCTGACGAATTACCTATCATACCAAAGGATATGCATCTAGGCGAGGCTATTATCCACGTTAGCAAAGGAAAATTAGGCTTAGGAGTCTCACTTGATAATGGGAAAATAATAGGGCTCATTACCGATGGGGACATACGTAGAGCAATGGAGCGGTGGCAAGCAAAATTCTTTGACCACACAGTCAGCGACATCATGACTAAGGAGCCTAAAATCGTCTTACCCACAACGAAGATTACAGAAATACAGCAGATCATGCACCACAATAAGATACATACTGTATTAGTATGTGACAAGGAAAAACATTTATTGGGTGTTGTTGACCATTATAGCTGCATGTTATAACCGTTAATTTAAGACTTTTATCGTGGCATTAATACTTTGCTAATATTAGCTTCTTATATTTAAAAGGCTACTATTTCCCCTCAACGGAAGATGAAAAAGGTAATAGAAAATAAACAAATTAAAAACGCATCACAATTGTGATGGCGTTATACTGTGTCTTATCACCGATTAAAACTTTTGCAGAAAACAATAGGAAGATAGGATATTTAATAGGACCAGCTGATACTATAATATATAGAGCAGATTCGCTAATCGTTAAACAATTGAGAAAGAAGGGAGTAAGGTTCTCACATAACAACTCTGTTACGCTTCTTACAACAGGTCAGGAGAAATTTGATGATTTATTCAAAGCTATTGATCAGGCCAAATCAAGTATCCACCTTGAATATTTTAATTTTCGCAATGATTCTATCAATAACGAGCTGATACACCATTTAGCAGCAAAAGCAAAGGAGGGTGTAGAAGTAAGGGCTGTTTTTGATGGTTTTGGCAATGCCAGCAATAACCGTCCTATGAAGAAACATAAAATAGAGGCTATACGTAAGCAAGGCATAGAGATATATGAATTCAAACCAATGGAATTTCCATGGCTGCAAGACATCTTTAACCGAGACCACCGCAAGATAGTTATCATCGATGGAAAGATTGCATACACCGGAGGGATGAATGTTGCAGACTATTATATTAAAGGGACTGAGATTGTAGGTTCCTGGCATGATATGCACTGTAGAATAGAAGGTGATGAAGTTAATACTTTGCAGAAGATCTTCTTACGTATGTGGTTTTTAGTTTCTGGACAAAAGGTTCATGGGGCAAAATATTATCGAGGAATCACTAATGCAGATTACATAAATGATCTAAAGAAAGACACTTGTCGAAGTGCTGGAAACAAAATGGTCGGTATTATTAACCGTGAACCACATGTAACAAAAGACATTATCAGATATTTTTATGTCAATGCTATCAACGATGCAAAAGATAGCATTAAGCTCATAAATCCTTACTTCACACTATCTCATTCACTGAAGAAAGCTTTTAGAAATGCTATAAAGAGAGGAGTAAAAGTAGAGATCCTGTTAAGTGTCAAGAGCGACATCCCGTTAACACCAGATTGTGGATTTTTTAATGCACATCAACTAATGAAAGCTGGCTGCCAAATCTGGCTATACAAGCCAGGCTTTCATCATACAAAGATCATAATGGTTGATGGGCAATTCTGTACAGTTGGATCAGCAAATTTAAATGCAAGAAGCCTCAGATGGGACCGCGAAGAAAATGCAGTAATAATAGATGCTTGTACAACACACGAACTTAATCAAATTTTTGAGCAGCAGAAAAAAGATAGTTTCTTGCTTACAGAGGAGAAATGGAAACAATGGCGAACACCATGGCAACGATTCCGAGGCTGGTTTGCACACCTTCTATCACCTTTTTTGTAATAGGGGAAAGGATTTTAACTAAATCTTATTTATATCTATATAACCGTGCATAACGGCATAAATAGTCAGGGCTGAAACACTTTTCATCCCTAATTTCTCCATAATATTCTTACGATGTGTTATAACTGTCGTAAGACTAATACTCAATTTTTCTGCGATTTCTTTATTTATCAGTCCCTGCACGATCAGAGACAATACCTCTATCTCACGGTTACTAAGTATTTTATTCTTTAGGACCTGGGGCATTTCTGGTAAATTTTTGCCACCAGAATGCCCATACTGTTCAATCTTAAGAATAGCTTTTACCAGCTCTTCTTCGGGGACATTAATACAAAAACTATGGAAACCGGACAGTTGAGAATTGGGATCTTTGGTTATCGTAAGAACGATGGTCTTATGGATTTGCTGAGAAAAGAATTGTCTATTCTCTAAAACAACAACCTGCGCTACAAAATAATGATAAAAAGTGTCAGGCCCAGCATCACTAAATTCTTGGAATGTAGAGAAAGTCTCTACAACCATAATAGGCATCACATTCTGCAATATCTGCTTTAGACCTAAGACAGCAAGCGTATTAGGATCGACTATAGCCATTTTAGGACGGCCTCTCTTCTTCATTTCAATATCTTCCATATTCGTAGACAAAGGTATAAATTATTATCAAGAAAGGCAAGCGAATTGATGCACTAAATTATATTAACCATCTTTATTATTACAGTTTTACGCTACTAATATCTACTAAATTATTAACAATAGCATAGATAGTAAGTCCTGCAGGAGAATGTATCTGTAACTTACGAGCTATATTGCGACGATGAGTTATAACAGTGTTCGTAGAAATACATAAATGATTAGCAATCTCCTTATTTGTCATACCTTGTGCAACAGATACAATAACATCCTTCTCACGATCACTAAGAACTTCATTTGACTCTGGATTCTGAGTAATCATATTGGATATCTTGACACTTACATCATTCTGTTTACTCTTCTGTTCCAATCGGCGAATAACGGGTATGAAGATCTCGTCCTCAACTTGCGCATGCTGAGCAAGCCACTCTTCACAATTATAAATATCATATAAAGTAGCAGTAAGACGATTATTATGATGTGAATCCGAAGGTAAATATTTAATAATAATACTTTTCAATTCTCTAAGTTTCACATCAGTCTGCCCGTGATGCTTAGAATATGTTTCTACATCATACGTATCATTAGTCTCACCCTTTAATAATAAATCTACATACGGGAATACATTTTTCTCTTCATATTGCATATGATTACGAATAGAATGAGAATATTCATCATAAAGACGAAGTATCAAGCGTGCTAGATTGTCATTCTCATCCAAAGCTGCAGTAAGTTCTCTTCGAATAAAAGGGAGTGCATAATCAAGATAATAAGAATGACTAGCCCTAAGATACTGCATAAGTGTTGAAATAGATAAACGGTCAACTTCATCAAACCCCTTGTACCCATTTATAGTAAAATTGACAACTGCCAAAAATGTGTAAGTATCTACATTCTGCTCGTCGCAGACCTCCCGTACAGTCTTATCACCAAAGCCTAAACTGATTCCAAAACATCCCAAACTTTGCAATAAACCGTAATTATCTCTGATAAGATAAATCATCTTATCATCTGGTTCATACATCTTTTGATTCTTCATCTTGTCCTTCTGTAATGATATTGTATGCAAAATAACAAAAAAAAAATCAACGATGCAATAACAATAATTAGGTATTTAAAGAAATTATCATCATTTATTAGTAAAGGACATAAAAGATAACTAGTAAATATTGACAACTTCAGTTCTATAAGATTAAATAGTAGGTATGAAGTATATATGAAAGAAAAATAAATGGGCAAAAGTTATTTTCTTACTATAGTTATTTAACAAAGACTTCTCAGAGTATACCTACTTATGATGATGTTTTATGGTACCAAAAGTCCAAAATGCATATCATAACATTGTCAAAATTCAACAAAAGTAGGTATTGTTAGATTATACAATTCACTCTACCTTTGCATGCGGAAAATAATTAAATATTTAATATAAGATTCTCAATGAATAATTTTACACTTGGAATTATTTTTGCAACAGCCTCTCTATCAGTTAACACAACTACAGCCATGGCACAAGTTAGTGCTGCGGACTCTGTGATGAACCATGCTAAAGGAAACAAACTTAGTGTCGGTGGCTATGGCGAAGCAGCTTATTCTCGTAATTTTTATAGCGATAATGGCAATCGCTATACTACACCAAGTCTCTATAAGAAAGACCCAAGCCATGGAAGATTTGATATTCCCCATGCTGTTATTTACCTTGGTTATGACTTTGGAAAGGGTTGGACAATGGGAACAGAAATAGAATTCGAACATGGAGGCTCTGGATCTGCTATAGAATATGAAGCTGATGAAGCTATTGAATTTGAGCATGAGACAGAAAAAGGTGGTGAAGTTGAACTTGAACAATTTTGGCTTCAAAAATCATTCAGTAAGGCTTTTAACATAAAGGCTGGTCATATTGTAGTACCATTTGGCCTCACTAATGCACATCACGAACCTCTGAACTTCTTTACAGTATATAGACCTGAAGGTGAAAATACTATTTTACCTTGTACCTGGCATCAAACAGGAATCTCTTTTTGGGGACGTACTGGCGACTTCCGCTATGAAGCACAAATGATTGCGGGTTTAGATGCATATCACTTCAGTCGTGCGAACTGGATTCAGGGCGGAACTTCAAGCCCTTTTGAATTTGAGGTAGCAAATAAATACGGTTTCTTGGCCCGTGTAGACAACTATACTATCCCAGGTTTGCGCATTGGTGTCAGCACTTACGCAGGACAGGCAATGCATAACAATGTCCCACATGACAGTGAGAAGGGAGAGAAGAAAAAGATTAAGGGTAATGTATATCTTGGTAGTTTAGACTTCACTTACAATAAATATAACTGGATTGCAAGAGGAAACATCGACTATGGTTATGTGAGCAATGCAAAAGAGATTGCTCAGCTTTCATATCCTAATGTTCAATACGTAAAACCATACGAATCAGGTAATGGTAAATACTTTGGAAGTCATGCTATGGCAATGATGCTAGAGGTTGGCTATGATATTTTTTCCCAGATTCACAAGTTACGTGAAGACAATCAGAGGCTTTATGTCTTTGGACATATCGAGCACTATGATTCTTACATCCACGCTACAACCAAACAGTGGACCAACAGAACCATTCTCGCAACAGGTATCAACTACTATCCTATCCCGCAAATTGCTATCAAGGCAGAATACAATTATCGTAATCTGAAGAAGGGGTACAATGATGAGCCCTCAATCAATATAGGTATTGCATACGAAGGTTTCTTCCTATAAAAAAGGAGTATAAAGATTGAAAGATTGTATAACTATCATTAAATAAAATCATAATGAAAAAAGTAACAAAACTAGCAATGTTTCTTCTTGCAGGAACATTAGCTACAGGTTTCACATCGTGCAGTAGTGATGATGATGAAGTTATTAACACAACGATTCTTACACCAGAACAGCAGGCAGAACTAAACAAGGCTGCAAGCGAAAGTAGCGCAAATGCTAACAAGACTGAGATGGGCAAGGTTGTTGCCAATTACCTTGAGGCTGTTGTTAAACCGACATACTTAGATTTAGCACAGAAGTCTGACGAGCTTTATAAAGCTTGCCAAAATCTTTATCAGAAGCGTAAGGCTGGTACTTTGACTCAGAGTGATATTGATGCAGCTTGTGAGGCTTTCAAGGCGGCACGTAAAGATTGGGAACAAAGTGAATCCTTCCTTTATGGTGCAGCTTCAGACAATGAGATTGACCCACATATCGATTCATGGCCACTCGACCATGACCAGTTGACAAGAGCATTGAACGATGCTTCCGTTATAGCAGGTATCAATGGCGAGAATCCAACTAAATATGTTTATGACAACAATGGTAACTTCGACTCTGTATTAGGTTTCCATGGTTTAGAGTTCGTTCTCTTCCGCAATGGCAAAAACCGTACAGTTGCAGACTTCAATGCAGAAAAAGAAACTGAGGCAGGTCTTACAAGTGTAAGTACTGTAAATGAAGCAGCATTCGCAGCAGCTGTCGCAGGTGACCTTCGTAACATGACTTATCTCTTGGAATATGGCTGGTTAGGCACAAGTATCCCTGCAACTCATCAAGCTCAACTTGCTAATGCAATCTGGGTAATCAATGGAACACGTCACCAAGGTCTATCACCAAAGTTGATTCCTTATCGTGACTATTCACAGTTTGCGACAAAAGAAAATGGCATGTTTGCTTCATGGCATGAGACTCTGAACAACATCTTTATTGGCGGATG
Source organism: Prevotella histicola JCM 15637 = DNF00424 (assembly GCF_000613925.1). Classification (GTDB taxonomy): domain Bacteria; phylum Bacteroidota; class Bacteroidia; order Bacteroidales; family Bacteroidaceae; genus Prevotella; species Prevotella histicola. The sequence continues at coordinate 282,930 of NZ_BAJX01000001.1, forward strand.
CTCTGGTATCTGCGAAGAAGTTGCTTCACAAAAACTTGGTCAGGCTTATCGTAAGGCTACAGGTACTGGCACGACAGACGATGCAGCTAACTACATCGAGTCACCATACAGTAAGCGTTCATTCCAAGACTATCAGGACAACATTTATTCTATCAAGAATTCACTCTATGGCGTACGTGGTACAGAGAACATATCTACTCCTACTCAGTACTCTATAATGAACTTCTTGAAGAATAACAATTATCCTAAGTACAATGAGTTGAACAACGCTCTTAACGAGGCAATCGCAGCCTTGGAGACAGCTAAGAAGAGTGGTATTGCTTTCATCGATGATCCAGGTAATGCACAGGTTAAGAATTGTATTGAAAAGGTTGATGCCTTAAATGAGGCACTTAACACAGCTGGCACATGGATTAATCAGCAGACAGACAAATAATTCTTATTTGCAAATCTGAAAATCAAAAAATAATTAAAAACGTAGTTTTGTCTTCTTCAGGCAAGGCTACGTTTCAAACGTAAATTTAACTATAAAACATTATGAGACACAACAGCTATAGCAAATACTTACTTGCTGGAGCACTCTTATGTGCATTTGCTGCATGTTCTGACGACAATGTTTCGCCAGACAATCCACAGCAACCATCAGAACCTGAGACAAAGTACATTGGTCAGGCAGTAGGTAATTTCTCTGCAGACGAATGGTACCCAGGCGGTAAACTCGGGACAACGGAGAATACTGCTGCCGGTGGCTATGAGGATAATACACCTGCTATCGACGAACAAGGACTAACCGATCTCTTCAACCAAGGTGATATGATGGCAAGTGCCAAGTACACCCTCAGCACCGAACCATACAAAGGTTGGGGACCTGTTGCTTCACGCCGTTCATGTGAGTACTGCCACTCTGGTGGTTATGCTCACGGGCATAGTCGCAATGACATGGAGCCAGTAAAGGGTAATGGTTACATTGTTTCTGTCTATACCCCAGACGCTCCAGGCAGCAACAATGGAACTCCTATTGATCAGCTTACAACCTTTACAATGTTACAAGCTGTCGAACCATTCTTGCCCCCTGTTGATCCAAAACAGATACACATTACCTGGCATGATGTAACTTCTATGCCAAGTGGGCTACCAATGCAGTTCCCTGATGGTGAGAAGTATAATCTACGTTATCCATCTGTATCTATTCCGCAGTCAGCATTCAACACAGATCCAGTACCAAGTAACTATGAAGTACGCTTGATAGCATCATGTAACTTCCAGGGTCTTGGTTTGATAGACGCTATCTCTAACGAAGACCTGGAGAAGCAATACAAAGCAGAAGGGCAGCACGTAGAGTTAAACCCAGAGTTCTTCGATAATACAACAAAGCAGTTGAAGCCTGAGGCTTGGTCAGAAGATGCTTTTGGCAATAAGTTCGTAAAGCGTTTCAACTATGACCTACTCGATGGTTGTCTTGAGAACGACGTTGCTCTTTGGGACGAGTTGAATATTCTTCGTTCAGATATCAAGCACATTTGTTCTACAGAGCCATGGGCTAAAGCAATGTCAGAGAACGAGAACGTAATTAGTTACATCCAACAGCATGGTAGTGATCCTAACTCTTACGTACATCCATATTACAACGATGGAACACGTGAAGGTATCAAGAAGGCTGTTCGTTACTTGCTTTCACCAAGCAATAACGTAAACCTCTATAACAATCCTTACTTCAACTTCAAGCCAGAAATGAGCGATGATGCATATCACGCATTCATGGTTTGGCACAGAGGTATTGCTGTTCCGCGTGCAAGAAATTTAAATGCCAAGGACGTACAGCGTGGTAAGGAACTCTTCACAGGAGAGTTAGGTTGTGCACACTGTCACAAAGCATCTTGGACAACGGGTGCTGACAACCATGGTTCTTCTGTAATCCTTGGCAACAAGCAGCTACCTAAGTATGCTAATCAGAAGATTTATCCATACTCTGACTTCATCCAGCACAAGCTCGACATGAAGAATGATATCCATGGATCTTGGTGTCGTACTACTCCTCTGTGGGGTAGAGGTCTTTCACTGATTAACTCTGGTGTAGAAGACCGCCTACACGATGCTCGTGCTCGTAATGAGATTGAAGCTATCATGTGGCATGCATATAGCAAGAACAGCCAGGCTTATAATGCAGCTGTTAAGTTCTATAACTTGCCTAAGAAAGATAGAGACGCTGTCGTTAAGTTCATACGTTCTATCTAATAAACAGCAATTATCAAAACATTTATAAGAAGATGGAATTCGTGAGAGGATTCCGTCTTCTTTTATCTTACAATAATGCGAATAAAAAGATTACTTGAGATTGTGTATATTCTCATTGTTGCCATAATGGCGATTGGAACTATTGTTGGCAAATACACAAGTTTAGATTACGTATCGGATAACATCTTCGGCTCTTGGTGGTTCTGTTTATTATGGGCAATAGGAATTGCTCTAGGAATCATTTATTTTATTAAGCAGAAAATCCACCGACCCATTATTGTCTTATTACACTTGTCATTCGTCATCATTCTCCTTGGTGCGTTACTCACTCATCTAACAGCACACAAAGGAATGATACATCTAAGACAAGGGAAGCCTGTAAGTACATATATAACAAAAGATGATAATAAGGTACAATTACCATTCTCGGTTGTTCTAAATAGATTCAATATTACATATCACGCAGGCAATATGGCTGCCATGGATTATGCTTCTGTGATTACTATAATAGAAGGTGAAAGGAAAGAAGAATTTCAGGTATCTATGAACAAGATATATTCAGGCTATGGCACACGTCTTTATCAAAGTAGTTTCGATGAAGATATGAAAGGCTCATACCTTTCCGTCAATTCTGATCCCTATGGTATACCCGTCACATACACAGGCTATGCCCTACTCTTCTTTGGATTAATTGCCATGCTTATTGAGCCAAAAGGAAACTTTCGTCGACTGCTTCGTAGCAACAGCAGGAAATCCATTGTATTATTATTACTACTTCTGACATGTACATCACCTATCATCGCGCAGCCTTCATTAACCCGCGAAACAGCCAATGAGTTTGGAAAAATATTCGTTGTCTACAATGGTAGAATCTGTCCAATGCAGACTTACGCCATAGACTTCACAAAGAAACTCTACGGCAAAAAGAAATATAAAGACTTCACTCCCTGTCAAGTACTCACGGGTTTCATGTTCTGGGGTAAAGAATGGATGAAAGAACCAATCCTTAGAATAAAAGGCAATGAACTACGTGATAAGTTAGGTTTAAGTGAATATACATCCCCTATGAGCCTATTTGGACAACAAGGCTATATCCTTGGACCATATCTTCAAGATGCGCAGAATCAACCAAACGATGCCGTGTCCAAACAACTGCTTGACATAGATGACAAGATGATGCTTCTCATGGATCTCATGCAAGGAAAAACACTCAAGATGTTTCCTTACACATCACTCCAAGGTACGACTGAATGGTTTGCACCCACTGATCGTATGCCCAAAGCTATGCCCAAGGCACAACAGCAGTATATTCGTACAATTCTCTCATTAGCAAGACAACTGGCCAACCAAGGGAATACAGGCATGCTAAATGAACTTACACAGAAGTTACAAAAATATCAATATGCATACGGAGGTAATACAATACCTACACCAACAGAGATAAGAGCTGAGAATATATATAACTCTTACTCCTTCACAACTTTTCTCTTCATCGGAAATCTAATCTTAGGACTACTGTCCATCTTATTCCTTAACAAAAAGAAAGCTTATAGAATATTTACCTATCTCATGGGCTTATCATGGCTCATTCTCACTTTTACCTTAGCCTTAAGATGGATTATAAACGGAACAATCCCAATTGCAAATGGCTATGAAACAATGCTTCTACTCTCATGGCTCATTATGATTGTATCAATCCTCACAACCTATAAGATGCAACTGATGACTACCTTCGGTCTACTCATGAGTGGATTCATGCTACTCGTAAGCCATCTTGGCGAGATGGACCCAAGTATTACACCACGTATGCCTGTATTGAACAGTCCGCTACTAAGTATACATGTCAGTATTATCATGATATCTTATGCCTTATTCTCTCTAACATTTATCTGTGCAATTGCATATTTCCTCACATATAGGAGCAAAAAGGCAAACATCATTCAAACAAATAAGCAACTGACCACCCTCTCACAAATATTTCTCTATCCTGCTATAACCACTCTCGGATTAGGAATTTTTATAGGAGCAATATGGGCAAACATCAGTTGGGGTACTTATTGGGGATGGGATCCAAAGGAAACATGGGCACTTATAACGTTAATGGTATACGCTATAGTGCTCCATAAACAAAGCTTACCAACTTTCCGTAAACCGCTTAATTATCATCTATATATGATTATAGCATTCCTCTCAATATTGATGACCTATTTCGGTGTAAATTATGTTCTTGGAGGAATGCACTCCTATGCATAAAGAATAAAAATAGATTAATACTTCAACTAAGGATAAGCAGAGAAAACGAAATGTATATGTGTTGCATTTCACTTTCCCTGCTTTTCTTTTACTTTTCTACGGACTTTGTATTATCTTTGTGCGTATCTAATCGTATTATCTAAGTGTGATAATTAATTATCTAAGCGTGATAATACTTTATCTAAGTCTGATAATACTTTATCACGCTTAGATAATATAAAAGATACGTATTCCGTGAATACAAAATACGCAGGGAAATATAACAAGAACCGTATAAACTTAAAACATAAACCGTATATGAGTGTAAAGTATAAGCTTCTAAAGTATCATGGACACTTCTCTACTCGTTCAGATTTCAGAGCAGTTACCATTGAAAATCAAGTCGTAGGAATTGAGCGCATGGGTAAGAATATCCAAAGTGCATCGTCACTTACACAGTCTGATGTCATAGCTGCTGTAGCAGCATTGAAGGAAGAAATATCCTTTCAACTGATGTCGGATAATGCCGTACATCTACCAGGAATAGGTTATTTCACGCTTTCTGTGAAGGGTAAACTATACCAAGATCCGCGTTCTGGCCATTATCGATTGCGAGATCCTGAGGCACGGACTGTTAAGTTTCGCCCTGATACTGAGATGATGGAGGCACTCCTTCATACCGAGTTCGAGAATGTTACTTATCGGCAGGGCGTTTCCTCTATCCCAACCTATAAGGAGATTGATGAGGCTATCGAAAACTTAGGAACGGATAGACCTTTCTTCTCTGTGGACGACTTGCGTCTCAGCCTTAATCTTTCGCAGGCAAATGCTTATCGCATTGCGGCACGATTGATGGAAGAAGGAAAGATAAAGAATATAGGGAAAGGGAGAAACAAGTTGTATGTGTTGGAGATAGGTGCACAACAAAATAAATAGAAATAAAAATACGCCCCACAAAATGAGGCGTATTTCTTATATAAAGTTCTTTAAGAGATTAGAGACCTACTTCGCATAGGCCACAGAACGGATCTCGCGAATTACAGTGATCTTAACCTGACCAGGATAAGTCATCTCATTCTGAATCTTCTCTGCTATCTCTGAGCTTAGTTTTTCACTCTCTACATCGTCCATCTTATCAGCACCAACAATTACACGTAACTCACGTCCAGCCTGAATTGCATATGTTTTTGTTACACCTGGATAACTCATTGCAATAGCTTCCAAATCATTCAAGCGCTTAATGTAAGCTTCAACAATCTCACGACGGGCACCTGGACGAGCACCAGAGATAGCATCACAAACCTGAACAATTGGTGCAAGAAGAGTTGTCATCTCCACCTCATCATGGTGTGCAGCAATAGCATTGCAAATATCGGGCTTCTCCTTATACTTCTCAGCAATCTTACCACCGTAGATTGCGTGTGGCAGATCAGTCTCCTCATCTGGAACTTTACCAATATCATGCAATAGGCCAGCACGCTTTGCCTTCTTGGGGTTCAAACCTAATTCACTTGCCATAACAGCACAAAGGTTCGCTGTTTCACGAGCATGTTGAAGAAGATTCTGCCCATAAGAAGAACGATATTTCATCTTACCAACAATACGAATCAACTCTGGGTGTAAACCGTGAATACCAAGATCGATTGCCGTACGCTTGCCAGTCTCAATTATCTCATTATCAAGCTGCTTTTTGACTTTTGCAACAACTTCTTCAATACGTGCAGGGTGAATACGTCCATCTGCAACTAGCTGATGAAGTGCCAAGCGGCAAACCTCACGACGAACTGGGTCGAAAGCTGAAATTACAATTGCTTCTGGCGTATCATCAACAACGATTTCTACACCTGTAGCAGCTTCCAAAGCACGAATATTACGACCTTCACGACCAATGATGCGACCCTTTACCTCATCGCTATCAATATGGAAAACACTTACAGAATTTTCTATAGCTGTTTCTGTTGCTACTCGTTGTATAGTCTGTATAACTATCTTCTTTGCTTGTTGATTCGCATTAAGTTTGGCTTCATCAACAATCTCATTGATATAAGAAGCTGCATCCAACTTCGCTTGATCTTTCAAGCTCTCTATTAAACGTTCTTTCGCTTCCTCGGAGCTAAGCCCTGAAAGTTCCTCAAGCTTAATACGCTCCTTCTCCTGCATCTTTTCAAGATCTTGTTGTTTAACCTGTAACAACTTCTTTTCATTGTCAACACGCTGTTGCTGCTGATCAACATCCTGTTTACGACGATTGACCTCTTCTTGTCTTTGATTCAAAGCACCCTCACGCTGCTTCAGTCTGTTTTCTCCTTGCTGTATCTTGAGCGTGCGTTGTTGGACCTCCTTTTCCAGTTCGCTCTTCTTATTTAGGAACTTTTCCTTTACTTCAAGAAGCTTTTTTTCTTTCAATACTTCTGCAGCTTTTTCTGCCTTTTCCATTGTATCTTTATATTTTCCTGTCAAGATATAGCGGAAAAGAGCAAAGCCACCAGCACATCCTGCAGCCAAACAGACTGCAGCAATTATAACTGTTACAATTGGACTCATTTATTTTATCTTATGATTTTAGTTAATATTCTCGTTACTTCTTTAATGCATCTTCAATCTCAGAAGTGAGTTTGCCGAGAATATCATTGAAAGGAGCAGTATCATTACGCATACCCTCTTTCTTATATCGTAATGCAATATCTAACATTGCCATATATGCGATATCCTTATCACTCTTTTTCCCCTTAAAAAGAGTAGCATAAGTATTAACAGTATCTGTAATGAGTTTTGCTGCCGAACGATAAAACTCTTCGTCTTCTCTTGGAACGTTTACAGAGAGTTCTGCATCATAAACATGCAATCTAATATGTAGTTTATCGTCTGCCATTATATTCTAGATTATTTCTCACTTAAAAGAGTGATGCACTTATTGACATCACGAATGAGTTTTGTAACGCGTTTCTTAGCTACTTCCATATCACCATCCGTGACCTCAAGCATCTTTGCCATTTTCAACGTACGGTAGTTTTCCTGCTCCTGCCGCAACTGCGACTGAAGATCTTTTATTTCTTCTTCATGCTGAGCTACTAGTGCGTAGAGATCACTATTCTCTTTCTTCAACTCTTCATACTGAAGAATCATCTGCCGTACACGAGTCGCAAACGTATTCAGAGTTTTCTCATTCGCATTCATAACTAACCTTATTGTTTTGGCTACAAAGTTACATTAAAGTTTTTATTTAAGCAAATATATACTTGAATTATTTTGATTGTGTCTCTTCCGCCCCTTTGGGCTCTTTTTTAGCCAGCATAACGATCTGATAGACAAAGTCTGTAACCCATTTACGACTAAATCTAAGTCGTTGGTCATACTGACGGATGGACATAACAGCTTTTATAACTCCAGGATCCGTAAAGTCATTTTTATCAAAGATATCATTTACTGTTTTCTCTGTCATTGTATAGATGACTTTCTTAAAAATACCGGGAACACGTAGTTTAAATTTCATAAGATTACCAACCAACATCATCAAATCCTGTGTAAATCCCTGAAATTGGTACAAATAAGGTTGCACATCCTGCATCTTTTTACAGTTCTTCTTTATACTTGCATCTATTTCATCAAAGAAACTATCGTCTACTTTATAAATATTTTTCATCGTTTTCCTAACACTAACTTTCTCGCCAAGTCCTAACTTGTTATTAAGCGTAGGAACACGGAACGTCTGTTTATAAGTCCGCAGGTCCGGCAACATCGCTAAATTATTGATACCCAACCTAGATGCAAGTACAGACTGAAAATAGACTCGAACTAACATCATATAGTCTTCCATTCCTCCAGACTTTACTTGTTCTTTTTCCCCTCGGTTGAAAATCGATGATATTATTCCCATATTTGTTTATATAATTAATTTTATTACACAATCGAAATTACTATATTTTGATTGCAAAGTTAATTAAAAAAACAAGAAAAACACGTATTCACGATATGTTTTTCATTTTCATTCTTTTTAATTTAAATTAAAATTCTTATCTTTGCAGACAGTATATTAGCATTGTTAAATGAGAACAAACGGAATAGCAATGATTTCATAAAATGGATTATTGTCCTCAACGATTTCATTAGCTTGAATATAAATATAAATGGGTCTTTTAAAGCTTATTTCTGCCAAAATGCTCTTATCGTATTAGGTTACAGGAGAATATTAATAACTGACCACACATAAGTAAATTAAGAAGTATCTTTAAAGATCCGAATTCATAAAAAGAGAACCAAGTATGATATGGTACATGAGAATTGAACTCTTCTAATTTGACATAAAGAACATCTTTATGACAACATGAAGCATCATCTGTACAGTTAAGCATACTTATTCAAAGTTGAAACTACTAATTTATAAAACAAATATTAAGATTGATCATTATGAAAGGTATAGTTCTTGCAGGGGGTTCGGGCACACGCCTTTATCCAATAACTAAGGGTATAAGTAAACAACTAATACCGATCTTTGATAAACCGATGATATATTATCCAGTATCAGTATTAATGCTGGCAGGTATACGAGAGATTCTAATAATCTCAACCCCTCATGACCTCCCTGGCTTCAAAAGACTTCTTGGGGATGGTAGCAGTTTTGGCGTACACTTTGAATATGCGGAACAACCTTCTCCAGATGGACTAGCGCAAGCATTCATAATTGGAGAAAACTTCATAGGGAAAGATTCTGTTTGTCTTGTATTAGGTGATAATATATTCTATGGTGCAGGATTCAGTGGGCTCTTGAGAGACAGTGTACACATGGCAGAGAATGAGAACAAAGCAACGGTCTTTGGATATTATGTTAATGATCCCCAACGATATGGAGTGGCAGAGTTTGATAAAAACGGGAAATGCTTGAGCATCGAAGAGAAACCTGCAAATCCAAAAAGCAATTACGCTGTAGTAGGGTTATATTTCTATCCTAACAGTGTTGTTGAAATTGCCAAGAACATAAAGCCATCCCCTCGTGGAGAACTGGAGATAACAACAGTAAACCAAGAATACCTCAGAAAAGAGCAGCTCATGGTTCAAACCTTACAACGTGGCTTTGCTTGGCTAGACACTGGAACTCATGATAGTTTATCTGAGGCAAGCACTTTCATAGAATGCATAGAAAAAAGACAAGGATTAAAGATTGCATGCCTTGAAGAGATTGCTTTCAAAAAAGGATGGATTTCAAAAGAAAGATTGGTAAAAGAAGCACAACCCATGGCTAAAAATAACTATGGTAAATATCTACTCCAATTAGTCGGTGACAGATAAATTTATATTCTTGACCACTAAATTAAGAAACAAATAATAACAGATATGGAAGAAAAAACAAAATTAGACCAGGAAAAAGAGCAGCACATCCAGGATGGATTATCATCTTTTGATTTTAGTGCACTCTATAGGACAATTATATTGAATTGGTACTGGTTCATTTTATCATTAGTAATCTTTGGTGGCATTGGAGCTATTTATCTACGATATGCAACTCCAATGTATCAAGCAACAGCTAAACTACTCATTAAAGATGAGCCGACAAATAATAGCAGAAGCCAATCTCCACTGAATATCTCAAACCTTGGTACTATATCTAATTCCACAGGTATAGACAATGAAATGGAGATATTAACTTCACATTCAATTGCGGAAGATGCAATTCGAGATCTAAAACTATACGTCAACTATGCAGTTCAAGGAAGAGTAAAGGACATCATGATGTACCGTAATCAGCCTCTTAACGTAGATATTGATCCTACCCATCTGACAAAATTAAACATGCCAATGGACCTAATCATTACAAAAGAGGGTAATACTTACAATGTCAATGGTACATATTACGTATCTAAGGATGAATTCTCCAATGAAGGTCCATTCTCTTTAAACAGGAAGTTTACTTCTTTACCTATATCGATCCCAACGAGAGCTGGTATTATTACTATTAGCTCAAACAATGGAAGGATATTACATGATGGACAGGTACTTAAAGTAAACATACTATCACCTAAGATGGCATCTAACAAGTATGTTAGTGAACTACAAGTTGCACAATTATCAAAAGCAACATCAATAGCCCAACTACAATTGAACGATGAGATTCCAGAACGCGCACTTGATTATTTAAAGCAACTTTCTATCGTTTATAATCGTCAAGCTAATGAGGATAAAAACATAGTAGCCCTCCGTACAGAGAAGTTTATAAATAGCCGTCTAGAGAAGATCAATGCAGAGCTTGGTAAGACAGAAGGAGAATTACAAAACTACAAGCAACGCAATGGAATGGTTGAGCTAAAAATGAATGCAGGTAATTCTGTTGCAAACCAAAATTCTGCAGAACTAAAACTTGCAGACACAGAAACACAGATTGAACTTTTCAATACCATTGCAAAAGAAGTTGAGAGTTCTTCACGTAACCTTTCACAAGTAATTCCTTCAAATGTTGGATTAGACGACCAAAGTTCTACTACATTAATTAATCGCTACAATGAATTAGTACTCGAGCGTAATCGCTTACTTCGAAGTGCTTCGGAAAGCTCTCCTGTCGTAGAGCCTCTTACAGCACAGATCCGTGAGCTGAATGTAAACATAAGACGTGCAATAGCGGCAGCACGTCAGAATTTACAGATACAACGTGATGCTGTTCTAGCGCAAGTAAATAAGTTTGACGAACAAGTAGCAGAAACCCCACAACAAGAGCGTATACTAACACAAATTGGAAGACAGCAAGAGGTTAAATCAGGATTGTACCTGATGTTGCTCCAGAAACGTGAGGAAAATAGTATCTCTTTGGCAGCCACAGCAGATAAAGGTAGGCTAATTGATGCACCACAACTTATTGGAAAAATTAGTCCGAAGTCAAGCTACATCATGTTAATAGCTCTTCTTATCGGCTTGGCAATTCCTGTTGGTGTTATCCTCATCCTACAATTCTTCCGTTATAAGATTGAAGGTCACGACGATGTAGCACGACTGACAAAACTTCCGATTATTGCAGATGTTGCTATTGCTAGCAATTCAGCCAAAGGAAAAGCTGACATTGTTGTACACGAGAATCAAAACAACCAAATGGAGGAAATTTTCCGTTCTCTTCGCACCAATCTGCAATTTATGTTGCATGAAGGACAAAAGGTCGTTTTGTTTACCTCCTCTACATCAGGCGAAGGTAAAACATTCACAGCTGCTAATCTATCAGTAAGTTTCGGCCTTTTAGGGAAAAAAATTATTCTTGTTGGTCTTGATATCCGCCGTCCACGTCTTGCAGAACTATTCGGAATCAACGACCACAAACATGGTATCACAAACTTACTTGTAAAAGAAGATCCCACAGCAGAAGAATTACAAGAACAAATACTCCCTTCAGGTGTCAATAAGAATCTTGATCTTCTCATGGCTGGCCCAATTCCACCGAATCCAGCAGAATTAATTGCACGTAAATCATTAGAGACTATTGTCAATCTTTTAAAAGATAAGTATGATTACATCATGATTGATACAGCCCCTGTTGGTTTGGTCACTGATACATTACAGATAGCACGTATTGCGGATGCTTCTGTATACATGTGCCGTGCAGATTATACTCCTAAATCAAGCTTTAACTTGATTAATGACTTAGCAAAAGAAGACAAATTACCTAACATGGCAGTCGTACTGAATGGCATTGATATGTCTAAGAAGAAATATAGCTATTATTATGGCTATGGTCGCTATGGGAAGTACGGAAGATATGGAAAAGCAGGCTATGGAGCAGGCTATGGACAATATAGTACATATGGTAACTACAGTAAGAGCCATTATGGAAACAAGGATGATCATTCTATAAAGAGATAATTCTTAATTTTTTTATAAATAGGAAATGACAATTGCAATAGATTTCGACGGGACCATCGTCGAGCACAAATATCCTAAAATCGTAGCGAAATTCCTTTCGCTACCGATACTCTTAAGATGCTAATAAAAGATGGACATCGCCTCATCTTGTGGAGTGTTAGAGAAGGCGAACTACTCCAAGAGGCTGTTGAGTGGTGTCATACAAAAGGCGTAGACTTTTGGGCTGTAAACAAAGACTATCCAGAAGAAGAAAGAAACAAGAACAATCATTTTTCACGTAAGCTCAAAGTGGATATGTTTATAGATGATCGCAATCTTGGAGGACTACCCGATTGGGGAACAATCTATCAAATGATAACGAACCATGAGACATGGGAGACTCTAAACTATCGACATCTATCCTTAGAGGAGCATAAGGCACCTAAAAAGAAACACTGGTGGAGTTTTTAATGGACTGAATATTAAGGAGAGTGCTCAAACACTCTCTTTTTTTATTCACGAATAACCAGCTTATGGTAGCAAGAACATAAACTCTCTATTTTTCAAATAACCTTTGGTCTACCTACATCTTTCTGACTATAGTTCGTTTTCACATTCAGAACGCATCATAAGGTACTACCATAACAGCTCTATAGGTAACAAACTGAAGCACACTGTAATGGGCATAACATATAGTTTAAGAAAAGAAAAATATAGTATTTTCTATCACAGAATATACCAAGCAAACAAATATAATCATACCCCGCAAATAGGTCCTCTCGTACCCAGCTGCTGGGTACGAGAGGACTTGTTCGCTGGGTAGAACTCTACTCTATCGTTGGGTAGAATAGGGATTGCAGGCTGAGAGTTCCTCCACCTAACTGTTGGATATAAAAAAAGAAAAGAGAAATATATTCCCTTTCTCTTATTACCTACCTTCCCAAAGATAGAGAGAAGTGAAACGGATATACCTCTCTTGGGACATCAATTAAAATTAAATGCAGAAAGACCTATCATTACCTATATGAATATTATAGCTATAATATTCCACATGTCTCTAATGCCGTAACTGATAACGTAAGTACGCTTTATAAAACATATGCCACCAACGAGAGATTGGACGACCTAAAATCGTTTCAGAAGGGAAGTCCAAAGCAAAGTGAAAATTTCTATACATCTCTATAAAATACTGAGTATAAACAGACTTACCCGCGAAAGAATAACGCTCATCATAAAACCCAAAGTTACCACTTTGAAGGATTTCCGAAACAAGGAGCTTACCTATTCGAACATTAGGTGGCATAAGTAAGGAATTCTCCGACAATCCAAGAACCTCTTTCATTATATACATAACACCTGCGGCAAACTTATACATACCAGTCTCTTTTAGTACACATACCGTTTCTTTTCTTTCTTCCTCCGTAAAATTACGACATAATAAGTAATAATAATCTATCATTTGCCGCAGCCCTATCCCTTCAAAGAAGAAGTGATGCATAATATGAGACATCTGAAACACACGATTAAATGAGTCTGTCAATGTATAAATCTTTCCAAGATTATCCGGCAAGACTGAGAACCTTTTAAATTGATCAGCCTTACATTGATTGAAAAAACGACGCAACTTATATTCATGCCAGATATTACCCATAAAAGATGGAAAGAAATGAATCTCTACAGGAGTCTTCAAATAAGATAACTCTATATGATGATATCCAATTTCTCCATGCACATCAAGTTCCCGAGAAATACGAATAATATCTAAGGTTTTTGCGTCTGTCCACAAGTCAATATCTCCAGAAGTACGCATATAAGGATCTGGATACATCAGTGCATTCGTCTGTCCTTTCAAAACACAACCTTTAACACCATACTTATTATATAATAGTTCCGTTAAAGTTGAAGCATCCTTATAATTCTGTTTATTTGCCTTCTCAATACGAGAGTATCCACTATACCATTTAAGTATTTGAAGCCGATCAGGACGAAAGTTAGATTTAGAAAGTTTCATAAGACCACGATAGAGTACTCCAAGGATAGCTTGCCTATTACCAAAGTCATAGAGAGCATCCCAATCCATACTGTCTAAGCTAACTGGCTCAACAGCATCATCATGTATACAAAACCTTAGAAATTCAAAAAATATCGAAGATTCCTTGCTATTATATTTCATTATAGAGAAACTACCTAGTAGGCCTTACACCTTTATTTCTTATCAAGAACAGAATATTTACTATTATTGCTTACATACTCAGGAACTATTTCTTTCATCTTTTCTACAATGGCCATATCATCATACGTGTGGCTTAAGGCTATAAGTGAGTCTATCTGCTTACTAACCTCGCTATAGTCATATTCACGAACCTTAGCTATACGGATCTTTTCATGAAAACTTGGAAGAGTATTCTCTGTAGTACTCAACACCTCTTCATATAGCTTCTCACCAGCACGTAAACCAGTGTATTTAATTTCAATATCTTTAGCCCCTGATAGTTTAATCATTCGTTTTGCTAAATCAGCAATCTTGACAGGTTTACCCATATCAAAAACAAAAATTTCCCCTCCACTTCCATGTGTACCAGCTTCAAGAACAAGCTTACAAGCTTCAGGAATAAGCATAAAGAATCTAATTATATTAGGATCTGTAACGGTGACAGGTCCCCCATTCTTAATTTGCTTTTCAAATAAAGGAATAACAGACCCATTGGAACCTAAAACATTACCAAAACGAGTTGTTACAAACTGTGTAACTGGTTTATCTCCCGCATGTTCATTAATCATTTTATTTAGGCTCTGGCAATATATCTCACAAATTCGTTTAGAGCACCCCATTACATTTGTAGGGTTAACTGCCTTGTCTGTGGATACCATCACAAACTTCTTAACACCATACTTCACACTTAGGTCAGCAATAACTTTTGTGCCTAGGATATTGTTCTGTATACTCTCAGAAGGATTATTTTCCATCATTGGAACATGCTTATATGCAGCAGCATGGAACACATAATCAGGTCTATAAGTGTGAAATATCTTATCCATACGTTCCTCGTTGGAGATATTCGCAACTATAGTATGTGCTTTTATATTAGGCCACTCAAAATGCATCATTAACCGAATATTATGCTGTGGCGTCTCTGCTTGATCTATAAGAATCAGTTCTGTAGGATTATAAACAGCAATCTGTCGAACCATCTCTGAACCGATACTACCAGCAGACCCTGTTATCATAATTTTCTTTCCTCGCAATAAATTTCCAATAGAATCCATATCTACATGGATTTGGTCACGAGGAAGAAGATCTTCAATACTAATCTCTTTTAATTGAACTTTTGTATAATCATCATTCTGATTCCACTCTTTTTCTCCCGAGCTCATAAAAATCCGAACTCCCAGATTCAATAATGTATCTTGAAGCTTCAAATCATTACGAAATTTATCATTCTGAAGAGGAGAAACTAATACTGCTTGAATTTTAAGGACCTTTATGTACTTTGCTAGGTCCTCATCTGCCATATAAACTTTCTCGCCCATAAGAATGCGTCCTCCTAAAGTAGGATCATGTGCTATAAAACCTTTAAGTTGGAAATTACTCTTTTGTTCGCTCCGAATTGTTTTTGCTAAACCGACACCACCATCTTTCACACCGTAAATAAGTGTCCTCAACCCTTTATCCGTATTAAAGACAACTTCATAAAGTGATTTCACTAGAATACGAAAGAGCATCATTCCTATAGTAGCAACAAGATACATTGCGGCTATCTGACGTCCCTCAAGTCGAACAAATTCTAGATTCCAATGATAAATGACATAATGCATTACCTCTGCTATACTAAGAGACAACACCATTGCCAAAGCTACCCGTTGTAAATCGACGAAAGAAGAATAACGAATAATACCAGAATAGGTACGGAATAGCCTAAAACCGATAAGATTAAAGACCATATACATAAATATAGTCTTTGTCAGTAGCACCATGTTTTCCCAAGCAATGGCACCATGATAATACATCCAAAAAACAAAGATACCTGAAAGATAGCAGATGAAACTATCAACAACGAGAATAACCCAATAAGGTAGAGCGTTGATAGAAAGGTACCAATTAAGTAGCTTCTGTATTATTTTCATACCAGTTTCTATAGTGTTAAGGTATGTACAGCCTTTTTACTGTAGCTGTAACATCTTTTTCTTCTTTAATTTATTTATGTTGCAAAAATAAGTAAAATAAATCAAATGTCATAGTATTACGACATTATATTTCTAATGCCAACAGAAAAAAGTTTGTTAAACCTACCTAATATCCATTTGGATATGATACAGTCCCGCATATAAATTAGGATCAAAGGTAAAGGTCAAAACCACATCTCGTCCCATATTTTTATTCAATCCAGCACTAGGTTCCAAGATAAAATTACCATTTTGCTCCTTATAGTCACCCCCTCCAAGTACTTTATAGCCATTAGAGACAGCCTCTTTCGCAAAAAGTAACATTTCATTTTCTGACCATGTAAACAGATTAATACGCTGAACCGTAAAACGATTATTGTCAAGATTACCCCAAAAGCCTATCTGACGAGGATTACTTCCCGTCACTTTATCAAGACCACTATGTACATCATAATCCATACTATGATGATAAATTAACTCTTTCTGAGAGCCATAACCATTTATCATCTGAAAAACCTCCAAATGATAATGAGCACTCAGAGTATCAAAGAAATGCATTTCCTGAGTAGAGTGATCTGAATTCGATAGCAGGTCATATAGATATGAAAAAGAAAATATGCCTTTAGGCAATTTAGTAGAAGCAACATCCTCCACAACAAGTTTCTTTGATTCTTTCTTTAGAGAAAAATGCTCTGAATGGATTTTGGGAGAATTTAGTTCACCATTACTCTTGACATGAGCATTATTTACGCTACTTGAATGCGTATACTCAGTATCTTTTGAAATCTGTTCTATACGCTCTTTTTCCCCACCAAACTGTTCACAGAAAGCATCTTTCTTTGTATTAGAATCAATGTAATAATCTCTCCCCCCCTTTAATTCTTTAACTTTCAAACCATTCTTCCAAATAGTGGTATATTCAAGTTGGCCATTTTCATTAAATGTATAACAAGCTCCATCCAAAACCCCATGCCTATAAAACAACTTCATACCAACTTTACCATTAGGAAAGAATGAAACTGCGCGACCATTAGCCTTACCTCGGTCGTATAGCATGACACTCTCTACCCTTCCAGATTTATAAAAAGTTCTGCATACTCCTGTTAGTATTGTTTGATTAGCATTTGCTTTATTTAATGTTAAGTAATACTTTTCCGCACGTAATTCACCACTTATATAATAGTCATGAAATAACCTTTGTCCTTTCCTATCAACTGAAAGGACACGATAATAGGTTGCTTTCTGGGGACTATTAACTCTCAATCCTTGCTCATTATATAATATTGCCCCACGTGGAATTCCCTGACTAACTGGCTGAGCAATAACAAAAAGAGTAGCCTTCAATAAAAGGAATAAAAGGAATAAACGTTTCATATATAATCTCTAATTCTGCTACAAAATTACATCAACTTACATAAAAAAAAGAATTTTCAATCATTTTTCAACAAAATAGATATACTATTTAAAAACAAAATAGTATCTTTGTCTCATTAATAAACTACGACCCATAAATCAATTAACTATGCCAGAAGAAGAAAAGACAATTAAAGACTTTGAACAGTTAACAGGACTCCTTAAAAAGAAGGAAATCTGTAAACGCACTGTTGTTGTATGGCCAGAGGAAGATCACACACAAGAGGCAATACTACAAGCTACACATGAAGGTTTTATAAGTCCTATATTAGTTTGTTCTGAGAGGACTAAAAAAATATTTGCAGATAGAGAAGCCCTGCAAGCTGTCACTGCAGAGAACCCTGAAGAGGCCTCCCGAATAGCAGTAAAAATAATCCGCGAGCAAAAAGCAGACATCATAATGAAAGGATTTGTCAACACAGATGTTCTACTACGCGCCATACTTGACAAAGAACATGGTATATTACCAAGGGGAGCTGTCCTGACACATATTACGGTGACGAAGATTCCAGAATATCCGAAGCTACTTTTTTTTACTGATGCAGCTGTCATACCGTACCCGACCGAAGAACAACGTAAAGCACAAATAAAGTACGTCATTGATTTTTGTCACGCGTTTAATATTGATTGCCCTAAGATATCTCTTATCCACTGTTCAGAGAAGGTTGACGTCAAACATTTCCCTTATACAGACTCTTATAATAAGATAAAAAAAGAGACAGAGTCTGGTTTATTTGGTAAATGTGTTGTTGACGGGCCATTGGATCTCAAAACTTCTTGTTCCACAGAGGCAATGAAAATTAAGAATATATGCTCCCCTATCAATGGAGAGGCAGATGCTCTTATCTTCCCAGACATAGAAGCTGGTAACCTTTTCTATAAGACAATCACATTATTCAGCCATGCAGAAACAGCAGCTGTTCTCCAAGGTACGTTAGCACCAGTTGTACTTTCAAGTCGTGGAGACACCATTAAATCTAAGTTTTATAGTCTTGCATTAGCAAGTTTAATTTCCAAATAAAAACTATGGCATATAAGATTCTTGCTATAAATCCGGGCTCAACATCAACGAAAATATCCCTCGCAAATGATGATCAGCCAATATTTATGGCAGACATTACACATACGCAGGAGCAATTAAAACCCTTCAAACGTATATCTGACCAATATCACTTTCGAAAGCAAGTAGTTATAAATGAGCTAGAAAAAAGGAATATACCATTAGACTTTGATGCTGTCATTGGTCGTGGAGGATTAGCTAAGCCTGTCTCTAGTGGCGTCTTTACAATAACAGAGAAGATGATAATAGATCAGCAGCAAGCTATACATCAGCACGCATGTGACCTTGGTTGTATGATTGCTGATGAAATTGCAAGAGAGATTCCTGGATGTAGAAGTTTCATCGCTGACCCTGGTGTCGTCGATGAAATGGAGCCAGAAGCACATATTTCTGGTTCACCTCTCATGCCACGTATGTGTATCTGGCATGCACTCAATCAAAAGGCAATTGGTAGGAGATTTGCGAAAGACATGGGAACAAGCTACGAGAAGTTAAATCTTATCATCTGCCATCTAGGAGGTGGAATTTCTATTGCAGCACATGATCATGGACGTGCTATTGATGCTAACAATGCACTGGACGGCGAAGGGCCTTTTTCTCCTGAACGAGCTGGGACCTTACCTGCAGCTGACTTAATTCATCTATGCTTTAGTGGTAAATACACAGAAGAACAATTATTAAAGAAGGTAAGCGGGCAAGCAGGGCTAATGGCTCATCTTGGAACTAATGACCTTAAAGAGGTCATGACTTGGATAAAAGCAGGTGACAAACATGCTGAAGCCATTGTGTCAGCCATGATATGGCATATTGCAAAAAACATAGTGGCAGAAGGGGCTGTTTTATATGGAAAAGTGGATGCTATCCTCCTTACAGGTGGTATGGCTCGCTCAGAATATATCATTGATCGTCTGAAAAGACGTATAAGCTTTCTTGCTCCAGTATATGTTTATCCAGGTCAAGATGAAATGCAGGCACTGACAGAGAATGCCTTATCAGTATTACGCGGAGAACGATTAGCACAAGATTATTAGTATTTATCAAATATAATTTTAAATAAAACCAAATCTTATGAAAGTACATGAATATCAGGCGAAGCAATTCTTTGCTAGTTATGGGCTCCCAGTCGACAGAAATATCATCTGTCGAACTCCCGATGAAGCAGTTGAAGCCTACAAGAAGTTAGGTTTAGAAAAAGCCGTTGTTAAGGCACAAGTACACACTGGTGGTAGAGGAAAAGCTGGTGGAGTCAAATTAGGAAGTAATGAAACGGAAATTCGGCAACATGCAGAAGCCATTCTCGGTATGAATATTAAGGGGTTTACCGTTGATCGTGTATTAGTCAGTGAGGCCGTTGATATCGCTTCAGAATATTACATGAGTATCTTAGTTGATAGGAAATCAAAGTGCCCTATGCTTATGCTGAGTCGTGCTGGCGGTATGGACATAGAGCAAGTTGCAAAGGAAACGCCCGAGAAGATTGAAAAAATCATAATTGATCCTGTCATTGGAATGAGTGATTATCTTGCACGAGAAGCGGCATTCAAGCTATTTGATGATATGGCTCAAGTAAAACAAGCAGTTCCTATCTTCAAGAATATCTATAAACTCTTTACGGAGAAAGATGCTTCTCTAGCTGAAATAAATCCATTGGTAATGCTAAAAGATGGCTCATTAAAGGCTATTGATGCAAAAATGACATTTGACGACAATGCTCTTTATAGACATCCTGATGTTGCCGAACTTTTTGAACCAACTCCAGAAGAGCGTAAGGAACGAGAAGCAAAAGACAAAGGTTTCAGCTATGTAAACCTTGGAGGAAGCATAGGCTGCATGGTAAATGGTGCAGGATTGGCTATGGCAACCATGGATATGATCAAGCTCTATGGTGGTGAACCAGCTAATTTCCTAGATATTGGCGGAAGCTCAAATCCTGAGAAAATTGTAGAAGCAATGAGATTATTATTGGGTGACAAACACGTAAAGGTCGTACTTATTAATATTTTTGGTGGTATCACTCGATGCGATGATGTTGCTAAAGGATTAATTGAAGCTTTCAAGATACTCAAGACAGACATTCCTATAGTTATCCGTTTAACAGGAACCAACGAAGCTGAAGGCCGTTCCATACTTGAAGAAACCCAATTCACAGTAGGAACGAGTATGTCAGATGCAGGGCATAAAGCTGTCGAACTTAGTAAGAACCTTTAAAAGATAATAGCTATGAGTATTCTAATCAATAAAGATACAAAGTTAATTGTACAAGGAATCACAGGCCGTGATGGAAGTTTCCACGCCTCTAAGATGAAAGAATATGGTACTAATGTAGTTGGTGGTACATCACCAGGCAAAGCAGGGCAAGAAGTATGCGGCAT
Source organism: Prevotella histicola JCM 15637 = DNF00424 (assembly GCF_000613925.1). Taxonomy (GTDB): domain Bacteria; phylum Bacteroidota; class Bacteroidia; order Bacteroidales; family Bacteroidaceae; genus Prevotella; species Prevotella histicola. The sequence goes on from NZ_BAJX01000001.1 coordinate 304,221, forward strand.
TCCTGTTTTTAATACAGTCAAAGATGCTGTAGCAGCAACAGGCGCCAATACCTCTATAATATTTGTCCCAGCCCCATTTGCAAAAGATGCAATGCTTGAGGCGATAGATGGAGGTATCAAATTAGTTATCTGCATTACAGAAGGAGTACCTACACTTGATGCTGTCCTAGCACAACGATATGCAAAAATAAAAGGAGTTCAAGTTATAGGCCCTAACTGTCCTGGACTAATTTCCCCAGAAGAAGTATGGCAGGAATCATGCCTACTAACATCTTCAAAAAGGGACACACAGGCGTGATCAGTAGAAGTGGAACTCTTACATACGAAGTCGTATATAATCTAACTCAAGCAGGATTGGGACAATCAACAGCTGTAGGTGTAGGTGGAGACCCCGTTGTAGGACTTTATTTTGAGGATCTTCTCCGTATGTTCCAAGACGATCCCGAAACTGATAGTATTGCACTTATTGGTGAGATTGGAGGTGATGCAGAGGAACGTGCAGCACAGTTTATCAAGAAAAATATCACAAAACCTGTAGCAGTATTCATCTCTGGACAACAGGCACCACAAGGTAAACAAATGGGACATGCTGGTGCTATTATCTCCAGTGGCTCAGGCTCTGCAAGCGAGAAGATTGCAGCTTTTGAAGCTGTCGGAGTTCCTGTCGCAAAAGAAACAAGTGAGATTCCAGAACTTCTGAAAAGGCAATTGAAGAAATAATATACAAGAATTATAACAGAAAAAATCCCCAATAGCAAATTAAGATAAGCTATACTGGGGATTTTTATTATATAAGGACTTTCCAAGTAACTAAGCTTTACAACTTATATTATTACCTTATTACAAGAAACATATAGTTACTCGTTAGATAAATATACATAATAAATCTTGTGCTAATAGCAAGCACATCCAGTGTTAAGTATAAACACATAAAGAGTGGAGGGCAAACACATAATGTGCGAATGGCTAACACCAAACTCTATCATGCAACTCGACATCTCATCGTATAATTTAAAGAATTATGAGTTGTCTACCTCAAAGAAAAGAATTACTTTTGTGCCTACAATCATTCATTTATCAAAAAGAGAACAGAACTAATGGAGGAACAGATTCTAATTAGAATAACAGGACAAGATAGACCAGGACTTATAGCTTCTGTCATGACGATTCTTGCAAAATATAATGCACATATTTTTGATATTGGCCAGGCTGACATTCATTCAACTTTATCATTAGGAATATTAATACGAAGTAATGAACTGTCATCAGGACAAATTATGAAAGAACTACTATTTAAAGCCACGGAACTAGGGGTAAACATAGGCTTTACACCCGTATCTGACGAGGAATATGAAAGCTGGGTAAACAACCAAGGGAAGAATAGATATATTTTGACAATCATTGGGCGCTCACTATCAGCAAAGAATATCGAGGCAATAACAAAGGTCATTGCTGCACAAGGCTTTAATATAGACTCTATCCGTCGACTCACAGGCCGCCAGAGTATATACAAGCAGAACCAGCATGTCAGAGCCTGCATAGAGTTCTCCCTGCGTGGTACTCCCAACAATAATGAAGAGATGCAAGCCGAATTAATGCTAATGAGTCATGAGCAAGGAATAGACTTTTCTTTCCAAGAAGATAATATGTACAGACGCATGCGAAGGTTAATCTGCTTTGATATGGATTCAACTCTTATCCAAACTGAATGTATAAACGAACTAGCTAAACGAGCAGGAGTAGGAAAAGAAGTAGCAGAAATCACTGAACGTGCTATGCGTGGTGAGATTGATTTTAGAGAAAGTTTTATCAAACGTGTAGCACTACTAAAAGGGCTTGATGCGAGCGTCATGCAAGAAATTGCAGAGACAATGCCTATTACAGAAGGTGTAGATCGATTGATGACTATATTAAAACAATGTGGCTATAAAATAGCTATCTTAAGTGGTGGATTTACTTATTTTGGTGAATATCTACAACGTAAATATGATATTGATTATGTTTATGCTAATGAATTAGAGATTGATAGTAACAATAAACTTACTGGGCGATATCTTGGAGAGATTATAGACGGGAAAAGAAAGGCTGAGCTCCTTAAATTAATAGCGCAGGTTGAAAAAGTAAACCTAGCTCAAACAATTGCTGTTGGAGATGGGACAAATGACCTACCAATGATTACCGAATCAGGATTAGGTATTGCTTTCCATGCAAAACCACGAGTTCGAGCTACTGCTGAGCAGAATATTACAACTATTGGACTCGATGGTGTACTCTATTTTCTTGGCTTTAAAGATAGCTATCTAGGAGATGCAGGAAAACTATAGTAATACTTCTTCTAGCTACATATCGGTCTATACTAAGTCCTCATAAGCTTGGTTCATCTCGTTCATAAGACTTTCGAAATTATCAGAATTTAAAGAGACTTTCCTGAACATCATTTCCAGATTATCACCAGAAAAGTTGACTGGAGTCTCATGTAACAATGTCACCATACCAGAAAGCATCAAGCGATATATTGTAGTTTGACGCAGATTGTTAATCTCTGTTTGAGCTTGTGTTATCCCCAACGCATAGGCTTGCATCTGAACTCGCACTATTGAACGAATAGCCAAAGGGACAGGTATACTATCATCAGCCAAAAGAGTTGGACAATCATCAAAAAAATCCTCAACAGATTGCAGATGTCCATTAAGTAGTTCATAAACCTGTTTCTGATATTCTGATGTCACGAATTCATACAACTCTTTAGTCTTGCAGGCATAACGTAACAATATCTTAGAAGGAGTTGCCTCCGAGAAATGTCGCCGTCTCATATCTTCAGTAACAGCATCTATATCAGAGTAATTCAAACGGACAAGGATGGGGAAAAGCACAGATACAAAATTAGTTGCCAATTTATCAAAGCTAGCAACCAACAGCTTTTTATAAACACACGCTTCTAAACGAGACTTCTGTGGGAAAATTGCATCAGCTTGACCCGAAAAAAAAGCATGAAAGTAGCCTCTGACCATAGCAGAGACTACCCTTGAACGATTTATATTTGAAATCTTCATTTACGATTATCTATGTCCACCAAAACTACTTCTGTTTACAGGTACATCAGTACGCGTGCTACTGGATTGTCCCGGAGTAGGCTGAAACGTCTCTGTTCTCTGACGTGCTCCACCAAAACTTTGGTTATATGTCTGAGATGGAGAAGAGTAACTACCTCTCGACATATTTCCAAAAGAACTTTGACTGCCATTGGAAGGGCGAGGTGCAGGTACAGGATCTTGGCTAGATGAACGAGGCGGAGTATTAAAATTACCACGACTCGCATTGCCAAAGCTGTTACGGCCCTGCTGATCATACGAAGGACTTCTCTTGGCTTCACTCCACGTATGTCCATTCTGATAAGTTTCTTGATATCCACCTACACGGTCTACTACGATAGGCTGTCCTGAACGACGTCCAAATCTTCCAGCATAATAACTATCTGCCAGCCTGTTTCTCCCACCACGATATGTCATATAATCAACAGGACGAGGACGATAGAAGACATTTCTATCTGCATAACGGTTATAAACCCGATAAGCATAACTATTGTCACGCCAATAAACAGGACGATAGAAATAGTCGTTGCCTACAAAATAATTATATTGACGGGCATCCAAAACATAGAATAAATCACTATTACGACGTGCCCAATAATTACCAAAAAGAGTATTTTCTCCTTGCATATTCAACAAATAATCCAGATTTATTTCATATACAGCTTCATACTGAGCATTAGTTAACCCAAGCTCATAAGCCATTTTATCTGAAAGAAATAATGCTTCTCTCCTTGCTTCATCATAAGCTATACGACCATAACGGCTTCCATAACCAAAACCATATCCATCATCATAATACTCTGATCCAGAAGAAGCTATAGGTCCTCCAACCCCGGTTCCTACAGAAAACATAGTACCACAAGAAGTAAACGTAAAGCTTAACAAGCTCAAAAACAAAATATTTAAACGAATATACTTCATATCAGTTACTTTTTAAGAGATTCTTACTGTGATCTTATATTTATATTACAAAAGTAACTTACTAACAGCAAAAAGCCTATAGGCAATCTCCTATTTTACAAAGGGAAGTTCCTATTATACGCTACCCTATTGCACTTCCTCGACAACTGTATTAGGAATTTCTTTAGATTTTAATAAATCATCAAGACTTTTGAATGTATACGCAGCCTTATCCTTCACAAATGAACTTGTGAAACGATCTCGTAAGCTCATCAATTTCTGCACAGCTTCTTGATAAGTCTCTGCAGTAATGCGATCAGCCATCTGCTGTGCATTAACAGGAGTGAAGTCGAAATACTGAACAAGATACTGCTGGAACTGACGACGCTGAGTTTGAGTCATTTCTTGCAATTGAACATTCATCTTGTCTTTTGTTCTATAGATAACAAATATAAGCTCATCAGGCTCACCTCCACGCTGCCCATGATCGTACTTTTTATCATACTCAAAATAACAATCACAAAAACCTTTTTCAGAGAGTTCCTTCAGTTCTTGCATAGCAGGATCAAGTACACGACGGCAGAAATCTGAAAACTTTTTGTAATTATTCTCTAAACGTAACATCTTACGAAAATCAATGGTCTTAATTACAGTACGCCCTTTCTCAACCCATGATTCGATAAACATATAGATACGCTGAGTATAACGATTCTTACAAGCAAAAACAATTTGTTTCCCTAGTCTGTGATATCCAAAATCCAAAGAGACTAATCTCTCCGCCACAGTATGATCAAGTTTAAGAATAGCATACTTATTATAAGAACGATCTTCTGGAATATAAACATCACAAAGATTCGTAGCTTTAGTATACTTTCTTCCTTCTGCAGTCTTGTATGGGATTTCTACAGGGATAGAAGCTAGCATTTTTAAGGAATTACGTAACTGAGGATAATGATTAGGATCAACTCCCAATTCTTTAAAAGGCAACTTTATAGGCATACGCCCATCCTCATCCAATTCATCCGTTTGGAATAAATCAAGCTGAAAACCACGTTTGTTATTCAGAATTCCATGCAAAATAGATTGTAGACTCTCAACAATTGATACTAAAATCCTGACTTGTATAAGAGAATAGTCATGACGCATCATCGTAACAGCTATAGGTTGCAATAGCCAAGTTTCTTCTTCAATAGGAATAAGATCATTAGATATTCCTCGTTTAACAGGAGCTTTCTGTGCCTTAGCTCCACGCTTACGGATGGTCTTCTTGGTGGTTGTTTTACCAGTCATTTCTTTGTTATTAGCCTTTGCCATGTATTATTCTAATAGCTTTTAGCTACAAAGATACACCTTTTTTCTGAACAATCTTGCAAATCCTTCAAAAATGATATACACATAAACCAACAATAACTATAATTCCTGATAAAGAAAACAGTTATTATAAAAAAAAAGAAGGAGCATACCTTCTTACATAAGACATGCTCCCTCTAGATAATAAATGAAATAAGAATGTAAAATCTGATAATTAATTATACCATATTTCACCTCCTAATAATTGCTCATCTGAATCATTCCCTTGATTACTTTGATTTTCATACTCAAAGTCTTCAATAATCTCTAAGGTTTTAGTCTCTTTCATATTAATAACCTCCAGTTAATTAGATTAAATTTTAAATAACAACTCTTGTTTGTTAAATGACTATGGCAAAGATAAAAAATAAATACAATAAAAGCAAGTTAAAAGTAAGAACCGGTGCAAAAATTAATCTTTTTTCATTAATGGCTATATGATAATTAAGAATTAAACCAAGAAATAATAAATTAGGAATGAAATTAAATAGTATTAGAGTCTTATATACATTAAATTAACTATAGAAATTAAGGATGTTACCTCCAACAATAAGTCAACAAAAAATTGGTAGATTTTTTACGGACAAATTTAACAATGAGACCATGCTTCAAGACTTTTACTTTTCGTGCAAAAACATCTACCTTCATATCATGGAAGCCTAAATGATCAGAAGAAAAGAGCTTATAGACTGCTTCTTTTGCACACCATGCTGTCAAGCAAGAGTCTATATCATTAAAAGGTTCATCGTCTCTTAAAAACCGAGAAGCTATCCTAAGAACACGATCAGCAGGATATTCTATATCAACACCAACCTCAAAAAAACGAGAAATAATAATTGCGACATAGCCTTTAGTGTGAGAAATACTAATATTGTATCCTTCAATAAAGGGCTTACCATCTGAATTATGAGATATAATAGGTGTATAGCCAAGCATTAAAGTAAGGAGTCTTAACTCTCCTTTCTTTTCAGCTTCCCTACCAGTTTCTATTGGAAGAACTCCAACCTTAATCTTCTCATCAATATCAGTTATTATCCGTTCCACAACCAATAGTAACTTTCACTTTACTAATTCTTCTCTCTTCTATTGCTAAAATCTCAAAGGTATAGTTCTTATACTTCAATATCTCATGAATAGCTGGGAAGTCTCCTTTAATCTCCAACAGTAAACCAGCTAATGAATCGGCATCACCTTCAACGAGATCAAACTCATCATCGGGAAGATTAAGAATTTTAGTAAAATCATTTAGGAGGGTCTTACCTTCGAAGATATACGTATTTGGAGCTAGTTTCGTATAATTATGATCCTCCTCATCATACTCATCATTTATCTCCCCGACAATTTCCTCCAATATATCTTCTAAGGTCACAATTCCACTTGTACCACCAAATTCATCTACAACAATAGCAATATGCACCTTATTCTCCTGAAATTCACGTAAAAGATCATCTATCTTTTTCGTCTCTGGAACAAAATAAGGAGGCCTAATAAGACTTTGCCATCTAAAGTTTGCTGGTTTCGATAGATGGGGCAATAAATCCTTAATATAAAGAACTCCTCGAATATTATCCTGGTTATCTTGGAATATTGGAATACGAGAATAGTTATTATCAACTATACATTTCAAAACATCTTCATAGGGACAATGAATATCTAAATCTACGATGTCTTGTCGAGAAGTCATCACCTCTTTCGCTGTTTCATCACCAAAGCGTATAATTCCTTGAAGCATCTTCCTCTCATCCTTTATATCACTCTTATCTGTCAGCTGCAAGGCCTGCTCAAGATCATCAACGGAAAGTTGTCGATTTTCTTTCTGTACCACCTTTTCTGCAAATGTTCCACTCTTTAATAAGATTGTTTCAATAGGCCAAAATAAGCGACGAAAAAATAAAACACCATTCGCGGCACGCCTACAAAATTGTAAAGGAGCTTTCCTACTATACACTTTCGGTGCTATTTCACCAAAAAGCAACAAAAGAAATGTCAACAGAATTGTTACACACAAGAACTGCAACCATTTTACGCCAAAAGTTAAAAGACTATCGAAAATATAATTGCAAAGCATAATAATAGCGACATTGACAAGGTTATTCGTTATCAGAATAGTAGCCAATGTTCGCTCATTATCATCTCTCAGTTCTTGAACCAGCTTATCTGAAGGACGTTTGTCAGGCTCTAATGCATCAACATCTACAGGGGACAAACTAAAAAAAGCTATCTCAGATGCACTCGCAAAAGCAGAAAGCAAAAGAAGAGCAATAGCAAAAAAGATTGCTATAGCAACATTAAGACTTATTGGATGTACACTTATATAAGAAGAAATGTCAAATAATGATGAATTCATCAAAACGGTAAATTTGAGTTATCTGAAGATGCTACACTATTACCTACACTACTTTCCTCACCAGTATTTTCTACCTTACGAGGAGTAGACAACCATTCAAGATTATCAGCATATATCTCAGTAACAAATCGACGCATCCCTTTCTTATCATCATAAGACCGATTGCGAATACGTCCTTCGATATAAATCTTGTCCCCTTTATGGATATACTTCTCTGCATATTTGGCAAGTCCTTTAAAAAGAACAATATTATGCCAATCTGTACGATCAGGAACGGACGTACCATTCGGCAGAACATATCCTCGTTCTGTTGTTGCCAAGGTAAAAGAAGCAACACATTGGTCTGCCTCGAAATAGCGAACTTCTGGATCGCGACCAACATTACCTATCAGCATTACCTTATTCATATCGGAAGAATCATAATAAAGTCATGTAGAATTACTTCCACATACCTAGATATTTAAATTTAAAATTCTTACCTTTAGCAGATGGGAATTGACTTCTACTATCAACTCTTTCTTTTAGATAGTCAATAATTCTGTTGTAACAATCCCAACCAGAAACAGCTTTACATCGTGCCACGAAATGAGTATCACGATATTCATGTTTACCAGAAGAGGGAATTAGTACAACGCGCTTGAAGTCGAATTCACCTTCATACCACCCCTCACATTCTTCATTAAGATGCATAATTGCGGTATTGTCTTTACGCTGTATTACATCTCCACTTGGACGAAGCGCTTTTTTTTGTTTAAAATCCATCATAGTTGCAGCCTCAGTTTTTATGACAATAAAATAAACACGTGGGCGAACCTTATAACGTTTAGGATAGAAAACATCATTAGCCGCATAATTTCTTATATCAGCTTCCAAGTCTGGCGTTAACTGAATATCTGGGATTGTACTTAAGAAATCTAAAGCTTCTTCAGCGTTATGTACTAATACTTCATTATCGAAATATCTAATATATAAATTCATAAGGATAATGTTCTGTATGTTTCTCTTTAT